>NZ_JACSNC010000009.1:0-1283 GCF_018618955.1 Exiguobacterium sp. s191 | reverse complement strand
CTCGACTTGCATGTATTAGGCACGCCGCCAGCGTTCGTCCTGAGCCAGGATCAAACTCTCCATGAAGTGTTTGACTTGCTCGTTGTGTGACCGAAGTCACGATTGACGAAGCTTGCGCTTCATTCATGTTTGTATTCCATAGAATACGATTTTTGCCTCATCGTTCAGTTTTCAAAGTCCAATGTATTTCGTATGAAAATAATGGTCGGGAAGACAGGATTCGAACCTGCGACCCCTTGGTCCCAAACCAAGTGCTCTACCAAGCTGAGCTACTTCCCGAAAAGTGCACCCTGAGAGATTCGAACTCCCGACCCCTTGATTCGTAGTCAAGTACTCTATCCAGCTGAGCTAAGGGTGCATCATATGGTGCGGTCGAGAGGACTTGAACCTCCACGATGTTGCCACCACTAGGCCCTCAACCTAGCGCGTCTACCGATTCCGCCACGACCGCATAATGCTATTCAAATATAAATGGAGCGGAAGACGGGATTCGAACCCGCGACCCCGACCTTGGCAAGGTCGTATTCTACCACTGAACTACTTCCGCATATAAATGGTACGGGTGAAGGGACTTGAACCCCCACGTCAAAGACACTAGATCCTAAATCTAGCGCGTCTACCAATTCCGCCACACCCGCATAAAAATGGTGTGTCATGCAGGATTCGAACCTGCGACCCTCTGATTAAAAGTCAGATGCTCTACCAACTGAGCTAATGACACATAAATGATATGAAGTTAAAAAATGGGGCGACTGATGGGAATTGAACCCACGAATGCCGGAATCACAATCCGGTGCGTTAACCACTTCGCCACAATCGCCAAAATAAAAATGGTGCCGGCAACAGGAGTCGAACCCGCGACCTACTGATTACAAGTCAGTTGCTCTACCAGCTGAGCTACACCGGCAAAAGAAATGGTGGCTTTGGACGGAATCGAACCGCCGACACAAGGATTTTCAGTCCTTTGCTCTACCAACTGAGCTACAAAGCCGATATTAAAATGGCGGTCCTGACGGGATTCGAACCCGCGATCTCCTGCGTGACAGGCAGGCATGTTAACCGCTACACCACAGGACCGTTTAAGTATAAGGTGACGACTTCTATAATGATAAAACATCTATGTAAGTCTGTCAATTGTTTTATTAAAAAAACAAAAGCCTGGCAACGTCCTATCCTCACAGGGGGAAGCCCCCAACTACTTTCGGCGTTCAAGTGCTTAACTTCCGTGTTCGGCATGGGAACGGGTGTGACCACTTGGCTATCGTCACCAGACGACGGGCTCG
>NZ_JACSNC010000008.1:0-14323 GCF_018618955.1 Exiguobacterium sp. s191 | reverse complement strand
CGTTCCCATGCCGAACACGGAAGTTAAGCACTTGAACGCCGAAAGTAGTTGGGGGCTTCCCCCTGTGAGGATAGGACGTTGCCAGGCACTTGACCGATCTGCAGATTGCAGGTCGGTCTTTTTGTGTTATGTGAAACTTCAGACTGTTCTGATTATTGGTCGAGTCATTGACATGACACCCTCTGCTTGTTACCATAACATCAATATTCTTTTATAAAAGAGAAAGCGAGTGGATAACATGTGGGAGAACAAATTTGCTAAAGAGGGTTTGACGTTTGATGACGTCTTACTCGTACCCCGTCGTTCGAGTGTCTTACCGCGCGACGTTGATTTATCTGTCACGCTATGTGAAGGGATCACACTTAATATTCCGTTGATCAGTGCTGGGATGGATACCGTCACAGAAGCACCGATGGCAATCGCAATGGCACGTCAAGGTGGTCTTGGTGTCATTCATAAGAATATGTCAATGGAAGAACAAGCAGAACATGTCGATCGCGTCAAACGTTCTGAAAATGGTGTCATCACGAATCCGTTCTATTTGACGCCAGAGCGTCAAGTTTACGATGCTGAGTATTTGATGAGCAAGTACCGCATCTCTGGTGTTCCAATCGTTAATAACGAAACAGAGCGTAAATTAGTAGGGATTTTGACGAACCGTGATCTTCGTTTCGTCAAGGATTACTCGACTGTCATTGAAACGGTGATGACGACAGAAGAACTCGTGACAGCAAAAGTTGGTACGTCCCTTGCTGAAGCAGAACAGATTCTCCACAAACATCGCATCGAAAAATTACCACTCGTTGATGAGAACGGTGTATTAAAAGGGTTAATCACGACAAAGGATATCGAAAAAGTCGAACAGTATCCACATGCTGCGAAAGATCATTTCGGACGTTTACTCGTCGCAGCAGCTGTCGGCGTAACGAAAGACGCTTCGACGCGCGCGAAGTTCCTTGTCGATGCAGGTGTCGATGCACTCGTCGTCGATACGGCACACGGTCACTCAGAAGGTGTTCTTCTCAAAGTACGTGAACTTCGTGAAGAATATCCAAACTTACCAATCATTGCGGGTAACGTTGCGACGGCAGAAGCAACACGCGATTTGATTGAAGCCGGTGCATCTGTCATCAAAGTTGGTATCGGACCTGGTTCGATCTGTACGACACGTGTTGTCGCAGGCGTCGGTGTACCACAAATCACAGCCGTCTTCGATTGTGCGACAGAAGCACGGAAACATGGTGTCTCAATCATCGCTGACGGTGGCATCAAGTATTCTGGAGATATCGTAAAAGCACTTGCTGCTGGCGGTCACGCTGTCATGCTCGGAAGCTTACTTGCAGGAGTAGAAGAGAGCCCAGGTGAGATGGAAATCTACCAAGGACGTCAATTCAAAACGTACCGTGGTATGGGTTCTGAAGCATCGATGAAACGCGGTAGCCAAGATCGTTACTTCCAAGAAGCAGACAAGAAGTTCGTTCCAGAAGGAATCGAAGGACGTGTCGCTTACCGTGGTAAACTCGGTGATTCGGTGTACCAACTCGTTGGTGGTATTCGTTCAGGTATGGGATACTGTGGCGCTGCAACGTTAGAAGAATTGCGTGAAGAGACACAGTTCATCCGTATGACGGGCGCTGGTTTGCAAGAGAGCCACCCGCACGATATTCAAATTACAAAAGAAGCATCGAACTATACACGTCAATAAACAAAAGCCTCGTCTTTCTCTAGTAGAAAGGCGAGGCTTTTTTCATGATGATTTATGCAAATCCCACGCGTCCATCAACAATCGTAATCCTTCTATCAACTCTTGCTCAGAGAGACTCGCAAATCCAAGGACGATTTGAGGCGTATCGGAGAGAAGCGGTAACTGGGCATATTGAGAAAGACCATATACTTGGATGCCTTGTTGTTGTGCCCGCTTTACGAGCTCCGGCTCCGTCATCCCGTTCGCTACGGAAACGACGACATGGAGCCCCGCACTTTCGCCGGTCAATCGTAAGGCAGGAATCCGGCGAAGTGATTGGATTAAGACGTCGAGCTTGCGACGATAGACTTTACGCATCCGGTTGAGATGTCGTTCAAAGTCGCCCTCTTTCATGAAGCGCGTCAAGATCGTTTGATCGAAGCGCGAGACACTACAGGTATAGTGTGATAGTTCTGTTTGATACCGAGCGCGTAAGACTTCGGGTAAGACCATATAACCGATCCGTAGGGAAGGCATGAGTGATTTTGAGAAAGTACTCATGTAAATGACACGATTGCTGTCCATGTTGTGTAAAGACGGAATCGATTTACCGCTGTAGCGGAATTCGCTATCATAGTCGTCTTCGATGATAAAACGGGTCGGATCCATCGCCGCCCAGTTTAACAACTGATGTCTTCGGTTGACGGATAAGATACTACCGGAAGGAAATTGATGTGCCGGTGTGACATACATGACATCGACGTTTGATTCCTGTAATTGATCGATCCGTAATCCATTCGCATCAACACGAATCGGTTCAATCATGCGTTCATGATTTTCAAGTAAGAGGCGTGTCGTATGATAACCGGGATCCTCGATACCGTACGTGACGTCGCGTCCCAGTAAGAAGAGGACGAGCGGCAATAATTGCTCGACACCTGAACCGACGACGATTTGTTCAGGAGAACAGACGACACCACGGGAATGATAGAGATAGGTCGCAATCTCTTCGCGTAGTGCTAGATCTCCTTGCGGATGACCGAGTGAGACAAGTGGGTGGTGATCGGTATCGATGATATCTTTGGCATACTTTCGCCAACGGGCAAACGGGAAAGAGATCCCTTCAATCTTACTTGGATGAAAATCATACGTGATGATCGGTTTTTCTTTAATCACACGTGGTTCGATAACGGGTGAGGTTTTGACGTAAGCGAGTTCCTCATAGGCAAGAACGAAGTACCCTTTACGTGAGATGGATTCGACATATCCTTCTGCGACGAGTTGTTGGTAAGCAAGCTCAATCGTCGTTTGACTTAAGTTCAAAAATTGACCGAGTTTTCGTTTGGATGGTAATTTCGTGCCGTATGCTAAACGACCGGCAATGATTTCATTTCGGATCTGTTGATAAAGCTGTTCATAAAGTGGTTTTTCCTGATTGCGCGTGAGTTGAAATGATAGCATGTCCATCTCGTCTGACTCCTTCTTCGTAAACTGACCTGTTGAAATCATCATAAACTGATACTTTTAAAAGTGTCAACGTTCCGTATACTAAAGGAGTGAAAGTCAACCAAGGGGGAATGGATATGGAACGTCAACAAGGAACGGATCGTGTCAAACGTGGAATGGCTGAAATGCAAAAGGGTGGCGTCATCATGGATGTCGTCAATGCGGAACAAGCGAAGATTGCGGAAGCAGCAGGTGCTGTTGCAGTCATGGCACTTGAACGTGTTCCGTCTGATATTCGTCGTGACGGAGGCGTCGCACGAATGGCAGATCCGTTGATTACGGAAGAAGTACTCGGAGCGGTCTCAATTCCCGTCATGGCAAAATGCCGGATTGGTCATATCGTCGAAGCACGTGTTCTCGAATCGATGGGGGTCGATTTCATTGATGAGAGTGAGGTCCTGACTCCGGCAGATGAACAATATCATTTACTGAAGTCAGAGTTCACTGTGCCGTTCGTCTGTGGCGCACGTGATCTTGGGGAAGCCGCTCGTCGCATCGCAGAAGGAGCAGCAATGATTCGGACGAAAGGCGAGCCTGGGACTGGGAACGTCGTTGAAGCTGTTCGCCATATGCGACAAATTCAAGCACAATTGAATCAGATTTTACATGTCAGTCCAGATGAGTTGATGACATTTGCGAAAGAATGGGGTGCTCCGTACGAAGTATTACGTGATATTCGGACACAGGGACGTCTACCGGTCGTCAACTTTGCAGCCGGTGGAGTCGCGACACCAGCTGATGCCGCACTCATGATGCACCTAGGGGCAGATGGTGTCTTCGTCGGATCGGGGATCTTTAAATCAGAACACCCAGAACGTGTCGCTCGAGCGATTGTCGAAGCCGTTACGTACAAAGATGATTTTGAACGGATCGCGTCTTTATCCAAAGGACTCGGAACAGCAATGAAAGGAATCGATGTCACATCGATGCCGTTTGAGGAACGGATGGCGACACGCGGATGGTAATCGGTATTCTGGATGTTCAAGGAGCGGTCCGTGAACATCGACAGCAGCTTGAAGGTCTTGGTGTCGATGTCGTTCTCGTCAAACAAGTGAGCGATCTCGATGGACTCGATGGACTTGTCTTACCAGGAGGCGAATCGACCGCGATGCGTCGATTGATCGAACGCTATGAATTACTGGAACCGCTTCGGGAAAAAGCGACGACATTACCGATGTTCGGAACATGTGCCGGAATGATTTTACTCGCAACCGCTGTCGAAGCAGGTCAGAGTCATCTCAACGCGATTTCGATGACGGTCCGTCGAAATGCCTTCGGTCGACAAATCGATTCATTCGAAGGATTGCTACCGGTTGAAGGGATTGAAGAGCCAATCGAGGCAGTATTCATTCGAGCGCCATTGATTCTGTCTGTCGGGGAAGGAACACGAGTGATTGCGAAAGTCGAAGACCAGATCGTTGCCGTCGAGACATCATTACACCTCGCGTGCTCGTTCCACCCTGAATTGACAGAGGACGATCGCTTGCACCGCTATTTTTTACAAAAAATCAAACAGCGGCAGTCCGTCCGTTCATAAAGCGTGGAAGCATCTGACAGGTTCTACTGTCAGGTGCTTCTTTTGTGCTACACTATTCGTAAAACGAATGATTGAGTGAAGGAGAGACACGATGAAACGAATTTTACTACTCTGTTTAAGTGTGCTCCTAGTCGTAGGATTTCCTACAGCGGGACAAGCAGCACCTTCGATTCAAGCAGAGTCTTACATAATGGCCGATGCGGTCACAGGAAAAATCCTCCTTCAATCGGAAGCGGATGTTTCGTTGCCCCCTGCTTCGATGACGAAGCTGATGACGCTCTACCTCGTCAGACGACAAATCGAATTGAAAAAACTGACGTGGGATCAAAAAATCACGCCGAGTGCAAAAGCTTTAAAGCTTGCGAATACGTCCGGAATCGCGCGTGTTCCAGTTAAGAACAAAACATACACGGTTCGCGAGATGTATAATGCGGCGTTCATCAAATCGGCTAATGATGCAGCGGTCATGCTAGCCGAAACTGTCGCCGGTTCAGAAGCGACGTTCGTTGAAAAGATGAATGAGACAGCAAAACAGTTCGGGATGAACGACACGGAGTATGCGAATGCATCTGGTCTAGATGCTGTCGATGCAACCCTTCCAGGAACGAATTTGATGACAGCGACCGATATCGCCTTACTCGTCATTCGCTATATCAAGGATTACCCGGATGTACTGGATGTGACGAATAAAACACAGATGAAACTTGATGGAGAGGTCTTAAATAACTCGAATAAGATGCTGGCGAAGGAAAAATTCGCATATGTCGGTATGCGGGGGATGAAGACAGGAACGACCGATTTAGCCGGTTATTGCTTCGCTAGTGTGACGACGCGGGATAATATGACGCTTGTCACGGTCGTCATGCGAACGGATTCCGATCAATCCCGTTTCAAGGAAACGAAAAAGCTACTCGACTATGGTTTTGCGACGTTCGAGCCGTTGACGTATTACGGAAAAGGCGAACGGATCAAAGACGTTCTTCCGATCAAAGGCGCAACTGTTCGAAAGCTAGACGTCGTCACGGACGGTTCGTTATACGTCACGGTCTTAAAACAAGCGAAGACGCGGGAACCACGGTTCGACTTCTCAAAAACAACGGCTCCTGTGACGAAACAAGAAGTCGTCGGTACGGTGCAGGTCGCGGACGATGGGATCTACCTACCAGGATTTGAGACACCCCGCGTGAATTTGTATAGCGCAACTGCTGTTCCACTTGCGAGTGTTCCGACACGCCTCGTCCGCGCTTGGACAGCGTGGTCGAAGCAAATTGAACAAGCGATTCAACAATCGACTCTTGTCAACTTCCAAGGCGATGGTGTAAAGTAAGACTAATCTCATAAAGATGCTATGAACGGACCAAGTAGATGTATCGATACTGTTAAGAGAGCTAGTGGGTGGTGTGAACTAGTCAGATCGATGGATTGAATCGAGCCGGATCGCACACCTTGCGAACAAGGTGCGGGTACGCCCGTTATCGCGTCTTAAGTTGGCTAGATGTGTCTAGCAATGAGGGTGGCAACGCGGATCCAGGTGATTCGTCCCTTTTCGGTAGAAATACCGGAAAGAGACGAGTCGCCTTTTTTTATGACATAAAGGAGGAATTACAGATGATTGATATTAAACGATTACGCCAAGATTTTGACGCCATTCAAGAAAAGTTAGCGCACCGAGGAGAGGACTTGACGGACATGAACCGTTTCCTCGCACTTGATGAGAAACGCCGAGAACTGATTGCGCGGACAGAAGTGTTGAAAGCAGAACGAAATGAAGCAACGAAAAAAATCGCTGAACTCAAGCGCAATAAGGAAAACGCGGACGAAGCGATCGCTGCGATGCGTAGTGTCGGAGATGAGATCAAGACGCTTGACGACGAGTTACGTGATGTCGAAGCGACATTGAACCAACTGCTCCTCGGTATTCCAAACATTCCACATGACAGCGTACCGGTCGGTTCTTCTGAAGACGATAACGTCGTCTTACGTGAAGTCGGTGACAAACCAGCGTTTGACTTCGAAGCGGTCCCACACTGGGATTTGATGGAGCAATTAAAAATCGTCGATGTCGAACGTGCTGGAAAAGTAACAGGCAGCCGTTTCGTCTTTTACCGCGGAGCGGGGGCACGTCTTGAGCGGGCATTGATTAACTTCATGATGGATCTTCATCAAGATCAGCATGGCTACACAGAAATCTTGCCACCACTCATGGTCAACCGTGACTCTATGACAGGAACAGGACAATTGCCGAAGTTCGAAGAGGATGCCTTTAAGATTGAAGAGACGAACTACTTCCTCGTACCGACAGCAGAAGTTCCGGTGACGAACATGCACCGTGAAGAAATCCTAACAGCAGATCAGTTACCGATCGGCTATGCGGCGTACAGCCAATGTTTCCGTTCAGAAGCAGGTTCTGCGGGACGCGATACACGCGGTTTGATCCGTCAGCACCAATTCAATAAAGTTGAACTCGTTCGTTTCGTCAAACCAGAAGAATCTTACGAGCAGCTCGAATTGTTAACGGGACAAGCAGAGACGGTCTTGAAAAAGCTGAAACTGCCGTATCAAGTATTGAGCATGTGTACAGCTGATCTTGGATTCACGGCTGCGAAGAAATACGACATCGAAGTCTGGATGCCAAGCCAAGGCGTCTACCGTGAAATCTCTTCTTGTTCAAACTTTGAAGATTTCCAAGCACGCCGGGCACAGATTCGTTTCCGCCGCGAAGCGAACGCAAAACCAGAATTCGTTCACACGTTAAACGGTTCTGCCCTTGCAGTCGGTCGGACAGTTGCTGCAATCTTAGAGAACTACCAGCAAGCGGATGGATCAGTTGTTATTCCAGAAGTGCTTCGTCCATACATGGGTGGTCTTGAAGTGATCCAAGCTTAAGTCAGAAGGGGGAGTAATCCCCCTTTCTGTATTTTAAAAAGTTTTTTTAGAAAAGGTCTTTACACGTTAAAAGGCAGATGCTATCATAATTAATGTCAGGAAAACAGACAGGTCATCATTAATCTGGTAAGAAGTACGGAGGCGTACTCAAGTGGTTTAAGAGAACGGTCTTGAAAACCGTCAGGCGGCGAAAGCCGTGCGTGGGTTCGAATCCCACCGCCTCCTCCATTTTTATTTTTTGACAACGACATGCACGTTTTATAGCTTGGAGGCGTACTCAAGTGGTTTAAGAGAACGGTCTTGAAAACCGTCAGGCGGCGAAAGCCGTGCGTGGGTTCGAATCCCACCGCCTCCTCCACTTCTTTTTTTTTACCCAAAAATAAATATAATCATGGAGTCGTACCCAAGTCCGGCTGAAGGGGACGGACTCGAAATCCGTTAGGGGTCGCAAGGCTCGCGTGGGTTCGAATCCCACCGACTCCGCTTTTTATGAAGCATCTCAATTCTGAGGTGCTTTTTTGTTGCATCGATTTCTTCGTGCGTGCTATGGTTGCCTACGTGAAAAACGAAGAAGAGGTGGACGAAATGAACGAACAAACAAAAGAATCGTTGCTTTCGCATTATGCGATGACGATGACATATGTAAAAGACTTAGAACAGATTTCAGAAGAGGCATGGCGAACATCGTATGCAGAAGGTAAATGGACGATTGCTGAAATCATCGGTCACTTATCACCATGGGATCGCTTCATGGTCGCAGAGCGCATCCCGTACTTGCTCGCGGGTGAACCATTCCGTGTCGCACCAGATAGCCAAGCCGTCAATGAAGAAGCGGCGAAGATGAGCCGTGAGCAGCAACGGATCTTGACGATCGATGAGTTTTTAGTCAGCCGTGACTTGTTGCGCCGTGCAGTCGAATTGATTCCGGAAGAACGCCTGCAGGACAAGGTCGTCGTTAAAGACAAAGAACTGACAATCGGTCAGTTCCTCGGAGCAATGGCTCAACATGATCTACACCATATGGAACAAATCAATCAAGTAATTGGTTAATGCGAGGGAGATGCGACACGCGTCTCCTTTTTTTGCGCAAAAAAAGATCCGCCTAAGAGGCAGATCTGATCAGTTAGCGTGTATTGGCAATGCGAGCAACTTCAAGCTGCTTTTCAATCTTCGCGAGAATCCGGTCGATGGATTCTGGCTCGTTCAGTAAGTCGTATTCGTCGATCGACAAGCGGAGTACCGGGCAGATCGTGAAGTTATTGATCCAGTTCGTATAGCGCTCGTACATCTCTTCCCAATATTCGATTGGTGTCTGTTGCTCCATCTCACGTCCGCGAAGACGAATTCGTTCTAGTACTTGTTCGAACGAACCTTCAAGATAGATCAAAAGATCCGGGTGCGGGAAGAATGGTGTCATGACCATTGCGTCAAACAAACTTGAATATGTCTCGTAATCCGTTGGAGACATCGTTCCTTTTTCAAAATGCATCTTAGCAAAGATCCCTGTATCTTCATAGATTGAACGATCTTGGATGAAACCACCACCGTATTGGAAAATCCGCTTTTGCTCCTTGAAGCGTTCAGCGAGGAAATAGATTTGGAGGTGGAAGCTCCAACGCTCGAAATCATGATAGAATTTATCCAAGTAAGGGTTCGTATCGACTTTTTCGAGTGACGTCCGGAAACCAAGGGCATCTGCTAATCCGTTTGTGATCGTTGATTTACCGATCCCGACCATACCGCCGATTGTAATGACGGCATCTGCCGGGATGTTGTATTGTTCGCGTAGCTTCAAGTTCATGCGTGGTTCGCTCCTTCATATAATTCGTTCCGGATCGTCGTCAAGACGTACTCGAGATCTTCCGGCCGCTTGACGAAGTCGAGTGCATCCCCGTCGAAACGGATGATTTTGACTTCCGGATGTTTGGCTTGGTATTCCGTGACGAATGTTTCGTAATCCTCGGCTAATTGTTCGAGATAGGCACGTGACATGTTTTCTTCGATTTCTCGTCCGCGCAGCGCAACACGTTTCATCAAGGTATCGATGCTTGCGTTCAAGTAGATGACAGCATCCGGTTTCGGCATGTCTGTCGTCAGGATCGAATAGATTTGTTCGTACTTCTCAAGATGCTCTACCTTCAGAGAGCGGTGTGCAAAAATCAAGTTCTTAAAGATATGGTAATCAGCAACGACAGAGCGTTGTTTACTGAGGTAATGACGTTCGATATCATCGAGTTGTTTGAAGCGATTGCACAAGAAGAACATTTCCGTCTGGAAGCTCCATTCTTCGATATCTTCATAGAACTTTCCAAGAAAGGGATTTTCTTCGACGATTTCGCGTAACATAGAAAAAGAGAAATGGTGACTGATGGCGTTCGCAAGTGATGTTTTGCCTACACCAATCGGTCCTTCAACCGTTATGAACATATACAATGACCCTCCGTTCAGCAAAGTGCAATTTATATTTTAGCACAAAGAAGTACGACTTGCTGAAGTTTCAAAAGGAGAATTTTTTTAGAGTGAGGAGTATCATCGATGGAACGACAGGAACACTATATGCGCCTTGCGATCGAAGAGGCGAAAAAGGCAGAAACGATCGGTGAAGTTCCGATCGGATGTGTCATCGTCAAAGACGATGAAGTCATCGCGACGGGCTACAATCATCGGGAAACGGATCAACAAGCGACGGCACATGCCGAGTTGATCGCGATTGAGGAAGCGTGCCGAAAACTCGGTAATTGGCGACTGGAAGGATGCGAGTTATACGTGACACTCGAACCGTGTCCGATGTGTGCAGGGGCCATCATGCTGTCACGAATCGAACATGTCATCTTTGGTGCCGTTGATCCGAAAGGTGGATGTTGTGGAACACTGATGAACCTGGTGCAAGACGATCGGTTCAATCATGTCTCAGAGCTGACGAGCGGTATATTAGAAAAAGAGTGTGGGGAGATGCTAACGACGTTCTTTCGGGAACTACGTGCGAAAAAGAAAGCACGAAAGCGGGCAATGGGTTGCATCACACCAGATGAAACAGTATAATGAAAAAGCACTGAAACAAGGTGCCACTAAAAATCGATAAACCATTTGCCGTGCTAGGTGGGGATGTAGCGGTTCCCTGTCACTCGCAATCCGCTATAGCGAGACTGAATTCCATGTCGAGGGATATGATTGGTGTGGTCTGCCTCACGTAAGTAGCGTTGACGTTTGAGTCCTACGCAACAGATACCCATGAACCAGGTCAGGTCCGGAAGGAAGCAGCCTTAAGTGGTGCTCTCTGTGTGTTGTAGGGGTGCTTGGACTGAGCAGGCTGCGTGAGTAACGCATGTTGAACATATTTCAGAATATGGTGCGCGGCAGTTTAATTTTTAAAGACAAGTCTACAGCCGGTTTCGGTTGTAGACTTTTTTAGGTAAAATAGAATGAGGAACTTAAAAAGAGGAGGCGCAAACTTGGCCTATCAAGCACTATACCGCGTGTACCGTCCGCAACGATTCGACGAAGTCGTTGGACAAGCGCATATCACCCGTACGATCCAAAATGCATTGATGGAGGGACGGATGTCCCACGCCTATCTATTTTCGGGTCCTCGCGGAACAGGAAAGACGAGTCTTGCCAAAATCATCGCTAAAGCGATCAACTGTGAGCATGCACCGGTCAAAGAACCATGTAATACGTGCCCGACGTGTCTTGCGATCACGGAAGGATCAAGCCCAGACGTCTTCGAAATCGATGCGGCTTCCAATAACGGCGTAGATGAGATTCGGGAAATCCGGGATAAAGTCAAATATCCCCCTTCAGAAGCAGCCTATAAAGTCTATATCATTGATGAAGTGCATATGTTGTCGACAGGTGCCTTTAATGCCTTGCTCAAAACATTAGAAGAACCGCCGGCGCACGCCATCTTCATCTTAGCAACGACTGAACCACATAAAATTCCGGCGACGATCATCTCGCGTTGCCAACGTTTCGATGTGAAGCGGCATGAAGTCGATCAACTCGTAGAGCGGATGCAATATATCTTAAAAGATCAATCGATCGAGTATTCGGATACGGCATTACGATTGATCGCCCGAGCGGCGGATGGTGGTATGCGTGATGCGCTGAGTCTACTCGACCAAGCGGTTGCTTTTTCGAACGGTGATTTGAACGATGCGGCTGTTCTTGAAGTAACAGGGGCAGTAGAAGATGAAGCGTTATTGAATATTGCCCGTGCCTTACATGAACATCAAGTCGATCAGTTGTTACAGACGCTTGAAACGATGCAACGAGCGGGGAAAGATCTAAAACGTTTCGTGGAGGATCTCGTCTTCTTTTACCGAGACACGTTGTTGTTGAAAGCCTCGCCTACAGCCGTCGATTTGCTAGAGCGTGCGCGCCCGACGGATGAGTTCAAACAATTCGTTGAATCGATTGAAGCGGAGACGTGCTTTACGATCATTGATCAGTTACATGACTGCCAACAACAGATGCGGTTGACGAATCATCCGCGAGTCCTCGTTGAGATTGCCTTCATTCAAATTGCGGAACAAGGGAGAACAACGGGACAAATCGTCCAATCGTTGCAACAGGAAGTCCGCGAAATGAAAGAACAGATGCACCAATGGAAGTCGAATGGTGTTCCAGCACAAGAAGCGGCTGCACCACAAGCACAGCCGAAGCGAAAACAAGGACGACCAACCGTTCGAATCGCCAAAGAGCGGATTCGTCAAATGTTAGGACGAGCAGAGAAAGCCCAGTTGCGCGAGATTCAAGAACGCTGGGATCACATCTTAAAATGGATTTTAAAAGAAGATGGCCCCATCTACTCGTTACTCCATGAGAGTAAACCGGTTCTTTGTTCAGCGGATACGTTGCTGATTGAATTCGATGACGGTAAAGGATGGCACTTTGAGCAGGTCATGACGAATGAACGAACACGTTTCGTGATTGAAGAAGCGCTGTATGAAGTATGCGGCGTCAAACGCGAAATTTTAGCGATTCTCTCAAAGGATTGGCATGAACTGAAGGCAGAGTTTGTTGCTAAGCGAAATAGTAGTAGTATAGAAGAGAAGGAAACAAAACAAGAATCGGAGAGCGATCAGTTATTGTCCGAGACGCTTGGTCGTTTTGGTGATATCGTAGAGTTCGAAGATTAAATTCGAGGAGGAATACAGATGCGCGGAATGGGAAACATGAATAATATGATGAAACAGATGCAGAAGATGCAAAAGGATATGGCGAAAGCTCAAGAAGAGTTAAAAGATTTGACAGTGACGGGTACAGCAGGCGGAGAAATGGTCTCAGTCGTCGCTGATGGTCATAAAAATATCGTAGATGTCATCATTAAAGAAGAAGTCGTTGATCCAGATGATGTTGAAATGATTCAAGATCTCGTCTTAGCTGCAACAAACGATGCTTTGAAAAAGGTCGATGAACTCGTAGCAAGTAAAATGGGGAAATTCACACAAGGTATGAATCTGCCGGGAATGTTTTAATTCGTAGGAGGAAACCACTTGCAATATCCTGAAGCGATTAGTCGTTTGATCGAAAGTTTTACGAAACTGCCGGGGATTGGTCCGAAGACAGCAGTTCGTCTAGCGTTTCATGTCCTTGATATGGAAGAGGACGATGTCTTGATGTTCGGAAAGGCATTGGTCAGTGCGAAGCGCGACATTGCCTACTGTAGTGTCTGCGGGAATATCACGGATCAAGATCCTTGTTATGTATGTACAGATAAACACCGGAACCGTACGATTGTCTGTGTCGTCCAAGATTCAAGGGATGTCATTGCAATGGAAAAGATGCGAGATTACCAAGGGTTGTATCATGTCTTGCATGGAGCGATCAGTCCAATGGAAGGAATCGGTCCAGAGGATATCAATGTATCTAGCCTACTGACACGTCTTCAAGCGGACGAAGCGATTACGGAAGTCATCTTAGCAACCAATCCGAATATCGAAGGAGAAGCGACAGCGATGTATCTATCGCGTCTCTTAAAACCGACGGGTATTCGGATCACTCGAATTGCCCATGGTCTTCCGGTTGGTGGAGATCTTGAATACGCAGATGAAGTGACGTTATCTCGTGCAATGGAGGGACGTCGCGAACTATGAGTTGGTTTCGAAAGAAGATTCGCAGTGAGTACGACCAGCGTTTGTTAGAAGAATTAGCAAAAGCAAAAGAAGATTATTTGATGAAGCGTCATCTCTTAGAAATCAGCTATGATGACTACGGTGATTTAGAAGCACAAATGAAGTTAGCGGAATCACTGTATTTCTTCTATATAAGCGAAGCAAAAAGAAGACGCGTCTCATTGATGATGAAGTAAACCGCAGCCATTCTTGCCTGCGGTTTTTACATGCTCTAAAAAAACTATAAGTTATTTTAATAAAGTAGTTGCGCATGTCTAATTATCGTGATATATTAATTCATGTCCTTAAGAGGACGAGCGCTTACGGCAAACAAGTAAAAAACAATTTCAAAAAAGTTGTTGACTTCTTGTTTCAGACTTGGTATTCTAATTGAGTCGCCAAAACAGGCGCGGACGAACTTTGAAAACTGAACGATGAGGCAAAAAACGTATTCTACGGAATACAAAAATGAATGAAGCGCAAGCTTCGTCAATCGTGACTTCGGTCACACAACGAGCAAGTCAAACACTTCATGGAGAGTTTGATCCTGGCTCAGGACGAACGCTGGCGGCGTGCCTAATACATGCAAGTCGAGCG
>NZ_JACSNC010000007.1:0-41466 GCF_018618955.1 Exiguobacterium sp. s191 | reverse complement strand
CCCATGCCGAACACGGAAGTTAAGCACTTGAACGCCGAAAGTAGTTGGGGGCTTCCCCCTGTGAGGATAGGACGTTGCCAGGCACTTGACCGATCTGCAGATTGCAGGTCGGTCTTTTTGTGTAATCATTTTAGAGGAAAAGGAGTTTTTTCATGAAACACGAACTTCCTATTGTACATGCACTTCAACGCCATTTAGATCGAACGCCCATCTCATGGCATGTTCCTGGTCATAAGAATGGAACATTGACACCTCTTCCTGACTTCTTTAAATGGGACGTCACAGAATTACCTGGTCTAGATGATTTTCATCATCCGGAAGAGGCCATTGCAGACGCGATAGCTTTGCTGCAAAAAGTCTACGGTGCAAAAGCGAGTCATTTCCTTGTGAATGGTTCGACCGTTGGGAACTGGGCGATGCTTGCCGCTACAGCAACAAGAGGAGAGCGTGTTTATGTACAGCGTAATTCCCATAAATCGGTGTTCAATGCGTTAGAATGGCTGGGGATCGAACCGATCTTTCTTGAACCAGACATCCATGAGGAAACGGGAATCAGTGGACATGTTTCACGTGAAACATTAAAGGAAGCGTTTACGAAATACCCAGGAGGAGTCGGCGTGTTTATCACTTCACCGACCTATTACGGGGAAGCAGCTGATATCACGTCACTCGTTCAGCTCACAGCGTCGCACGGGCTCCCTTTATTAGTGGATGAAGCACATGGCGCACACTTCGGTGAAGCATTTGGTGTACGCTCTGCATTTGAATTAGGAGCAACTGCTGTTGTTCAGTCTGCTCATAAAACACTTCCAGCACTGACGATGGGAGCATGGATGCATGAGCGATTTTCGGAAAAGATGAGAAGAAAGTTACAGCGAGCGCTTCAAGCGTTTCAGACTTCGAGTCCTTCATATTTACTGCTGGCTTCATTAGACTATGCCCGTTCCTATCGTGAACAATGGACAGTTAAAGGTATGTCAGATATTCAGGCTAGTCATGATGCATTCATCGAAGCACTTCAACGGTTCGATCATATGACGGTCCTTCGATTCGATGATTGGTCACGGATGACATTAACGTATGAGGGATATTCAGGAGATGCGTTGCTGCACGCGTTACGAGCTGTTCAACTCGATGCAGAATTTGCTTTAGGAGATCACGTCGTCTGTATTTTGCCACTTCATCCGCTAGCTAAGTCTGAGCAGGCTGACTGGGTCCATCGTGTCGAACGAGCCATTCAAATGATGAAATCAGAAGGAATTCCTTTGAAAAGGTATATCGAGCAACCAATTATGGGTAAAATACAGGTATCTGCTTTAGCTTGTTCTTATGAACAGTTAGAACAAGCAACAGGTACGTTCCGTCAGCTGGATGAGTGTATCGGTCATGTTTCACTCGAAACGATTATTCCGTACCCGCCAGGCATTCCGTTGATTGTCAGAGGCGAACGCATTACGGCGGAACAGGTACTACGTTTACGACATTATCAAACCGTAGCCGTTCATTTGCAAGGGGGCGAACAATTGCAACGAGGAGCGTTACGCGTCATAGAGGAAGGGTTTGAAGGATGAAAGGTACGTTCATTACTGTCGAAGGACCAGATGGTGCCGGTAAAACGACACAACTACAATTGCTTAGTGATGTGTTAAAAGAAAAAGGCTATAACGTCATGACGACCCGTGAGCCAGGTGGCACACGCGTCGGGAACGAAATTCGTTCGTTGATTTTGAATCCTGATTTTGAAGAGATGAAAGAGATGACAGAAATTCTGTTGTATGCAGCGTCTCGTGCCCAGCATGTCGAGGAATTGATTCGACCGGCGTTAGAGGCAGGCACAATCGTTTTATGTGACCGATTCGTTGATGCGTCACTTGCGTATCAAGGGTATGGTCTTGGACATCCGATTGATCTCGTGCGTCAAATCAATGATTCTGCAACAGGTGGGTTAGCGCCAGACCGAACGTATTTATTTGATTTAACGGTAACGGATTCTAAAAAACGAATGATGGACCGGGGAGCACTTGATCGAATCGAGCAGCGAGATGATGCGTTTCGTGCCCGCGTCTATGAAGGTTTCCAACAGATTGCAATATCGGATCCGGAACGGGTGCAGATCGTACAAGCCAATCGATCGATTGAAGCGATTCATCAGGACTTAGTGGAAGATGTCATTACGTATTTAGAAGAAAAGGAGAGATTCTCATGAAAATGGTCATTACGATCGTTCAAGATAAAGATAGCTTACGTTTGGCGGAAGCACTTGTCGAGCATGATTTCCGAGCAACGAAACTAGCAACGACAGGTGGTTTTCTTAAAGAAGGGAACACGACGTTCATGATTGGTGTACAGAGTGAGCGTCTCGATGATTTGTTGCGATTGATCAAAAAGAACTGTTCAAGCCGCGAACAGATGGTTTCTCCAATCTCACCAATGGGTGGTCATGCCGATTCGTATATCCCGTACCCTGTTGAAGTCCAGGTAGGCGGGGCAACGGTCTTCGTCTTACCAATCGAAGGGTTTCATCAATTCTGATGCAGACGTTTCATGAATTGGAACAGACACAATCGGTCATTTCGACGATTCTTCAAAATTCGTTACGAAACGATCGAATCAATCACGCTTATATCTTCACCGGAGACTATGAGCCGCTTCTACTTGAAGCGGCTCACTTGTTCGCGAAAAGCCTTTTTTGTGAGGCCCCGGTTGATGTAGAGCCATGTGGTGTCTGTCGTAGCTGTCGGCGAATGGAAAGTGGCAACTTGGTCGATTATTATGAAATCGAACCAGATGGCGCGACCATCAAAAAAGAACAGATTCAACAATTGATGCATGATCTCTCACTCCGAGGACTCGAAGGCGATCGTCAGATTTATGTCATTACCCAGTCCCATAAGATGACTCCCCAGGCAGCAAACAGTTTGCTGAAGTTCTTTGAGGAACCAGGAGAAGGAAAAGTGGCATTATTGTTGACGAATCAACCCCAGCTCCTTTTACCGACGATTCGATCGCGGGGACAGTTATTAAGTTTTCGTCCGGCGGATCGTCAAATGATTGGCGAGGTTTTATCTGAAAAAACGGGACGGGACCACGAGTTGACGCAATTGGCAGCGCGTGTCTATCCAAAAGTCGAGGATGCAGAAGAAGCATTACTCGAAGACTGGTTTGTAAATGCGCGAGCGTCAGTGTTACAATTGATGGAGGAATTAGCGAATCGTCCGGCTGATTTACCACTGTTCGTACAAGAGAAATGGATGGGACAATTCAAGAACCGTCAGGATGTCCGAATCGGTCTTGAACTCGTCACCTGTTTCTTTGAGGATGTCTTACGTCTGAAACTGAATCCGGCGTGGGAAGGTATGACCTATACGAATAGTAAACCCCAACTTGAACAGATGGGGTCCAAGAGCCAGACGACGATCACCCGCTGGTTGCAAGCTGTGCTTGCCGCAGTAAGACGGGTCGAAGCGAATGTTAATCCCCAATTAACAGTTGAGCGTCTCATGTTTGACTTACAGAAAGGGTAGAGCGACATGCTAGAAGTAGTAGGCGTTCGCTTTAAAGAAGCGGGCAAAATTTATTATTTTGCACCTGGACAAGAGTCATTATCACGAGGACAAGCAGTCATCGTTGAGACGGTACGGGGCATTGAATATGGCGAAGTGGTCATCGCCGATAAACAAATGGACGAAGAAGATGTGGTGTTGCCACTGAAATCCATTCTTCGGATTGCTGACGATAAGGATGCAATGATCGTCCGCGAAAATAAAGTCGCAGCGCTTGATGCGCATGCGGTATGTGTCGAAAAAATCCGTGAACATAAACTCGATATGAAATTGGTCGATGTCGAGTACACGTTTGATCGCAATAAGGTCATCTTCTACTTCACGGCAGAAGGACGTGTTGATTTCCGTGAGCTCGTCAAAGATTTAGCGGCAGTCTTCCGGACGCGTATCGAACTCCGTCAAATCGGTGTTCGGGATGAAGCGAAGTTACTGGGAGGCATCGGTCCGTGTGGTCGTGTCTTATGTTGTTCATCTTTCCTCGGTGAGTTCGAACCGGTTTCGATCAAGATGGCAAAAGATCAAAACCTGTCGTTGAATCCGACGAAGATTTCAGGAGTATGTGGTCGTTTGATGTGCTGCCTGAAATACGAGAACGATACGTATGAAGAAATGCGCCGTGATTTGCCGGACTACGGAAAACGTTTGACAGTACCTGAAGGCGAAGGACGCGTCGTTGGTTTGAACATCCTCGATCAAGTCGTTCAAATCGAACTGAAGGATCGTTCCCGCGTCTTGACGTATTCAATGGAAGAACTATTATCCGTTGGTGCCGTAAAACCAAAACGACCAAAAGAATAACGGGGTGCATACGCGTGGAGAGAGTCGATAAAAAAGAAATCATTACGCGTGTCGATGCGATTGAGCAACAGATTCATTTGCTGACTGAGCATCTGAGCGTGTTAAAGGATCAGCTGGCTTACATGATGGAAGAGAACCAACATCTGTATCTGGAGAATCATCATCTTCGGGAAAAAGTCGAACGCGATGAACAACAGCCGGTCACGGAAGCGGAAGAAGCGGAAGCGGGCGTCGGTGCGGGCTACGATAATCTCGGACGATTGTACCAGGAAGGGTTCCACATCTGTAACTTGCATTATGGACAAGTACGAAAAGACGGCGATTGTCTCTTTTGCTTATCCATGTTAACGAAACATTGAGAGGCTGACTTCTACATGAGTCAGTCTTTTTTTCGGAAAGGAAGGCACGACATGTTTGAACTATTACCAGACGAACGACTTGATTATCTCTTAGGACAGGAAGGGAAGATCATTCAAAGTCCATCCGTCTTCTCGTATTCACTCGACGCGGCACTGCTCGCACGATTTGCGTGGGTCCCGATTCAACAGGGACGGATTGCCGATCTCTGTTCAGGAAACGGTGCAATTCCACTCTTTTTATCCTACCGGACGAAAGGGCAGATCACGGGTCTTGAAATCCAGCCGCGACTAGCGGAGATGGCACGACGGAGCGTCACCTTGAATGAACTGAACGACCGGATTGAGATGATTGAAGGGGACGTCAAAGAGGCGGGTACGCGTCTTGGATACGGCATCTATGATGCTGTCACCTGTAATCCCCCTTATTTTTTAGCAAACGAGACATCGAACCAAAACCAAAGTGAACATTATACGATTGCAAGACATGAAGTCCTCTGTACACTCGAAGACTGTATTCGAGGTGCATCTGATTTGTTGAAACAAGGCGGAAAGGCAGCGTTCGTTCATCGACCGGAACGACTGCTCGATATCGTTACCTTGATGCGGACGTATCGCTTGGAACCGAAACGGATGCAGCTGATTTATCCGAAAGCAGGGAAGGAAGCAAACATGCTGTTGATCGAGGGGATCAAGGATGCAAAACCTGGACTGAAGGTGCTTCCCCCGTTCATCGTCTATGAAGCGAACAACTCGTATGCGGCTCAGATGAAGGAACTGTTCAATGTCTGAGCATGCAGTCTATATCGTTCGTTGCCAAGATGATACGTATTATACGGGTTACGCGGTAGACGTCACGCAACGCATCGCGACACATAACGCAGGTAAGGGTGCGAAGTATACACGTGCCCGTCTACCGGTCGTCCTCGTTCATCAGGAGGTTTTTGCGACGAAGTCAGAGGCAATGAAGCGGGAATATGCGATTAAACAATTAACCCGTTCACAAAAAGAACGGTTGATTCAAGGAGGAACCTCATGAAAGCGACGAGTAGCTATCAACAGCAAGGAGCCGGTCTCTATATCGTCCCGACACCAATCGGAAATTTAGAAGACATGACGTATCGGGCCGTCCGGATCTTACAGGAATCCGATATCGTCGCAGCAGAAGATACCCGGCAGACGATGAAACTGTTTCGACATTTTTCGATTGAGACGAAGCTTGTCAGTTACCATGAACACAATAAACAAACAAGCGGCGAACGACTCCTCGCTGACTTAGAGGCAGGAAAACAAATCGCCCTCGTCTCCGACGCCGGCATGCCAGGTATCTCGGACCCGGGAAGCGACTTGATCCGCCAAGCGATTGCAGCAGACATCCCTGTCATCGTTCTTCCGGGTGCGAACGCTGCGTTAACAGCTCTGGTCGCGTCTGGTCTGTCGACGGAACGCTTTTTATATTACGGCTTTTTGCCACGGAAGAAAAAAGAACGTCGCGAAGCGTTAGAGCAATTGAAATACGAAATCGGAACGCTCGTCTTTTATGAAGCACCACATCGATTGAAAGAGATGTTGCAAGGGATCGAGGAAGTACTCGGCGATCGCCAGGTGACGTTAGCCCGGGAATTAACAAAACGGTACGAGGAGTACATTCGGGGAAGCGTGAGTGAATTACGTGCTTGGGCAGCAGAAGACGTTCGAGGTGAGTTCGTCGTTCTTGTCGAAGGGTCAAACGAAGAACGACCGGATGTGGTCATTCAAGACAGTGATCCACTCGAACAAATCCGTCGGTACATCGAAGAAGGCGAAAAGCCGAACGCGGCGTTGAAGCGTGTCGCAAAGGAACGGGGACTGGATCGTCAGGAACTATACCTTGCGTTTCACGAAGCAGATTAAAAAAAGGAAGCCCCGTCAGGAGCTTCCTTTTTTGTTTATTCGTTGCTTGCGTAATGACGATCGAGGAAATCTTTTAATTCAACGAGAACGCGTTGTGCGCCATCTGGTGAAAGAATCAATTTACCATCAGCCAATTTGAAGTTATCTTCTGATACTTCTCCTGTTACTTGGCAAGTCATGTTTGGTTTATATTTTTTAAGGATGATCTGTTCGTTGTCGACATAAATCTCGAGGGCATCCTTTTCTGCAATTTGAAGTGTACGGCGTAATTCGATTGGAATTACGACACGACCGAGCTCGTCTACTTTACGTACAATACCTGTTGATTTCATTTTGTTGTTCCTCCTTTGATGTCATGGATCTCTTTTTCTTTTGAAAAATCGTCAAAATTCGACATCGTTTCTATAGAATGTAGAATACTAGACTTTCCAAAAGTAGTCAACCAATCTGAATAGCTTGAAATCAAAATGTCATTTATTTCTCAAAAACACCATATTTGAAACGATTTATTAATACATTTTCCCTTTTTAAAGGAAATGAAACTATAGAGTGTGTTTTTTTGTAATTTGATGTCTGATGTCAAAAAATGTTTCGATTCGACAAAAAGTGAGTTTCGACATCAGTCCCGTAACAGCGTATAATAGCCTATAATGAAGATGGAAATCAGAGAACGGAGGAATAACATGGCAAAGACATTTTATATCACGACCCCGATTTATTATCCAAGTGCAAAACTACATATCGGTCACGCGTACACGACGGTGGCTGGAGATGCGATGGCACGGTACAAACGACTTCAAGGATTCGACGTCCGGTATTTGACAGGTAGCGATGAGCACGGTCAAAAGATCCAGGAAAAAGCAGCAGAAGCAGGGATTTCGGAACAGGCATTCGTCGACGGTGTCGTCGAACAGATTAAAGTCTTATGGGATCGTCTCGACATTTCGTACGATGATTATATCCGGACGACAGAACCACGTCACAAGAAAGTCGTCGAAAAAGTGTTCGAGACACTTCTTGAATCGGGCGATATCTATTTAGGTGAATACGAAGGTTGGTATTCGATTCCGGATGAGACGTACTATACGGAATCACAACTCGTCGACGGGAAGAGCCCTGACAGTGGACACCCGGTCGAACTCGTTCGCGAAGAATGTTACTTCTTCCGGATCAGCAAGTACGCGGACCGTCTACTTGAGTACTTTGAAGCGAATCCGTCATTCATCTTGCCAGAATCACGTAAACATGAAATGATCAATAACTTCATTAAACCAGGTCTTCAAGACTTAGCGGTCTCACGGACGACATTCAACTGGGGTGTACAAGTCCCGTCGAATCCAAAACACGTCGTCTATGTCTGGATCGATGCGTTGACGAACTACATCTCGTCACTCGGATATGGTACGGACGATCACGGTAACTTCGATAAGTACTGGCCAGCAGATGTACATCTCGTCGGAAAAGAAATCGTTCGTTTCCACACGATCATCTGGCCGGCACTCTTGATGGCGCTTGACCTCCCATTACCGAAGAAAGTCTTCGCACATGGTTGGTTGTTGATGAAAGACGGAAAAATGTCGAAATCAAAAGGAAACGTCGTTGATCCGATTCCATTGACGGATCGCTACGGTCTCGATGCTCTTCGTTACTACCTCTTACGGGAAGTGCCATTCGGTTCGGACGGTATGTTCACACCTGAAGCATTCGTTGAGCGAATGAACTATGATTTAGCGAACGATCTCGGGAACTTACTCAACCGGACGATCGCGATGGTCACGAAATACTTTGATGGTGAGATCCCAGCCTATACAGGTAACGTGACACCGTTTGATGCGACACTGTCGGATCTTGCGAAAGAAACGGTCACGAAAGTCGAAGCATCGATGGAACATATGGAATTCTCTGTCGTGTTGTCAAACATTTGGCAATTGATCAGCCGTGCCAATAAATATATTGATGAGACACAACCGTGGGTGCTTGCAAAAGACGAATCCAAAACGGCGGAACTCGGTTCTGTCATGGTGCACCTCGTCGGCATCTTACGTCACGTAGCGATCATGTTGCAACCGTTCATGACGCGTTCACCCAAAGAGATCTTCGCGCAACTGGGTCTCTCTGGACAAGCGATGGACTGGGCAGCGCTCGAGAAATTCGCAGACATCACACCAGGAACAAAAGTCGGTACAGCGACACCGATTTTCCCACGTCTCGACGTCAAAGAAGAAGTCGAAGCAATCGTCGACATGATGCGTCAAGCTTCTGCAGCACGTGTTGAGGAAGAAGAAGTTGAAGAAGAAGACGAAGATATTCGTCCAGAAACGACGATCGATGTCTTTGACCAGATCGAATTACGTGTCGGTGAAGTCGTGACGGCTGAAAAAATCAAAAAGGCGAAAAAACTATTGAAGCTACAAGTCGATATGGGCAAAGAAACACGCCAAATCGTCTCTGGTATCGCTCAGTGGTATGAGCCGGAAGATTTAGTCGGACGAAAAGTCATCGTCGTAGCGAACTTAAAACCGGTCACGTTACGTGGCGAACTCTCACAAGGAATGGTCCTTGCTGCTGAAAAAGCAGGAAAACTTGAACTAGCGACGGTCCCGTCAACGATGGCGAACGGCGCAAGCGTAAAATAAAACCGATGCCTGTGGACTTCATGTCACAGGCATTTTTTTAAAGAAGGAGTCGAACAGCTATGTTAATCGATACACACACTCACTTGAATGCAGACCAATTTGCGGACGACGTCCACGAGACGATCGAGCGGGCACGCGCGAACGGTGTCTCACCGATGATCGTCGTCGGATTTGATCACAAGACGATTGATCGTGCGATGGAACTCGTTGAAGCGTACGATGATCTTTATGCGGTCATCGGCTGGCATCCCGTCGACTCGATTGATTTTGATGAGGAAGCGTACCAAAAGGTCGAACGGTTGATGGATCACGAAAAAGTCGTTGCGCTCGGAGAAATCGGACTCGACTATCACTGGGACACGTCACCGAAAGATGTGCAGCAGGAAGCTTTCCGCAAACAGATCCGTCTCGCGAAGCAGAAAAAGAAACCAATCGTCATCCATAACCGGGAAGCGACAGAAGATACGTTACGGATCCTTGAAGAAGAGGATGCAAAAGAAGTCGGCGGGATTCTGCATAGCTACAGCATGAGTGCTGAATTATTACCACGATGCCTGGCGATGAACTTCTACATTTCACTCGGAGGTCCCGTTACGTTCAAGAATGCGAAGATGCCGAAACGTGTTGCGCAGGAAGTCCCGCTCGATCGTCTACTCGTTGAGACGGATTGTCCGTACCTGACACCAACACCGCACCGCGGTAAACGCAACGAACCGGCTTACGTCCGATTCGTCGCCGAAGAGATCGCGCAGCTCCGTGGCATGATGTACGCTGACGTCGAAGCAGCGACGACGGAAAATGCAAAACGGGTCTTCCGTTTGCCATGATGCGTTCGTTGACGTTCATTACGATCGGGTGCAGCCTACTACTTGCGGCTGCACTCGTCTATGGGATGATGGATCATCCACAAACCGTGACTGTCTTGATTGATGGTCAAGAACAACAAATTGAAACGACAGCTGACTCTGTTTATGGAGCACTTGAAGAAGCCGGTATTACGACGCGTGACAATGATGTGATTGAACCGGCACTCAGTGCCGACCTGCCGGAAAAACGATTGATCGTCATTCAGCGGGCGAAAGAAATCACGCTGATCATGGGCTACGGTGAGTCCCGTCGCGTTCGAACGCAAGCACGCCAAGTGAAGGATTTGCTTGCAGAACGCGGCATCAAAAAAGCGGATACCGATGATATTTATCCGTCGTCTGACGCTGTGTTGACGAACGGAATGACGGTGCGGTACCGGGAAGCTTTTCCCGTTGATCTCGTCGTTGGTGGAAAAGCCCGACAAATCTACACGTATGAGACGTCAGTTCGGGAATTGTTAGCACGGGAAGGGATCCATCTGCAAAAGGAAGACCGGGTCGCTCCGGATCCCGATACCCGCGTGACGGAAGGGACGTTGATCACGGTCAACACGACACGTCGTGCGACGTTGACGCAGGAACAGCTCGTGCCGTTTGAGATCGAAGAAGTCGAGGATCCAACTTTACCGGAAGGCGAACAACTCGTGACGGCATCTGGTCGTCCAGGTGTCCGAACGAAAAAGTATCAATTAACGCTCGCTGACGGTCTCAGTAAAGAGAAAAAACTGATTGGTGATCAAGTGACACAGACACCTGTCAAACAAGTCGTCAAAGTCGGGACAAAACCAATCGAGACGCCTACTGAAGCACCCGTCTTTAACGAAGAACAGGCGACGAATCCACTAACGGAAACACCAAAAGCCGATGCAGACCTTGATTTTTCGAGTGCGAAGAGTTTGATGGTCGAAGCGACGGCGTATACGAACGACCCAGCTTCGAACGGCAGTCGTTTGTACAACGGACGTGCCTTGACCGCGACCGGGTATGACGTGACGGATACGATCACCTATCAAGGGATGCCGATCATCGCGGTTGATCCGAAAGTCATTCCGCTCGGAACGAAAGTCTACGTCGAAGGAGTGGGGCTTGCGATCGCTCTCGATACCGGTGGCGCCATCAAAGGCAATAAGATCGATGTCTTGGTCGACGGAGAACAAACAGCGAAGACGTTCGGTCGAAAACAACTGCAAGTTTGGGTCATTCCTAGTGCAACGGAAGCGGACACGTGACGCTTCCTTGTTTTTTTCGTGGAAACAGGTACAATTACGAGAGTGTTTGAAGAAGGTGGAGAGATCATGCGGAAACGCTTAAAAGAAGTCATCGTCGTCGAAGGACGAGATGATACGACACGATTACAAGAAGTCTTTGATGTCGATACAATTGAAACGAACGGCTCAGCCGTTAATGAACAAACGATGCAACGCATCGAGAAGGCACTGGAACGACGCGGTGTCATCATTTTCACGGATCCTGATTTTCCAGGAGATCGTATCCGTGCCCGAATCAATGAGCGCGTACCAGGCTGTAAACATGCCTATCTTCCGCGTGCTCAAGCAAAAGATAAACGAGGGAAAATCGGTGTAGAACATGCCTCACCTGCCGCAATCGAAGAGGCGCTCGCTGCTGTCTATGAGACGGAAGAAGCACCGATTGCTGAAGTGACACGTGAAATGATTCTAGCAGCCGATTTGATTGGTGGACCAGCAGCCTCGATCCGTCGTCGTCGTCTCGGTCAGATTCTTGCGATTGGTGAACCAAATGCAAAACAACTCGTCAAACGCGTCGCATCGATTCGGATCACGCGGGCGGAATGGGAAGCGGCGTTGAAACAATTAGAGGAGGAAGAAGTTTGAAAGACATTGCTACATTGCACCGGACGAAGGAAATTTTAGCGAAACATGGCTTTTCGTTTAAAAAATCGTCGCTCTTGAAATCGATCAGCGGTTGCTACCGATTCTTGACGATACACTTTCACCGTATCCTCATACAAAGGTCATTCACGGCGATGCTCTTGAACTTGATCTTTCGACGATCGTCGCAGAAGAGTTCACGCAAGAAGGCATCACTGATATTGCCGTCGTCGCGAACCTCCCGTATTACGTCACGACACCAATCATCATGAGGATTCTCGAAGCGAAAGCACCGTTTCGGACGCTCGTCATGATGATTCAAAAGGAAGTCGCTGAACGAATCGGTGCAAAACCGGGCACGAAAGCATACGGTTCTCTATCGATCGCGATTCAGTATTATGCGGAAGCTGAAGTCTGCTTCACGGTTCCAAAACAAGTCTTCATTCCGGCACCAAATGTCGATTCAGCAGTCATCCGTTTGAACATTCGAAAAGAGCCGGCGGTACAGACACAGGATGAGGCATTATTCTTCGAAATCGTCCGAGCAAGTTTTGCACAACGCCGGAAAACGATTTTGAACAACTTGACGACACACTTCGGGAAGACGGAAAAGGCGGCGGTCGAAGCGGCATTGTTGGAAGCTGGAATCGAACCACGTCGTCGCGGAGAAACGCTCAGCCTGCAGGAATTCGCACAGTTAGCGGATGCACTTTTGCCAATTAAAAAACGTTGACGGATACGATTAGAACAGATATAATATTTCCCCTTTCTAATATTTATTTAATATGCTATAATAAATATTAGTGAGGTGAAGCGTATGCCAAAGACGTTGAACGAAATCAGACATGTTTTCGAAACACATGTTGGTGAAAGACTGACGCTAAAAGCAAGCGGCGGTCGTAAAAAGGTCGTAACCCGAATCGGAACGCTCGTTGAGACGTATCCTTCGGTGTTTGTAGTCAAGCTAGACGCAGAGCGCCACAATGTCGAGCGAGTTTCTTATAGCTACGCCGACGTGCTAACAGACTCCGTACAAATCGAATTTGCGAATTCGTAAACTTACCTTCCGAAGCGGACAAAATGTTCGCTTCTTTTTTTGTGGAAAGGTTGATACAATTCCTACAGGAAACGAACTAGAGGAGGAACGGCACGATGACGATTATTGTAAAGGCTCCGGCCAAGATCAACCTAGTCCTGGATGCGACAGCAAAGCGCCCGGACGGCTATCACGATGTACATATGGTGATGACGACAGTCGATTTGGCAGACCGTCTAGAATTGACGGAGCTGCCGTCAGGAGAAATTCGAATGAATGCCCAGCATGCTTACGTTCCGAACGACGAACGTAATCTTGCGTATAAAGCAGCAGCGATCTTAAAAGAAAAATACGACGTCAAGACAGGGGTCGAAATCTTCTTAGAAAAACACATCCCGGTCGCAGCGGGACTTGCAGGTGGTTCTAGTGACGCAGCAGCGACATTACGTGGTTTGAACGAGTTATGGCAACTCGGTTTGACGCTTGAAGAGTTGGCGGAAGTCGGGGCAGCGGTTGGCTCTGACGTCCCATTTTGTGTCATGGGAGGAACGGCGATTGCAACGGGTCGCGGAGAGAAGCTAGAAAAACTTGTCTCACCACCCCCATGCTGGGTCGTTCTTGCTAAACCGACGATTGGTGTCTCGACGGCTGACGTCTATGGTGCCCTTGACTTGAACACGGCAAAACGTCCGAACGTCGAAGCGATGATCGATGCGGTGAAGGCGCAAGATTTCCAAGGCATTTGCCAGTCACTCGGTAATGTTCTCGAATCGGTCACGTTGCCGATGCACCCGGAAGTCGAGCAGATCAAGGAATTCATGGCGAGTTGTGGCGCAGAAGGCGTCTTGATGAGCGGAAGTGGTCCGACGGTCTTTGCGTTGACGGAACACGAGAATCGGGCACAACGTCTCTATAATGGATTACGCGGCTTTTGTAACGAAGTCTACGTCGTTCGTCTTTTAGGCGAAAACCATTGATAATATCCGTATGAAAATGATATATTCACTATTGAATATTCGGAATTACGGAGAGGTGGAACAAAACAAATGAAAATTCGGAGAAGTGGTCGATTGGTCGACATGACGCGGTACTTGCTTGACCATCCCCATCATCTCGTCTCATTGACGATTTTTGCAGAACGCTATAAATCGGCGAAATCGTCGATCAGTGAAGATTTAGATATCGTCAGCGAGATGTTAGAGCATGAGGGAACGGGTCGTCTCGTCACGGTACCAGGTGCTGCGGGTGGCGTCATGTTCATCCCGACGTGGAGCAGTAAGAAGGCGTTACCGTTCATCGACGATCTATGTGAGCGTGTCGCACGTCCAGATCGACTGTTGCCAGGGGGATACCTTTATTTGACGGACTTACTCGGGGATCCGAAGATGGTCAAACAAATGGGGCAAGTTTTTGCATCTGTCTTTAGCCAAAAGAAAGTCGATGTCGTCATGACAATCGCGACGAAAGGGATTCCACTTGCTTATGCGGTCGCTGAGCAACTGGGTGTGCCGTTCGTCATCGTGCGTTCGGATAGTCGCGTGACAGAAGGTTCAACGGTCAGTATCAACTATGTCTCAGGTTCTTCAAAAGCGATTCGGACGATGGCACTTGCGCGCCGGAGTTTACCACGTGGGGCGAACGTCTTATTGATCGATGACTTCATGAAAGCCGGCGGAACGATTCGCGGAATGATGAGTCTCTTGAGCGAGTTCGAAGCAAAGGTCGCAGGTGTGGGTGTCTTGATCGAGGCAGAGGGTGCCGAGAAGAAGATGGTCAACGAATACGTCAGCTTAATGAAATTAGCGGACGTCGACGTCGATCTTGGTCAAATTCAAGTCAAGCGTGGAAACGTCGATCACTATTTCTCGGAAGCAGAGACTACCTGAAATTGACAGCCGCATGGATTGTAACTATACTGTAATTATCAAACTTTTGGAAATTATGCGTAAAAAGATTGGGAAAGACTAAACCTTTGTTTGTTTTAAGCCGTAAGTAGAAGTAGACAACGAAGAGTTGTGACAACGGTTAAAGGGGTGCGGACAAAATGAACGTTACGGACGTTAAAATTCGTCGCGTCGTGGCAGAGGGTCGAATGAAAGCACTTGCCTCTATTACGCTCGACCACGAATTCGTGGTACATGATTTGCGTGTGATCGAAGGGAACAGTGGTCTCTTCGTCGCCATGCCAAGCAAACGAACGCAAGAAGGTATCTTCCGGGATGTCGCTCATCCAATCAATGCATTAATGCGAAAAAAGGTCGAAGATTCAGTACTCGAAGCCTATGCGGCACGTGAGGATCAAGAAGAAGGTCTCGGTTACGAAGTCTCTTCTGCCCAAACTACAGATCAAGCATAAGAAAAAGACAGGTTTTCTCTTCTTGGGAAAACCTGTCTTTTTTCTCGTTTTTTCCTCGATTCCGCTTCGTCCCATCATTGAATAACGATGCCATTTTCGTTATAGTTGGAACGAGTGTACTATTTCAGAACGAAATCAACACTAATTTACGTGGAGGAGCGACAAGGATGAATCATTTCGCGGTAATTCTAGCAGCGGGTAAAGGAACTCGGATGAAATCGAAGCTTTACAAAGTACTTCACCCAGTCGCTGGGAAACCTATGGTACAGCACGTCGTCGATCAATTAGCGACGCTCGGCGTCAAGCGACAGGTCGTCATCGTCGGTCACGGTGCGGAATCCGTCAAAGAAGTGCTTGGCACATCGGTGGAATACGCACTTCAAAGTGAGCAGCTTGGCACAGGTCATGCTGTTCAAATGGCAGAACCCGTACTCGGGAACGAACAGGGAGCAACACTCGTCGTCTGTGGCGATACACCACTCTTGACGAGCGAGACACTGTCTTCATTGTTACAACATCATACGGATACGAACGCAAAAGTGACTGTCTTGACGGCACTCGCTGACGATCCGACAGGTTACGGACGAATCGTGCGTGGCGAAGATGGAAACGTCTCGAAAATCGTTGAGCATAAGGATGCGAATGCAGAAGAGCTTGCACTTCGGGAAATCAATACCGGTACGTATGTATTTGATAACGAGATGTTGTTCGCGACGCTGAAGCAGGTCAAGAACGATAACGCGCAAGGTGAGTATTACTTACCAGATGTGATTGAGATTGCAAAAGCAGCAGGCGAAACAATCGCAGCGTACGCGGCACCTACGTTCGAAGAGACAATCGGTGTCAACGATCGCGTCGCACTTGCGCAAGCGGAAACATCGATGCGTAAGCGGACGAACGAGTACTGGATGCGTCAGGGTGTCACATTCGTTGACCCGTCTTCGACGTATATCGGACCGGACGTCACGATTGGTTCAGATACTGTTCTTTATCCGGGAACGCAATTACTCGGTCACACGGTCATTGGTTCAGAATGTACGATTGGTCCGAATTCGGATATCCGCAATAGTGAAGTGGCAGATGGTGCCATTGTTCGTCAATCCGTCGTCACGGATAGCAAGATTGGTCCGGCGGCACAAGTCGGTCCATTCGCGCATTTACGTCAGCAAGCGGTTCTCGGTGCGAACACACGCGTCGGAAACTTCGTTGAGATCAAAAAATCAACATTTGGCGAAGGTAGCAAATCAGCCCACCTGAGCTATGTCGGAGATGCGACGATCGGAGAGAACGTCAACCTCGGTTGTGGATCAATCACGGTCAACTACGATGGGAAAAATAAATTCCAGACGATCATTGAGGACGATGCCTTCATCGGCTGTAACGTCAACTTGATCGCACCGGTCACGGTCGGCAAGAATGCCCTTGTTGCTGCCGGATCAACCGTCACGGATGATGTGCCGGAAAACGGTCTCGCGATCGCACGGGAACGTCAAACGACGAAACCCGATTATCGTTAATTCATTACTTGTCGCTCTACTCGTCTAAACCCAAACAAATGGAGGCCACCTACACATGTCTACTGTCTTAGAACATGAAATTCGTATTTTCGCACTCAACTCGAACAAACCACTGGCAGAGGAAATCGCTAAAGTCATCGGAATCCCGGTCAGCGAAAGTTCAGTCAAACACTTCAGTGATGGCGAAATTTCGATGAACATCGAAGAAAGTGTCCGAGGGGATGATATTTACATCATTCAATCGACAAGCCAACCAGTCAACGAAAACCTGATGGAACTTCTCATCATGATCGATGCACTGAAACGGGCGTCTGCACGGACAATCAACGTCGTCATTCCATATTACGGTTATGCGCGTCAAGACCGCAAAGCACGTTCACGTGAGCCAATCACGGCGAAACTCGTTGCGAACTTGCTTGAAGTAGCAGGGGCGACACGCGTCGTGACGATGGATCTCCATGCAGCACAAATCCAAGGGTTCTTCGATATTCCAGTAGATCAATTGATGGGTGTACCGCTTCTCGCTTCATACTTCGAGAAAAAGAACATCGATCCAAACGAACTCGTCATCGTTTCTCCAGACCATGGCGGTGTCACACGGGCACGTAAATTAGCAGAACAATTAAAAGCACCGATCGCGATCATCGACAAACGCCGTCCGAAACCGAACGTCGCAGAAGTCATGAATATCGTCGGTCAAGTCGATGGCAAGATTGCCATCATCATCGATGACATCATCGATACAGCGGGTACGATCACACTTGCAGCGAACGCTTTGATCGAAAACGGAGCGAAACAAGTCTATGCATGTTGTACACACCCTGTTCTTTCGGGTCCAGCAATGGAGCGAATCGAGAACTCAGCGATCGAAGAACTCGTCGTCTTGAACACGATCGACTTGACACAACGCGAATGTGCAAGCAAAATCAAACAAATCTCTGTGGCACGCTTGCTTGCAGAAGCAATCATCCGTGTACACGAACAGAAATCAATCAGCCCGCTCTTCAGCTGATTGCTTGATGCATACGAACGACGTGGTCCGGTTTATTGAAATCGGACCCTTGTTCGTTTACTTTTTTAAATAGAAATGAGGAATCGATATGAAATGTATCGTCGGATTAGGGAATCCTGGAGCGAAGTATGCGAACACGCGCCACAACATCGGTTTTCTTGCGATTGATGCCTTAGCGGAGAAGCACGGGATCAAGCTTTCAGAATCGAAGTTTAAAGCCCTCTTCGGAACGGGAATGATAAACGGAGAACGTGTCGTGCTCGTCAAGCCATTGACGTATATGAACTTATCAGGTGAAGCGGTGCGACCGTTACTTGATTTCTATAAAATCGCGGTCGAAGATGTGCTCGTCATCTATGACGATCTGGACTTGCCGCTTGAGAAACTACGGTTGCGTTCAAAAGGTAGTGCAGGCGGTCATAACGGCGTCAAGTCGTTGATCCAGCACCTCGGTACGCAGGAGATCAAGCGCCTTAAGCTCGGCGTCGGTCGACCACCGGCACCCATCCAAGTCATTGACTGGGTGTTAATGAATTTTTCGAAGGCGGAGCAAGGAAGTCTGCAACACGTACTCAATGCGTCTGTCGATGTAGCGACGGACTTCATAGACACACCGTTTCTCGCTTTGATGAATCGGTATAACTGAACGCAACGCTTTGGGGTTCCAAAGCGTTTTTGCTGTCGTGTTTTAGGAGGAAGAAGATGAAACAATTACAAGAACTCTTACTAGCGATTCCTGAAATCAAGACGGTTCGGGAACGTTTCCGGGACGGTGTCAACGCTCAGTTGATCACCGGTCTGATGAACAGTGGGAAAGCATTGTTCGTAGCCGGGATTTATCAGGAGACGAAACGTCGATTCGTACTCGTGACACATAATATGTTCCAAGCACAAAAACTGTACGATGATTTGATTGAACTCGTACCGGAAGAAGACGTCATGCTCTATCCGGTCGATGAGACGTTAGCAGCAGAACTTTCTTATGGCGCAAGTCCAGAACTGCGGGCGACGCGGATCGAGACCCGTCATCGTTTACTGACGACGGATGACGGAATTTTGATCATTCCGCTCGTCGGTTTACGTCGATATGTTCCGGATGCACAGACATTCCTGTCACACGTCAAACAAGTGAAGCCGGGCGACATCTTATCGATTCCGGACTTCGTCCAAGATTTAGTCGATGCGGGGTACGAACGGACAGCGACCGTGACGACGCCCGGTGAGTTTGCTGTTCGCGGAAGTATCATCGATATTTATCCGCTCACGGTCGAACGCCCGTACCGGCTCGATCTATTCGACGAGGAAGTCGACTCGATCTATACATTCGATGCGGAGACCCAACGTTCGCTCGGTGTCGTCGCAGAAGCATGTTTGATGCCAGCAGCGGAACACTTCGCGACGAAGGATCAGTTGAAGGACGCGGGTGAAAAAGTCCGTCGTCTTTATGAGGCGACGAAAGAGCGCGTCCAAAGTACGGAGGTCCTCGCGGCACTTGAAGAGGGAATCGCCTATGACGTCGAGTTGTTAGAAAACGGCGATCGTCCGAAACAGTTCGCGAAGTATGCACCGATCCTCTACACGTCGACGCTACGTCAAGACGTGAGGGGAAGCGTCTTGGTCGTCGATGAAGTCGCACGGGTCGAAGAAGCGGCGGAAGTCCAGGATGCAGAGGAAGCAGAATGGATGGCGTCTCTCATTGAACGCGGACAAAGTGTCAGTGATTACGTCCTGTCCGTTCCGATGGCACATGTCTTTGAAGGACAGCCCTTGTTGTACCTCTCGCTCTTACCGACTCGCCGGAGTGGAGTACCAGAAAGTGCGGCAATCCATTTCAGCATCAAACCGATTGCACCGTTCCATGGTCAGATGGAACGCCTGAAGCAAGAAGTCGAGCGATATCGTCGCGCGGACATGTGGATGGTCTTCTTAGCGAGTAACCGAGAACGTGCCGAGCGGATGCGTCAGACGTTGTCCGACTATGGGGTCGAAGCGTCGATCGTAACAAAAGAAGGCATCACTCGTGGTCAACCCGCGATTCTGATTGGCGGAATCCATGGTGGATTCGAGATGACGAATGCGCGCCTCGTCGTCATCACGGAAGAAGAAGTCTTCAAGCAACCGGCGCGTCGCCGGAAGCAAACGACGAAGCTGACGAACGCTGAACGGATCAAGAGTTACCAAGAATTGAAGACAGGCGATTACGTCGTCCATATTCATCACGGGATTGGGCGGTACCACGGCATCAAGACGATTGATGTAGCCGGTAATCATCAGGATTATCTCCATCTCGTTTACGCGGGAGAGGACTCGTTGTATGTTCCTGTCGATCAGATCGACTTGATTCAAAAGTATGTCGGCGCTGAAGGAAAAGAGCCGAAGATCTATAAACTCGGTGGAACGGAATGGAAAAAGGTCAAAGCGAAGGTCCAAAAATCGGTCGAGGATATCGCTGACGAATTAATCAAGCTTTATGCGGCTCGCGAGGCTGCCGTCGGTTTTGCGTTCCCAGAGGACGACGATAACATGCAAGCATTCGAGGCTTCGTTCCCGTATGAGGAAACGGTCGATCAATTGCGATCGATTGCTGAAATCAAGAAGGATATGGAACGTCCGCGTCCGATGGATCGTCTATTATGTGGCGACGTCGGGTATGGGAAAACGGAAGTTGCGATTCGAGCGGCGTTCAAAGCGGTCATGTCTGGAAAACAAGTCGCGTTACTCGTACCGACGACCGTCCTTGCGCAACAACACTACGAAACGATGCTTGAGCGATTCAGTGAATGGCCGATTCGTGTGTCGGTCATGAGCCGGTTCCGTTCGCCAGCAGAATTAAAGGCGACGAAACAAGGATTGAAAGAGGGAACGATCGATGTCGTCGTCGGGACACACCGTGTGCTGTCGAAAGACGTTCAGTTCGCTGATATCGGATTGTTGATCATTGATGAAGAGCAACGATTCGGCGTGAAACACAAAGAGCGTCTGAAACAGTTGAAGACGAACGTTGACGTCTTGACGTTGACGGCGACACCGATTCCACGGACATTGCACATGTCGATGATTGGGATCCGCGATCTCTCGGTCCTTGAGACCCCACCTGAAAACCGCTATCCGGTCCAGACGTATGTCATGGAATACGACGGAATCGTCATGCGAGAAGCACTTGAACGAGAACTTGGGCGGGGTGGACAAGCGTTCTTCCTGTATAACCGGGTCGAAGGCATCGAGCGAAAGGCAGAAGAGATTCGCGCGCTCGTACCGGAAGCACGGATTGTCACGGCGCACGGTCGGATGACGGAAACCGAACTCGAGAGTCAGTTGATCGCGTTCTTCGAAGGGGACGCGGATGTTCTTGTCAGTACGACGATCATCGAGACAGGAATCGACATTCCGAACGTCAATACGTTGATCGTTCATGACGCGGATCAAATGGGCTTATCGCAGCTGTATCAATTGCGCGGTCGTGTTGGTCGATCAAGTCGCGTTGCTTATTCGTACTTTACGTACCGTCCGCAAAAACGATTGACGGAAGTAGCAGAAAGTCGTCTACAGGCGATCAAGGAATTCACGGAGCTCGGTAGCGGCTTTAAGATCGCGATGCGCGACTTATCGATTCGTGGTGCCGGGAACTTACTCGGTTCCCAACAATCGGGCTTCATCGACTCCGTCGGTTTCGATCTTTATTCGCAGATGCTCGCAGAAGCGGTTGAAGAACGCAAAGAACGGATGAAAGGGAAAAAACGCGTCCAGAAATTCGTACCTGAGTTCACGTTCAGTCTTGATGCGTATATTCCATCACACTACATGACGGACTCCGAGCTGAAAATCGAGTTTTATAAACGTTTGAAATATGTCGATACCGTCGATAGTCTCGAACAACTTGAAACAGAGATGCTCGAACGATTCGGTGAGTTCCCTGATGAGGTTGCTCGTTTGATCCAATTAACGCGGATGCGGATTTTTGCTGAACGAGCGCGTGTCGAGCGCGTCAAACAAACTGATCCGAAAATCGAGATCGTCTTGTCGCTTCAAGCAACACAGCAGCTTGACGTGGCGGACTTCGTTAAATGGACCGTTCCGCTTGGACGTGGTCTAGGGATGGGACAACAAGAACAGAAACTCGTCTTGACCCTGAACCGGAATAAACAGTCGACGCAACAGATGACGATGCAAGCAGAACAGTTGCTAGCAGAGCTTGATCGTCGGCTCGTCGCACGATGAATAGACGAACGATTGCGCAAGGCGCAGCACTGCTTGCGATCTCTAGTTATATCTCGAAACTGCTCAGCTTCTTTTACCGGATTCCGTATCAGAACCTTGCTGGTGATTTCGGATTGTATGTCTATCAGACGGTCTATCCCTTATTCGCGATAGCGGCAGCGCTTGGAATTTATGCGCTGCCCGTCATCGTGGCGAAGTTGACGCTTCACCACCCAGATGAGAAACGGGAAGTCCTTTGGTCGATTTTTTATGTCTTACTTGCGATGACGGTCTTTTTTGGTCTGCTCGGATGGTGGATTGCCCCGACACTCGCGGGCTGGTTTGGGGACGACAAACTCGTTGTTCCGTTGCGAGCTGTCACGTGTACATTTTATTTACTACCGGTGATTGCCGTTCTTAGAGGCATGTTTCAAGCAGATCTCGAGATGCGACCGACGGCTGTATCCCAAGTCTCTGAAAATACCGTCCGTGTCGGACTCTTGTTGCTCGTGACCTATATCGGCGTCTCGATGCAGGCGGACCCTTACTGGATTGGTGCCAGTGCCCATCTGACAGCGATTGGCGGCAGCATCGTTTCGTTATTCGTCCTATTACGTTTTGCGAAAGGGAAGATCGGTCGCCCTGTGTTTTCAGGTATTCACGTACGACGAGTCGGGAAAGTGCTCGTGACAAGCGGGGTGGCGGTCAGTATCGCCTCACTTGCTTTATTGCTGATGCAATTGATCGATGGATTGACGTTCGTCAATCTACTTGGTAATACGACGGAGACGAAAATTGAAAAAGGGGTGCTAGACCGTGGGTATCCGTTACTGCAATTCGCGATTCTCTTTGCGACATCGATGAGTCTTGCGAGTGTTCCGTCCTTATCAACCGCATATCGAAAGCATGATCCGCAGATGATGCGTCAACAACTCGAGACATTACTCCGTTCCGGTCTGTTGATTGCCGCTGCAGCGACAATCGGACTAATGGGTGTGATGCGTCCGCTCAATATTGCGTTATATCAAGATGACCAGGGAACAGCAGGGTTGATTTGGCTCGCGGCGACGGCATTTGCCGCTTCGATTGCGATGATGATCATCTCTTGTCTCCAGTCGGTCGATGCTGAAAAATATGCGCTCGTTGGTGTTCTTGTCGGATTAGGGGCGAAGCTCGTTCTGAATCTCTATTTCATTCCCCGATATGGTATGATCGGGGCGGGTATGGCGACATTTGGCGGTTTTGCCGTCATGGCGACAGCACAATGGATTTTATTGAACCGGAAGTTCGGTCGCGTATCGGCAGGAAACGCGTTCTACCGACGACTGGTCTTACCTGTGTTCGCCATGAGTGTGTTTCTGTATCTGATCGAAACGTTCTTCCAGCTGTTTAAGCTTGAGACACGAATCGGTGCGGCACTCGAAGTCGGCGTCCTTGTCATCGGTGGTGCCATCATTTATGGCAGTATGGCATTACGCGTCCGTGCATTAACAGAACAAGAGTGGGCGCTATTGCCTTTAGGAGATAAGTTATATCAGATGTACCAACGTAGGAGGAGTATATGACACACCGAATCACGATCGTCGGCCTTGGCGTCGGCGAACTCGAACAATTGCCGTTTGGCATCTATCGATTATTAAAAAACACGACACAGCCTGTCTATTTACGGACAATTGATCATCCAGTCGTTTCAGAACTCGCAGCAGAGGGAATGAACTTTACATCATTTGACTCGGTTTACGAACGACATAGTCGGTTTGAAGACGTATACACAGAAATCGTTGAGGAATTGCTTCGCCTCTCAAAGACGACGGACATCATCTATGCCGTCCCAGGTCATCCACTGGTCGCTGAGAGTACCGTCCAACAGTTATTAGAGCGGACAGACGCGATCGACGTTGTAGGCGGACAAAGTTTTCTTGATCCGATGTTCGCGGCGCTTGGCGTGGATCCGATTGAAGGATTCCAGTTGCTTGATGCGACGGCGTTTGCCGTCGATGAAGCACAGATCCGTCAACATCTGCTGATTGGACAAGTCTATGATGCGCTCGTCGCCGGTGATTTAAAGGTTCAGCTGATGGAACGTTATCCGGACGAACATTTGGTCACTCTTGTCACGGCAGCGGGGACAAGCAAACAAACCGTCCAAAGCGTGCCGTTGTATGAACTCGATCATGTGACGACGCTTAGTAACTTGACGACAGTTTATGTTCCGCCTGTCACGGATGAGCAGACGTTGAACCGTGACTTCGCGACGTTAAAAGAAATCATCGCGCGATTACGCGGTGAAGGTGGTTGTCCATGGGATCAAGAGCAGACGCATGAGTCCTTAAAACGTCATTTAATCGAAGAATCTTACGAATTACTGGAAGCAATCGACCTTCAGGACGATAACTTAATGATAGAAGAGCTAGGAGACGTCCTCTTACAGGTCATGCTCCACGCACAAATTGGTCTAGATGAAGGGTATTTTGATATTCGAGACGTCATCGGAAGTGTCAGTGATAAGATGATTCGTCGCCATCCACATGTCTTCGGGGAAGCGACTGTCGATTCTTCAGCAGACGTCGTTTCGAACTGGCAAGACATCAAAGCACAAGAAAAACCGGAGCGGACTTCCTTGCTCGATGGCGTGACGAAAGGAGCACCTGCCTTGATGCGCGCAGAAGATATTCAAAAGAAAGTGGCGAAAGTCGGTTTTGAATGGAGTGACGTCGAGGGTGCACTTGAAAAAGTAATCGAAGAGTTACGTGAATTGAAGGAAGCCACACCAGAAGAACGACTAGGTGAATTCGGAGACGTTCTATTTTCGATGACGCTCGTCGGAAAATATCTTGGTCTCTCGGCAGAAGAGGGGCTACAACAGACGAATGATAAATTCATCCGTCGCTTTACGCGAATGGAACAACTAGCGGACCGACCGCTCGTTGAGATGACGCTTGAAGAGCAAGATTCACTCTGGCATCAAGCGAAGCAGGAGGAACAGTCATGAGACTTGATAAATTTTTAAAAGTATCGCGTCTGATCAAACGACGGACGCTTGCCAAAGAAGTAGCCGATCAAGGTCGCATCACGATCAATGGTAATGTGGCGAAAGCAAGTAGCACGGTAGCAGCAGGTGATGAGATGACGATCCGGTTCGGAAACAAGATCGTCACAGTTGCGATTTCGAGCATTAAAGAACATGCCAAAAAAGAAGAAGCGTCTGATATGTATGAGATCATCCGTGAAGAAAAGGTGAATTCCGAAGAATCGATGTAATTTACCTGAAAAAGGAAGTATACTAAAGAGTGTCAGGGATGACCACTCAGAAAGAGGAGGGATGATATGCCAACACCGCTCGAATCAGGGCGTCCAGCGCCAAAGATCAAGCCGCTCAATGACCGTAAGAAGCAGTTGAGTCAGAATGCCATCGAAAACCGTCGACGCCTCAAAAATCGCTTTTTCTTGTGTCTGACCGTCTTTTTGCTCATCTTTTCCCTCATGGGGTGGTCATACATGGAAAAACGACAATTGATCGCTGAACAAAAACAGTCGTTTCAAGTCGCTGAACAGGAGCAGACGAAAGCAAAAAAAGAGACCGCCCGTCTGAAGGAAGAAATCAATCGTCTCAATGATAAAGAGTATGTAGCGAACTTAGCTCGGAGCGAGTTGCTCTATTCGAAAAAAGGGGAAACGATCTTCTACTTTTCACCGGAAGACTAATTGAAGGTTGCCGATTGATTGAAAAAAGAATGAATCACTCGTATAATAAGAAACGAATCAACTAAAAAGGAGCAATACAATTTATGTCGATTGAAGTAGGCAGCAAAGTGCAAGGGAAAGTAACAGGCATCACGAATTTCGGAGCGTTCGTTGAGTTACCAACAGGGAAAACTGGTCTTGTTCACATCAGTGAAGTGGCAGATTCTTACGTTAAAGACATCAATGATGTGTTGACGGTTGGTCAAGAAATCACCGTCAAAGTCTTAAGTGTTGAAAACGATGGTAAGATCGGTCTTTCCATCAAAAAAGCCGTCGATCGTCCAGAAGGCGAACGTCCTCGTCCTGCACGTCAGTTCGACCGTGGACCACGTCCAGCAGGACAAGATCGTGGACCACGTTCGTTCGATAACAAAGGACCACGTGGAGGCGGTAACCGTGGAGGATTCAACAAAGGCGGCCGTGGTACACCACCACCGCGCAAAGAACAATCGTTCGATACGCTGATGTCTAGTTTCCTGAAAGATAGTGAAGATCGTCTTGCTACATTGAAACGTCAAACGGATTCAAAACGTGGCGGACGCGGCGCAAAACGTCAATAACTTGCTGACCTGTTCTTTATAAGAATAGAGATGGAATGACGCCGTTCATTCCATCTTTTATTTTTTTGAAATTATTTTTAGAAAAAGCGTTGACTTTCATTTGACCTGCCCGTATTATAGAAAATGTGCTTAAGACGCACGAGTTAAAAATATGGCGGTGTAGCTCAGCTGGCTAGAGCGTACGGTTCATACCCGTGAGGTCGTGGGTTCGACTCCCTCCGCCGCTACCATATTTTTTTGGCCCGTTGGTCAAGCGGTTAAGACACCGCCCTTTCACGGCGGTAACACGGGTTCGAATCCCGTACGGGTCATTCTCAAAAGCTATCTCTATTATATAGAGATAGCTTTTTTTAGGTTTTAACGGAAAGGGGGAAGTCGCTATGGAAGGTGTGCCGTTCGAACCACTTTTAGTAGGTGTTTCGGGAGGTTGTGATTCAATGGTACTCGTCGATCGGTTGTACAAAGAGGGCTACGATATCGCGATTGCGCATGTGCATCATGGATTACGAGAGGCGTCCGACGAAGAAGCACGCTTTATTAAGGAGTGGGCAACGGCCCGAAAGATATCTTTTTTCATGACGCGTTTAGAATGGATAGGACGTACGAGCTCTCAAGCAGCTTGTCGCGAAGAGAGATATGCGTTTTTTGAACGAATCATGGAAGAGACCGGGCGCTCGCGTCTGATTCTCGCCCATCATCAAGACGATCAAATTGAGACGCTACTCATTCAGCTCATTCGTGGAGAAGCGCAGGTTGATGGTATTCCCGTCGTTCGTCCGTTTGGTAACGGTTGGTTGCATCGACCGTTGCTACATGAATCGAAGCAAACATTACGCGAGTATGCGTTGCAACATGAAGTTCCGTGGCGAGAAGATGCGTCAAATGCAGAAACTACTTATTTGCGTAATCAAATCCGGCATACGATTGTGCCGCCACTTCGAGAAATGCGGCCAGAGTTTGAACAAGCAACAGCAGCGGCAGCACATGCGCGACAGCAAATCATGCGTGAGCAGGCGACATTCGTCGCGACCTATCTCGACCGGTGTAAGGAAGCGAACGGAATTCCGGTAGCACGTATTTTAGAATTACCGACGGATTTACAGCGGCTTGTCTTGCCGACACTAACGGGAGAAACGTTTTCTTCAGAAACGATTCGTCACTTCATCATGTGGCTTCGGGTGGATAAGGGCTCGGACGAAGTGTATTATGGAAACTGGAGGATGCGACGTGCATATGGCTTTTTGATGCAGGATCGTGTGATACGGTCAATGAATGACGATTTACCGTTTCAAGTAGGGGAGAATTTGGGAACGTATCATTATGGTGAACAAATGGTTCGCTTCTCAATCGGAAACCAAGGTATCCCGCTGGACGCGATTACGTTCCCGTTGACGGTGCGTCCGCCACGTCCAGGAGATCGGATTCAGCTTGCTGTGGGTTCGAAAAAAGTCAGTCGAATTCTGATTGATGCTAAGGTTCCACGTTATCTCCGAGAACAGGTTCCGGTCGTCGTCGATGCAAATGGAGTGATTTTAGCCGTCATTGGACATCGAATTGCAATATTCGGGTCATTTGAACTCCTCGCAAAATCTTATTTAATGATAGAATGGTAATGTAGTGTTTATTATGGAGGAGGAATACCTAGCATGACCTTGATGAACGATATGGAAAAAGTACTGATTTCAGAAGAAGAGATCCAAAATAAAGTGGGCGAACTCGCCGGCGAATTGACAGCGGATTATCACGATCGTTTTCCGTTGCTTGTGTGTGTCTTAAAAGGCGCAATGCCGTTCATGTCTGATCTTGTCAAAAAGATGGATATGCACCTTGAAATGGACTTCATGGACGTTTCAACGTATCACGGTGGGACAACATCAACAGGTGAAGTCAAGATTGAAAAAGATTTGAACACATCGGTAGAAGGACGCGACATCTTGATTGTCGAAGATATCATCGACAGCGGATTGACGCTTGGCTACCTCGTCGACCTCTTCAAGTACCGGAAAGCGAAGTCCGTTAAGATCGTGACGTTGCTCGACAAACCAACAGGACGGAAGAATGACTTGCACGCAGATTACAGCGGCTTCGTCATTCCACACGAATTCGTCGTCGGTTATGGTCTGGATTACGAAGAGAAATACCGTAACCTTCCGTATGTAGGTGTCTTGAAACCTGCAGTCTACGGCGGCTAATTATTTTTAATCTCGTCTGTCCCATGATAAGATGAAACCAATTACAAAGCGCGCCCTGTCGCGCCAGGATTCGTATTCATCCACTAGAAAAACGAGATGGATGCGGAGAGGAGGCATAAGATGAACCGAGCAGTGAAGAATACCCTCGTGTTTGGGGTCATTTTTCTAGCTTTGATCTTGTTTCTGCAATACTTGCAGAGTCCAGTGAACAAAAGCAAAGAAATCAATTACACACAGTTTGTCGAGTCTGTTGAAAAAGGTGAAATCAAGACGGCTACCTTCCAATATGAAGGGCAGACGTATAATGTGACAGGAGATTTGCGTGAAAAAGATTCGACGTATGAGACGGTCGTACCGGCTGTTGATACGGAACTAACGGATCTCTATACGCAACTCAGAAGCCAAGGAGTCAAATTGGACTTCAAGGCAGCAGAAACGAATGGTGGTTGGATCGCGTTACTGACGACGATCGTTCCATTCATCATCATCTTCATCCTCTTCTTCTTCTTGATTAATCAAGCACAAGGTGGCGGTGGTGGCGGTCGCGTCATGAACTTCGGGAAATCGAAGGCACGCCTCTATGATACAGAGAAGAAAAAGATCACGTTTGATGATGTAGCCGGCGCAGACGAAGAAAAACAAGAACTCGTCGAAGTCGTTGAATTCTTGAAAGATCCGCGTAAATTCGCGAAACTCGGTGCCCGTATTCCAAAAGGGGTCCTCCTCGTAGGTCCTCCAGGTACAGGTAAGACGTTGCTCGCACGTGCCGCAGCTGGTGAAGCTGGCGTACCATTCTTCTCGATTTCAGGTTCTGACTTCGTTGAGATGTTCGTTGGTGTCGGGGCATCACGTGTCCGTGACTTGTTCGAAAACGCGAAGAAAAATGCACCATGTATCATCTTCATCGATGAAATCGATGCTGTTGGTCGTCAACGGGGCGCAGGTCTCGGTGGTGGACATGATGAGCGTGAGCAGACATTGAACCAACTTCTCGTTGAGATGGATGGATTTAGTGAAAACGAAGGTATCATCATGATCGCAGCAACGAACCGTGCTGATATTCTTGACCCGGCCTTACTCCGTCCAGGTCGTTTTGACCGTCAAATCACGGTTGACCGTCCAGATGTCGTCGGTCGTGAAGCAGTCTTGAAAGTTCACGCGCGGAACAAACCGCTTGATTCAACGGTTGATTTGAAAGCTATCGCACAGCGGACACCTGGATTCTCAGGTGCGGATCTTGAGAACCTTCTGAATGAAGCAGCACTTGTTGCAGCACGTTCAGACCGTGATAAAGTCTCGATCGTTGATCTCGAAGAAGCGATTGACCGTGTCATCGCAGGACCAGCGAAGAAGAGCCGGATCATCTCGCCGAAAGAGAAAAAGATTGTCGCATGGCACGAAGCAGGACATACGATCATTGGTGTCACGCTCGACGATGCGGATGAAGTACACAAAGTAACGATTGTTCCTCGCGGTAACGCGGGTGGATATGTCGTCATGTTGCCAAAAGAAGATCGTTACTTCATGACGAAGCCGGAACTCGAAGATAAGATTACTGGATTGCTCGGTGGTCGTGTCGCAGAGGATATCGTCTTCGGAGAAGTCTCGACTGGGGCAAGCAATGACTTCCAGCGTGCGACAGGTCTTGCACGGAAAATGGTCATGGAGTTCGGGATGAGTGAAAAACTCGGACCACTTCAATTTGGATCAGGTCAAAGTGGCAACGTCTTCCTCGGACGTGATTTCCAAAACGAACAGAACTACTCGGATGCAATCGCACACGAGATCGATACGGAAATCCAAGCGATCATCAACCGCTGTTACCAAAAAGCGAAAGATATCCTGACTGAGAAGCGCGATCAGCTCGACTTGATTGCAACGACGTTGCTTGAAGTCGAAACACTTGATCAAAAACAAATTCACCATCTCCTAGAGACGGGCGAATACAAAAAACATGAACCAGAAGCAACGACTCCAAAAGCAGAAGAGAAAGCACCGGAATCGACAGATGCAACTGTTGATCAACCGACGCAGTCTCCAACGCAAATGGGTTCAGTCGTTGACGAAGGGAAAAATGTAGATACGGATACACCAGACACGCCGCGTCGCGACGATCAAGTGTAAACGGATGGAACGGATTCGATTGATATCGAATCCGTTCTTTTTTGTGGCAGACCGAGCGAATACACATCGGTAGGTGTGACCATATGAGCATGGTATAATCACAACGTATATTATTCCGATCGTGAAACAACGGAATATAGAAGCATGAAAATCGAGAAGAAGCGGGGAAATAAGCAAATGATTTTAGTCATCGATGTCGGAAATACGAATATCGTCTTAGGTGTCTATCAGGGACAAGAGTTGATTGAGCATTGGCGGATTGCGACAGACCGGACACGGACGACGGACGAATACGGTATGCTCGTCAAAGCGTTGTTCCGTGACGCAGAGCTAAACGTGGAAGAAATCGAGGGAATCGTGTTATCATCTGTCGTACCCCCCGTCGTGTTTCCACTAGAAAATATGTGTGTGCGTTACTTTAAACGCCGTCCGTTCTTGATTGGACCAGGAATCAAGACAGGACTGGATTTAAAAGTCGATAATCCACGGGAAGTGGGAGCCGATCGAATCGTCAACGCAGTAGCGGCGACGGCGAAATACGAGGGACCGATGATCATCGTCGATTTCGGAACAGCGACGACGTATTGTTACATCGATGCACAAAAACGGTATTACGGCGGCATCATCTCACCCGGTGTGATGGTTGCAACCGAGGCACTCTATAATAAGGCAGCAAAATTGCCGCGAATCGAAATCGCGAAACCGCAGTCAGCCATCGGACGGAATACGATCCATGCGATGCAGTCGGGGACCTATTTCGGATATGTGGCACAGGTGGACGGACTCGTTCACCGGATGAAAGAAGAAATGGGAGAAGCGAAGGTCATTGCGACCGGCGGCTTAGCCCGATTAATCAGCGAGGAATCCACGATGATTGAGGTCGTCGATCCATTCTTGACGTTAGATGGATTACGGATTATCTACGAACGAAATAAGTGAGGGAATCAAGATGAAACGTGAAGAATTATTAGCACAATTAAAAGATGACTATTTAGTACGGGCGTTAGGCTTCAATGGAGAAGTCCGTGCGTTTGCAATCCGTTCGACGAAGACGGTCTATGAAGCACAACTGCGCCACCAGACGACACCTGTCGTCACAGCAGCGCTCGGTCGGACACTGACGATCGGTGCAATGATGGGTACGATGCAAAAAGGCGATACACGTGTCACATTAAAAGTCGAAGGCGATGGACCGATTGGGAAAATCATCGTCGATGCCGACGCAAAAGGTGTCGTACGTGGATATGTGAGTCGTCCCCGCGTCGAGATGGATACGTATGTCAATGCAGATGGTCTGACGAAACTAAAAGTCGGTGAAGCGGTCGGTCGCGGAAACATCTCTGTCATCAAAGACCTCGGGTTGCGTGACTTCGTCGGTGGTCAATCGCCGATTCAAACAGGTGAGATCAGCGAAGACTTCACGTATTACTTCGCTGTATCGGAACAAAGCCCGTCGGTCGTTGGGGCTGGCGTTCTCGTTTATCCAGAAGACGAATCAGTCATCGCAGCAGGTGGCTTGATCGTTCAATTGATGCCAGGTGCATCGGAAGAGACGATTGCAGCACTCGAAAAACGTGTTGGAGCCCTAAAACCGATCTCGATTCTCGTCGGTGAGGAAAAAACACCAGAAGAAATGTTAGAACTCGTTCTCGGTGACTACGAACATCTTGATACGATTCCAGTATCATTCGAATGTACGTGTGACCGTGACAAATTAGCGACAGCGATCATCGCTCTTGGACCAGATGAGATTCAAGCGATGATTGATGAAGATGGTGGTGCGGAAGCTGTTTGTCACTTCTGTTCAGAGCATTATCACTATGATGTTCCAGAATTAGAGGAACTTCGCGAAAAATCACTCGAAAGAGCATAAGAGGGATCTAATATGGGGAATGTACAACCTAAGTACTTGTGGATGTTGATCTTCATCTTAATGTTGACGAATTTCATGACCGGTGCTTACGCTTTCATGGGTGAGCTCCCAAAGGTCGATTCTCCTAAAATCGTTCAAGACAGCATCGGTGGTCCGCTCGAGGATGTCGTCGCCGAAGTCGGTGATGAGAAAATCACGCGCGCGATGGTCTATCAGACGATGCGAACGGAACAGGAAAAACAGACGATTGATCGTTTGATTCAAGAAGCGGTCGAACGCCAGACGAAGGATGGAAAAAAGCCGGAAGTCAAACGCTTTGATTGACAGATTTCATCCAATCCGCTGATAATTAGTTTATCGGATTACTTGGAATTCAAGCGGTTCACTAATGAGGAGGAATGGTCATGCGTATTGCGAATTCAGTATTAGATTTAGTCGGTCGCACCCCGATCGTCAAGTTACATCATCTAACGGGTCCTGAGGATGCAGATGTGTATCTGAAATTGGAGTACATGAACCCTGGATCAAGCGTAAAAGACCGGATCGCGCTATCCATGATTGAGGCCGCAGAAGAAGCGGGTCAACTCAAAGAAGGAGACACGATCATCGAGCCGACAAGTGGGAACACAGGGATCGGACTAGCGATGGTCGCTTCGGCGAAAGGATATCGCGCCATCCTCGTCATGCCGGAAACGATGAGCATGGAGCGCCGGACGTTGCTCCGCGCCTATGGTGCAGAATTGATTTTGACACCGGGACCTGAAGGAATGAAGGGTGCGATCGCTCGCGCGACAGCGGAAGCAGAAGAACACGGTTACTTCATGCCACAACAATTCAATAACGGTGCCAATCCAGTCGTTCATGAAAAAACGACAGGTCCTGAAATCGTCGAAGCGTTCGAAGGCATGCAACTCGATGCGTTCATCGCGGGAATTGGAACGGGTGGAACGATCACCGGTGCTGGTAAAGTGTTACGTGATGCTTTCCAAGGTATTGAAATCATTGCCGTCGAACCAACGGATTCACCGGTCTTATCAGGTGGTAAACCGGGACCGCACAAACTGCAAGGAATCGGTGCTGGATTCGTGCCGTCGATTCTCGATACAGAGATTTATGATGGTGTCGAGCAAATCACGACGGAAGAAGCATTCGATCACGCACGCCGAGCAGCGAAGACGAATGGTGTCTTAGGTGGTATCTCGTCAGGTGCTGCGATTGCAGCGGCGCTCAAGACAGCGAAACGTCTCGGTAAAGGGAAAAACGTTCTCGCAATCATTCCTTCGAATGGAGAGCGGTACTTAAGTACACCGCTGTATCAAATCGAGGAAGAAGCAGACCAATCGAAGTAATCAACTGGACGTACACGGAAGTCATTCGGCTTCCGTGTACTTTTTTGCGTATAATGAGAGCAGAATAGTGTGAAGTGAGGGACGCGTATGCGACAGACGAAATACAAAGCAGTACCATGGACGAAAGAACAATTCTACAATCGATATGTTGAACAGACGAATGGCACAACGGGACACGTCTGGCTCGAAAGCGGTCGAATCGGCCGGTATACGATGGCGGCGACTCGTCCTGTCGGATACGTCCGGACAAAAGACGGAACGACGACGATTGAGACAGATGGAAAAGTCGAGACATCGACGGCGAATCCGTTTGATGTACTCGAACAGCTCCGCGTCGACCGTGAATCGATCCGACCGGATGGAATGCCACCATTCTTTGGTGGGTTTGCCGGATACGTCAGTTATGATGCCGTCCGTTATTTAGAAAAACTACCGGAGCGAGCGACGGATGATCTGCAAACACCCGAGCTGTCATTTTACTGGTACGATGAAGTCGCCGTGTTTGATGAGGAAACGAAGCAGTTGTTCATTGCCGTGACACGAGACACGGCAGAAGAAGCAGAGCGAGTTCTTGAAACGGAAGTCGCGCGTTGGTGCATCGAGACGGATGCACCTCAATTTACAGCGACTGGTTCATCAGGTGAGCGAGAACGGGCTTTCGGGCAGGAAGCGTTCATGACAGCGGCACACCGGATTAAATCCTATATTGAGGACGGTGACGTTTTCCAAGTTAATTTGTCCGTCCGCCAACAAGAACCGCTTGGGACGACAGCGGAACATTTGTATGATGTATTACGACAAGTCAATCCTTCTCCATACATGGGTTACTTTGCGGATGAAGATTTAACACTCGTGTCCGCCTCACCCGAGTTGCTCGTCGAAAAAATCGGCGATGCGTTAGCCACACGTCCGATTGCCGGAACACGACCGCGCGGGAAGGATGAAGCGGAGGATTTACGACTTGCGAAAACCTTACTCGATAATGAAAAAGAACGGGCAGAGCATGTGATGCTCGTTGATTTAGAGCGAAATGATTTAGGGCGCGTCAGTCGTTATGGTACGGTTCATGTCGATGAGCTGATGGTGATCGAGAAATACTCGCACGTACAACACATCGTCTCAAACGTCAGAGGGGAAGTAGCTCCGGAACACTCGGGGAGTCAGGTGCTCGCTGCGATGTTCCCAGGTGGTACGATCACTGGAGCACCAAAAATCCGGACGATGGAAATCATTGAAGAACTGGAACCGGTCCGGCGCGGAATCTACACCGGATCGCTTGGCTTCATCAGTTGGGCGGATGATGTAATCTTCAACATCTTGATCCGGACACTCGTCGCAAAAGACGGGATGGCATATGTCCAAGCAGGTGCTGGAGTCGTCACGGACTCGGACGCAGCACGTGAATACGAAGAGTCACTTAGTAAAGCCAAAGCGTTATGGGTGACCAAAGAAACAGCGGAGGGAACGCAATGATTGTATTGATTGATAACTATGATTCCTTTACGTATAACTTAGTCCAGTATTTTGGCGAACTTGGACAAGACATCCGGGTATTTCGCAACGACGCGATTACGCTTGCGGAAATCGAAGCGTTGCAACCGGCTCATCTGGTCATCTCGCCGGGTCCTTGTACGCCGAATGAAGCGGGGATCAGTTTAGAAGCGATTGCTTATTTTGCTGGGAAGGTGCCGATACTAGGGGTCTGCTTAGGTCATCAAGCGATTGGGCAAGTATTCGGTGGTAAAGTCGTCCGCGCGAAGGAATTGATGCACGGAAAAGTCTCGCCACTGACGCATGACGGACAAGGTATCTTTGAACGGATCCCACAAGCGACACCGGTGACACGTTACCACTCGCTCGTCGTTGAACGCGAGACATTCCCGGAAGTACTCGAAGTGACGGCGGAAGCCGGTGGAGAGATCATGGCACTCCGTCACCGGACGTTGCCGATTCTCGGTGTCCAGTTCCATCCGGAAGCGATTTTGACGCGAGACGGGAAGCAGATGTTAAAAAATTTCTTGGAGTTGACGCATTATGTATCTCTGGCATGACGGAACCATTAAACGAGAAGAAGAAGTACGCATCTCCCCGCTCGATCACGGATTCGTCTATGGGATGGGTGTATTCGAGACGTTTCGGACCTATAACGGACATCCGTTTTTGTTCGATGATCATATTGAACGCTTACGGATGAGTTGTGTCGCACTCGGAATCCAGCTAGCATATGACCGGGAAGCCTTACGGCAAGCGATCCAAGATTTATATGCAGCATATGGGGCGAACGATTTATACATTCGGTTGAACGTCTCTGCCGGTCCACGCGAGATCGGTTTATCAATCGATCCTTACGACACGCCGACCGTGTTGATCTATGCGAAACCAATCGCTCCGCGAAAACGGGCGGAACGTGCACTCGAGACGATTCGTTTACCGCGCAGTACGCCGGAGACGACTTACCGCTTGAAGTCACATCATTACATGAACAATCTAGTGGCGAAACGACAATTGTTCAATCCGGAAGCAGAAGGGCTGTTTTTAACGAAGGAAGGTCATGTCTGTGAGGGCGTTACGTCAAACATCTTTTGGCGTTACGGAAGTACATGGTATACGTCACCGCTTGAAACCGGTGCACTGAACGGGATTACCCGTCAGTTTCTCATGCAACATGTACCGGTCGAAGAACGCTTGGCTTATTTACCGCAGCTCGAAGAAGCAGATGAGATCATCTATACGAATTCCGTTCAGGAAGCGGTCGCGATTTCGTCACTTGACGGACGCCCTTTCCCTGGAATCAACGGAACAGGATATGCACAAATCATGACGCTGTTCGATCAATCCGTCGAACATGTGACGACAAGGAGAGAACAACGATGACTTACATCATGGGTATCTTGAACGTGACACCGGACTCCTTTTCGGACGGTGGACAATATGTCGATGTCGAGCAAGCGATGCGGCAAGCGCGTCAGCTCGTCGCGGATGGAGCAGATGCGATCGATGTCGGTGGAGAGTCGACACGGCCGGGTGCAGCGTTCGTATCAGTCGAAGAAGAACTCGCCCGTGTTTTACCGATCATCAAGCGCATCAAACGAGAGCTGAACGTACTGGTGTCGATCGATACGTACAAACCTGTCGTCGCAAAAGCTGCTATTGAAGCGGGAGCGGACATCATCAACGATGTTTGGGGCTCGAAGTGGGGCGATCGTTCGATGGTCAACGTTGCTGCGCAGTATAAAGTACCCATCATTTTGATGCATAACCGGGAGACGGCGCATGGGACAGATATGCTGGCAGAAGTTCGAGCTGACCTTGAGGAATCAATTCGGTTAGCAAAACAGGCAGGCGTGGCGGAAGAGCACATTTGGCTCGACCCGGGGATTGGATTCATGAAGACGCATGAAGAGAACTTGTACCTGATGCGTCATCTATCGATCGTAACGGACTTCGGGTATCCGGTTTTACTCGGAACATCCCGTAAATCGATGATTGGTCTCGCGCTTGGATTACCGACAGAAGAACGACTCGAAGGAACGATTGCGACGGTTTGCTATGGGATTCAACAAGGATGTGACTGGATGCGTGTGCATGACGTCAAAGAAGTCAAACGGGCAGCGCAGATGATGGACATCATGTTGGCTGCGACGAAGGGGGAATAACGGTGGATCGAATTCATGTAACAGGAATGCGTTTTTATGGGTACCACGGTGTATTCGCAGAAGAGACAAAACTCGGTCAACGCTTCAATGTCGACTTATCGATCGGACTTGCATTGGCAGAAGCCGGTCGGACGGATGATTTGACGAAAAGTGTCAATTACGCCGAATTGTATGAAGCGACGAAACGTGTCGTCGAAGGAGAACCGCTCCAACTCGTCGAAGCCTTGGCGGACCGTATTGCAAAAGCAGTATTTGCGTTAGACGAACGAATTCAAGAAGCGTCGATCAAGGTCATCAAACCGGATCCGCCGATTGCCGGTCATTATGAACATGTGGCGGTCGAGATCAATCGCCTTCGGGAGGACTATGCATGAAGGAAGCTTACATTGCACTCGGCTCGAACATCGGCGATAAGGCGGCTCACTTAAGAGCAGCGATTACTCGCCTGAGAGCGTTACCGTCTGTTCATGATGTGCAGGCCTCTTCCATTTATGAGACGGTACCTGTCGGGTATCTCGAGCAGGATTTATTCTATAATATGGTCGTCGCAATTCAAACGACGGATGAGGCATCTGTCTTACTTAGACGACTGCAGGAAATTGAACAGCTAGAAGGACGCGAGCGTCTGTTCAAAAATGGACCACGAACGCTTGACTTAGATATTTTGCTATATGAGGAAGAACGCATTGATCTCGAAGGATTAACCGTTCCGCATCCGCGGATGCAAGAGCGGGCATTCGTCCTCGCACCATTACGTGAACTCGCAGCAACATGCGTCATACCCGGTCTTGGACAAAGCGTCGAGCAGTTGTATCAGCAGTTACCAGAGACAGAACGAAACGGTGTACGACGGTTAGGTGGGCTTTTAGAAGCGGAGGAACAATAATGGAATTTAACATTGGTGATGTCAAACTGAAGAATCAAGTCATCTTGGCACCGATGGCAGGCGTCTGTAATCCGGCGTTTCGGTTAATTGCAAAGGAATTCGGTGCGGGACTCGTCTGTGCGGAGATGGTCAGCGATAAAGGGATCTTGTACGAGAACGAACGGACGCTACAGATGCTGTACGTGGATGAGCGGGAAAAACCGCTCAGCCTTCAAATCTATGGCGGTTCAAAAGAGACACTCGTTCAAGCGGCACGATATGTCGAAGCGAACACGAATGCCGATATCATTGACATCAACATGGGCTGTCCGGTCCCAAAAGTCACGAAAAGTGATGCTGGAGCGAAATGGTTGCTTGATCCGGATAAGGTATATGAAATGGTCCATGCGGTGACGCAAGCGATCGATAAACCCGTTACTGTTAAGATGCGGACCGGCTGGGACAGTCATCACATCTATTGTGTTGATAATGTCAAAGCGGCAGAAGCGGGTGGTGCGAAAGCCGTTGCCATCCACGGGCGGACACGTTCGCAAAAGTATGAAGGGGTCGCAGACTGGAACATCATTGGCGAAGCGAAAAAAGCGGTCAACATCCCAATTATCGGAAATGGAGATGTTCAGACGCCGCAAGATGCGAAACGGATGATTGATGAGATCGGCGTCGACGGTGTCATGATTGGACGGGCAGCTCTCGGGAACCCGTGGATGTTGTATCAGACGATCCAGTATCTCGAATCAGGAACGCTTCCAGCAGAACCGACGGCGCGTGAGAAGATTGATATCTGTCTCTTGCACGCCACACGACTAGTCGCGCTAAAGGGAGAAGAACTCGCCGTACGCGAAATGCGGACACACGTCGCCTGGTATTTGAAAGGAATGAAGGGGAACGGTCGCGTTCGCAATGCGTTATTCAATATCGACACACACGCAGGACTCGTCGAACTGTTACAGCAGTACTTGCAGACACTCGAAGAAGACGTAGCATATGCCTAACAGGTAAAGTATAGTCGGACAGAGTCGTTTTGTGGTACGCTAGTTGCATTGAAGATGAGCGTATCGGTTTTCTAAAAGGGCTGTCGGTCATTCCGACAGCTTTTTATTCGAGAGAATCGTCGTGAACCATTATTAAAAGGAGTGAAGACAGTGAGTCAGGATATGGAAATGAACGATCAAATGCAGGTGCGTCTCGGTAAGATGAACGCCATGCGTGAACAAGGTCTCGATCCATTCGGCGCACGTTTTGAACGTTCGACGGATACTGAGAGCATTCGTGCATCATTTGGTGAGCATACAAAAGAAGAATTGGCTGAACTGAAACCGGAAGTTGCCATCGCGGGGCGTGTCATGACGACACGTCGTAAAGGGAAGGTCGGCTTTACGAACGTTCAGGATGTGCAAGGTCAAATTCAGTTGTATGTCCGTAAAGATGACGTCGGCGAAGAGGCGTATGAGATCTATAAGACATGTGACTTAGGCGACATCGTCGGAATTCAAGGATATGTGTTCAAGACGAATGTTGGTGAACTTTCTGTTCACGTCACAGCATTTACGTTATTAACGAAAGCATTACGTCCGCTTCCGGATAAATATCACGGATTAAAAGATATCGAGCAACGCTACCGTCAGCGTTACCTCGACCTTATTACGAACCAAGAATCACGTGAGACATTCATCGCGCGGAGTAAAGTCATTCGTGGAATTCGTCAATATCTCGATAACCTCGGATACTTGGAAGTCGAAACACCAATGTTGCATACGATTGCGGGTGGAGCATCGGCTCGTCCGTTCATCACGCATCATAATGCACTCGACATGACGCTTTACATGCGGATTGCGATCGAGCTCCATTTGAAACGTTTGATCGTCGGTGGACTTGAGAAAGTCTACGAAATCGGTCGTGTGTTCCGTAATGAAGGAATTTCAACACGCCATAACCCAGAGTTTACGATGATCGAACTCTATGAAGCGTATGCGGATTATAAAGACATCATGAACTTAACAGAGAATCTGATCGCTCACGTCGCACAAGAAGTACTCGGTACGACACAAGTCACTTACGGAGAAGACGTCATTGATCTATCTGTCGGTTGGAAACGAGCACACATGGTCGATCTCGTTAAAGAAGCGACAGGTGTTGACTTCTTTGAACAGATTTCAAACGAACGTGCCCTCGAACTAGCACATGAACACGGTGTTGAAGTTCAGTCACACATGACGACGGGGCATATCTTGAATGAGTTCTTCGAACAAAAAGTAGAAGAAACACTCGTTCAACCAACATTCGTCTATGGTCATCCTGTTGAAGTGTCACCGCTTGCGAAGAAAAATCCAGAGGATCCACGCTTTACGGATCGCTTTGAATTATTCATCGTCCGTCGTGAGCATGCGAATGCCTTCACGGAATTGAACGATCCAATCGATCAACGTGAACGCTTCGAAGCACAACTCGTCGAAAAAGAAGCAGGAAACGATGAAGCACATGAAATGGATACAGACTTCATTGAAGCACTCGAGTACGGTATGCCGCCAACGGGTGGTCTTGGGATCGGGATCGATCGTCTCGTCATGTTGTTGACGAATGCGCCATCGATTCGTGATGTATTACTCTTCCCAACGATGCGTCACCAACAAAATTAATGAGTGGAGCTCCGTTCTTTCTATACTGTATAGAAGGAACGGAGCATTCTTTTTGAAGTCAACACAGGGATAAACGAGTCGAAAAACGGGTAATTAAAAGTTTTTAAATGTTTTTCTAATAAAATGCTTGTACGATTCAAAAAGCCATGGTATATTACTTCTTGTGCCGCGAATGGTCGTGACACACAAAAATAAATATCAAAAAAGTTGTTGACAATCGGGTTGATAACTTGTTAAGATATTAAAGTCGCTGAAAACGACACGACGAACTTTGAAAACTGAACGATGAGGCAAAAATCGTATTCTACGGAATACAAAAACGAATGAAGCGCAAGCTTCGTCAATCGTGACTTCGGTCACAAAAAC
>NZ_JACSNC010000006.1:0-54487 GCF_018618955.1 Exiguobacterium sp. s191 | reverse complement strand
GACGATAGCCAAGTGGTCACACCCGTTCCCATGCCGAACACGGAAGTTAAGCACTTGAACGCCGAAAGTAGTTGGGGGCTTCCCCCTGTGAGGATAGGACGTTGCCAGGCACTTGACCGATCTGCAGTTTGCAGTTCGGTCTTTTTGTGTTTTCTAAAAAGCCTTATCAGTTGCATTTCTTTTTTTAGATGATTACTATTAAATCAAACAATAGTCAAAGATGGTCAGAGAGGTGGTGCCAATGCAAAACATCACAGATATCATCGAAGCCTATTTAAAGCAAATTTTACACGACGAAAAGACGATTGAAATCAAACGTCAAGAAATTGCACAACGTTTTGACTGTGTTCCATCACAAATCAACTACGTCATTAATACTCGTTTTACGGTCGAGAAGGGCTATTTTGTTGAAAGTAAACGGGGTGGCGGTGGATACATTCGGATTCAAAAAATCGTTGTGCTCGATAGTCACGATCTATTAGACGAAGTCAGTTCATGGATTGGTGATCATTTGACGGAACAAGCTGCAGAAGATTATTTGATTCGTTTGATGAACGAACAATTACTGACGCGGCGGGAAGCTATTTTGATTCAATCGCTGTTGCAAAAAGAGAGTTTGCCAATGGCGGTCGAAGATCAACACCGGATGCGTGCCCACTTGATGCGGACGCTTCTTCAAACCATGAAGCGACTCTAGTCGTCGGACATTGGAGGAATGCATGATGCGTTGTCAACGATGTGGCGAACGAGAAGCAATCGTCCGTGTCAAACTTCCACAAGAATCGGAAACCGATGAGAAGTTCTTATGCTCGGTTTGTGTGCGGGAGTTAGCACGTGAATATCAAGGGACGGCGTGTCCGTCTTGCGGTATGACCCGTCAACAATTGCTTCATCTTCGTAAAGTCGGTTGCCCGACTTGTTATTCATTTTTTAAAGACGAAGTCGACGGCATGGTTCGTCAATTCCAACACGGTCATACGCAACATTATGGCTCACGGCCTGATGAGGAATCCGTTGAAAAACGATTGAACCAGCAGCTCAGTCGACTGAAAGAACAACTTAACCGCAAAATCTTAGCAGAAGATTATGAAGAAGCAGAAATCATAAAACAACAGATTGAGAGTGTCGAGGAGGATTTGCGTCATGTTTGAAGAGTTGCTCCAACACCCTTTAAGCGAATCGATGAATCAATCTTCTCCCTTTGACGACATCGTCGTTTCGACACGGATCCGGTTGGCGCGTAATACGACACGTTATCCGTTCTCAACGATGTTGTCAGAAGCACAAGCGAATGCGCTCATTGAAGAGACAGAACGCCAACTAAACGGGATGAAAGGGTTCCGGTTTGGTCGCGTCGATCAAGCAGATGTTCTGACGCGAACCGCTTTAGTAGAAAAGCATCTGATCAGTCCAGCGTTAGCCAGTCATCCGCGAACAGGACTCTTCATTAGTGAGGATGAACAGATCAGTGTCATGGTAAACGAAGAGGATCATTTCCGAATTCAGACGTTACTACCCGGACTTCAACTTGAAGAAGCGTTTCGGATCGCAAAACAAGTCGATCGCTTGATCAGTGAACGATTTAAAATTGCTTTTGATGATACGCTTGGTTATTTAACGACGTGTCCGAGTAACGTCGGAACAGGTCTTCGTGCTTCCGTGATGTTGCACTTACCGGGACTGGTCCTGACGAATCAGATTCAAGGCTATATTAAACACTTACGACAGCTCGGATTCGCGATTCGTGGGCGTTACGGCGAGGGAAGCGATGCCTCTGGTCGCATGTTCCAACTTTCGAACCAACGGACGCTTGGGGCAAGTGAGGATATGCTGATCACGGACTATCAATTTGCCGTCGAAGCATTAATTGAAGCAGAACAGGCAGCACGAAAAGGATTATTGGAGATGTATCAAGAAGAACTAGAGGACAGACTATATCGTTCCTACGGTATCCTGACATCAGCTCGACTGATTACAGCGCGGGAAGCAACGGAACGACTATCGGATGTTCGCTTAGCAGACAGTCTGGGACTAGAGGTCAATCTTCCTCCAAACCTTTTTCATCAACTGCTCGTTTCATTACAAACAGGTTTTCTACAAAAGCATTTCGGGAAACAATTAACATCTAGAGAACGGGACATCGAACGGGCGAAACGAATCCGGACGATGTTAACCGAACAGACAAACAGGGATCACACACAAGGAGGTTTTGCATAATGATGTTTGGACGATTCACAGAACGTGCACAACGTGTATTGGCACTTGCTCAAGAAGAGGCAGTACGGTTGGGGCACCACAATATCGGAACAGAACACATTTTACTCGGACTTGTACGTGAAGGAGACGGAATCGCTGCGAAAGCCTTAACAGCACTCGGTCTCAGTTCAGATAAAATTCAGATGGAAGTCGAAGCATTAATCGGTCGCGGACAAGATGGTGCAACGACGATTCACTATACACCACGTGCAAAAAAAGTCATCGAGTTATCAATGGATGAGGCACGTAAACTAGGTCACTCTTACGTTGGAACAGAACACCTCTTGCTCGGATTGATTCGAGAAGGAGAGGGCGTTGCTGCTCGTGTCTTGAATAACTTGGGTATCAGTCTTTCTAAAGCCCGTCAGCAAGTACTCCAGTTGCTCGGGAACAGCGAAACAACAGCAAACGCGTCGCAAGCAGGTTCAGGTGTCGCAACACCAACACTTGATGGTCTTGCTCGTGATTTGACACAACAAGCGCGCGAAACACGTCTTGATCCAGTTATCGGTCGTGCGAAAGAAATTCAACGCGTCATCGAAGTCTTGAGCCGCCGGACGAAGAATAACCCGGTCTTGATCGGGGAACCAGGGGTCGGTAAAACGGCTGTCGTCGAAGGTCTCGCTCAACAAATCATTAACAATGAAGTACCGGAGACGTTACGCAATAAACGTGTTATGGTACTCGACATGGGGACACTTGTCGCGGGTACGAAATACCGTGGTGAATTCGAAGATCGTTTGAAAAAGGTCATGGATGAGATTCGTCAAGCGGGGAACATCATTCTCTTCATTGATGAGTTGCATACATTGATCGGAGCGGGTGGAGCAGAAGGTGCGATCGATGCATCGAACATCCTTAAACCATCGCTCGCACGAGGCGAACTCCAGTGTATCGGAGCAACGACTCTTGATGAGTACCGGAAATACATCGAGAAAGATGCGGCACTCGAACGTCGTTTCCAACCGATCCAAGTCGCAGAGCCAACAACGGATGAAGCAACACAAATCCTATTTGGTCTTCGCGATCGTTATGAAGCACACCACCGTGTGACGATCACAGACGAAGCGATTCAAGAAGCCGTCACATTGTCAGATCGATACATTTCGGATCGTTTCCTTCCGGATAAAGCGATCGATTTGATTGATGAAGCAGCATCGAAAGTTCGGTTGCGTTCATACACAGCACCACCGAACTTAAAAGAAGTCGAAGCGAAACTCGAAGGCATCCGCAAGGACAAGGACGAAGCGGTCCAAAGCCAAGAGTTCGAAAAAGCAGCAAGCCTCCGCGATACGGAACAAAAATTACGCGATGAGCTTGAGCGTTTGAAAGAGGAATGGCAGAATAAACAAGGCAACGAAAAACTTGAAGTCACAAAAGATGACATCGCCCAAGTTGTTGCCAACTGGACAGGTGTACCGGTCACGAAGATCGCGGAAGAAGAGACGGATCGTCTCCTTCGCCTCGAAGAAATCCTTCACGATCGTGTCATCGGGCAAAATGAAGCCGTTAAATCAATTTCAAAAGCCATCCGTCGCGCACGTGCTGGACTCAAAGATCCAAAACGTCCGATTGGTTCGTTCATCTTCCTCGGTCCTACTGGGGTTGGTAAAACAGAACTCGCCCGTGCGGTTGCCGAAGCGATGTTCGGAGATGAGGATGCGATCATCCGGATCGACATGTCAGAGTACATGGAGAAACATGCAACGAGCCGTCTCGTCGGTTCACCTCCAGGATATGTCGGTTACGAAGAAGGCGGTCAATTGACGGAAAAAGTTCGTCGGAAACCATACTCGGTCATCTTACTTGATGAAATCGAGAAGGCGCACCCGGAAGTCTTCAACATTCTCTTGCAAGTACTTGATGATGGACGCTTAACAGACTCGAAAGGTCGGACGGTTGATTTCCGTAACACGATCATCGTCATGACATCGAACGTCGGTGCAAGTGCCCTTAAACGTAATAAATATGTCGGATTCGCTGTTTCTGAAGATACGGATCGCGAATACAAAGACATGAAAGATAAAGTCATGGAAGAACTCAAACGGGCGTTCCGTCCAGAGTTCTTGAACCGGATTGATGAAACGATCGTCTTCCACTCACTCGAGAAACAACACATCGAAGAGATCGTGAAGTTGATGGCGAAAACCCTTGAAAAACGTTTGGCTGAACAGGAAATTCATTTCGAATTGACACCAGCTGCCCTCTCGAAGATTGCCGATATCGGATACGATCCAGAGTACGGCGCACGTCCAATCCGTCGTGCCCTTCAACGGGAAGCGGAAGACCGGTTGTCAGAAGCATTGCTCGCAGGCGATATCCAAAAAGGAGAACGTGTTGCGCTTGATGTCGAAGAGAACGAATTCATCGTTCGCCGGAATCACGTGAGTTCTGCCGCAACGGAATAAGCACTGAGCACAGGGCCAGCTTTCGCACTTTCTGAGCGAAGCTGGTTCTTTTTTTGAAACAGAAAGGATGAATCGATTGGCTAAGTTAAAAACAAAATTCGTTTGTCAAAGCTGTGGAACCGAATCACCGAAATGGATGGGACGTTGTTCCGGGTGCGGAGAATGGAACACGATGGTCGAAGAAGTCGTCGAAGAGAAAAAAGGGCGGCGCGGTGCAGCTTTCGTTCATACGACAACAAAACAATTGAAGCCAGAGCGCCTCGCGAACATCGTCTCGCAAGAAGAGAGTCGCGTCTTTACCGGAAGTGGTGAATTCGACCGTGTTCTCGGAGGCGGTATCGTTCCAGGTTCGATGGTGCTTGTTGGAGGAGATCCGGGGATCGGGAAGTCGACGATCTTACTGCAGACGAGCGCACGTCTTGCCCAGCGCGGCGAAAAAGTGCTCTACATCTCAGGAGAAGAATCGCTCAAACAAACTAAATTGCGCGCGGAACGGCTTGGCTTACCGACACAGGATTTGTTCGTCCTTAGTGAGACGGATATGAACATGATTGAACGTGTCGTCGATGAAGAACAGCCACGTTTTTTAATCATCGACTCGATTCAAACCGTCTACATTGATGAAATCCAGTCTGCACCCGGGAGTGTGACACAGGTACGTGAATGTACGGCGATGCTGATGAAAATTGCGAAGAGTCGCGGGATTGCGATCTTCATCGTCGGTCACGTCACGAAACAGGGTTCGATTGCTGGACCACGTTTACTGGAGCACATGGTGGATGCCGTCTTGTATTTCGAAGGCGAACGTCATCATACGTTCCGGATTCTGCGTGCCGTCAAAAACCGATTTGGTTCAACGAATGAGATCGGAATTTTTGAGATGCGGGAGTCTGGTCTTGAAGAGGTCTTGAATCCATCAGAAATTTTCCTCGAGGAGCGGACGTCCGGTGTATCCGGTTCGACGATTGTCGCTTCCATGGAGGGGACACGGACCGTTCTTGTCGAACTGCAAGCACTGATTTCACCGACGTCATTCGGAAATCCAAGACGGATGGCGACCGGAATCGATCAAAACAAGGTAGCCTTATTGATGGCTGTGCTTGAGAAACGGTCGGGTCTTCTCCTTCAGACACAAGATGCGTACCTCAAGGCAGCCGGTGGTGTGAAGCTGGATGAACCGGCGATTGACTTGGCGGTTTGTGTCGCGATTGCTTCTAGTTTCCGTGACAAGCCGACGCGTCCGACGGATGTCGTGATTGGTGAAGTCGGATTGACAGGTGAGGTTCGCCGTGTATCGCGGATTGAACAACGTGTAGCAGAAGCAGCCAAACTCGGTTTCACGCGGGCGATCATTCCGAAAAACAACTTGGGTGGTTGGACGTATCCGGACGGAATTACGGTCGTCGGTGTCGAGAGTGTGGACGAAGCATTACGTGAAACGATTCCGTTTTAAGCTGGAATGACGCAAAAAATGGGGGAACTGTAATGGATATGTAAACAGTTTCCCCTCCTTCCGGCGTAGGTAGTTCAAATCAGTACATGTTACAATGAACTTAAAATAAGCAAAGGAGGTGAGAAGATTGAAAATCGTCATTCGGGTATTTTTTGCATTACTCGGACTTGCCCTCGGGATTTTGTTGCTTCCTCAGTTCTTCCAATTAATTGAAACGGCAACGAATACGACATTCCCTGCATGGTTGATGAGCGAATACGTAACTGGAACGATTGGTGCACTCATATTCTTATTAATTGGATTATTCATTACGGATTCGGTAATTCGACTTCTCCGATTTTTAGAAGAACGACTCGTCAAAGCCCCAGTAGCAGATCTCTTTTTTGGAACATTTGGTTTGTTGATTGGGTTGGTACTGGCCTTTCTCGTCAGTACATTGATTGATTTAGTAGGTATTCCTGTCCTCAGTAACGTCTTAACAATCTTCGTGACCGCGTTATTCGGATATCTTGGCTTTACGGTCGGATATCGTAAACGTCATGAATTGACGAAAATCTTCTTACGTAGCAACCAAAGTGAGAAAAAGGCGACGCCAGAAGTCGTCGTCCCAGTTAAATCAAACAGCAAGGTACTTGATACGAGCGTCATCATCGACGGACGAATTACGGATATCACAAAAACCGGCTTCGTCGAAGGAAAACTGATCGTCCCGCAATTCGTCATCGGTGAGTTGCAATACATCGCCGATTCTTCGGATACGTTGAAACGAAACCGTGGACGTCGTGGACTCGATGTCTTAAAAGAGTTACAAGAGATTCCTGGAGTCGAAGTCGAAATTTATGATGGCGATTTCGAGGATGTACCGGAAGTCGATATTAAGCTGATCAAACTCGCGGAACTCGTCAAAGGGATCGTCGTCACGAACGACTATAACTTGAACAAAGTCTGTGAAGTCCGACATGTTCCTGTCCTCAACATCAATGATCTGGCGAATGCCGTCAAACAAGTCGTCATTCCAGGAGAAGAGATGACCGTCCTTGTCATCAAGGAAGGAAAAGAACAAAAACAGGGTATCGCCTATCTCGAAGATGGGACGATGGTCGTTGTTGAAGGAGGCAAACACCTCATTTCTAAAACAATTGGCGTTGTCGTCACGAGTGTCTTGCAGACGTCAGCTGGACGAATGATTTTTGCGAAACCACAAGAAAAATGAGACACTATGCCTAGAGAGACATCGAGAGGCATTCGGATAGACCCCGCAACGGATTCGATTTCATGATCGAGTCCGTTTTCGGTGTGATGGAATGGATCACGATGATCAGTGAGAGAGAAAAGAGGGAATGGGATGTCTACAGCCACATATCGCGTCGTCATCCCCGCTGCCGGTGCCGGTAAGCGGATGGGCGCAGATCGTAATAAATTAATGCTTGAACTAAGAGAACGTCCAATCATCGCTTGGACACTGGATGTCTTCGAGGCAGATCCGGCATGTACGGAAATCATCCTTGCGATCAATCCACTAGAACAGGAATGGTTTACAAGTCTTATCGCGTCTTATAAGACATCGATTAGACTTGTCGCGGGTGGTACCGAACGTCAGGAAAGTGTGCTCCGTGGTCTTGAAGCGTTAAAAGGCGAAGGAATCGTTCTGATCCATGATGGGGCCCGACCGTTTATTTCACAAGCAGCGATTCATGCAGTCGTCCAGGCGGCAGCTTTGGATCAAGCAGCGATTCTTGCCGTGCCGATTAAAGACACGGTCAAACGGGTTGAAGCGAACCATATCAGCGAGACCGTCCCGCGGGAACACCTGATGGCAGCGCAGACACCACAAGCGTTTGATCTTGCGACGATTCGCACGGTTCACGAAAAAGCGGCAACGAAATACCTAGGAACCGATGATGCAAGTTTGATAGAATGGGACGGAGGAAAAGTAACGATCGTTCACGGTCACTACGAAAATATCAAGATGACGACACCGGACGATTTGTGGTTCGGTGAAGCGATTCTAATGAAACGAGGGAAATGACGATGATTCGAATTGGACAAGGTTTTGATGTACATGCCTTTGCAGAGGATCGGAAATTGATTTTAGGCGGCATCGAGATTCCGCACACGAAAGGATTGCTCGGTCACTCGGATGCAGACGTCTTGTTACATACGATTGCCGACGCGGCACTTGGTGCAATCGCAGCAGGGGATATCGGAAAACATTTTCCGGATACGGATCCGGAATTCAAGGATGCCGATTCAGCAAAATTGCTGCAACATGTCTACGCGCTCGTTAAACAACAAGGGTATGAGCTTGGCAACCTAGATGCGACAGTCATCGCACAGGCACCAAAGCTTCGTCCGTACATCGACACGATGCGTGCGCGAATCGCGGAATTACTCGAAGCGGACATTGAACAGATCAATGTCAAGGCAACGACGACGGAATGGTTAGGTTTTACGGGACGAGAAGAGGGAATCGCTTGTCAAGCAGTGATTCTACTGAAACGAATCGAAGAATAAGGTATACTAGATAAGCGAATTTTAGTCGAAGGAGTGATTGGCAATGGCAGAAGTACGAGTACGTTATGCCCCAAGTCCAACAGGACACTTGCATATCGGGAATGCCCGGACTGCATTATTTAACTATCTCTTTGCGCGCCACTTAGGCGGTAAGATGGTATTACGAATCGAGGATACGGACCAAAAGCGGAACATCGCAGGTGGTGTCGAGAGTCAAATGAAGAACCTCGAGTGGCTCGGTGTCGATTGGGACGAAGGTCCAGGTCGCGGTGGCGAGTACGGTCCTTATTCACAAATGGAGCGTCTCGATATCTATCAAAAGTACACGGATGAGTTACTTGAAAAAGGACTTGCTTACCGTTGCTACATGACATCGGAAGAGCTCGAAGCAGAACGCGAAGCACAAATCGCACGTGGAGAAGCACCGCGTTATTCAGGAGCACACCGTAACCTGACAGCAGAACAAGAAGAAGCGTTCCGCGCAGAAGGTCGCACGCCGTCCATTCGGATCCGTGTACCGGAAGATGTCACGTATACATGGAATGATATCGTTAAAGACGATGTCTCATTCGAATCAAAAGATTTCGGTGACTGGGTCATCGTCAAAAAAGACGGCATTCCGACGTATAACTTTGCCGTCGTCATCGACGATCACTTGATGGCGATCAGCCATGTTCTTCGTGGGGATGATCATATTTCGAACACACCGAAACAGATGATGATCTATGATGCGTTCGGTTGGGAATACCCGACGTTCGGTCACATGACATTGATCGTCAACGAATCACACAAGAAACTCTCGAAACGTGATCACTCGATCATTCAGTATATCGAGCAGTATAAAGAGCTCGGTTATCTCCCGGAAGCATTGCTCAACTTCATCACGCTTCTCGGTTGGTCACCAGTCGGCGAACAAGAGATCTTCACGAAAGAAGAGTTCATCGAAATCTTTGACGCGGATCGTCTCTCGAAGAGTCCAGCTGTCTTTGACCAAAACAAATTGGCTTGGATCAATAGCCAGTACATGAAACATCAATCGTTCGAAGAAGTATTCGAAGCAAGTCTTCCGTTCCTACAAGAAGCAGGTCGCGTCGAAGCGTCACCTTCAGAAGAAGAGCTCGCTTGGGCACGTGATCTTGTCGCGTTATACCGCGAACAGATGACGCATGGCGCGGAAATCGTCAAGCTTTCAGAGATGTTCTTTGAGGACGAAGTGGTGTATGATGAAGAGGCAAACACTGTCTTGAGTGGCGAGACGGTTCCGACTGTACTTGCAGAATTCGCGAACCAGTTACGTGCTCTCGAAGAGTGGACACCAGAAGCAATTAAAGCATCGATCAAAGCGACGCAAAAAGCGACTGGTCAAAAAGGAAAGAATTTATTCATGCCAATTCGTGTCGCGACGACAGGACAGACGCATGGTCCAGAACTCCCGAACACGATTCAATTACTAGGAAAAGACCGTGTGCTTGCACGGCTTGAAGCAGAATAACGAAAGCGTAGACGAGGAAAGTAACGATGCGTCTTCTTCTCCAGAGACAAGCTCGAATGGTGCGAGGGCTTGAAGAAGCGAATCATGAAATGCCCCTCTGAGTGCTGCCCGAAATCCGTGAGAGTAGGCGCAGACGTATCTCCGGCGTTAACGGACGTCGAGAGGGACGAGTCAATCGTCCAAACAGAGTGGGACCGCGCTTCGTTAGCGTCTCTGTGCAGCAATGCATAGAGGCGCTTTTTCTTATGGAGAGGAGAACGTATATGACACGGATACGAGAAGATATCCGCAATGTGTTTGAGCAAGATCCAGCTGCCCGCAGCACGTTAGAAGTCATTTTGACATACCCGGGCTTACATGCGATTTGGATGCATCGTCTGGCCCATCGACTCTGGAACGCAAAGTTCCGCTTACTCGGTCGATTAATTTCGCAGTTCAGTCGCTTTTTGACAGGCATCGAGATTCATCCAGGAGCGACGATCGGACGCCGGTTCTTTATTGACCACGGGATGGGTGTCGTCATTGGTGAGACGACGATCATTGGTGATGACGTCACGTTGTTTCAAGGCGTGACACTCGGCGGAACGGGGAAAGAAACAGGAAAGCGTCATCCGACGATTGAAGACGGCGTACTTGTCTCTGCCGGTGCCCGTGTCCTTGGTGATATCACGATTGGGGCATACTCAAAAATCGGTGCCAGTTCTGTCGTCTTAAAACACGTTCCTCCCAATGCGACCGTCGTCGGCATTCCGGGACGTGTCGTCATTCAAGACGGCATGAAGGTCGAAGCACCACTTGATCATCGTTTCCCGGATCCGGTCAGCGAATGCCAAGAGCGGATTGAAATGGAACTAGAAGTATTAAAACAAGAAATTGAACGGATTAAAGGAGGGCGACGTCATGATTCAACTGTACAACAGCATGACCGGAAAAAAGGAACCATTTAAACCATTAGAAGAAGGAAAGGTCAAGATGTATGTCTGTGGCCCGACTGTTTACAACTACATTCATATCGGGAACGCACGTCCAGCCATCGTCTTCGATACGGTCCGCCGCTACTTCACATACCGCGGATATGAAGTCAAATATGTCTCGAACTTCACGGACGTCGACGATAAGATCATCCGGACAGCGAACGAACTCGGAGAAGACTATCATGCGTTGACGAAACGTTTCATCGAGGCGTATCACGCGGACACGGGCGCCTTGAATGTCCAAAAAGCGGACATCCATCCGCTCGTCACGGAAACGATGGACGATATCATCGCCTTCATCGAAGTCCTCGTCGAAAAAGGTAATGCCTACGCATCGAGCGGAGATGTCTACTTCCGGACGCGTAGCTTCGATGATTATGGACAATTGAGCCAACAGTCGATTGATGAATTGCGCGCAGGCGCACGAATTGAAGTTGGAGAGAAAAAAGAAGATCCACTTGATTTCGTGCTCTGGAAAGCAGCAAAACCAGGGGAGCCGGCATGGACGAGTCCATGGGGCGAAGGACGACCAGGCTGGCACATCGAGTGCTCGGCGATGGCGAAGAAATATCTCGGGGAGACGATCGATATCCATGCTGGCGGACAAGACTTGAAGTTCCCGCACCATGAGAATGAGATCGCCCAGTCGGAAGCATGCAACTCACAGAAATTCGCGAACTACTGGATGCATAACGGGTTCTTGAACATCGAAAACGAGAAGATGTCGAAGTCGCTCGGTAACTTCTTGACGGTCCATGAAGCGATCCAAGCGGTTGATCCGATGGTGTTACGTTTCTTCATGTTATCGGTTCAGTATCGTCACCCGATCAACTACAGTCGTGAACTGATCGATCAAGCAGCGAATGGTCTCGCACGGATTCGGGAATCGGTCGCAAACATCGAACACCGCCTTGAAATGACGGCCGATCTCGGAACAGGTGACGAGAAGTGGTTGAATCGTCTAGCGGCGATCAAGGAACATTTCATCACATCGATGGATGATGATTTCAATACAGCGAACGCTGTGACGGATTTATTCGATCTCTCGAAAGAAGCCAACTTGTACCTTGGAGAAGCACATGTGTCGAAACTGGTGCTCGAACAGTTCCTCGCACTCTTCTCGGAATTATCAGATGTCCTCGGTGTCACGTTGACAGTCGACAAAGGCTTACTCGATGAAGAAGTCGAACAGTTGATCGAAGAGCGGAACACAGCCCGTCAAAATCGTGACTTCGCACGAGCGGACGCAATCCGCGATCAGCTACGTGATCAAGGGATCTTGCTGGAAGACACAGCGCAAGGGATGCGGTGGAAGCGCGGATGAAGAATTACAAACAACTGAATGCACTCGCGTTAGCGTACATGGGCGATGTCGTCTATGAGATTCGTGTGCGGGAGCGATTGCTCGAACAAGGTTATGTGAAGCCGGGCGAGTTGCATAAAGCAGCTGTCCGGTACGTTCGGGCTCAAGCACAAGCGACGGTCGTGACGCACTGGTTGAACACGGATGCGCTGACGGAAGAAGAAGCAGCGGTCGTTCGGCGCGGAAAGAACGCGAAATCCGGTTCTGTTCCGAAGAGCACGGACGTCCACACGTATCGCTACGCGACAGCATTTGAAGCATTGCTCGGTTATATTTATCTTTCAGAAGGAGGGGATCGCCTTGAAGAACTCATCGGACAAGCGTTCGAACTACTCGAAGCCGAAAAAACAGACGAATCCTAAGGCTACCGGTGCGAAGCCGAAAACGAAGGCACAGCGCCCAGTACAAGAGAAACGAAAAGCCGCTCCAGTCAAGGAACAGCCCGTCGTGATCGAACCACTCGAAGAAGGACAAGATTTCTTGTCAGGTCGTAATCCGGTCCTAGAGGCATTGCGGAGTGGACGAGAGATGAACAAGCTGTTCTTGCAGGAAGGACAACAAAAAGGACCGCTCGCCGTCATCCATGCGATGGCGCAGGAAGCGGGCATTCAAATCCAGCTCGTCCCGCGTTCGCGGTTAACCGGTTTAGCTGGAACGGAAAATCACCAAGGTGTCGTCGCAGCGGTTGCTGCGTATGAATACGCCGAGATGGAAGACATCTTCGAGCTTGCACGTCAAAAGGATGAAACACCGCTCTTGATCATGCTTGATGAGCTCGAGGATCCACATAACCTCGGATCAATCTTGCGGACAGCAGATGCTGTCGGAGCACACGGAATCATCATTCCGAAGCGTCGCTCAGTCGGGTTGACGCAAGTCGTCGCCAAGGCATCAACGGGCGCGATCGAACATATCCCGGTCGTTCGTGTGACGAACCTCGCTCGGACGATGGAGGATCTAAAGAAACAAGGCATCTGGTTCGTCGGAACGGATGCACGTGAAAGTGACGACTACCGGACACTCGATGGTACGATGCCGCTCGGAATCGTCATTGGAAGTGAAGGAAAAGGAATGAGCCGGCTCGTCCGTGAGAAATGTGACTTCCTCGTCCACCTCCCGATGGCAGGACATGTCACGTCGCTCAACGCATCGGTCGCGGCTTCGCTATTATTATATGAAGTCTACCGGACTAGAAAGCCGTATGCGCGATGAAATATGATCGCCTCATCGTAGATGGCTACAATATCATTGGCGCATGGCCAGAATTTCGGACGTTGCGGGAGCAAGACTTTGAATTAGCACGGGAACGGTTGATTCATGCGATGGCGGAGTACCAAGCCGTCACAGGGATCAGCGTTACGATCGTCTTTGATGCCTATCTGCAACCAGGGCGTGAGTCTCGGATGCTAAAAAGCGGAATCGATATCGTCTATACACGAGAAAACGAGACGGCGGACGAGTGGATTGAGAAAACCGCCGCTGACTGGCTGCAGGATATCCGGGTCAAGCTGACGGTAGCGACGAACGACTACACGGAGCAATGGGTCATCTTCACGCTTGGAGCACTCCGTATATCAGCGCAGGAACTCCGGCGTGAGTGGAAAGCAGCAGTTGCCGTCATCAAGCAACAAACGACGTCTGCGAAGACGACGGCTCAACCGCGCTCGAAGATTGATTTACCGGAAGATGTCGTCGCGCGCCTCGAAGCGATTCGTCGACGAAAGAATTCAGATACATGATATGAACCATTCGTATGAGCAATCCGCCGTTCTCCTTCATTCGAGAGCGGTGGATTTTTTTGTAGAAAAGATACATTTTGGATACAACAAAAGAGGTCATGCCAATTTTCATTGTCGTGCGACAGGTAATTATTGTATAATTAAAAACAATTGAACTATTCGTCAATGATGCTTGGAGGGATACAGGATGAGTTTGGTTTCGTTCGACCAGTTTGAGTGCATGACCGATGAAGCGCTTGTAGAACAAGCGAAAGAGTTCGATAACAGCGATGCGCTCGAATTTTTGATCGAGCGGTATCGAAATTTCGTACGTGCCAAAGCCCGTTCTTACTTTTTGATTGGGGCAGACCGGGAAGACATCATTCAAGAAGGAATGATCGGTCTCTATAAGGCGGTACGGGATTACCGAACGGATAAGCTCGCCTCGTTTAAAGGATTTGCCGAATTATGCATCACGCGACAGATGATCACTGCGATCAAGACGGCGACACGTCAGAAACATATCCCGTTGAACTCGTACATCTCGCTCGATAAACCGATCTATGACGATGAATCGGAGCGGACGTTACTTGATATCATCACGTCGACAGCACCTTCTGATCCACAAATCTTGATCATCAACCGGGAAGAATACGCAGACATCGAATCGAAGATGGATGAGATTCTGAGCGACCTCGAACGGAAGGTCCTCGCGCTCTATCTCGACGGACGGACGTACCAGGAAATCTCTGACGACCTCGATCGTCACGTCAAATCGATCGACAATGCCTTGCAACGTGTCAAGCGCAAGCTTGAGCGATATCTTGAAGCACGAAAGATGACGGTCTAACAGAGAGGTAGATTGACCGTAATCCCTTCCTATGCTACTGTATAACTAGCGCCTTACTAGCGAGACGCCGCTCATAGGCGTTTTTTTTTACGCTCTTTTTCGGAAGGAAAGTACCTTAACAGAAGAGAAGAGTGGCAAAGAAGGAGGACTTTGAGATGGCGAAGAAAGTAGGCCTTGCTTGTGATAATTGCGGTGCCCGCGACTATACGACGATGAAAAAAGAGGACGTCACTGTCCGCTTGGAATTGAAGAAATTCTGCCGTCGTTGTAACGCGCATACGATTCATAAAGAAGCGAAATAAGGCTTCATCTGTCCCGATTTATTACATCCTGGAGGGAAAGTACGATGAAATTTTTGCGTGACGTATGGAATGAATTGAAAAAGACGAGCTGGCCAAAACGGAAAGAGCTGACGAAATACACATTGACGGTCATCGGTATGGTGATCTTCATGGGTGTCTTCATCTTCGGCGTCGATTCAGGGCTTAGCGCATTGATGAGCTGGTTGATTAAGTAAAAAGAAGAGGTGGCCTACCATGGAGAAACAATGGTTTGTCGTCCAAACGTATTCCGGATTCGAAAACAACGTCAAGGCGAACCTTGAACGTCGGATTGAATCCATGAACATGGACGAAAAAATCTTCCGTGTACTCGTTCCGATTGAAACGGTACAAGAAGAAGTAACGAACAAAAAGGGAGAAACGAAAATCAAGGAACGTGAAGTCAAGATCTTCCCGGGGTATGTCCTCGTCGAGATGGTCATGACGGATGATTCTTGGTATGTCGTCCGGAATACTCCGAACGTCACGGGCTTCCTCGGATCAGTCGGCGGCGGTTCAAAACCGACACCGCTCCTTCCGGAAGAAGCAGAAAACATCCTTGGATCAATGGGTCTCGTCGATCTGAAGAGCCGTTACGACTTCTCACTCGGACAAATCGTCCGAATCAAAGAAGGAGCTTTCGAAAATCTCGAAGGTACGATCGAGGAGCTTGATACAGATGCTGAGAAAATGAAAGTCTCTGTTGATATGTTCGGTCGCGAAACGAAGGTCGAGCTTGATTTCGCACAGGTCGATAAAATCGATTAAGTTTCCTATTGCGAATGTTTTGTTTTAATGATACAATTTTTCGTGTTTGATGTTGTGCTTATTTCGATAAATAACTCGTCGAATAGAATGAGTGGGAGGACGCGCAACGTCCAATTAAACCACATTAAAGAATTAAGGAGGTGTGTCTCGTGGCGAAGAAGGTTATGAAACTCGTAAAACTTCAAATTCCTGCGGGCAAAGCAAACCCAGCTCCACCAGTTGGACCGGCACTCGGTCAAGCAGGTGTGAACATCATGGGCTTCTGTAAAGAGTTCAACGCTCGTACACAAGACCAAGCCGGCTTGATTATCCCTGTAGTCATCACGGTTTTTGAAGATCGTTCATTCACATTCATCACTAAAACTCCTCCAGCAGCAGTTCTCTTGAAGAAAGCAGCTGGAATTGAGAGTGGTTCAGGTGAACCGAACCGTAAGAAAGTAGCGACTGTCAAACGTGACAAAGTTCGTGAAATCGCTGAAACAAAAATGCCAGACCTTAACGCATCATCTGTTGAAACAGCAATGTTGATGGTTGAAGGTACTGCACGTTCTATGGGTATCGTAATCGAAGACTAATGTCTTTTTGATTACCATGAACAACGATGAGGGTCGCAGGCGGATAGTTTCTTGAAGCCTGCTACCCTTTCATTATGTGGGAGGATTTTCCGCACAACCACAAAGGAGGAACCTAAAATGGGTAAGAAGTACAAAGAAGCTGCTAAGCTTATCGATCGTACGGTTTCATACGAACTCGCAGAAGCTGTAGATTTGACTAAAAAATCTGCAACTGCGAAATTCGATGAGACTATCGAATTGGCTGTTCGTCTCGGAGTAGATCCGAAGAAAGCAGACCAACAAATCCGTGGAGCAGTCGTATTGCCACACGGTACTGGTAAAACACAAAAAGTTCTCGTCTTCGCGAAAGGTGAGAAATTAAAAGAAGCGGAAGCTGCTGGAGCAGATTACGCTGGTGATGCTGAGTACATCAACAAAATCCAACAAGGATGGTTCGACTTCGACGTTATCGTCGCGACACCAGACATGATGGGTGAAGTTGGTAAACTTGGTCGCGTTCTCGGACCAAAAGGCCTCATGCCAAACCCAAAAACAGGTACAGTTACATTTGACGTCACAAAAGCAATCAACGATATCAAAGCTGGTAAAGTTGAGTACCGTGTCGACAAATCAGGTAACATCCACGTTCCTGTCGGTAAAAAATCATTCGATAACGAGAAACTCGTTGATAACATCAACACAGTTATCGAAACTCTCGTAAAAGTTAAGCCTGCTACTGCTAAAGGTGTATACCTTAAGAACATCGCGATCGCTTCTACAATGGGTCCTGGTGTAAAAGTATCTTCAGCTGACTTCGCGAAATAATTTCGTCTAAAACGAACTTGACAACGTTCTAAGAACGCTGTTACAGTATAAAACGTTGATATATTTCGACATACCGTAGACAGAAGGTGCTCACATGGGCATAAATCCTTCCGAGGTGTTCTTGCTCAGAGAGCCTGTTTGTTCAGGTATCCTTTTTGACGATTACGCCTCCTCTGCTCTGCAGACGGAGGCTTTTTATTTGAAATCGAGCAGCCCCTCGCACCGGTACATTTCATCTACCAGGAGGTGCAACAGAAATGGCAAACGAAAAAGTTATCGCTGTCAAAGCGGATCTCGTATCTGAGATCGCTGAGAAACTCCAAGCGAGCGCAGGAACAGTTGTCGTCGACTACCGTGGTCTCACAGTAGAAGAAGTCACTGAACTTCGTAAACAACTCCGCGAAGCGGGCGTTGAATTCAAAGTTTACAAAAACGGTCTCCTCCGCCGCGCGGCAGTTCAAAGCAACCTCGAAGGTCTTGATGAAGTCTTCACAGGTCCTAGTGCGATCGCCTTCAGCAATGAAGACGTTATCGCGCCAGCTAAGATCTTGAACGACTTCGCTAAAACGCACAAGGCTCTCGAACTTAAAGGTGGTATCATCGAAGGCAAAGTCACTTCAGTAGAAGATGTCAAAGCCCTTGCGGAACTTCCATCACGCGAAGGTCTCCTTTCGATGCTCCTCAGCGTGCTTCAAGCGCCAATCCGTGGACTCGCGGTGGCAACGAACGCAATCGCAGAGCAAAAAGAAGAACAATCTGCTTAATTTCTGCTTAGCGGGATAGGCAACCAACACAATTTTCACACCCCAACGTGGGCTAAATCAAAGGAGGAAAACCATAATGGCTTTCAACAAAGAGCAATTTATCGAAGACCTCAAGGGCATGACTGTTCTTGAACTTAACGAACTCGTAAAAACAATCGAAGAAGAATTCGGCGTATCAGCAGCAGCTCCAGTAGCAGTTGCAGGTGCTGGCGCAGGCGCAGCAGCTGAAGAGCAAACTGAATTCGACGTTATCCTTACTAACGCTGGATCTGGTAAAATCAACGTCATCAAAGCAGTTCGCGAATTGACTGGTCTCGGTCTTAAAGAAGCGAAAGCTCTCGTAGACGGAACTCCAGCACCAGTTAAAGAAGGCGTTTCGAAAGAAGACGCTGAAGCAATGAAAGCTAAGCTTGAAGAAGCTGGCGCTACTGTAGAAGTTAAGTAATTTTCTTCTTCCGTAGAAACAAAAGAAGCTCGCATTGCGAGCTTCTTTTGTTTTCATCTTTTACATGAGAGGGGAAGGAAACATGGCGGATCATTATTATACGAATGACCCTTCATCGAAACGAGATCCGAAGACGTGGGAATATGTCCTGCGTGGTCAGACGCTCCGCTTTACATCGGACCATGGTGTCTTTTCGAAGAACGGAATCGATTTTGGTTCCCGTCTGTTGATCGAGGCATTCACGGAACCGGCTGTAGCGGGAGACATTTTGGATGTCGGTTGCGGATACGGACCGATGGGCATCGCGCTTTCGAAGTCGACGGGTCGTCCGGCGCACTTGATCGATGTCAATGAACGGGCGCTCGAACTAGCGGCAGACAATGCGCGCGCGAACGGTGTTTCCGTGACGACCGGTGTGAGTGACGGGTATGATGGGGTAGGCGAATCGACATTCGCAGCGATCGTGACGAATCCACCGATTCGGGCGGGAAAAACGGTCGTTCATCGTATTCTCCGGGAAGCGTATGATCACCTTGTCGTCGGCGGCGAGCTTTGGGTCGTCATTCAAAAGAAACAAGGTGGACCATCAGCGAAGAAATTGATGGAAGACGTATTCGGTATGTGTGAGACAGTTACCCGCGATAAAGGGTACTCGATATTTAAATCAATTCGGTCTTGACAAATCGAAGGATTTGTCGTTGACCGCATGTTGTGTCTATGATAGTATTATAAAATGCCATTGGAGTGATTTTTGGATAAGATGTTTGAAAGCAGCTGGCGTTCTCGACTACAGATGATTAAGTAGACAAGACGTCGCTTTTTTGCGCTTATCAATCAAAAAATGGCTTCAATGTTCGATATTACACCCGTCCTTCTCTATAAGAAGAAGTGGGTCTGAGAGGTGAATCAGTTGACTGGTCAACTTGTTCAGTACGGTCGTCACCGTCAGAGAAGAAGCTATGCACGTATCAGCGAAGTATTGGAACTTCCAAACTTAATCGAGATTCAAACGAATTCGTATGAGTGGTTCCTGCGGGAAGGTCTTCGTGAGATGTTTCATGACATTTCGCCGATTTCCGATTTCACAGGGAATCTCGTATTAGAATTCATCGACTACTCGCTCGGAGAGCCGAAGTATTCGATCGATGAATCGAAAGAGCGCGACGTGACCTATTCGGCACCACTACGCGTTAAAGTCCGTCTTCAAAATAAAGAGACGGGTGAATTGAAAGAACAAGAAGTCTTCATGGGTGACTTCCCGCTTATGACGGAGTCGGGAACATTCATCATCAATGGAGCGGAGCGCGTAATCGTTTCGCAGCTTGTTCGTTCGCCAAGTGTTTATTACAACAATAAGTTAGATAAGAACGGTAAGCGTGGATTCTCCGCGACAGTCATCCCAAACCGTGGTGCATGGCTCGAGCTCGAGACAGACGCGAAAGACATCGTTTATGTTCGCATTGATCGCACGCGTAAGATTCCAGTAACGGTTCTTTTACGTGCTCTTGGTTTCGGTACGGATCAGGAAATCATCGATCTTCTCGGTGATGATGAGTACCTCCGGAATTCACTTGAAAAAGATAATACGGAATCAACGGAAAAAGCCCTCATCGAGATTTATGAGCGTCTACGTCCGGGAGAGCCGCCGACAGTCGAAAACGCAAAAGCGTTGCTCGTGTCGCGCTTCTTTGACCCGAAACGTTATGATTTGGCAAACGTTGGTCGTTATAAAATCAATAAAAAGCTTCATCTTAAGAACCGTCTCTTCGGTCAAAAACTCGCGGAAACGCTTGTTGATCCTGAGACAGGTGAAGTCATCGCGGAAGCAGGAACGGTCCTTGATCGTCGTATGCTCGATAAAGTCCTTCCATTCCTCGAAGGATCCGTTGGTTACATCGAAGCGACGCCTACAGGCGGCGTGACGCAGGGTGAGGCTTTCAACTTACAGTCAATCAAGGTGTTCGCACCGGACGATGCTGAAGGTGAACGCATCATCAATATCATCGGTAACGGTAACATCGATCGTGACATCAAGCACATCACGCCTGCTGACATGATTGCTTCCATCAACTACTTCTTCAACTTGTTGCATGAAGTCGGTACGACAGACGATATCGACCACCTCGGTAACCGTCGTCTTCGTTCAGTCGGTGAGCTGCTCCAGAACCAATTCCGGATCGGTCTCTCACGGATGGAACGTGTCGTTAAGGAACGGATGTCGATTCAGGATCAGAATGCGATCACGCCACAGGCATTGATCAACATTCGTCCAGTTATCGCATCGATTAAAGAGTTCTTCGGTAGCTCGCAGTTGTCTCAGTTCATGGACCAAACGAACCCGCTTGCGGAATTGACGCACAAACGTCGTCTTTCAGCACTCGGACCTGGTGGTTTGACACGTGAGCGCGCTGGTTTCGAAGTTCGTGACGTACACTACTCGCACTATTCCCGTATGTGTCCGATCGAAACGCCAGAGGGACCAAACATCGGTTTGATCAACTCGTTGTCTTCGTACGCGAAGGTCAATGAGTACGGCTTCATCGAAGCGCCATATCGTCGTGTCGATCCGGAAACGGGCGTTGTCACGGATGAAATCCACTACATGACTGCTGACGAAGAGGATCTCTACGTCGTCGCACAGGCAAACATGTTGTTGACGGAAGAGAAGACGTTTAAAGATTCACACGTCCTTTCACGTTTCCGTGGACAAAACTTGTCTGTCGAACCAGCACGTGTCGATTACATGGACGTTTCACCGAAGCAGGTTGTATCTGCCGCAACGGCTTGTATCCCGTTCCTTGAGAACGATGACTCGAACCGTGCCCTCATGGGAGCGAACATGCAACGTCAGGCCGTCCCACTTCTGAACCCGGAATCTCCGATTGTCGGTACAGGAATGGAGTACGTGTCTGCGAAAGACTCAGGAGCCGCTGTCGTTGCGAAGCACGCAGGGATCGCTGAGCGTGTCACGGCGCGTGAAATCCTTGTCCGTCGTACGACGGAAGTCGATGGCAACATCGTTGAAGGGGAACTCGACCGTTACAAGATTCAAAAATTCATCCGTTCTAACCAAGGAACGTGTTATAACCAAAAACCAATCATCAAAGCAGGCGACCCAGTCGATAAAGGCGAGATCCTTGCAGATGGTCCATCGATGGACGGTGGGGAACTTGCGCTTGGTCGCAACGTACTCGTCGGTTTCATGACATGGGATGGTTACAACTATGAGGATGCTGTCATCATGAGTGAGCGTCTTGTCAAAGACGACGTCTACACATCGATTCACATCGAAGAATACGAATGTGAGTCGCGTGATACGAAACTCGGACCGGAAGAAATCACACGTGATATTCCGAACGTCGGTGATGATGCCTTGAAAAACCTCGACGATCGCGGAATCATCCGCGTCGGTGCGGAAGTCAAGGACGGCGATATCCTCGTCGGTAAAGTTACGCCGAAGGGTGTAACGGAATTGACAGCGGAAGAACGTCTTCTTCATGCAATCTTCGGTGAAAAAGCACGTGAAGTCCGTGATACATCTCTCCGTGTACCACACGGTGGTGATGGAATCATCCTCGACGTCAAAATCTTCGACCGCGATAATGGGGACGAGCTCTCACCTGGTGTCAACCAGTTGATCCGTGCTTACATCGTTCAGAAGCGTAAGATTCACGAGGGTGACAAAATGGCGGGTCGTCACGGTAACAAAGGTGTTATCTCGCGTATCCTTCCAGAAGAAGACATGCCGTACATGCCAGACGGTACGCCAATTGACATCATGTTGAACCCACTTGGGGTTCCATCACGGATGAACATCGGGCAGTTGCTCGAGCTTCACCTCGGGATGGCAGCACGTCAACTCGGCATCAAAGTCGCATCACCGGTATTCGATGGTGCGCGTGAGGAAGATGTTTGGGCAACGATTGAAGAAGCAGGTATGGATCGCGACGCGAAGACTGTCCTTTATGATGGTCGTTCGGGTGAAGCGTTCGATAACCGCATCTCTGTCGGTGTCATGTATATGATTAAACTTGCTCACATGGTCGATGATAAACTTCACGCACGTTCGACAGGACCATACTCACTCGTCACACAACAACCGCTCGGTGGTAAAGCCCAGTTCGGTGGTCAGCGTTTCGGTGAGATGGAAGTATGGGCACTTGAAGCATACGGCGCAGCCTACACGCTCCAAGAGATCCTTACAATCAAGTCGGATGACACGATCGGTCGTGTTAAAGCGTACGAAGCAATCGTCAAAGGTGAGAATGTACCACAACCGGGCGTACCGGAATCGTTCCGAGTCCTCATTAAAGAGCTTCAATCCCTCGGTATGGACGTCAAGATGATGTCTGCTGATGATGAAGAAATCGAAATGCGCGACGAAGACGAGGACAATATCCCGAACGCGACTCCAGCACTCGAAGAAGTTCAAGCGCCTGTCGCACCAGTTGTTACTGAAGAGGAATAAGCGAAAGGGAGGTCCACCCCTTGGTAGATGTTAATAGATTTGAATATATGCAAATCGGCCTCGCTTCCCCCGAAAAGATCCGTTCATGGTCTTTCGGGGAAGTGAAAAAGCCGGAGACGATCAACTATCGTACACTCAAACCGGAGAAAGACGGTTTGTTCTGTGAACGTATCTTTGGTCCAACAAAAGACTGGGAATGTTACTGTGGTAAATACAAACGGATCCGCTATAAAGGAATCATTTGTGACCGCTGTGGCGTTGAAGTCACGAAGTCGAAAGTCCGTCGTGAGCGCATGGGTCACATCGAGCTCGCAGCACCGGTTTCGCACATCTGGTACTTCAAAGGAATTCCTAGCCGTATGGGACTCGTCCTCGACATGTCACCGCGTGCGTTAGAAGAGATCATCTACTTCGCGTCGTACGTCGTCACAGATCCAGGCGAATCGACACTTGAGAAGAAACAACTCCTTTCAGAGAAAGAATACCGTGCATATCGTGAGAAGTTCGGTCGTTCGTTCACTGCTGAAATGGGTGCGGAAGCAGTTCGTAAATTGCTCCGTGACGTGGAACTCGATAAAGAAGTCGCTGCATTACGTGAAGAGCTTCGTATGATTCAAGGACAACGTCGTACGCGTGCGATCAAACGCCTTGAAGTCCTCGATGCGTTCCGTAACTCAGGCAACAATCCGGAATGGATGGTGCTTGAAGTACTTCCAGTCATCCCACCGGAACTTCGTCCGATGGTTCAACTCGATGGCGGACGTTTCGCAACGTCTGACTTGAACGACTTGTACCGCCGCGTCATCAACCGTAACAACCGTCTCAAGCGTCTTCTTGACCTTGGCGCTCCGAACATCATCGTTCAGAATGAAAAACGGATGCTTCAAGAAGCAGTCGATGCTTTGATCGATAACGGTCGTCGTGGTCGTCCAGTCACTGGACCAGGTAACCGTCCACTTAAATCACTTTCACACATGTTGAAAGGGAAACAAGGACGTTTCCGTCAAAACTTGCTCGGTAAACGTGTCGACTACTCTGGTCGTTCGGTTATCGTCGTTGGTCCAAACCTGAAGATGTATCAATGTGGTCTTCCAAAAGAAATGGCCCTTGAGCTCTTCAAACCGTTCGTCATGAAAGAACTCGTCTCTCGTGGCATCGCACCGAACATTAAGAGTGCGAAACGGAAAATCGAGCGCGTTCAACCTGAAATCTGGGATGTCCTCGAAGAAGTCATCCGTGAGCATCCGGTTCTCTTGAACCGTGCACCGACACTTCACCGTCTCGGTATCCAGGCATTCGAACCAACGCTCGTCGAAGGACGCGCGATTCGCCTTCACCCACTCGTATGTACGGCGTACAACGCCGATTTCGATGGTGACCAAATGGCGGTTCACGTACCACTTTCGGCAGAAGCACAAGCAGAAGCACGTCTTCTCATGCTCGCTGCACAAAACATCTTGAACCCGAAAGACGGTAAACCTGTCGTTACACCATCGCAGGATATGGTCCTCGGTAACTACTACCTCACGCTCGAGCGCGAAAACGCGATCGGCGAAGGTAAAATCTTCTCGACAGTGAACGAAGCGCTCATCGCTTACCAAAACGGTTATGCGCACTTCCATACACGTGTTGCGATTCCAGCCGGCGTTCTGAAAAACCCGACATTCACGGAAGAGCAAAACGAGAAATTATTGATTACAACAGTCGGTAAGTTGATCTTCAACGAGATCCTCCCAACGACGTTCCCTTACTTGAACGAACCAACGATGACGAACCTTCAAGAAGCGACGCCAGACAAGTACTTCCTTGAAAAAGGAACAGATGTCGCGGCAGAACTGAAGAACCGTCCGATCATCGACCCGTTCAAAAAAGGATTCCTTGGAAATGTCATCGCGGAAGTCTTCAAACGGTTTGAGACGACAGAAACAAGCCGCATGCTCGACCGCATGAAAAACCTCGGATTCAAACACTCGACTCGTGCCGGTATCACGGTAGGGATCGCGGACATCATCGTTCTTCCAGATAAACAAGAAATTCTTGTTGAAGCGCAGGACAATGTCGACCGCGTCATGAAATCGTACCGTCGTGGTCTCATCACAGAAGACGAGCGCTATGAGCGCGTCGTTAAATCGTGGAATGATGCGAAGGATGAAATTCAGTCTCGTCTGATGAAATCCCTCAACCGTCTCAACCCGATCTTCATGATGAGTGACTCCGGTGCCCGTGGTAACGCGTCGAACTTCACGCAGCTCGCTGGTATGCGTGGACTCATGGCCGCTCCAAGTGGACGGATCATCGAGCTCCCGATCAAATCATCGTTCCGTGAAGGTCTAACGGTACAGGAATACTTCATCTCGACACACGGTGCACGTAAAGGTCTTGCCGATACAGCCTTGAAAACGGCTGACTCAGGTTACCTGACTCGTCGTCTTGTTGACGTTGCTCAAGACGTCATCATCCGTGAAGATGATTGTGGAACGGATCGTGGTATCCGCGTCACAGCACTCCGTGAAGGAACGGAAGAGATCGAAAGCCTCTACGACCGTCTCGTCGGCCGTACTGCATTCGAAAACGTCGTTCACCCAGAAACAGGAGAAGTCCTCGTTTCAACGAACGAACTCATCGATGAAGACATCGCGCGTGCAATCACGGACGCAGGTGTCGATAACGTTGAGATCCGCACTGCCTTCACATGTAACACAAGCCATGGTGTCTGTAAGAAATGTTACGGACGCAACTTGGCAACAGGCAACGACGTCGAAGTCGGCGAAGCTGTCGGTATCATCGCGGCACAATCAATCGGTGAGCCAGGAACGCAGCTTACGATGCGTACCTTCCACACAGGTGGGGTTGCCGGGGATGATATCACACAAGGTCTTCCGCGTATCCAAGAGTTGTTCGAAGCGCGTAACCCGAAAGGTCAAGCGGTCATCTCGGAAATCGATGGTCAAGTCATCGACTTCACGGAATCGCGTGACAAACGTGAATTGACGGTCCAAGGACTCAGCGAAACACGCACATACACGATCCCATTCGGTTCGCGTCTACGTGTTCAGCTCGGGGACGAGGTCAAAGCCGGTCAAGTCTTCACGGAAGGTTCGATCGATCCGAAAGAACTCTTGAACGTTAAAGGTGTATCCGGCGTTCAGAACTACTTGCTCCAAGAAGTTCAAAAAGTATACCGGATGCAAGGGGTTGAGATCGGTGACAAACACGTCGAGGTCATGGTTCGCCAAATGATCCGTCGCGTACGTGTCATCGAGTCTGGTGAGACTTCACTCTTACCAGGTTCGCTCGTCGATATCAGCACGTTCAAGGAAGCTTGTAAAGAAGCGCTCCGTAACGGGAAAGCCCTCGCTTCGGCGAAACCAGTTCTTCTCGGTATCACGAAAGCGTCACTTGAAACAGATTCATTCCTATCGGCTGCGTCGTTCCAAGAAACGACTCGTGTCCTTACGGATGCAGCGATTAAAGGGAAGAGCGACTACCTTCGCGGCTTGAAAGAGAACGTCATCATCGGTAAGTTGGTTCCAGCTGGTACTGGGATGGCACGTTACCGTCAGATCGATCTCGAAGTAGCTGGCGAAGCACCTGTAGAAGCCGATTCTCCGGTAGAATAAAACGCCTTGACACGCCGGTATGGCGGTGCTACTATGATATAGTGTTGCCAACCGGCTGTGTTATTTTGGAGGATATCTTCATGTCTTACAAAAAAGTAGTCGGCGCAGATTTGAAGTTTGTCGGTCAAAAGCAAACGCTCAAAGCATTGCGATCTGGCAAGGCGTCGGAAGTGATCATTGCGGATGACGCAGATGAACACGTAAAACAAGCATTGCTCGATGCGGCGAAACAAGCTAACGTTCCAGTCGTGAATGTTCCTTCTAAGCAAGAGCTTGGAAAAGCTTGTGGAATCGATGTCGCAGCAACCGCTGTTGCCATTAAGAAAGTTTGATAATGCGTTTTGTGTGGCGATGGAATGCCTGAGCCACGCAAAACGTTTCATTATGACTTTCGATGAACCACCCGGCTCGGTGGTTTTGAAATTTGTCATGAATTCAGGAAGGGAGGATCTCAAAGATGCCTACTATCAACCAATTAGTCCGTAAAGGACGTCAATCAAAAGTTGTGAAATCAGATTCGCCAGCGCTGAACAAAGGGTACAACAGCTTCATTAAAGCTCGTACTGACATCAGCTCACCACAAAAACGTGGTGTTTGTACTCGTGTAGGTACAATGACTCCGAAGAAACCGAACTCGGCTCTTCGTAAATACGCACGTGTACGTTTGACGAACACAATGGAAGTAACAGCTTACATCCCAGGTATCGGCCACAACCTTCAAGAGCACAGTGTTGTTCTTATCCGCGGCGGCCGCGTAAAAGACTTACCAGGGGTACGTTACCACATCGTTCGTGGTGCGCTTGATACAGCTGGTGTTGACGGCCGTATGCAAGGTCGTTCGAAATACGGTACTAAACGTCCTAAAGTTAAAAAATAATCTAGATATCTTAAGATATCACCTCACTATATGAAAGGAGGGACTCGGAATGCCACGTAAAGGTCAAGCAGAACGTCGTGATGTAATGGCTGATCCGATCTACAACTCTAAACTCGTTACCCGCCTTATCAACCGTCTTATGTTAGATGGTAAAAAAGGTACTGCTCAACAAATCTTATACAAAGCTTTCGAAACTATCGCTGAACGTTCAGGTCGCGATGCAATGGAAGTCTTTGAAGAAGCGATGAACAACATCATGCCAGTTCTTGAAGTTAAAGCACGCCGTGTAGGTGGAGCTAACTATCAAGTTCCTGTCGAAGTTCGCCCAGAGCGTCGTACGACACTCGCACTTCGTTACCTCGTGAACTACTCACGTCTCCGTAACGAAAAAACTATGGATGCGCGCCTTGCTAACGAAATCATGGACGCTGCAAACAACACTGGTGCTTCTGTTAAGAAGCGCGAAGATATGCACAAAATGGCGGAAGCGAACAAAGCGTTTGCTCACTACCGCTGGTAATTCCGAAAATCACCACCTCATGCATGCCATTTTTAATGGAATTATGAGGTGGCTTTCGGGTATAGTCATGACGTGTGGCAACACACGACCACTAAACTAAAATGCGAAAGGAGAATGTTTAAAGATGGCAAGAGAATTCTCCCTTAAGAACACTCGTAACATCGGGATCATGGCTCACATCGATGCTGGTAAAACAACAACGACTGAGCGTATCCTGTATTACACGGGTCGTATCCACAAGATTGGTGAAACGCACGAAGGTGCTTCACAAATGGACTGGATGGAGCAAGAGCAAGAGCGTGGGATCACGATTACATCGGCAGCAACAACTGCTCAATGGAAAGGTAACCGCGTAAACATCATCGATACACCTGGACACGTAGACTTCACAGTTGAGGTTGAACGTTCACTTCGCGTACTTGATGGTGCGGTAGCAGTACTTGACGCTCAGTCTGGTGTTGAGCCACAAACTGAGACAGTATGGCGCCAAGCTACAACTTACGGCGTACCACGTATCGTTTTCGTTAACAAAATGGATAAAATCGGTGCAGACTTCTTGTACTCGGTTGGAACGCTTCGCGAACGCCTCCAAGCGAACGCACACGCGATCCAAATTCCAATCGGTGCGGAAGATGAATTCAAAGGAATCATCGACCTCGTCGAACAGAAAACATACATGTACGGCAACGATCTCGGAACTGACATCGAAGTGACTGACGGTTTCCCAGCTGATCTCGCTGATCAAGCTGAAGAACTCCGTGGATCATTGATCGAAGCAGTTGCGGATTACGAAGAAGAATTGATGATGAAATACCTCGAGGGTGAAGAAATCACAATCGACGAGTTGAAAGCGGCTATCCGTAAAGCAACTCTGACAGTTGACTTCTATCCTGTACTCGTAGGTTCGGCATTCAAGAACAAAGGTGTTCAGCTTATGCTTGACGCAGTTCTCGATTACCTCCCATCACCAATCGACGTAAAAGCGATCTCAGGTATCGACATGGATACGGATGAAGAAATCGTGCGTGAGTCTTCGGACGAAGCACCATTCTCTGCACTCGCGTTCAAAGTCATGACTGACCCTTACGTCGGTAAACTTACATTCTTCCGTGTGTACTCTGGTACAGCTTCGGCAGGATCGTACGTTAAAAACTCAACAAAAGGCAAACGTGAGCGTCTTGGACGTATCCTTCAAATGCACGCAAACAGCCGTGAAGAAATCCCGATGGTATACGCGGGTGACATCGCTGCAGCTGTAGGTTTGAAAGATACAACTACTGGAGATACGCTTTGTGCAGAGAAAGACAACGTCGTTCTCGAATCAATGACATTCCCAGAACCAGTTATCTCGGTCGCTATCGAACCAAAAACGAAAGCTGACCAAGATAAAATGGGTCAAGCCCTCGCTAAGCTTGCTGAAGAGGATCCAACGTTCCGCACTGAAACAAACCCAGAGACTGGTCAAACGATCATCTCAGGTATGGGTGAGCTTCACCTCGACATCATCGTTGACCGTATGCGTCGCGAGTTCAAAGTCGAAGCAAACGTTGGTGCTCCACAAGTAGCTTACCGTGAAACGATCCGCCAAGCGGCGAAGATCGATTCGAAGTTCGCTCGTCAATCTGGTGGTCGTGGTCAGTATGGTCACGTCGTCGTAGAATTCGAGCCGAACGAAGAAGGCGCTGGCTTCGAGTTCAACAACAAAATCGTCGGTGGTGTTGTTCCACGTGAATACATCCCAGCGGTTGAGCACGGAATCGAAGAAGCACTTCAAAACGGTATCCTTGCTGGTTACCCGGTCGTTGACGTAAAAGCTTCACTCGTCTTCGGATCGTACCACGATGTCGATTCAAACGAGATGGCATTTAAAGTTGCGGCTTCAATGGCAGTCAAACAACTTAAAGATAAGAGCGGCGCTGTTATCCTTGAGCCAATGATGAAAGTTGAAATCGTCATCCCAGACGAATACATGGGAGACATCATGGGTGATGTTACATCACGCCGTGGTCGCGTAGAAGGTATGGAAGCACGCGGTAACGCTCAAGTTGTCCGTTCAATGATTCCACTTTCTGAAATGTTCGGATACGCTACTGGTCTTCGTTCACGCACACAAGGTCGCGGAACGTACTCGATGCACTTCGATCACTACGAAGAAGTACCGAAATCAGTTGCGGAAGAAATCATCAAAAAAGCAAACGGCTAATCCTTCACAGGTTGTCACGCTTTTATGATTAGTGTAAGCTAAGGAAGGTGTACGTTATCTTACGACTCACCTTCCTAGTTATAAAAAATTATTAGACACATAGAGGAGGAATTCAGAATGGGTAAGGAAAAATTCGACCGTTCTAAACCGCACGTTAACGTTGGTACAATCGGCCACGTCGACCACGGTAAAACAACTTTAACAGCAGCTATCTCAGCTGTACTTGCAAAAGCACAAGGTAAAGCTGCAACTAAGTTTGACCAAATCGATGGTGCTCCAGAAGAGCGCGAGCGCGGTATCACAATCGCAACAGCTCACATCGAGTACGAAACAGAAAAACGCCACTATGCACACGTTGACTGCCCAGGTCACGCTGACTATGTTAAAAACATGATCACTGGTGCTGCACAAATGGACGGCGCGATCCTCGTTGTTTCTGCAACAGATGGTCCAATGCCACAAACACGTGAGCACATCTTGCTTTCACGTCAAGTAGGTGTTCCTTTCATCGTAGTATTCATGAACAAAGTTGACATGGTTGACGACGAAGAGCTTCTTGAGCTCGTCGAAATGGAAATCCGTGAGCTTCTTTCTGAGTACGACTTCCCAGGTGATGACCTCCCAGTTATCCAAGGTTCTGCTCTTGGCGCGCTTAACGGCGAAGCTAAATGGGAAGAAAAAATTCTTGAACTCATGTCAGCTGTCGATGAGTACATCCCAGAACCAACTCGTGACACTGAAAAAGACTTCATGATGCCAGTTGAGGATGTCTTCTCAATCACTGGTCGTGGTACAGTTGCTACTGGCCGCGTTGAGCGTGGAGTTCTTAAAGTCAACGACGAGATCGAAATCGTTGGTCTTCACGAAGAAACTAAAAAATCAGTATGTACTGGTGTAGAGATGTTCCGTAAGCTTCTTGACTATGCTGAAGCTGGCGACAACATCGGTGCTCTTCTCCGTGGTGTATCACGTGACGACATCGAGCGTGGACAAGTTCTCGCGAAACCAAACACAATCACACCACACAAAAAGTTCAAAGCGCAAGTTTACGTTCTTTCTAAAGAAGAGGGTGGCCGTCACACGCCATTCTTCGCGAACTACCGCCCGCAGTTCTACTTCCGTACAACTGACGTAACTGGTATGGTTCAACTTCCAGAAGGTACTGAAATGGTTATGCCTGGGGACAACATCGAAATGACTGTTGAACTCATCGCACCAATCGCTCTTGAAAAAGAAACTCGTTTCTCAATCCGTGAAGGTGGCCGTACAGTAGGCGCTGGATCAGTTACAGAAATCGTTGAGTAATTTTTAAGACAAAGGTCTTCCGTCTCCCGTGGCGGAAGACCTTTTTTCATTTCTTTGAAAACAGTCTTGCAACATGGTCTGACATCTTATATACTGAGGAAAGTGTTTGTGCGAGTGGTGAGAGACTTGAATACATATTCTATTTTATTAGTGCTTGCATTCTTGCTGGTGATTCAGTATGATAGAATATGTTGGTCACAAACACAACGCGATGAAGCGGGAGGTTATGACACACCAGGCGGCATTGCCATGGCTAGTGTGGAAATTTCCGCGGAGAATGTCTATTTACGAAATAGGCGAAAAGGAGGGAAATAACATGGCAAATGAAAAAATTCGGATCCGTTTGAAAGCATACGATCACCGCGTGCTTGATCAATCGGCTGAGAAGATTGTCGACACAGCAAAACGTTCAGGTGCTACTGTATCTGGTCCGATCCCACTCCCAACGGAGAAAGCGGTCTACACAGTACTTCGTGCCGTTCACAAGTACAAAGATGCTCGTGAGCAGTTCGAAATGCGTACACACAAACGTTTGATCGACATCGTTAACCCAACACCGAAAACTGTTGATGCGCTTATGCGTCTCGAACTTCCATCGGGCGTTGACATCGAAATCAAACTTTAATTTTTCTTCTATAGATAGTTGATACTAGCCAGAAGATCAAAATCATTCAATATTAGGAGGTGTATCTCATGGCTAAAGGAATCTTAGGAACTAAACTCGGTATGACACAAATCTTCAACGAGTCAGGCGAAGTCGTCCCTGTTACTGTCGTTTCAGTCGAAGGTAACGTTGTTCTTCAATTGAAAACAACGGAAGTTGACGGTTACGAAGCAGTTCAACTCGGCTTTGGTGATATCAAAGAAGGTCGTCAAAACAAACCGCAAAAAGGTCACGCTGCGAAAGCAAACGCGACACCTAAGCGCTTCATTAAAGAAATCCGTACATCAGTAGCAGATTTCGAAATCGGTCAAGAGATTAAAGCAGATACTTTCGCTGCAGGCGAAATGGTTGATGTAACAGGTACGTCGAAAGGTAAAGGTTTCGCTGGTGCAATCAAGCGTCACAACCAATCACGTGGTCCAATGGCTCACGGTTCGCGTTACCACCGTCGCCCAGGTTCAATGGGTCCTGTTGCTCCTAACCGTGTATTCAAAGGGAAATTGCTCCCTGGACGCATGGGTGGAGAGCAAATCACTGTTCAAAACCTTGAAATCGTAAAAGTTGATGCAGAACGCGGCTTACTCCTCGTCAAGGGTGCTATCCCAGGCGCACGTAAGAGCCAAGTTGTCATCAAAACTGCGGTTAAAGGCAACTAATCCGTTTGCAAGGAAAGGAGGAATAACGAATGCCTAAAGTAGCTTTGCTTAACCAAACAGGTACACAAGTTGGAGACATCGAGCTCGCAGATGCCGTTTTCGGAATCGAGCCAAATGAAGCAGTCGTATACGATGCAATCGTCATGCAACAAGCTTCACGTCGCCAAGGTACACATGATACAAAAGGTCGCTCGGAAGTTCGCGGTGGCGGCCGTAAACCATGGAAACAAAAAGGTACTGGTCGTGCACGCCAAGGTTCGATCCGTTCGCCACAATGGGTTGGCGGTGGAACAGTCTTCGGTCCAACACCACGTTCGTACGCTTACAAACTTCCTAAAAAGGTTCGTCGTCTCGCACTTCGTTCAGCACTTTCTTCGAAAGTCGCTAACAACGAGTTCATCGTTCTTGAAGGATTGACAATCGATGCTCCTAAAACTAAGGACATGATCGCAGTATTCGCTGCTCTTTCAATCGAACGTAAAGTTCTCGTCGTTACTGCTGATTACAACGAGTCAGTCGTTCTTTCAACACGCAACATCCCAGGTGTCACAGTCGTTGACGCTGCAGGTGTAAACGTCCTTGATCTTGTCGCTCATGACAAAGTCATCATTACGAAGGACGCTGTTGCGAGAGTAGAGGAGGTGCTTGCATAATGGCACACACACACGACATTATCAAACGTCCTGTCATTACTGAACGTTCAGTAAACCAAATGGCTGAGAAAAAGTACACATTCGAAGTAGACGTGAAGGCATCTAAGACTCAAATCAAAGATGCAGTTGAAGCGATCTTCGGAGTGAAAGTTGACAAAGTCAACACATTGATCTCAAAACCAAAAGCAAAACGCGTAGGTCGTCACGCTGGTTACACAGCACGCCGCAAAAAAGCGGTCGTCACGCTTACTGCAGATAGCAAAGAACTCGATTACCTCGGTTAATCGGAACTCTGTAGAAAAGGAGGGAACTCTCGATGGGAATTAAAAAGTTTAAACCGACCACTAACGGTCGTCGTAATATGACTGCACTCGACTTTGCTGAGATTACGGCTTCACGTCCTGAAAAATCGTTAACTGAAAAGCTTTCGAAAAAGGGCGGACGTAACAACCAAGGTCGCTTGACAGTACGTCACCAAGGTGGCGGACACAAACGTAAATATCGTATCATCGACTTCAAACGGAACAAGGATGGCATCGCTGGTCGTGTCGCTACAATTGAGTACGATCCAAACCGCTCTGCTAACATCGCATTGATCCACTACATCGATGGTGAAAAACGCTACATCCTCGCACCGAAAGGCTTGAAAGTAGACATGCAAGTCATGGCTGGACCAGAAGCTGACATTAAAGTCGGTAATGCTCTTCCACTTTCAAACATCCCAGTCGGTACGTTGATCCACAACATCGAACTTAAGCCAGGTAAAGGTGGTCAGCTCGTTCGCGCAGCTGGTACTTCTGCTCAGCTTCTCGGTAAAGATGGTAAATACGCGATCGTTCGTCTTCAATCAGGCGAAACTCGTATGATCCTTGCTACTTGCCGTGCAACAGTCGGCGCTGTCGGTAATGAAGAGCACGAGCTCGTCAATATCGGTAAAGCTGGTCGTTCACGCTGGCTCGGAAAACGTCCTACAGTTCGTGGTTCTGTCATGAACCCAGTCGATCACCCACACGGTGGTGGTGAAGGACGTGCTCCAATCGGTCGTTCGGGCCCACTTACTCCTTGGGGTAAACCGGCACTCGGATACAAAACTCGTAAGAAAAACAAAGCGAGCGATAAATATATCGTCCGTCGTTCTAAAAAATAATTACATGATTTCTGGACGGTTCGTAGGAACCGTTCCTGAATCATGCCAAAGGGAGGTACAACTATGGGTCGCAGCTTGAAAAAAGGTCCATTCGCAGATCACCATCTGCTCGCTAAGGTTGATAAAGCCAACGAAGCTGGTGACAAACATGTCATCAAAACTTGGTCACGCCGCTCGACAATCTTCCCAGAGTTCATCGGTCACACGATCGCTGTCTACGATGGTCGTAAACACGTACCGGTTTACGTGACAGAAGATATGGTCGGTCACAAACTTGGTGAATTCGCTCCAACACGTTCTTACAAAGGACATGCTGGAAACGATAAGAAAACGAAACGTTAATCTGAGGGGAGGTACTCATTATGCAATCAAAAGCATCGGCTAATATGGTTCGCATTGCTCCTCGTAAGGCACGTCTCGTAGTAGACTTAATCCGCGGGAAGCAAATCGGCGAAGCACTTTCGATTCTTGCTTACACGAACAAGGCAGCAACGCCAATCGTTGAGAAAGTATTGAAATCGGCAATCGCGAACGCTGAGCACAACTTCGACATGAACATCGAAAACCTCGTAGTCACTGAGGCTTACGTAAACGAAGGTCCAACGCTCAAACGTTTCCGCCCACGTGCAATGGGTCGCGCAAGCCGCATCAACAAACGTACGAGCCACGTTCACATCGTGGTATCTGAAAAATAAGGAGGGATTACCGTGGGTCAGAAGATTAACCCAACTGGTCTTCGCGTAGGTATCATCAAAGACTGGGAATCACGTTGGTTCGCAGATAAAGACTATGCTGATCTCCTTCATGAAGACTACGTAGTTCGTGAATATATCGAAAAACGTCTTAAAGACGCTAGTGTCTCTAAAGTAGAAATCGAGCGCGCAGCTAACCGCTTGAACATCTCACTTCACACTGCTAAGCCTGGTATGGTTATCGGTAAAGGCGGTTCTGAAATCGAAACACTTCGTAAAGACATCACTAACCTTGCAAAAGGCAAACGCGTTCACGTTAACGTCGTTGAAGTGAAAAACCCGGATGCAGTTGCTAAGCTCGTCGCTGAGAACATCGCTCGCCAACTTGAAGGTCGCGTATCGTTCCGTCGTGCTATGAAGCAATCAATCCAACGCTCAATGCGTTCTGGTATCAAAGGAATCAAGACTGAAGTTTCTGGTCGTCTTGGTGGCGCTGATATCGCTCGTTCTGAGAAGTATTCGGAAGGAACAGTTCCACTTCATACACTCCGTGCAGACATCGATTACGGTACTGCAGAAGCTGATACAACTTACGGCAAAATTGGCGTAAAAGTATGGCTCCACCACGGTGAAGTGCTTCCTACGAAAAAAGCAGCAGCAAACGAAGAATAATCCACATCCGTCTAGGGAAGGAGGCAACACAACATGTTGTTACCAAAACGTGTAAAATATCGTCGTGTTCACCGCGGCAACATGCGTGGTAAAGCGAAACGTGGTACTACAGTACACTTCGGCGAGTTCGGTATCCAAGCTCAAGAAGCTAGCTGGATCACTAGCCGTCAAATCGAATCAGCGCGTATCGCGATGACTCGTTATATGAAACGTGGTGGTAAAGTGTGGATCAAGATCTTCCCACACAAGCCATACACTAAAAAACCTCTTGAAGTCCGAATGGGTTCAGGTAAAGGTGCTCCGGAGGGCTGGGTAGCAGTCGTCAAACCGGGTAAAGTAATGTTCGAAATCGCAGGAGTATCGGAAGAGATCGCACGCGAAGCTCTCCGTCTTGCATCACACAAACTTCCAGTAAAATGTAAGTTCGTAAAACGTGAAGAAAATGGTGGTGATACGAATGAAAGCAACTGATCTCCGTCAGCAAACAACTGAAGAGCTTAACGGTAAAGTCGGTTCGTGGAAAGAAGAGTTGTTCAACCTTCGTTTCCAACTCGCGACTGGTCAGCTTGAGAACCCTGCTCGTATCCGTGAAGTGCGCAAGTCGATTGCACGCGCGAAAACCGTTCTTCGTGAACGCGAACTCGGCATCAACAACGCATAATTCACTCGGATTCTGAGAGGAGGAACACTCAATGGAACGCACTAACAACCGCAAAGTGTTAACTGGACGCGTCGTTTCTGACAAAATGGACAAAACGATCGTAGTTACAGTTGAAACAAAAGTAAAGCACAAGCTTTACGGCAAACGCGTAAACTACTCTAAAAAGTACAAAGCGCATGATGAAAACAACACAGCTAAAATCGGTGATGTTGTACGCATTCAAGAAACACGTCCATTATCTAAGGACAAACGTTTCCGTCTCGTAGAAGTCATTGAAGAAGCAGTAATCATCTAAACTCTAATTAGTTCGGGTGAATAAACATCCGGAGGGAGGTACAATCGTATGATTCAACAAGAATCTCGCTTAAAAGTAGCAGACAACTCAGGAGCTCGTGAAGTCTTGACGATCAAAGTCCTCGGTGGTTCTGGTCGTAAAACTGCTAACATCGGTGACGTTATTGTTTGTACAGTAAAACAAGCAACACCAGGTGGCGTTGTCAAAAAAGGTGAAGTTGTACGCGCAGTAGTCGTTCGTACTAAACGTGGCGTTCGTCGTAAAGACGGTTCGTACATCCGTTTTGACGAAAACGCAGCAGTCATCATCAAAGATGACAAAAGCCCACGTGGCACACGTATCTTCGGACCAGTCGCACGCGAACTTCGTGAAAAAGACTTCATGAAGATCGTCTCGTTGGCACCGGAAGTACTTTAATTCCAAAGAATTCCTACAAGGAGGTGCTCTAACGATGCATGTCAAAAAAGGTGATAAAGTTCAGGTTATGACTGGTAAAGACAAAGGCAAACAAGGCGTTGTCCTTACAGCTATGCCTAAAAAAGATCGCGTAATCGTCGAAGGCGTTAACATGATCAAAAAACACTCAAAACCTTCTCAACTCAACCCGCAAGGCGGAATTGTCGAGAAAGAAGCACCGATTCACGTATCGAACGTTATGCTCATCGACCCTAAGACAGGTAACCCAACACGCGTTGGTTTCACTGTGGTTGACGGCAAGAAAGTACGTATCGCTAAAAAATCGGGCGAAGCTTTAGATAAATAAGAAGATTTAAAGAAAGGAGGTCCACTTTCTGATGAACCGTTTAAAAGCTAAATACCAAGACGAAATCGTCAAAGTAATGATGGAGAAATTCAATTACAGTTCTGTAATGCAAGCGCCGAAAGTCGATAAAATCGTAATCAACATGGGTGTTGGTGACGCTGTTACGAACTCTAAGGCACTTGACATGGCAGTTGAAGAGCTTCAGCTCCTCACTGGTCAGAAACCACTCATCACGAAAGCTAAGAAATCAATCGCTGGTTTCAAACTTCGTGAAGGTATGCCAATCGGTGCGAAGGTTACACTTCGTGGCGAGCGCATGTACGAATTCCTCGACAAGTTGATCAACGTGTCACTTCCACGTGTACGTGACTTCCGTGGCGTATCGAAAAAATCTTTCGATGGCCGTGGTAACTACACGCTAGGCGTGAAGGAACAATTGATCTTCCCAGAGATCGACTACGATCGCGTATCGAAAGTCCGTGGTATGGACATCGTTATCGTAACTACTGCTAACACGGATGAAGAGTCACGTGAGCTTCTCACTGCACTCGGCATGCCATTCCAAAAATAAGGGAGGTCGACAACATGGCTAAGAAATCAATGATCGCACGTGAAGTAAAACGTCAAGCACTCGTTGAGCGCTACGCTGAAAAACGCGCAGAATTGAAAGCACAAGGCGACTACATCGGCTTGAGCAAACTCCCACGTAACTCTTCAGCGGTTCGTTTACACAACCGTTGTAGTATCACTGGCCGTCCACACGGTTACATTGGTAAATTCGGTATCAGCCGTATTAAGTTCCGTGATCTTGCTCATAAAGGTCAAATCCCTGGTGTTAAAAAAGCAAGCTGGTAATTCATTAAAGTTGTGAAAGGAGGTACATCGCATGGTTATGACAGATCCGATTGCAGATATGCTTACACGCATTCGTAATGCAAACATGGTTCGCCATGAGAAGTTGGAAATGCCAGCTTCTACAATCAAACGTGAAGTCGCTGAAATCCTCAAACGTGAAGGTTTCATCCGCGATGTTGAATATCTCGAGGACAGCAAACAAGGTACGCTCCGCGTATTCCTTAAATACGGCGCAAGCAACGAGCGCGTCATCACTGGACTCAAACGTATCTCGAAACCAGGTCTTCGCGTTTACGCGAAAGCTGATGAAATCCCGAAAGTACTCGGTGGTCTCGGAATCGCTATCGTTTCAACATCTAAAGGTGTAATGACTGATAAAGAAGCTCGCCAACAAAAAGTCGGCGGCGAAGTGATCGCATACATCTGGTAATACACGCATAAAAAGAACGGAGGTGTCTTAAATGTCACGTATTGGTAAAAAGCCAGTCGTCATCCCAGCAGGCGTTACAGTAACAGTTGAAAACAACACGGTTACGGTAAAAGGTCCTAAAGGGGAACTCTCACGCGAGTTCAGCCCAGCTATGGCGATCAACGTAGAAGGTAATGAATTGACTGTCACTCGTCCGAACGACGAGAAAGCAAGCCGTACGATCCACGGAACGACTCGTGCGCTTATCGCGAACATGGTCGAAGGTGTAAGCAACGGTTTCGCTAAGACACTCGATATCCAAGGTGTTGGTTACCGTGCACAAAAGCAAGGTAACAAAATCGTACTCAACCTCGGTTACTCACACCCAATCGAGTACACTCCGGAACAAGGCATCGAAGTCGAAGTTCCTACGAATACGCAACTCATCGTTCGCGGAATCAGCAAAGAACGTGTTGGTCACGTCGCTGCATTGATCCGTTCGTACCGTCAACCTGAGCCGTACAAAGGTAAAGGTATTCGTTACAGTGATGAAGTCGTTCGTCGTAAAGAAGGTAAAACAGGTAAGTAATTCGCGAATGCGAATTGACCGGAAAGGAGTGGCATAAATGATCTCAAAGGCAGATAAAAACGCTACGCGTAAAAAACGTCATGGTCGTGTCCGTCGTACAATCATCGGGACTGCAACACGTCCACGTATGAACGTATTCCGTTCGAACAAGAACATTTACGTACAAGTCATTGACGATGCAACACATGCAACACTCGCATCTGCATCATCACTCGACCTTGAAAAAGGCAACACGACTGACGCTGCGGCAGCAGTTGGTAAGCTCGCAGCTGAGCGCGCTCTTGAAAAAGGTATCGAAACAGTCGTTTTCGACCGTGGAGGATATCTCTATCATGGACGTATCAAAGCTGTAGCTGAAGCAGCTCGTGAAGCTGGTCTCAAATTCTAATAGAAAAGGAGGGAACCTCTACATGCGCCAGTTAGAAATTAACATGGATCAACTCGAAGAACGCGTTGTTACCGTAAACCGCGTCGCGAAAGTAGTAAAAGGTGGCCGTCGCTTCCGTTTTGCTGCCCTCGTCGTCGTTGGTGACAAGAATGGTCACGTAGGTTTCGGTACGGGTAAAGCTCAGGAAGTGCCTGAAGCGATCCGTAAAGCAATCGAAGATGCTAAGAAAAACATGGTTAACGTTCCAATCGTTAACACAACAATTCCACACGAAGTCAACGGTGTATTCGGTGCAGGTCACGTCTTCTTGAAGCCTGCTTCTGAAGGTACTGGAGTCATCGCTGGTGGTCCAGTTCGTGCGGTTCTCGAATTAGCGGGAATCAACGACATTCTTTCAAAATCACTTGGATCAAGCACTCCAATCAACATGGTTCGTGCGACTGTCGAAGGTCTCACATCACTCAAACGTGCTGAAGAAGTTGCGAAACTCCGCGGTAAAACCGTCGAAGAACTTCGCGGTTAAGAAAGGGAGGGAAAACAGATGGCGAAACTCGCAGTTACCCTCACACGCAGCATGATCGGTCGTCCGGAGAACCAACGCGTTACTACTCGTACGCTTGGTCTCCGTAAGATGCACCAGACTGTTGTCGTACCTGACAACGCTGCTATGCGTGGGATGATTAACCACGTGTCACACTTAGTGACAGTAAAAGAAATTCAAGAGTAATAGTTCGATATAATTTTATGAGGAGGTGCCCCACTATGAAACTCCATGAATTGAAACCAGCTGCTGGTTCACGTTCAGAACGCAACCGTGTAGGTCGCGGTATGTCTTCTGGTAACGGTAAGACTTCTGGCCGTGGTCACAAAGGTCAAAAAGCTCGTTCAGGCGGTGGTGTTCGTCCAGGTTTCGAAGGTGGACAAAACCCACTTTACCGTCGTTTACCAAAACGCGGCTTCAACAACCCAACTCGTAAAGAGTTCGCGGTCATTAACCTTGACACACTCAACCGTTTTGAAGAAGGAACTGAAGTCACTCCAGAACTTCTTGTCGAGACTCGTGCAGTCAAAGGCATGAAAGACGGCGTGAAAATTCTTTCTAACGGTAAGATCGAAAAGAAACTAACAGTCAAAGCTCATAAGTTCTCCGACGCTGCGAAGCAAGCAATCGAAGCTGCCGGCGGTACGGTTGAGGTGATCTAATGTTTCAAGCGATCTCCAATATGTGGCGCGTAGCTGACATTCGTCGGCGCATTCTCTTTACCTTGGCATTGGTTATCGTGTTCCGGATCGGAGCACATATCCCGGTGCCGATGGTAAACACGGAAGTGTTCAAGATTGACCAGAATGGTATTCTTGGTTTCTTGAACTCGTTCGGCGGGAATGCTTTGCAGAATTTCTCACTCTTTGCGATGGGAATCATGCCGTATATCACGGCCTCGATCGTTGTCCAACTCTTACAGATGGACGTTGTTCCAAAGTTTGCCGAATGGGCAAAACAAGGAGAGGCGGGCCGTAAGAAGTTAGCAACGGTAACGCGCTATGGAACGATCGTACTCGGCTTAGTCCAAGCGTTTGGAATCGCGCTTGGATTTAACCGTATCTACCCAGGTCTTGTCGACGAACAGTTCGGCACCTGGACATACGTTATGATTGCACTCGTATTGACAGCGGGAACAGCATTCTTGATGTTCATCGGTGAACTCATCACGGAGAAGGGCATTGGTAACGGGATATCAATGATCATCTTCGCTGGGATCGTCGCGGGCTTCCCGAATGCATTCCGCCAGATTTACGAAACGAAGCTCCAAAATGCAGGGGATGCTTTGTTTGTAAATGTGCTTTATATCGTACTCTTGCTTTTAATCATCATTGCGGTCATCGTCGGAGTCATCTATGTTCAGCAAGCTGCACGTAAGATTCCGATTCAGTACGCTAAGCGTACGGTGAACCGGACACCAGTTGGCGGTCAATCGGCACACTTGCCGATCAAATTGAACGCTGCCGGTGTTATTCCAGTCATCTTCGCGGTGTCGTTCATGGTGACGCCACCAACGATTGCGAGTTTCTTTGCAAGTCCGGAGACAGCAACGAAGATCCGTGACATTTTCGACTATACGAGTCCAATCGGTATGTCGATCTATGTGGCACTGATCATCGCGTTCTCGTACTTCTACACATTCGTTCAGGTTAACCCGGAACAAATGGCAGAGAACCTTCAAAAACAAGGCGGATACATTCCTGGTATTCGTCCTGGTAAGCAAACGGAGCAGTACATCACGAAGATTCTATACCGTCTGACATTCTTCGGTTCACTCTTCCTCGCTGTCATCGCGGTGACGCCGACATTCTTTATTAAGTTTGCTGGCTTACCGAACTCGGTGCAGATTGGTGGAACGAGCTTGTTGATCGTCATCGGTGTAGGACTAGAGACGATGAAACAGATTGAAAGTCAATTGGTTAAACGACACTACAAAGGCTTTATCCGATAAGGCGGGAGGAAGGGGACCATCCCTTTCCTTTCTGTTGTGTCTATAGAGCTATAGAAGTGGAGGCTACCGACATGAATCTAGTATTGATGGGTTTGCCGGGTGCTGGTAAAGGAACGCAGGCTGCGAAAATCATCGAAGACTATGCGATCCCCCACATCTCGACAGGCGACATGTTCCGCGCGGCGATCAAAGATTCAACGCCACTCGGACAAGAAGCGAAATCATACATGGATAAAGGGGAACTCGTTCCGGACGAAGTCACAATCGGCATCGTACGTGAGCGTCTCGCCAAAGAAGACTGTGCAAATGGTTTTCTCCTTGACGGTTTCCCACGCACAGTGAAACAAGCAGATGCTCTTGAAGCATTACTTGAAGATCTGGGCAAACAAATTGATCACGTCATCCACATCGGTGTAGACCCGGAGAAACTTGTCCCTCGTTTGACAGGTCGCCGGATTTGCCCAACTTGCGGAGCAACGTATCATGTTCTCTACAACCCACCAAAAGTGGAGGGGATCTGTGATATCGACGGATCAGCACTTGTACAACGTGAAGATGACCAAGAGGAGACAGTACGTCGTCGCTTGGAAGTCAACGTCGCTCAAGCGCAACCTTTGATTGACTTTTACGCAGAAAAAGGGTATCTTCGTAATTTGGACGGTGATCGTCCAATCAACGATGTATATTCCGATGTTCAGGCACTCCTTGGTGATCAGTAATGATCATCACGAAAGCGCCGCGTGAAATCGACATCATGCGTAAAGCAGGACAAATCGTCGCCCGGACGCATAAGGAGCTTCAAGCTCACATTCGCCCAGGTATCACGACGGGGCAACTCGACGCGATCGCTGAACGCTATATTCGAAGTCAAGGGGCAACACCATCGTTTAAAGGGTATAATGGTTTCACGGGTAGCATCTGTGCTTCCGTGAACGAAGAGCTTGTCCATGGTATTCCGGGAGATCGTGTACTTCAGGACGGTGACATCATCTCGATTGACATCGGAGCAGAGTACAATGGGTATCACGGAGATTCAGCCTGGACATATCCGGTAGGTACAATCTCTGAAGAGACGAAGCGGTTACTTGACGTAACTGAAGAATCTCTGTATAAAGGATTGGAGCGCGCCAAAGCTGGCGTGCACCTGACAGATATTTCGCATGCGATTCAGTCACATGTTGAAGCTGCGAATTTTTCTGTAGTCCGCGAATATGTGGGCCACGGCGTGGGACAAAATTTGCATGAAGATCCGCAAATTCCACATTATGGACCACCGGGGAAAGGGCCGCGCCTGAAAACCGGCATGACACTGGCAATTGAGCCAATGGTCAACGTCGGGAAACGCTATGTTCGCACACTATCCGACAATTGGACGGTAGTGACGGTGGACGGTAGCATGTGCGCCCACTTTGAGCACACCATCGCCATCACAGACGACGGCTACGAGATCTTAACGGTCGATGCAGAGTGAGCTGTGCGCGTTATTGGTGTCACCTTTCTATAAGCCAGTATCCACTCGTGTTTGTGACCGATGATCTCTCAATGGCTCTTGTAGAAAGCCCCTAGCGCTACAAATCGTCTGGGCTCCCAATCAACTTTATAGAGAAAGGGGTATAATTGATGGCGAAACAAGATGTAATCGAAGTGGAAGGTACGGTTATCGAGCCGCTTCCAAACGCGATGTTTAAGGTGGAGTTAGAAAACGGCCACACGGTCCTCGCGCACGTCTCAGGAAAAATTCGGATGCACTTCATTCGGATCTTGCCAGGAGATAAAGTAACGGTTGAGTTGTCACCATACGACTTGACTCGCGGACGGATCACATACCGTTTCAAATAAAAACTCCGATTTTTTCAGGAGGAGGTATTCACAATGAAAGTAAGACCTTCGGTTAAACCGATCTGTGAAAAATGTAAAGTTATCCGCCGTAAAGGCAAAGTAATGGTTATTTGCGAAAACCCTAAGCATAAACAAAAACAAGGGTAATTAAACAAGGAGGTGCACACATGGCACGTATTGCTGGTGTAGATATTCCACGTGAGAAACGCATCGTCATCTCACTCACTTACATCTATGGTGTTGGTAAAACGACTGCTCAAAAAGTCTTGAAAGAAACTGGTATCTCTGAAGATACTCGTACTCGCGACTTGACTGAGGAACAATTGAACCAACTTCGTGATGGTTTAGACAAAATCAAAGTTGAGGGTGACCTTCGTCGTGAAATCTCACTCAACATCAAACGTTTGATCGAAATCGGTTGCTACCGTGGTGTTCGTCACCGTCGTGGTCTTCCAGTTCGTGGTCAAAACACTAAAAACAACTCGCGTACTCGTAAAGGCCCACGCCGTACAGTAGCGAACAAGAAGAAGTAAGGGAGGGTAAACTAAGATGGCAAAACGCAAACAGAACGTTCGTAGTAAACGTAAAGTCAAAAAGAATATTGAATCTGGTATCGTGCATATCCGTTCAACATTCAACAACACGATCGTTACGATCACTGATATGCAAGGGAATGCAATCTCTTGGGCAACTGCAGGTAACATGGGCTTCAAAGGCTCACGTAAATCGACTCCTTTCGCTGCACAAATGGCATCTGAAACAGCTGCTAAAACAGCAATGGATAACGGTATGCGTACTGTAGAAGTTAACGTTAAAGGTCCTGGTGCAGGTCGTGAAGCAGCTATCCGTGCTCTTCAAGCAATCGGTCTAGAAGTCACTGCAATCCGTGACGTTACTCCAGTACCACACAACGGTTGCCGCCCTCCAAAACGTCGTCGCGTGTAACCCGTCTTGTACTGCAGAGCGGGGATTCGAGTAGACTTTTGTTGATCGTTTGACCAAGCAAGGCAGTAGAAACGTACACAAGGCGGTTGGCGATTGAACGCGATGGCCAACATGACGATATTCAAGGAGGGGTTCAGATGATCGAAATCGAAAAACCGAAGATTGAAACGATCGAGTTAAGCGAGAACGCTACGTTTGGTAAATTCGTAGTTGAGCCGCTTGAGCGTGGATTCGGTACAACGCTTGGTAACTCATTGCGTCGTATCCTATTGTCTTCACTTCCGGGTGCTGCAGTCACTGCAGTCCAAATCGATGGCGTTCTTCATGAGTTCTCGACGATTGATGGCGTTGTAGAAGACGTTACCCAAATCATCTTGAACCTTAAGAAACTCGCCCTCAAAGTGTACTCGGAAGAAGAGAAAACGCTTGAGATCGATATTCAAGGCGCTGGTGTTGTCACTGCTGCGAACATTACGCATGACAGCGACGTCGAAATCCTCAACCCAGAACTTCACATCGCAACGCTTGCAGAAGGTGCATCACTTCATATGCGTCTTACAGCACGCCGTGGTCGTGGGTATGTTCAGGCTGAAGATAACAAACGGGACGATATGCCAATCGGTGTAATCCCAATCGACTCGATTTACACGCCAATTCAACGTGTAAATTATCAAGTTGAAAAAACACGTGTCGGTCAAGATGCGAGCTTCGATAAGTTGACGCTAGATGTTTGGACGGACGGTTCAATCCGCCCTGAAGAAGCAGTGTCACTCGGTGCGAAAATCATGACAGAACACTTAAACATCTTTGTTGGTCTTACAGACGAAGCGCTCCATGCTGAAATCATGGTCGAAAAGGAAGAAGATCAAAAAGAAAAAGTACTCGAAATGACGATCGAAGAACTCGATCTCTCAGTTCGTTCGTACAACTGTTTGAAACGCGCTGGTATCAACACGGTTCAAGAACTCGCGAACAAGAGCGAAGACGAGATGATGAAAGTCCGTAACCTCGGACGTAAATCACTCGAGGAAGTTCAAGCGAAACTCGACGAACTCGGACTAGGCTTGCGCAAAGAAGACTAATACTATTAATTGCACGAAGGAGGGAATCCATCCATGGCATACTCGAAATTAGGCCGTACAAGCTCACAACGTAAGGCACTTTTGCGTGACCTTGCGACTGATCTCATCATCAATGAGCGTATCCAAACTACAGAACAAAAAGCGAAGGAACTTCGTCCAGTCGTAGAGAAACTCATCACTTTAGGTAAACGCGGTGATCTCCACGCTCGTCGTCAAGTTGCATCGTTCGTTCGCCGTGAAGCTGCTGGTCAAAACGCAGAGGGCAAAGCACAAGACGCGATCCAAAAATTATTCGCTGATGTGGCTCCACGTTTTGCTGAGCGTCAAGGTGGTTACACACGCATCATGAAAATGGGACCACGTCGTGGTGACGGCGCAGAAATGGTCATCATCGAACTCGTTTAATCCTCATTAAATGATTCGCCATAAAAGGGCAGTGCGTATCCCGCTTCTGCCCTTTTGCTACAAAATGAAAGTATTGATTTGATGAAGGAGGAGAGATCATGGACAAGCTGATTGAACTGGAACAGGTCACCTATCGGTATCCGGAACAGGAGCAAGCAGCCTTACACGAGGTCTCTCTGACGATTCGTTCAGGTGAATGGGTCGCCATCGTTGGTCACAACGGCTCTGGAAAATCAACGCTGACGAAATTGTTTAATGGATTGTTGTTACCGGAGACAGGGACCGTTACGGTTGCTGAGCGCTTTTCAAGTGCGAATCCGGAGCAACTGTGGGAGATGCGCCGAGCAATCGGCATCGTCTTCCAAAATCCAGATAATCAATTCGTTGGCACGACCGTGCGCGACGACGTGGCATTTGCTCTAGAAAACTGGGGTGTGCCACGCGAGGAAATGGTTCGTCGTATCGACGACAGTCTAGCGCGCGTTGGCCTTACGGATTTTGTTGATCGGGAACCCCATCAACTATCCGGCGGACAGAAGCAGCGTGTCGCAATCGCTTCGGCGCTTGCGATGCGCCCTGATGTTCTCGTGCTCGATGAAGCTACATCGATGCTTGATCCATTAGCACGACAAGAGGTCATGTCGACCGTTCAGGAACTCCATGCGACTCACCCAATGGCGGTCATCGCGATTACACACGAATTAGACGAAGTATTACGGGCTAGTCGTGTCATCGTCATGGATGCCGGGAAAATCGTATTAGAAGGATCCCCTCAGGAAGTCTTTCGTCATGCATCGTTCTTAGAAGACATCGGACTCGATGTTCCATTCGTTGTTCGGGTACAAGAACGTTTACGGGCGCAAGGTCTCTCACTCGAGGAGACGATACTAGATGAAAGAGAATTGGTGAACCGTTTATGCCAATCTTAATCCAGGAATTAAATTATACGTATCAACTCAATAGTCCGTTCGAACGAGTCGCGCTACGTGATGTGAATCTTGAGATTCCGTCAGGGGCGCTTGTTGCGTTTGTAGGGCATACCGGATCCGGGAAATCGACGCTCGTGCAGCACATCAATGGGTTGCTCAAGCCGACAGCGGGGAAGGTACAAGTCGATGACATCATCGTCGAACCGAAGAAAAAACAGGACCTCAAGCCATTAAGACGTCGCGTCGGGCTTGTTTTTCAATATCCGGAATATCAATTGTTCGAAGAGACGGTCTTAAAGGATGTCATGTTCGGTCCGATGAACTTCGGTCATGATGCCGCGATGGCTGAGCAATTAGCGAAAGAGGCATTACGGACTGTCGGACTCGATGAAGTCTTTTGGAGTCGTTCGCCGTTTGACCTGTCTGGTGGGCAAATGAGGCGTGTTGCAATTGCCGGCGTACTCGCTAGTCAACCAGACGTGTTGATCGTCGATGAGCCGACGGCAGGACTCGATCCGCAAGGGCGCAAGCATATGCTGAGTCTGTTTGCCCGGCTCCATGCAGAGACCGGTATGACGTTGCTCCTGATCACGCACGACATGGATCAGGTGCTTGAGTATGCTGAGCGTGTGATCGTCATGGAAGACGCCCAGGTGGCGTTTGACGGGCTACCGCTTGATCTGTTTAAAGAAGAGACATTGCTCGAGCAATTCCACCTCGATCTCCCGCACGTCCTATCGCTTGCTTGGCAAGTCGCTGATCGGCGTGGATTGCAACGACCGGAGATCCGGACGGAGACCGAATTGATCGAGTGGTTGATGACGAAAGGGGTGAGCGAATGATCGTCGGACAACATATTCCCGGTCAGTCGTACTTGCACCGGTCGTCGGCACTTGCGAAGATCATCTTTGCTTTCTGCTTCATTCCGCTCGTCTTTCTCGCGAACAATGCAGCAACGAACATCTTTTTACTCATCTTTACGTTCTTAGCACTCATGAGTAGTCGGTTACCACTTCGTTATGTTCTAAAGGGACTGCGACCGATTCTTTTCCTGATCGTCTTTACGTTCGTCATCCAGCTGTTCTTCACACGCGAAGGGGCTGTCCTCTTTGAGTTCGGCTGGCTTCGGATCTATGAAGAAGGACTGCGACTCGCGATCATCGTCTCATTACGTTTCTTCTATCTTGTCTCGATCACGACACTCGTCACGCTGACGACCTCACCGATCGAATTGACAGATGCGATTGAGTTGTTGTTAAAGCCGTTCAAGGTCGTCCGTGTTCCAACGCATGAGATCGCGCTCATGTTATCGATCTCGCTACGGTTCTTACCAACCTTAGCGGAGGAGACGGAGAAAATCATGAAGGCACAGCAAGCACGTGGTGTTGATTTATCGGCAGGACCAATCAAGGAACGTTTACGGGCGATCATTCCGTTATTGATTCCGTTGTTCATCTCCGCCTTTAAGCGGGCAGAGGATCTTGCGACAGCAATGGAAGCGCGGGGATACCGTGGAGGAGAGGGACGGACACGCTTACGGGAGTCCAAGTGGACGATGCGGGATACAGGTCTGATCATCCTACTCGTCCTCCTAACGATCAGTTTAGTAGGATTGCGAGGGATTGGTTAATGCGTCGTTTAAAATGTACGATTCAGTATGACGGAACCGGCTACGCCGGGTATCAGGTGCAACCAAACGGATTGACGATTCAAGAAGTAATTGAAACGACACTTGCGCGGATGCACAAACATCCCGTCAAGATCATCGGGTCGGGACGGACGGATGCGAGGGTGCATGCCTACGGGCAAGTCATTCATTTTGATACGGAACTAGCGATTCCACCGGAGAACGTCGTCAAGGCACTGAATACGCTCTTACCAGCGGATATTCGTGTCCGGAGCTGCGAGGAGGTCGAACCGACCTTTGAAGCGCGTTACGATGTCGTAGGGAAGGAATACCGCTATTTCGTCCGCCGCGAAGAAAATGCGTTTCGTCGGAATCTATCGGTTCATATTCCGTATCCGCTCGATCTCGAGCTCATCCGTCAAGGGATGGCACATCTCGTCGGCACGCACGATTTCAGTTCGTTCTGTGTCGCGAAGACGGAAACGGATAACCGAGTCCGGACGATTTACGAGGCAGAGTTGATGACAGTCGGTGACGAACTCGTCTTTCGGTTCCAGGGCAGTGGGTTTCTCTATAATCAAATCCGGATTATGGTCGGGACGTTACTTGACGTCGGACGCGGTCGTTTTGCACCAGAGGACATTAAAAAAATGTTGCTGGCAAAGGACCGGAACGTCGCAGGCGTGACAGCGCCTCCCCATGGACTCTATCTATGGGAAGTTTTCTATCCGGAGTGAAAAAAGGCAATTGACATTGGCTATTAAAAAACATACAATGTTTATTGGCATTTCATTTATTATGAAACCACAATCTTAGCCCCGTACACCTAAGATTATGATAGATTCACCTAGTGAATAAATGAAAAATCAAAAACAGAACTTTTAATTCCTTAGGAGGTATTTTACATGCGCACAACTTTCATGGCGAAAGCTACTGATGTAGAACGCAAATGGCTCCTTATCGACGCTGAAGGTAAAACACTCGGTCGCCTTGCGAGCGAAGTTTCATCACTTCTCCGTGGTAAGCACAAGCCTACGTTCACACCACACGTTGACTGTGGGGATAACGTTATCCTCATCAACGTTGAGAAAATCGTTTTAACTGGTAACAAACTCGACAAAAAAGTCTACTACCGTCACTCTGGTCATCCAGGCGGCTTAAAGCAGACTGTTGCACGCGATATGCTTGCTAACAAACCTGAGCGCATGCTTGAACTCGCGATCAAAGGGATGCTTCCAAAAGGTAGCCTCGGTCGTCAAATGTTCAACAAACTCCACGTCTACGCTGGAGCTGCACACAAGCACGAAGCACAACAACCAGAAGTTTACGAACTTCGCGGTTAATACGAATTTAGGAGGAACTACACGATGGCAGATGTACGTTACTACGGCACTGGTCGCCGGAAACACGCGGCAGCGCGCGTTTTCCTCGTTGCTGGAGACGGTAAAGTCACAGTTAACGGTCGCGATATCAGCGAATACTTCGGTTATGAGACATTGATCATGACTGCAAAAGAACCACTCGTAATCACAGAAACAGAAGGCAAGTACGATGTAATCGTAACGGTCAAAGGCGGCGGCTTCACTGGTCAAGCAGGCGCTATCCGTCACGGTATCTCACGTGCTCTTCTTCAAGCGGATCCAGAATTCCGCGGCGCACTCAAAGCGAAAGGCTTCTTGACTCGTGATGCTCGTATGAAAGAGCGTAAAAAATACGGTCTCAAAGCAGCTCGTCGTGCACCACAATTCTCGAAACGTTAATTCTTTTCGAATCCCTCTCACCCTTGTGGTGGGAGGTTTTTTTATGCACTAAAAAACCGCTCTCCTGACGAAGTGTCAGAACAGCGATTCAAGTCAAGTCGACGGAGTGGAGCGTAATCGGTGCAACATCGTCAGAAGAACGTAGAGGATGACGATCGTCAGCGGGATGCTCCAAACAAAGAGAGATTGTATGAATTGGGTAGGTGTATGTGCCGTCGCTTGACCGACATGTCCTGTAAAAGAGGTTTCTTCACTTAAGACGGTTGCATTGTCCGGTAACTTCGTCTCGGTAGCGACAGTCGGTTGCAGCGTCAGATACAGGACGAAGCTAAGATGTAAGAGACAGGTGACGCCAAGTGTCCAAATGATGCGTTTTTTCATAGGATGCTCCTTTTGATATGAGTTAAAATCATTCTGCATTCCATAAGTATAGCGGATTTTGTTTTCGGGAACAGGAGACAAAGGGAGTGAGCATAGATGGCATTATCGATCAGCTGGTTACTCGAGCGAGCGAATCGGAAGTTGAATGCTTCGGGACTTTCGCGAGAAGTCGCCAAACGGACGCAAGAGGTCATTCGGGAGATGCATGCGCAAGGGATTTATGTAGGCGTCGCACAAGGGTACCGATCCATTGCAGAACAGAATCGGTTGTACGCACAGGGACGGACACTACCGGGACCAATCGTAACGAATGCACGTGGGGGACAATCCAATCATAACCGCGGCATTGCCGTCGACCTCTTTCAATATTCAAAAGACGGTACACAAGCGCTGTTTCGAAACGACCAAAGCTTTCAAAAGATTGTTGCTGCGATGAAACGACGTGGCTTTTCTTGGGGTGGGGACTGGACGAGCTTTAAGGATTATCCACACTTTGAATTACTAGGAGTGTCTGAAGAAACGACTAATCGCTCTCGTGCGATCGTTCCGTATCCAGGTCGTCCGTTATATCAAGGTGCAGCCAATATGAATCCGCGGGATATCGAACGAATCCAGCGTGCAGTCAAAGCAACCGTAACTCGGCGCTTTGATGCAGAGACGGCTCAGAAGGTGCGCGCCTATCAAACACGTCAAGGACTTGATGTCGATGGTGTCGTGGGTCCTAGTACATGGAACCGAATGTTCTAAAACGAGTGAATGATCGAGTGAAATGATGAAAACCGACACTGGACATGGAAAAGTCATCCTTTCCGGTGTCGAAATGTGCAAGCGCTCTCTTATTTTTGTTATACTAATAAGGATTAAATCGAACGTTTTCAGGGGGAAGGCACTATGTTGAATGAACAAGAAATTCGCGAGGTAGTCGGAACGCTCGTCGATCCGACGATTGACCGCCCGCTTGCAGATACGAACGGCATTCGTGACGTCCGGATTAAAGGTGATTATGTCAGTCTGAAAATCGCTTTAGCTCAATCTGGTTCTGGGGAGCAACTCGTGCTCCAACAGCAAATCGTCAAGGAACTGAAAGAAAAAGGATTCAAGACAGTGGGACTTCGTTTTGAAGCACTTGGTGATCACGGGATTCAAGCAGCTACGACACCATCAATTCTCAAACCAGAATCTGGTACGACGTTCATCGCGATCGCTTCTGGTAAAGGGGGCGTCGGGAAATCAACGGTTTCCGTTAACTTAGCAGTCGCCCTCGCACGAGCAGGGAAGAAAGTCGGGTTGATTGATGCCGATATCTACGGCTTTAGTGTTCCAGACATGATGGGAATCGAAACACGTCCGACTGTCGTGAACGACCGAATCGTTCCACCAGAACGCTTTGGCGTTAAAGTCATCTCAATGGGCTTCTTCGTCGAAGATAATGCACCAGTCATCTGGCGGGGACCAATGCTTGGGAAGATGCTCAACAACTTCTTCGCGGACGTCGAATGGGGCGATCTCGATTACTTGTTGCTTGATCTTCCACCGGGGACAGGAGATGTCGCACTCGACATTCATTCGATGCTCCCGAGCTGTCAGGAAGTCATCGTCACGACACCTCACGCGACAGCCGCTTTCGTTGCAGCACGAGCAGGAGCAATGGCAATCAAGACGAACCATCGTCTCCTCGGAATCGTCGAGAACATGGCGTACTTTGAAAGTAAAGTGACAGGCGAAAAAGAATATGTCTTCGGTAGTGGTGGCGGAGAGAGGTTGTCAGAAGCGTTAAAAACCGATATTCTAGCTAAGATTCCACTTGGACAACCATATGCGAACGATGCGGACTTCGCCCCATCGATCTATCGCGATGAACATCCATTTGAGACGTACTATAATGAACTCGCCACGCGTGTCATCGAAAAAGTAGAGGGATAAGAATGAAGATTAAAGGATTTTTGAAGCTGTTTTGGATGACGCTCCTAATCGGAACGCTCGCCGGCTTCGTGTTTAACTTGGTAGCGGAACCTGGATATATCCGAAATCAATCGATTAGCGGATATGTGACGGCTCTCTCCTACAGTAGTACGTGGACAGCCATCAGTTTGATGGGATTCTTCTCGTACTTGATCTTACATCGCGTCGGACTCGATTTATTCCGCGGCGCAAAGCTTTGGAATCGTGTCCAGGTCGTCTTGATTGCATTTGCACTATTTGATGGTGTTTATCTACGCGGATTAGCATACGGCTTTGATAAGACGAGCCTTTATATTGGTGAGATGGTCGTCTTGCTTGTAATAGCGTTCTTAGTCGCGCGGACGAAAGCACGGGAAACGAACTTCACAGCGTTCATTCCGACTTTGTTCCTCATGACAGTCATCACGTTGATCGAATGGGTACCTGCTTTGCAGGCAACACAAGATAAGCGGATGTTATGGGCGGCGCTTGCGACACTTTTAATCTGTAATGCGTATCAGATTCTAATGCTGCATCGCTTGCAAGAAAAGCCAGCTTCTCAAGGACAATCGCAAAAACAGGCGTAACGAAAAAGACCCGCGAACGGGTAGTGTTTTACCGGTTCAAGCGGGTCTATCTTTTTTCTAAAGTTTTTTTAGAAAAACAGTTGACGAAAAAAACAAGAGTTGATATATTAATACATGTCGCTGAGGCACACGCCAAACGCGAGCGTCACAGACGAAAAAAACTTCAAAAAAGTAATTGACATCACTTATTACTTTACTGTAAGATTTAAAAGTCGTCAAATGACATATTGGACTTTGAAAACTGAACGATGAGGCAAAAATCGTATTCTACGGAATACAAAAACGAATGAAGCGCAAGCTTCGTCAATCGTGACTTCGGTCACAAAAACGAGCAAGTCAAACACTTCATGGAGAGTTT
>NZ_JACSNC010000005.1:0-217687 GCF_018618955.1 Exiguobacterium sp. s191 | reverse complement strand
ACTTTGCCTTTATTTGCCCAAGCCCATTTTGCTCCGCGAACGGAAAGCTGCGCTACTAAGCGTAGGAAAGTCGCCATTGTATTTCACCTCCGGAAATGTGATGTTTGAGAACAGAGGTTACGACTGTGTTCTCTAGTCTGAATTAGACTTTAGACTCGATGTAACGAAGAATAGCTTCAAAGCGTACACTATTTTGAATCATATCCATTACTTTGCCTTTATTTGCCCAAGCCCATTTTGCTCCGCGAACGGAAAGCTGCGCTACTAAGCGTAGGAAAGTCGCCATTGTATTTCACCTCCGGAAATGTGATGTTTGAGAACAGAGGTTACGACTGTGTTCTCTAGTCTGAATTAGACTTTAGACTCGATGTAACGAAGAATAGCTTCAAAGCGTACACTATTTTGAATCATATCCATTACTTTGCCTTTATTTGCCCAAGCCCATTTTGCTCCACGAACGGAAAGTTGCGCTACTAAGCGTAGGAAAGTCGCCATTGTATTTCACCTCTATTCGTTTAATTGATAGATTGGAAATACGTCAATTTTTAATTTTGCAAATTCAGTTTGATGCTGAACCCTCAATTGATTGAATTCCTAATCTCATTTCTTTTTTCAAGCTACTTTTACGAATAAAAAACCTAGTTATATAGCGGTATGTAAAAATAACGCAACTAAAGTTTTTTCGTATATCTAACAAAAAATAGTTGAATCAAACTTTAGATTCGATATAACGAATAATCGCATCAATCCGTACACCGTTTTTGATCATACTCAATACGGTTTCTTTGTGTGTCCAAGCCCATTTTGCTGCTTTAGTAGTAAGTTGAGCTACGAGACGTAAAAAAATCGTCATTATCTTTCACCTCCTCTTCTTCTGTGTAAAATAATGGTATCATTGGATTTGAATAAAGTGTATTTCGCAAATTATGATAGCGAAAATCAGATGATTTAATATGAGGAGTTAAATTTGCGCAAGTTTTTAATAAAGGAGTCGAATATGGATATAGGAAAGTTACTAAAATTTCATAGGTTAGAAAGAAAGATGACTCAAGAGGAAGTTGCAGAGTCGATTGTATCGGTCTCTTATCTATCACGAATTGAAAATAATAAAACAACAGCTGACCAAGACACAATTGCTTTGCTTTTTAACCGGGTTGGAATTAACTTTAATGAATTGCAGTCTGAAGATAATACGATTCAGCAGTTATTAACAGCATGGGAGCAACCATTGTTACATAACCAAATAGATGAATGCAGAAAACTGTATGAACAACTCAATAAATTAATGAGTCCAATAACTAGGACAGAATTATTGATAGAGTTTCACGTTAAAAGAATCCGAGCGTGTATTATTCTAAAAAAAATAGACGAAGTTGAAGGCTCATTAAATTTCTTAAAGTACTTTTATGAAAAAATAAACGTTAGAAGTCGTTTTTATTACTATAAACATTTAGGGAACTATTATTCTGTTTTAAGAGAGAATGATCAAGCAAAAATTTACTTTGAGAAAGCCCTAACAGAGTACTCTGATAGAATTTTTCATGTACTAGAAAAAGCAGATCTTTATTATTTGTATTCATTGGTTTTAGATAGAGTCCAAGATGATTCACTTAGTCTTTCCTACGCAAATAAGTCATTGGATATTTTTCGTCAACACTATAAGCTTGAAAAATGTATGAGAATACATATACAAATAGGAATATCCACTAGTAAAATGGGTAATATTTCAATAGCAATAGAGGAATTTAAAAATGCAAGGTTATTAGCTTTAGAATATGAAGATAGTATCAACCTTGGAATTATTGAACACAATATTGCTAGTATGTACTTGATCAAGCGCGATAATCCAAAAGCGATTAAACACTTGTTAAAAGCACTCCAGTACAAAGATACACAAAGTATGAGCTACATTACTTCTCTAAACTTGTTGATTTATATTTATTATAGAGAGCAAGAACTAAATGAATGTCAGAGATTGTTAAGAGAAAATACGAAGTCTGTATTAAACTTACCCAAAATGAATATCGCCACTATGGAATTTTGGTTTTTGTATTATTTCATAGAAGAAGATGAAGAGAAGTGGGAAGTTTTCGCGAAGGAGAAGTTTTTTCCACAATTAAAAAAAATGAAACTAATAATCCAAATTCAAAGATATGCGAATTTACTAGGTGAGTATTACCAAGCAAAAGGTGCACATAAAAAAGCTAGCATTTGTTACAAATTGGTGATTGATAATAACTACATTTCTTTGTACTAACGATGTATTTTAAAAAATACATTATAAAAATTTAATTGTTAGATCAGTAATGAACAAAAACCCTGAATGTCAGACATTTATCAAATGTCTGACATTCAGGGTTTTTTTAGAATGTAAAGATATCAACATACCGTACCTAATCAATCTAGATAAGAGAAACATTCGTAACTGAATGTAACTTTAATCTAGCCCAAATCCAAAAACGTGAAGCAAATTTTCGTATAGACTCGTTATTAGATTGTATAGTCAAACTTAGATTAAGTTTTTGTTATACGTATAAAAAAACAGGGCATTAGATCTTCAAAATGGTGACGTAACGGTTTATATCTCGCCTTCATCAAGCGTAAGAATTGAGAGAACGATTTTCTCATTCCTGAAATATTTTGATTGGAAAAGCGATTACTAGTTCTTTTTGAAAAAATTACTAAGATTATTTGATAAACTATCATACGTAATTTTAGTTGTTAACCTAGTAAATGTTCTGTTCCTATAATAACGATGTAAAAATGATTCTAAGTGTGATGAAAATACTAAATATTTAAAGAAATGGATTGCGCTTAAGTTCCATACTCCTCACTCTGGCGCTTATAATTTTCGGCTATTAATGCAATATTATTTCGAATTTCAATGCCTCTTTCGAAGGGAAGGTTTGGAATATCATGTACTAATCCAATAGTTCCGATTTTTATAGTTACTAAATTGTATTTTTTGATGATAGGACCTTGATACGTGTCGACAAAATAAATTTTATCTATAGGAATTATAATGTGTGTTTTTTTAAATACGCCGCCATACTTCAGTTGAATGCAGCGATCATCGATCTCATATCTCCATGTTTTTTGTTTATATACAGGTAAAATAATAAGTTCGATGATTGCAGAAATACATGTAAATCCTATGAGAGCATACAAAGTGATTTCAATCCAACTATCCCAATTATAAAGACGATCTAAATAAACTAAAAAAACGAAAATAATTAAAGCGATTGTGGTGTTAATTAAATCAGAAATCCTCCAAACCTTTATTGCGTCGAGAGAAATTTTTTGTGTAGGTTCTTTGAGTTGATACAAGTTTAATCAGCCCTTCCATGCTTTAAGTTGAACGATAAATAAACCAAGCGCTAAATCTTGTTTATACTATATACTCTTCTATACCTAGGATTAACAAGATTTCTATAAAAAAAATTTTTACATAACATATTAGGACAATATTTTAAAAATCAAAATGTGGAACTTAATTATGTATAAAATAAATAAATCCGAGGAAAAGATCTTTCCTCGGTCAAAAACAATAGAGCTGTTAGATTAGATTTTAGATTCAACATATTTAAGAATAGCGGTGATACCAAGACCGTCTGAAATCATTTTCTGGACTTTAGATTTATTAGCTAAAATCCATCGTAAGGCATTTGTGCTAGCTCTCTTAGAAAGCTCGATCCAAAATGACATTGTTATAAACCTCCAAAAAATGTAATGAGTATAAGCTTGATTAATAAGTATTCTTAGTAAACTTTAGAAATGACGTATCGAACGAGATAAGTAAGAGAAGCTCCGTTTTTGATTAGTTTTAAGACTTCATCTTTATGGGAAACCACCCATAGACTTGCTCTGTAAGGAAGAGTTCTAACAAGCTCTAGAAAAGTTGCCATTGTGTCTGCCTCCGATTAATTAAATGTAATAGTAAATGACTTTGTCTTGACGATGAGTTTTTTTTATATTCGACGAAAAAAGAATTTGCGACTTATCCATTCCAAAAATAATCATCAATTAGCTTCTAGCTTTTATGTAGTTGATGATGTATTTAACGCTAAATCCTCGATTGATTAAATCCATAACCTTGCTCTGATTTTTCCAAGCCCATTCTACACCTTTAGTGCCCAGCTGTGAAATAATATCTAAGAACGATACCATTATTAAATCTCACCTCCTAACTCATTTTTAAATCTAATAAGTAAAGTAGTTAGTTAAATAAAACAGTCAGATGTGAAAACTAATCAACTACTTTGTAAAATAATGGTATCATCCTAAGGGCAAACTTTGTATTTCGCAAGTCAGACGAGATAAGATGGAATAGATTAACATTACAAAGTTAAATTTGCGCAAGTCTTAATAAGATGATTAAGAACTATAATAAGAGTAGATACAAAAGCTTAGTCAAAGTTAATAGTCTATAGAATCGGTGTTTGGAAAGTGTAGTTTAGTTATTCTTATCAGGATCTATGTATTTTGAACAACTAATAATTTAGTAATAATCTATTAGAAAACAATGAGCAGTATATTCTTTATTTCGAAACAAAAACGCGAAAAACGTTTAATGAAAAAGTTACGAATAAATAAATTCACAAAATATACACACATATATTGGGTTATTTACTAGTAAAATGGAAAACGTTACACATGTATTTTAGAATTGAAAATGAGATTGGTAGGGGATGCGAATAAAAAAAATAAATATCATGACATTACTGCAACATCTTTAATCAAACAAAAAAATGAAAAAGTAAATAAATAATTAAGTTTAATATCTAATTAAAAGGAGTAATAACATGAAAAAATTGATTATCGTAGCTGGAATTGGAGTTTCATTATTAGTTGGTAACGTAGGCAATGGAGATGAGCAAGCAAATACAGAGTTAAATAAAGAAATACAGATTAACGTGACAGTAGATGAAGCTAATTTAGATTTACATATCCAACCATTTTCTTTCGAACAGCCGGACGAAAATTAAAAATATATCCAGTTATAAATGAACATTAATTTTGAAATAAGAGAATAAATACAATATTATGTCTATATTGGTATAAAAAAGAAATGACACGTATCGATATAGAGCATATGAAGAAAGAAGGTAGTCATTTTGGCTACCTTCTTTTTGTATACTTACGGTGTAAAGATGAACATGAAGGACGCTCCTTTCAGATATTTGGAGGGAGTACCCTACGGTAAGACGGAATGTTGGTATATAGTGGAGGCGGAAGAGGGAGTAGAACTGATCATCGATCATACCGCAAGACAAGATCAGAAGATGAATTGTCGGATTAAATCGAAAATGTGGAGTGGAGTCGATTACTAACACGTCAAGCAGTTACGAAAGGAGATTTTATTTTCGTCCCGAGTGGAACGATAAATGCCATCGTAAAGGGCATCATGATCCTCGAAACGCATCCCCTCGTAGATTCTTTGAACCGGTTCACAGAGGAAAATCTCCCGATTGAATTGACTTGGAAGGACGTAGGGGGTCTATTCATGTAAGATACTCAATGCACGTGAGCAAGTCGTCTCCATGACACCGAGCCAAATCATCCTGTATGGATTGATGATGTCGACGGGAGCGACTTTCAAATCATTACAATCCCAGAAAATCTGAGCTACTCATTGAGCGATATGAAAGATAATGCTGAAAGAACGATTTAGAATCTTGAGACGTTCGCAGAGGAAGTCCGTGATTCTCTTTTCTATCAAGAAGTGCCACCACGGGATTTGGATGAGCACGAATCAGAGGTATGGGGTAAGCGCGACGAAATCATGAGGATGCTAGGACCAGTGCCGGCGTACATTTCTGCACTCAAGCTCGTCGAATCGATTGATTTCGCATCCAATCACGTCGAGACCCTGGGGTTATGGCAACGAGATAATGGTACGATATTGATTGCATGTTCATAACTACAATCGATGGAGTCTCTGGCCGGGACCTTGCTGCATGAACGAGCGCATGCCAGATGTTGACCGAGGATTTGAACTGGAGTTGAAGGATTATAGCAACCGAACAATTGAAACGACAGGAAGCGTTTTCTGTAGTTGACGAGACATCGACCTCGAACGATATCAATCCTAAGAGTGCTGCAGAGAGGCGCGATGCGCTAAACTTCTTCAGACGATTATTCGGAGGAAAGTAAGTGAGGAGTCTGAAGAAGGTTTCGATGTCGAAATGTATACAGTAGTTTATCCTGCCGACTAATCGATAGGAGTTTCGATACCTGGTCGCTCTTCATCAACAGATGTCCAACCCCAGCAATTGAGTGAACCATGAATGAACAAGGTACGAAAATAGATTGAGGTACATTTGACGCCTCGAATCCTCTACGAGACTTCGAGGTATCGTATTGAGGGGATGAGGGGATGATTCCAGGAAATGATGCCTCAACATCAGGCATGGGATGGATTTCATGACCGAGCATTCAAAGTCTTCAACCGAAGTGGCTGATAGATTGACAAAAGCGTATACACACCCCATCCATCAAGAAGATGACTCTTGATGATTGGAGTGTTTTTTTGGTTCCATAATGTAAGAACATACCGTCGAGAAATCATCTATTGTGAAAGTGACGTCCATTAAGAATAATATCATTACATAATTTTATTGGTATTTAATCGACGTACATATAACTAACAACCCTATAAATCATTATCGTTTTTCTCTATTTCATACTTAGGTCAATATACCTAACAGTATTGTAAGAAAGGAATAATTGATAGATTGATTGTTGTATAAAGAGAGCTCAGATATTCTCTAAATACAATGAAATGAGGAGACGGAATTGAAAAAAAGGGCTTTACAAAAGTGGACAAAGACGTTGGTGGCCAGCTCGTTGCTCGTGAGCTCCCTCCCCCTTCACATCAAGGATGTGAAGGCAGAAGAAAAATCAGGAACTAAAGTAAATGATAGCTTCGAAAGTTCTCCCGCCTACAAGCTCGACCCAGAAGAGAAGGTCGGCGAGACAATCAATACCCCTTTCATGGAATCCGAGAAAAAGGGGGAAGGCGATTATCGACTAACCATCTACAATGATGAACAATTCCTCAAGCGCGACGGTTCTTGGAAGGATGTCGACCTTCGACTAGCGGAAACTCAAGGACAGACAATCGAGCCGAAGAACTCAAAAATCGATGTACGATTCGACGACAGGATTTCCTCGCGAGTTCCTTTCATGTCGGTCGAAGGAAGCGATGGCGATGCCATCGATTTCCGATTCGAGGGTACTCAGACGAAGGACGGTCTCCAGAAAATCGAGGAGCGCATGGCGGACACGAACGATAATCACATCATCTACAAGGATGTCCATCCCGGAGTGGACGTCCGTCATGTCGTGATGAACGAGGAAGTCAAAGAAGACATCATATTGAATCAGAAGAACATGGATATCGAGAAATTCATCTACCGAATCCATACGAAGCTCGATGTCGGGCTTGATGGGGCTGGGAACATCCTCTTCAAAGATCCGAGGGATGGTGAAGTGAAGTACACGATGCCGGCACCCGTCATGAGTGATAGCTCGTTCGATGCGCGTTCTGGATTATCGAGGGAGAGCCGCGATATCCGTTATGAGCTGGTCAAGGGAGAGGATGGCTTCACCCTCGAATTGATTCCAAGTAAGGAATGGCTCTCGGATGAGGATACGAAGTATCCGGTGTATATCGATCCTACGCTCAGCCGTGGTGCTGCACAAGATGCTTTCGTGACGAGCGCAGATCCGAAGGGGAACTATAATAAGTTCTGGAGTTCCGCACAGGGAGAATACGTCCTACGGATAGGTAAGTATGACGGCCAGACGGGGACGAACTATGCCTTCATGAAGATGGATGGACTTTCTGACATCAAAGGGGCGACCATCACATCAGCGAGCCTGAAGACCTACGTCAAGTGGAGCTATCATCCGACGACGAAGACCGGCATCTGGTTGGATAGAGTCAATTCGAAATGGTCGGAATCGAGCATCAACTGGGAGAACAAGCCGACGTCGACCAACATCACCTCGACTAAGGTGGCACGGGCGCAATGGGCCACGTTCAACGTGAAGGATGCGATCCAACAGATTGCCGATGGGGAGATGGATGACTACGGATTCAAGCTGCACGCGAACGGCAACGACGAGAATTATTGGAAACAACTTACAGCAAGCGAGTCCGGCAAGAAATCGAATGTCGTCATCTCATATAGCTATCCTCAGATGAAAGGATTGAAGGCAGAGCCGTTCCCGACTGCAGCGGGCGCGTCGACCGGCTACATCAATCTATCTTGGGGGAAGGCGAAGGAAGCGACGAACTACCGGTTGCAGCTCTTCAACGGGAAAGGGTGGCGTACCATCTATAAAGGGACGGCGACTAGCTTCAGCACAAAGAACAAGAAGCTCTGGCCGACGACGAATCAGTACAAGGACAAAGATTCTCTGACGGGAGGGATTGCCTTCAGGGAAGGCGATGGGATGGAGCTCCCGCTCGATCCATCACCGATGTATCGAGCGAGCAACAACTCGAACACGACCACGAAAGCCTATCAGTTCCGTGTCGTCGCAGACTACGAACTAGGGTCGAGTGAGCCGTCGACGACCGCGAAGCCGGTCCTCGATGGCATCATCCCCGAGAATCCTGAGACTCCTCAACTCGAGGGCATACATTCGAATCAGAAAGACGATAAGGGATGGGTCGAACTAGAATGGGATGAGGTCGAAGGAGCTACATCTTACGATCTTCTGTTCTACAACGGTGATAAGTACGAACGTCTTCCAGTAGGGAATGAGACGAGCTGGTCGAGTAAAGGGAAGCGAGTGTTCCCAACCGATGAGCAACTCAATAGTGCATCCTCGGGCAATCTGTTCAGGAAAAATGGAGATGGACGTGATTTCTTAAGTGATCCGCGCGCACTCTATAGCGCCACTGGGATCAAACACGAGAATACGACGAACTATTACGTCAAGCTAATCGCTAAATCGGACAAAGGGGAGAGCCTACCGTCCTCTGCTCTTAAATTTTGGTTCCCTACAAAGTCACCTGTCACGAATGGTCGCGGGTTTGCATATAAAGGTGCAGACGCATCACGGGGTTATTTGACGGCCGCTTGGAGTCCTGTAAAAGATGCATCGGGCTATCTCATCCTTATAGACAATGGAATCACCAAACAAATCGTGCAGCAACTCTCAGCAGACGCAAACTATTGGAGTAGTCGTGACATCGGACTTTATCCAACGACTACGACAGATGCTAGTTTCCGGACGGACTTCGAAGGTCTCGAGTTATTGCGTGACGCTGGGAAGTTATATTCACTCTCTGACTCGAACAGGGCAGACGAATCTTCCTATCATGTATACGTCCAATCTTTTAGAGGTGAGGATACTGAGAAAAAGGAATTATCCTCAAGTAGGTATTTGGGGAAAAGTGATATCGAATCAGAAGACTCCAGCTTGACCCTAGATATGAGCGATTTCGATAACGAACCTGTTGAGGTGGCTAGTAGTCTTAATCCTATGGAGGAACCGATACTTGAAGTCATCGAACGAGATGGCGACGAGGAGAAAGTCGACCTCGCAAGTGACCTTTCTGTCTCATGGAAACCCGTACCGAAGGCACTTAAATACCAGGTGATGATTTACAACGGACATGATTATACGTATTTTGATGTACCAGGTGATTTAAACAGTTGGACGACGCTTGATAGGAACATATATCCGACATCGGAGCAAATAAAAAATGGCGACTTTTCATATAGAGTGAACGAGGATGGACAGGCGATTCCTCCATCTCCTGAAACTCTATATGCTGCGGTGAGAAAGCATTATAATGAACCTGCATCCAGTAGTGATAGTTATCAGGTCCGGCTATCGGCCATTTTGGAAGAAGGGGCTACTCCTCCTTCAAAAATCTCAAGCATATCGATACCTTTAGAAGAACCTGAAGTATGGATTGAGAATGATGTGGTGCATCCGGATGGACACAGAGAAGTCGAGATGAGATGGAGAAAATCTCAGGATACTACTTCTGAGCTATTAGTTTTCAATGGACAGAAGTACATCTCTTATGGCTTAGGGAATTCGACAATCTGGAATTCAGATCAAGCTAAGATTTATCAGAATGAGGATAAGCTCTCTCTCCAGATGAACGGTCCTGCCAGTACGTCACTTCCACAGAACATGGATAAAATATATCAATTGAATGGTTTGTCGAAAGAACAAATTGACGAATTACCTGAGTATCAATTCATGGTCCGCACTACGGACGCTAAAGGACGTACGAGTGAACGAGAAATTGAACTTGAACGTCCATGGAACGAACAGGAATATGATGTAAATGAAGAAGATGATGAATCAAGTACGATTGAAGATGACTTTGAATTCGAGTTGTACAACAATGAATTATTTTTGGATAACCCAGTAGAACGGGCGACCGCTCAGAGAGCGGGAGCAATCAAGACTTTGGTCCGTGTCACTGTTTCGCTATTCAAAAGTAAAAAGAAAGTTGTTGTAAAAAAGAAACGTAAAGGAAAGAGAAGCCTGACGGCAAGCATCAAATTTGATCCTAAAAATGCTGGTGGAAAAGTGGCTATTGAAGATGCGGGACGTTATTTGATGCACAAAGATTTCGCCTTAGGAAAAAAATCATTGGGACAACCAGCTATTCTGACTCCCGAAAGATTTTCGCACATCCTTAGAAGACATCATATTGGAGTTTGGGATGGGAGTTTTGGACCGAATAATCTTCAGACATTTTTCCCAAATGGTACTTCATACGGTCAAATTATGAATATAATGAATGACGTAATGAAGCATCCGAAAGTAAAAGACAAATTGACGAAAAAGAAAATAAAAAATATGAGGACTGGTTATCGTATTTCTCCGACCGTAGAAATTAATGGTATATCTTATAAAATTGGAATCCACATGGATATGAACAGAAAATTAATCGTTGATCAGTTTTATCCGAAACACCAATTATGGAGGTTTTAAACGATGAGCACTATCAAATTAAAAATTGATTCGATAGAACTGAAATTTAAGTCTACAGATGGAACCATTCAATCAATCGAAAGTTTTTCTGCACAATTCGAGAGAGGTTTTTATCTGGTTGAACATCCTGAAAAGTTTAAAGACATCAAAATAGAGATGTATATAAATTCGAATTTAGGAAATCATACATGTGGTTTTGGTTTTAATCAAAAGGATGTTGAATGGGGCCATTATTTAGTAGATAAACTTGTTCAAAAATGGACGATTATTTGGGAGTGGTTTTATCAGGCTTGGATTGATTCAAAAATCAGTTTGGATGAAGAACAGTCAGAAATAAACCATGACAACCTAGATTGGGTGTTAGATTTTGATGATAAAAATTCGTTCTCTAAAATTAGAGATGAAAAATTGTATTACGACCATGATTTGAAAGCTTTGATTGATTTAGAATATTCTTTACCAGCGATACGTAAAGTCATTAGTCAAGTAGATTTATATGCAAGGAAAAATGATGTAAAGAATGATTAATATATATAGACCGATGTATTTATCGTGAACTTACGATGGATACATCGTATTTTAATTTATCTTATCTCAACTATTTTTATCGGTAGTGACTAACTCTATTATAAAAAAGATAAGGCTTTGACAGTCGAATAACTGATTGAAGTACTGGAAGTGAGGAAGTATTGAACATCACTAGTGATGTTGAGCCGTATACAACTTCATTTCATGAAGCGGTTCAGTTGTGTACTCTGCGTCATAATTATAGTTCTATGGCTTTCTATCCATTCAATCAATTTATAAAAAGTTGTATACATTATATTCATTCAGCATAAAAGAAGAGGTTCACTTGTTCACTCGTATTTATTTTCTGAATTCCTTGTATATATGGCACGCCGATTTCTAATCTTAAGAAAAATCTACAATTAAGGAAAAAGATTGTATACGTTTCGATGTCGAAATGTATACAATCTTTTTTTGTTCTCTGATTCATTATGAACTAATACATTCAATCTCGAACATCACTTACGATTGAGTAGCCAATGAGTGCGATGTTCGAGACATTCTTTGACATGATCAGAATCAGCCGAGATGGGCAGCACCGATGACCCCCGCATGACCCTCCAATGTCGCGAGACGTACATCGATGCTCGGACGAAGAGCAGGATAGACGAGCTCGCGGACTCGGCAGATCAACTCTTCCCAGAACAAATCTGCAGATCCTGTGACTCCCCCTCCTATGATGATGACCTCGGGGTCGATCGTGTGGATGATGTTCGCGAGCCCTGTCGCCAAGTGGTTGATGAATCGGGTTCGTTCTGAGGGTACGGTGAGCAGCATCTCGATGGACGAGGCTTCCTGCTCCATGGCACGTGATTGGAGTGCGGTGCCGCTCGCCAACCCCTCGAGGGATCCGACGTTGAGAACCGGATGGACGGGCCCGGATGAATCGATGATGGTGTTGCCAATCTCTCCCGCATACCCATTGGCCCCGCGAATGAGCTTCTTCTCATGGACATAGCCACCCCCAATCCCGGTGCTGACCGTCACATAATAGACGGAAGAGGATGTCTGTCCGGCTCCGAACAACGCCTCGCCGAGCGCCGCTGCATTCGCGTCGTTCTCGAGACAGGTCGGGAGCTCGAATCGGGAGGCGATTGGGGTGACGAGGTCGACGTCGTCCCAGCCAGGCAGATTCGGTGGGGATAACAGGTGTCCGGTCCTCGCGTCGAGTGGACCAGGCGCGGCGATGCCGATGTTCGTCAGATGGAACTCTTCCGAGAAGTATCGGATGGCATGTTCGATGTGCGAGATGGTCTGCCCAGGGTCGGCGACCGGATTAGTCGGGAAGGACAACTGCTTGATGACCTTCTCCTGATCGACGACGGCGACGCGTGTCTGCGTACCGCCGAGATCGACACCGATCCGGAATGGCTTTATCGTCTTAGGAGCAGGTCCGGTGACCAACATGAGACCGTCCCCGGAGACGACATGCTCGCTGTCAGCAGGGAGGAGTGCGGTCGCCCCGACCGATAACACAACGTCGTCCAATTCGATGGTCCCCTCGACGACGGTGATGATACGGAACGTCGGACTCGGGTCTAGTGCATGGGTCTGACGGATGGTCCATTCCTCGACGAAGAAATCAGGATTCCGCGTCAACCGTCTTCTGGATGGGGACAACGGGACGGAAGGCTCTAAGTAACGATAGTGAGGGAACCGTATCACGCGGCGGGCCTGTTCGATGTGAAGTGTACGCAGAGTGCCGGTGACTGAATTGAGACGATCATAGTCATGCAGACGATAGGTCGTGTCCGAGTTCTGTTGGATTTCGAGGACGACACATCCTTCCGTCAGGGCATGGACGGTCCCCGCCGGTACATAGAGGAAATCACCCTTCGATACCGGTACGTGATGCAATGACTGCAACAACGTCCCCTGAAGGACAGCCTCGTCGAACTCTTCCGGGGAGGACAAGGAATGACCGTGGATGAGGGAGGCGTCCTCCGGACAATCGATGATGTACCAACATTCGTTCTTTCCGTAAGGTTGTTGCTCATAACGTCTGGCATCGGCGTCGTTCGGATGGACCTGGACGGATAGGTCCGTCGAGGCATCAATCCACTTCAACAGGAGCGGGAAATCAGAATCCGTCTCCATGCCGAAGATTTCAGGGTGGTTTGACCACAACTCTTCCAAATCGAGACCGACGAACGGTCCGGATTCGACGCGCGTAGTCCCGTTCGGATGACTCGCGAGTGTCCAGACCTCGCCTGTTCGACTTGCGTCAGGGATGGGAAAACCATACTCGCGAAGTCGCTGTCCACCCCATATCCGTTCCTTGACGATCGGTTCGAAATAAATCGCTTCCTGCATGCTAACTCCTCCTTCATCCTATTTTCAATTACAACTCTACACTTTTATAAAATAAAAATAAACAAATTAAATATCAAGTATAGACATGAAAAGAAAAGCGCGTATAATCATATTTGTAAGCGATTACAAAAAAGGAGGAGATTTTAGGTGAAGAAAATCATGTTGGCGTGTAGTTCAGGGATGTCGACGAGCATCCTGGTGTCGAAGATGCAGGAACATGCGAAGGGCATCGGAGAAGAAGCGAAGATTTGGGCGGTCGGACAGGACCAGGCAATGAAGGAGATGGATGGCGCCGACGTCATATTGATCGGACCACAGATGCGGTTCCTTCTCTCGAAGTTCCAGCAGGCGACGGACAAGCCCGTCGAGGTGATCGACATGATGGCGTATGGCATGGCGGACGGAAAAGCGGCCTATGAACAAGCCGTGAAGTTGATGGGGTGAACGACATGCAGACGAACGAACAGACAATCGAGCAAGTCGCATTCATGATGATCCTACACAGCGGGAATGCCAGAAGTACGATTCGTGAGGCGATCGAAGCCTATAAGGAAGGGACGTTCGAGGAGTTCGAGCGGTTGCTGTCGGATGCACGCGCTCAACTACAAGAAGCACATCAGGTCCATTTCGGGCAGGTCCAGAAGGAAGCGAGCGGTGAACCGACGACGCTATCCTTGTTGTTGCTACACGCGGAGGACCATCTGATGTCGACGCAGACGATGCTGGATCTGACGGCTGGGCTCATCGAGCTCATGGAACATAAGTTCTCTAAAAAATGATAAGGAGTGTTTGAGATGACAGAGAATAGTAAGTGGTTCGACCTGTTGAGCCGTTTCCTGATGCCGATGGCGGCATTCTTGAACAACAGTCGCTACCTGCAGACGTTACGTGACGCATTCATGCTTGCCTTCCCGATTACGATGTTCGGTTCCTTGATTGTCGTCGTCGCCAACCTACCGTTCCTCGACAAGTTCATGTCCCCTGGCGTGCTCGACGCCTTCAAGACGTCGCTCGGGAATGCACCATCCGCGACGATGGGCATCATGTCATTGTTCGTCGTGTTCGGTATCGGCTATTATCTATCGAAGAGTTATGAGGTCGAAGCCGTATTCGGTGGTGTCATCGCCCTCGTCTCGTTCCTATTACTTACTCCGTTCTTCGTCTCGGTCGAAAACGTCACGGATCCGGTGGGTAACGTCATCCCGCTCGACCGACTCGGCGCGAAGGGCATGTTCCTCGCCATGATCACAGGATTCCTGGCAGGAGAGATCTATCGCTTCATCGTCCAGAAGAACTGGACAATCAAGATGCCGGCTGGTGTACCGACCGCGGTCGCCAAATCGTTCTCGGCACTCGTGCCGGCATTACTTACGCTCACCGTCTTCCTCGGGATCAACATCGCAGTCACTTCACTTTTGGACACGAACCTACATGACCTCATCTTCAATCTCGTCCAGAAACCACTCGTCAACCTAGGGAACGGTCTCGTCCCGACATTGATCGCCATCTTCTTCGTCCAATTGTTCTGGTTTTTCGGTCTCCATGGACAGGTCATCGTCAACTCGGTGATGGACCCGATTTGGAACACGCTGTCCCTCGAGAACCTGAACGCCTATACCGCGAACGGGGAAATCCCGAACATCATCAGCAAGCAGTTCATCGAAATCTACACCGTCGGGATCGGGGGATCCGGTTCGACGTTGGCGGTGGTCGTCGCCATCCTGTTGTTCATGCGCTCGAAGCAACTGAAGCAGATTGGGAAACTATCGATCGGGCCAGGCGTCTTCAACGTCAACGAACCGATGATTTTCGGGCTCCCGATCGTCATGAACCCGTTGATCATGATTCCATGGATCGTCGCACCATTGATCACGGTGACCGTGACATACTTCGCCATGTCGACGGGCGTCGTCCCGCCTCCGACCGGCGTAGCCGTGCCGTGGACCGTCCCGATGTTCATCAGCGGCATGATGGCGACCAACTCCCTCGCCGGAGGTCTGTTACAGCTCGTCAACTTCGCCATCATCATGGCGGTATGGTTCCCGTTCCTCGTCTTCATCGATCGACTGAACCTGAAGAAGGAACGCGAGGAGGCGAACGCCACGCAGGAGAAGAAGGAACAAATCGGCTGAACGACGTCGGTTGAGTGAAAAACAACTATAGATAGGATGTGCATAGGATGAATCAGACAGAGAACACGACCGTGCAGGAAAAGAAGTATACCTTCCCGACCGACTTCTGGTGGGGGACGGCCGCATCCGCGACGCAGATGGAAGGCGCTGCGTATGAGGGAGGAAAAGGACCGAACATCTGGGACTACTGGTACGAGCAGGAGCCGAATCGTTTCTTCGATGGCGTCGGTGCGACGGTGGCGTCCGACTTCTATCACCAGTACGAAGAGGACATCGCCCTTATGAAGGAACTCGGGCACAACTCGTTCCGGATGTCGATCTCCTGGTCCCGTCTGTTCCCGACCGGGGAAGGGGAGGTCAACCCGCTCGCCGTCGACTTCTACAATCGCGTGATCGACGAGCTGATCCAGTCCGGCATCGAGCCCTTCGTCAACCTGTACCACTTCGACATGCCGCTCGCGTTGCAGCATCAAGGTGGCTGGGAGAGCCGGGACGTCGTCGCACGTTACGTCGACTATGCCAAGGTCTGCTTCGAGCTGTTCGGGGACCGCGTGACGAAATGGTTCACGCACAACGAACCGATCGTCCCGGTCGAGGGAGGCTATCTGTACGACTTCCATTATCCGAACGTGGTGGATTTCAGGCGCGCCGTCCAGGTCGCCTATCATTCAATCTTGTCGAGTGCCCTTGCCATCGAGGCGTATAAGGAGTCGGGCCAGGCTGGTAAGATTGGCATCATCCTCAACCTGACGCCGTCTTATCCGAGAAGCCGGAACGAGGCGGACCTTCATGCCGCTCATCTGGCGGACATCCTGTTCAACCGTTCCTTCCTGGACCCGTCCGTCCTCGGGACATTCCCGTCAGAGTTGATAGACCTGTTGAAGGAACAGGATGCGCTTCCTCTGATGGAGGAACTGGATCGACAGAAGATCGCGACCCACACGGTCGATTTGCTCGGTATCAACTACTATCAGCCGAGACGGATCAAGGTGAAGGAACACCTCCCGAACCCAAAGGCGCCGTTCATGCCGGAGCACCTGTTCGATTACTATGAGATGCCAGGGCGGAAGATGAACCGTCATCGTGGCTGGGAGATCTATGAGAAGGGCGTCTATGACATCCTGACGAACCTTCGTGAGAACTACGGGAACATCGAGTGCTTCATCTCGGAGAACGGGATGGGGGTCGAAGGGGAGGAACGCTATCGCGACGCGGACGGCAGCATCCAGGACGATTACCGGATCGACTTCATCGCGGAGCACCTAAAGTGGGTGAATCTGGCCATGGAGGAAGGTTCGAACGTCAAGGGCTACCACCTCTGGACCTTCATGGACAACTGGTCTTGGAGTAACGCCTATAAAAACCGATACGGCTTCGTCGGCGTAGACCTTACGAGTCAGGAACGGACAGTCAAGAAGAGTGGCCACTGGTTCAAGCGCGTGATCGAAGAGAAGGGGTTCGTGAGATGACGAAGGATGATCAGGGTATATCTAGCCCTGGTCATCCTTTTTTGTTATATTATATGTATATGTCTATACATGGGGTGTAATCATGTCTATTAAAAAGAAACCAAAGTATGAGAAAATCGCAGATGAATTGCGCGGACGAATCCTTAACGGAGGTTATGATGTCGAGGAAGCGATGCCGGACGAAATTCAACTCGCGGAGGAGTTCGCGGTCAGCCGGATGACGATGAAGCGGGCCCTCGAAATCCTGGTGTCGGAAGGCATCATCTATCGTCAGCGAGGACAGGGGACCTTCATCCTGCCTTCGAGCTTCTCACAGGGGAGAATCAACGTGTTGAACAAAGAGTCCCAAGGGTTGACGAAGCTTCTTGGCGAGCGGACCGTCAGGAGTGAGGTCCTCCAGTTCGAGGTACGCTTTCCAGATGCGGAGGTCGCACGTCACTTAATGATTGAGAAGACCGATCCCGTCTATGAGATTCGGCGCGTCCGTTATGTCGATGACGAACCTTACGTGATCGAGCATACGTTCATGCCTTCCTCGTTGATTACTGGTGTGACGAAGGAGGTCCTCGATAGTTCGATTTATCGATACATCCAGGAAGAACTCGGTTACACGATCACGAGCTCACACAAGATGATTCGGGCGGATAAACCGAACCAGTGGGACCGTGATTATCTTGGGAATGAGGAGACCGATCCAATTATCGAGGTCGAGCAAGTCGTCTTCCTCGGGAACGGAAAGCCGTTCGAGTACTCGTTCTCGAGGCACCGTTACAATAAGTTCGTCTTTACTTCCGTTCACATCGGTCGATGAATGACGTTGGGGCAAGTGAATGATTACTTCTCGGTTTAATCAAATGAAGAATACTATTAAATAATTCGTGGTTTTAAATCAAAAAGGCGTATACATATTGCGACATCGTAATGTATACGTCTTTCTCTATACTCTTAAAAACTATTTTTACGAATATAATCGAGGATAACTAGATAGATGAAGAGAGATATGACTTGAATGAAGTTAATCTGAAGAGTATTGAGAGAGAAGGCTTATTCATGCGGTTGTTAGAAGAAAATTGAGTTAAGTTTTTTAACACGATATTACTATTTTGATTGGTTGGGTGAAATTATTTTTTTAATTTTTTATGATAACTATGGTCAAATATTATGTATTAAGCAGATGATTACATCTGAAAGGCTAATTGATAAAGAAGTTGGATGCATTATCATCTCTACGTCTTTAAAGATGGCAATAAAATGACAGATAAAGTATTAAAGACGGTATACTATTTCAAATCCGTATTGTATTTAGACCTACTTAAAAAATAGCCATAAAGAGAGCTCTCGATCATCGAGAGCTCTCTTTATCTTGATGTTTTAAAATTAAAATCTATACCGAGAAAACGGACATGTTGTAAGTGTGAGAGCTCTGATTCGACGAAGGTTATGATTTAAGCATCGTGCAATCCAGCTGATGTAAATACAACTTGGTAGTAAGGAATATAACAAACGAGAAACCGAACAATAAATAGAGTGGTGATTGATATGCCAATATACACAATGTCGTGAGTAAAAGAAACGAAAACAATAAAACATATCCATAACGTATTGAGCTAAAAAGAGCTAACTTGAGAGCATCCTTTTTTTTCAGCTCATAATGCGAGAGGATTGGAAATAAAAAAACGGAAATAGCTAAAAAGAACAAGCTGACAATTGAGAGACCTGTAAATAAGAAAGTCTGTCCCGTTTCTAGGTGACGAATGATAAAAAAATCAATAAGTAAGAACAGTAAGGTAAAGGTCCACAAAATGCCGAACTTTAAATGGTACTGCAACGCTTCTTTGAAAAAATGAATGTAGGATCGAAAAACACTGTAATCTCGATGTACTGACCATTGTCTCGTGACGGCGGTTAAGGCATACAGAGCTGGGAAAATCGTGATGACTGGTAAAAGGGTGATGAAAAAAATGAAATTCAACTGCACAAGTCCAGTAGTGAATTCAAGAAGTTGAAATAGCTTGTTTTGTTCATGCTTTAAGTTCATAAGTACCTCCTCCGAAGTTCTCCTCAAAAAATTAACCAGATTTAGATTCGAGACGATTAAATGGTGCTGTTGAGTTACGAATAATTAATTCCGGTTCATAAATGTGAGAGGGAGGGGCTTCTTTTTTCTCCACCGCTGCGATGATCCGTTCTGCTGCCGCGCGTCCGAGTTCTTGCTTGGGATGGATGATCGAAGTCAACTTCACTTCCGTTGCTACTGCAAGGACGGAATCATCATAACCTACAAGAGAGATATCTTGCGGAACAGATAGACGTAGCTTCCGTAACTGATCCAACACGTTTAGCGCCGATTGATCATTGTAGCAAACCGCAGCACTTGGCCGATGCTCTTCACTCTCGAAGAAGAGTCCAATCGAATCATAGAAACTTGAAACTAACTCTTCCGTTGTATAGGTGATGATCAATTCTGGTTCTAAAGGGATGTTGTACTCACGAAACGCACGAAGAAATCCACGCATGCGATAAACTCCCTGTAAATCATCCGTTTTAAACAAGCCCATGATACGTTCATGACCAAGATTGATGAGATGTTCTGCTGCTAAAAATCCACCTCTTTCGTCATCCATCATGAGATGAGGAGGCATCAATTGGGAGTAATACTGGTTAATCATCAAGTAGGGGATGTTTTGTTGCTCAAGTTCTAGATAATATTTGATGTTCGGATTATGATTACTACTTTTGGTTGGTTCAACAATTAATCCGTCAACTTGACGATCTAACATCATTTCGAGGCATTGACGCTCTTTCTCTACATCATTGTCTGTACACGAAAGTGTCAAAGTATATCCTTTCGAAGCTAAATGAGATTCGATTCCTCGAATGATGGATGGAAAGATGTAATCAGACATATAGGTTGTAATCACACCGATATTCTTGCCGTTATTAGAGCGCTCGATTACCTCAGCTTCTGGTTTAGGAAGTACGTGGGAGCAGTAAGTTCCTGAACCTTGTTCGCGGTACAAATAGCCTTCATTCACAAGCTCTCCAACTGCTTGGCGAATCGTGTGCCGACTAACTTGGAAAGATTGTACAAGTTCACTTTCAGGAGGAATTTTTTCACCAGGACGTACTATGCCATCCTTAATCCAATCAAGTATATGATCCTTCACGATGCTATATTTTGTCCGTTGTGCCATGAGGCGTCCCTGCTTTCTCTCTTGTATCAGCAAACTTATCCGTACAAGATATGATAGTACTTACATATTAGCAAAGATTTGTCCGGTTTGCTATGAATATAAGAGAAAATCAATCGATAAATCAATTAAATGTACGTACAAAAAAGAAATAAATGACAAAAATCAAATTGACATGTCCGAATGTGTGTAATAGACTCAAATTGTGCAGAAAACGCTTTCATTGTTCATTTGACTTGTTCTTATTATCTTTCATATAGCGTTGTGTGGGCTTCGCTATAAAATAATATCGTGTTTGCTTAAATAAATATGTACGTACATCTTAATTCCGCTTTGACACTGAAAATTAAAGCACTGGAGGAATTCACAATGAACCTTAAAACAAAGAAGATGTTTGCGCTAACCATGACTGCCTTGATGACAACATCAATAGCATTAGCTGGTTGTTCAGGAGATGGTAAAAGTGCGGATGGAAAAGTCGAACTCACATTCATGTTTCGTGGAAATCCTGAAGAACTAAAAGCGTACAAAGCAACAGTAAAACGATTTGAAGAAGCCAATAAAGACGTTAAAGTGACAATGGTACAAACAGCTCCGGATCAATATGATACAAAATTAAAATCTGCTATCGCAGGACGTAAAGTACCAGATGTCTTCTTCTACAATCCGGCTCAAGTCAAAGCTTACGTGAACTCGGGCGTACTATTAGATATTACAAAGAATGTAGAAGGATCGAAGGACATCCAGTTAGAGGATATCTGGAAAAAAGGTGTTGATAAATACCGGTATGATGGAAAGGTACTTGGCAAAGGCGCTATTTACGGTCTTCCAAAAGATTTAGGACCATTTGCGCTCGGCTATAATAAGACGATGTTCGAAAAAGCAAAGGTACCACTTCCGGATAAAGACAAACCATACACGTGGGATGAATTCATTCAGGTAGCCAAGAAGTTAACAAAGGATACGAATGGTGATGGGAAAATGGATCAGTATGGCACAGGGTTTAATGTGAACTGGGCATTACAACCCTTCGTTTGGAGTAACGGGGCAGACTGGATCAATGAAGAGGGAACAAAGGTAACGATTGACGATCCAAAATTCATCGAAGCTCTCCAGTTCTTTGTAGACCAGCAGTTAAAGCATAAAGTAACTCCATCTATTGGAGAGTCACAAACACTCGATACGTATCAACGGTGGATGAAAGGGCAACTGGCATTCTTCCCTGTCGGTCCTTGGGATATGGCAGCTTTTAAAGATCAGTTAAAGTTCGAATATGACCTTCTTCCATGGCCAGCAGGATCAACAGGGAAAGCAGCTGGTTGGGTTGGATCACTCGGAATTGGTGTAGGGTCAACGACGCAACATAAAAAAGAAGCGACAGAATTAGCCATGTACTTATCTGCCAATCAAGAAGGACAACAGGCTTTGGTAGATGCACAAGTACAATTACCGAACAGCATGAAAATCGCTAAAAATTGGGTAGAAGACACATCCATTAAACCTGCTAATAAACAGGAGTTCCTTGATTTGATCAATGATTACGGACGCGGTATGCCAGCAGAAAAAACATACACTGCTGAATGGTATGACGAGTTCTTCAAAAACATCCAGCCTGTCCTCGATGGAAAAACATCAGTGGAAGACTATGTGAAAAAAGAGCAACCAAAAATGCAAAAGTTGCTAGATGATGCCATCGCTCAAGAGAAACAGGCGAACTAACTAGAGATAATGAGTCGGGTGGCGTAAGTCGCCACCTGGAACTCTAGTGTAGAAAGGATGGAAGACAATGAAGACAAAACCGATTTCCAAGTTATATCGTACGGAGCAACGATATGCTTACCTATTCGTTGCGGCTCCGGTAATTGGGTTCTTTCTGTTTGCTTTAATTCCGTTAATGTATTCCTTCTATGGTGCGTTCACGAACTGGAATGGACTTGGACAAATGAAGTTTATTGGTCTCGAAAATTTCATTAATGTGTTCCAAGACGAGTATTTCTATAAAGCCATGTACAACACGCTGTTCATGATGATTGGGATTCCCATTGGTATCGTATTAGCGTTATTACTTGCCCTCGCGTTGAATCGAGGAATTTTTGGTACAAATACGTTCCGCGTTATCTATTACATTCCCGTCATTTCTTCCATCGCCGCTGTCTCGATTTTGTGGCAGTGGGCATATAACGGTGATTATGGTTTGGTAAATCAGTTCTTAGACTTAATCGGTATTGATGGTCCAAACTGGCTCCAAAATGCTAATACCGTCAAGCCGGCGTTGATCGTCATGGCAATTTGGAAAGGTCTTGGCTATACGATGCTCTTGTATTTAGCGGCCTTGCAGAGTGTCCCGCGTTCCTATTATGAAGCAGCGAAATTAGATGGTGCGAATGCCTGGCACTGTTTTTGGTATATTACACTCCCTATGGTTAAACCGGTCACCTTCTTCATCATCGTGACAAATATTATTGGTGGTGCGCAAATCTTTACGGAAATCAACGTTATGACACCGACAGGGGGACCGGAGTATTCATCTGCTTCTGCCGTCTTCTACATTTGGCAAAAATCCTTTGGAAACTTCCAGCTAGGCTATGCTTCGGCAATGGCACTCGTTCTCGGTCTTTTCATTTTCATCGTTACCTTGTTCCAATTCCGTATGAACGAAAAATCATCATTCGATTTGGATTAAGAAACTAATATCTTAGAAAGGAGAATAACCATGCAGTTAGCCCTTACACGAAAAAAAGAAAATGTAGAGACGATGTCCGTAAAGAAAAAAGACCGGATCACGGATATCTTTGTCTTTATCTTTCTGACAATGGGTGCCATCGTCATGATCGCTCCCTTATTGTGGATGGTGTCCACCTCTTTGAAATCGAAAGATGAAGTGTTTTCACTTCCACCGGTCTGGATTCCTAGCGACATATCGTTCAATAAGTATTTGGAGATTTGGAATATGGGTCCGCTCTTGTCTGGCATATCAAACAGTCTGATCGTCGCCCTATCTGTCACGATCGTTGGAACATTCACCTCGAGTCTCGCGGCATTCGCGTTCGCTAAGTTGAATTTTAGGGGCAAAAATAAAATCTTCCTTCTCTTGTTCGCGTCTGTCATGATTCCGTATCCTGTCCTGATGATTCCACAGTTTATGATGTTCTCAGAAATCGGATGGGTGGATACACTTCTTCCGTTGATTGTACCTGGTTTGTTCGGAAATATTTTCATGATTTTCTTCTTACGTCAGTTCTTGAACAGTATTCCGAATTCTATCATCGAAGCAGCAAAAATTGACGGGTGCTCCTATTTTCAAATTTTTTATAAAATCGTCTTCCCGTTGATTAAGCCCGCCGTAGCCGCACAATTGATTCTATGGTTCATGGCGATTTGGAATGATTATCTCGGTCCGATTCTTTATCTCAACTCTCCGGAAAAACAAACCCTACAATTGGTCATCGCTAATTTTAATGCATCCTATGCCATCCAAAGTGATTATCCATTAATTATGGCGGCATCTGTTGTCGCATTATTACCGATGTTGATCGTCTTCATGATTTTTCAAAAGCAAATCATCGAATCGATTGCTATTTCTGGTGTTAAAGGGTGAGGTATAACGAAAATGGAAACGCCCGTCTTGAGTAAAGGCGGGTGTTTTTAATTAAAGGAGGAAAAATTCGTATGAAAAAAATATTAATAGGATTCATCGTGTTGTTCATCGCAGGCTGCTCTTTCTTTTGGTGGTCCACGAGGGCATCTCTCCAGGATTTGAATTTACCGAAAGCGCCTTTTGATAAGAAAGCGGCTGATGTCAGACCAAATATTTTGAATCAAGAAAAGAAGTGGACGACAAACTTTACGCATGATGGGGCAATCATAAAGGAAGGTGATACCTACTATGTGTTCTCGACAGATTATATGGTAGGAGGTCCACCGACACCGGGCATCCAGGTTCGGAAATCAAAAGATCTCATTAATTGGCAATTCACAGGTCGTGTATTTGATGAAGTCTCTCAAGAAGCGTTCAAATGGACGGGAGGAAATACATTTTGGGCGCCCTCGATTACAAAAATCAAGGATACATTTTACCTCTACTATTCTGTCTCAAAAGTCGGCAGTCGTACCTCGTACATTGGAATGGCGAGTGCTTCTAATATTGAGGGACCATGGCACGATCAGGGAGTCGTCATCGCTTCAAAAGAAGGGGATGGAAAAACGGTTAATGCGATTGATCCTCACGTGCTAAAAGACCAAACAGGAAAATGGTGGATGACGTATGGATCCTATTTTGGTGGTATCTTCTTAACGGAAATCAATCCGAATACGGGGAAATTGATGAAGAAGTCGTCAGAAGGTAAGTTACTTGCTAAGCGAAAAGATATGACGATGGGAATAGAAGGTCCAGAAATTCTTTACAACGCAAAAACAGGTTATTACTACTTGATGGTTTCATATGGTTGGTTAGAAGATTCGTATAACGTAAGAATCGGGCGATCAAAATCGATCGATGGACCCTATGTTGATTCTCGTGGGCGTGATTTACGGGATACTTCAGATGAATCATTTGATACTGGCTTAAAAATTGTTGGCTCCTACCGTTTTGGAGGAGACGACGGTTACGTGGGGACCGGTCATTCTGCATTTTTACAGGATGGAAAAGATACTTTTATTATCCATCAAGCTCGCCCAAGAGAAGATATCTATTGGTCGCAATTGCAGGTCCGAAAAGTGTATTGGACAAAAGATGGGTGGCCAGTGGTTTCGCCTGAACGATACGCAGGTGAAAAGAATATCAGTGTTCAAAAAGACCAGATCGTTGGAGAATGGGAAACCATTATTTTTCCGCGATTTGATGATGGTCAGCAACAATCAAGAAAGCTGAAGTTGCAAAAAGACGGCACCCTTTTTGATGAGGAAGGTTCGTGGCAATTAAAGGGGAACATCCTTAGTCTACGCATTAGGCAAGAAAGGTATGAGTTACAGGTCGGTGCAGCGTGGGATTGGGAAAATTGGAAATCCACGATCATCATGACAGGTCTTAGTGAGGACGGAACAGCAATTTGGACAAAAAAACGTTAAATCAATTATTTGTACGGACAAATAACTATATTGAAGGAGATTAAAAGTTTAATAAATAGAAAAAAACGTAAATAATTGCGTATTTTTCTGAAAAATGATTGCTTATTCCTAAATAATTGATACAATCATAGTGTAAGTTATACGTACAAATTTATTGTTTTTTTAAGTTTTCTGCACAAATTTTGATTATTTGTCCGGATGAAAATGAGGGAGTGCCCACACACTTTATTTTTTCTTCTGAAATGTAAGCGCATTCTTTTTGGGAGTAGGGTGATGAAATGTCGAAATATACAATCGGAATTGATTATGGCACGCAATCAGGTAGAGCCGTCTTGATTGATGTCGAAACAGGTCATGAAGTGGCGACTGCAGTCAAACCATATACACATGGAGTAATGGATCAATTTTTGCCTGATGGAAAAACACGGCTTGAACATGACTGGGCACTCCAACATCCGCGTGATTATTTAGAGGTCCTAGAATTGACGATCCCCGCAGTTGTCAAAGAGGCAGGTATTACGAAGGAACAAGTCATTGGGCTTGGTATCGACTTTACAGCTTGTACGATTCTACCGATCGATGTCGATTTAAATCCGTTGTGCTTCCGTGAAGAGTATCAAGATAATCCGCATAGCTATGTGAAGTTGTGGAAGCATCATGCAGCTCAAGATGAGGCAGACGCTTTGAACCGTATTGCGAGTGAACGAGAAGAACCTTTCTTAAAACGCTACGGCGGAAAAATCTCATCCGAATGGATGATTCCGAAGGTCTGGCAAATTCTAAACGAAGCACCCTCCATTTACGAGGCTGCTCACGAAATTTTAGAAGCGACGGATTGGGTCGTTTCTCAGCTAACTGGAAAAGTGGTACGCAATAGTTGCACGGCTGGCTATAAAGCGATCTGGCACAAACAGGAAGGCTATCCTTCTAGAGAGTTTTTCAAAGCGTTAGATCCACGACTTGAGAACGTAGTCGAAGAGAAGCTTTCCAACGACATCGCACCCATCGGGGCCAAAGCAGGAGAATTAACAATATCCTTTGCAGAACGAATCGGTCTCCTTCCGGGAACTGCCGTTGCCGTAGGGAATGTAGATGCCCATGTTGCAGTACCTGCGGTTGGGATCACGGAACCCGGTAAGTTGTTGATGGTGATGGGAACATCTACTTGTCATATCCTGCTTGGTGAAGAGGAACAGGTCGTACCCGGTATGTGCGGTATCGTCGAAGATGGGGTCTTACCGGGGTTTATGGGATATGAAGCTGGTCAGTCCTGTGTCGGAGATCATTTCGAATGGTTCATCGAAAACTGTGTACCAAGTGACTATTTGCAAGAAGCAAACATTCAAGGTGTTAGTACGCACCAATTATTGACTGATAAGGCAACGATGCAACGCGTCGGTGAACATGGATTGATCGCTCTTGATTGGTGGAACGGAAATCGTTCTACACTGGTAGATACGAATCTGACGGGCGTACTTCTAGGTGCAACATTACTGACGAAACCAGAAGATATCTACCGCGCATTGATCGAAGCGACTGCTTATGGCACGAGAACGATTGTAGAAGCGTTCCGAACAAGTGGTGTTCCCATCCACGAAGTATACGCTGCAGGAGGAATTGCGGAGAAAAATGCCTTGATGATGCAGATTTATGCCGACGTCCTAAACATGGAAATCAAGATTTCAGCCTCTTCTCAAACTCCAGCTTTAGGATCTGCCATGTTCGGTGCTGTAGCCGCAGGAGCAGAACGAGGCGGTTATGCCACCATCACGGAAGCAGCGACGAAGATGGGACGCGTAAAAGAAAAGACATATCTTCCGATTCCAGAAAACGTTGAAGTGTATGAGGCGCTGTTTGCTGAGTATACGAAACTATACGATTATTTCGGTCGCGGAGAAAATGATGTGATGAAGCGATTAAAGAAAATTAAGGCGGAATCGTCGCGTCAGAAGGGGGAACCTGTATGGTGAGTCGTCAATTAAAAGAAGAAGTGCTTGAAGCGAACCTAGCATTGCCGAAACATGACTTGGTCACCTTCACGTGGGGGAATGTCAGTGGGATTGATCGAAATGCAGGTTTGGTCGTCATCAAACCGAGCGGTGTCCCATATGATGCTTTGACGATAGAGGATTTGGTCGTAGTCGATTTAGAAGGCAACGTCGTCGAGGGTGATCTACGTCCATCTTCTGATACGCCAACACATTTGGCTTTGTATCGTGCTCTGCCTGAGATAGGAGGCATTGTCCATACGCATTCCCCTTGGGCGACGAGCTGGGCGCAAGCGAAACGAGCAATTCCTGCATTCGGGACGACACATGCCGACTACTTTTACGGAGAAATTCCGTGTACACGTGAATTATCTGATGAAGAGATCGAGACGGCGTACGAGCTGGAAACCGGAAATGTCATCATTGAGACGTTGAACGAACTACACTTGGAACCTGTTGCCGTACCAGGTGTACTGGTCGCAAATCATGCACCTTTTTGTTGGGGAAAGGATGCGGATGAAGCCGTACACAATGCAGTCGTACTTGAGGAAGTAGCCAAGATGGGTATTCATGCCTTGAATCTGAATCCAGGATTAGCACCCATCAAACAAAGCATCTTAGATAAACACTACTTGCGCAAACATGGAGAGAACGCCTACTACGGTCAGAAATGATAGGTGCACATAGCTAGATGAGGGGGATTTTATATGTTGACAGCAAACACACACGAATTTTGGTTCGTGACAGGAAGCCAGATGCTCTACGGTGAGGAGGTACTTCGTCAAGTCGAAACACATTCGAAAGAGATGGTCTCAGGATTAGATGCAGCGGATGTCTTCCGGGATCGAATTGTTTACAAGGGAGTCGTCAAAAATGCAGAAGAAATTCGGCAGATGATGTTGCGGGCGAATGCTGATGATGCCTGTGCCGGTGTGATCACATGGATGCATACCTTCTCACCATCGAAAATGTGGATCAGTGGGATGCGTGTGTTACAAAAACCTTTGCTTCATTTTGGGACGCAGTTCAATCGTGACATCCCGTGGGATGCGATCGATATGGATTTCATGAACCTCAATCAGTCAGCGCACGGTGATCGTGAACATGGTTTTATCACAAGCCGGATGAACGTGAAGCGAAAAGTGCTAGTCGGTCATTGGGAAGATGAACTCACACGTCAAAAGATGTCATCTTGGATGAATGTGGCGCACGCATTAGCGGAAAGTAAGAACTTAAAGGTCGCGCGTTTCGGTGACAACATGCGGAATGTAGCGGTGACAGAAGGAGATAAGGTCGAAGCACAAATCCAACTGGGCTGGACGGTCAATGGGTATGGTGTCGGTGACCTCGTCACCTATATGAATGCGGTCGCGGAGTCAGATTTAGATGACTTGATGGAAGAATATCGCACGCGGTATGAAATGACGAATACTGGAATGGAAGAAGAAGCATTCCAGGAATCGGTCCGCTATCAAGGGCGCATCGAACTCGGTATGAAAGCTTTCCTGGAAGCAGGTGGATACACAGCATTTACGACAACCTTTGAAGACCTACATGGCATCAAGCAACTACCAGGGCTAGCCGTCCAACGATTGATGGAGCAAGGATACGGATTTGCGGGAGAAGGAGACTGGAAAACCGCAGCGCTTGTTCGACTTATGAAAATCATGGCGAGCAACGAACGGACATCTTTCATGGAAGACTATACTTATCATTTTGAACCAGGCAACGAAATGGTACTGGGAGCGCATATGCTCGAGATCTGTCCGACCATTGCGGTCGATAAGCCTAGAATCGAGGTTCATCCTCTCGGAATCGGAGATCGTGAAGCGCCAGCGCGGATGGTATTCGAAGGACAGAATGGCAAGGCATTGAACGCTAGTCTGATTGATTTAGGACATCGCTTCCGTCTCTTGGTAAACACAGTCGAGGGCATCCAACCTGATGAAGCAATGCCGAATCTTCCGGTGGCACGTGTTCTATGGAAAACAGAACCATCGATGGCTCAAGCTGTCGAAAACTGGATCCAAGCCGGGGGAGCGCACCATACTTGTTACTCGTATGAAGTAACAACTGAACAATTGCGCGACTTCGCAGAACTTTTGAACATTGAAATTGCAGTCATCGATAAAGAAACGGAGACAGTTCGATTTAATAATGAGTTACGTTGGAATGAACTGTACTATCGACCATAATTTATTGGGACCTTACTAGGTCCCTTTTCTTGGAGGAGATACTATGAATAACCAACTCGTCACATCAACGTTAAATACAAAAGAAGCGGCAACACAATTGATCGTCAACGTGGATTTACCAAAAGGTAAAATCAGTAAACATATCTATGGACACTTCGCGGAACACCTCGGACGTTGTATTTATGAAGGTCTTTGGGTCGGTCCGGAGTCGACCATACCGAATACAGATGGCATTCGGAACGATGTACTAACAGCTTTGAAGAAATTGAACATTCCGGTCTTACGCTGGCCGGGTGGGTGCTTTGCAGACGAATACCACTGGAAAGATGGTATTGGACCGAATGAAAACCGAAAACGGATGGTCAATACACATTGGGGTGGCGTCGTCGAAAACAATCATTTCGGAACCCATGAATTTATGCGTCTGTGTGAACTACTAGAGTGTGAGCCTTATATTTGTGGAAACGTGGGGAGCGGAACCGTCCAAGAGATGTCTGAATGGGTGGAGTACATGACGTTCAATGGCGAGTCACCGATGGCGAATTGGCGTCAGGAGAATGGTCGTACAGAACCGTGGTCGCTTACGTATTTTGGTGTTGGTAACGAGAACTGGGGCTGCGGTGGAAATATGCGTCCGGAATATTACGCTGATCTATATCGACGCTATCAGACCTATGTACGCAACTATGACGGCAATCAACTTTATAAGATTGCTGGTGGTGCAAACATTGATGACTATAAATGGACCGAAATTCTTATGCGTGAAGCGGGTACGATGATGGATGGCCTCAGTCTTCACTATTATACGATTCCAGGCGATTTTTGGTTAGGGAAGGGTTCAGCGCTAGATTTTACGGAAGATGAGTGGTTCATAACTTTGAAACGTGCCTATTATATGGATGAACTGATCACAAAGCATGGACAAATCATGGATCAATATGATCCAGAGAAGCGGGTCGGTCTCATCATCGATGAATGGGGAACGTGGTTCGACGTTGAACCAGGAACGAATCCGGGCTTCTTGTATCAACAAAACTCTATTCGAGATGCGCTCGTCGCAGCAATTCACTTCAATATCTTCCATAAGCATAATGATCGTGTTCACATGGCGAATATCGCGCAAATGGTCAATGTGCTTCAAGCGATGATCTTAACGGAGGGGGACCAGTTCATTCTCACGCCAACATACCATGTCTTTGAGATGTATCGCGTCCATCAAGATGCTGAACGTGTCGAGCTAGCAGCTATCACGCGTGACTATGTAGCCAAAGAAGAATCGATTCCCTCTGTAAATGCGACAGCTTCTCGCGATGCTGATGGTGTATTGCACATTAGCCTCTGCCAGCTTGACCATCAAAACAGCGATAAGGTCGAAATTGATTTGCGGGGAATGGGGACGATTTCGGACGTATCAGCGCGCATTTTAACAGCAGATCATCTCAATGCTCATAATACGTTTGAACAACCAGACGTGGTTGCGCCACGTGAGCATGAGGTCCAGGTGACGGAAGACGGGAAGCTCATCATGGATGTTCCAGCGATGAGCGTCATCACACTGGCGGTTCGCTGAGATGAAAGTCGTCGAGACAAGACGGTGTCGTACTTGTCCTCCAACAGAAGTAGACACTGATTGGTTATTGACCATCGACGCGGAAGTCATGGCACAAGTCACAGACGCTGAATATCAGGAACGTCTTCGTCAATGTGCAGTCTGTTCGTTTTACCAGGACGATACCTGTTTGAAATGCGGATGCTATGTCTCTTATCGGGCACGCCTTGCAACAAAACATTGTCCGGTGAAGGTTTGGTGAAAAAGGAGCGACTTGAGATGGAACAACAAGAAGTAATAGATCAGACGGCATTTACGCTCGAGAACGATATGTGTCGTTTACGTATATTGACATATGGAGCAACTCTGCAAGAGTTTTCGATTCAAGATGAGGGATGGAAAAACCTCATCTTGTCTTACGATACGGTTGAGGAATACATGACAGACACATATTACTTGGGAGCGACCGTCGGCCGTGTCGCCGGACGAATCGAGGACGGAACATTCGATATGGACGGTGTAACGTACCATCTGCCTCAAAACGAAGGGAAGCATCATCTTCACGGAGGAGACGGTCTCCACTGTCGATTCTGGAAAGTGGAAGACGTATCTAATACTCATCTCATTCTTCGGTATGTAAGTCCTGATGGTGAAAATGGCTATAAAGGGGTACTCGATGTCAGAGCTTCGTTTATGTTGTTAAAAGACGGTGTCAAGATTATGTATGAGGCAATCAGTGACACGGATACGGTGGTTGATATGACAAATCATACGTATTTCAATCTAAGTAGCGGAAACCGAGACATCTTACAGCATGAATTGACGTTACCGGCTAATCAATTTGCTGAGCTTCGAAATGATTTGATCCCTACAGGTCGCTTATTGGATGTCGATCACACTCCTTTCGACTTCCGATTAGGACGAATGCTGGGAGATGGTCCAGCTTCAAGCCATCCACAAAATCAACTCGTCAATGGTTATGATCATCCTTTTTTATTCGACGACCAACGAACAGCAACGCTGTACGATCCTGAAAGTAAGCGCTCCTTGATGTTGTCTACGACTGCACCTGCTCTCGTGCTCTATTCAGGAAACCAGATGAATGAAGAAACGATGTTACGTGAGGGACGCTCTCGAAAATATTATGGTGTTTGTCTGGAGCCTCAACATCTTCCTGACGCCGTTCATCACAGTAATTTTCCTTCTATCCAATTATCGGCGGGGCAGACGTATCACTGGGAAACGGAATATCGTGTCGGGAAAGGAGTCAGTCGATGAACCTCGAACAGATACAAAAGCAGGTTGCCACATGTTCTTGTGGAAATCCACACCATCCGATTTCGATTGAGCAAATCAATGCCTCGGAAAAGGTGTGGCAATCTCTAGTCAAGTTTGTGCAGAAGAAAGAGTGGCGGCATCTTCTCGTCATCGCTGATGTCACTACGCAGACGGTCGGTTATTCCCCGTTGCAGAAAGCATTGTTGACGGTAGGAATTGATGTAACCTTAGTCACGCTCTCACCGAACAAACAAGGGGACGTCGCAGCTGATGAACTAGCAGTTGTACAAGTAATGCTCGAGCTGGACGATAGTGTGGATGCATTGATTGCACTTGGAGCAGGTACCATTCATGATGTGACGCGGTTTTGTGCTGCGAAAGCAAAAATCCCATTTTTATCTGTTCCGACCGCTCCTTCAGTGGACGGATTTACTTCAAAAGGAGCGCCCTTAATCATAAGAGGGAAGAAAATCACCTATCAGCTCGTCTCACCAATTGCAGTATTCATCCCAAGCGACATTATCCGTGATGCACCTCGGGCGTTAGTGGCGGCAGGTGTCGGCGACATGCTTGGGAAGTACACCTCCTTACTGGATTGGCGTTTTGGTGCCTTTGATGGAAAAGAACCATTTTGTCCTGTAGTTGCTCGATTGACAGAACAAGCTTTATTCGATTGTGTAAAAGCTCTACCAGATATCTATGCAGAAAAAGCGGAAGGTTTAAATCAGCTGATGGATTCATTGATTTTATCAGGAATTGCGATGTTGATTTTTGGACATTCACATCCTGCATCTGGTGGAGAACACCACCTCTCTCATTACTGGGAGATGGACTTCTTGACACACGAACGTCCGGCGGTCTTGCATGGCACCAAAGTTGCAATTGCGACGATGGAACTCATCGATACCTATAAAACGATGATTCAAGAGCAGTCTACTGTACCGAGGGAGCTAGAGGAGTGGGCGAATCAGCTCCCGACACGACAGAAGATGGAGTCCGTTTTTAATTCGTTGCAAGCCCCGATTCGACCAGAGGAAATCGGTATTTCACCCCTTCTTCTAGCGAGTAGCAAGAGAGAAGCGTATCGACTTCGCGAAAGACATACCCTTTTGAAACTGATGAGCTTACAGACGACCCACTTTGAAACAGAGGAGCGTTCATTATGACAGAGACAATCGTAAATCCTATCGTAGAACAACGCGCGGATCCATGGATCATGCGTCATACAGATGGCTATTATTATTTTACGGCGTCCTTACCTGATTTTAGCGGGATTCCGCTACGTCGCGCTCAGACGCTCGGGGAATTGACTGCAGCCGCAGAGAAAGTCGTGTGGCAGAAGCGCTCGACTGGAGTCATGAGTGCCAACATTTGGGCGCCAGAATTGCATTATATTCAAGGGAAATGGTACCTCTATTTCGCGGCGGCACGTGAAGATGCGATTTTTGATCATCGCATGTACGTTCTCGAGAATAGTTCCGCCAATCCCTTGGAAGGCGAATGGGTGGAAAAAGGACAAATTAAGACATGGAAAGAATCGTTCGCCCTCGATGCAACAACTTTCGAGCATGAGAACCGGTTATATTACATTTGGGCTCAGAAAGATCCTGAAATTGAAGGGAATTCCAATCTCTATATTTCTGAAATGGAGAATCCTTGGACATTGACAGGACCACAGACAATGATTGCGACACCTGAACATACATGGGAAAAAGTTGGCTTTCTGGTGAACGAAGGGCCTGCTGTTATGAAGCGGAATGGACATATATATGTGACGTTCTCGGCAAGTGCAACAAATCATAACTATTGTGTAGGTCTTCTTCGTATCGATGAAAAAGAAGATATGTTAGATTCCACTCATTGGAAAAAATACCCGCAACCCATTCTTACGACAAATGAGTCAATTCGTGAATACGGACCAGGTCATAACAGTTTCACGACACTCGCAGATGGGAGCGATATAATTGTCTATCATGCGCGGAACTATAAAGAAATCGAAGGTGATCCATTATGGGATCCGAATCGCCATACGTATATACGACCATTTTCTTGGCAGGGAGATATGCCTGTTTTAAAAAAAAGGATGGTCAACGAGGAGGTCACACGATGAACCAGACAGAGAATCGGAATCTTATTTTAGAGCAACGGGCAGATCCATGGGTGTATCTTCATTCTGATGGTTATTATTATTTTACAGCATCCGTTCCCGAATACGATCGAATCGAATTGCGTCGTGCTACATCTCTTCATGAACTAAAAGATGTAGAAGCGGTGACAGCTTGGGTCAAACCTGATACTGGTCCGATGAGTGATCTGATTTGGGCACCCGAATTACATCATATTCGTGGAAAATGGTATCTTTATTTTGCAGCTGCTAAGTCACGTGAAATTGTAAACGGACTCTTTGACCATCGCATGTTCGTTTTAGAGAATGGTTCGGACAACCCGCTAGAAGGCGAATGGATAGAACGAGGACAAATTGAAACACAGTGGGATTCGTTTGCTCTTGATGCGACCGTTTTCGAACATCAAGATGTTCATTACTTAGTATGGGCACAAAAAGATCCTTCCATCGAAGGGAACTCGAACCTATATATCGCTTCTTTAAAGAATCCTTGGACCATTCAAAAACCGCAAGTCATGTTGACAAAGCCAGAGCTTGATTGGGAGACAAAAGGCTTTCTGGTGAACGAAGGACCTGCAGTCCTGAAGCGTCACGGACAAATCTTCATTACGTATTCTGCTAGTGCAACGGATGAGAATTATTGCATGGGTATGTTGAGTGCTTCAGAAGACGATGATCTACTGAATCCGGATGTTTGGGAAAAGTCATTGCGGCCAGTCTTCGCGACGAACGATGCGGCTGGCCAATATGGACCAGGACATAATAGCTTTACGATAGATGAGCAGGGACGCGACGTTATTGTCTATCATGCACGGACATACACAGATATCGAAGGTGATCCTTTATACGATCCGAATCGTCATACACGGGCACAAATCTTTACGTGGACCATGGATAAACAACCGTACTTTGGTAAACCAACCTAATTACGTTAAGTATTAACTTCTTTAAGAAAATATAGTTAATCTTATAAAGTTGGTAATTTTTTATTTAAAAACCACGAGCTCATAAAAAGCATCCCTTACGTAGAATTATTCTACAGAAGGGATGCTTTTTTTTGTAAATTAGATCTTAAAACGGTTTGTCCCTTGTTCTAGGGCATCTGTCGTTTCGTTTAGAGTGATGACTAAATCATGCAGAGCAGTCACCGTACCAATCATCTGCTCTGATGCTGCAGCGACTTCTTCGTTCCCAGCAGTATGCTCTTCTGCGACGGAGGCAATTTTGCCTAGTGCATGCCGAATACGATTTTCTGAGAGAAGGACATTTTGCATTTGCAGAGCCATATGTTGAGAAGACTGAGAAACGACTTCGACATGTTCTGTCAATCGGCTAAAGGATTGATCCGTATCAAGGATTGATTTTTTACCAGCCTCTGTCTCGTAAACTGTCTCCGTGAAGCTTTTTTCCATCGATTGAGTACTCACGAGTACACTATTGACTATGGAAGAGATTTGACTGACGTTTTCAGCGACGTGCATAGAGAGATTTTTGACCTCAGAGGCGACGACAGCAAATCCTTTTCCTTGCTCACCAGCTCGTGCTGCTTCGATTGTTGCATTTAAGGCAAGTAAATTGGTTTGTTCAGAGATATCACGGATGATGGAAATAAGACCTTGGATTTCCTCCGATTGTCGATTCAGCTCCTGAACTTGGTTTGTCGAACGTTGGACGTGAGAGTGGATGACGTTCATTCGTTCGACAGACTGGTGCATGTGCGCACGACCCTCACGAGTCAATTCGTTCATCTCGACAGTTGCTTGATTGATATTTGCACTGACATGATCTGTACTCTGAATCAAATCCGCGAATGCATTCATCTCTTCATTGAGAGAATGAGTCACATGAGTCTGACTCTCGGTTCCTACGGCAATCTCTGTCATTGTATGCGCGATTTGTGTCGACCCATCGAGTACTTCCTGTGAACTGGAGTCGATGGTTTCACTAGTTTGAGTAATCAATGTAGAAGTTTTTTTTATTTCACCAATCATCTTACTCAGCATGTCATTCATGTCTTGCATCGATACTGCAAGGGAGTGGATCTCATCGTTGGCGCTCACTCTCAAGTCTTGCAATTGAAAATCAGCGTTTTTTAAATCTCCTGCTGCAATGGATTGAGCGACCTCTTGGAGTATACGAATCGGATCAAGCTTACGCATAAGAATCCATCGTAAGTATATCAATGTGATACTAAAGAATAAAACGAGACCTAAAAAGAAGAGCGGGAAGTTTTGTTTGGCAAGAGCCATCGTTAATTCGTGTACCTCGTCTGCTGAAATATCCCCTCCTAAAATGCCGATAACGTTACCATCAGGAGATTTAATTGGAACGAAGACACTGATATACTGTCCGTATTTTTCGTCTTCAATGATGTCAGTTGCATGTGTCTTGCCTAAAAGAACGTCTTTGACGTCCTTATAAGAAGCACCGGTTGCAGGTGCTCGAATGTCACTAGCACTCTCTGAAGAGCTACCATCTACCATGAGTTTGACGTTTTCATCCTCTACGAGTGCCGTATACGTATAAAGAAGTCCATTTTGCTGACGAAGGTTATCTAGCTGAGAACGAAGCTTCTCATAATCTGTTCCTTTTTCAGGTTGAGTGAGAAACCGCTCATATGTTGTGGGATCAATTTGATTTGCAATCCGCTGTACATCTTGGATAGCTGTTTTTTTTAGAGTAGAGAGTGCCGTTTGTGTAGTATTGAAATAAAGAGCAACGTTACTAAATAAGAAAAACAAGAGTAGAATGATACCGATGATTTGAGAAAGTCTGTTTTTTAGTGAGTGCTTACGTTTGCTTTGCATACAATCCTCCTGAGTTTGTTTCATACAGACAGTAGTATCGGTACAAGCTAAAAGTTGTTTAGTCTGTAGTCAGAAGTAAAAATTTTCAGAAGTGTTTTGATTTTTATGTTTTGTGTACACAATTTAACTTCTAAGTAGGCTCAACAATTCTGAATCATAAAAAAAGCGACTTCTCAGTTCGATTAAAAAAGTTCTTGCTCATAGTGAATTTCGCGCAAAAATAAGTTTTGAGATCGTATTAACTTTTTTTAAGTAGCAAAATGGGTGTCTCGTTAGATTAAGAACCAAATGAGAAAGAAGCGTAAAAAAAGAGCCTGATGGCAAGTATCAAATTTAATCCTAAAAATGCCGATGGAAAGGTCGGAAAAAATGCATATCGTTATTTGATACATAAAAATTTTCATTAGGTAAAAAATCTCTCGGACGACCTGTGTATCTAACTCCAGAAAGGTTAGAGCATGTACTAAGAAGACATCATACCGGAGTATGGGATGGGACGTTCGGAGCATATGACATGCAAACTTTTTTCCCGAACGGTACGAGCTATAGTCAGATAGTAGACTGGATGTCAAAATGTTTAAAGTATAAAGAGTTAGTCAAAGAGGTACTGTTAAAAAGAAATACCCTAGGAAAAAATCGATTGACTTTTAAAGTCGATTATAATGGTATGCGCTTTAAAATAGGTCTTAAAAAGGGACCGAATGGAGAATTGATCAATTCTATCCAGTTTATCAACTATGGAGGTTTTAATCACGTGAATGATCAAGTTTTAAAAATTGATAAGATTGAACTGCGATTCAAATGTCGGGATGGACGAATCCAATCGATTGAAGAATTTTCAAGGCAGTTCGAAAGAGGAATTTTATTTTTTGAACATCCTGAAACGGTGAATGACTCAGTGGTCATCATGGATATAGTCTCAAATTATGGGTCACATTCATGCTATTTCAAATTCGATAGAATGGATATTGATATGGGCCACTATCTGATTGATGAGCTCGTGGCTAAATGGTCGCTTATTTGGACATGGTATAATCAAGCTCATTTCGATTCTAATAAACAGCTTAGAAAATATCCGTCAATTTTTGAAATGGTAAAGAGCCGTTTTGGTGAGACGAGTAAAGAATATGAAGCGGTTCTCGACTCATCACCTGAAGAAGTCCGGATGTACATGGATGCCGGAGAAGTCGATGAAATCGATGACATTCACAAAAATATGGACTGGATGATTGAATTTGATAATAAAAACTCGTTCGAAAAAATGAGAAGAGAAAAGATTTACTTTGAGCATGATTTTCAAGTTTGGGTCGACCTTGATCATTCACTCCCAGCTATCCGAGAGATAATCTCAGAGTTGGAAGGAACAGAAAATTAATCACTCTATGAATAAGTAAGCGAATCGCCCTCTCTAAGAAAATAGGTTTATGAAAGATTGGATTACAGAGGAGCATATACATTTCGACATCGAATTGTATACGCTCTTTTCATATGTCTCATTAGAATAGAAAATTGATTATGAATCAACTTTATCTGAAATAACCGTTATGGAGGTATGGATAGTGGATGACATCGTTCTAAAAATTGATTCGATAGAACTGAAATTTAAGAATGAAGATGGGAAGATTGAATCCTTGGATGAATTTTCATCTAATTTTGATCAAGGTTTTTATTTAGATGTACACTCAGAAACATTTAAGGATACTAAAGTAGTTTTATGTCTACAATCAAATTTAGGAATTCATACATTCAGTTTTGGTTTTAATCGCAAGGATGTCGTATGGGGACATTATTTAGTGGATAAGCTCGTACAAAAGTGGAAAATTATTTGGGAATGGTTTCATCAGGCCAGTATAGACTCCAAAAGTAGTTTTGATGATATGGAATCTCAGATAAACCACGATAATCTAGATTGGGTTATCGATTTTGATGACAAAAATTCATTTGGGAAAATCAGAAATGAATCTTTGTACTTTGATCATGATTTAAGAGTATGGGTGGACCTGGAATACTCGTTATCCGCTATTCGAGAACTGATTAGTAAAGTTGATGTGTACTCAACGTATATTCGCGTTTATAGTCTTTTCAAATGAGGTTTTATGAGATACATCAATAGGTCGGACTGGAGTTGAGTCGACATGGCGTGAACCGGAAATCGTAAATAGTGATTACTTCATTAAACGTCACGACGATTTCTAACCTCAAGAAAAATATACACTTAAGCAAGAAAAAAGATTTATTAGCAACTAACCCATTCAATTTTAAGATAGCTTACGATTGATTAGCTGATAAGTACGACGCTTGAAACCCTCTCTACATGATCAGCTGAGATAAGCGTATGACCCGCGTATACCCCTTTAATGTCGCGAGACGAACATCTATGCTCGAATGAAGATTAGAAAACCCCTAAAAGGGGTTTTCTGTGAGTCCCTACCATTCTGTTTCAGTTCAATTAAAGGTATTTAGCATGGTGTTTTAAATTGAATAAGCATGAAGTTCTCTATTTTTCTTTTATTAAAGATTAGTATGTTTTATGAGAAAGGTAATGCAATTAATGTAATGATTAAAGTAATAATCATAAAAGTAAGATTAATTAAGAGATTAATTGTAAGCCCAATTTTTTGTTTTATAGTTGTTTTAAACATTGCTAAAAAAGAAAGCAAAACAAAAAATGCGCTTAAAAAAACTGAAAACATAACAGGGTTTATTGAAAAATTGTCTAAAAAGAATGAATGAAAATCTTTGTTAAAAAATGAGTTGTAGATAAAGAAAAATACCAAGATTGTTGCTAGATATAAAGTAAAAATACTTTTTTTCATTTTTATCCTCCTATTACAAATATTTAAAAATAGATATAATCCTTTTGTAAAAAACAGTATTTCTATTAATAATTTTATCCTATAGCATCTACCAATGAAAGGGGAGCTTAAATTGAAAAAAAGTATTTTAATATCGTCTTTAGCTTTGTTAGCTATTACATTAAGTTCGTATTCAAACGTTAAAGCTGAAGAAGTAGAATCTGCTGAGGGCACGGTAAGTGCTTACGGTGTAGTAAATCCGGGAGGGAATGTCACTTCTTCATTCTCATCAATCATGTTAAAAAATGCTGCAAGAGCTTATCAATATAAGATTGCAGATATAACTTTTCCTGTTGGAACGGGTCGTTTTTTTGCTAGCAAAGTAAAGAGTAGAGGACCATGGGATTACAAGCATGCTTATGGAACGACCGAAAGATATGTTTTCGGTGGTCGCACAATGAAAGGCGAAGATTTAGGGAATATGCATTATGGTTCGGATTGGTTTGATCAAACCGCATCGTATCGATTCAATAACTGGCTATCGTTATTATTCCATCCATCAGTACGAAGTATTAGGAACGATTCGAGAATTAAAAGAGATTGGACTCAGTTTAGAGGAAATCCGCTCTTTCCTAGATGAACGAAACTTGGAAAAATCCTTATCCATTATGGAAAAGCATCAGAACAAGCTACAACAAAAAATTCAACAATTGATTCGAATCGAGAGTAGTCTGAAGCAAAAAACAATGTATCTCAAGCGAATCGCAACAGAAGGCGCAACACCCCGACCTAGCGTTCGCTATATAGAAGAACGTCACTTCTTAACGACGCATATGGAAGTCTCAAATGACATCGAATTAAACTACGCTGCGATCAAGATGGAGGATTTATTAGAACGACATGTCCCCTTTGTGGCAGGAAGTTTTTTAGGATTGTTGTTTGATGCGAAGAAACAAATGATAGAGAATGCTATTCCTTCCTCCACTTTGATAGCGCAGACGGCATTCCTGAACGATTATCCAGCATCCCAACTGATCCGTGTTCCAGCGGGCTATTTTGTGTGTCTCCGTCATTTTGGACAGGTATGGGATCGTAAAGGGAGTATAGGCGAGTTAAAAGCTTACATCGAAGAAAATCAACTTTCGATTGATGGTCAATCCATCCAAATGGTAGAAGTAGATGTCTCTGTAACAGATCGCTTGGATGAATCTTTGTTTGAGATACAAGTTCCTGTATTATTTCAATAAACTTATCAATAACAAGAACTGAGTATACATTTCGATGTCGAAACATCCACATAGTTCTTGTTTGTTTTATTTACGTATAATCTGTTACTAAAAAACATATTGATAAAAAGATGAGTTTATAGATTTTGAATATCATGATTGATTAACTAGATACACACTTGTGAAAGAACAATCATTTTTGTATACAAAACGGTCGTTTTAAAAACAAAAAAAGAAAACTCACATATTTCCTCAGATGTGAGTTCTACCTGTCTTATTTATAGATATCACGACGATGCCCGATCTCGAGAATCAAAATCACGACTTTTTCATCCTGGATGTCAGCAATCAGACGATAATCACCGATGCGATACCGCCATTCACCCGAGCGATTCGAGACGAGTCCTTTACCATGACGACGCGGATCATCCGTCCCGACCAGATTCTTCTTGATCCAGGACATGATGATCCGCGCTTGTTGAGGATCCATCTTCTTGAGAGACTTTTGAGCTCCGCGCTCAAACTCTACCGTAAATGCTGTCATTCTAAATCAAGTTCCTTCATCATATCGTCGAAAGAGATCGCTTCGGATTTTTTACGGTGTGCTGCCATCGAATCATGATAGAGTTGTAAATCGATTTCGTCTTCGATGCGGTCGAGGACGGCATCGCGAACGAGTGTAGAAATCGTGATGTTTTTTGCCTTCGCATATTCTTTGATGAGTCGTGTATCCTGGTCATCCAGACGTACGGAAATGGTACTCATAATTATCAGCTCCTTTGTAATACATTGTAATACATATTCCAGTAGTAGTCTAGAAATGGCACCGATTTAAAATAGGATTGAACCTGTTATAACTAGTATGAAAATGATGAATAAGTATGAAAAAAGAAAGGCTGCTGTATCGCGTGCCTTTCTTTTTGTATAAGACGTCGCACACGCTGAAATGCTCATGTGGAGGATCATAAATACACGGAAATACTATACAACGCTGCGAAAAATAATGAGATCGAGACGCCTAATCCAAGATAGAGGGTCTTGATGGAGTCTTGGGTTGATCGGATGACGTACACCAACAATCCCACGAAAAGGAGGCTGATTGCCATCAAGAAGAGGGATATCATGGTCGGCTCGAACCGGATATCAGAATAGGTGAAACGCAAGCTAGGGAAAAGAAACCCTGACAGTGGACCAGCCCCGCTGGATTGAAGAGTATCCTTGATCGAGTGAGGGGGTTCCTGTTGACCGAGCCACGCAGTCGCTGTGAAGAGAAGCAGGATCAAGATGCCTTCCATGCGCATCCGCATCCGTCGGACTTCAAACGATCGTTCAGGAGACGCGTAACTCCACTTCCCGTTCATGATACCGATGATCAGCACGGGTAGAATCAGGACGTGTTTCCAGAGTAAGGCTTGTCCATACGGTAAAATCCAGGAATCGGAATACTCCTCTACCTGCACGACGACAGACATCAGATAGATGCCGGAACCGACGATCAGTAAGAAACATAGCGTCACGAGTGGTTTGAACCATTCGAGGAAGATGCCCCAGTTACGGTCTGATGGACTCCAAAAGCCGAGTATGAGCAATCCACCGGTCCAGATGAAGACGGCGAGTGCGTGAATAGAATGTACGAGCATGCCTTCTGCCCCTTTGATGCTAGAGGCGTGCCCGGACCACGCGAACGTAACGACCATCGCCATAACAAGGAATACCCCTAGTTTTATACGTCCAGGACTGAGTGATGAACGATTGATGACGATGAGAAGGAGTACACTCCAGAGAGCCATCAGAATCCAAGCGTTCCCTGCCTCGAATGTAAGTAACACGGATTGCAGTGTTATCCAAAAACCGATCTCTTCATATAAATACAGTACGATTCGTAAGACGGACAGGGAAAAGGATAACAGCATCAGCACGATGAGCATGCGAACCCAGCGGATCGAAAGCGATACGTCAGGTCGGTAAGAACGAGGGATGAGCTGGACGGAAAAGAAACCGATCAACAGCGCAAGACAACCGTAGAGGAGCGTATCGCCGATCAGATAGAGCGCGGTCATCGCTTCCGCCCCTTCCCGATAAATCAGATCAGCTCGTCCAAACATTCACCGTTTCCGGGATGGACTGTAGTAGCTGTGCTAAGACGATCGAACAACACTTTCAAAAGATGCAAAATGTCCAGACCGTCACAGTTTCGTTTGCCCGTGGGGAGATGGAAATCGACCATCAGCTGGATGCTCGACAAGTCCAAAGCGAGCTGAACAAGATCGGTTTCGATGGATACGTCAAGGGAAAGAAAACGTCCGAGGCACCGGTCCGGTCGTTCGAGGGGATCTCCTTGATCCTGTCCGGGATTTTGATTGGTCTGGGATTGCTCATCCAAACGAGCGGAGTAGCGTATCTTCCGAATGTTTTGTACGGTATCGCCTTGATCCTCAGTGGGGGGAGAGTTTTCCGGAGTGCCTATTATGCCGTCCGTGCCCGCTCACTCGACATGAACGTATTGATGAGCGTAGCAGCCATCGGTGCCGCATGTATCGGGGAGTGGCTCGAGGGAGCGACCGTCGTCTTCCTCTTTGCCATCGGCAATTTGCTTCAGAATCGCTCCCTTGCGCGGACGCGCAATTCCATTCAGAAACTGATCGAACTGTCTCCGAAGGAAGCCTTCGTGCTGACGGACGGGGACGTTAGACGTAAACCGGTGGAAGCGGTGCGAGTCGGAGAAATCCTCCGGATTCGACCAGGTGATCAGGTTGCACTGGACGGCACGATCCTGAACGGGACGACGACCATCAATCAAGCACCGATCACGGGCGAATCGATTCCTGTCGATAAGAAGGAAGGCGATCACGTATTTGCCGGAACGCTCAACATGGATCGTTCGTTCGACATGATCGTCGAGAAGACGTATCAAGAGACGACGCTTGCGCACATCATTGAACTGGTCGAGGAAGCGCAGGATAATAAAGCACCGAGTGAAGCGTTCATCGATCGTTTCGCGAAAGTGTATACACCGTTCGTCTTCCTAGGTGCATTGTTGCTGATGATCGTCCCACCTTTACTCCAACTTGGTAGTTGGGGAGAGTGGTTCTATAAGGGGTAGCGTCAGGAAAATGCGGATTTACAATGCTAAGGAAATTCCCATACTAAAAAGCCAAATTTCTCAACATCAATTGAGAAATTTGGCTTTTTCCGTTGCTCAGTTAAAGCGTCCTTTAGTTGTATATTTCCTGTTAATATCCCTTTTGAAGCATAACATTGTTTTCAATGATCGCACCCGATAGTTGACGCCCATTTTAGAACCTATTCTTTGATTTTCAATAAGCGTAAACTGTTTAATGTTACAAGTAAAGTTGCTCCCATATCAGCAAATATAGCTATCCAAAGTGTTAACCAACCGGGCATGACCAAAAGTAATGCCACTAATTTAATCGCCAAAGAGAAGGTAATGTTTTGCTTGATGATTGCTAAAGCCTTACGGCTTAATTTTATTGTATATGGCAATTTACTCAAATCATCAGACATTAAGGCGATGTCAGCCGTTTCTAAAGCTGTATCAGTTCCAGCACCACCCATTGCTACACCAACGGTAGATGCCGCAAGGGCTGGAGCATCATTCACGCCATCTCCGACCATCCCCACACTTTGATGTTTTTCTCGAAGTTCTTTAATAAAATTAAGCTTATCTTCTGGAAGTAAGTCAGCTTTAATATCCGAAACACCAACTTGTTTTCCGATGGCTGTTGCCGTTCTTTGGTTATCGCCTGTTAGCATCACTGTTTCGATTCCCATATTGTTCAACTTGCCGATAACTTCTTTAGACGATTCCCTCATTTCATCGGCTACGGCAATAAACGAAAGAATTTCTTTTTCTGTTCCTAACACCATCACCGTTTTACCTTGAGTTTGCATATCGGCAATTTTTTCTTTCTTATCGCTTGAAATGCTTCCGTGTAATTCCTCAAAAAGATTTGGACTTCCCACATAATACATTTCATTATTTATTTTGGCTTTAACGCCTTTACCTGTAATGGATTGAAAATCCTCTACTGTTACTTCGTTGAATTTTAATCCATTTTCTTCTGCTTTTCGCATAATCGCTGAAGCAAGAGGGTGCTGTGATCCTTTTTCAATGGCTGCTGTTATGGTCATTAATTCATTTTCATTTCTACCATATGTCACAATGTCTGTTACAGCAGGAATCCCTTTGGTTAATGTTCCTGTTTTATCAAAGGCTATCGCTTTTAAGTGTCCTGCTTCTTCTAAATGGATACCACCTTTAATTAAAACACCATTTTTAGCTGCATTTCCTATTGCTGTAACCACAGCAACTGGAGTTGAGACTACTAAGGCACAAGGACAACCAACCACTAATACAGCTAAGCCTTGATAAATCCATTGGCTCCAGTCTCCGCCAAATAATGGTGGAACTACCGCAATTAAAAGAGCTAGTATGACAATAGCTGGTGTATAGTATTTTGCAAATTTATCGACAAACGCTTGAGAAGGGGCCCGTTCTGCTTGGGCTTCTTCTACCAAGTGAATGATTTTTGAAAGAGTAGTATCTTCAACTCGTTTTGTTACTTTAACCTCAAGTAACCCTTCTTCATTCAAGGTTCCTGCAAATACTTCATCATTTGTGGTTTTCGTTACTGGAACACTTTCACCTGTAATCGCAGCCTGATTTAATGTCGATGTACCTTTAACCACTATTCCATCCATTGCTAACTTTTGACCGGGCTTAACAATCATGATGTCTCCAACTTGAATATCATCAACATGAATCATCATTTCTTCATTGCCTCGTCGAATTAACGCTTCTTTTGGGGCAATATCCATTAAAGATTCAATAGATTGACGTGCTTTATCCATTGAATAACGCTCTAATGCTTCACTAATCGCAAATAGGATAACAACGGTTGCCCCTTCACCCCATTCACCAATGATTGCAGCTCCTATAATTGCAATAGTCATAAGCGTATTCATATCGAAATTTAATCTGCTTAGATTTTTGAGACCTTTAATGAATAACGAATATCCACCGATTAAAATGGACGCTGCATAACCAATTGTCGGTAGAACATGCTCTTCACCATACTGCTCTCCTAAGAACCAGCTAACTACAAGTAAAAGAGCTGATATATATACCTTAATGTTTTCTTTCTGCTTCCAAAAAGGTTCTCGTTCTACCCTTTGTTCTTTTTCATCTCGAATTTTTAAATTTTCAAATGCTCCTGCTTTTTCTAATTCTTCAATGGTTGTCGTCCCTTTAACATAAACTTTAGATGCTCCGAAATTTACTTTCGCATCCTGAACACCGGGAAGTTCTTTAACATTATTTTCAAAAATGGCTGCACAGTTAGTACAAGTAAATCCTTGAACACGATAGGCTTTCATTTCTTCTTCAGACAGTTTTGCTTTCCCACTAGACATTGATCTTCACCTCTTTCTTATGTGCCAATGCAATCATCATAATTTGTCTGATATGCTCATCATCTAATGAATAAAATGCAAGTTTTCCCTCTTTTCGAAACTTAACAATCCCTTGCTTATGGAGCGTTCGCAGGTGATGAGAGGCATTTGCAACCGTAACACCTATAATATTTGCTATATCACACACACACAGTTCGTCATCTTGACATAAAGCATAGGTAATTTTTGCTCTATTTTCATCTGCAATAGCTTTTAACATTTGGGCAACACTAGAAATATCTACTGTCTGTAAATTACCTTGTATTCGATTGACCTTTTCTTCGTCATAACAATAAATTTCACAAGTATCTTTCTTAATCACATTCTCACCCCAATATCATTCAAGTGTTTATTTGAATATAGTATAACCATTTTTAATAATTCATTCAAGTGTTTATTTGAATGAGTAAAAAAATTCATAAAAAAAGAATTGGAGTACCCAATTCTAATAACAAAATAACCAAACTGCATAAGACTTTAAGTACATAACATTATCTGGCCAATTAATGGAATAGGACTGAACTATTTGTTCTCTTCCGATAGCTTTCTATATAATGAAGCCCTAGACACATTTGTAATTTCACAAATTTGATTTACAGTCATATTTCCTTCTTTATATAGCTTTACTGCATAATTCATTCCCGCATGATTTTTATGATATTTCTTTATCCGACCTTTAAACTTTCCTTCTTTCTTAGCCAGCTCAATCCCTTCACGTTGACGCATACGGATAAGATCTCTCTCTAACTGGTTAACACCAGCCATTACTGTAATTAAGAATTGGCTGTATGGATTATCCTCTGATAAATCTAGCCATGTATCCTTGAGTGATTTTAAGCTGGCTTTTTTCCTTCGTATGTAATCGATCAATTCAAATAAATCTTGTGTACTACGAGTAATTCGAGTTAAATCTGTAACATAAATGGTGTCACCATCTTGTAAGTCCTCTAACATTTTTTGAAGTTGCTCACGTTCCTTCGTTGCCCCAGAAACTTTTTCTTCGTATATAATATCCATTCCGAATTCGCTTAGCTGCTGAAATTGTCTTGAAGGGTTTTGACTAGTTGAACTGACACGTACATAACCAATTTTCCGCAAAATATCACCTCACTTTTGAGACAAGTCTTATGAGACGCTAGATCACAGCAATCCACTTCAAAATAAATGACTTGATGAAGTCGCTTCAGATCATAGAAAAACCCTCATTTCGACGTCGAAATGAGGGTTTTTCTATGATCTGAAAAGATGCTGTCTTAGGACATCCTCTCTTCTTTTTTTAGGTTACAAATAGTTCAATGGGTTGACACTATTCGCTGCAGAATAACTGCTGTATTTATAACTGTTTTTATGAATCTCAAAGTGTAAATGATTTCCGAACGAGTTTCCTGTATTCCCAACTGTTCCAATCTTCATACCTTTAGAGACTGTCTGACCACTTTTTACCGAAAGACTATTCATATGAGCATAAACGGTTACGTATTTTTGATTCTTTAGACTATGTGAAATCATAACGTGTTTACCATATGCACCGCTGTTTTTAGAGGTAGTGACTTTTCCACTCGCAGAAGCATAGACAGGTGTGCCTTTTGTTGCAGCTAGATCAACGCCATTATGGAATGTATAACCGTAAGCGCCATTAGATTTTCCGTATCCTTGGGTCAGCCTCCCTTTAGTAGGAGAAGCAAAAAGAGACTCATTATACGTCATTTTTTTTGCAACGTGGCTCTTATATTTTTTTAGGTAAGAACTATAGATATACCGTGTGTTCCCTTTGTAAAGTACTTTTGTCCAAGCTCCTTTTTTTCCTAAATAAGAAAAAGTCTGACCAGTGTTAGTCACGCCGACTATATTGTAATTGAGAGAAGGACCAGTCCGAACACGGAGATTGTCTGTCTTTACTTTTACTTTATATGCACTACTTGCTTCAACTTTTGGGCTATGCATTGAAAAAGTTGTTGTGAGTAAGACGCTAGAAGCGATAAGTATTACCTTGTTTTTCATTAGTTGTACTCCTTTAAAGATAAAGATACGGTGACAAACGATTTGTTAAAAGGAGTATAGCATCACTATATTACAAAAAAGTGTATCAAATTCATTTCAAAAATTGATACGAGATTTAATCAAAAAATGCATAGTTTTTTCACAAACAGATTTTATGTTTAAAATTAAACACATTTCTTTTTTATACATCTTAAAAAAAGATTTATTTTTTAGAGTTCGGGAGGAATTTGATGGAGTTATCTTTTTTGTTAGCTTTTGGAGCAGGGTTTTTATCTTTTATCTCGCCATGTTGCCTAGCTTTGTATCCTGTTTTTCTATCTTACATTACAGGAATTTCAGTTACAGAGTTAAAAGAAAATAAAAAGTGGAACTGGAATGGTGTTCCCCATACATTCGTTTTCTTACTTGGATTTTCGAGCGTATTTTTAGTGATGGGTTTTTCAACGTCATATTTGGCTGATTTTTTTATAGTGTATAAAGATGTTCTACGGATGAGCGGTGCACTTATTTTATTCATATTCGGTGTTATTTTAACTGGTCTGTGGACCCCAATATTTTTACTTAAAGAGCGAAGAATGAACTTAGGAAAAAGAAAGCGTGGTTATATCGGAACGTTTATTGTCGGAGTCGGATCGGCTGCTGGATGGACTCCTTGTACAGGACCAATCCTCGCTGGAGTTATTGCTTTGATCGCCACGAATCCTAGTAATGGATTTTTATATATGCTCTTTTATGTACTAGGTTTTTCTATTCCATTTTTCTTGATGTCGTTTTTGGTCGGGAAATCCAGATACTTAATGAATTATTCTTCAAAGGTTATGAAAATAGGTGGCTGGTTTATGATTTTATTAGGTATCATATTGTATTTCGATGGTCTGACGAAACTAACTACAATATTGATTGATTTTACAGGGTTTAGAGGGTTCTGACGCTCTATTTTCTATTTCGAAAGGAGATGCATCGTAAATGTCTCGTGAAAATGTCCTGATAATGGGAGTAGAGGAAAACTGGAAAGTGATGGAGAACATAAAACAACTTAAACCTGTAAGTATAGATATTCATATTTCTTCAAAAGAAGGATGGGTTCGAAAGCTATTTCCTGATTTTAAATATTTTGATTCATTTTCAAAAAAAGAATCAGAAGAAGGGTATATTAGTAATCTGATTGAATATTGTACTTCTCAAGAAATAGGCTGGATTATCCCTTTAAGCGAACAAGAAGCATCTACGTTATCAAAACATAAGTTGAAAATGAGAAAAAATAACGTAGCGTTTATAACATCCTTTGACTGGGATAAAACAGTACTTCATGATTCATTTTCGGTTCAAGGTAATACTTTCACTTATTCTTTTGACCAGATAAAGAATGCGCCTGAAGGTGTAAAGGTGGGGAAAATTGATGCATATGTCGATTATCGATCTAGTGAAGTGATTTGCTGTTTTATGAGAGAAGAGTATGAACGGTACCAAGATACTGTTCTTTCATACGAGGTGTTTGCCAACTCGATTTTAGAGGAGTGCGTAGCAATAATTGCTCAAAGGCTTAATATAAAGGGTTCTTTTTCTTTCGATTATCAACGTGATTCGGAGGGAATGTATACGATTACAAAAATAGAATGTTTCATGACGCATTCTACTCGTGAGGCTATTTTTAGTGATTATGATTTCGCTAATTATTTGTGGAGCAATATTCAAGGAATTGTCCTTTTAAAAGAATCAAATGATAAAAGCTCTTTTGTGTATCGCCTAAATGAAGAATACTTTCTTTTCTAAATCTCAACAGTTTGTTTTTATATGTAATCATCTTAAATGAGAAAGGTACTTTATGAATAAACTTTCATTTAAAATAACGTTATTTTATTTTTTCGGGATTCTCATGATTTTCATTCTCTCATCTGCTATTGTATACAACATTCTTGAGCATCAACAAGTAGAAAGTGAACTGGAGAGCCTTCAAGAGAGAGGCAATAGTCATCGAGATGTTCTTTCCACTAACTTCGACAAGCAAACAGTTGAACACGTTGTTTTAATGGAGGAAAAGGCGATGACTGATGTGATTATCTTAGACAAAAATAATCAAGTCGTCGATTCATCTAACGACGCTGAACAATTTTTGAACCCGGATTGGATTCAAAAAAAGGATGGAATCGTAGAAGGTAATTGGAGAGAGGGCAAATTTTTAGTGACGGTGAGTAATATTGAAGATGGCGGTCAAATAATCATGTTAGAGCCGACGAAGTATATACAGCATTTGATGGGGGAATTGAAACAACAAGTAGTGTTCTCTCTATTCTTGTTAGTACTTTTTCTATTAGTAAGTGTTTATTTTTTGAGTTATATCATTATAAAGCCACTTTTATCAATGAAAGAGGCAACGGTAAAGTTAAGTAAAGGCGAGGTGCTGAAAATTAGAGAAGCTGAGAGAAGCGACGAAGTAGGAGATTTAGCACGAGCGATCACTAAGTTATCTGTTGATTTACGTCACATTCAAAATACAAGAAAGCAATTTCTGACTTCAATCACACATGAATTGCGTACGCCGATTACCTACATCAAAGGATATGCAGGACTCCTCAAAAAAGACGAATCGAGATTTGGAGATATTATCTATGAGGAATCCGAAAGACTTCAAGAACTGATTGAGGATTTGTTTGAACTTGCTAGATTGGAAGAGCCACATTTTCAAATAGATCCTCAGATCACAGAGATGAATGATTTCTTAAAAAAAATCAGTGAAAGAATAATTTTTAAATTTGAGGAGAAACAAGTGAAATTAATTCTTCAAATTAATAAAACTCCCATCTACAAAGAGATAGACCAAGCTAGATTTGATCAGGTTCTCTTAAATTTACTGGATAACGCGCTAAAATATACACATGCGAACAAACGCGTATTTTTAAAACTTGATGAAAACTTTATTGAAGTTACGGATGAAGGTGGTGGTGTGGATGAGCAATCACTCCCGTATCTTTTTGATCGTTTTTATCGAGTAGATTCTTCACGAAATCGTGAAACAGGAGGTACTGGGCTCGGTTTGGCTATCACGAAAGAAATAGTTGAAGCGCACAAAGGGACCATCGTAGCTATTAATGTAGAAAACGGGCTGAAAGTTGTCATTGACTTGAGGGGGATTCCAGGATGAGAACCATTGCTTTGGTAGATGATGAGAATCGAATGTTAGAACTAATTGAACTCTATCTGCAAGACAGTTATACCTGTATTAAGCTGAACAGCGGAAGAGAGATATTGAACTTGATTGATGTAGATGAGCCTGACTTAATCATATTGGATGTGATGATGCCTTTAATGGATGGTTTTGAGACCTGTCAAAGGATAAGGGAAGTTTCGAATGTACCAATCATTTTATTGACAGCACTCGACGGAAAAGAAGAAATCGTAAAAGGATTACAACTGGGAGCAGATGATTACATTGTGAAACCGTTCGACGAGTCGGAATTGAAGGCAAGAATTCAATCGATTTTCAGACGAACTACAGTTTCTTCAGGATCAAAAATCGAATCGTCGGGTCTAATCTTAAATGAAGACGCCCATGAGCTGTATTATGATAATCATTTAGTCAAAGTCACGCCAAAGGAATTTTCATTACTTGCTAAGTTATTAAAAAATCCAGAACGTGTCTATTCAAGAGAGGAACTGCTCTCAAGTTTATGGTTAGCAAATGAGTGGACAGATGAACGAACGGTCGACTCTCATGTAAGAAACTTAAGAGAAAAACTTAGGAAACTCGAGTTTCCTATTGAAGAACACTTTCGCACAGTATGGGGAATTGGTTACAAGTGGGTTCCTTAAATAAGGAGAAATAAGACAAGAGAGGAACGGTTAAAAAACCGTTCCTCTCTTGTTTATCGTTTATTCTGCAGATAGTTCGTCTTCAGTCACCCATTTATGATTTTTCACTTCTTCACCTGTAGTCGATTCGAAATCAATCATATACACTGTTGTTTGCTTAGCTGAGTCGATAGTGGCCGTAGCATCCTTCATTCCTTTCATATGATCCGCGTCTACTTTTACTTCATCGCCTACTTCATAAGGAGATGACTTGGCATCTACAATCTCTTCTTGAATAATCCATTTATGATTCGTGACGCGTTTCCCGCCATTTGTAGGGTCATAAGAAATGCTATAAGCAGTCGTATCATAAGCTCCTACAATTTTAGCCTCGGCCCCTTTCATGCCTTCCATATGTGCTTCTTTGATCATCGCCATGTCGCCTACTTTAAATTTAGGGTTTTTAGCCTCTTGGAGCCCTTTCGGAACCTCTTTCGATCCAGACATGTCCATCGTCGAATGATCCATACCGTCCATATTTTTATCCATGCTTCCTGTTGATTTAGAATCATCACCATTGCTTCCGCACGCAGCGAGTGCTAAAGAAAGCGAAGCAGCCATAGTTGTCATAAAAATCTTTTTCTTTAATTTCATAAAAATTACCTCCAATTGTTTTTTTATGCTTTCCATAGACTCTATCACATAAATTTGCAGAAACATTGCAGAGAGCAGAAAAGTAACACATTGAAAAAAACTATAAAATTCATGGGTGGAAAGACATATTTTTTTCACAATCATTCTTTAAGTTAAAGATAATAATTAATTGAAGGGAATGATCCATGTGAAGAAAAGATGGTTAATCGCAACTATCGGTATCTTTACTCTCATGATTATAGTGGGCGGTTCGTATTTACTTTTTATCCGAGGTACTATGCCAAATAACAAACAGCACATGAAATCTATGATGAATGGAGGGAACACTACTACAAATCAGACTATGATGGAAGGTATGGGACATGGCGCGAGTGTCGATTTAAAATCAACTGAAGAAAAAGAGCGACGATTGAACATCCCTAAGATGCTAAAACCCGATCGTGAAACCAAGAATTCCATTCAATACACGATTGTCGCTAAACAAGGGGAGACACAGTTCTTCCGAGATAGTAAAAAAACTGAAACTCTAGGATATAACGGAAATTATTTAGGTCCTGTAGTGGAATTGAAAAAAGGAAAAATGGTAACAATCCGTACGGTGAATCGCTTATCAGAAGCGACTACATTCCATTGGCACGGTCTTGTTGTACCATCATCCGTAGATGGCGGACCACATCAAGTCGTGAAAGCTGGTGAAACGAAGGTAGTAAAGTTTAAAGTGAAGCAAGATGAATCGACATTGTGGTTTCATCCACATCCAATGGGGAAAACTGCTGAACAAGTATACAAGGGGTTAGCAGGATTGTTGTACGTAAAAGATGAAAAAACTAAAGAGACGATGCTACCTCAAAAATATGGTGAAAATGATATTCCATTAATTCTTCAAGATCGAAAAGTTAAAAACAGGAATGTCCTTGGATATGCTGATGTAGAAAAAACAGATGGGGCTTTAGGCGATACCCTCCTCGTAAACGGTACGATTAATCCATATTTCAACGTAAAATATTCGCAACTTAGAGTCAGATTGATAAATGGCTCCAATGCACGTAACTACGTAGTGAAGCTATCTGACGGTTCATCCTTTAAAAAAATTGCTGATGATGGTGGTTACATCTCAAAACCGAAAAACGTAAAGAAAATTGAATTAAGTCCAGGCGAACGTATAGAGGTATTGGTAGACTTTTCAAAAAGAAAAATTGGTGAGACTGTTTCATTTGAGACGAATGGAGTAAGGGTCGTTAACTTCAAGCTGAAGGATAAACAAGGGACGAACCTAAGTGCATTGGCGCCGAAAAGTGGATATGAAAAGCCGCTAAAGACCTTGTCTACAGTGAATCAAAAGTTAACTCTTTTCGGGATGGGCAAAAATGTTGAAATCAATGGGAAAAAGTTTGATGAGAAGAGAATCGATATTAAAGCGAAACAAGGAGAAACCGAAATTTGGGAGGTCTATAATAAAAAAGACATGATGGGTGGAATGACTCATCCCTTCCACATTCATGGAGTCCAATTCAAAGTATTAGAGCGAAACGGACAGAAACTGGATAATCAAGAAGCAGGTCTAAAAGACACTATCGCTATAAAACCAGATGAACGAGTTAAGATTCAGATGACTTTCAAGGAAAAAGGGGTATTCATGTACCATTGCCATATCCTTGAACATGAAGAGAACGGAATGATGGGTCAGTTGAAAGTGGACTAAAAAATAGGTGAATGTTTTCATCTTTTTTTCACAAACTAAGGAAATAGGCTTTGTGTAAGTCAAAAAAGACGGAAAATGGAGGTATTTTAGAATGAATACTGGACAACAAGAAATCTTAGGTGCCCTACACAACTGTATAGTGACTTGTAATGAATGCTTTGATGCGTGTTTGAGTGAACATCATGTTTCTTCGATGGCAGAGTGTATACGTCTAGACAGAGATTGTTCTGAAATTTGTAGTCTTTTAGTACAAGCTATTTCTCGAAACAGCAGCAATATTGATGTTCTTGCAAGAAGCTGTGTTGAAATTTGTGAAAGATGTGCCGACGAATGTTCGAAACATGATCATGATCATTGTAAAAAGTGCGCTGAGGCCTGTAATGAATGTGCAAAAGTCTGTCGTAAATTAATTGCTTAAAGCGAAGTGTTAAAAATGAAGGAGCATCTATGTCGCCATGCCGAAAAAGGTATGAGCTAAAAAGCTGATGCTCTTTCATTATTTATAAGCACTAAGATACTTAGTTATGAAAAAGTTCATAACCCTTATAGACCAGTAGTATGGTGAGAGAAAATAAGGATACATAGAGGATAACGATCAAACTCTTCATAAACACTTTCATGAAAATCAACTCCATTCTATAGGTTGAATTGATTATATAGAAAGTTCGTGAAATTTATGAGGAAATAGACTAACAATCATTTATTATTAAAAAATTTTAATGTAAGAGGTGGTGACTAGGATGGATAAAATATTAATTGTTGATGATGAAATAAGAATGAGGCAATTATTAAGACTCTATCTAGAACCAATAGGATATGAATGTAGTATGGCGAATGATGGGATCGAAGCTTTAGAGAAAGTGAAAAAAGAAACCTTCGATTTGATTTTATTGGATGTAATGATGCCAATGTACGATGGATTCGAAGTATGTAAGAAAATAACGGATTCTCACCCGGAAGTCCCTATCATCATGATAACGGCTCTAAATGATGCTGAATCCATCGTCAAAGGACTAGATGCTGGAGCTACAGATTATGTCACAAAGCCGTTTAACGGGGACGTACTTTTAGCAAGAGTTCGGTCTGTCATGAGAAGGAAAGCAAAAGAACCCGTTATCTACCACGGACTTACGTTCGATGAGAGCAACAATTTAATTTTACTAGATGGCAAGTCGATTGACTTTACACCAAAAGCACATGCATTACTGCGACTATTCCTTCAACATCCTGGAAGGCTGTTCAACAGACTAGAGCTTTATGAATTCGTTTGGTCTTATACGTCAGAATCGGATCCGAGGACAGTTGATTCTCATATTAAGATGATTAGAGAAAAGTTAAGAGAGTTAGATTACCCGATCGATAGGCATCTGAAAACAATTTGGGGGAGAGGATATCGTTGGAGTGAGAATGAAACGAAATGACACTCTTACTATAGGAGCAAAAGTGTCATCATAAAAATCATAAGGGAGTCGGTGTCGGCTTCGAGTATCCATCTTTATATGAAGAATCGATTGCAGAACGAATATCTTTAACCGATTCTCCGTCCCGTTGCTTCAAAATAGACTTTACAGCAATCTCGAGACAGGTGCTGCATGTCGTTCCGTGACTTGTCCATTTCACCGATCCATTCGTCGCGTTTTCTTCTATAAAGCAATCATAATTATTTTTATGATTGACTGTTTCACCGCAACCGCAATAGCAAGGTATTTTCTCTAGTAGTTTACGATTTTTCCCTACAGCTTGATAAACATTTCGTACATCTTCAGGTTGAGTTTTTAAAAACGTGGGAAGTATCAACGATGATGATGTTTCTTCAATCTTGTCACCGCCCATATGTTTCGCATGATCTACCTCCTTTGAATGATTGGGAGTAGAAGACTTCATCGGGGATTGAGCACAGCCGACCGCAATCAGGGATAGGCTAATAAGACTTACGCTTTTTAAGAGTATGTTAAGTTTCACGATTGGATTCTCCTTAGAGATAATTTTGTAGGTGCATAAAACAAAGCTTTTTAATTGCGTTTTTTGTATTAGCTCATTTGTCTGTTCACGATAGTACCTATTCGTTCATTTGACCATAGTCTTCATCAGTTCAGTTAATTCATGAATTGTCATCAATCATTTGATGTCTACCTCGACCTTGTCCTTTAATTCTTTTTAAAGTTTCAGTACTTGTGATTTTGGCGCTAAATAGTCCTATTCAAACAAATGGTCTCATTTTTTAAAATATATCCTATACTTGTATGATAATTTTTATTTTTTAGTGTGTCAAAATACATTTTATATTTATATATATAAGTTTAACTGGAAGTAAAAACGAGATGTAGCTCTATATAGTCATGATCTCTCTATATACACCATACAGGTATATAGTACGTAAAAGGAGGTTTTCTTATGAATCACCATATCCATCACGAACATACTCATCATGAAGACCAACAAATGAGTGCTTCACATCATGAACATGAAGGAATGATCGGAGACTTCAAGAAAAGATTTCTCGTATCGTTAATGTTGACCATTCCAATCCTGCTACTTTCCAAAATGATTCAAGAATGGTCGGGTATCAACATTAGCTTTCCATATGACGACGTTGTTTTGCTTTTGCTATCCACAATTGTCTACTTCTACGGTGGATGGCCGTTCTTAAAAGGTAGCTTAGACGAAATGAAACAAAAAAATCCGGGGATGATGATGTTGATCGCTTTAGCGATTAGTGTTGCATACTTTTATAGTGTGGGCATCATCTTAGGTCTAGGAGAGGGACATGACTTTTTCTGGGAGTTAGCAACGCTCATAGATATTATGCTTTTAGGACATTGGATTGAAATGAAGTCAATCATGGGCGCGTCTAACGCGCTACAAGAATTAGTCAAATTGTTACCCAGTATTGCGCATCGAATTGATGATGAAAAAATAGAAGATATTGCGGTGTCGGAATTACAGACTGGTGACGTGATTCTGATCAAACCTGGGGAGCAAGTTCCAGTTGACGGTAAGATAATAAAAGGAGCAACAACAGTTGATGAATCGATGCTGACAGGTGAATCTCTTCCCATCGAAAAGAAAATGGACGACAACGTAATTGCTGGCTCCATTAATCAAGAAGGAAGCTTGACTGTTGAAACGAAAAATACAGGTGAAGGCACGTATTTATCGAAAGTGATCGAATTAGTCAGCGAAGCGCAGGCATCTAAATCTAAAACACAAAATTTAGCGAATCGTGCAGCAAAAATTCTCTTCTATGTCGCTGTTTTTGCCGGTGTGTTGACATTTATCATTTGGCTTGCATTAGGATATCCGCTCAGCATTGCTATCGAACGTATGGTGACTGTCATGGTTATTTCGTGTCCCCATGCACTAGGACTTGCAGCGCCATTGGTCGTCTCTGTCTCGACGGCGCTGTCTGCTAAGAAAGGTTTATTGATTCGAAATAGGACGCAGTTTGAAGAGGCACGGAAATTAGACGCCATTATTTTTGATAAGACAGGTACTTTGACGCAAGGTAATTTTGGTGTGACGGATTTGATGCCGGTTGATGAAATTTCCTCAAACGAACTACTTCGTCTAGCAGCGGGAGTCGAACGTTCATCACAACATCCTCTTGCTAAAGGTGTAGTAAAAAGAGCAGAAGAGCTACAACTATCACTTCCATCGATTGAAGATTTTATGTCTATTACAGGAGTCGGATTGGAAGGGAAAGTAGAGGGTACGTTAATTCGTGTAGTGAGTCCTCGATATATTCGTCAAGAAAAAATAACGGTTGATGAGCTCGCTTTTGAAAAATTATCTGAAGAAGGAAAGACTGTCATATTTGTATTGAAAAACAAGCAATTACTAGGAATGATTGCACTTGCTGATTTAGTAAGAGAAGAAGCGAAAGAGACTGTGACTGCTCTTAAAAATAAAGGCATAAATTCAATCATGCTCACTGGTGACAATAAAAAGGTTGCACATTGGGTTGCCAAACAGTTGGGTATTGACGAAGTTCATGCAGAAGTTTTACCTGATGATAAATCAAGACAAGTAAAGAACATTCAATTGGAAGGTAGGAAAGTAGCCATGGTGGGTGATGGCATTAATGATGCACCCGCACTGGCACAAGCTGACGTAGGGATTGCGATTGGTAGTGGAACCGACGTGGCAGTCGAAACCGCTGATATCGTACTGGTCAGAAGTAATCCGAAAGATGTTCTCTCTATCCTTGAACTTTCCCGAAGCACTTATAACAAAATGATTCAAAACCTATGGTGGGCAGCTGGTTATAATATTATAACAATACCACTAGCAGCCGGCGTTCTAGCTCCCTATGGTGTGATCTTATCCCCAGCCATTGGGGCAGTACTAATGAGTCTTAGCACCGTCATTGTTGCTGTAAATGCTAGAACGTTAAAAATATGAAATCATTTGAAGTGATTTCAGAACTTATTAGTAGCCAAGCACTGGATTTAATCGCGTGTAAAAAGTCTATGAGTATTCGAAGACTTTTTACACGCGATTTTAATTTTATTAGAATATATGATGATGATTTATATAAAGAACAAATTTTTATTGCAATCATTATATAAAACGGTCGTTAAACAGACATATTCAAAAACTCATATGCTTACTTGTATATGAGCAATAGATGCCTTATTTATAAATGTCACGACGATGACCGATTTCAAGAATTAAGATCACGACTTTTTCATCCTGGATGTCAGCAATCAGACGATAATCACCGATGCGATAACGCCATTCACCCGATCTGTTCGAGACGAGTCCCTTACCATGACGACGCGGATCATCCGTCCCGACCAGATTCTTCTTGATCCAGGACATGATGATCCGCGTTTGTTGGGGATCCATCTTCTTGAGAGACTTTTGAGCTCCGCGCTCAAACTCTACCGTATATGCCGTCATTCTAAATCAAGTTCCTTCATCATATCGTCGAAAGAGATCGCTTCTGATTTTTTACGGTGTGCTGCCATGGAATCATGATAGAGTTGTAAATCGATTTCGTCTTCGATACGGTCGAGGACGGCATCGCGAACGAGTGTAGAAATCGTGATGTTCTTCGCTTTCGCATATTCCTTGATGAGTCGTGTATCTTGATCATCTAGACGTACGGAAATGGTACTCATAATTATCAGCTCCTTTGTAATACATTGTAATACAAATTGGTCATTTAGTACATAGAATCGAGGATAATTCAGAATGAACATTTTCTGCAAGATAAAAATCCGCTGCTGAATATCATGAATAAGTACTATGTGATGTCAAAAGTAGATTAGATCATGTTCAAATTGAACTAAACATAGTCATTCGTCCTTATTTTGACAATGATTTTTTCTTCACTCCGTTAGAGTAACGCTTAATATTTGCTTGAACGGAACGATTTCGATATCGAGATTTCGTTTGACGAGGTGGACTTCCTCCTGCACATAGTCGAGCTTCTCGACGAAGGCATCGAAACGGTGCGTCAAGGGACCATTCATCGCCGTCACCGTGACGATGTCTCCGCTGAAGATGGCGTCGTTCAACGCGTTCTCGATCGTTCCGTCGATTGGTCCCTCCGTATCCTCGAACTTGAAATGATGGACCTCCTGGTAATAGCGTTTCAGCAATCCTTTATGTTCAGGCATCAGGAACGGAATCCATTTCTTATTGCCCCGATCTTCATAACTCATCGAAATCACTCCTTTTTATAATAAGAACGTTTGTTCTTATTATGTTCCTCGATTCTTTCGTTTTCAATCCGCTTTTTCGACATCTCATCAATTCAATTGTTCCTGGGAACAAAAAAGGCAGCGACGATTACCTCGTCACTACCTCATTATGTTTCGGCTATTTGATTGGACTAGAGATTCATTCTCCGACCATGCCGTCATGGTCGTTGTCCCGCATATATTGGTACAGCCAATGCTTCTCGGTGATTGGCATCATGAAGCCGGCATCCTTCGCCTCCTGGATCGTCACCTGACCGTTGCCGTCGGTATCGACGCGCGAGACGTCTTCGGTCGCTGTGGTCTCGGCAGAGGACTTCGCTGACGGTTCTTTTTTCGTCTCCTTTTTCTTCGTCAGACCAAGTGCAGCATTTGTCTCGTCTGGATTACCGTTCTTGAACCGGTCGACGACGGTATTCCCCTGGACCGTGTAGGTATACTGATACGCGGATGGAATCATCGTCGACGTATCCGGATAGGTGATCTGCGCCTCGAAGTTTGTCGCGCCACCTGCCTTGCGGATGACGTCCTCCATGTACGCCTGATCACCATGACGATTCAATGTACTGTCCTGCGGAGTGATGTTGTAGGCGTTCGAGACGCCCCCGAGTGAGTCAGCGATGATATGTCCTTCATCGAGATCCGGACGTTCGACGCCAGACACTTTCGCCTCGTCAGAGTAGTAGCGTCCGTCACGCGTGACGTCTTCCATCGCATCATCCTGGAGGACGATCTTCTTCGCGATGACGCGGACCAGCTGACCGTGCTCATTCGTGAACGCCCAGTACTTCCGGTCACCGAATCCGATGTCGACGACGACGTTCGCCTGACGACTACCGGACAGGTCTCCACCATAAATCTCAATCTTTTTGTATCCTTTTAAGGCGCCACTTGCTGGTGTAGTAGTTGACTTCGTTGAGGACGTTGTCTCCTTCGTTGGTTTATCCTTTGTAACATCTGCTGTCTGTTCCGTACTCTGATTCGCATCTTTGTTTGTAGTTACTTCTTTTGAAGTCGCATCGTCCTGCTGCGTCGCTTGCTCTGTAGGCGAGGTCTTTTCCGTATCCGTGCAGCCTGTCATCAATAGGACGGCGAGTGGAATCGTTATATATGAAAAATGCATGGTATATTTGCTCCTTCGAAAAAATCTAATTAATGAAAATAAATCCATATTTTTATAGGGATATCTAGAAGAATATGACTAGAAAAGATTCGTATAAAATTTTAGAAATGTAGAAATAAAAATAGAAAATTTGTATTACAGTAAAAAAGACTCCGGTAGAGAAATCCCGAGTCTTAAAATCTAATGTTAGAAATGCTCTTAAATAAGCTCCTATAATGAGAATTTTTAAGATTATTATTAAGAATTGTATCCGATTACTAAAGTGAAAAGCATAAGAACTAGAGAAGAAATAAGCAATATTAATGAAATTACAGCAACAAAAGTTAACATCATTTTAGAAACTTGATCTTTTTTCTTCCAAATAGCAATAAGTAATATAACGCTAATAATCGGTATTATCGCCATCAATGAGAGAGGCAGAACACTTTGGCCAATCATCCAAGAAATGTGCAGGTGGGGCGAATTGAATCAGAACAGTTAACGGACTTCTGACTATATGGGTTATCGTGTCAGCGAAAAGAAATAAGACAAAAAAGGCTAAGGTTCTTTAGTATCTAAGAACCTTAGCCTTTTTGATATCTTTCATGTCATTCATTTTAAGGAATTAATTTAACACGAGTTTTTTATATGGCGCAGAACGAAGCACATTAGACATGATCAAACGGGGAGAGGCGTCTCTTAATTTCATTTATCGAGAGGTAAAGCGTGTAATTGCCATGCTCAAGAATGGAGTTTAACAATCCATTCAATTGTTCTTGCGAAGTAACTTTTATTTTTAAGTGATAGCATCCCTCACCGGATACACGATGTGCTTCCAACACTTCTGGACATCCGTTCAAAAAACGAATGAACTGTTCATGATTAGATGTTTTCATATAAATGATGACGAAAGCTGTGTAAGAAAAGCCTAACTTAAGTTCATCAATGATTAAAGAATAGGATTGAATAATACCTTGATCCTCCAACTTTTTTATCCGGTTGCCGACCGCCTGACCCGTCATATGAATCTGTTTTCCAAGGTCTTTCCATTGAATCCTTGAGTTTTCTGATAGAATCTGAAGAATTTGATAGTCGATATTATTGAGTTCCATGTTAAATTCCTTTCATGGTGAAATGATATGAAGCAGAAACGATTCATCAGCTTATCGATTAATATTGAGTCTCTCTTTATGATTAATGTGTAAGGAAAATTATAAATGAGGTGAAGATATGGATACAGCTTTAATTATTGTAGATATTCAAAAAGATTACTTTGCAAATGGAAAAATGGAGCTTGTTAATCCCGATCAAGCAGCAAAGAATGCCGCTAAAATCTTAGATTGGTTTAGAAAAAACAATAAGGAAAACATTTTCCACGTGCAACATGTAGCCAGCAGTCCGGACATGGGATTCTTTCTTCCAGATACGGAAGGCGTTGAAATCCACGAGCTCGTCCAACCGTTAGAAAATGAAACGCTCGTTATCAAGCAGTTCGCAAATAGTTTCCTTCAAACAGAATTAGGAGAGCAATTAGCGAAGAAGCAAATCATTAAGTTAGTTGTGGTCGGTATGATGACACATATGTGTATTGATGCAACCGTTCGTGCAGCCGTCGATCTAGGGTATGAAACTACCTTGATCGAAGATGCTTGCGCGACGAGAGATTTATCATATGAGGATAAGATTGTTCCAGCTGAACAGGTTCACTATTCGTTCGTAGGTGCTTTACATGGCATGTACGCAGACGTGATGTCAACTGAACACTTTTTACAAAAATCAAACTGATCATGAATGAACGATGAATAGAAAGATAGGACTTGGTTGCTCCCAAGTCTCTATCTTTTTGTAGTTTTATAAAGCAATTCAATTGTTTAAGATGACCAAATTCACGTAGTGGAATGCTGGTGCTAAAGGAAATAAGGAGAGAAAAAGATGGATTTAACTATAGAACAAGTGAATAACAATCATCGTGACTTTGTCAAAGTCGAAGCATTGTATGAAGAGGCTTTTCCAATCCATGAGCGATTAGCAATGAAAACGTTATTGAAAAAAGCTAATAAAAGTTATGTAGATTTTTGGTCAATTTATGATGCAGGAGTCTTCATTGGTTTTACCTGTCTCGTCACACATCAGAACGTCACTTATATTTTGTATCTAGCGATTGCTGAGAGTGCCCGTTCTAAAGGATATGGAAGTCACATCTTATCCATGATTAAAGTACATTATCCGCTTAATCGGATATTACTCAATATCGAAACCGTTACAAAGGATGCTGAGAACTACGAGCAACGAGTGATACGAAAAAAGTTTTATCAACGAAACGGTTATAGAAACTCTGGACTCGTCTATAAAGATCGTTGGACGCAATATGAAGTCTTGTTGAATGGAAAAAAGGTGGAGAAAAAGGAATTTCAACAATTGATAAAAAAATTTTATGGAATTCTGTTATTGTTTGCTTTTCGACCGCGTATCATAAAAGAAGAGAATTAAAAACAACTTTTATGAGCCAGTAATTTAATTCACTCATTTCTTTTTTTGCGAAAATACTTTGGTATAGAATGTTTTTTTGTTTCATACCTTATTTAACTCTAGAACTTATCTCATTTAACATGATTTGAACGGACTTCTCATTTCATTTTATGCTGTGATAAACAAAAGGGTTAGGGGTGGAGTATATGAGCGTACTATAAGTGTTTGAGGTCATGGAGCAAGCAAAGGGAAAAAAGATACCAGATAAAGTGACATTAATTGATGCCCAGTTTCGATTCGATCGAGCACGTGACATGGTCCATCGATGTCAATCGATTGACCGACTTTATGCAGAGACACTTTATCAAACAGACCTAGTGAGGTCTGTTTTTTTGTATCAATTCATTTAAATATTGATTTACTAAGAAAAAATATCTTCAAATACGAATACTGTACCAATCTGAGAATTTATTCATTTAGAAATTTAGTTTTAAAAATTTAATAATCCTTGTTATTTTTGTTAAAGTAATAAGGCTTCTTAGTGTTATAATTTATTAATTTTGAAATGTAATTATGGACCTCTTTTTAAGTCAAATGTAACTAATCGTTATTTACTTTAAGAGAATCCTCCTAATTCATGTGAAATATAACAATCATTCAACCATTTAATTTCTGTTATCGATAATTCGATATTAAAGCAGAAACGGCATCCGTTAAGTGATGCACTTTAGTGGCTTCGATTATCGGTGCTGAGAGGGGGTGTTTTTGTAAAAACCATGCCAAAGCAATTTGGGCATGAGAAACGTCACGTTCTTCTGCAATCTGTTTGACAACGGCCACGACTTGACGGTCGGTTGCTTCGGTTGCATTATACAAATGATTAGCAAACGCATCATTTTCAGGACACGTACTAACCTCTTCTCAGTCTCTTGTTAATCGACCACGTGCTAATGGGCTCCAAGGAATCATATTAATCGTTTCGTTTTGGCATTACGGTAACATTTCACGTTCTTCTTCTCGATAAAATAAATTCAAATAGTTTTGCATACTAATGAATGGTGTCCAGCCGTGTTGTGTTGCTACATGATTCGCTTTTTGAAATTGTCAGGTATGTATAGAAGAAGCACTGAGATATCGTACTTTTCCAGACTTGACTATATCGTGAAGTGCCTCCATTGTTTCTTCGATTGGAGTATCATAATCCCAGCGGTGGATTTGATAAAATCGATATAATCTGTTCTTAGAAGACGAAGGCTAGAATCAATCTTTGAGCAGTGCCTAATTGTAATTTTAGTTTACCGTTTACATTTAATATAGTTACATCTACTCCGGGAGCAAAAAAATCCACTTTCACTTTTCTTGCGTAAGGATGTATTGACCTATTTTTATGAATTGCTGATATTTAAATTACATTTTGATATTGGGCAGAATAACCTGTTGACAAATCTATAGTACTTCCATTGCTGCTACAATAAGAATTCCAGCATTCATAGCTCGTTAATAGATTTTTTCAGAGAGAAAGTATTATATGAAAAGATATGACTCATATCTATGATACAGACTTCTTGAGAAATAGACCAATCAATACCTTTTACATTGTTTCTTATTTTACCATCTGCTTGTGAATCCGAGACTTGAACATCGTATAATTAAACATTTCCGTTATTTGCAACTTTAGTAACTTTAAAAGACGTTGATACAATAATATTAACTATCATAGAACCATGCTCATTTTGGACTAATGTGTTCACTGGCTTATTGAGAGTATTATTTATTTAACGACATAATTTTGGAGGGAGTCTCCTTCTTTACTTATTACAGAATCTAATATAGTAATCTTCGTAGGCGTTTTTTCGATCTCTTTTTTCAAAAGAAATTGAATAAATGGCTAATTTTTTCTCTAAGTCCGTTATCGCCAAGTACTACTTTTTTGAAAAATACAACTCGATAGAATCAATAACATGTTATCAATTAAACAAATTCGATAGATATCATCAGATTGGTGGAAAAAAATGCTTATATATGAAAAATTAACAAATCAATCAGAAATGAGCGATATTGAAAAGACCATTGCTAACTATTTTTTAAGAGAGCCCGACAGTTTGAAAAAAATCAGTGGAAGAAAGTTATCCGAAATCATGTATGTTGCTCCCTCAACCGTCACGAGATTTTGTAAAAAAATTGGGTATAAAGGATATGAAGATTTTAAAGTAGCGTATTTAGCAGAGTATGATTATTTACAATCTCACTTTAAAGGTATTGACCCCAATCACCCATTTAGTAGTAAAGATAACGTATGGTCGATAGTTAATAAAATCGGACAGTTATACACTGAAACTGTAGCTGATACTTTATCACTTCAAAATGAAGAAGGTATGGCAGATGCTATACAAATAATTGATCAGAGCGAACGGATATATATTTATTCTGTAGGCAATCATATTAATTCTGCAAACAATTTTAAGAATAAAATGATAGAGATAGGCAAACATGTCGAAGTAGTGCAACGATTTGATTTGGCTTTTTTTAATATAAGCTACTCTAAAAAGAACGAATGTATCATTATGATTTCTTATTCAGGAGAAACAAATAGTATTATTCGTATATTAGAAGATTTTAAAAGAAAAGAGTTACCGATTATAGCATTAACATCTATTGGAGGGAATACCTTATCGAAATTTGCTGATGTTGTTCTTAATATCTCCACAAGAGAAAAATTGATTAGTAATTCAGGGACGTTTAGCAGTGATTTATCTGTAATGTATCTATTAGACATTTTATTTGCAGGGACTTTTGCTAGAGATTATCAAAATAGATGGGAGCAAAAGAACAAGATTTCTAAAAGTTATCAAAAGTATCGGTATTCTGACAACCCACTGTTGAATGATTAAATAATTACAGGGCACTCTTAAACGATTCTAGACCCTTGAAGTCAAAATTATCGATAAGATACTAATAACCTTCTACCGAGCTGACCAATGCTCGGCTTTTTTTATATATGACATAGAAAAAATAGTGCGAATAACAACCCATTCAAACATTAAAGCCGAATAAGACGAGTGAATATACTTTATACAAACGCCTACTAACCATCATGTCAGTCAAACATCAACACAAGATAGAAAGCGAATCAATGAATTAAAGTCAACGCTAGTTTAATGATTTGTTTAAGGCTATTTATTATCGTTTTGATAAGAAAAAACCATTGAAGAGAAACAGTGTTGCGCGAATGATAGCGTTCTCAACGTTATTTGTGCAACACTGTTTCTATATCTTTGAAAACGCTTTATTATATCAATCGATTAATTATAATGAAGTCACAAAATTAAGGAGGTTAAGTCATGGAATACAAAAAAATAGCACAACAAGTTTTAGAACTTGTTGGTGGATCTGAGAACATTAAAACTTATACTCATTGCGCTACCAGGCTACGATTCACATTAATAAATTCTGAGAAAGTGAATGCAGATGAAATTAAAAATATAGATGGTGTGATTGGTGCTGTTAATCAGGGAGGGCAATTCCAAATAATCGTTGGTAACGATGTGAAGTATGTGTACAAAGAGCTACAAAAAATAGCTGACGTTTCAAACGGAAAATCCTTTGAGGAAGAAAAAGATCAGAAGTCTCTAGTAAATAAAGTATTGGACACGGTAGCTGGAATCTTTGTTCCTATTGTTCCGGCGCTTGCTGGTTCAGGGATGTTAAAAGCGATTTTGGCAATCGCAGTATTATTGGGATGGATTGACATTACCAGTCAAACTTATCAAATTCTCTATTTTATTAGTGATGCGATTTTCTATTTCCTTCCGATATTATTGGCTCATTCTGCCTCAGTGAAGTTTGGCACAAATCCTTATCTCTCTATTACGATAGGTGGAATACTGTTACATCCGACTTTTACAACAATGATTGCAAACGCAAAAGAAACAGATAATGCAATCTATTTATTTGGATTACCAGTTACTCTAGTGAATTATGGTTCATCCGTCATTCCAATCATTTTGACCATTTGGTTCATGTCTTATATTGAACCGCTGGTCGATAAAATTGTTCCAAAAGTGACTAGAATTTTTAGTACGCCTTTAATCACTTTATTCATTGTTGCTCCCGTTGCACTCATCGCTATTGGACCATTGGGAACCTTCTTAGGAGATGGTTTAGCAGAGGGAATTCGTTGGTTAGACAACTATGCAAGTTGGTTAATTCCGATGATTGTCGGAACTTTTACACCGTTATTAGTCATAACAGGCATGCATTATGCATTGATTTCAATTGGTATCAACTCTTTAGCAAAATACGGTTTCGATACTGTGGCAGGACCTGGTATGTTGGTTTCTAACATTGCTCAAGGGGGAGCTGCTCTAGCTGTGGCTTTTCGAACAAAAGATCGTAAGTTGCGTTCATTGGGCATTTCGACAGGTATCTCAGCTATTTTAGGTATCACAGAACCAGCGTTATATGGTGTCAACCTTCCTTATCGTAAACCTCTATACTCTTCTATGATTGGTGGCGGTTTGGGCGGTTTGTTCATTGGGATTATGAACGTCGGTCGCTATCAACAGGTACCGCCTGGCATCTTAGCTTTGCCAAGCTTTATTGGAGAAGATGGATTTTCGAATCTCATCTATACAGTCATTGGAGTTGTGATTGCTTTTGCAGGTGCGTTTATTGCCCAACTTATTCTAGGAATTGATCAAGATACACAATTGCTTGTGGAAAAAGAAGAAATAAACGTAAATCCGCAGGCAGCTGAGCAAATGACTACAAAAGAATCAGTCAGTATCGACTCTCCGATGGATGGCCAAGTAATCACGCTAGAGCAGGTAAACGACGAGGTGTTTTCGCAAGGGTTGTTAGGAAAAGGACTGGCGATTGTGCCAAAGGACGGACTCGTCTACGCTCCATTCAATGGAACTATCTCCGTATTTTTAGAGAGTAAGCATGCAGTTGGAATAACTGGAAACAATGGAGTAGAACTCTTAATTCATTGTGGATTGGATACGGTCAATCTTGAGGGAAAAGGGTTTAACGCACATGTGAAGCAAGGGGATTTCGTAGAGAAAGGGGATCTCCTGCTTGAAATGGATATCGAATATATCAAAGGGAAGAATTTAGATACGACGACTCCTATCCTAGTGACGAATTCGAACAAGTATACGGACGTAATCTTAACGACAGAGAAAGAAATTCTAATGGGTCAGAGTCTAATCCATATTGATTAAGGAGAGAAAAAATGCCATTTCCGAAAGATTTTTTATGGGGCGGTGCAACTTCTGCTGCTCAAATTGAAGGTGCCTACAATGTTGATGGAAAAGGATTGAGTACAGCTGACGTAATGCCAATAAGAAAGCAAGGTGAATTACGAGAAATCACTATTGAAGTTGAGACAGAGAAATTTTATCCTACTCATCATGCAATCAAACACTATGAATATTATGAAGAAGATATTGCCTTATTTGCAGAGATGGGGTTTAAAGTATATCGTTTGTCATTTGCTTGGTCACGAATTTTTCCCAATGGTGATGATCTAGAGCCAAATGAGAAAGGTCTAGCTTTTTATGATAAAATTATCGATTTATGCTTATCATACAATATCATCCCATTGGTGACTTTGCAGCATTTCGATACACCCCTCGGTCTGAAAAAATATGGTTTTTGGAAGAACCGAATCGTAGTGGATCTGTTTGTGAAATACTCGGAAACAGTCATGCAGCATTTTAAAGGTCGAATTCGACATTGGTTGACCTTTAACGAAATCAACAATATGTCGACTATGCCTTGGAATGCCGGGGGAATCGCTTTATCAGCTAGCGAAGAAGAAAAGATGATTGCTGCCTTTCATCAATTTATCGCAAGCGCCAAAGTCGTGAAGCTGGCACATGAAATTGATGAATGTAATCAGGTTGGTATGATGTATAATGGTCATTTTTCATATCCTAACAGTAGCCATCCAGAAGATATTCAAGGAAATGAAAATTTTCAAAATCAAATGCTATTTTACGCTGACGTCCAAGTTCGAGGAAAGTATCCGGAATATAAGCTGAAAGAAATGGAAAGATTAAATATTTTCCTTCCTATCAAAGCAGGAGATGAGCAAATCCTTTTTGAGGGAAGAGTGGACTTTATCTCATTTAGTTATTATTTAACTCATGTATGTGGACGGGAAACGAAAGGAATCCTTAAAGGGCTGAACGGATTAGAAACGGGCTACAAAAATCCACATTTGAAACAGAGTTCATGGGGATGGCCGATCAATCCTCAAGGTTTACGATTTGCACTAAACACCTTGTATTACCGATACGAAAAACCATTGATGATTGTTGAGAACGGCTTAGGCGCAATAGATAAAATTGAAGATGATGGAGTCATAAATGATGATTACCGAATAGATTATCTTCAAAAACATTTACTGGAAATTGAAAAAGCGATTGATATGGATGGAATTCCGGTTATGGGTTACACCTCTTGGGGACCTATTGATTTGATTTCGGCAAGTAACGGAGAAATGAGCAAACGTTATGGATTCGTTTATGTGGATGTCGATGACTATGGAAAAGGGACTTACCGTCGTTTTAAGAAAAAATCATTCTATTGGTATAAAGAAGTTATTTCATCAAACGGAGAGAGCTTAAGGTAACACTAGCCTGACAACGATTTATCGTTGTTAGGCTTTTATAAAAAGTGAGGAGATATTATGCTAGAAGACACATTGTATATTCTTGTATCCTTTATAGCTACCGTGACAGGCGCTTTGACGGGAATCGGCGGAGGAATCGTCTTAAAAACATTCGTAGATGCATTCAGTAACGATCCGATAGTAATAGTAAGTTTTTACACGACGATTGTTGTTTTTACAATGTGTATTGTCTCCATTTACAAACAACTGCGCAAAGGCTTTCAATTTAACTCTAAAGTCTTATTTGGCGTTTCATTAGGATCAATAATCGGAGGGTACTTAGGGGAATACCTCTTAAATATAGTGGTTCAGAGTTATAATCAACAGCAAGTGCAATTAACCCAGTCCATTATCTTGTTCATCGTATTAATTTTTCTCATCCTTTATACAAAAATTGGTCGCAAAAAAAATAAAGTGGAAAAGGCATCCCTTTCCTTAACATTTTTATTAGGGCTTTTCTTAGGCGGCATTTCTATATTTTTAAGTATTGGAGGTGGTCCCTTAAATATATCTCTCTTCGTTATTATCCTAGGGTATCGGATGAAAGACGCAGCAATCTATTCAATTGCTACAGTGTTTTTTTCGCAAATCTCAAAAATTATATCAATTATTTTTGTAGGGAGTTATGGGCAATTTAATTTAAAACTCACACCAATTTTAATATTAATCGCTATTGCAGGCGGGTATATCGGAACCACTTTGAATCAAAAATTAAGCAACAAAAAGATAGAGTACATGTATATGCTTTTGATGAAAGGGCTCTCGATTATGGTTTTGATTAATATATTTAAGTATTGGAGCTAAAGCGTTCTCACCTACTACTTACAACCACTACATGCTCCAAATTGAGCGAACGACATAGTAAAAAATCGCTTTTTCTTTCTGGACGGGTTTTACCTATGGAGAAGAGACAAGCTCCCTTATCATGTCAAGTAGTCAAATGAAAGTTAAATATATTCTTTCATTACAAGGAAGCTTCTTCAGATAAGAAAAATACATGTCTCTCGATATTGATATAAATTTTAACAAGTTTCCGATAGCGAATGCTTAATCTGCATATAAAAAATACTCTGCATACGGATTGTAGCTGAGCTTATGGTGCTCCAGAGAGAAGGGCGATGAGTGATCGTGAAGCATTTCTTCGTAAGGGAACTTGCTCCTGATATTACAGTTAACTAGATTTAGTCCCTAACATTGCAATAAGGGTCATTATATATCATGTCACTGCATAGGAAATTAACAATCTCTTTGGCTATCTGAACCTTCCACTGTGTTTTTTATTAAAACTGTTTAAATCGTGTAACGACGGTATGCGAAGAAGATAATATCATGATCATAGAAGAGCTGATATCCATTCATGAATCGGTAAATAGAATCTATGGATGTAAACGAATAGTTTATAAATCTAAATCACCAATTTAACAGAACTATTAATTACAAAAGTGTTTGACGAATCGCTTTCATTCGTTGCGTCATTCGTCGAACATGACCGAAATATATGAGAATCATAATCGGACAAACGGCTGAAAATCTTTTGAATCATTAATTTAATACGAAAAATCGAATTAGAAATGGTTAACAGGTATCACAGAATTTAAATATGGTGTCTCAAAAAGGCTTATTTAAGTGTAATTCTGGATTTGTATGAAGCATTAATTCGCTCATTCGTACTGAGTCGCTCAAATAACAGGCACATCGTCTTCTATACGATTAAACTGGCTATGGATGATGATTCGGGTATTTTCTCCCTTTCTTCCTAGTGGCTGTTGGTTTCACTATACGTCAAATTCCTTTCATCATACGACTCAAGAATTAGAAATCACACAAAACATGTCTTATGCCGGTAAATACATCGATAATAGTACAATCGAATCTTTTTAGGAGCACTGAAGTGTGGAATTTACTATTTTCATACATTCGATTTTATGATGAGCTACGGAGTCCAAAACGATTAAACGGCTTAAGTCACCTGGAATTCAGGAATTAAGCCGTTTAAAATTTTATAATATTTTTACCTATCTATTTGATGGGGAGTAGTATATGGTGCGTCTAAAGATGAAATGTATGACTTAAGCAACTTAGGATAATCCCCAATGCTCTAACTGCTCCAAAATAGTATAAAGTGACTCTCCAGTTGGCGATAATCGATATTCTACCTTAGGAGGGACTTCATCAAACTCTTTCCTTAAGACTAGCCCACTCATTTCTAATTCCTTTAATTGTCTTGCTAACGTTCGATGAGAAATGGGAGATAAAATACGGAGCAACTGATTGAAACGTAATACAGATTGTTGCGATAGATGATATAAAATCATTATTTTGTATTTTCCACCAATTATATTTACTACCTGTTCAACCGGACATTTTTCGACACAGTAGTCTTTAGTCAAAATGATTTCCTCCTAAATGATTAACTTGTTCTATAAGCATAGGTAACAAAAATGTGCGTACTATTCATAGTAAATTATATATCCTATAGTTTACTTGAAATTAAACAAAATATGGAGGTACTCAAATGACACAGAAGAAAAAAAAAGTTTTAGTATATGGCGCATCTGGCATTCAAGGTGGCGCTATTGCCGAAAAATTAGTAGAAATGGGACATGATGTTAGAACTGTAATTAGAAATTTAAATCATAAATCCCGTCTAGAACAAAAAGGGATTTATGTGTACCAAGGAGATTTAAACAATCGTGAGAGTTTGTTAGAAGCTAATAAAGGAGTCGAACAAATTGTTTTACTAATCCCAGTAAATTATGATGTAAAGCAAAATGAAATCATTATAAACAACGTATTAGAAACGGCAAAAAAGTCTGGGGTTCATCATGTTATCTTTAATACAAGTGGTTATGTTCCAGACTCTTATACCGGAGTTGCAGCATATGACATTAAAATAGATATGGTAAATAAATTAAAAGAAAGTGGAATTGACTATACTGTATTAATGCCTACACTTTATTTAGAAAATTTAATGATTCCAGGTGTTGTGTCTGATGACGTGCTTGCATATCCCGTTCCTTCGGATGAGAAAATATCTTGGGTTTCAATTGAGGATGCTGCATTATACACCGCTATTGTAGTCGATCGGCAATTATTTGTGAACGAGAATGTACCTATTGTTGGACCGGATGACCTTACAGGAGAAGAGCTTGCTCAGAAAATTAGTGACAGAACAAATCGGAATATTCAATTTTATCAACTTCCTGTACATCAATTTAAAGAAGGATTAATACCAGTGCTTGGTGAACATGTTGCCGATGGTTTAGCATTATCATATGAATGGATCAATAAATATGCCAATTTACTCCCTGTTTCGAAGGAAGTGCCAAATGAACTAAGATACCAGTATAGCGGAACTAGTGTTGAAAAATGGATAGAGAAGAACTTTACAAATTAACACAAATATACTTTATTAAACAGATCCAATGGGGTCTGTTTTTTCGTACATCAAAGTACAAAATCGATGATCTGGAAAGATAAATAATGAAGTGGGAAAAATGTCCAACTTTATCCGGATATTTACTGTATACTGATGTTAACTGATGAATCAGAAATAGTGAGATGAATGATGAAACGAAAATGGATGTGGGCTAGCCTGGCGCTCGCAAGTGTCGGATTACTCGTCGGACCACTACAAGGCACAGAGGTAGCGACACCGAAAATCAAGGTCCACTATATCGATGTCGGTCAAGGTGACGCGATCTACATCAAGATGCCCCAAGTGGTGAAGATATCGTCATCGATGGTGGCAACAAAGGGAAGGGCGATGCACTCGTCACTTATTTGAAGAAACAGAAGGTCGGTGATATTGAGGTACTGATCTCGACGCATCCGGATGCTGATCACATCGGGGGGCTTGATGAAGTCCTCGACTCGTTCAAGGTCAAGAGCGTCTATGCACCGAAGGTCAAGCATACGACGCAAGCCTACAAGGACTTCTTGTTGGCGGTCAAACGCGGGAAGCTGACGATCAAGACGGCGAAGGCGGGTGTCTCGCTCCCGGTAAAAGGCGTGAAGGCGCAGTTCGTCGGACCGGTCAAAGACTATGCGAAGAGTGATCTGAACAACTGGAGCGCGGTCTTACATGTCGCTTATAAGAAGAACACGTTCCTCTTCAAGGGAGACGCGGAACTGAAGTCGGAACAGGACATGATCGTGAAGAAGAAGACGTTACGCGCGGACGTCCTCAAGCTCGGGCATCATGGTGCAAAGACATCGACGAGCGCGACGTTCCTTAAGTATGTCAAACCGAAGTATGCCGTCATCAGTGTCGGGAAGAATGCCTATGGACACCCGACGAAGGAAGTCGTGACGAACCTGAAGCGCTCAAAGACGACGATGCTGCGGACGAATAAGAGTGGCACGATCGTCTTCGAAGGGAACGGATCGTCCTACACGATCAAGAAGTCGAAATGATGAAGTGAAAGGGAATCATCGATCGGATTGAAGAGAAGTGGGTCGTTGTCGAGTTCGACGATGGGATGCGAGACATCTTGATTTCTCGCTTCCCGATGACGGTGGAGTCTGGCGATGTCATCGGGATGGATGAATACGGTCATATCGAGAAGGATGACCAAGAACGGCGGCGACTCTCGGGCGAAATCGATGAGCTGATGGAAGAACTATGGGAAGATTAAAGACATAACTTGATGGAGAAGCTTAATGGATGACATGCTTAAAGAGAGCCGTTGGTTATATGATAATTTGCTTAAAAAACATCAAAAGTACGTAGTTGATGGAGTACTTTCTAAAATGGATAACAATAGGTCTAACGATATACTGGATGACTTTTGGAGAATCGACAAAGAAATTGGAGAGATAGGCGGATACAATATGCCTAAAAATCCTGTAATGAATCCATTTCCGGGAGAAGACAAGCGTAGTCTTTATAGACCCCATCAATACGCGGTTCTTCTCTAACTGGTTTTTGAATGGATTTATTGATCTGTTCACAAGTATAGGTGAACTATTTCGTTACGATGAGATCAATAGACTATTATATGCTCTAGCGTTTTGCATGTTCTTGAATGGAATCCATCATTCCTCGTATACTTGTGGAAATCCGTTTATCTTTATGAATGGCTAGATACGTAAAGATTGAAGACTGCTCATGTGTCACTTCACTTCCTTCGAAAAGACCACTTCGTAATTCTTCTTTCACTAAAGACACGACTAATCCATGTCTTGATGCTACGGACTTCATAACTCATCGAAATCACTCCTTTTTATAATAAGAACGTTTGTTCTTATTATGTTCCTCGATTCTTTCGTTTTCAATCCGCTTTTTCGACATCTCATCAATTCGATTGTTCCTGGGAACAAAAAAGGCAGCGACGATTACCTCGTCACTACCTCATTATGTTTCGGCTATTTGATTGTACTAGAGATTCATTCTCCGACCATGCCGTCATGGTCGTTGTCCCGCATATATTGGTACAGCCAATGCTTCTCGGTGATTGGCATCATGAAGCCGGCATCCTTCGCCTCCTGGATCGTCACCTGACCGTTGCCGTCGGTATCGACGCGCGAGACGTCTTCGGTCGTTGCAGTATTAGGAGCTGATTTCGATGTTGGTTCTTTTTTCGTCTCCTTTTTCTTCGTCAGACCAAGTGCAGCATTTGTCTCGTCTGGATTACCGTTCTTGAACCGGTCGACGACGGTATTCCCCTGGACCGTGTAGGTATACTGATATGCGGATGGAATCATCGTCGACGTATCCGGATAGGTGATCTGCGCCTCGAAGTTCGTCGCGCCATCTGCCTTGCGGATGACGTCCTCCATGTACGCCTGATCACCATGACGATTCAATGTACTGTCCTGCGGAGTGATGTTGTAGGCGTTCGAGACGCCCCCGAGCGAGTCGGCGATGATATGTCCTTCATCGAGATCCGCACGTTCGACGCCTGGCACCTTCGCCTCATCCGAGTAGTAGCGTCCGTCACGCGAGACGTCTTCTGTCGCATCATTCTGGAGGACGATCTTCTTCGCGATGACGCGGACCAGCTGACCATGCTCATTCGTGAACGCCCAGTATTTCCGGTCACCGAATCCGATGTCGACGACGACATTCGCCTGGCGATTACCGGACAGATCTCCACCATCGACTAAAATCTTCTTATATCCTGTGAAAGAATCCTTCGGGGGCGTCTTTGATTCCGTTGATGGATTCGTATCATCTGTTTTTTCTGATTGTTGATCGGCGTCCTTTTTCGCATCGGTCTTTTGTGTAGTGGTGTCGTCCTGTTGCGCTACTTGCTCCGTTTGATCGGGTGGAGGTGAGGTCGTCTCCGTATCTGTACATCCTGCCATCAATAGGACGGCAAGGGGAATCGCTATGTAAGAAATCTTCATGAGTGTACTCCTTTACTGTTCAGTCTGTCATTGCGTCCTTCATTATAACGCTACTTCACCGTTCTTGCTGTCTTATTCGGTATTCGTAAGGCGATAAAATGATTCTTTCAAAGGCATGGAACAGAGCGGTACCGCTCTGTTTGATGGAAAGGGATCGCAAGCCGTCCTGTTTCCGTACTCTAGCTCGCTCCTCGTCGGCGCAAGGGCCATCAAAAAAAGCCGCTGCCGTTCCTCGTCTTCCTCCGCGTTTTGGCTCAAAGCACGCTTTTCGCTCGCGGGCTCCGGAAGCCTTCGTGCCGGTGCGCTGTCCGCTTTTTTTGATCTTTCCCTGCGGTCACCCTTGCACCGTCTCGCGACGCTCGCTGCGTTCCCGTCAACAGGACGGCACCGTGTCGGACTGCATCCCACTCGCGAAAGGAGCTTTTCCATGAAACTGACTACACTCGTTGAAATCACTCGTATCCGCCAAGAGGTTCGTGAGCCGGACGTCGCGCTCGAGACGACGCACATCACGTCACCCGAGGACGCGTTCTGTGTCGCCAAACGCTTCATCCAGGACGATGACCGTGAGGTGTTCCTTGTCATCCTACTGAATACGAAGAACCGCGTCATTGCCGTCCATCGAGCACACGTCGGTAGCATCAACTCGAGCGTCGTCCACCCTAGAGAAATTTTCAAGTCCGCCATCCTCAACAATGCGACGTCGCTCATCGTCAGCCACCAGCATCCGAGCGGTGACCCGCATCCATCGCGGGAAGACATCGAGGTGACCGAACGGCTCGTCGAGGTCGGACGCATCGTCGGTATCCAGCTTCTTGACCACATCATCGTCGGTGCCGGAGAAGAATACGTCAGCTTGAAGGCACAAGGTGTTCTTTAAAGGGGATAATAGAGCGTAGACGGACGGGACACCTCCGTCCTGTCTGCGTGTAAGGGCATGGATGAAAAACGACGACGTTTTTCTTTTGAGAGAGCGCAAGCGAGTAAGGGATGGATTCGTCCCGAATCCAAGGGCAATGAGAAACCCGCAGTGGACGGATCCACTGCGGGTGTTGGTTTAAAATAAAGTTTGATCAAAATGAAGCGACAAAGGCTTATCTTACGTTAAATTTAAAGAACCCGTTTTGAAAAAAGTTTGATCAAAACGGGTTCTTTCTTTATGAAGTATTACACTATTTTTATAAAAAATTTTGATAATTCTCTACTGTATTCTTCAAAACAGTACCCAATTACGAAAGATCTTATTTTGATAATAACCCCATTATTTCTCCTTCATCATTAATCAACCCCTTAATTTTAGCTGTTGATCTTCAATGAAATATATACAATCTGCTACACAATCAATAAACCTGCGATCATGTGATACGAAGATAATAGTGCCTTTATATGCTGTAATAAATCTTTCTAACGCTTCAATAGCATAGATATCTAAAAAATTGGTTGGTTCATCTAACAATAAAATATTATACTCTCCTAAAAATAATTGACATAATTGTAGACGAATCGCTTCACCACCACTTAATGATTTTACACTTTTTAATATATCTGTGCCGACAAACAACATGGAATGTAGAACGCTTCGTAAAAATCTCTCATCGTATTCAGAACGATTTTTCAGAAATTCCAATACCGTTTCATCCCTTGTATATTGATAGCTCATTTGACGAAAGTATCCAATTTTTGCTTTTAGTGAAATTGTTAAACCGGGCGCATTGATAGCAATATGGTGGAGTAAAGTACTTTTGCCAGCACCATTTTTACCCGAAATTGCAATTTTTTTACCAAGCGGCATTTGAAAACTTACTTCATTTAATAATACTTTATTATCCACTTGAAGAGTAAATCGGTCTGCCATTATCGGAAATTTATTATGCAGCTCTAAATTTCTCGATTGATGGAAGTTTATTTGCCTATCCTCTTTTACAGCATCGACTTCCTGAAGTTTTTCCATTCGTTGCTCAATGGCCTTTGCTGCACGCTGCATAGCTTTTTGGCTCGTACCTTTGGATTTTGTCATAAAGGACTTATCCGGCTTTGCATTCGCATCTTTTTTTGACAATCGACCTGCTTGTGCAACTTTTTCAGCTTTCTTCATTTTTTCTTGTGCTGCTTTTTCTAGCCTGCTCTTTTCTTTTATGAACTGTTCATGTGCTTTACTCTGCTGTTCACGTTCTAACTTCTTTTGTGCCATGTAGTCGCTGTAATTTCCTGAATAGATTCGTACCTTACCTTCATGAACTTCCCAAATTGTCGTAACTAGTTCATCTAATACAGAACGGTCATGACTAATTAATACAAGCGCTCCGTAGTAATACCTAAGTTCATCGAGCAAAAACGAAATCCCCTCTTGGTCTAAGTGAGTAGTCGGCTCATCAATTAATAAAGCTTCATAATAATGAGTAAACAATTTAGCGAGTTTCATCCTTGTTTGTTCCCCACCGCTTAGCTGATTAGAGTCTTTTGGTACGTCTAATTTTCCAAGTAACACTGGATCAGCATCACGTACTGATGGAGTTTCAAGTTGCTCAAAATAGCCATTCTCAACAAGCCGATTCACCTTTCCCGTTGTTGGCTTAATGATACCCGCCAGTAATTTTAGTAACGTGCTTTTACCTGCACCATTTTTACCGACTATGCCGATACGGTCAAATTGGTGTACAGCTAATCTTTCAATCTTTAAAACCTCTTTATCTAGATATGTCACTTCTACATTTTCTAATTCAAAACAGATTTGTTCCATCTTTCGCTACCCCCGAAATATTTTTATTCCGTATCGATAGCTAGAATCGATACGAGCCTCTTTCTCAAAACCAAGCTCGTATCAAAAGAATAGTAAAAATTGCATGAAATTCCCCTCCTATTTTGCTTTTCTTACGATAACAGCATTTAATACAATTAATATACCTGTAATCAAAAATAATACGGCCACATTTGTTAAGTGGATCAGAACCCCAGCAAATGCGTAACCCAACGGTGTTGCAAGTAATGCCAAACTTCCAACAAAACTAAACACTCTCCCAAGTAAATGAGGTTCAATTTCGGTTTGGATAAGAGCATAAAACGGAGCTGAAAATAATGGACCAGACAATCCCACTAGACCAGCCATTACGATAAATCCATAGAATAAAGTTGATGGAAGTGTGCCAGAAATGAATAAGGCAATCCCCATCAGTATCATTCCGCTAACAATGAGTTTCAATTTTTCAAATCGATCTCCGAAAATCCCCATTAATATACCACCAAAGATGAGGCCAACAGCAAAAACAATTTCGATTATTCCAGCTTCAACTACGCCCTTCTCGAAATGATTTCGTGTCATAAGCGGAAAGTAAGTGCCTAGCGGAATATACAGCACCGAAACAATCGTAATCGTGACTGTTAACCTTAATAAAACAGGATGTTTTACAAGTGCATGATATCCTTCTTTCATATCGCTGATAAAACTAGAAGAATCAACAGTTTCTGAACTCTGTACATTTGGAATGTGAATAAATAGCAAAATACTACTAGCAATTACTGCCCCAAAGACATCTAGTAATAGAACCCACTCAACGGAGCTTATCGCTAGTAATGACATCCCCGCTGCTGGACCAACAATATTTGATATAGAAGCCACTGTCTGTCCCCATCCAGAAACTTTTGTCAAATGCTCTTTTGGGGCTATTAGTGGAATAGACGCTTGCATAGCCGGCATATGGAATGCAGTTGCTAATGAACGAACGATCAATACAATTATCACCAATATAATACTCGGATCATAAAAATACATTGATACAAATAAAGCTAAACTTCCAAGTGCAACCGTCATATCTGCAATTATCATAATCACTTTTCGTGAATAACGATCAGTAATAGTTCCTGCAAAAGGACCTAACAATGCTTGTGGCATAAATCCAGCCAGTCCTGCTAATGTTAAAATCAGTGGAGAACCTCCTGATGTATCTGTTAACCACCAAATGATACTAAATTGAACAGCAGCACTGCTTAATAGTGAAAAGAACTGCCCTGTAAAAATCGCAATAAATTTCCGTTTCCAATTCATATTATCCATTTTCCCTACCTCCAAATAATAAAAAAATCACAAGCATCTGCTTGTGATTTTAGAGTAAAGGGAAAGAGATCCATCCTTATTTTTTGTGACTTGTAGAAAGTCATCACTAAACATACCTAGCTCTAGCATGAGCATGGCTAAGAAAGTGAAAAAGATAAAAATAAAGAAGGGCAGAACAAGTCGCCTTTCTCATCATAACATCTTTCCATCCCAAATAAATCAAACAGTATATTGCCTACATCAAAATAGTTAGACAAACCACAAGTATGGATTGGGTGGATTTTTGAAATGAAGATTATTAAAAAAGGACAGACTACTCCCGTTTACTCTGTAAATACAAACAGAGCCTTTGAACGTATTTAATTACTTGTTCAAAGATAGGGAACGTAGTCTCATAGAATGTGTCATTTTTAATAATCCTCCTAATAGTTTATAAAATACATTAGTAATTATATATTTTTAATAAAAAAAGTCAAGTTAACTAAGACTATTTTTCTTGCACTGTACTGAATACCCTTTGGCATAAATACCAATATTTCAAAACTTAATATATATTTATCATAAATTTCTTCTGTTATGTGGTATTTTGGATAATGGCCCGTTTGCAGAAAAAAGATTACGGGTAGAAACTATAATCTCCCTTTCCATTTACTATTTTATAGATTGTTCTGCCTTGTATCAAGTGTTTGCCGTGCTTGCATAAAAAGTTGCATAAACAATGTTCCACTAAAAAGAGACAAATGGCCGTTATATCAATGTTTGTCGCTTTTCCCTATGCCCCCAAACTTCCATTTGGGAACGTTATTATATTTATTGATGTATACGTTATAAATCCTTTTTAAACTACAGCACTTTCGTTTGTTTAAGTAGATTACTTCACAAATATAATAAATAAAATCTCATTTAACTATACTATCTACCAAAAAACAGGGTAACAGCGAGCTGGATTTAGGTCAAGGTTTCGGACACACAAAAGTTAAGTTTTTGTTTTGTCGCAACCACCATTTATGGAGTGTTCCATTTAAGTGTATTAAAAGGATTATTTATTAAACGTCTGAGATTTTACTGAATACCAACTTTTTAAAGTTACTCGTGTGCTTTACTTTATAAATCGCTAGGCTCTTTTCCCATTTAACTAAACCTTCTTTTAACCAACTACCTGAGCTGAATATAATGTATTTTAGTAAAGGCTCAATATGCAATTTAATATTTGAACAATCTAAGGATGTAATAATTAAAGTAGAAACACTACGCCCAGCGCGTTCAACTTCTAACAATGCAACTTCTTTTCCATTCCTTATAGACTTGTTCCGCCAATATCCCCCATTGAACGGCTGTTATTAACTGCTTTGACAGTCTTTTTAGTGTTGTGATCAATTCCCTCGCGTTGTTTGGATGAAGTTATTCTTTGTTTAGTAATTACTAGAGCATCTACGTATTCATGAGTTAAAGTATCAGTCATTACTTCATCAAATTCATTTGTACGTCCATCAACTGTTACATCCGCTTCATAATCGCCTAAAGTTGAAAGGGGGAGAATTATACGTTTTCTTGGTTCATTCGATTTTTCATGACGAACAAGGCTAGGGTGAGTAATTTCCAAATTAGAAACCTGCAATTCTTTATCTAGCATCGCCTTAATATATAGAACTGTATATCCTGTTGGTGTTTTTTTCACACGTAGCTTTAGTTTGATTGGTGTTTGAAATGGCCATTCAAACTTAAGAGAGTCATTAAAATGAAAATTACTAGCTATACTTTCATATACTTTACGAGCGTTATTGTTCATTAATAGCCACACTAAATGATGTAAATACTCGTTCTTTAAATACTTTGCATTGTATGAAGACGCGAAGTGTAATCGTAATAAATCCGACTCATATTGTTCTGTGAAATATAACGGGAAAGAGTTCATTTCAAATAAACAATTCAACAGGAATGCATTCGGTGCAATGATTCCTCTAAGCACTTCAATTAAAGGTAGGTAGAAACGCTCCCCATTGTATTTGATAACGAAAGTTTGCGATATTTCTGTATATTTTGTCCCGCGTATTGAATAGTTTTGTTCAAAATAGCCAACGTAATTTGGATCTATTGTAATGATAATTTCTTCAGTTTGGTTAGGTGAGATAGGTTGCGTAATAACCCCATCTACGTAATAATGCTGGATTCTTAAAGAAGCTAATACAGTCCAATCAACTATTAACTTTTCAGTTGTATAATATCCATTAACTTTTCCACTAAAATAAACTGGCAGCACAATCTTTTTTTCGTATCTAAAAGGTGCACCGATCCATTCTAATTTCACGCGTGCACCTTGATCAAACGGCCAATTCTTAAGCTTTATATCTTTGCTTTTCATCGATTCCACCTTCCTGTAAATACGCCTCTAATATTGACCGAATCGTTTTAAAATCCTTTGACTTTATCCCTGCCAATCTTTGAACACGCCACAATTTCACATCGCTTGATTCATTTTTCAAATTATCAATGATTCTACAGCATCTGCGAATTTGAAATTGTTCCACACTTTCCGTAATTTGCTCAAGTAAACGCTTTGTAATAGGCAGCTGTTCTAAATGTCTTTCAAGATTGGCTATTATCCCTAAACGTTTACCTAAAAGAGATGTCGTAATTCGAATAGGCTTCTCAGACGCCCATAATTGCTCATATAGCGTTTTTATTGCAATTGTATAGCGGGTAAGAAAGTACATCTATTCTTTTCTATATAGATAGAAGGGTGTTATGGAGGATGCAGTAGTGAGACAGTAGTGGAGTGTACGAAGGTTTGAGGAGAGATAGCTGATTGAAGTGAATCGATCCTCTTGTAGATAGGTAGTGATGCTCTTTCTACTGGATGTACAGCATAAGAAGATTTTTCGGGCTCATGCGTGAGGCTGTAGGCTGCACGCAGCAACATCCTCATCGCACCGCTACCCTCCTGCCGGACCGATAACGAGAGCTGCGACTCGCCTGCGCGAGGCATCTCTACGTTCCTGTTCCTTGCGACAGAAGGCACGGAGCGAAATAGAATAAAATATGGATTTTAAATGAATCTTTTATTTTAAAAAAAGATGAAGCTTTTGATAGATTTTTTGAGCATTTTCGACGGTTCTGTTGGAAGGCGCAGAAGTCAAGACTTCAAGAGAGAACTCTTTCCGCATCTCTTCAAGCACGTGTTCGACTTGCTGTCGCTTCAGAGGTGAGTCTGTTGCATGTAAAAGTCGTGAATACATCTCGAGAAACGCTTCTAAAGCAACTTGTCGACAGCGATCTTGAAAATCAGACGAGTGCATGAAATGTTCTCCTTTCCATTATTTTCGCTAGATGCGGTGAAGAAGTAGTAAGTAAAATGAGGTGATTTTTTGATGACGTTCCGATCGGCTGTTGGTATGGCTAACAAAGTATAACGTCCACCACACATATGATTAGGTCTGTTTCTCATAGTAGTCTTTGTCGGGACGCACTAGATGAATTAGTCGATGATATGAAGCAAACCTGATCAGATAGAAGTGGTTTCGACACTTGGGATGGAAGGGTGAAGAAGTTCGACAAGTTGTTCCCGATTATCGAGTAAGTCCTCCAAAGAATGTTTCGCAAGTTCTTGATGAAAAGCGTGCATTGCCCGTCCGAGAACCCCTTTGAGACGACAGACAGGGGCGATGAGGCATTGCCCGTTCGGACTGAAGCATTCGACAATATCGAGCGGTTCCATCTGACGGACGACGGTTCCGATGTTAATCTCTTTTGGAGAACGCGTCAGTCGGAGTCCTCCGTTTCGCCCTCTGACAGATTCGACATAACCAAGCTTCGTCAATTGCTGGGTAACCTTCATCAAATGATTCGGGGAGATTGCATAGTGTTTTGCGATCTGTGGCATCGGGACGATGTCATTAGGATGAGCACCGAGGTATATCAAGGTACGGAGTCCGTAATCTGTGTATTGTGTGATGCGCATGGTTATCACTCCGTTCGAAGAAAGGGTTGCTTAATTGTTCTACGTTCTATCCTTCATTGATTGCAATCAGTAGAATAGTCAGCATTCTTAGTCATAAATGTAATTCAGGAATTCAGTAGAATCTCTTACTTTGGTGACGCTGTATCTTGATAATAAGTGGAAGCACTACTGAATTCAATACTCGTAGAAAATAAAGATAGGATGAATGATTCAAGTGAAGTCATAAAGTGATGAGTAGTCGCATAGAAACGAGAAAACTGTAGGGGAGGACAATCAGTCGGAAATCGAAAAAATTCTTCAGAAAAGTGATGGTCAGGCAAGGAGATACTCCACTCGTGAGAAGAGAGGTTTATACATAAGACAAGACGCTGCCTGACATCCGGATGGACGAAGTTTTGAAAATCCAATTGCTCTTGATCGAGAAGTGAATACAGTCGTCGATACTCGACCAGTGAAACCGCTCTTTTCTTTTGAATGATCCGGATCGATAGGAGTCCAACGTTTTGTAAGATGTCATGATGTTGGAAGTGTTGAGACAATCTTGGCATGAGGGTCAAATATTGTGGTCCCGATGAGGTCGACATAACGAATTTTCTCCTTTCTATCACAGCCTTAATACTGTTTAACAACAGCATAAATATGTTATTAATACCTTGAATTCGAGGGATATAAACTTCTTATACCCTGATAATTTATTAGTACTTTTGATACTAGTTTTTAGAGGGAGAAAATAATAAAAAAAGACTAAAAACATTGATACTTATTTCAAAAAAGATGTATTCTGAATAGCCCTTTATAACTATATTTATATATACATAATGAGGAAATACAAATTGTGCATCTAAAAAAATAGACGTCAAGAGGGTGAGGATAATGGATTCAGGTACAGTCGATCTTTCTTCTGGTATAGTGTTAGATTCCTTAAGAAATCATGTGGCGATGATTCGATTTGATTTGCAAAGAAAAGTAGTCGATGTAAATGATCTCTTTGCGAAGACGATGAAATATCGGAAGGAAGAGATGATTGGTATGTATCATCACCTGTTTTGTCCTCCTGCATTTGTTAATAGCGAGGCATATAAAGCGTTTTGGGAGAAGCTGTTCTTCGGATTAAGTACTTCTGAAAAAATCGAACGAATTGATTCTCTTGGAAATTCCATCTGGTTAGAAGCGACCTACATGCCGTTGATTGAAGACGGGGAAGTCATCGGGGTCGTCAAAATCGCGACGGATATTTCGGAGCGGCAACAATTAGTCGAAACGTATGCGAAGACGTTCGACACGATTGCAGAGACACTTGACGAAAGAGCGCTCTATGGGATTAAAGAGAGTGGATTATTGAAGAAGACGATTGAACATATGGCGAACGAAACGTTAGCGAACTATAAGGTCGTTCAAAATCTGCAAAAACAGGCGGACGAGATTACGCAGATTACTGCGACCATCAAAGGGATTGCTTCCCAAACCAATTTATTATCTTTAAATGCATCCATTGAGGCGGCGCGAGCCGGTGATCATGGCAAAGGGTTCAATGTCGTCGCAACAGAAGTCCGAAACCTGTCAAAACTTGTCGAACGTGCTGTAGTGGATGTTCGGACAACGACCGAAAAAATGAACGGAGAACTGGAAAAAGTATTGAAGGTAATGGACCAATCAGCAAAAGATACAACGGATAGCCTTCAAGTGATGGAGAAAACCGTCGACAGATTCAATAGTATGGGAGAAACCGCTGGAGAGTTAAACGTGACCGCTAAAGCCTTTACGTCGATTGTTTGATGAGCGGTGCGATGACTCACTCGATGCTTTATCGTACGATTCAAGTCCTTGATAGCAAGAGGATTTGAGTCGTATTTTTATGTATCGTCATTTCTATGCCGCGTTCAGCTTAGTAATAGTTTCCTCTATTTTCAAATAAGGACACACCTACGTACCGTAGCATGAATGGACAAAAAAACGATGGATGAAAAACGACGACGTTTTTCTTTTGAGAGAGCGCAAGCGAGTAAGGAATGGATTCGTTCCGAATCCAAGTGCATTGAAAGACCCGCAGTGGACGGATCCACTGCGGGTAAGAAAGTACAGTTGGTCTCTTCTATGTAGAAGGGTGTTATGGAGGATACAGTAGTGAGACAAGTAGTGGAGTGCATGAAGGTTCGAGGAGAGATAGCTGATTGAAGTGAATCGATCTTCCTGTAGATAGGTAATGATTTTCTTTCTATTTGATGTACAGCATAAGAAGAAATTTCGGGCTCATGCGTGAGGCTGTAGGCTGCACGCAGCAACATCCTCATCGCACCGCTGCCCTCCTGCCGGACCGATAACGAGAGCTGCACATCGCTTGCGCGAGGCATCTCTACGTTCCTGTTCCTTACGACGGAAGGCACGGAGCGATAAAGAGAATAGAAAACTAGATTTATATTAGTGTATAAAAGTGTACGATACGCCTATTGATCCATGTCTACGGAAACGTGACATGGAATGTTGCAAACAAAGCATGTGTTTTTGATAATGATTTATTTTTTGTATACAGTCTACAAACTACTCAGCTTTTAATCAATATCATTAAATTTCATTGTTTAAAGAGTCGCTTACTTGTTTAAAAATCTTATACGATTGAATCTCTTTTTTACTGTCATGGATATTGGATAAAGCGATGATTTCATCTACATTATACTTTTCTTGAAACTCGATTAATTCCCGACGAACGGTCTTTGAATCGCCCATAATCGTGTACCCCAATTTATAATGCAAGATTTCTAATTCATACGGAGATAAGGATTCAAGGAAATCTTTCTGTGGCGGAATGAGCTGACTGAGATTATTGGTATAAATATCGATACATACCTGCAGATGGCTAGAAGCAATGAAAGAAGCTTCTTCCATCGAATCAGCGGCAATGATATTGATAGCAGCTAGTACATACGGCTCTTGCAGATATTTCGAAGGTCTGAAATTTTGACGATAGATGTGTAGTGCTTCTTCCATCGTTTCCGGAGAAAATTGCGCACCGAAAGCATATGGTAACCCGAGTCGCGCTGCAATTTTAGCAGATCCAGTAGAGGATCCTAGAATGAACACGGGCACGTGTGTATCAAGTCCTGGATATGCCCGAACATCACCTTGTTCCTCCTCTGTTCCAACATATCGCAATATCTCTTGAACTTCTTTTTCAAAGAAAAAGACGCCTTTATGATTTGAACGTCGAATCACATCTGCCGTTTGTTGATCAGTTCCTGGAGCACGTCCTAGTGATAAATCAACGCGGTCAGGAAAAAGTGTCTCAAGTGTTCCGAATTGTTCTGCTACGACTAACGGGGAGTGGTTCGGCAACATGACACCTCCGGAACCGACACGAATGCGTTCTGTATGCGTCAATAAATGCTGCACAATCGATACGGTTGCAGCACTGGCATAGGCATCATGATTGTGGTGTTCTGCGATCCAAATACGTTTATATCCCATTGCATCGACAGCTTTTGCTAATGTGACTACAGCATCTATTCCTTCTTTCATGGTTTCTCCTTGTCTTAACGGAGCAATTGATAAAACGGATAGTTCGAATTTTTTCATCATCTCACCTCTATGATTCATCGAGCTCACTGGTGGGTAAGCACGATGAACCCTTTTCTATTATTCAGGGCAGTATTAAAACTGTTAGATATGGTCATAAAGTCAGAATGAGATTGTTTCCCCATCATCAGGAACAAGGACGTTGGATGTGATGCCTTTATCTTTAATGAACGTCTTCAATTCTTTTCTTGAGAGTCCCCAATGGTTGACGGCTTCCATATGACTGACTAAAATTTTAGCTTTTGGAGCGGCTTTGTAAACTTGATAGACATCTTCTTTTCCCATGATCAATGGACCACCTTCGAGAAATTGATTTTGACCTCCATTCAAAATGAGTACTTCTGGTTTATACGTATCGATATTTTTTTTCACTTGTGAATACCAAACAGTATCACCCGCTATATATAACGTTTTTTCTTGTGGGTGTTGGAAGACGACTCCCATGACGTTCCCCATAGCCTCTGCCATTTTCCCGTAACCATGACGACCATCTACTTCAGTTAATTTGACTCCTTTAAAAGTCGTCGAATTGCCTTCCTTCATGACTTCAATATTTGTGAAACCCGCTTTGCGCGCTAAGTTTGCATCTTTTTCGTCTTGCATGAATAACTTAATATTTTTTGGAAGCTGTTCTTTTGCTGCCTGATCAAAGTGATCCTCATGCGTATGGGTAACGATGACAGCGTCTACGTCATCCATGATCTTATCGACAGAGAACGGTAGATCGACTATTGGATTCCGATCGTCTCTTGCAGCAGGACCGAACGAATCAAATTCACCTTTTTTAGAAAACATAGGATCCACTAAGAATTTTTGTCCTTTATATTCTACTGTTACGGTCGCATTGCGGATTTGTTGGACCACCAGGTCTTCTTTTTTCGGTTGTGTTGCACTCGTCTCATGATTAGACTGTGCATCTTGAGAAGTTCCACAAGCAGTCAAAATACCGCTCAATGTGAGTGTCGTTAATAGTGCTACTTTTTTTAGTTTTGTCATCGTTAAAGATCTCCTTTTCAGATAGCTTGCTTTTGATAGAGAATGTTATATCCTTGCATGAATGTATTTTTATCCTGCTCGTGACGGGATAAAAAAGTTCGTCCCTATTTACTCGCCCTGAGATGTAGTATATGGTCAATATGAAAAATCAAACAAGTATGCACTTTTTTCGCACATACTATCAAGGAGGATAGTGTTAATATGAAAACATCCAAAATTAAAGTAGCTGATAATCAGGAAACTTCTTTTGGCTATACACTTTCCATCATCAATGGGAAATGGAAACTGCTGATTATTTACTATTTATCGAACAACAATGCAGTTCGTTATAACGAACTCCAGCGTATGATTGGCAAAATAACTTACAGAACACTTAGTTCGACATTGAAGGAAATGGAAAGTGACGGATTGGTTCATCGCAAGGAATATCCGCAAATTCCACCAAAGGTTGAATACAGTCTTACGGAAAAAGGAAAAACTCTCTGGCCAATCATTCAAGAGATGTGTCAATGGGGAGAGCATAATAAAAATACTAAACTGAGATAGTCTGATTTTTAACATAAGTCGTTAGAATATCACTAACCAAAAATAAAAATGGTTCCAATCATCTTTATTAAATGATTGGAACCATTTTTTCTTGAGGTCTTGTTCATTGTCAATTTCTAATTGAGCATTCTTTGAATAGCACTTTTCGATAATACTTGATAGTAGTCTTTTAAATTTGATTCATAAGAAGCTCTTCTTATATTTTCAAAAGGTCAAATAATCATTTAGACGTTTTGTCGAAAAAGAAAAATAGTTGACAAAGGATTATTTAGCATATAAAGTACAACCTGTCAGTTAATTTCAGTTTACTTAACCAAAAGAAAGGGATGATATTATGCTCGAAGATCAACAAAAAATGTTTAAAGAACTTGCTGTTGTTTTTAGTGAATATTACTTGAATTATCTTTTATATAATAAAAATGCAGAAAAGTTTACTGCATTTAATTTAACGACGCAACAAGACACAATTTTATTTTTTGTAAAAGATAATCCACACATCACCGCAAATGAAATTGCGAAGAAATTCTCGATTTCTAAAAGTGCAGTAAGCCAAGTATTGTCGAAGCTCGAAGCACTAAAATTCATTAAGCGTGAACCTAATCCAACTAACCATCGCGAGTTTTTTATCGCATTAGCAGAAGAAGGTCTCGCTTATCAGGCATTAAGTGAAGAAGCAGATAATGATTTTATGATGAAACACTTCGCTGACATCGATTTAGTACAATTACAAAATGTTTTACAAACTATGAAGAAAGTGAATGCATCCATTTCATCATCCGACGAGTAGGATCATGAATTGTTTGACAATCAAATAGAGGACATTAATTATGAATCGCAAAGAGAAAGTATCTATTGCACTTGCATTATCTAGTTTATTTATTGCGTTTGTCGGGATGGGACTTGCCGCCCCAGTTATGCCCTCCATTGCGAAGGATCTGAGTTTAAGTGGTGCCGTTGTCGGTTATTTGTTTGCTGCTATGGCTCTTACGCAATTTATGGCTTCCCCTTTTACAGGAGTTTGGGTCGATTCAATCGGTCGTAAAAAAATGATAATTATCGGTCTTTTGTTATTTTCATTCTCAGAATTGTTGTTTGGTCTCTCAAATGAAATATGGCTATTATTCGTAAGTCGTTTGCTTGGAGGAGTAGGTGCCGCTTTTATTATGCCAGCTGTTATTACGTATATTGCTGATAAAACAACTCTAGAAGATCGTGCAAAAGTGTTAGGCTATCAATCGGCTGCGATCAGCTTAGGATTTATAATCGGACCAGGAATTGGTGGATTTATTGCAGAGTTTGGGATACGCGCGCCGTTCTTCTTTGCTGCTTTCATATCATTGCTGACTGCGATTGTTATTTTCATCGTATTAGAAGATTCGATTTCAAAAGAGCAACTACAAAAAAATCGTGCATCATTGGAACAACCAGCGTTTATACAAGAGTTCAAGAAATCCTTGCAACCACAGTACTTCACACCACTGCTAGTCGTTTTCGTGCTAGAGTTTGGACTAGCTGTTTATGAAATGATGTTTAGCTTATTTGTAGACGAAAAGCTTGGCTTCACTGTCCGTGATATTTCTGTCATTATTACAGTCGGCTCAATCGCTGGTGTTGCCGCTCAAATCTTATTCTTTGATAGATTGGTCAATCTACTTGGTGAACGAATGCTGGTTAACCTTACCTTGTTATCTTCCGCTATTTTCATCTTTATTTCGATTTTAATAGACGGTTACTGGATGATGATTGTCATTACAAGTATTGTATTCTTTTCGGGTGATATTTTGCGACCTGCTGTGACAACCTTATTATCAAAAATTGCGGGAGAAAATCAGGGATATGTTGCGGGGATGAACTCGGCATATACTAGCTTAGGTATCATAATAGGACCGATTATTGGTGGTATTTTGTTTGATATCAACATCAATATGCCATATGTGTTTGCCGCCTTTGTACTGTTTATCGCATTTGTGATTGCGAGTACAAAATTAAAGCAACCTCACTTCATTTGAAACTTCTTAAAATTCGCGATCTTATTAGATGGCGAATTTTTTATTTTGTATTCAAATTACTGTACGCAATCTTTCATCATGTAGCAGTCCTCAAATTCCTTTTAAAGTGGAATAGGTTCTTATCGAGAGAAGAACACTTTGATCCATCAAAAGATATAGGTATACAGGTAAGAAGTAATCAATCGAAATCGTTAAATGCCATGTCATCATATTTAGGCTTCTATACCAATGGCGTATGAATAGGAAAGAGTGACAAAAGGCTAAAATTCTTAAATAATCAAGAATCTTAGCCTTTTTGTGGAATGAAATGATTTTTCCGAGATTTTTAACGGTTTCTAGGACTCTATACAGACAATTATGGAGTTTATACGTCTTTCATTGGGGAGAGGCGCCGCTTGATTTCATTTATTGAGAGGTACAGGGTGTAATTTCCATGTTCAAGAATTGAATTTAAAAGGAGATTTAATTGTTCTTGAGAAGTAACTTTTATTTTCAAGTGATAACATCCTTCTCCAGATACACGATGTACTTCCATGACTTCGTGGCACTCGTTCAGAAAGTGAATAAAAGCTTCATGATTAGACGTTTTCATATAAATGATGACGAAAGCTGTATAAGAGAACCCTAATTTTAGTTCATCAATAATCAACGAATACGACTGTATGATTCCTTGATCCTCCAGTTTTTTTATACGGTTTCCTACCGCTTGACCAGTCATATGAATTTGTTTTCCGAGATCTTTCCATTGGATACGTGAATTTTTAGATAATATATTGAGGATTTGATAATCAATATTACTTAGTTCCATGTTGAATTCCTTTCATGATGAAATGATATGACGCAGAAATGATTCATCAACCTATCGATAATTACCTAGCTTCCATTTATCATTAACGTGTAAGGAAAATTATAAATGAGGTGAAAAGATGAACACAGCTTTAATTATTGTAGATATTCAAAAAGATTATTTTCCTAATGGAAAAATGGAACTGAGTAATCCAGAAGTAGCAGCAACTAATGCAGCAAAAGTTTTGGAGTGGTTCAGAAAAAATAATAAAGAAAACATTTTTCATGTACAGCATATAGCAAGCAACCCTGCTATGGGCTTCTTCCTTCCGGAGACGGAAGGTGTTGAGATACATGAAACAGTCGAGCCTTTGAAAGATGAAACGATTGTAATCAAGCAGTTCGCAAATAGCTTCCTACAAACAGACTTAGAAAAGCATTTAGCGAAAAATGAAATCACTAAGTTGGTAGTCGTCGGAATGATGACACACATGTGTATCGATGCAACTGTTCGCGCTGCTGTAGACTTAGGTTTTGAAACCACATTGATTGAAGACGCTTGTGCAACTAGAGACTTATCATATGACGGAAAAGTTGTTCCAGCCGAACAGGTTCACTATTCATTCGTTAGTGCATTACAAGGAATGTATGCTGAAGTCACTTCAACTGAAAGCTTTTTACAAAATAGAGCTTGAATCTTATGAAGGTTTAACTAAAAAGATAGAAACTTGCTTGCTACAAGTTTCTATCTTTTTTTATTACTAATTTATGCTTTCAACGCTACAGGTTAGAGTTATGGAAAATAGCTACTCAGTTTTGTATGAACTACAATATGTCCAAAAAATTTAAAGTTAAAATGTCGCGAATGGATAAAAATATTAATAAGTATTAACAATCAACGCTCATCATACGTATTTCGTTTCATGATTGATGTCTTCTTCAAGGAGTAAAAAAGATATAGAATGAAACCATAACTTTACTCGATTGTGAGACATTTTTCTGTACCGTTACTTTTAGCTGTTGTATATATCCTTAGAAATTATTTATAAATTCACAGTTTGGATTTTTATAATTCTTATAAAGAAATGTTCTTTATGAGTCAGTCTAGCATGCAAAGGTAGATATTCATAGTACAAAGTTATTAATGAAAATATAGAACATATAAGTGCTATCAAAAAATCATTTGATGTTTAAAAATTCGTATGGACATGGAACAGAGCGTTACGGCTCTGTCTGATTAAATGAACCGCAAGCCTTCCTGTTTTCACACTCTAGCTCGCTTCTCAGTGGCGCAAGGGTCATCAAAAAAAGCCGATACCGCCTCGTCTTCCCCCGTGTTTTGAATCAAAGCAAGCTTTTCGCTTTTTGATCTTTCCCTGCGGTAACCCTTGCGGCGTATTGCTACGTTCCCATCAATAGGATGGTACTGCGTCGGACTGCATCCCGTTTACCACTCACGAATGGACGAAAAACGACGTCGTTTTTCTTTTGAGAGAGAGCAAGCGAGTAAGGAATGGATTCGTCCCGAATCCAAGGGCAATGGGAGACCCGCAGTGGATGGATCCACTGCGGGTGAGAAAGCACATCTGGTCTGTTCTATGGAGAAGAGTGTGATGGAGGATACAGTAGTGAGACAAGTAGTGGAGTGCATGAAGGTTCGAGGAGAGATAGCTGATTGAAGTGAATCGATCCTCCTGTAGATAGGTAGTGCTCCTCTTTCAGCACAAGAAGAATTTTCGGGCTCATGCGTGAGGCTGTAGGCTGCACGCAGCAACATCCTCATCGCACCGCTGCCCTCCTGCCGGACCGATAACGAGAGTTGCGACTCGCCTGCGCGAGGCATTTCTACGTTCCTGTTCCTTGCGACGGAAGGCACGGAGCGTTACATAGAATTATAAAAAAAAATAAAAGGTTAGGGTTTAGTGGAAGGAATGGCATACTGAAGGAAAGATTCTTGTCCGCGTATGAGATCGTCGTTAATGCTTCGGTCATGAATGATGTGTCGTATGCGAGGATATCTAAAAAGGAGAAACTACATATGAAATTTGACGGATCGACCAATGTATTAGGTGCAGCACTTACAAATGTCCCTCTACTCTACCTTGTACCGATTGCATTCGGACTTTTCTTATTAATCGACTTCTTGTTTACAAAAGAAAAGAAGAGCTTTTTGAGCCGAACAGGTAAAATGATTTTGGTTCCGTTCATTCTGATCGTAGGTGTACTTATTTATCTCTATTGATTCGATATGCGTAATAAGAATGATCATTTTTATGACAGAAACGATCTTAAAAAGGTCTTTTCTTTTTTTATGCGTGAAAAATCAATCGTGCATTGTTTCGTAACGACTCAGTTATCTTACATATCCCTTCGCTTATCTTATCTAAGGTAGTTCGTACAGACTCTTAAATCATTCTATGCTGTGCTTAACAAAACGGTTAGGGGTGGAATACATGAATATAGTAGAGATGTTTGAGGTCGTGGATCAAGCGAAGGGGAAACAGACACCAGATAAGGTGACGTTGATTGATGCTCAACTTCGATTCGTGCGAGAAGTAGACGGTTCGATTGAGCACGTGACATGGTTTATCGATGTCGATCGACTAACAAATTTCATACAGACACACTTTATCAAACAGACCCAATGAGGTCTGTTTTTTTGTGTATCGATCTATACACCGTTTGACCTATTAAGAAAAATGAACAGGCGGAAAATATAACCAGATATATCCTGGTATTCACTGTATACTGAAGATAACTTAAAAATCAGGAATGGAGCGATAAATGATGAAACGAAAATGGATGGGGGCTAGCTTAGCGCTCGCAAGTGTCGGATTACTCGTCGGACCACTGCAAGGTGCCGAAGCGGCGACACCGAAAATCAAAGTCCACTATATCGATGTCGATCAAGGCGACGCAATCTATATCAAGATGCCAAATGGGGAAGATATCGTCATCGATGGTGGCAATAAGGGGAAGGGCGATGCACTCGTCGCCTATCTGAAGAAACAGAAAGTCGGTGACATCGAGATCTTGATCTCGACGCACCCGGATGCCGATCATATCGGTGGTCTCGATGAAGTCCTCGACTCGTTCAAGGTCAAGAGCGTCTACGCACCGAAGGTCAAGCACACGACGCAAGCCTATAAAGACTTCTTGTTGGCAGTCAAACGCGAGAAGCTGACAATCAAGACGGCAAAGGCTGGTGTCTCGCTTCCGGTCAAAGGTGTGAAGGCGCAGTTCGTCGGACCGGTCAAAGACTATGCGAAGAGTGATCTGAACAACTGGAGTGCGGTCTTACACGTCGCCTACAAGAAGAACACGTTCTTGTTCACGGGAGACGCGGAATTGAAGTCGGAGCAAGACATGATCGCGAAGAAGAAGACGCTGCGTGCGGACGTCCTCAAGGTCGGGCATCATGGGGCGAAGACATCAACAAGCACGACGTTCCTCAAGTACGTTAAACCGAAGTACGCCGTCATCAGTGTCGGGAAGAATGCCTATGGACATCCGACGAAGGAAGTCGTGACGAACTTGAAGCGTGCGAAGGCGACGATGCTGCGGACCGATAAGAGCGGCACGATCGTCTTCGAAGGGAACGGATCGTCCTACACGATCAAAAAGTCGAAATGAAAAAGCGAAAAGGGATCATCGACCGAATTGAAGAGAAGTGGGTCGTCGTCGAGTTCGATGATGGGATGCGTGACATCCTGATTTCCCGCTTTCCGATGACAGTCGAGTCCGGCGATGTCATCTGGATGGATGAGTATGGTCATATCGAGAAGGACGACCGTGAACGGCAGCGACTGTCAGACGAAATCGATGAGTTGATGGAAGAACTATGGGAAGACTAAAAAAGAAATGAGCTGAAGCAGATGAATAAGTTAGGACAAGCGGTCGTCATCGTCGGGTTAGGGTTATCACTCGTCGGATGCGGCACACAAGAGACGATAGAAGATCCACCGAAAAAAGCAGCGAATCCGACTGAAAAGGTCGAGGTAGCAGAGCCGGAAAAAGAAGATGTCTATTTCAAAGACGACACGCTAAAGATCGACATGGCGACCGTTAAGATTCTCTCGACAGAAGTACTTGAGCCGAGTAAAGAATACTTCCGCGAAAAGCCACAACTCGTCTTCACGTACGAGACGACGAACGACAGCAAGAAGCCACTGAATGGGATGAATGTCTGGATTGCTTGCTTTGAAGCGACACAGGAAGGAACCGACACGATCAATAAGTTAGAGGTAGGGATGACGCCACAAGAAGAGAAGTATGCCTCTTATTTAGAGCATCAGCTGGATGATATCAAACCGGGTGGTACTGCAAAAGGGATTATGGCTTATGACATCGAGGATCCGAAGGCAGTCGTCACCTTGAAAGCAACTCAAGGATTAGCAGGAAAAGAGTTAGGTGAGAAAAAGATTGAACTGAAATAAGCAGATGAATAAAGAGAATCCCATTGAATGAAGGAAGGTTGATGAATATGGAACAAACACTCACAGAGGCACAAGCACTTATTCTAGAAATGGAAGAAAAGTTTAAACCGTATATTATCGTAGGTGTTAAACAACGATTGGATATGGAAGAGATAGTATCCACATTTGAAGCGTATCTTCAAACACGAAAGTTCGATCGTTCGGGACATCGGATCATTTCAAAATTTAGCTTTGAACAATTTATTTTGCAAATGAAGTACTCTTAATCAATATAAGGCAATATCATTTCTTTTAAGGAAGCGATATTGCCTTATTTGTTAGAAGTTTCGACAATCGAAAAAAAGTATTACCGATTAATGCCTAGCTTCGATTTAGCAGTGTTTCTTCAAAAGTATTTACATGACTTGATTGCATCAATACTTGATAATTGTTCTTCCTAGGTGCTGTCCTGATTTGAGAGCGTCGATGGTAGAAGGAACTTCTTGAAGCGAAATTTCCTGGGTGAGCGCATCACTTGTTATATTCCATTGATTCGCAAGTTTTGTCCAAATCTGTTCTCTTTCTTCTAGAGTCACATTAACAGAATCAATTCCTAAAATACTGATCCCTCTTAAAATGAATGGGAGTACGGTTCCCGAAAAGGAGTTTCCTGCCGCGTTTCCACACATACTCATGCTACCGCCATAAAAAATCTTTGGAAGCAGTGCAGCAGCGACCGCGCCACCAACTGTATCTAGAATATAGTTAAATTGTTGCTTTTCAAGAGGTCTTGGATGTTGTGCCATATCCTTTGCAAACATAACAGCATGCGCTCCAAGGTTTTTAGCTACTTCCACTTGTTGTTCTTTTCTGACCATTCCTGTGATGTTGCGATAACCAGCTTTACGTAAGATTTGCAAAGCAAGACTTCCGACACCACCCGTAGAACCTGTGACAAGAATCGATGGATTTGACTCTGGATCCATCCCTTGTCTTTCTAATGCTTGAATTGACAAGCCTGCTGTTAGACCGGCTGTTCCGAATACCATCGCATCTTTTAAAGAAAGATTATTAGGACGTGCAATGATCCACTCCTCTGGTACTCGAGCATATTCTGCAAATCCACCTGTATGCGACATACCTAGCGAAAATCCTGTAACAATGACTTCTTCACCTGGTTTAAAAGTATTCCCTTCTGTTGCCACGATGGTTCCACTCAAATCGATTCCTGGAATCATAGGATAGTCACGTATAACCCCCCCATCCTGCTTTATAGCCAGCATGTCCTTATAGTTAATAGATGAATAATCTACTTTTATGAGGACTTCACCATTAGAGAGTTGGTCTAAATCAATTTGTTCAATTTCATATTGAACGAGATTGTCTTCTTTTCTGATGACAAGTGCTTGGAATACAGACATAAAAACGCCTCCTTTTGTTTGGTTAACAAATTGTTTGGTTACAAAACAATTACCAGACAAAACTTAACATGATAAGATAAATATCGTCAAATTAGGAGGGGATAGGACATGGAGCTATTCGAGTGTATGAATTTTTTACTCAGCGTTAGCCAAAACAAAGTGTTTAAACAATTTAGTGAAGGCTTAAAAAAGTATGGTCTGACACCTGCACAGTACGGGGTACTAAATTGCTTGTGGAAGTACGAAACGCTTTCACCTAAACAAATTTCAGAAAAGTTATATTTGGAGCCTTCTACAGTTTCAGGAATACTAGATAAGATGCAACACGCTGGGTTCATTGGACGTTCAGTCGACGAGAATAATCGAAGAAATATATTGGTTTTTTGTACTTTAAAATCGTATTCTCTACAAAATGAAATTGAGAAGACCGTTGAAAATCTAAACAATCAGCTTACAGAAAAGACTTCCGCTTCTGAGCTGAAAATTGTTAAACGGGTTTTAGAGCAAATGATTCGAAACTAAAATCAAACGAATGTACTTCGGAAAGCGTATTTTTATTTGACCTCACTTAGATTCATATATGTATGTACAGCGAAAGGTGAACTCGCAATTGTTGAAAAAATTTAATGAGTCTTTAATGAATCAATAAAGAAACTGTAGGAAATCTAAATGAATAAACATTCAGGAATAGAGTGTAAGTAGCATTAACAAATATTGATTAAACATTAAAACCAGCTTCAATTCTTCAATGAGAATGAGAGCTGGTTTTAATGTTAGCCTATTTTTTTATTTTTGAGCATACATGGGTTCTTCCTGTTCAGTAATCTTGGTTCTTTTTGAGAAAACATGATCGGTGACGATGACAACAACTGAAATAGTAAGAGCCAAAGCCCCGATCCAAGGAAGGTACTGCATCAAACTATTTTTTACCGCAATACCTCCGATACCAGCGCCTGCTGCCATACCGATTTGACCGAACGCGCTATGCAGACTTAAAACGATGCTCGCAGCAGCGGGGGCAAGCGTGATCATTCTTAATTGAATTGGGGTACCGGAAGACCATGCAGCCAGCGCCCAAAGAATGAGTAAGGCATAAAAGAGATATGCGACATTACCGATAATCGGAAATAGCAATAAAACGAGGGCGTGAAGTAGCGTTCCTCCTGCTAGTGTCCGGAATGAACCCCATTTATCTGTACTGAAGCCACCTACTTTAGAACCTAGTGCGCTTGCGATTCCAAATATGAAGAGTGCAGTTGTCACTTCTTTATTACTCATACTGAAGACATCTAGCAAGTAAGGAGAAATATAGGTGAATACGACAGAATAAGATCCTAACCATAGGAACGTAATCAATAGATAGGCTGAAATCCTTGGATTCATAAAGAATTTCACCTGTTCACGTAAGGGAACAGGTTCCTCTGCTACAGTGCGCGGAATTATGAAGGCAGCTAATACAGCAAGTAGCAATCCAATGATACCTAAACCGATGAAAATTACATTCCATTCGTAGTGAGAGGCAATGACTCTTCCGATTGGAACACCAACGACTAAAGCAGTACTATTCCCCATAACAACCGTTCCAATTGCTCCACCTTGTTTTCCAGGAGCGGCTAAGACTGCTGCAAGTGTCAAAAGAGTTACTTGGATGACCCCCGCACAAAGTGCAGATAGAATACGTGCTGTCATCAACATTTCATAGCTGGATAAGAATGCGATCAACACATTTACAATCGAAAATATGGTCAACGCGTAAACCAAAAGCTTTTTACGTTCTAGTCTTGCAGTCATCGCAATCAAAAAAGGAGTACCTGCTCCAAAAGCGATTGAGAATACCGTAATCAGCTGTCCTGCAGAAGATACGGAAATATGACTAGCATCAGCGATCCGGTCTAAAATACCAGCGATAACATATTCAGATGTGCCGTTTAAAAAGCTGATGATAGCAAGTAAATAAATTTTCCACATATAAGACATGATAATTGTCCACCTCTATCTTTAATTTGATATTTCTAAAAAAATCGATTTATAGCAATCAGTGATTCATTTTGCATCTTAAATCGTTGCATTACATTAACGGATAGCCTCTTTTGTGAGCGCGAAAGTTAAGCATGTTATTTCATAATGGACGGTGCATGAATTTGAAGTAATTCACGATCCAAACGGTAATAAACATAAGTTCCTTCTTTGTAGGAACTAAGTAGCCCACTATCTGTTAATTGCTTTAGATGGTGAGATAAGGTCGAATCTGCAATGGATGAAAGACGTGCTTTGATATCTGAACAGCATAAATCAGAGTTTGTATAAAGTAAGCGAACAACCTTTAGTCGTGTTGTCTCACCTAGAGCTTTGTGAATTTTGATGAGCTGCTGTTCTGATGAAGTTGCGAGCATAATTACACCCTCTTTCCTGGTCAAGACATTTTACGTAAACGTCCATCGCTCAAATGAAATTAAATGCATCCATTTTGAATCATAGGAGATGGAACGCTTTTCTAAGAACAATTCATTACGAGTTGAAAATCAGCTGAATTTTTACTTGAAATGAAGCACCTACCCATAGTACATTAGCTGTTAATATTAATGAAATGCATATTTGTAATAGGGGGTATATCAAAAACGTTATGAATAAATCACATATAGAACTCATCATTCAAATTGCAGAATCGGGTAGCTTTACTAAAGCAGGAGAGCAATTGCACATGACACAACCAGCAGTCAGCCGTACCATTGCTTCGATCGAATCGCAATTGGGAACTAAATTGATTAAGCGAGATAAGAAAAATGGGGTCTTTTTTACGGAAATTGGAGAAGAAGTATTAGTTATTTTAAGAAAGATTATGAGTGAATTTCATAAAATAGATGAATTGGTGGCAGCTGAACGAGGGTTAGAAATCGGAAAGGTTCATGTTGGGGTGTATAACACGGCCTATACTCGTTTCCTTCCGAAGATTGTGCGAACGATGGAAGAGCGGTATCCAAGGTTAGAAATCAAGTTATGGGAAGGAAGTATAGATCAAATTAAAAAATGGTTGCGAACAGAGTGTGTGGATGTAGGGGTTATCGTCGCAGATGATCAAGAATTTGATACAGTGCCCTTTGTAAGCGATCAGTTGATGGTTGTCTTAGCAACTAATCATCCATTAGCACAACAATCAGAAATTCATATTTTAGATTTAGAAAATGAGTCACTTCTGATGGAGAAAAATGAAACTGGAGCTCGAATTTCTACTTTATTCCGAAGTCATGAGATAGATCCAAAAATTAAATTCGAAATGGAGCATATTGAGACGGGGATTAGCATGGTACAAGAAGAACTAGGTATTCTAGTGACGACAGAACAAAGTATGGGTTTGTTGCCGAAAACCGTAGTATCACGTCCATTGATGCCTGAAACATTCCAAAATCTGAAATTGGCAGTTCGGAATCAAAAAGAGAACTCAAAGGCAACAAACGTCTTTATTCAAACAGCTCTTTCTTTATTTGCACAAAATCAAACCGAGACGTTTTGATGTAAAGAATACAATTAAATGACCCTTGCTTATGAACCATAAAAGAAAGGTATTCCTATGAAGGAATACCTTTCTTTTATTCAATTTCTTAAAATTTCATTTGCCTTTTTTTCTGCTGTTTTTTCATCTGTCCAGTCCATTTCAGACAGCATACTCGCTTGAACTTTTTCGATCTGTTCACGTGTGTAGCCAAGTTGCTCCATCGCGATGGCGGCATAAGCAATTGCTTGATTATTAGTCATGGTTAAACCTCCAACTCTATTTTATTGTCAGTATTATCCTACTTTTTTATAGTACTTGATTTAATGAAGGAGAGGGCATGTTTTTAACGGCTACGGAAATCTTGTTCGGGTACATTGAAATGACGCGTTACGATTTGTCGGACTTTTTCTAAGTCACGATCTTCCGTCGAAATCATTTCGTCGTACCATGCTTTTTCGAGAGCTTGTTCTGTCTCCTTACTGACGACTTCTGTGTTCAGGATGTGATGGTAGGGTCCCATTGCATCATCCAGGATGTGGAAGTGTTGGCTGATTGGTTCTTCGCCCGGGATGACGAGCGTATATGCGACGGTCTCATGTTCGTCGAAGTCGCGGTCGTTGGCTTTCGCGAACGGTTCGAAGAAGTCTGTTGCCCCATGGACGAGCATCATCGGTTCTTCGAACGTTGACAGGTCTTGCTGCGTGTCCTGCTTAGCGATGCTTGTCAGATAAGCGCTGACGTCTTCCGGTGATTGTTGCATGATTCGTTCTAGCCGTTCAGCTAACGGTAATCCGCGCTCGGTGATCTGTGCTTTCTGTTCGATGTGCTCAATCATTTTGTTGGGTGATGCTTCGCGTTCCAAGATTTGCTCCTGCTCGAGCGAAGTATGAATCTCGCGGATGAAATGACCGGATGTTTGATGGACTTCGTGCAACAGGTCTTCTTTATCGCGCAAGTCCCTGCCTTGCGTCCAGTTAGCGAGATACGACAATGAAAACTCGTCCGTCGGAAAACCAAAGTGTGCCGCTACCGTGTAAGCGACCATCTCCGCCTGGAATTCCTTCTCGTGCGGATTCAACTCGATTCCGCGTTCTTCATTCCGTTCCATGTTGTGCAGATTGGCATGCGCGAGTTCATGGATCAGGACGGTCACGTTCTCAATGTCCGAATTCCGAGGATTGAGGGCGATCGCGTTCAGTTCCGGATAGAAGCATCCTTTCGCCGTACCAAGCTCGCTTAACGGCTGATCGAGTATTTTCACGTCTTGTGTCTCGGCAATCCCGTTCAATGCACGGCGAAACGTTTCCGCCTCACGAAGCGATCCATTTCGATGATAGGAAGCGAAGAGCTCGGAGACTTCGAGTCCTTTCTCCCGAGCATCGGTCTGCGTGTACTCGAAGACGTGACCAATCTTGTAGTACATCGCTTTCCGTGTCGGAAGAGAACCTTCCTTTGCACGTTTTTGCTCCGTCTTCGTGGCGTCCTTCCATGCCACCCAATCCGTATCTCGTTTGATGAAGGTGACGGGGGAGGGGACGAAAATCTTGATCCCTTTCTCTCCTTTTTGAACCTGTACGCCTTGCTTCTCCCAGTACGCATAGGAACCGACGGCGCGTGCGCCTTGGAACTGTTCCTCGATCAACAGCATGTTTCGCGTCGAGTAGCGATGGAATCGGCTCATGAAGTCGAGGTGTTCCTTGATGCTCTCCTGATTGACGAAGTGGGAGGCGAGCTGCGTCTCCATCTTATCGGTCAACGCTTGGACTTCCTTCTGGTAATCTTCACGTGTTTTCTTCTTGTATGCCATACCACTCACGCTCCTTCCGACGAAACGGACGAATCAGCAGCACCTTCAAAATCGTTCAACTCTTCTAATACCATCGGGTCATTAGCCAGTCGATCGAGTAGTAGATGACGGTAATCACGTGATACCAGGAGTAATACCAAGGGTTCTTTTTGCAAGAGTTGTAATAGCGCGTATTCCTCCTGTGAAAGGGAAATGTCGTAGCGCGCTTGATGAATCATGACGGTGACGTGGGTCGGATGCAATTCGAGAAATGTCGCGAGTGTGAAGGCTTCGAGTCGTTTCATTTGTGAATCATCCTTTCTTCATCTGAATGCTTATGTTGCTTTCGTTGGTCGATTCGCTTTCTTACAGCCGTCTCTGCCGTCTCAAGAAACGAGGGACGGTATTCGGTCGTCGGAATGATGTCTTCGATGCTTTCCGTCTGCATCAAGGCTTGTACGAGTTCGATCAATACCTGTGTCTGAAGGTCTGTTTGTTGGACGCTCTTTCGTAACGGAGAAAGACTTTTCGTGATCTGTTCTTCCCAGAACGACGTCAACTCTTGCTCGATTTGTTTCGAGACGGAACGACTGACATAGTTCAAATCCCATTGCTTTTTGATCATCTCTTGATAGTCGCGGATGATATGATCGATTGCCGGACCGATCCCGGACAACCGTTCTCTTTCCCGGTATTCCTCTAAAAATTCAGCGGTCACGGCACTCATCTTGATCCGGACTTGTTTTGTTTCCTCCATTGCCGGTCACCTTACCTTTCGTGTTGGACTTCCTGTTCAAGTTGTTCAAACGCACGCTGATTCTTGATGTGGTCCCATTCATCATTCATGTGTCGTCCGATCCGATAGAGTGTCTCTTGCATGATCCGTTCACGTCGAAACGCTGATCGGATTTTTTGTTTAGGTGAGGATGTATCCCCCTTCGTAGGCTTCGGGAACGACTTATCTGATTCACGCATCTCGGACAGGATGGCGTTTCCCATTCGTGTATAGAGATCCTGTTCTTTCGTCTTCCGATAAGTCGCTGCTTGCGATGCCGATCCGTAACTTCGCTCGTAGAATGCGACCTCCGTATCGAGTCGTTGCTTGAACGTGGCGTGTTCTTTCTCGAAGTGCGTCGTAAGGTACGTGTCAGTCAATTGATTGAGTGAAGGACGCAGCTCTTTCATGCCGTTCAGGTTGTAATACCACTGCCGTTTATCGTCCGGTAGTCGTTTCTGGATCGCTTTGTATTGGCGTACGAGTGCTGGATGTAGCACGCGATTCGAAACGGATAGTGTTGCGTGATTTCGTTTGTGAGCCAGAACTTCATCACGAATGAAGACATTCAATTTCTCCTGTTCACGTGTCCGGTCGGCGAGTGTCTGGACGACTTGTGCCTTCATCTTCTCGATCGTTTTCGGTTTGCGTTTGCCCCGTTCGCGTGGATGAATCGTCTCGACTGTCGCGACATGGACGTGGATGTTATCCGTGTTGTAATGAATCGCAGCGGTCCACGTCGCATGTAGCATTTGTTCCTTTTCAATCATCAGCGCGGTCGCATTCCGTGTCGCCTGCATCAACCGCTGTTCATCGATATAACGATTTTCTTTGACGCCGACTTCCTGTAACCACGCTTCATCGAACGAGATGACGTCTTGCCAAAGGATGCTGCCGTTCTCTTGCGCCCGTCGAAAGATATCGCGTAACTGCTCTCGTTCCCTCGCATTCAATCGGTCTTGCGTTGCCGTAAACAGACCACTTGATTTCAGTTCGTCTTCCATATAGTCGTGGTAGTTCTCGAATTGATGCGACCGTGCTTTCGTCTCCGGACGATCGATGTAACTGAGGTAGGTCGTATAACGACGCGCACGTCGAGTTGTTTGTGGCAACTTGAACTTCGACTTGATGATGACGCCGGGAATGTTACTCATCCTGCATCACCTCACGGAAGAGTGTAGTCAATCGTTCGAGTTCGGTTGCGCTCCGCTTGAGGTGTAGTGTATTCGCTTCGAGCTGTCGTTCGAGGCGTGCTACTTGCGTCGACTGGACGCCGTCCGCGCACCAGGTCGTCAACAATCCTTTCAATAATTCTTGTCGAGAACACATCTGTTTCTCCGCCTGTTCGTCGAGTTGTTTGACGAATCGGGGATCGATGTCACGAATCAAGAGATCCATCTGCTTTCCTCCTTCCATCACGAAAGTGAGTCTCAATGTTCTAAAAAAGTTAAATGACTTTCGAACAATTACTTCGTTCCTCCTGTCATTAGAAGTGAGAAAGGTGATCCTACTTAGACAAAGAACGGAGGAAACATATGCAATCCCTCATCGAACACAGTTACGCACTTGGAGAAGCCGTGAGCGTCTCCTTAATCGTCGAACTTCTGAAAAGTATCTGGTCGAAGATACAGCATCATGAGATGAAAAGAGTCGAAAAGAGTGACGTAACAGAATCGATTTAAGAGTGGATGAAGGTCAATAGAATAACTAAATGTACGTCGGTTTTTTAGAGGAGAAAAACCAAAAATAGTTCAAAACTGTGAAAAAAGAGCATAAGGGGAAACTGCTATCACTCAGCGTGCTAGCCTAGGCGGAGCCTAGTGTTTCCCTGATATCATTAAAATCGCCAAAAGGTCACACCGCGTGCCACTAAAAACGACATTTTGGCACGGCGTTTGCCACCTTACCATTTCAGTTCACGTGCTTTAATGCGCAACTGATCCTGCTTTTTTTCTTCTTGTGTGAGTTGTTTTTTCAATTCCGTTTGTCGTAACAGTGCGTCTTCTTTGTCTTGCTTCAGATTGAAGATTTCATCCTCACGTTCGACTTGTTCATCGAGTGTCAGGTCAGGTAAAGTGGCTTGTTTTGCCTCGATGTCCTGTTCGATTTGTTGGATGAGGGAAGCGTGTTCTGTCTGTTCACGCTTCATGTTCTTGATCCGTTTTTGACTTTGTATGTGCTCGTCAGCGAGAAAAAGTTGTGCATAATCGTCCGCTTGTTGAATAGAAAGTGACGTCTTTAGGACACGTCGCTGATCCATATAGAGTGATTCGACGAGCGTGTCTTCTCGCTTCGTCGCACTCAGCTTCTCGAGTGACTGTTCGGGCTTAATGACATACAAACGGAGGGCTAGCTGCTCAAAGTCGCGAGGTACATCTTCGATTTCGAAGACGTAGTGCTCGTCCTGTTGATAGACGACGCGGACGTGTTGCTCATCCGCTGGTCGTTCCTTGTAGGCGATGCGCGCCACAAGCTTTGACGCGTAGTCTTGAGGTTGATCGAACTGAAGACGGATGCGCATTTGTTTCCCCTGCACATCATGGGACCAATCGAGAAGCGTAACGGTCTGTCCATTCGTCAACCGTTGTTCTTCACCGATAGGTGTCGCATTGATCGGTTGTTCCTCAGCAAAGAAGAGGGAAGAGAAACCGAAAAACAGAAAACCAATCAAGAAGAACAGACCTGTTCCGAGGTAGAGTCGTGACCAGTCACGGGTCAGCGTCTTTCGTTTTCCTGGATGCATTTAGACACCTCCTGACGTTTGAAGGCTCTTCATCTGATCGACAACGTAACGTTTATCTTGATGCGTAAAGGTCAGTTCAACTAATTCTTCAGACGTCTCTTCATAACCATTGGAATCAATCGTCAACGTCCGTTGGAAGCGGACGATACAATGTTCTGGATCGTCGTGACGCGGAAATACTTCGATGTCCGAGACCGAAGCGCTGAACTTACTATCGCTTCCGCTACTCGCGAAGAACGTCTGTTTGAGAGACTCCGACATATACTGGGCGGCTTGTCGTTTGCGCGTCGGATAGGTCCCATCTTCCCATGTGAAAGCGAACGTAATGAAGCGTTCCGCGCTCTTAGAGATGGTCGAATCGTGCTCTTGCTCTTGTTCGCCACTCGAGATGGGAGAATCTGAAACCGTCGTTCTTGATAACACCTTCTTCTCGTCTTTCTCGACGATTCGATGCGATTCATCTACTGCCATCGAACGATATTGATAGACATTGGCACTGATTGACAGCAGCAGACAGAACAACACGAGCCACAGGAGATGACGACTCGTCAATGCCATAGTTCATCCCTCCCTATAGCGAAAACAGTGGTGCCGGATCAATGTGACCGGACCAATCACTCGTCTTAAATTCGATGTGCAGATGATTCCCGGTCGAACGTCCGGTCGACCCACACATCCCGATCGCTTGTCCGGCTTCAATCTTCTGACCCGTCTTAACCTGGCGTGCAGAAAGGTGGGCGTAAGCGGTAATCCAGTCACCTTTTTTGATCTGAATCAGTTGCCCATACGGTCCGCGTAAGCCGCTATAGGTAACGGTACCGGAACGGACAGCGTGGACGGTATCTGTATCGTGACAACTAAAATCGATGCCCGTATGAACGTCCGTCTTTCCGAAAACAATCCGTGATCCGAAACCCGACGTCATTTGAAGCGGGATATCGAGCGGGGCATGTAGCTTTCCTTTGATCGGTCCCGTCTTGCCTTCTGCCAGTACCGTCGGCGTCAGATAACGAAGGACGGCATCGACATATTCGATGTCACCGTAACAGGCTTGATGCTCGATTGCGCTCGGACGATGGCATTGATAGATCCCGCTCTTCTTGACGCGCTGGTACATCATCTGGGAAAAGGAGATCGCGAGTTGTTTCGTATAGCGCCCTCCATTTTCTTGGACGTAATCGATGAAGCCGCTCCCGAAGTTGTAACTTTGGAGCGTCAGCTTGACGTCCTCGTTCGCTTGCCGGAAGACGGACGCGAAGTGTTTCACACCGTACTGAATGCTCTCGTCAGGCGAGGTGATGCAACCAATCCGTCCGCACTTCGATTCACTCGCTTGCATCGGATCGTTCCCGCGCCCGCCACTTTCCTGCATCATTAACGCAAGGACGACGTTCGTCTGTCCCTCGAGTTGTTCCTTCTTTAATTCACGTGCGATCGCTTCGCGGTATTGTAAGACATCATCACTGACTTGCAGACTCGCATCCGAGTAAGCGATCGGTGTCTCGGTCGCCTGTTCATTTTCGATCCCGGTCAACGTATCGAGAATCCCTGCGACGATGATGGTTAGTAGGAGAAGCAGAAGTGCGATTCCGAGAGCAATCAGACGATACTTCAAGGTCAGGAGTCGCCATTTTATCCGGACGGCGACACGTGCCGACTGCCGGACCGTACTCCACATCAGGCACCACCTCCGAACAAGGTCAGCTCCTCGGGTGAGACATCGACATCGAAGATCAGCGTCTTCACACCGGAGATACTGAGGACGATCCGTCCCGTCTCGAGCGACGGAATCAACCGCGTCTCACTCTCGGTCAACTGTCCGTCGAAGACGGTCTGGATCGTCGGGATGCTCTCGGCGTCTTGTTCGCCGATGAACTTATACTGCGTTAGCTGGAACAACGTCTTGACGTTCTCTGCGTTCTCCGACTTCGAACCGGTCGGAACAAAGTCCGTGATCAAGTGCGAAGCGAAGAAGATACCACCGAAGTATTTCCGTGCTTCCCGCATGAACTGTTGTAGGTACAGGATTGCGGGTTGGGCGATATCACGCGTATTGATCAGGTGATGTGCCTCATCGATGACAATCAGATACTTGAAGGCATCTTCGATTAATAACTCGCCCTGGTTGTAGCTACGGAGTTGTCCGGCACCGTTGAGGATCATCCCGTCCCACAGCATGTTCATCAGATTGAAGACCTGTGCCTGAAAGATTTCGTCTTTCAGATTGGTCAGGTTGCGTAGCGGGAATGAGACGATCGCTTCTTCATCGAACCGTTCGATCGAAGAGTGTCCGTCGAAGATGTTGCCGTAGTTGTGGACGAGGTTCGTGATGGCGAGCTCGATGTTCTCAAGTCGTCTGACACGGTTCGTACTGATCGTCTCGCGGATCGTCGTCCGTGCAGCGTCCGCATACAATTCAGAGCGAACGAGCGCTAAGAAGTCGGAGAAGACCGGATAGGTGTTTGCTGGGTGCGTCGTGATCGGCGCGTCACCGTCCTCGTTCCAGAGTCCCTTCTCAAGATAGAGTTGCCGTAAGAGAATCTCGAACTCGTTCGCTTCTTCTTGCGTAGCTGCTGGATTGATGTAGTGATAGAAGACCGCAATCTTCGATAAATGTTGCATGAACGAGAGCGCCTCATCCGCCGAACCGTCGGCGTGCGTCACTGTCTTATAGACATGGAGCGGATTGATCCGCCCGGCGGAGCCGTCGAGCGCGATTTCCTTTCCGCCCAGTTGTCGGACGAGGTCAGAGAACTCACCTGTCACGTCCAAGATGCGGACGTGATTCCCTTTGATCGCTTGATCGAGGACCGTCTTCTTGAGCAAGGTCGATTTCCCGGAGCCCATCTTGCCGATCATCAACGCGTTGTAGAACTTCCGTTGTTTGTCCTTATGGAACAAGTCGAAGATGACACTCCCGTTCGTATCCGTCGTCCCGTAGTAGGTCCCAGTCGGATCCTGTAGCGCCGTGAAGTGGAATGGATAACCGCCCGCGATCGAGAGCGACGGAATCTCTTTGCCGCGACGACGATTCGGTAGTTTTTGTTGTTGCTCATAGCTGAGGAAGAGACTCTGCCACTCCCATTCCTGTTCGTTCAGGAAGACGGTTGCGCGGAAGTTCCGTGCCTCCAGTTCTTCCATCACATCCTGGACTTGGCGTTCGAGTACGTCGAGTGTCTTCGCTTTAACGTAGAGACGGAGATGCAGGTACTTCATCGTCTCGCCCTGCGTGATCTGTTCGTAGAGTTCGTTCAATTCCTTATACGTCTCCCGCGCATCAATCCGGTCGACGTTATCCTTTGCGTTCTCGAAGCGCGTATTCTGCTCAGCCATCGACTTGTTGATGGTCCGGATTATCTCCCGTTTGTCCGCCGTCCCGATGTCGAGCGTCGTCAGGACGCCGGGAAGGTTGAGGATCGGTTCGAGCCAGAAATCGTAGACGGTCGATTGATACTTATAGACATGGAGGCAGGCGAGATAACCGTCGCCGGTCCGTACATAGTTCGGCTCGAAGCGGAGTCCGCCTTGCGGTTGAATCGCTTGGACGAATGTCGGATTGTAGCCGTCTTGTTGTTTGATTGTTTCCGGGTCTTGCTTTCGTAAAAAACGTGTACGCCACATGACACCATCACTCCTTTCCGTCCTGAGTCGGTTTCGTATTCGAGTTATGCAGCTGGAACAACACATGCATTTTCTGTTCGAGCGTCAGTTCGACCATCGGATTACTGCGCCGGAGCAGTTTCGTCAATTGATGTCGTCGTTCTCGCAGCATCGCCTCATCCGGGGCATAAAAAAAGAGGAGATAGTCGCGATTGGTGCGATGCTCTTCGAGGTAGATCAGTTCCTGTTTTTTCTTTTGCAGGAACGGGCGATAGGCGGTGTTTTGATTTTGCCGTAGCTGTCGTTCGATACGCTGTTTCTGTTTCTCCAAATTAAGTGGTGTATTGAGCGGAATCACCTTCAACGGATGAATGTACGCCTGTAACAGATAGGCAAGGGAGAAGATGTCATGGTCCTTCTCGGTCTCGGACAATCCATAAATATCCTTCGAAGTCAGCTGGATGATGTCGCAGAACGTCCCATCCTGCATCTCGAACCCATCGAGCGCCGTGGCATCAACGATTGGTAGCAGAGAGGCGACAGAAGGCGGAATACGGACGTGCTTCTCCTTGCGCGTTGGTGGTGTCGTCAACTGAACCTCGTCGAGCCAGGTGATTTCAGAAGTGGTGTCAGTCTTTAATCGTGTGTCTTCCGATAAACTCATCCCATCATGCTCCTTTCGTGTCATCTTTTTGGTCGGTCAAGGCAATATAGGTATCCTTCTTCTTGATGAGGGCGTAATAGAGCACATGAATCATCCGTTTCTCTGGATTCGTCGTCGGTCGGATGACGAGGAAGAGTCCGAACGCGACAAGGAAGAACGTGAACGGCAGATGTAAGGCGTCCGGGATGAACGGAAGGGCAATCAACCGGACGATGATCAAAGCGACGAGAAAGAGTAAATCATAGAGATAGAGCATCTTATTGATCTTCAGCTCGGTCGTGACTTCGTTCGGAATTCGGTACTGGCGCTGTTGCATGTTCTCACTCCTTTTTCGGATCTAGGCGCGGGACATCCGTCGAGTACATCCGGGACGACTCTGACGTCACACGTGTCTGCACTTGTTCGACATGCTTGAGTTCTTTTTGTGTCGTCGTCTCCAGTGTCTGATAGATTGATTTTCGTTGCCTCCGTGTTCCGGATGACAACTCAGGCGACGACTCACTGATGGACGGTGAGCCATTGGAAGAGCTAGACGACGTGATGTTCGATGACACATTCTCTGTCGTTTCCACAGAATGAGTTGACGTATTAGTCGATTTGTCGAATCGTGTCGAATCTACTGAAGAAGTAACAGGGTCGCGATGTACTCCGGAAGTCTGCGGAGACGATGTGACCGGTTGTGATGTCGTTGATGTTTCGGACACTTCGTGCTCATCAGGTAAGGCGATCGGTTGAGCATTCGATGACGCATTGGACATCTTCGATTGTGTAACCGGTATTGTCGATTGCGAAGTTGATGACACAGGTGTTGGTCGTGCGACAGAATCTGCGCGAATCATAGTGGTGGATGCACTTGTCGTTGCTGCAGTATGGTCCTTTTGTGCTGTATGATTGGTTGCCATGTCACTCGACTCGACATGTTGCTGCTCTCGTCCCACTGGGCGTAATGTCGACTCTTGTGTTTGCGAACGGATCGGAACACTGTCTGACGAGCGATCAGGGCGACCCGTTGGTGTGCCACCACCTGATGGAGGATTCGGTGGTAACTTCGTACTGGCAGCTTCCGAGGCAGATGGAGTAGTTGGTTGCGATGTCCTCTTCATCGTCTGCCCAGCGATACGAGCCCCGACTTTTGCTGTTCCTTTCCCGACAGCATACGCTCCGAGTGCGACACCCCACCCACGTTTCAGACCCGCATCGATCCCGAAGAGGCGTTCGACCATGTTTGGTCCATCAATCAAGGCGGCGGAGAAAGCAATCAACGCGATCAAATAGGCGAGACCATCGAGTGTATCAGCCAGATAAGCCGTTCCAATCGTGTAGAGCTTAATCGAGACGAAAATCAAGATGATGACGAGGAACGTGTTCAGGATGCTTTGAATGACCTTCTTCGTCTTTTGTCCGCTATGCAGGTCGGCGGGGGCGACTAAAATCGCTAGAACATAATTAAAAGCCAACTCGAACGAAAGTCGAGCCAGCTTGTAGGCAATCGAGAAAAGAGTGAAGCCCATCACACCAAGGGTGACGAGAATCGTCAGCCAGTTCGGGTGATACCGGTAGTAATATTGGTTATTCCAATCAAGTCCGCTTTGGTCGAGTTCACCTAGTACTTCTTCACTACCGTCCCAAAGAATAAATGATTTTGAGAGTTTTGATCCAGTAGTGGAGACGTCTAGTTTATTGCTATCGAACACCTCGTTAATCTGTAACCCTTTAATCAATTTGGTCGGAACATTATTTTTCACGTCATTTTCTGTATAGTTTTTAAAGTCATTTTTATCGTATGCTACTAAGTCGTTTAAATTTTCTTTGAGTATTGTCTCAGATATAGTTTCCTTTTCAGGACCATATATATTACCACTTTTGATTTGATCGACTGCCAGATTGGTAAAGTCATTTAGTTGTTTCATGGTGGGTGAGAGTAGTCCTAAAATCATCAGTGAGATGAAAAGATTGATAAGAAGACCTTCTCGATCAAATTTCTTTTGAAAAATGATTAGATAGCCTGTAAAAACAAAGCTGGCGGCTAATAATACATACAAAAAAGGTTGAATCGTCTGAACGAATTCAACCACCTGAGGATTATTAAAGAATGTTTTAATCATTAAAATATCATCTGTAAGACTTTCGAGTGAATCAATCAATAAAGAAAGACCTCTGACAAAAATCCACCCCACAGTTCGCAAAGCATCGTTGACTAAATTACTTAAGTTAAAAAGTCGTTCGAATTCGGTAAGTTTCTGGATAATCTGAGCATCAGACATATCTATCCAGGCCTCCGTTTCATACTATTTATTATTAGCTATAAACTCATTGACGGTATCAGCAAAGGTTTCATCGGTCAGGCGATTGACATTTAAAGTATCTTTAATCTTACCTTCATACACATAGTACAAACTCTCGCCCTTTAGAGTCGAGGTATACTCAAAGTTCGCACGATTCACTATTTTTTTTGAGTCCGGCTGAAAAGTATTATAGATGTGAATAGGTACTTCATTTTTTTGGGCTAACGAATCAAGTTTACTTTGATATGAGCCAATATCTCCGTCTTCCTCTTTTAAAATCAATAGAAATCCTTCTTGCTTTCCATCCATTAGATTTTCTACCTTGGATAACTTTACTTGATTCGCATGACTAGATTCTTCAGTTTCACTACAACCGACTAAAAGTAACGCAGAGGAAATCAATAGTCCGGAGAGTACTCGTTTCGCTTGCATGCCTCCACCCCTTTTCCGTTTATGACACCTGTTCCGGGTCCGTCAGATCACAATTGCTGACATGGACCCGGAAATCGAATGTGTCTATAAGCGTAACAGTTTTTCGGTCGCCTGAGTCTGGGTCTTCTTCCTCAAATACGACAAGGAATCCGTCCCGGGTCTGGATGTTCAAGACTTCTCCACGACGGAGGCGTTTCTTGTTCTCCTTGATGATGGTCGCGATGACGCGGAGTTCGCGCTGGACGCGTTCCGTGCGTGTCAGTTCTGTCATATGATGCCCTCCTTAGACGCCATGACGAAGTTTCTCGAGTCGTTTGCTGATGATCGTCTTCAAAAAGTGACGCTGGTTGTCCGTCACAGGAATCGTCCTGTCCAGGATGCCTTGCTCGAACAAATCAATCGGTAACGTATCGTATTCTGTCGTCTCGAAAATCGAGCGTAGGATTTTCGGCTGCAGGACATCGCAGACGCGCCACTCTGTCGCATCCATCGTCTCCTCATCCTTCTCATCGCTCTTCGATGCAACTGAGGCACTGAGATGGAAGGGGACACGGAGCGTATTCAAATCAAGATGTGCGTGCGCGCAAGGGATGACGAGGTCATTGATGGAGCAATCCGTATCGAAGTCATCCGTTAGGTATTCATAACGATATTTCATCGCCGTCCGACCGGTCAGGAAGAGCGGATAGGACTTGATCCGTCTCTGCTGTTTGTCTTGTCGCTTGATTACACGGATGATCAGCATCTCACCTTCCTTAAGTCCCATCACCTCGGTTGCCGTCAGCAAGCGCCGACCATCGACACTCTCCGTCTTCGACTTCGAGAGAGAGAAGGTCTGCCCGGAACGCGACTTCGTGACGATCGTCTGCTCGCCGAGCTTCTTCGAAATCAGTTCTGCCGTCGACTCGTCTGCCGTCAACAGGTAGTGCGTATTCCCACAGTTCCCGTCGATTGTCTTCCAGTCCTCCCCGTAGAGGTTCTCGAGTTGCGCGTAGGACTGGATGACGAGGTTGAAGCGGATGTTCCGGCCGAGACAGACGGTGATGATGTTCGCCATCCCTTCGATCGCTGGCATGTTCCCGAACTCGTCGAGGAGGAAGATGACCTGCCGTCCACATCGTCCGCTAGTCGCTTGTGAGGCGACGCGTGCGAGGGAGGTATAGACCTGTTTGACGTACAGCGAGGCGATGACGTTCAGCGTCGGATCATAGTCCGGGACGATTAGGAAGACGGCGACCGGACGCGGATGCTGACGAATCTCTCGGATGTCGATTGGTGCATCCGTCGTCCATTCGAAGACGCCGTGCGTCTCGTCTCTCCAACCCGATAGTGACACGGTGTACTGTTCTCCTTCGCTTTCGACGATGATGTCATCACCGATGACGAGGGGTTCCTCATGATGGAGTCCGAAACTCCCGTCGTCGTCTGTCGTCAAGGCGAGCTGCCTTCCGCTCGGGAAGTGGAACGTCAGCCGTGACAGGGGGAGGGCACGCCCGCGGATCCAGCGATTGAAACCAATCAGTCTCATGTCGAGCGAGTTCTGTGCCGTCAAGCGGGCCGTCGCATCGAGCGTGAAGATGCCGAGCTTGGCGTTGGTGTTGGCGAGTATGCTCGCGCGCGTCTGACCACCGGAGAAGTGAAGCGTCGCGTATTGCATGCGTGCCGGATGATTCTCCGGGAAGGCGTCGAAGAAGGCGTCGAGCGCAGATTGTTCCCGTCCCATCCCGTCGGTGACCGTCCGTGAGCCGAGGTCGGACAGCATCAGGGCGACGTTATACATCGTAATCTTCTCCGGTTCATGTCTGGATTGTTCACATAACCCGAGGATCAAGGCGGTGCAGAGGTCCGTCGAGGAGTTGCTCCAGAACGGGTCCTTCGCCTTCGGGTCATGATAGAGCATGTAGGCGACCGAGCGCGCGTATTGCTGGGCGAGCGAATAGTTCTCGTCCAGATAGGCGTCAATCGTCAGTTGCAGCAGGTTGTAGGACATCGACTGGGACGGATTCATCAGGTTCAGTACCTCGACTTGGTACCCGCGGGCCTCGAGCGTTCTCTTGGAGGCCGCGAACAACTCTCCCTTCGGATCATTGATGATCAGGCTTGCCTGCACTTCCGCACGACTGTAGAGGTCAATCGTCGAGAAGACGAACGTCTCGCCCTTCCCTGACCGGGTCGTCCCGATGACGAGGTTGTTTACCGCGCTATCGTCGATGTAGAGACGATCACGATGGCGACCGACAGGGACACCGCCGAGTCCGGGGTACGTCTCCTTACGGTCCGGCACGTCACGATACTGTTGTCTCAACTCCTGGAACGTCGTGAAGCGGGCGCTCCCTTTCTGTGCTGCTTTGAGATCGCGGAAGTTGAGCCAATACTTCAATAAGAGAAATCCACCAATCAGGAGGCAGCCGCTGAATAGTACGAGTGAGAGGGAAGATGACCAGGCGAGCGTCGTCCACCAATCGGACTCGTACTGCAACGGTGACCCGGTCGTCAGCTTCCCGTCACGGAAGAGGTTCTCGACTGTCCGTCTCAAGAACTGGAACGCGACATTGAGTATCATGAACAATAAAGTGGGGAGCACGACCAAGAAGACGAGACATCGCCACAACCAAGGGGATGAAATGGCAGATCGATGAGAGATTATCTTCATTATTTCAATCACCACACTTTCATTTAATAATCATATTCAATTGTCTTTGCTTCGCTTCGAGCGACTCGTTTAGCTTTTCGAGTGCTTCTTTGTCCTCCTTCTCCGATAACTGTCGCTTTTGATTCTCTAGCGCTTTGATTTCTTCATCCAATCGGACAAATGTCGCTACTTGTTCCTTCAGCTTCTCGTCCTGGACCGTCCGGACGCTCTCCTTCGCCTTCGCCACATCCTTCAGTGCGATGTAGGCACGTGTTCTGGCTTCCTGACGTACGGTCGTCATCTCGACATCCATGAGCGAGACGGCACGTCTATAGTCTTTCTGTAGGATGGCAAGGTCGAATGTCCCTTCGTCCGTCGGATGGACGGCTTGGAAGGATTGCAACGTGTCCTGACGATTGGTCGCGAATCGCTTCGACTGCATGATGATCGTCTCCACATCGATCGGATCCTTCGTCACGGAGACCGCTTGGTCGTAGTCCTGTTCTTCGACATAGTGCGTGATCAGGAATTGCTGTTGTTCATCGTTCAATGACTGTCGTTTTTCAAGGTTCTCGACGAGTGGGCCCGTCTCACCGGTCAGTGCTGCTTCATAAAGAGGTCGCCAACCTGATGCTTCAGCTCGGACGCCGCTCGGAAGGTCCGGCTGCACGAGCCGGACCACGGTCAGCGCGCCGAGGAGCAGCAGGCTCACACCACTGGCACCGTAGACGATGCGACGTTGTCCACGACGTAAGCGGGATATGTGTGTCGCATCCGTGTTACTTCGAGTCACTGCTTCGGTCACCATCGTCTTGTAAGTCTCTGGCGTCAACCGTTCCAAGTTCTCGAGCAATAAAATCTTCTTCGTCGCATCCTCCTTCCGGATCCGGATGTTCGGGATTCGTTCCTTCAATTGCTGATAAAGATTCGGATAAGTCGTGTCACCGAACTGGAATGTTCCCTTATAGACGAGCTGGTCGTCATCATCGAAGATCCGGAACTCACTCGAGAAGCGTTCGTTCGCTTGCTGAGCTTCTTGATGGACTTGCGTCGATAATAAAAGCGCCTCCTCATACGGGAGACGATCATAGTTCGGAAAGGCTTCTTTCGGTATATCCGTGAAACGGATGAAGAGCATATATTCTCCTCCTTTGAAGCGAGACATCGTAACGAGGGCAATAAAAAAAGCCATCCAATCTGGAATGACGGTCTGTTCAATCACTTATTCAATTAGAATTTGATGTTGTCATTGACCATTTCAGCCAGCGTGACGGCGCCCGTAATGACAATCAGACCGACGGCACCACCGATGAGCCAACCGACTGCCTTTGATCGTCCGCGATCTCCACCGAAAATGAAGTAATAACCAGCAACTACGAAAGCAATCGCTGCCGAAATGACGGCGAGTCCTTGAAAGAAATTTAATAAACTAAGCCCTGTCTCATTCAATCCCATCTGTTCTCCTCCTCTCAATCCCGTGAAGTGGCTGCAGGTGATATAAAGTTCAGTTTCGAGTCGAGCGCCTCTAAAATGAGTTCTTGGTTCTCCTGGATGACGAGTTGATGCTGGGTGTCGAGCCACTCCTCATAGTCTTTCCCTTGGATCCGGAGCAACTTCTCGGCAAAGGTCTTGTTTTGCTTCTGTTCACGTGTCGGCATAACATACACTCCTTCCTTGAGGTCGATGCGCAGCAGCACATCCTTAAGGACAGTCGGAGTAGAACAGGGTGGTGGGTTTAGAGCTCGTTCTCCCACGAACTCTGATGTCCAGTACCGGGCATCTGTCTAGGGTTTTTCGCTGACCCTCAACGAACATGTGACCTGTGGGCGAGTTTTAGGCGACTCTCGCCGAACCGTTTCTGCGTATATCCCGCTCACCCGGTCACACGTGAGGGACACGCCGATATGTGATTGGAAGGACTATCCTTAGCGATATGCTGCTACGATCATCAATTCCTCTTCTTAATTGTTGGTAGGTTTCATAAGTAGATAGATGCACATGGATGTCTCAGTGATGGACCAGTCTGCGACGTGAGACGTGAATCAGTTCGTCATCCGGATGTTTCCGTTTTGCGATGACTCGATTCTCCCCGACGACGGTCCGGATTCGATAATAGAGTTGTGCGATTTCTTGAGTCTCATTGCTTTCTTGTTCGATTGCGATTCGCCCGTGCAGTTGGTATGTCTTGCCATCGAACGTACGGATGGAATCCGCTAGCGGGAGTTCTGCTAGATTGAAACGTTCCTGCTTCAGATGCGACCAGTTCCGTTTCTTCTCCATCCTCAGGTCGAACTCATCCCAAGGGATGGATCCCAGTGTCTGTTCGCAGGCTGTCGCGAGTATTTTGACGTCGAGAATCGAAGGGATAGAACGACTTCTTTCATAGGCGCTGATGGTCGCCTGTGAGATTTCGCCGTACGTTCTCTCCGCCAACTCTACCTGACTCCAACCATGTTCCAGACGCTCGCGCCGTAGCCACTCTCCGAATCGGTACATACACATGCTCCTTTCCTTCGAGAACTTCATTATGACAATGTCTTCCTGGTGATAGTTAGAATATAGCAGATTATTCTGTTAATTCAATTAATATTTTGATATGTCAAATATGTTACGGATGTCGGATTTTGTCGAGTTGGCTCATAGATAATGATTGAGTCGCTTGATAATACCGAATAAAAAAATATGTATTCAAAATGTAACGTCAGATCCAGATAGAATTAATCAATCGTGAGAGACAGAGATGCCCTTAAATCGGAAGTAGTATTAGTTACAAATAATTCTAAAATCAACAAATTACGCAGGCTAAGAAACTAGAAACGTTATGTCATAATTCGGTCATCTCCCTCGATGACCTATCATCGTATTCACTTATTGAATAAAATATGACTTATATGTTTTAAAAAAAAGATTTTTATCACACTCAAAAATTATATAAAAAAATGTTTTTCGTGTTCTTTAGACTGTATATAACTAACAATGTTAACTTTATTTAAATATATTTTTACTTAATTTTATTTATTTTAAATACGTTTTAATATTTTATTCGTCTTCAAAAAGCATTTGTTTGGATATTACATATAATTACTTTTCGTTTATCTTTTAACGCAATCATTATTTTAAAAAATATAAATGCTATGCTTTATTTGCAATTGCAGCTACAAAAACAATCATTAGAAAAGAGGAGTTTACATGAAATTAGCAGAGTTGAAAATTGATGGATTCGTAGAAGTATCTGAGAAATCAGAACTCGCAAAAATCAATGGTGGTGGGTTCTGGAAGTTCCTGAGCGATTTAGGAAAATACTATCGTAACGTTGATCCAAGCCTTATGTAATTCAATTTCATCATAAGACAAAGAGAACCTTCTCAAAAATGAGATAGGTTCTCTTTGTTGATACTGTTTTTAAGATGCATTCTTATCGAAGAAGATTGTATTGAAAAACTTAACGTCTTTCTTCAGTATAACTTGGGTGACGCCCATCTTCTGACTTAACAAGAGATATACATATGCGCCGAGGATTCCGTTCACGACTAGTTCTAAGAGTGATTTAATCCTTAAATCAAAGTTAGTATATGACATTTCTTTATTCAGAATGAAGACGGTCAGCCCCATTATCGTACTCATTGCCAAAAAGAAGAAGAACCTTTTCAGGATGACAGAGAAATTATATCTCAATATTTTATGAATCACCATGAAATTGATTGCTATGGAGGCTCCATATCCTATTGATGTAGCGATTATTGGACCAATTTCATCAAAAGCCATCACAAGCGGTTTATTCAAAAGCATCTTCAGCACTAAACCAATCATCAAGCTAATGATAGCGAACTTTTGCTTGTTGATACCTTGTAGTATGGCTGCCGTAACAGTGAAGAAGGCAAAAAGAATTGCAACAGGTGAGTAGTACCTTAAAATATGGGAGCCTACCTTGAAAGAGTTTTCGATACCGAAGAACGTTACATACGCCGATTCCGAAAGAATCGACATCCCGATGACTATTGGGAGGATGATGAACAAGAGCATTTGAAAACTTTGGGTCACTTGGTTTCTCAGCATTCTAAAATTACGAGCTGTATATAATGCAGTGACACTAGGAATTATCGAAAGACTCAGTGCCGTAGCAAAAGAGACAGGTATCAAGACCAATGTCTGTGTTAATCCAAGTACCGAGTTCAGCGTCTCAGCTTGGACCATGCTATGTCCATTCGTTAAAAAGATTTTATTCAAGCTGAAGGTATCGATCAATTGATAAAGAGGTATGGCCAATCCCACTATGACAAAAGGTATTGCATAGGATAGTAACTCTTTGTACATTCCAAAAGTTGAAATTTGATGGTTCACATGCGAGTTGATTTTCATCAGATTGATTTCATTGTTTTTGACTTTCCAAAAATACATCATGACTACTAAGCCTGCTAGTGAACCTACCAAAGCCCCGGCTGTTGCTACACCAGAGGCGATGGCTATACTTTTATCCAGTAGCTTGATTACGACGAACGTACCAGCCAGTATCCAAACCACTCGAACGATTTGTTCGATGACCTGAGAGACAGCTGTAGGCTGCATGATTTTATATCCTTGAAAAAATCCTCTTGAAATACTCAGGAAGGGGACTACTAATAGTGCCAGACTCACACATTTCATGACTAACACGACATCTTCCTTCGTATTACCGGACTTACTATCTCCTACAAGGTAATCCGCGAGTAACGGCGAGAGGTTGTACATGATTAAGAATGTCGCGATTCCTGAAAACGCCATATAGAAAATACTAGACCTGAAGAGTCTATGTCCGACTCGATAGTCTCCTAATTCGTTATATTTAGATACAAATTTTGATACTGCCAAAGGTAAGCCTGCGGTAGCGATACTCAGCATAATCGTGTAGGGCCTATAGGCATACATATAGAGGGCAAATCCTTGTGTTCCCACTAAATGAGTAAACGGGATGACATAGACAAAACCAAGAAACTTGGAAATGAATGTCGCCATGGTAAGTATGAACGTGTTCTTTAACAATTGTTGTTCTTGCATAAACTCATCTCCATAACTAAGTAAATCAATATTTTACCTATATAAATATATAGATATTTTTTTCAATAGTAAACCAATATATTCAATATCAAATCACGACCTGTAATTAAAATGTAAATAAAAACTATGAAAATAGAGAGGTGCGGTATGCAATACCCATATATCAGACAACCACATCTAAAGGACTGCGGGATAACATGTCTAGCGATGATAAACAAATTTTTTGGCAAGGACATATCAGTAGACTTTCTACGAAAGATTAGTAAGACGGATAAGAGCGGTACATCGGCGTTAGGCATAATGAACGCAGCTAGAAGTTGTGGACTAATTAGCAAAACCATATTTTCAGAGAAAAAGGTACTTTCCAATGCGATTCCTTTGCCAGCCATCGCCCATCTTATCATCAATAATTTCGAGCATTATGTAGTCGTATATGAAGTATGCGAGGGTTACCTAATGATCGCGGATCCTCAGTCTGAATTGAAAAAGATGGGGCATGATGAATTCCATTCGTTATGGACCGGTCACCTTATACTTTTTGAGCCTGATGAACACTTCGCAGAAATTGGTCGAGAATCATCGGTTAGCTTCTTCTCTTCATTGAGAAAGATGATTGCTGCCTCGCCAAAATCTGTCTGGAACTTCGGACTCAAACTCTCTGCGTTATCAATACTTTTAAGTATTTTTTCAATCGCTAGTACGTTTTATATCAATTATTTCGTCGAATCAGCGATCAAAAGCAATCATCTCACCTCTGGAAATATCACACTCTTGATTTTCTTCGTGCTTTTAATAGTTTCTACCATATTACAGTACTCTAGAGGCTTAGCTCAGCAGGTTTTCGAGAAAACTATCATGAGTCAACTTTTTGATACTTATCTGTCTAGATTGATTTCACTACCCATGTCCTATTTCGAGAACAAAACCACCGGAGAAATATTCTCTACCGTTTTCGAGTTAGAGAAGCTAAAGCGTTCATTCTCTAGCATAGTCTTTACGCTTTACTTCGATTTGACGCTTATTTTGGTATCTTCTTGTCTTATTTTTTATCAGAGTAGATTACTATTTTTCTATTCTTTAATACTTGTACCTTTATACTCCGTGACCGCATATCGATTTAATAGTCGGTTTAAAACGAAGCAAGAAGCATTGGTCTCCTCGCAGACGGATTTCACTTCCTCCATCTATGAGACCATCCTAGGTATGGAGACCATAAAATCATTGCAGCTAGAGGAGAGAAACTTAAGTGCCGTCACGGAAAACACGCAGAAACTTGTCAAGTCCCAGTTTGAGCTAAGTAAGTCTTTCACAGCTCAGACGACTGCTAAGAATTTCATCACGATTATCAGCCAGTTCGTATTGATGCTGATAGGCATCAATCAAGTGATTAACGGAGGACTGACCCTAGGAAGTCTGATGATGTTCAATACATTGTTCGTCATGTTCAACGTACCCTTCCAAAATATTTTTTCCTTGAATTTCTATGTCCAATCAGTAAAGGAGGCACTAAAGAAAGTAAACGAGGTATATGTAACAGAGATGGAGCAGACCGAGGTTCATGATGAATCATCTTTGGTACTGAACTCAAACATCTCCTTCAAGGACGTGATGTTTTCATACGGATATCGAGAGCCTGTCATTTCCAAAATCAGCGTCGACTTTGAGCTTAATAAGAAGATAGCTATTGTGGGTGAGAGTGGTTCTGGGAAATCAACTTTAGTGAAGCTTTTGATGAAATTCCATGCTGATTATACTGGAGAGATTTCTGTAGGGGATAGAGAACTTAGCAACATCTCGACCAAAAGTATTCGGAGTGCGATTGGATACGTACCTCAGGATTCATTCTTCTTCAACGACACGGTCCTGAAGAATTTGGATCCTGACGATCAGGCTTCTGATTTAGAAATCGAACACGTTCTTTTAGTTACTGAATCCACAGGATTCGTCAACGATCTATCCTTAGGAGTCAATACATACTTGGAGGAAAATGCACAAAACATATCCACAGGTCAGAAACAAAGGCTGGCTCTAGCGAGGGCGCTGATAAAAAAACAAGATATCTTAATCCTAGACGAGGCGACGAGTAACATAGACGTAGGGACAGAGAATAGAATCTTGGAGCAAATCCTTCGACTGGAGAATAACACGGTAATCATGGTCACACATCGCATAAATTCAATCGTACATTTCGACCAGATCATCGTCATGGATGAAGGTGAGATAGTGGGAAAGGGCACACATGCAGAATTAAAGGAGACAAATGCTGTCTATCAAAGATTACTGAACAACTCAATGGCCGATCAAGAGCATCTAGTTCTATCGTAGTCTCTATGAGTTAGTATATTAACTCAATTGATTGCTCTACGATATAAATGCAACTTCTATTCAGGATATTGAGCGAGATGTTTCATATAGATAGAATAAGGCGTCATCCTACTTTCCATCGATGGAAGAAGTAGGACGACGCCTTATTTTTTTAACCATCATATATTCGAAGTACAAAAAAACATCTCTCATGTAATGCGGTGAAAGAGTTACTTGCTATCAGTAGGATAATAGGATTAAATCCTTGAAAAAACTGGTGAAACAACAATTCTAAAATACGTATTCAATCAACGTATTAATTTCATCTCAAAATAGGATTCTTTTCTTTTAAATCGTACCTTTTTCCCACGTAACATATTTTCAATCTCTTTGACTATTCTTAAGTTATACTCTAATGGACACTCCATTATATCTATTGATAGAATTACTTCGTTTTCATTTTCTACATTCTTTTCATATGAAGTACTGAGTATTACTCTCTCTTTTATTTTATATTCTTTGATCAGAACCTCTATTTCGCTTAATTTAAAGCTGAAATTCTCATGATGAAAGATTTTTAAAGAGTATGAAGGATATTTTAGCATAAACTCGTCATCCGCCAGCATTCGTACACAATAGCTATCCAAAAAATTTTCAGGTAAGTCTTTCTTATCTTCAATAATTTTCCTAAGCTCAATAGATTTTTTTTCAAACTCTAGAATCGTGTCTCTCATCTTATCACATCCATTAAAGTTTTTTTATCATCACAACTTCACGAGGGGTATAGGTCGTCGAACCCAACAATGTTTTGTATTTTTCTCTTTCAGCTACCCATGAATCTATTTGACGTTTCGATTTACCTTTAAATACTTTACGTTTACGTGTAGACTCCTCGTAACCTCTCCATTTGTATTCTTTTCCTTGCAGTTGAATATTTTCATCTATTATATCCTTGAGCGTGCTCAAATATGTTCTTTTTTTATTGCTGTCTATCACCGTATGATTTACATCTTCAGTTTTTTTTTCATGATTCTCTTCTTTTATCCGTGCCATGAATCTACACTCTTTCTCAAAAAATTGATGACTTATCCAGTGGAGCACTTCAGGATTCGCATCTTCAGCTTTTACTTTTTTTGAGACCCTATTCTTTCTTAGAACCGGAGAAATATAAAAGGTGTTTTTATCGTCGTTAATTTCACTAATCTTAATTTTTTTGATTTCAATATTTAAGTTTTGACTATTTTTTATTTCTGTGAATATTTTTTTTTGACTTTTTTCTAAAAATTTCACGTAATTATTAATATTAAAAAACTCACCTATGAAAGTCATACCCCTCTTGTTTATCAGTGTACTTATTTTTCCTTCGTCACTTTCCTCATTTAACGGTATTTCATTCTCTTTTAAAAGTTCAAGAACAACTCTATGAATTATTTTATCGTCTAGTTCTTTGAAGTCATAAAAAACTTTCAGCCCGTTCAAAAACGCATATATTCCACAAGTCGGACCAACTTGTTTAGTTATCCTATAAGATTTCATATAATATGTTCTCCTCAGTTGTACGTCGCACTCTTGTTCTTTATTCGACATATATCATCGTTGCTACCGGCTACAATCTCTGGTTTTTTCAAAATACATTAGTAAGACCTCTAATATTAAACTATAAGGATCCGTGCTTGCTGATAAAGCAGATTTATTATAAACAACATCGTTAATAAAATTCTTCAAAATATAGGAAAATAAAATGATTTTGAGACTAATAATCATATGCCTTCTCCATGCTAAGCGTGATTAATAATAATTCCATACCTTGACAAACTAACAGGACACAGTGTCTCTTTTGAATTGGAGAGCTAGATTCTTACGTGAGAACAATGATTACGTCGCTGTCTCGCACCATTTAAGTAGAACTCATAAGCTCTACTTAATGTTCAGATAATAGTATATGCCAATAGATGATTTATAGTGTTATTTATAGAAAGAAATTTGACAAGTCATGCGTTCTCCTGAATTCTCGATAATTCTTTGTTCAGTTTTTTAGTATCTTTTTCAGAAAAACCTATGTTTCGGGCAATCTTATCCCAATCAGACGCCATCATGCGTAAAGGACGTACGATTTGCATCTCGACCGTATTCGACTGACCTCGCAGGGAGTTGCGAAGTGTTCCAGGGACGGGTACGAATACAGCTCCAGCGAACAAGTTCCGCTCAGTCGTGCTATCGGGGACCAACATATAGTCCGAAGAGGATTTCACAGCATCGTTTATCACTAGGCAGACCGGCCAACCTTCACACTCGATTTCTGGTTTCTCCATGATTTCCTTCAGCACACGAAGCGTCCTAACCGCATCCTTCTCATTCCCCATCCATAACATCGTCCGGACTTCCTTCATCGTCCCTAGGAGGATGTTCAACCTAGTAGACTCCCATCCTCCCGACTTCAACACACCCTTCAAGAGGTTCCCGATGAACTCATCGATTTGATCGAGGGTATAGGAATTCTTGGTCATGACATTCGCGAGGACATGCAGGGAATGACCGACCTCGGAAGCGCTGATCGTTGCAGGCAGGACGAGGCGCGACTCATCGAGACGTGCTCTCTGGCTATTGATTCGCATACGTTCTTGATGAAGCGTAGCTTGGACCTCCGCTCTTCGTCCCACGTTTTGTTCATATCGCTGTATGCCCAACTCATCCAACTCTTCCGGTCCGTCGACTGCTCCGATTCTGCCCTCCGAATATCTAGATTTGATGGTCAGTTCGTCGAGTTGCTCTTCCCGCAACAGCCTTCTGACCACGTTAGGATTTTTCGTTCTGTAGTAATCCAAGAGATGTGTCTCGACGTCTCCCGCGATGGAGAAGTTCTTCTCGAAGTAGAGCGTGAACAACCTAAGACAGATTTTCGCTGCACCGACGTCGTTCACGTTCTTCAGGTCGCTGAATCCTTTGAAACCGTACCAGAACTCGCGACCAGCAATCTCCGGTGAAAGCTCCGCAGCTCCGAGGATGTCCTCTCGCAATACCCCGACCTTTTGGTTCGCCTTTATTTGATAAGAGAACAACGCCTCGAAGTCCTTGTTCCCGAATAGAAGTGGGGCGATTTTTTCACCGAGCATGCATTGAAGGAACACCGAATACTCGCCGAGTCGTTCTTCGCCACTCTTATATAGTGTCATCGAGATACGATCGAGGATGTGATACTTCGCGACGGGATGGGCCTCCCTCTCCAGAAGTCCACCATACGCGAGTAGTCGCACTCCTAGTGGAAGGAAGCTGATTTCCCGGGATAGCTCCATACGAAATCGTCCATGATAGTAGGGGACCAACGTGTCCTGGATGCCATCCATCAATTGCTTGTTGTATGTGATGCGCTCGTCAAGACTTTCTCGGATTAACCTCAAGAGATTTCTCTCATGTTCTGCCAACTTACGCTGCAGTGTCTCCTCCTGATCGCCCATCCGGTTTCTCGAGATATACCTCAACGTCATGAGGTCGTCGACGAACTCCGGTCCTCCAAGGGGCATCTCATTGATTTTACGGTACAGGAAACGTTTCTTCTCCTTACCTTCCAGTCTGTCTGACATATCCATCACCTTACCGCCGACTCGTCCGACGAGTTCCGACTGTTCATCGATGTTGTTCATGGTTGATCCGTCCCTTCATTTGGTTGATGACTTCATCGAATACGATATCGATGTTCAGACCACTCACCTGCACAATTTTTTCCCGCGGGACCTTGCTTTTCAGCTTGTGGAAGGACTCATGTTTCGCTTGCTTCCCCATGTAGATGAAGAGGTCGTGGTTCGTGCTGAACGAGCTTGCCGAGAGAGTGGAGTACTGCGTGATCCTATCGAGATGATATTTATCCATGTACCTCGCTAAATCTTTGTCCTCGAATTCATCCGCAATGAATACTGCTATTCTTTTTCCGAGGAACCATGCCTTCAGACGAGTCTCTTCATCCAATTCTAGCAATCGCAAGAGGTTATCCGAGAGTCGGTTCTCTTCAGGAAGATTCTCTGCATCGTCGTTCGGATGATGCGTTCCTTTGGTTCGTTTTTGGAGTTCCTCCCATTCCTTCTCCTCTATCAGTATCCTCTCGTCATTCCTGATTTTCCTGAGGACGTGCAGTTCTCCCGTCACCAGGCAGTGCACCCAGGTGTGTATAGGTCGCTCGGCCTCCCGGGCTCTGAGCTTCTCGATGGTCAAGGATGCACGATAGTCTTCGACGAACGTCCCGTGCCATTCTACGAGTGCATCGTAGACACGTGACCAGAGAGAGGGTGTTTCTTCGATGAGATTAATCAGGCGATTGAAGTACTCATCCACCGACATCCTGAAGCTCTTCTTTTGGATGGCATCCAGATGTCTTCCTCCCGTGCCTTCCTCGACGATGAACCTGATCGAATCCAGAGCCCATCGCCTATCAGTGGGAGACAGTTCGATGAGATTTATGAACATGTTATGCTCTGTCATCCATTTATCCTCCCTCGAAAACAGTTATTTTCATTAAAATACATTTGATTCCAAAAATAATTACTTATACCTAGTATTATTTAATATAATTTACTTATATACAACTTATTAACATAAAATATCCGCGCTTGGTTCGTCTTTCGACGTATCATCTATCTTTTCCAGGACGAGTACCGCGTGGTTACTTATATTCTTTCATCATGAACAATTTTTCCTGAACATTTATTTTTGCTGTTATATAATTATGTTTGATGAAGACAAAGAGGACCAGTTTCATCGATTGAACGAATCCACTTACGGCCTTCGATATAAGACATTCTAACGAAGGGTGATATCACATGAGTAAATTATCTGAATCAATCTATGAGTCCTATACAGAACTGGAGGACTCCTCCGAGACTCTCTGCCGAATGATCATGCTACTCCATAGACAAAGGGAGTCTTTCAAAAACGAGCTTCGGCAAGGTTGCGACTTGGCTGATGTAATAGCTAAAAACATAGATTCCGCATCGCCTACGGACTTCATCAGAAGTTACCTCATGATGTATGAACGGGATGCCTTAGCAAGGAACATTTCGAGTAGTGAATATCATTATCAGGTTCCTGCCATATCGTTCGAATCTGGAGCCGGTCACGCTCAATCACTGAAGCAGTTCTGGGACGCTGCCAGCGGCGTGATCAATAAACGGAACATGGATTTACTCTTACGACCCGAGCTCCCGAACACGCCAGATTTCAAGAACATCATCTCCATAGAATTCATACTGAAGCAGGCCATCAATCCTTTCCATATGTTCACGACAACGAAACAGGAGATGGAGAAGGTAAATCAGATATTGGAATCGACACGAAAGCGGACGAAAATCGTCAACGACTTGATCAACCAAATCCGACGCTCCCTCTATCTCTCACACGTACAAGAGAATGAACATCGGAAAATGCACGCGAAACTTCAAACGGTACTCATCAAGGGTGGACTGCCCAACGGTCATGAGGACGACGCAACCGAGGGTACGCTAAAGAGTGACTTAGAAGAGTTCGTCAGGTCCATGAAGAGATTCTCCGAAGAGCTCTGCAAGGTACATGTGACGTATGATTGATGCTTACTCGTCTAGACATACTGACGTCAACCGACGTCCAATTACAAGACTCATCTAGGAATGGATTTATACACAAAAAGGGATGTGAGATAATGCAACGACCAGAATTCACAAGGACTCAGCTCGTCAATCTATTAGAGGACGCGAAAGGGCGTACACTCGGCGAAGTGGACGTGAATAATGTGTTCAAGATAACAGAGACCTCCACGAAAGTGACGGGGATAGCAGGTTCCGTGGTCGAACAATCGTTACTCGGATACGGGGCGAATTCAAGTCCCGATCCCGACATCATCGTCGACGGCGTCGATTTCGAGGTCAAGACCACCGGCTTGCGAAAGCCTCGAAAGAAGTCCTCGAAGGTGAAGTTGGAGGCGAAGGAGCCTCTCACGATAACCGCGGTGAGGGAGGAGCAAATCGAGGGCGAATCGTTCCATGATTCGCATTTCTGGAAGAAAGCTCAGAATTTATTGCTCGTCTATTACGAATACGCCTCTCCTAAGACCGTGATTGCATCGAAATATCGAGACTTCCCAATGGTCGGCTATCATTTCCACACTTTCTCGGAAGAGGAACGCCTGACCCTCCAGCACGACTGGGAATTGATCCGCGATTACATAAAGACTTTACAACAGGAGCAAATCGGAAAAGAAGCTGACTATTCCACCCTCTCTTCCGCTTTGCGAAAGCAGCTCACCTACCTCGGCACATCACCGAAATGGCCGAAAAAACCACGATTCCGGATTAAAAGGGCGTTCGTCTCGAACATGTACAATAAGTCAGTAGGTAAGCCGTACGTGTCGATGCCAGAGGACATCTCGACGATGGAGGAACTGGAATTTGAGCTCAAGAGGATATCGGAGGAACATGTTGGTCGGACCGCTCGCGAGCTTTGCGAAACGTTCAATATCAAGTATGGCAAGAAGGCACCGAAGTCCATGGCGGAGTTGATCATCGTCAGGATGTTGGGGGCGAAGGGCAAGGCGAATAACATCGACTTCTTGTCGAAGCTCAATCTGTTGATGAAGTCGATACGCCTGACGGAGAAAGGGGCACACGTGGAGGACACGAAGCTCTTCCCGTTAGACCTGACAGAGACGCTGGATGAGGCCGAATATGAAAAATCACTGATCTATTACGAGCTGCGAGATTCACAACTTCTCTTCATGATGTTCAAGACGGTGAAAGGTCAGAATCGTCTTGACGATGTTTTCCAAGGCTTCAAACATTTCGTCATGCCGGAAGAGTTGATCGAGGAGGATGCCCAGAACACCTGGACGGAGATCCGTTCCATCATGTCCGAGAACCGCTTAGCAAGCGTGCCGGTCTTCAACAAGGATGGCACACGAAGGTTGGCCTATAAGACGAGAGTACCCATGGAAGCGACGAACCTTCCCAAGTCGGAGGAATACACGTTCTTCCTGAAGGGCACTGGCAGTGACGCATCGTACAAGAGCGTTCAAATCAATGGTGTCCGAATCTATCGACAGAACATCTGGATGAAGGGGAAAGTCGTCGCCTCCCTGTTGAACGAAATCCCATTCATCGGACAGTAATCCACCCAGCGAACTCCCATTTCACAATCTGCATGACTTAAACATGCACAAAGAGAAGAGAACCACGATTCGCTCGGCGGTGGTCGAACGACTTAAGGACGCCCTCCCCGGGCGTCCTTTTTCATTCCCTCGTAAGACGTCGTCAGGACCGCCCCACTGCACCCCCTTCGGAATTAGCGCACCTCATCCTCCCTCGCCTTCGTCACCTTAAGTGAACTTGTCACCATGGACGAATCGTCTCATTGAAAAGAGAATACTTATTAATATGAGACGAAAAATATTTCATAATCTCTCGATCCATCAGGAGGTATTGCTCGTGCCCCACAAGATATCCCCACCCCATTCAAGACCACAGAGAACTCATAATCGTGTTATGTCAACTTCATTCCCTATTTTAATTTACTTGTGATAATTAGCTGTTATCACAAGTAATTGAATGTTATAATGGACTCATGGATTATCTGTAATACATCATATATCAGATTCATAATCGTTGATTACGTACATATAGTATACGTAATCTGATGTAATACACTTATATACACCCAATCATGCGGAAATCATGAAAAAAGGTGGCCGAAAGAGGAAGCGTCGGACGCCAAGACAAGGAGGAGGACGGGACGATGGAGAAAGAAATGAGGAACGAGGTCGAGATCAGGGAGGCGGCGGCGCTCGCGTTCGCCGACAGCCGGGAGAGGCTGCTCGCGGTGCTCGCGGACGACCACCTGAACATGGAGGCGCTGAGCGACCTCGAGATCTTCGAGCTGTTCTGGGCGACGGAGCTGTTCCCGATCTACAGCCAGAAGAGCCCGCACACGAAGCGGGCCTACAAGCAGGACCTCGACTACATCCTGCGCTTCTTCGTGACGAAGACCCAGGGCGTCAAGCAGCTGACGATCCTCAACCTGCACGAGTACCTGAAGGACGTCCACGACCAGTACGCCCCGCGGACCGTCAAGCGGCGCAACGCCATGCTGCGGCGTTTCCTGCGCTTCCTGCACGTCAACGACTATCATGTGCGCGACCTGTCGCTGCAGGTGAAGGACCAGATGAAGCCGGAGCCGCTCCGTCGCGAGATCGACTTCGACGAGATGGAGGCAATCGCCCTCGCCTTCCGCCACACGGTGAAGCAAAAAAAGAACCGCGAGCTGTTGCAGCTGCGGAACGAGACGATGGGGTATTTGTTGTTGACGACAGGGATGCGTGCTTCTGAATTACTTTCATTGCGGTTTGATTATGTTCATGAAACAACTTCTATGAACTATATTGAATTTAAAGGAAAGCGTGGTAAGTGGCGTCGAATACCATTGACAAATAAATCAATCAATCTCATTCATCGTCTCAATAAGTTTATGAAAATCGAAGGCTTGAGAAATCCTTATATTTGTTTTAATTTACGAACAGAACATAATGCCATTTCGTATGAAGCATTAAGATTAATCGCTCAAGTTGCTTCAACACAAATAACGTTACAAGACAATTCACCACATTGGTTCCGTCGCTCTTTCATAACTAAATTATTAGCTAACGGCGTATCACTATATGAAGTAATGAGTCTCTCTGGACACAAATCAATTAACACCACCAACAACTATTTACAAGATTTAAAAAATAAAAATAAATTAAATTCTTATTTTGATTAATTAATTTAAGTTATTAATCTATATTGTTCAGATTCGATTTCTATAGCTTCTCTAGTATAGGATTGAATTTTAACATAGGCATAATTGTCTAATTCTAAATTCATTTTATTTAGTGTTAATCTAGCAAAATTCGAATCATGTGTACTTATAAAAATTTGCCTATTTTCTATTGAAACTAAATTAGAGAGAACGTCTATGAAAGAATATGCATTAATATCATCTAAATTTTGGAACGGATCATCAATTCCAATAACGTTTAGTTTACTCCAATTTTGAGATTTATTTAAAGCTAAAAAAATACTCATTGCTAATATTGTTGATTGTGCAGCACTTAGTGTAAGACTAGCATTTACAGAATGTTCGATATTATTTTCAATATCTACAATTTCAGATAAATTATTTTTCAACAATATAAATAATTCATTTTTCTTAGTAACTAAGTTAATATAATTAAAATATGAGTGTGGAGAAATTTGTCTGAAATACTTATTAATCTCTAAAGATATGTCGTTTAAATATTCATTAATTAACGAACTTTGCACTTCGGCATGGCAATCCAATAGTTTTTTTAATTGATTATCTATAATATCAAATTGATTTATTTGAACGTTCAAAATTGAAATTTCTTGTTCATAATTTTTTATCATATTTTCGATTTCTCTTAAAGCAATGTCATCGAGATATCTTTTTATTACTTTCAACAAATTTCTAGCTTCAAATATCTTATCTTCCAATATGCTAATATGATTTAAGATAAAAACTAAAATACTTGAACTATTCAATTCTAAATCGCAATCTATCATATTTAATAATTCATTTTTTATTTGTAATAGATGATTTAATTTCACTTCTATTCCTTGAATATTTTTGTTCAATTGTAGAATTTGATTATCGCATTCATTTATGTGATCTTTGGCAACACTTATATATTTTTTAATATTACTCAATCGTAACTGAAGATTTTTCTGATTATTTATAAAGTATTTAAACTTAGAGTGCCTAGATAAAATCTTCTTTTCTTCCTTTATAATTTCTTTCAATTCTCTATCTAAATTATCTATTGAATCTTTATTTTTTCTTATTTCTATAAATCCTAAGAAAATCTTGTTATTATTTTGAATGTAGTTTTGTAATTCTTTTATCTCCAAGTTTATTTGTTCAATATTTTCACTTTCAATTGAATTATTAAGACGCAAGATTTTAGTTTCCTCTTGCATATTTTTAATTTCTTCACTTAAATTTATTGAACTTTGCATTAGAACTTTTGATTCTTCTTTTTTGATGCTAAATTTTATAACTAAATCGTCATATTGAACTTTAGACTTATTTATCGTTATTTCATATTCACTTAATAATTGTTCTGATGTTTTTAATTGTGTATAAATTGATCTTTTTAATTCGTTATTGTTTTCGAACTTAGTTCCACAAATTAAACAATCTTTACCATCACTCTTGATTAAATGAGTTTGAACTTCATGAATAATTGTATTAATTTGCGATTCTAATTTTACTTTTTTCTGATTAGTCATTTCTAAAATTTGATTGTTAAGCAAATTCATTTCATTTTGCATTTTTTCTATTTCTTTATTATTGAACAAAATTTCTTTTTCAAATATTTTTGATTTGCTAATCAACTGAGTCAATCGATTTTCTTTTTCCAAAATATTTAATTTAACTAATAAACTTGTTAATTTATTTTCTTTTGATTCATAATCTTCAAGAAATAAAGACATTTTTTCCTTAGATATTTTTTTATTGTTTACTCCAATCTTATAAGAAATATCTTCTATTTTTTCGATAATATTATTAATCTCTGAATCTATATTCTTTTTCTCAATCTTATTTTTATTGAGATATTCATTAATTTTTTCGATATCTTTTAATTGTGATTGAGTCAGATTGGCTTTTTGTATGCCTTTTTCTCTCTCTAGCTTTTTTCTGTCATATTCTCGTATACTTTTTCTGTTTTCTTTAATTATTTTATTTGAATTTAATTGATCAACAAAAATATTTTTATTTTCTATTTCAAACTTATTAAAATTTAATTTCTTCAATTGATTTTCTAAAGATTCAATATAATTACTTAAATTTTCATATTCTTTTATAGTAATATTTTGAGATTGCTCTGGACTTTCTAGTAACTTGAATGAAAAATTTTGAAAGCTTTTATAGAAGAAATTAATTTCACCTAAAATAGTCGATCTCGACTTAACTCCTTCAGTGGTGCTTTGGTCAAGTTTTGGTATATATTCTGCGTTTAGCAATTCAAGTTTATGTCTTATTTCTTTTTTCTTAGAGTTCAATTGTGAATTTTCTAACCCATATTCCTTCGTTAAATCCTGAAGATAAATTTTAAAATCTTGACCATATCTCGTTAATCCTAAAATTTTTTCCAATTTGAGATACCTTTCAGTAGGCTTATTCCCCCTAACAAATTCTTCTAGATTTTCTTGAGATAAAATCAAAGTGGATTCTATAAACGAAAGTAAATCAATAGAGTCTAATAAACTATCGTCGTTTAATATGCTCTCATTAGCTAGCAATTGAACAATTTTTTTTTGTCCTTCTTTTAAACCAAATTGTTGATTATTTACAAATAATTTTGTAGTACCATTTCTATTGATGACTCTTTTAATATATATTTCTTCATCACTTTCTAAAGAAATCTCAACAGACGCTTCATTTATTTCACTTAAGTAAGCATTGTTATTAATAATATAATTGAATTGTTGATACTCTGATGAACCCATATATCTAGATATTTTCCCGGATACAGCCCAATTTATTGCATCGAAAATCGTACTCTTTCCATGTCCATTTGACCCTTCTACTACAATCACCTTTTTATTGGAGAAGTCAAATTCATGGTTTCCTCTAAATATTCTAAAATCATTTAATATAATTTTTTTTATAAACATTTTTACTCTCCTAATTCTAATAAGCTTTCTTTTTTAATTTTTGGGGATTTTTTATCTAACAAATACCTATTAAAATAGTCATTAATAATGTTTTCTAAATTTAAATTTACTCTCTTATTAGGCGAATCACTAAAACCTTTTATTTTTTCTTTAAATTTTTCATCAAAATCAAAATTGTTAATCTCTATAGAAGAGCTTATTAGAAAAGGAATTCTATTAAAATCTTCCTCTTCTTTTATTATATATTTTTTACATATTATTTCACTTTTTTCTATTTTATTTATCTTTAATCTTAACTCGGTGTCAGCAGTATTAAAATCTAAAACCATAAAAAAATATAAGTTGTTTAGATATTCATTTGGTATTTTATGTAGAATACTTGCGATATGAGCCTGATCATTTATATCCCATTCTAAAATTGAGGTTTGTGTTCTATATTCTTTAAGCATTATCATTCTTTTATCATTAGCCCAAACATCTATATTTTGTTGTTCTAGTTGATTCATAACTTTTTCTTCAAATTTATAATGAGTAAATTTTTTCGACTGAAGCAAATCAATTAACGTTTCAACTTTCAATGTAATTCTCCTTTACTTTACTAACTATACCGTCTAAATATTTTTCCCATTCTGGAAGTAATTTATCATGTTTAAAAGTATTTAGTTTAATTTCTTCGCCTTTAAATCCATCAAATAAATCTTCAATTTCATCTACATCAACAAAACGCATGTTATCAGGAACATCTGTAATCCTATGTACACTATTGGCATTACTTGTAGCTTTGAACATATTTAAAATATCCGAAGCTTCCGAGTTTATAGAGTCCTTTTTAGTACCGATAAGTAGACAATATAAGTCTAAAGAAATTTTTCTTGAAACTTGACACTCATTTAAGCTTATTTTTAATTTTTCTATAGACGTTACCTTGTTTGAATTATTTCTGGCATGATATAAGGTAAAAAGAATATTATCTATCATTTCGGATCGTCCTTCATGGAACAATAATTTAGCTGTATTGTAAACTTCTGCGTGCTCCTCGTAAAAGACAAGAAAGTAAATCATAAATCGTAACGAATCCTTTAAGTTATTCTTAATATTACCATGTTTAAAATCCCAAATAGACAGACTGTTATTACCATTAAATATTTTATTAATTAATAGTACACAATATGTATTGTTATTCCTATTGTTTTCGGTAATGTGTACGTTTAACAAATACAATTCGTTTAATAATTCACTTTTTAAATTATTATTAGCAAATTGTTCTTTTATCTCTAACTCTAAATCTAAAATTGCTCTATTAAAAATTGACCACGCACTATCATAATAAGAGCTTTCGCTAATTAACTCTTTAGCCTCACCAACCCATTGACTAATTAACTCTTTGATTTGCGATTTGGTTATAATTAAGTCTTCTTTTTTTATTACAGCTTCATTGTCTTCGTGACTTTTTAAGATAACAAATCCAAACAACTTTCCAAAAACATATTCTGCTATAGATTTAGAACGAATATCTTTAATTAAAATTATTTCCTCAATCATATCAATTACATTTTCATATAAAACTCGATTAGATCCAAATTTATTTATGTACAGTTTTTTTAAATAAAAGTCGATTTTTTCTTTTGAAAAATCATTGAAATTAAAATTAAATTTTTCAACAGGTTTTAAAATACCGATTTTTAATTTATCATCTAGTTCTATATCATCATCAATTTTAAAATTTATGTTTCCCGTATATTTTTTTAAATCAGACAAACTATTTTGTTTAGTATTCGTGACAATTTCAAATTGTGGTAAATAATCACTTTTGTTTTTATCACTGATAAAGTCAGACTCTAAAAAATAATCATAATTTAAAATATTTTTTTCGATCCAACTATTAAAATGCAGTTTGGGATACTGATCATCTTTTAGTGATTTTCTTTTAGTAAAATTATTAGGTGCGTGTGACTTGCCTTCCCCTTCTCTTACAGTCTTTACTTGGATAAATCTAATATTTTTCTCACTTATCAAAGTCACATCATCAAAGTATTCTAATATAACTGAATGCCATGTACTTTCTTTTTTTGGATAAATCATTGATACCATGTAATACATACTTACATAGTATTGGTACACGAACCCTCTCATAGCTGTTAATCCGCCTAAATCCCTAAAATTTCCGGACATTAGGTCTTTTATAATCTGATCTTTATTATCATTAATTTCTTTTTGTTCATCTTCTTCTAAATCATTTAAATACTCATCTATTGACAAATTGATACTTTCCTTTATTCTATTCTGCACGTTTTCACTCCCTATGATTCGTTTAACTTGTCTCTAAAAGAATAAATATGTTTATCCATAAAAAAAAGCTTCCTTCAAAAGTAAATAGTTTTAATAGTTCCACTGCATACTTTTGCGGAAGCATATCAACTTTGAATAATATCCTATTAATTATTGTAATTTAAATTGAATTACATTTAGTTAGCAAAATATTTTAGGTAAAGCTTATTCCAATACTGATTAAAGTAATCATACTGAACAATTTTATTAAAAACTTCATTTTTTATATGCTGACGCGCCGAAATATTTAAATTCGTAAGTTTATTTTCTGTTAGATTCTCAACCCATTCCACATCAAAACTGTTTTTATCATATTCATAAGCATTTGGATCTACTATAAAACTATATCGATTTTTACTTTTTTTTATAATTCTCATGATGTATTGAGGTTTATTTTCTGAATTGTTTATAAATTCAATGATTTTATCTTCTTTTATATTTTCCAAAGAAAGTTTAAAATTATTTATTGCATCTTTATCGGGAAACAAAATATTCAAGCGGACACTTTTTAAGAAAACATGTGAATCAAACGATTCTTTAAGAAAATATTTTAATCTTTTCTTAACTGTCTTTATTAATTCGTCATTTAAGAATGGAGTAATACCAATTAAAAGTATATATATTTCTTTCTTAATATGTTTTAAAGCACCAAAATCTAATTCTTTAAATAGGAAATCTAGATTCAAATCAATTTTATCGATTTTGTTAATTGAAGTTACTTCAAAAAAGAATTCATTAAAATTTGTCTCTTTTAATAAATTTATTTCAAAGCCACTTTCTTTATTAAATTCTTTATTACAAAGCTTTTCTATATAGTTTTTCAAAAATTCAATATATAACTGGGTATTAACTTTTGATGAATTCTCTTGATTATATAAAAATTCAAAAAAGCTAATATAGACGGTGTCTCGTACAGGTCTGATCCTAATTAGTTTATTGAATTGCTGAATAAACTTTTCTAACTCATTAATTTTAAAATTACATGTTTTGAACAATTTTAAGGTTGAGCACAACTTGTTTTCTATATTTCTTGCTTTAATAAAATGTCCATAACTAGAAATGATATTGAACAGTAACATACTTGCGAATAATGTATCTTCATCTTTAAGTTGAAGTTCTTTAATATTGTATCTATTTAATATGCTCTCTATTTCGTCCATCGATAAACAATTTGTGATAATAACCAAATCTTTTTGATTCAACTTATAAGGTGGAAGTGAGTTCTCACTTGACTCACTAGAATAAGTACTACAAATTGCTTCAAAATAACAACTATAAATCTCCTTTACTTCACTATAATAATTAGAAATCAACAAATTATAAGAAGTATATTTATAAAATTCGTATACATTTGAGATTAATTTATCTAAATTATTCGGAAAGTTATCAGGAAACCAATTTTTTGTATAATCCTCTTTAATAGATTCTAATAATGATTTATTATGATTTCTCATATCATTTATTATCCCTTTAGGATCTAAGAAATCTTTTAAAAACTTCAATTCTTCACTCTCTGCAGAGGTAAATTGATTAAAACTTTCATCTACCTCTTTTTTTATACTTTCAGAGTTCAATTTTTGTATATATTCATCTGAGACTGGTTCAATTAAATTTCCTGTCATCATTAGACCAAAAGATTGTAATAGTTTTGCAAAAACTATTTTATTAAAGCTAGCATGATAGTACATACTATATTTTTTTTCTTTGTAAGCTCTTAATGATATATTTTGTAATTGATCATTAGCGCTAACAAATTTATTTAAATGTACATATGCATAAGATAGAGAAAGATTTTCTTCATAATTAGAATTAGGATGTCTTGATTCTAATTTAGTGACTACTTTTTCAAGTTCTAAATAGTTATTATTTTCAATATAATTTAAAACTTCAGGTTTCCAATTCTTTTGATTAATATCCATTTGGAAAATTTTCATATTTAATTTTTGAGGTCCACCTACAATAATTTGCTTTATTGATGCCTTAGACAGTATGTCTATTATATTGTTATATTCACTTTCAAGGTTATTTTTGATTTCATTAGATAAATCTTTTTTAATACTGTTTAATTCATCTATTAATTTAATAAACAAAATAGAATCGTCATCTTTTGAAAAACCAGGAGTAAAGATTCTTAGTTCTCCGAAATGACACTCATAATTTAAAAAATTTAGATTTAATCTATCTAATAAATCTTTAGTTCTTACAGCACTTACAGTTTTAAAAGAAGACCATCTTTTAGAAAAAAAAGTAATAGACTCTTTATTATCTAACTCATAATCATTTATAGAATGTAATATGTTGTAAGTTGCAGCACCGAAATGATTTTTGATTGGATTTTCAATCAGACTTTCGGAGACACAACTAGAATCAATAATGTTAATACCGAACTTCTTGAAGTATGATTTTTCAAAAATGGTTATATTAGAAGATGAATTTATTAAATATGCAGTTCTTCGCTCATTTCCTAAGGTTGATTGAATCCGTTTTAAGATTAATTTCAGATCGTAATCTTGAACTGAATACCCTACAAATAAAACTGTATGATTTATAAATATGGACTCTACATAATTTTCAATCAATCTAAAGTTTCTAGAATAATTTAAATAGTCATCCTCCTTTAAAACAAAGTTCTTCTTAACTAGGTCACCGTGCATTTTTATAAATAGTCTATTGTCGGAAGCATAAGGTAAATCCTTATCTTCGAAAACGTTATTATAAAACAAATAATGTTTTTCCAAGGATTGTTCAATTAAATTATCATAATTCGTAGTAATGATGTGTTTAGGTTTCAACGAGAGGATTTGATCATGTAAAGGGTTTGGAACATACTGTTTCGAAAAAATTTTTTCAATTACCTGGTTATATTCTAGCAGGCCTCGTTCATTAAAAAAGTATTGTGGAATTCGTAGATAATCTTCAGAATTTAAGCTTCTGTTAATTCCTAGTTTTTGTGCAAATTCTGTGACTAGTTCGAACCAAGAAGGCAATCCAGAGTTAGCTGAAACACCTGCACCTATGAAAACTACTAATTGATTTTTTTCTTTTGCCTCTAAAATTTTTTCTATATCAGGATTTTGTATATTCAATTTTCTTTTCTTCCTTTACTAGTTAAATTTGATTTAAGAAACCCGTTTTTCTGTATATAAAAATTATAGCTGCATTTATTGAAAATATTTCTCGATTGTTAATTATCAAATCCAAATATATCGAAATGAATTCCGAAAAGAGAGAATGTATTCTCATGATTATCTTCGTATTTATCTTTTGCAAGAAATGTCTACTCATTGGATACGTCAATGAAATCGAAAACTAACTCTTTTTTAAAACGTGGAGCTAGTTTTCGACTACATATTCCGTCATCTCATAGACAGACTCTCCGAGCTCGAATTCATTTCCGTCACTCGACAAAACATAATTCATCATTTGTTTCATGACCAATCCTCCTTACTCATAGATACTATCCAGATAAGCATCGTGACTGCTATAGACCTTTTCGAACTCTCTAGAATAATGATGATTACTGCGATTCACGATGGTGATCAAATCATCCTCTGCCATCTCGATGGCTAGCAACGCTGATGCTCTCGACTGAAGTTCTTCTATCGACAAGATGCCGGCCTTCCCCATCAACCATTCCATAAACGAATGCGCACCTGGCTTCTTGAGCGACTTGATGAACACGTTCGACTTCCCTATGCGTAGACTCTTCAACACACCGACACGAAGAAGGATGCTCTCATAGAACAGGTCCTCGAAACCGATCTCTTCAAGTGGATGAGTGAAGCCGTCCTTACGCAACGATGCGAGCGTGAAGAACTCATCTTTGGCTACGTACGATTCGATCTTCTCTCGATAATCCGAGATATCCTTCTCCGAGACGCCGGCGCGTGAGAGACAGCGGTCCGTGATGTAGAATCCTTTGTCGAGGAGGATCAGCCGCGCATGGCGCTCCAGGTTCTTCAACAGTCGTCCGGCCATGTCCGTGCGGAGGACCCGATGCTGCTCGGTGCGGACATAGTCGTTCGAGAAGATGAGCTGCTCGAGGTACGCCGTCGAGTTCGGATAGCGTAGTCTGACCGCTAGCTGATCATCGACCCGATAACCGAGCAGCTCCGCATCAGCTGCCGTCAGACGTTGCTTGTCATACGACGGTACCGTCTGACGGATGATGTCCACGAAATCCTCGATGGCATAACCATCCTCAATCAGGTCGGACTGGATTGCTGCCACCTGCCCCGCTTCTAGGCTCGTCCGACTTCCCTCCTTCTTCGTCCGGATTGTCGTCTTCCGACCATGGAGGTCCTTCACCAAGTCCGAGATGTAGCTGGCGTTGAACCAGTATCCTTGCTTCGTGATGGCGCGTCCGTCCGGTAGCGAACATAGGTCCGCGGCGTTCGATGCCTTCGTCTTCGCATGGAGGATTCGGTTCTCATCCTGCTTCGGAAGGTTGTTCTTCATGACCACCTTGCTCTTCTGCTGGATTGGCGTGATGACGATGCCTTCCTCGGTCGTCTCCTTCACCTGTCTCCAGAACCGCTTGACGGAGCCTTCCAACTCCTTCTCCGACATCGACCACAACTTATCCCCGATGAAGATCGTACGTCCTTGCTTGTCCGTCCGGAACGTCAACAGGACGAACACCGTCTCCTTGAATCGACGATATACCTGACTCTCCTCCCAAGGCTTCTCGACCCATTCCAGGAAGTCGATGGTGTCCAGGGACATCAGCTCCTTCGGTCGTCCCTTCTCTGTCAGGTTGATCGTACGGATGGAGAGCTCTGGTTTTCCGGATTCCATCCGGAGACGTTCCACCTCGTCCTTCACCGACTCCACCATACGGCTCGCCACGTTCGTCAGGCGTGCCTTGCTCTTGTTGAGATCCGGGTTCAGTCCGTATGCTCTCGATATCTCCTCTAGGTCCATCCCTACGAGTTCGTGGAACAGCAGGTCGTTCTTGTTCTGGTTCATTCTTGATTACATCCTTTCATCGATGGAGGGAATCCCCCCTCCCTACTCTTTCTCATACATCCATTATATGACTTTATATGAGAAAAGTAACGTTGGTGTCTAGAAAATCCTGTCATCATATTCGGATTCATATGGTCGTCCTTTCGTCCACATTCTATAATCGAGGTATAGGATGATTCGTCTTTAGGTACTTCTTTATGAGGAGGAGGTTGCATATGAACACCATAGGACACCATGAGAGATGGAGCGAGTACGAACTACTCGGATTGATGCATCGTGAGATGGAATCGATGGGCATCAGCGGCTATACGGTACTCCGTTCCCTGAGCGAGATCGGCGTCAGGCTCGATGACATATTGGACCCGGTCATCCGGAGCCACATCCCCGTGTTCCCCGAGAAATCCAAGGTCCTCTTCCGGATGGTCGACGACCTCGGCGCGGAGACGTGCCGCGAGCTATGCCGCAGGGCGAACCTCTATCACCTGACGATATCCCAGATGCATCCCATCCCGTATGCCGTGATCGAATCGTTGCTCCGGAGACGAGGATTCATGCTCGTCGACTTCTCCTCGATGTCGTTCCTCGAGTTCCGTGAACGGACACGTGGCGAGGGGACGTCCACCCTCTACCGGAACATCATCGGTGCCATCGAGGAGTTCGGTCTGTTCGATGAGAATCGGGCGTCCTCGATGGATGATGGACGGGACGGGTTCAACGTCATCCCCTTCCCGGGCGAAGGGAGGGATGACGAGCTATATCCTCTCGATTCCGTCATCCAACGGCACGATGGCGACGACGTCCTGAGTCGATATTTGGTCGGAGGAGGACAATCGGGTACGATTTCCCTCGATGTCTTACGCGCACTTGTACGGGAATGGCCGAACGAGAAGATTTTAGAGAACCACCTCTTCGGAGAGGTGTTCGCGACATATGCGCTGGGCCCTGTCATGTTCCAGACCGTCTTCGAGGTATCTGATCGCATCGACCGTTACCTCGAGCTCCTCCATGGACGTGGGGTGCAGGAGTCGCTCTCCAAGGATTTCGTCGCCGGCCTCGATGCTGGGCAACTGTCCCGTTTCCTTCGCATGCGGGATGTCTATGTCTGCCCCGCCACGGGAACGGTCCGACACTACGATGTCGAGAACATCCTGCTCTCCTTGACGAAGGATAGTCACTCCCCCATTGATGAAGCGGTCATCGCGAGGGACGCGAAGCGGATGTCGACCGTCGTCAACCCACATGGACACATGGACACCCTGGGAATCACGAAGGACCGGGTGAAGGATGCCGTACGGGTCTCTCCTCACCTTCTTCGTGCCGAGGGACATGTCCGGCGTCTGAGGATTCCCTATGATGAAGACGTTCTATCCGGCCTACTATCAGACAAGTTGGATGGATTACGTGGTGTCTTCACGCCCCGGGTCATCTACGATCTATTGTCCCCTGAGATACGTACACTCGACATCCATTCACCGATGGAGCTGAGGCACATGCTCGGACGGAAGCACTCCTCCGACGAACTTCACGTCCTTTCTCGGGAAGAGATCGCCGTACGCATGAGGACGAGACGTGAGTTCATCGAGGGATTGATCGGACTTCATCCAGAGTTCATATCCGTCCGCGATTTGGCCGAGGAGGCGGCCACGACGAGCGGTCATCGACGGGCGCACTGGGAACACCATCTTCGTTCCCTACTCCTCGATGATGTCTCGTACGTAGAGGTGGAGCCTGACGTCTTTCTCCGTGTGTCCAGATTGTTCGGTTCCGGTCTGTCCCCTTCCGAACTTGAGGGATACGTCTCCTGGCTTCTCGAGAGGTTACCTCATGAGGAGTTCATCAGCTCCTCTATGGCAGCAGGACTGGGGCGAGGTCATGCGATCTACGGACTAGGTTTTGATTCCACCTTCTTCGAGAGCGTGTTGCGCAGGAGTCCCTTGCTGCGTACGTTGTACATTCCTGGAGGCACCGTCTACTATCGGAACCGAAGACGGATCCGTCATTCGGCCGAGGGCTTTTTGTCCTTGCATGTCGAGGATGGAGAACCGATCGATGACTATCTCCATCGCCTGGAGGAGCGCTATGGTTTTCTACCTGTAGAGGAGCAAGTGCTTCGGATCTTCAAGGACACTGGGATTTACGTCTCGGACGAACTGGCACGACTATTCTCAGACAAGGATTCCTTCCTCCGACATGTATACGGGGATTGAACGTAAAAAAGTATGCGCCGGCGCATACTTTTTTTCATCCTCATCTTTTTTACTTTCACATGTACGTTCCTGAATGCTCTCTCCCGTTCCATTCCAGACCATAAGAATGAAGCGACGTATAGATATGTCGAGGTCATGAAGATAGTATTCTTTTCAGCAGGGCGAATGGACGAAAAGTATGCGCCGGCGCATACTTTTTACTCAGCATAGAATGTCTCGTATGAAATCCATATGTATTAGTACTTCTCACATGCCACCCTCTGACGCCATACCATCGATCATTTTGATTCATGAGCCCATCCATTTACCAGATCCCTCCTCACATCATCCCGGCTTCTGACGAATCGAGGACTCTCGAAGATGTGCATCATCTTGTTTCACGTGAAACATCGTTTGGCATGATCACTCATCCTTATCCTTCGATTCAATTTCATCGTTCCTGTGACATCCTTCGCCTTGTCAATCTGACTAAGTTCCAGAATTGATTGTTGCCTCCTCTGCCTCCCCCTATCCGTTTAGAGGTTTGAAGACATGTTTCTGCCTTTGGTATAGGTATGAGCAATCCCCCGTGACTAATTGAATATTCATTATGAATATGGTACGTGAAATAAGAAAAAGTATGCGCCGGCGCATACTTTTTCTACTAGTCGCTAAATCTCCTCATCCATGAATCCATTCCTGTCTGAATCAATTCATGATTCCTATTCGGAGTTTCTTTGTTCTACGACATGACCATCGGAGGCCGGACTAGCCCCTCCTCTGATTCTCCTGGGGGACGCAAACATCATTCGTAGATGGATGATTATCTAGGTCAGGTATGATACATGCCCACTTGTCTTATATGAAGAAATACGGAAGGATCTTGTAAAAAAGTATGCGCCGGCGCATACTTTTTCCCGTCCTCGTCATGCGGGAGCCTATCCATTTTGATGAAGTCGTTCTTCAGTCTTAATTCTTTCCGACATTCATTCATGGCGTCGATCAAGCTGTCTATTTTCTTACTTATTAAACCCATCGACTTATGTATTTCGATGTCTCTACATTACTGATGATTTCTTCCATCTGTTTCGTCGTTCTGACCACAAAAAAGTATGCGCCGGCGCATACTTTTCTTTAGCTTGAATACTTTGTTTCCATGACTGATGCATCGCTTACACTTTTATTTTAGTATTTACTGTTTCACAAGACCGCTCCCAAATTCTTTAACTACACCCTCCTAGTCTGCCTTCGTTTCCCTCAAGACGAATGATATCCTCCCGCGAAGGTGTCATCCGATTGGCAGAAACACTATGCCTCTTGGACGGATGGATTCCGAAAAAAGTATGCGCCGGCGCATACTTTTTTCGGAAGAGCAGACAAACAATCATTTCTATAGTAATCAGTAATCGCATCATCACCACTCATAGACTCAAGATGATTGATGGACACCTGCGTATTCTAGTGTTCTAAATACGAACCACAATCCAACAGACCGCGATCCTGATATAGTAATCATCGATACACGTCACATACTGTTTGCATCTGGGGATGATGAACGTGCGTCCGGATCCACGATTCTCGATTCCTATGGTCATGTCTTATCAACGATTCCGGCGTTCCTAAAATGAAATGTCTACTCCAAGACGGCGGTAGTCCTGATCCCTCGACGAATTCTTCCATCGAAAAGTATGCGCCGGCGCATACTTTTTGTCACGTTTCCCCGTACATCGCATGACATGATATGCTAGATGTATCGAAAAAAGGGGGCGATGTACCATGGACAGTTCTTCATCCGTCCAACACCGACAGCTCGTCGTTTCTCAGGCGGCCAAGACGTTGCTTGAGAACGACGTCACCGAACAACTCGCCTCGATCGACATCGTCGACGTCGAGGCTTACGTCAATCAGCTCTATGAGGAATGTTATGAGTTCCAGAACGAGGAGGACGTCTATACGAAGCTCCGCTACTACTCGTTCAAGAAACTGAAGAGAAGATGGGTCAGATCCGCCATCCGAAACTATGTCGAGAATAAGGGGCCGATGAAAGAGCTTAGGGGATTGCATAAGATGTATCTCGAGTTCTGGGACATTTCAGGCAAGGAAGGCTTCCAACGAAAGTTCTCTGCCGACAGTGTCGAGGACCTCATGAAAGAACATATTCGCGAACTCGAGGAATGGGCCGAGAACAACAACCTCCTCATCCATACGTATCCACATTGGGGACAGAAGACGAAGAACCAACGGACGAGCACCATGCGGACCGACGTCCTGATGGTCATCGGTGAGGTCGCGAAGGGACTGAAGCGAGTGCAACCGAAGGCGCACGTCGCGACATCCACCTCGATCACCGTCCCGTTCTTTGGTCTGGCCGATCGCATGAAGAACACGACGGAGAAGTTTAACCAAGGGGAGGGGACGTTGATGGACCTCTCGCTCGACCTACACGACTATTCTGCCGTCGTACCGAAATACAAGCAGGGCGTACCGAACAATCTATCCGTCCTCGTCAGCAATGAATTCCTGGCAGAACTCGACGGGAAGGTACCTGACCTTGATTCGCGCGATTTCGAGGCATTCAACGAGATACTATCCTATCGCGATATCTCGTTCCAGACGAACCGGAAAATCGTGTTCCCGATCTCGAAGCTCGTCAAGAAGATTTATGGCAACGACAGCGGGAAGAGCTATGCCCTTACGACGCAGCGTCTCGTCAAGCTGGGATACTATCGGGTTGCGGTCCGTAACGAGGAGGGCGACCTCTCCATCTTCGGTCTGTTCTCCTCCGTCAAGATAAGTGGGGCGTCCGCCATACAGCGGGACACACAAATCACCGTGACCGTCTCGGAGGAGGTCTATGACGACCTGCTCAAGCAACAGATCATCAGCATCTACGGGGAACAAATCGAACGACTGAAGGGGACGTTCGCCTATCATCTGTCGTTCGTCCTGCAGAAGGAACGTCTCTCCTCCTTCCAGCTCAAGGAGGAGATGCCGGCGAAGCGGCACTGGCGACAGTTCACCCATTCCATCCGCTTCAACAAGAGTCGGAAGGCCGAGAACCTGAAGGAGCTCGAGACGAACCTCGATCGGATCAAGGAGCTCGACTTCATCATCCAGGACTGGCATCGTTCAGGGGATTACTATTTCCTCTACTTCCATCCGCTCGAGAGATGGGAACTCGACGATCGGAGCAACGTGCTCTTGCTTTGAGTAACTCTTCCTAGCTCGACTGCTAACGATGTTTGCTCCTCTGGGGCAGCAAAAACTGACATCTTTCAAGGAGGCATGTCCACATGATCAATCCAGAACACCTCACTCCTCTTCCGTACAAGGAGAGACTCTCGGAAGAAGATATACAGATGATCGAAGGACTGCAGGAGAACCGTGCGGCACTACAAGTCATCAACCGACTCACCTTCCGCTTCAGACGACTCAAGGAAAGAGATATCTACTCCGCGACAGTAGATTTCGATGAAGAGTTTCCTCTATTACATGAGAGCTTCGGTGAATCACTCATCCGCTACTTCCGCTTGAAAGGGATTTCCGTCACGCGCGTCCCCCGTACAGGAGAAGAAGACCCTCTCAATACATTCGGGTATACTCTTCTCTTCGACTTCTCCTCGCTCTGAGATGATCGTTCATTCTTAGAAATACTAATCATGGACCCGTCCACGGGGGGAAGAGCGTCTACATGATGTATCCTTATCGTCATTCTTTCTCCACAAAAGGATGACGTGTTCCCTCTTTAGTTCTTTCTTTAATCGTCTCTATAATGAGGGTAATGTCTTATTTTCTAATAGGAGAGCGTACGGATTTCTTCATCCGTACGCTCTTCTTCCATCTCCAAACATCTTATCGTTTTATGTCCGCATCACTACTTGATTCTTACGTACTGCCTAGATATCTGTTTTCCTCGAACTTTCGAATATGTCTTCAATCTCTTCATTCATCCGTTCCTCACGTCTTCGCTCTTCGTCGATCACTACCTGATTGAATTTCGTCTCGTACTCCATACTTCTCGTCCCCATCCATCTCAGTACTCAGCCATTTCAGTCTGATAAGGTTGTCCATGTGGCTGGACTTTCCGCATGCTTCTTTTCTGATTTCCTCATTTCTTCTAGACCCAATGATAGTTTTCCCGATTCAATCACCAAGGCGAGGTAAAAGGTGACGCAGGAGAGTAAGAACATTGTTGATATCAATAAGAACGCGCCGCCTAAGCTTAGATTGAACATCTTCTCCATCTTAGATGTCATGTTATTGATTGATTCCCATCCGTATGGCATTCGAACTCATGATTTCCTTCATGAAGAACCTCCGTCAGTTTTGATGGTGATTCGTCAGACTGAAGGACTCGTCGACATGAGGCTTATATCGGTCGTATTCACAGACGAAAAGAATCCATAGGAGGGGGAATAGACATTTTGGTCGTCACGTACCGTACTCTACTTACCGATTCCGACAGACGATCTTGGTCGTTAGTTTTAAGATGATCGTCAAGATAAAAAAATAAGAACATAAGTTCTTATTAGATGGAGTTTTAGTCTGATTACGCATCGTAGTCCTCGTAAGAGGTCCATCAGATTGGGATCAATGCATATGTCGAATTATGTCGTAAAACGACCAATTTTTGATTATGGTCGCCCATTCCCGTACCAGAACGACACATATTCATCGATTTCGGATGACTTTTGTCGTTTTTGACCGTACCGAAATGACATCTTTCATGTTTTGGTCGCTTGTCACCGTACCGGAACGACATTTTCGAAAGAATGGTCGTGAATCCCCGTACTAGAACGACATTCCAAAGATTTTCTGAGATTTTTCAAATTTTTTTTAGAACCTCCAACAGCAAGAATTGTCGTCTTTCACCGTACCAGAACGACACTTTTTCTTGTTCTGGTCGTCCGGCGCCGTACTGGAACGACACTTTTCTTGTTCTGGTCGCCTTTCACCGTACCGGAGCGACATCCATCAGTCAGAAAGCCTTAAAAATACTGGCGAAGAGGAGCCGTGGATGGCTTCATGTGGGGATTCCTTCGGTTTTGGTCGTAATCGACCGTACCGAAATGACATCTTTTTGACTCATGGAAACGGCTTCATATCAACGTTCCTGACGTGTTGGTCGTCTTTCACCGTACCGGAGACGCGTTTTGACAGTTCTCCTCAAGGACAGGATACTAGGCTTAATAGTCCAGAGTAGGGGAGGTGTAGGCAATGTCGATGAATCAGCAGAACAGACACGTATTGGTCGCGAACAAGGTGTTGATCGCCATGAGCGGTCTGACGCGTTGGACGAAACGAGAAGAAGGCTTCATGTATGAACAGCATCACTATAACATCCCGGGACCGTTCCTCGCCCTGAAATGGACGAAGTCGCGGATCCGTCATCTTCTCACGCTTCTCTCGCATTGTGACGACAAGGGCATGTTGTCCCTCGTCGAGAGCGAGACGCTCGCGGACCATGCCCGGACCTCCGTCCGTTCGTTGCACGACAACCTCCGTCTGTTCGAGGAGGCAGGACTCATCCGGTATGACTTCCATTTCACCGGCGTCCTATCAATCGAGCTCGTCGACTACCTCTCCAACTATCGTGACCTCACGGAAGAATCCGGCAGCTTCGCTTCGAAGACGGGATATACCTCCATCTGGTGTGGGATGATCCGTCATCTCATGGAGATCGACCACGTCAACATCCTGCGCGTGGCATTGCGTGCCCTCGTACAGGTGGAACGGGACATCCATGTCCAGTCCCAGGAGAAGGCCATCCTCACCTATGATGAGGTGAAGGGCTTCCTCCCTCGCTATTGTGGCCATCGTCTTGCGGTGAAGGGCATGCTCGACCAGCTCTCACGCCTCTTCGACGTGCAACTCGTCGAGGACACGAAGGACTTCCTGTCGGCCGTCAAGGACAACATCTCGCTCAAGCGACGCATACATACCGTCACACGTCCGCTCATGTTCCAGATGAAGATCGGGGAGAATGTCGACAGCAGACGCATCCGCGAGGCGGAACGCGCGAGCACGCTCATCGGTTGGTTCGACCTTCGTGAGGTGGCTCGTGACTTCGTCGACTTCGACCTGCTCGAGGTGCCTCAGTCCTCCCTCAAATCGCTCAGCGACACGTATGGGTTCGAGGCCTGTGACGAGGTCCTGCGTTCGATCCGAAACGACTTCCTCCGCTACGGGGAACGCCTGCAGGAGACGGACGTCTATAGTCTCTTCTTCCAGTCCCCGGTCCTCTATCTCAATGAGCGTCTGAGACGACTCTCGGAAAAATTGGCCATCGCATGATGGTCTATTTGTCATGCCCTTTTCTGAAAAAAATGATGAAAACGAGTCAAATCACCTCTGATATCGGCGTCATCGGCCTCGAAAAAGGAAGTCTCCGCATCCAGGATGTCCGTCCAGGCGATTTTTCGAATGTGTCATACCATTTAGGAAAAAAAACAAATATATAGGACATAAAAAAGGCTAATGGATGCAGAGAAACGACTCGTATCGAACGAAAACGAGTAATCAGAGCGCATAATCCGGATGAAGGCGAACTTCTCCAAATCATCATGTCTCTTTATCGGACTTTGATTTCGGCAAGGAACGTTGGTATCACGGGCTCCATGATCGATTCACGTTTTCCAATTCTTTTTAATTCTTTTTTAATCCCTTCAATCTCCTAGAATGTCTGTAATGAAAATAATCTGGTTAGCCCGTATGTCATCATCTTGGAAGGAGAATCCCTCTTTGGTGATTGAAGTTCGGGAAGACAGACGAAACGTCATGTATACATTTCGACATCGAAACGTATACAATTTAATACTAGTGTATACATATAGATATCATAAAAAATCGACATCGAACGATAAAAATGATTGTCTTCAATCCTCTCGTATGTGATGATGGAGACAGAAAGGGGAGAGATGATGAACATTCTGACGTTCTACATATCAAAGGGAGGTTCCGGGAAGACGACCTGTTCCCTCAACATGGGGCATGCACTCGGTGAACTCGGTCAACGCACTTTACTCGTAGACCTCGATCCACAAGGTTCCCTCAGCAAGTTGATGCTGAAGGAGTCCGATACGATCAAATACATGACGCTCTTCGACGTCCAGGCGCGCGGACTCGCCATCGAGGAGATTTTGTTCGACGACGAGAAACACAACATCAGCCTTCTCCCCTCGAACGAACGGAACGCCCGACTCATCAACCTGATATCGGAACAGGACAAACTCTTCCTATTGAAGGACCTGCTCGCGCCGCTCGCGGAGGAGTTCGACTGGATCATCCTCGACTCCGTCCCGTCGATCAACGAGCTCTCGAAGGTCGTCCTCTCCTGTGCGGACCATGTCATCGTCCCCTTCATGCCGAAGAAGCTGGTCTTCGATCAACTCGGCAGTACCATCCGGACGATCCGACAGGTGAAGAAGTTCTATAACGGCTCGCTCGAACTGACGGGCATCATGCCGGTCGCGCTCGACGTCGGACTGAAGGGTGACCGTGAATATGCGGAGGCCATGGGACGGCTCGCGGAGGAGGAGGGGCTCGCCGTGCTCCCGTCCGTCAGACGTGCAGCCTTCATCGAGAAGGCCGCCGACAACGGGAAGAGCGTGCTGCAGTACAAGTCGAAGGAAGGACAAGAGCTCGCCGCACCATTCAGGGAGCTCGCTCGTCGCATGGTCGAAGGAGGGAAGAACGCATGAAGGCCCGGAACAAGCAAATCCATAAGATCAAGCCTCAGGAGCAACATCCGTATCGGAGCGGGTTGACGGACATCGGCTCCGTCGTCCAGAAGCTCCCCGTGTCGAAGGACCTCGAGAACCTGGCGGTCGAGATCAAGGAGCTCGCGCGCGTCCAGACGATATCGGTCTTCGAGATCGGCAAGCGTCTCTCGATAGCGAAGTCAGAGATGCACGATGGCAAGGAATGGCAAGGGTTCCTCGAGACGGTCCAGATGTCGAACTCGCTCGCTTCGCGGTACGTCAAGGCCTATGACACACTCCAACCGTTCGAGGAGTCGCTCGGGAAGCTGCCGGCCTCGAAAATCTTCGAGCTCATGTACGTCGAGGACCCGGAGGACGTCGTGCTCAACGGCCTGCCCGTGGAAGGCGGGCGGAAACCGATAGAGGAGGCGACCGTACGCGAACTCCGGGCTAGCCGTTCCGCCACGTCGGGCGTGAAGGTCAGCGCCTTCCGTCAGAAGAAGACGACGTCGACGGTCCTGTCGGCACGCGTGCCGACGGACACATCGGAACGCCTCCATGCGCTCGCGAGCGCACAAGGGCTCAGCATCAGCGAATATTTGTCACGATTGATAGAGGAATCGCTCGACCACGGCATCGTGGAGGGCTCAGATGAGACGGAAGGGGAAGAGAGACGATGAAGAAAATCGCGTTATACAACCGTAAGGGTGGGGTCGGGAAGTCGACGACGACGATCAACCTCGCGCATGCCTACGCCAGGGAGGGGCTCCGTGTACTCGTGATTGACGCGGACGACCAGGCATCGACCTCGAACGGTCTCGGGCTGACCGAGGACTATCCAGGGAAGGTGCTGCTCGACTGTCTGATCAACGAGGATGACCCGTACTATGCACCGATCGAGCAGGTCATCGTCAACTGCGAGTACGAGACGGGGACGGTCCATCTCGTACCGACGCGCCGCTCCGCCTCGCCGACCGGCCTGACGAGCCAGATGGGCTATGAGTTCCGCCTGAGGGAGGAGCTCGCACGCGTCGAGGAACTGTTCGACGTCTGCCTCATCGACTGCCCGGGATCGACGTCCGCCTTGAACCCCTATGCCCGCTGCGCCCTGGTCGCACAGGACATCATCGTGATGCCGGTGCAGATGCAGAAGTTCTCGATGGACGCCGTCTACACGGCACCAGAGGAGCTCGAGGAAATCAGACGCTACAAGGAGGACATCCACATCGCGGCATTCGTGCCGACGATGGTCGGTACGCGCTCGCGCGGGGACCTGACGACGGTCGAGGAACTCGTCGACCTCGGACGGGAGGTCGGCATCCCCGTGTTGACGACGATCCCGTACATGGTGAAGGTACAATCGCTCCAGCGTGAGTCCCGTCCGGTCATCGACCACAAGGGTCCGGCGACGGACGCGTACCTGAAGCTCGCGGAGGAGGTGCTCGCATTATGAGTCGCAAGAAGAACGCACCGAAGTTCTCGAGCTTCCAGGCGAACGGCGCGCTCCCTGAGGCGACGAACCCGAACACGGACGCACGAGGGGAGAAGGTCGACGCCGTCAAGAAGTTCTCCTCGACGACGAGCGTCGCGAACCCGTATCAATCTCTGTCCGCGACCTCGTTGTCCCGCGTCGTGACGAAGAAGCTACCCGAGAACATGGACGGACTGGTCCAGTACTACAACCACATCGATGCCATCCATGCGACGAGCTTCGTCGAGAAGTGCCGCGTGCTCGCGCACGCCAACGCCATCTTCCGCTATGAGGGGACGCGTGACGGCTTCCGACAGGAGGAGGGCGGATGGCTCGAGTTCGTCGGGCGCATCGGCCTGTCGCAGTCGCAGGTGAGCCGCTTCGTCTCGTTCTGGAACGTGTTCGGCGAGGAGCTGCTCGTCCGTGCGGTCGAGGAGGAGCTGACGGCGTCGAAGCTCGCGGAACTGCTCTCCTGGCCGGAGGACCCGAGGGCTGTCATGCTCGAGGGACGTACATACCAGGTCGGGGACGGCGAGAAGACCGTCTACGAGATGACGCGGGAGGAACTCCGCGAGGTCAAGCGGATGCTAGGCGACCGCAAGGAACGTCGCGTCATCGAACAGCCGTCCGTCAGCCGTCCGGTCAAGCTGCGGATCGACTTCGGGGATGACGATCCGTTGTTGAAGAACCTGCAGGAACGGGCGGAAGAGGACGGCAGCAGCCCGGAGGACATCATCCGGCGCGCACTCGAGCAATATCTACGTCGTTGAAGCCATGAATCGGGCACGCTCATCTCCTCGGATGGGCGTGCCCGTCTGTCATGGGGGTCAGTTTAGAAATTCTGACAACTATTTCCGAAAACATACTGTCTTTATTTTCTATATATGCTTAAAATTTAGTTATGGAGTCGCGTCACCAGCTGGTTGACGCACATGAAATTTGGGAGGAATCACAAGCTATGAACTTCGATAATAAGATCGACCTACAAAAAGAAATCGGTAAGACCATCTCATTGACGGATGGAACGCGTAAGCTGACGATCAAGGGCCAGACGCGCAGCTACCCGGTACACCGCATCCCGCTCGAGCATCTTTTATACAACCGTCAGAACGGACGTATCATCAGCTCGATGAACCGCTACGAATCGGAAGGCAAGGACATCCAGAGCCTCTCGAAGGAGGAGTACAACGACCTCGTCGAGCAGTTCATCGTCGAATCGAACAGCGCGGCGCTCAACAAGACGAAGCAGAACATCGATCTCTTCGGACAGCGTCTACCGGGCGTCGTCCTCAACGACGGGACGGTCGTCGACGGGAACCGACGTTACACGTGCCTCCGTCAGTTGAAGCGGGAAGGGAAGACGTCGTTCTTCGAGGCGGTCATCCTCGATCCGTCGGAGGGTCTCTCCGCGATCGACATCAAGCGACTCGAGCTCAACCTGCAACACGGCGAGGAGCGTCCGGTCGACTATAACGCCATTGACAACCTGGTCGAGGTCTACAACGACATCGAGAAGAACAAGTACTTCACGGTGAAGGAATATGCGACGAACACGAACAAGACCGAAGGGGACGTCAAGAAGATGCTCAAGAAGGCGAACCTCATGGTCGAGTTCCTCTCGTTCATCAACGCCGAGGGCAAGTACTACGTGGCACGCGACATGGAGCTCGACGGACCGCTCCAGGAGGTCATGCTCATCCTCAACAAGGAGAAGGACGAGGAGGAACATGAACGCGTCAAGAACGCCCTCTTCACGGCGATGACGCTCTCGAAGGAAGGCGACCTGACGCGCTACATCCGACGCATCGGGAAGGAAATCATCCAGGCGGGCAACCGGGAACAGTTCCTCGACGAATACGACGACATCGTCGAGGACGTCTACGATGCCTATCAGGAAGAGGCGAGCGTGACCGTGAACACGGTCAAGAAGCTGAACGAGAACCTCAAGAACGTACGCGAGGAGGCGAGCTCGATCGTCAGCAAGCGTGTGGACGAGACGGTGTTGACGCGCGTCAAGATGAAGCCGATCGACTCGCTCAACACGGTCATCCGGACGCTCGACAACGTCGACGCGGACCAGATCGCCCGGATGGATGCCGGCTCGAAGAAGGAGTTCGCCCGTCTCGTCGAACAGATCCGGAAGGAACTCGGGGCCTATGAGTCACGACTCTGACTTCCGCGACCTGGTGCTGCGACCGTCCTACTATACGACGGAGCATCAGATCGGCAAGGACTTCTATACGCCCGTCCTCGGACGGGCGGTCGCCTATGACCGGGTCAGCGGCTACTTCAGCTCGAAGGCGCTGGCCTCCTACGGTCAGGGCGTCAAGGGATTGGTCCGCAACGGTGGACGGATGCGGCTCATCGTCTCGGAGGAGCTGAGCGAGGAGGACGTACGGCTGATACGACAAGGCTATGCCTTGCGGGAACAGACCGTCGACGACCTGCTCGGACGACTCGACGAACGGCTCGATAGTCAGGAGATGATGGACTACTGCAACCTCGCCCATCTGATTGCGACCGGCGTCGTCGACATCCGGATCGGCTTCAAGTCGTCCGGGCTGTTCCACTCGAAGTTCGGTCTCGTCGAGGACGGATACGGGAACGTCATCTACTTCACGGGCTCGAACAACGAGACGAGCGCCGCCATCCAGAACAACTTCGAGTCCTTCGACATCACGACGACATGGCTCTCCTCCCCGTTCGACGTCGAGAAAATCCCTCGCGCGCGTCGCGAGTTCGACCTGCTCTGGGCGGACCGGATGCGGGAGGAGAACATCTACGTCAAGCACATCGAGGAACTCATCATCAAGAAGATACTGACATACGACAAGGGGACGATCATATTGGACAAGGAGATGCTACAGGAGGACGCGATGATCCTCACGGTGGACGATGACGGACGATTCGTGATTCACGACAACGTGACACCAGGCAAGATGAAGGAGAACGAGCTCACCATCAAGACGAAGCTGAAGCCCTACTACGAGGATGCAGGATATCCTCACTTCCGCGAGGACCTGACGTACGTCGAAATCCGGAAGGTCATCGAACTCTTCGAGAAGCTAGGCAGACGACGGGACTTCGACGTCGTGGTGACGCGCGCGCTGGCCGAACATCTCGAGCGACAGACCTATCTCATCGAGGAACGATCGAATTACGCGATGTTGCTGAAGACGCAGGACGACCGGATCGAGGACAAGTATGCTAACTTCGCATCGATCGTCGACCGTGAGCTGCACCGGGAACTCCGCGACAAGCAGATGCAGTCCGCCTTCTACATGGCGGAGATGCATCGGGCGGCGAACTTCTCCGTGCCGGGTGCAGGGAAGACCTCGATGGTATACGGCGCCTTCGCCTATCTGTCCTCCCCGGAGGTCGACCGCGTGAACAAGATCATCATGATTGGGCCGAAGAACACGTTCCTCGCCTGGAAGGACGAGTACGTCGAGAACTTCGGGACGAAGCGGAGCCTAAGCCTTCTCAACATCCATGACTCGGACGAGCCGATCCGTCAGCTTCGTCTCGGTGGGGACTCGTTCGACCTCGTCCTCGTCAACTATGAGTCTCTCGGACGATTCGAGGGCGTGCTCAGCGACGTCATCGACGGACGCACGATGCTCGTCTTCGACGAGGTCCATAAAATCAAGGGGATGAAGAGCAAACGGGCCCAGATCGCGAAGCGTCTCTCGACGCTGACTTCTTATAAATACGTCCTGACCGGTACGCCGATACCGAACACCTACGAGGACGTCTATAACTTCCTGAACATCCTGTACGGGGAGGACTACAAGAGCTTCTTCAACTTCAAGCCGAGCGAGCTGAAGAATCCTTCCTCGACCCGCATCGAGGAAATCAACGCGAAGCTGCTGCCGTTCTTCTGGCGGACGACGAAGCACGAGCTCCAGGTGCCGCAGGCGGAGCCGGACATCCAGTACCACGTGGAGGCGAACGACGCCGAGCAGGCGATCATCGACCTCGTCCATCGCAAGTACCTGGGGAACCCGTTCAGCATGTACATCCGCCTCCTGCAGGCCTCGACCTGCCCGGAGCTCCTGTTGCGGGCACTCGACTTCCAGGAGATGTATGGAGAGGAGGAGGCATCCGGCCTCACCTTCGCCGGACAGGAGGACACGCCTCCAGTCACGCTCGACCGCTCGGAGGTCGAACTGTTGCGCCGCGTGCCGACGACACGGAAGTTCCGTGCCGGGGTGGAGCTCGTCTCCGACCTGCATGATGAGGGCAAGACGGCCGTCGTCTGGTGCATGTTCGTCCATACGATCGACAAGTTCCGGGCGGAGCTTCTCGCCCGGGGCATCAAGGCGGAGGCGATCTATGGGAGTACGCCGCTCGAGGAGCGCGAACGCATCATCAAGTCGTTCCAGGCGGGCGAGCTCGACGTCATCGTCACGAACCCGCATACCCTTGCCGAGTCGGTATCGCTGCACCATGTCTGTCATGATGCGGTCTACCTGGAATATTCGTTCAACCTGACGCACATGCTGCAATCGCGCGACCGCATCCATCGACTGGGTCTACCTCAGGGACAATACACGCGTTATCACTACATGATGATGCAAGGACAACCGGAGGCACATGGGATGGTCGACGAGAAAATCTATGACCGCCTCAAGATGAAGGAACAACGCATGCTCGACGCGATCGAGAACGGCGAGCTCCGTCCTGATCCTACGGTCGACTATGAGGAGATCATCGCACTTTTCGAGTGACGAACGAGTCGTTCAAACCCGTCTAGAAACAATCTGGCAGTACCGATCAAACCAAAGAGGTGATGATTCAAGTGAGCTTGAAAAGGGTGAAAGACCTTTTACGATTCAATGCATTCATGTTCGTACTGCCTTTGATGTTCTTCATTCTTCAGAACTCGGTCCATGCGGAAGTGGGACTGACGCCGTTCACTTCGATTGATTCAGAAATCGAAGGAACCGCCGAAGTGGACACCGATGTGATGATTCTGTTCGCCAACAAATGGTATGCGACGAAGTCGGATGCTGACGGAAAGTTCAAGATGAAATTCGACCAGAAAATCGGTCGAGAGACCATCGGGATACGTGAAAAACAGATGGACGGCACCTATGGAAGAATCGCCCGCTACTCCGCAGAACAAATGACGGAATCAATCCAACCTCCCAAGTATTTAGGGAAGAACAAGAGCGGCGAATCCCTCTTCTATAGTCCGCAAGGCTTCGAGGTCGTAGTGCTCGTCGGCGATGTTGTTTACAGTGACGGCTCACTGCTCAGGATAAAAAATCTGGACAGCAGTAGTGTAAGAGCCTATGTACGTAACGCCGAACGGAAAAGCGAAGTGGTCAACCTTGACATAGCGAATCCAGAGAAAATTCCGTTCACGATTTCCAGTAAGGTGGAAGATGATCAGGTCATCATGACGGGTAAGACGTTACCCTCGATGCAGTTTTTCCTAGGTAACCAGATGGAGGATGGGGTTTGGGATGATGGTACATGGTTCCGTAGCGACGAAGAGGGTTATTTCTCTAAAGCATTAAGCCGCTGGACGTACTTCGATAATGGTGTGGCTACTTATTGGATAAAAATGGATGGCGTCGGTGAAGATGTGATGCCCGAAATATTCAAGAGCACCCAGACGGTCACTGGACCGAAAATCAATTCCGATAATCCGCTCATCATCAACAGCGAAATCATCCAGGAGGGTGAATATATCAATGGGAGCGGGACGCCGGGACATACCATATACGTCAAGAACAAAGGGAGCTTGCAAAGATTAGGTGAAGTCGACAATCGAGGTAGATTTTCAATCTCCATCCCCCGGAACATGAACGAGCCAAGTATAACGTTCGTGGTGCAAAAAAAGGATGAGACATACTTCGGTGAAGAAACACATCGATTATACGAAAAGAACTTTGATAGTCATGATTTATTCCTGGATAAGGTGACCTCTGATTCCACGAGAGTGACGGGCACTGCTCCGAGGTTCATGGACATCCGAATCGACTTCACTGGAGCGATGGGAAGTTATCAGATGAACACCACCTCCGACGAGAACGGTCACTATTCTGTCTTGATGCCGAACGAGTTCGACGGTACGGTCACCGTGACGGCTCGTTATGATGGAGGAGTTAGTAGGAGCAGGAAGACCGAGGTCGTCGATCTACGCCCGAACGAAAAGCCATCATACTACTTCGAAAACGGTACGATGAAAATCTCGGTCCGTAACGACAAGTTAATCGACAAATGGGTAGAGATATCAAAGGTCCATGCCGACGGAACCTTCGATGTCAGTAAGTCACTGCTTCGCGATTGTAATCAATCCGGCGAGTATGTGATTGGAGTCGGAGATTGGTTGGACGGGGACCGTTTCACTCTACGAGTAGTGGATGATAATGACGTGAAATCCGATGCCGTGTCCGGAGAATATGTGGAGCTTAATGCTCCGCGAATCGATGATTTGGACGATGATAGCAATAGCATCGTTGGACGAACGGCTCCGAACCTCAAGGTCTCTGCCATATATTACGATGGACACGTCGAGACCACTTATAGTGACGCGATAGGTAACTTCACCGTGAAGCTTCCGGACGTCAGTCCAGCGCATCGTCCATATAAGCTAGTGATTGATGATGAGAAGAATAAAGTGCGTCGGACCGTGGAACTGACCTATCGGGATACGACACCTCCAGCAATCAACGTGGAGCCAATCCAGGATCGAGATGACCAAATCAGAGCAAGTCTCATGCCGGGTGATACGATGAGAATCACGATCGTCTACGACGACGGCGGGACCGAGACGGTCGATGCCATGAGACGATATTGGGATAACGTGGTATACAGTCACCATTCCAGTTTCGGTAGGGTAGCATATTTCGAGTTCGTCAGCACGGACCCGAACGGGAACGAGAGTCGTAAGAAAATCATTCCCATCGATACCGTAAGACCTAGTCTCGATATGTTAGTCACACCTTACGCAGGAGAAGATTCGATCGAAGGGAAGACCGAACCGCAGGCGAATGTGACGGTGAGCATCTCAGGTCGGGAATACACGGCGAAGGCTGACGGAACAGGACGGTTCTCCATCAAGACTCATGTCTTGAAGGCATCCGAAAAAGTTGATATGGAGATACTCGACAAGGGCGATAACCTGGTCACGCTAAAGGATGCATCTTCCGTATTAGGAATCAACTCGGTGGAGTTGATGAAGGATAGGAAGTCGGTCGTCCTAAAAACGAGCATCAAAGGTTCGAAGGTCGATCCATATCTCACACTCGAATACGAAGGTAAAAAAATCTCCCAAGGATTCGCCGAGAAGGTCGTGTTCAATCTCGACAAGCCTCTCAAGAATCATTCGGAGCTCAAGATACACCTCTCACGTAGGAATGCTCTCCCGAAAGTGGTGTACCGGGCGAAGCAATCGGACACCATCGCACCGAGCACGAACGTCGGAATCGATTGGCGAGATGACTGGAACGTCGGTACGAGACTCTACGGTACGAGCGAACCTGGTGCGACCGTCGAAATCTATCAGAAGTCGAAGCGAATCTTCTATGTGAGGACGGCATCAGACGGTAAGTTCGAGTACGTCGTGAACAGAGCGTTCGGTACACGAGAGCAACTGCTCCTACGCGTGACGGATATAGTAGGGAACCGTTCAGAGAAGAAAGTGGTCTTGAAACACGTCCCGAGAAAGCCGACCGTGAATCCGGTCTTCGATAACTCGAAGACGATTACCGGGAAAACGGAGCCCGCGCTCACTGTGGAAATCAAGATCAATACCACGAAATATCTCGTGAAAGCGGATAGTCGCGGGAACTATCGTCTAAGCGGCAAGGGCTGGCCAGTAGGCTCTCGGATAGTGGTCAAGGCGAAGGGGAAGGATGGCATCGATTCTCCTTATGAACGGCGTACCGTGAAAGGCACGATAAAGTATTTAGAGGTCAAGAACGTGACATCGTCCTCACGCTTCGTCGAGGGGAAGACGGAACGGGATTCCTACGTGCAAGTCTTCAAGAATGGCAAGAGCATCTCGAAGAAGGTCCTAGTAGCGAAGGATGGGAAGTTCAAGCTATCCATCCCGAGACAGACGGCGAAGACGAAACTCGTCGTGAAGGTCGAACGCAACAACTTCAAGTCGCTCGAGAAGACGTTGATCGTAGGCAAATGAACAAGAGAAGGACACTGCCACCGTCATAGGGCAGTGTCCTTCTCTTGTTTTTTCGTATCGATGCCGAAGATGATGGCATGTCGATCAGCATCCGCTCATGGTGGCGGGATGATTGTCGTTATTCATCGGAGTGGGTCCTCGAAGCGTGCGCGATGATGTCGCATGTAGACCTCGCGCCTAGGCCACATCCGGATGGTCATGTCCTCCCGGATGCCGACAAAGCGGAGACTGTTCGCGTCGAGCCGTGAGGTCAAGAGGATTCTCCCCTCCTCATCGAACGAGATGAACCCCTTATCGAACAGACCGTCATGCATGTCGCAGAGGACGAGTCCGTTGTCGGGATCGTCCTTCTGTCGGTCATCCGAGTGCGCCCAGGGAAGGATGTGGCTCGCGACGAGGAGCTCTCGTACCGCGAGTCCACATAGCTCACAACATGAGCTTCGTCTGAGGAGCGACTCCCGGAAACGCGACTGGGAGAGGCGATACATCGTCATCCTCGCACCTTCGTGGAGGCGCGGTGGTCGGGAAAAATCTTCGACTGCCGGGTCGTCCAAAGCATCGTCATCCGATGATATGATGGAACGATCGTCGCGGAACGCGCGCCAGGCTTCAGGCTCGTTCGGACCACCGATGATTCCCGTCTTCAAGTCGACGAGCCATTCGCCCGAGACGGCGAGCGGGAGGACGGTGAAGCGTGCGACGAGGTTCTCATATGACGCGCCTGCACCCAGATGATGGAATTGCTGACGACGGAGTACCTCGTCACGCGTCATTCCCTCCACATAAGGCAGGGCGATCCCGACATAGCGTACATCGTTGTTGCCGACGCGCTCGAAGTAGAAGAACGGAGCATGATGGCTCTCCTCAACGGAATACGCACGGTCGAAATACTTCAGGAAGGTCTCGTTCCCACGTTGCTTCGTGTCACGGAAGTCCTTGCCAGGGGTCTGGTTATCGCCATAATAGACGAGGATGCCGCTGGTGGGGTCGTATTCGTTCCTCCATTCGGATTGTTTCCCGGTGTCGAGGATGACCGTGAACGCCTCCTCCCGTGGGGCACCATCCCGTCCTTCGACCATCGAACGACGGATGCCCCCTTGGTTGCCGAGTCCGCGGAGTCCGTCCCCGAAACGGAACAGACGGCTCAAGGGTTCGTTCGCGAAGTGGGAGGATGAATCCGTTCCTGCCGGATAGACCTTACCTGGTATGAGGTCCTGCGGGACGATACGGTTCATCGACCATCTCCTGAATCATCGGCGCGTCGTTCGCGGTCGCGCAGGACGGCAAGCTCGATGCGTTCGGCGATTGCGGCATCCTGTCGCTCCTTCTCGTTTTCGAGCAGCCGGACCTTCATCATCAGCTCGCGATTCTCCTCCTCCAGGCGTTCGGCGTTACGTGAACGGTCCTTATAGTCGTCCGCGACGGCGGTCAGGCTATGGAGTTGATGCTGTAGTCGTTCCTTCTCCTCATCGCCGCGACGGAGCCGCTCCTCGAGCGAGAAGAGTTCCTTACGCAACGCCTTCACCGTGTCGGCATGCTCCTTCTCGAGACGTGCGAGAGCATCCTCCGCCTTCTTCCGTCCCGCCTCCGCCTCTTGTGCGGAAGCGACGAGTTCCTGTTCCCGTTCAGCGAGCCGTTCGCCGGCGAGACGTCCCTCCTCCTCGATCCGAGCACGCTCCTCGATCACCTCGTCCTCGAGCCGGGAGATGGTCTCCTCGTGCCGCGTCTTGATGCCCGCGAGGTCCGTCGCCTGACGCTTCAGTCGTAGGGAGCGCTCCTCGAACAGGTTGCCGATTTGGCGTAGCAACAGAGAGAGCTGTTCGTCCTCCTCCGTCAGCAATGGATCGTGCGAGCGGTTCTCGCTCAACGTGACGAACTCCTCGAACAGTTGGTTCGTCGTCACCTGACGCTCCCGGACCAGCTCACCGATCCGACGCGTCACCTCCTCCGACAGGCGGAAGGATTTGTTCTTCATCTCGTTCGTATCATTGTTCTGCGGTTCCATGGACATCTCTCCGTATGTATAGATATTTTTGACGCTCATGCCTAGATTATAGCATGCTGCCAAGCGACTGCCGAGCCGGGAGGGAGGCATCGGGGACGAAGTTGGGATCGAGGAAATTTCGATCTGTTCAAACCTAAAGATATCTGATATAATTGAGAAACTGAAACAGAGCGAAAGGATGTTCGTATTTATGGAAACAAGAAAAAGGCTCAACACAATCGAGCTATTCGCAGGGGTCGGCGGCTTCCGCGTCGGGCTCGAGAAGGCGAACGAAGACCTCTTCAAGGTCGTATGGGGGAACCAGTGGGAGCCCTCACGCAAGGCGCAGGATGCCTTCGAGTGCTATGCGTCGAACTTCGATGAAGGGATTCACTCCAACGAGGACATCACGACCGTGACGGACGAGGCGTTCCGTAACCTGGACGCACAAATCGTGGTCGGTGGGTTCCCGTGTCAGGACTACTCGGTCGCACGCAGCCTTTCGGGCGAGAAGGGGATACAAGGCAAGAAGGGTGTCCTCTTCTGGGAAATCAAGCGCATCATCGAGGCGACGGCACCGCGCTATGTCCTTCTCGAGAACGTCGATCGTCTTCTGAAGTCACCGGCGAAACAACGTGGTCGTGACTTCGCGGTCATGCTGGCGACGTTCCGTGACCTCGGATATAAGGTCGAGTGGCGTGTCCTCAACGCCGCAGAATATGGAATGGCGCAACGTCGTAGACGCGTGTTCATCTTCGCGACGCGTGACGACTCTGGGTTCTCCAAGGAACTCGAGTCCTATACGGCGGACGACATCCTGTTCGAGAAGGGCTTCTTCGCACCGGTCTTCCCGGTCAAGCCGGAGGTCATCAAGAACCGCCGACTCGAAGGGATGCTCCCGGACGACATCGTCGAGATTTCCGACACGTTCTCTGCGAACTTCCATAACTCGGGCTACATGCATGATGGTCGCTTCCACTCCATCCATACGGAGCCGGTCTTCGAGAAGCCGACCCCGCTGCGGGACATCCTGCAGCCGGAGGAGACGGTGCCTGAGAAGTTCTATCTCAAGGACTCCGCAATCGAGAAGTTCAACTTCTTGCGTGGCGCGAAGAAAATCGAGCGGACGTCGGCGGACGGCCACAAGTACATCTACGCCGAGGGTGGCATGTCGGAGATCGATGATCTCGACAAGCCGGGTCGTACGATGCTGACGAGCGAGGGGACGACGAACCGTAGCTCGCACGTGGTCGAGGTCGATGGCCGCCGGCGATTCCTGACACCGCTCGAGTGCGAGCGCCTGAACGGATTCCCGGACAACTGGACGAGCACGATGAGTGACCGGATGCGTTATTTCTGCATGGGGAACGCATTGGTCGTCGGCCTCATCGAACGGATGGGTTGGCGCATCGAGCAGATTGAGGACCGACACCCGGTACCGGTGCCTGCGCAGGAATCCTTCTACATCAATAACAACTAAAGCGCCGTCCGTGACCCGGACGGACATACCGAGGCATCTCCATACGCTATGGAGGTGCCTTTTTGGGTTTCCGGAGGACCCCGGAACGGGAAAAGCGGAGTATGAGGATGACTAGAGGAGGCAAAAATGATGGCGACCAAGAACAAGAACCTCAGCAAGGTCAAGGGGACGGACACGAAGATGGAGGTCAAGGTGCGACATGCACTATGGCATCGTGGTCTCAGATACCGTAAGAACTATCGACGACTGCTCGGAACGCCAGACATCGCCTTCCCGGCACAGCGTCTCGTCGTGTTCCTGGATTCGTGCTTCTGGCACGGCTGTCCGGCACATTATAAGGAGCCGAAGAGCAACGTCGAATTCTGGCGCAACAAAATCAAGCGGAACCGCGAGCGGGACAAGGAGCAGACGGAGCACTATCTCTGTCAAGGATGGACCGTACTGCGTTACTGGGAACATGAGGTGAACGACGATTTCGACCGGGTTATTGACGAGATCGATAAGACGTATCATGCACTCCTCGGTACAGGGGCGGATGTCCAGGAAGCCAGACTCGAGACGTATCTAGAGGAGGAAGTTGATATAGAAGATCCTTGTAATTAAGGTGGTATTTCTTTTTTTTATTAAAGTATTTGATCATGGAAAAAAGGAACCTCTCAATATAATTCGATAGTGCTGAAATCTGAATTATGTTGAGAGGTTATTATAAGACCGTTGTATTTTATTGTATAGATATAATATTATGTCCAATATTTTTTTTATAGAGTCCTGGGCTCAATACATAAGAACCAACACTACTTCTAATCTTAATAGTTGGTTTTATTGAAATAGTGCAAGTTTTGTTGAATGGTAACTGTTTTAATCGACAATTACCTATTCTGATTTCTTCGATCTTGCAAAACCCTTTATTATTACCGCTTGAAATTTTCCATTGTTTTGATTTTAAATCTACAGTTTTATTAGTGACCTTAATCTCTAAAATTGCAGTTTGTGAACCGCTACCATTGCATCCTCGTATCACCTTTAATATTTTAATAGTTGTATCTGTACGATTTAAATGTAAGTACATCGTTAAAATTTCTTCTTCAAAATACTTTTCGATTATATTAATTAGACACTTCATTAAATCAATTAAAGTTATCATTTGTTTATTCGTAAGATGCTCATCAATTTCCATTTTATAAGTGTGGGATATAGTATTACGTAAATCTATCACTAATGACAAATAACCTTTTATGTTATCAAATATTGAATTACTCAAACTATCTTGGACAGGTGTGATTCCTGATTCTTTCAAAATTTTTATCAATGAGGATAAGTCATCGGATGAATTAATCCTATCTACTATTAGCTCTTTATTAAACCCTATTACTAAAAGTAAATCTTCAAACTCTTTCCAATTTAAATTGTTAGATTGACATAGTATATCTTTTTTAACCTTTGTATTTCTTAAATCCTTCAAAAAAATAGACGATAGATAAACTTTTCCAAAACTTTTTTTTAGGTATCTTTTAATAAAATCTTCTGTATGCAAAATATGTTCATAATCGATGTAGGTATCGTAAACTTTTTTTTTTGCATATGTTTCCCAAATTGTATAAAAAGAAAGTACAAAGTTTTTATTGATTATTTTTTCTATCTCGTCGTCAGGATATCGATTTTTTAATTCAAGAGATTTTTTTAAATTTTGATAAGCGTCGTAAGCGAATTCTTTACTCATTGTCATTGATTTCCTTAAGTAAAAAATTATAAAAAAGGCTTACTCTATTTTCTATATTTTTTAATGAAGTATATTTACCGTTGAAGTCAGCTTTATTCAATTTAATAAATTCATTTTTAGCTGCGACAGAGTCGATTTCTTTGAGATTATCTAAATTGATTTCCTCATCTAACAATTTTGATATAGACAACATGACAGTATCATATATCATCTTTTCAAACTTACCATTTTTTGTTTTTTTAAATGCTTTATCGCCATAAATATCATAGACTGCATTGATAAGTGATTCGAAGTAGTCGAAGGAAGCGTCAGTTTCATCGTCTGTAAATTCCTTAGCTTTAATAGCGAAGCTATCCAATGTATTTTTTATACCACGTCTATAATTACAGTTGATTGCTGCCTTGAAAGCAAAGAATCGTAAAATTAATTCTCTGTCTTCCATTCGAATTAATTCATCATCTGAATTATTTATCATTTTTCGAAAAGGGGACAGCTCTGAAAGTTTGTTTATGATGCTGTTAAATTCAGATGGGTAAATAGCATTTCTAATCTCATGAGGTGATAATTCCATGCCACCAGTGTTAAGTCTTTCGAAAACAAACTGCTTTAATTCTAATTCACGATCGGGACTTTTATTTGTTTCCTTTAAAATAATAATGGCGGATAAATATCTTCTTCTAATTAGGTTAGCTAATTCTTCAGGTAAGTCGCCAAATTTAAATCCATTTATTTCTGACCATAAGTCTAAACCATCAAGTTCAAACTCATTATTAAAGAAACTAATGATAGTTGATATTCTTTGAAGACCATCCATGACTTCATATTTATTAAAGTCTGTTTCATATAAAAAAATTGGAGGAATAGGGACGTTCACTAGCAAGCTCTCAATTAATTTGGATTTTCTTTTTTGATCCCATACCCTTTTTCTTTGATAATCTGGTTTTAAATTATAGTTAGAAAAAATTGTCTGGAGATTTTGAAGCGGATATCTAGCCTGATCGATCAATAAATTGTACTCACCTTGCATGGCCTTATCAACTAGATGTTCTCTACTTTGATTTAATTCGGGACTAGTATGAATATTATTAAAAACTTTAAAAATATTATTTAACATAATAATCTCCCATATTTGATTATTTATTACATCGCTAAAATGAAATAAGGTTTTTTTATAGAAAATAAAAAATAGTATTCCTTTTTTTCATTATAACTTATGTATGGATATATCATAAATAAAGATGTAGCTAGAGTAAGTCACTCCAGCTACATCTCTATTTTAGGTGCAAAAAACAATGTAAAGATACGTTAGCAAGAAACTAAAAAATCAGTATGAATTAGACGTTCCGTAAGTACGACCTTTATAATCACCGTGAACGTTTACACGTAGGAAAGTTTCTTCGAATGTTAATCCTACTCCATTTACAGCTAATCCGTAACTAACTATGCCTTCTTGAAAAGCAGTACGCTTTTTACTATTTGAGGTATCGACTCCTGAAGACTTATCGTAAATACTATAAGCAAAACCATCGAAATTTCTTTTTATATAGTGATGAGTTATTCTTGCAGTGACTTTTTTTCCATCATAAGTGAAATTTGCTCCAATGCTTGCCGTTGCAACTTTTGTTCCGAAAAAACTATATAAGGTTCTCTCGTTGTGAGCGTATTTAGTTTTAGCTGAAGCTGCGTATGCTGATTTACCTAAAAAAGTTTCTTTTAGTGAATTAAAGAATGATAACCGATTCTCTGTTGTGTTTTGTTCTAATGTTTCTTCTTCTAGTAAAGTTGCTGGACGATCATCTCCTTCTTGGAATTCGTCTAGAATGATTCCTTGATTAGAAAATATAATCTTGCTATTTTCGTCTAATGGATAAGTATGTGTATCAGTCTCAACTAGAAGCGAATTACTATCATCATTATCTTCTTTTTCAATTTTTTCTTGAATTTCATTAGTATGAGAATCCATATAAGTTTCTAATTGTTCTTCCTTATTTTTAGATTTTTTAAGTACGCTAACTAAGTTTTCTTCAAACTGTTTTTGTTTTATTTCTTCAGCGGGACTTAAGTTAATTTGAATTGTCTCATTTTCTGTGGCAAAAGTTTGTACAGGCGGGACGGTTAAAATTCCTATAGTAGATAAAGAAAAGAGTATTTTTTTAGTTTTTAGCATGTTATAAGATTCTCCTTTTCAACTTTGAAGATTATATAAAAATTACCAACTTTTATTATACATAAAAAATGTAATAAAATGAATTAATTTCATTTTATCTTTTTATCTTTTGGGATATAAAGGTGGAAGGGGGAGATGAAATATTATGAATGATAGAGTGGATGGTCGATTGTTGGGAATTCTTGATTTAGCAGACTCGAAGGACACGAAGCTTAGCCTGCAATCGATAGCAAAGTTGATGAAAGATGGCTATACATTAGAAGATTTCATAGAGTGGGATGAGGAACTGGTAGGAGGGATACGGGCGAACGTGAAGGAGAAACTTCACGGCCTATTTCTTGATGCGAAAGAAGAAGATCTCTCAATCATGGAAGAGAAGAAGTCCCTCTACAGACTCGTCTTGGTAGATGGAGGTGTGAGTGAGAACATCGTAAGAAATCTATTGCATCCCTCGGGAATAAGATACGAACATCTAACGACGATTGATTATGAAACATTCAGAAGGCTGACAGGTGGTGGTGAGCGTAAAGCCATCTTCATCAAACTAATGAAGGTATTCGAGAACGATGGTGGTGTCAGGGATGAGTCCTACGATACTGGCATCATACAGACGAGAAAGTTAGGGAAACGATTAGTGAATCAAATCGAAAAAGATTTGACCAGCGTATACGACGAAATGCCAGACCAATCCATACCAGGAGACTGGGTGGAAAAAACGGGATTGCAAGAACACGAGGTCTCTGCGGGATTAGAACGTCTAGCGCAAAACGGGCTAGTCCATCTTAGAGAAGAACGAGTGAGCAAGCGAACTAGATACCTAGAAGAAGCCCTATCATCTGTACCAGAAACAAGCAAAAGTATCATGGAACAGCGTCTGACAGGAATGACTCTCCAAGAAATAGGAGACATCAACAATGTGACACGTGAAAGAATCAGACAAATTCTAGAAAAGGTCGTCTCTGGCATCCCTCTGACACATATCATAGAAGCTAGACGGATGAGATATCTATTTGAGAGTTACGAACTTGATCCTGTCTTCTTCGAGACTGTATTAGGCGAACGAAAAGAAACATATCATTTCCTTTCTGAAAAGTGTTCGAAAGGTACTTCGTCCAAAAGAAACATATATCCTTTCTTACAATCAGAGCAGAGACAGCGGATGCTCGTCAGTGAAGGGCTTTACGAGGATGTTTTGGGAAATGCCTCACCGCTCTCGAAGATGGGGCTTGTCGAGAAGTATTTTTTTCTAGAAGGACGTGAAGTTAAGCATGTCACTGAGCATCATCGTCGATATCTATCTTTTTTAGAAGAAGAACTTAGAAACCAGAAGGCAGTAATTAGACACTACATGATTTCGGAAAGGGCATTTGAAGGGATAGCTGACAGGATAGAAAGTTGTTTGCAATCCTCGAAAAGAAGAGTCCGATATTTTGATGTTAAGCCTATTCTCGAGGAGGAGAACACATTCCGAGAGTTGTTTCGACTGGATCCCGGTATCTATAACATGCGTATTATTTATGAACGCCATGCTCACTATTTCCTCGCTCTCGATATCCGAGACTACTTCGAACTTCATAACATCGTGAAAGACAACCTCCACATAGAGACGGTTCAGACTAGACGTATGCCGGAGTTCAGTGTCGGTGTAACGAGCAAACTAGATTGGTTAATAGGTCTCATCGATGAATGGGGACCAATATCCCTCGATGCATTCGTATCGATGTTAGAGGGAAGATTCGGTCTTCTTGCCTCTTCGTCGAGAAGTTTGATACAGATGGAGTTGTCAGTCTATCTAACTCCACGTAACGAACTTGTACATGATATTACCGAGTTGAGTACGGAGGAAGAATCATTCATCAAGACCGTTCTGGTCGACGATATCTATACGGTGCCAGATTTAATCAATCGACATTCCGACGTAAAGAATTTCCGTCAACTATATCTGAATAACCGAAATCTTGGCATGATCGGCTATGATTTACGAGGTGGATTCGTGATACGGAAAGGTTTTGGGAATGCTGAAAGGTACTTCCGTCACTTTTTGTTGACGAAGGATTATTTCCAGATCGATGACTCTTCAGCAGTACAAAATACACAATCATTCTGGAAGGTTCTTGTCAATCTTCAGCAGAATCTTGATTTGTTCCGAGTGGACGACGAGACGTACATGAACATTTCGGCCCTTGAACGTGCGGGAGTCAGTAAAAAAGAGATGTTAGATTTTCGGGAAAAAGTTTTTGAACACTTTTCTGACGGCCGGTTCTTCTCCGTCAAGAACATACAAGAAGAATTGAATCATGCCATCCTAGATTTCGGGTTCGATGATATTTTCTATGAGAGTATCTGTCGGTACGACAAACGAATACGTTTCGTTCAGTTCGCGACATCCATCGTGATGTATTGTTCGAAAGAAAAAAAGAGACAGGTGGACTTCATCGAATGCGTCGTCCATGACGGAATGGATATCAATGTCCTACAATCAGACATCCGTAGAATGTACGGTATCGATATCGCATTGTCAAAATTAATTGAAAAAATAAGAGTCTCTGATATGTACTATGTTCAAGAGCTGGAGCGAGTGTTCTCAAATAGGCAAAGTTTCTTGGACATGGTATATGGACCAGAGGATTAAACGTCTGTAGTTCCTGTCGATGGTTTCAGATTGATTAAGAAGGATGATTATTAAATGAAAGATCAAGAATTATCACGTATAGAAAAAAAACGGATGTCGGATGGAAGACTCCTCTGTCTTGTAGACCTTTCAGTCGAGAAAGACCAGAATCTTAATTTCCGTTCGATGTTGAAGATGATGGAATCAGGCGTCACGCTCGAGGCCATCAATCGTAGAAAGAGCCCCGAAGAAATATGGCCAAACCTTGTAACGAAAGAAAAGGTGAAATTTCTGCTGGATAACATGACTCAACAAGAGGTAGACTCCCTGGCTCACATGACATCGCTGTATCATCTAGTGCTGGTCAAGGGAGGTGTGAGCGAATACATCGTGAATACAATCTTGATTCCGTCGCGAATACGACTCGAGGATCTTGAGGGAATGACCTATGAGGACTTCAAGAGCCGGACAGGAGGAGTCGAGAGACTTTCAGTATACAAAAAGGTCATGTCTGCCTACCTGTCTTACATCAAACAAAACGGAAGACTTCGTATTAATGTGAATAGCAGGTCGTCACTGGATGAAAGCTTTATTAAACCTCTAAGAAGTTCCAACGATAGGAACCAAGAGGCATCATCAATAAAGCAATTGGATGGAAGATTGTTATATCTAGTTGATTTAGCAATCGAGAAGGGACATGATGTCAGTTTCCGCTCGATGTCGAGGATGATGAAATCAGGCATCCTTTTCGAGGAGATAAATCGCAAAACGACCCGGAATGAAATCTGGCCGAATTCAATCGTCAAAAAATCAGTGAAGGCACTTCTCGCTGACCTGAGCCAGGAAGAAATTGCTTCTTTGGGCGATATGACATCGCTGTATCATCTCGTACTAATTGAAGGAGGAGTGACCGAGTATGTAGTCAATACAATCTTGATTCCCTCGCGGATACGCTTCACAGATTTAGAAGGGATGACCTATGAAGTCTTCAAAAGACGGACGGGAAGAGCGGAGAGATTATCCATCTATAAGAAGCTCATGTCCGCCTACGAATCCTATATCAGACACCATGGAAGACCGAACATCGATGAAGGCGTCGACACATCGTCAGAAGAAAATCCTATGAATTCCGCACATCAGACAGATGTGTGGATGGACGAAAGAGTCTTATGCCTTGCTGATTTAGCAATCGAGAAGGGGCGCGACGTCAGCTTCCGTCAGCTAGCGAAGATGATGGAGTCGGGCGTCACGCTCGAAATTATCAAACGTAGGAAGATACAAGGAGAAATATGGCCGAATCAAACCATCAGAAAGTCGATTAAGACTCTCCTGGCTGATTTGAATCCACAAGAGATTGATTCTTTGAATGGCATGACATCGCTATACCACCTCGTCCTTGCAGAAGAAGGGATGAGTGAGTATATCGTTAAAAATATCCTAATCCCGTCACGGATACGCTTCACGGACCTCGACGGAATGGCTTATGAGACATTCAAGGAACTGACTGGAGGGGTAGAGCGGTCGTCGGTATATGAAAGAGTCATGTCCGCCTATGAATCATATGTAGGACGTAAGGGAAGAATGCGTGGCAGTGCAGTGAGGGTATCTTCAGAACACAATAGTACATCGAATCGTGTTCACGAGATCGATTCAGAAAATGGCAAGATTCCTTTAGTAGGACGTGTGAAAAAGACCAGTGATGGACCAAAGCTAAAAAAAATTGTCCGTCGATTGATTTCTGTATACGACCGCGTAGAGGATGTATCTTCGTTCCGTTCCTGGTCCATGGTATCAGGATTGATTGGAAGAGAAACATCAGAAGGTATACGTCGCCTTGAAAAATTGAAGTTCGTAAGCATTTCGAACCTTGATGTGAAGAAAAAATTCAGGTCTCTCGACGAGTTCCTGGAAACTTTGGAGGAGGGACAGGGAAAACTCTTCCTGAAGAAACGTCTGAGTGGGATGAGCACTGCCGACATCGCGAAAGAACAAGGGGTATCCCATCAGAGGATTAGCCAAGTGTTGGGGAAGGTCTTAGAGATGGTTCCGGTCACGCACATCAAGGAAGCACGTCGGACCATCGATATATTCCGAGAATATGCTGTCGACCACGAATTCTTCACGGAGGTACTCCTAGAGAAGAAAGAGACGTTTTATCTGCTAAAACTTAAATGTAATAAAGAACGAATCAGGGATGGCGTCAAGAAGAGTAAGTTGGACTGTCTGAATCAACTACTTCCGGATCAACGCATCAGATTTCTTCATGCCGAGTCGCTCTTCGAGGATGAGAACGGTGACGTAGTGAAGATGACCAAGCGGAATCTCATGAAGAAGTATTTTTTCATGCATGGACGAGATGCTGATTCCACCAAGAACCATCATGTACGATATTCAGAATTCCTCGACGAAGAACTTCATGGTAAGAAGAGTGTCATCGAAGAGTATGGAATCGCCTTACATAATTTCGAAAGTACCATCGCAGAATCGTCGTATTGCATTCACTCTTATGACCAAAAGGTCCGATATTTCGAGGTCGATCGAATCGTCGAGGAGAAAGCAAATCTTGAAAAGCTCTTCATGCTGCCTGAAGGAATCTACAGTACGAGCTTCGTCTATGAAACGAATGAATCCTATTTCAGGTCGTTAGACATAAAGGACCATCACGAACTGCATAACGTATTGAAACGTATGCTAGACCTTGATTTCATTAAAATCAGACGCATCCCAGAGTTCGCGATAGGCGTCGAGGATAAAATCAAATGGTTCACCGGATTGATCAAGAAGCTATCCCCCATCACTCTGGACGCCTTCATCGATCATCTAGAGCAGAATTTTGGGTTACATGGACCATCCACGCGGACTCGCGTGCTTACTGATTTGCCGGAATACGTCACGCCTGAACGAAAACTAATCCATGTGTCTGCTATACCAGCGACGATTCATAAGAATTTCCTTAAAAGAATCCTCGTCGACGACATCTATATCGCTCAGGATTTGATTGATGGATTTCCCGTCCTCAAATCTTCAGGAAATCTATATCTGAACAAAAAAATGTTGAAAAGCGTTGGTTATGTGTTGAGTGGCGGATTTATCGTCCGAGAAGAGATAGGGAGTGGTGAATGCTATTACCGAAATCTTCTCATGGGAAATCAGTACTTTGTGCTGGATGAATCTCCGTTACTGAAGACACGGTCGTTCCGGAAGACAATATCGGAACTCCAGTCAGGACTCGACCTCCTACAGATAGGGAGAAATCACTACATGAACATCTCCGTACTCGAGAAGATAGGCATCGCAAAATCAGATCTCATCGATTTCCAGAAGATCGTCTCTAGAAGTTTTTCCGACGAGAGATACTTCACCGTCAAGAACATCCACGAACGAGTCCCGCATAAAATCCTTGAACTGGGCTTCGATGACATCTTCTACGAACGACTTTGTCGAGCGCATGAAGGGATACGTTATATCCCATCGGCGACGGGCGACATCTTCTATCGAGGTGAACATGTCAGGAATCTCACCGACTTCGTCCGAGACTGTATCATTGACGGCATGTCCGTGGACGAACTCCTATCGTTCGTCACACAGGAGTTCGGAATCTCGCTCGATCCGAACAAGACCATCGAGAAGATACGGATGACTGGTGCTCACTACGTCCCGGAGACAAGACGAATCCATTTCGACAAGAGAGACTTCTTCGAACAGTTATACGCAGGCGTAGAGATAAAATAAAGCCTTTCTTAATCAGAGGTTGCCCGTGCCTTCGCCAACGCGCCCGGCCATGAGCCGAACCGCTTCGTCAATGCGAGGAGCCGCGGTGCGCCATTCTCGATCGCCCAGCGGTCGTATTCGACGGAGTTCAGCGCACCTTCGCGCGCAGAGAGGGCAGTCCTCAAGAAATCAAGGCATTCGTCATCCGTGAAACGGCTGTGTGGGGTCAGGCCATGGTGCCTCAAGGCTTCCGCCCAACTGCCATGCTTGTTCACGATGGTCGCTCGGCTCGGCATCTCGGGATGCTCCTTACGTATCCGGTTATAGTCGGAAGTCGAGAGATACTTCCCATGGAGATGACGGCAGATGGTGAGACTCTCCTGTATCGTCCATTTCTCCCTCGGCATCCGAAGATGATTGAGGCGCCATATGGCATGTGAATCAAGCTCATCGAGAGAGATGATTCCTGCATGGGCAAGGAGTTGCGTCCACGAACCGAAGACGTCGATGACATCCTTGAGTGGCGGATATGAATCGCGACGAGCCAACTTGTCATACATCGCGGCGTTGATGGTCCTTTTCCTATCCTGTTGAAGATGAAGGACCAGCTCGATGAGTTCCTTTTGTGAATATTTGACTTCCATTTGAATCGACTCCTCCGTGACGGATGATACGCCACGTTATGATGTATATGAAGTAGGGCCGGACGATTAATCCGGTCCTTTTCTGATGACCTACCTCAATACTATAAATCATTCAGGACCCGAACTGTCGAAAAATTGGAAATCGAACCTTCTCGAAAACCCTAAAACCCTAATTTAATCCTTAGGGTTTTAGGGTGTTGAAAATTCGTTTTCCCTCCGGTATACTATGGTCATGAAGTGGAAATCATATCTGCAGGAGAAGGAGTGGAATCGATGAGACAGGTGTTTCAGCTCAAGGACAAGCCGCATGGATTTGATCGAGGTAAGCAATTCCTCGACGAAGGATTCGTTTGTATCGGATGGCCGGGGATCGGGAATCTCGAGAATGCTGACAAGAAGGACATACGACGGGAACTCGAACGGGAATACCGGTACGAAGGACAGAGACTCGGGGCCTATACAGGTGTGGTAAACATGTTCGTCAACGTCGTGGAGCCTGGCGACATCATCCTCGTCCCGGATGGCTCCATCGTTCATGTCGGAATCGCCGGACCTTATCAGTACCTTGAAGAGTATGACGACCAGAAGATTGGGATGTGTCATCGTCGCCGCGTCGAATGGAAAGCGACGGTCGCGAAGGCTAGCATGCAGCAGAAAATCGTAGACTTCGTCAAGAATCGTGGGACGATGACGAAGTTCTCCGGAACGTTGGATGAGACCGGGCTGCTGGAGTTGATCGAGGAGGATGGGAACAACCCTTTCACCGTCATCGAAGGAAGCATCGAGACATACAAGTCCAAGGGGCTGTTCGACGAGGATATAGTAAGTGCCGCGAAAAACGTTCTGATCGAAGCGTTGAATTCCGATGACCTCGATTTACGCATGAAGGCCGCGGTCGAGGTGCTGCGGCTCTCGAAGGACTGAATGAAGCAATCGGTGACACGACTCTAATGAATCAGGAAGCGGAGGAGCGAACATGCTGAAGACGATTGACGGAGAATTGATAACGCACGTGGCCTACGAAACACAGTTCAAGAAGCGGATGGAGAGCATCGACCAGCAGGATTATCAAGTCATCATCGAGGAGCTGAACCGGGTCATCGACCGTGGTGACGTCCACACCTCGAGTTGGATCCCGGGTAGCGATTGGAGAGGGACATTGTATGAACCGATTTGGATCGCCTGCCGTAAGAACAACGTTGAGGCCGCGAAGTTTTACGGGCAGATACTATATAAGGTCATGATGGACCGTCCAGAGGAATGGTACTTCGGGAAATATCCACATGCTAGAGGAAAGACCTACTTCAAGATGGAGCATGGAATTGATTGACGATATCGAGCATATATTCGAAGTAGATAACCGAAATGGAAAGGACTGGACTTCATGGAGGACATGGTTGATCGTCTGAAAAGGATGGAAGATGGCGATTTGGTAAGATTGTACGGTGCATGGTATGAAGAGATGAAGACGAGAGGGATCGTCCGCACGCGGAACATCGTAGGTGAGGTCGGAGAATATTATGCAGTAGAGACGTATCGTGACAATCCATCGTTCCCGGACCTCGAAATCTCTCGTATCAGCATGAAGCACTTCGATGCGACGAGCCAGGATGGTCGGAGATATAGCGTGAAGACGGTCACGAGTACGTCGACCGGTGTGTTCTATGGACTCAATGCACCTGGGGAGGAAAAGGAAGAGGAACAGCTCTTCGACCATCTGATACTCGTGAGGCTGAACAAGGATTATACGTTGGCCGGAGTATACGAAATGGATTGGACCACCTTCTTGGAACTGAAGAGTTGGCACTCTCGGATGGGGGCTTGGAAGATGGCGGTCAATAAGCATGTACTGTCATGTTGTGTCCGGGTCGACGGTCCAGATGGTCGTATCAATCTAAAATAAAATTAAGACATGTTATACGATTAAAAAATCAGCGATCCTGCGAGAAGACACGGGATCGCTTTTTGACGTTCATCCTAATCTTTACTGAAAAGGTTCATACATCGAATTCTCGAATCATAAGAATAGAATCATCCAATTGTTTCTAATATTGCCCATGTAAATCAAGAAAAAATCGTTTTATTCATCTGATTAGGATAAAATTGTATGTAGAGATATACCCAGTACCCGTTCCTACGAAGTTGATTATGTGATTGGGCGTAAGGGCAGCAATATTGTAGGAGGAGAAATCAATATGATTGATATGAATAAAGTTCTAGGAATCATCGGTAGTTCGAAAAACGTATATGACCTACTGGTGAACTCTTATATAAGACCGTCACATCCATATAAATTAAGGGGTACAGTCAATCGAAGTGCGCCACTCTACACGACAGAGTTGTACACGAGGATACTCGAGGAAGGACTTGTTCCATCTGTAGATGATTACAGTAGGACCTTTTCAGAAAAGTACTTCCCGAGGAAGGACAAAGACTCTGCAAGAATCCAGGCTAACATTGCTTATAAGTCGCTCTTGACCGAGATACATTTTTACTTCCTGCTCCGGGAATCAGGACAATTCGATGAGGTGAAGATGAGTTTCGACCACGATATTCTGGTTAAGAGCGACGTACTTATAACGAAGAACGGGGTGTCGATAGGCTTACAATTGTTCTCGGGAGATGAGACCTATGTGAATACCAAGATAGTTACGATTGGCCGATTCAATGCCGGCACTACTTTGGCATATCCTCTCCATGCTCTTCCGTTGAAAGGTCGATGTATCTATCAAGATGCGGGAGGATTTCCACTTTCGCTTTATGGACAAGAAGATATAAACGAAGTGATGGGTCTATTCAGTTATGAACAGGATGAACCTGACCAGAGGTTACGGCCTGAATTGGATGTAGATCGGTTCGTGATGCTGACTCCACCCGAACAGGTATTGACTCCAGTTGCGACCTCGGAGACGACAATGGCGTCACATTCTATCGTATTCGGTGGAAAAGTGAATGCTTCAGAACTTGATAAGATTCGCAGGAGTGGAGTGATCGTCCATCACATACCAGTCGATGTTCCCGGAATCACGCCATTCCAAATCGTCGATGGATGTAAGACGAGCCTCGAGGGCAAGGAGGACTACCTCAAGATGTACGGACATCAATCTAAGGGATTCAACTACAATCAGTATATCGTGGAGCATGCCAGTCATACTGAACACATCGCCATCAATGCCGGGGCAGGGAGTGGTAAAACCACCACTCTCATCGCCCGTATCATGTATCTCCTTGACATGGGGGTGATTGATAGTCTTGATCAGATTGCTATGATCACCTTCACGAACGAGGCTGCCAATAACATGGAAGAAGCACTAGCTAAGCGGCTCGTCGAAAGGCTCAAATTGACTGGCGATCCGAAGTACATGAAACACATCAATGACTTGCGACGGATGGATATCCTGACCATACCTTCATTCGCGAAGAAAATTCTGACGTCCTTCGGTCAACATCTCGGATTGGGAGGAGGTTTTCGAGTCTCTCAGATGACGATGGAGCGTAGAAGGATGGTCAAAAGAACGTTAGACGAAGTACTTCAAGAAAAATCGATAGTGAACCCCTTCGAGGGTATGTGGTACTACGAGGTGAGGGAATTCCTAGAAAACGTATGGGACAAGTTCGAACAAAAGGGTGTGGTCTCCGAGGATTTCTCTGTCGTATCTATGAATCCTGATGAGTCAGATTTCACGAAATCAGTGATTGACATCCTGATGAGGGCGGACAAAGAACTCTACCAGTTAAAGTTGGAGAATGACGTGATAGGACTTTCTGATTTGACTAGATTCATGAAAAAAATCTATGAATCAGAAGCGCCGCTCGAGGAATTGTCTGATAGATATCGTTACTTGTTTGTCGACGAATTCCAGGATACGGACGTATCGCAGATTCAATCAATCGTAAGCATCATCGCAGCGACCGACATACGGCTCGTCGCCGTAGGAGATGTAAAGCAAGGCATCTATCGGTTTAGGGGAGCGGACTCCTCTGCCTTCACGGTCCTCGATGAAACGATGAGCCTCAAAAAATTAGGACGGTGTGTCACTTATCGACTAAATGAGAACTTCAGGTCCAGCCGTCTGCTCGTGAAACAAATGGAACGTCATTTTTCTGTCTGGCGGAAAAGTCCCTCCCAACTACTTCCACCTGGAGAGGACAGAATGGTTTCGAACAAGGAGACGTGGCTGACAGGAAACACCATGTTCTTAAAATCAAAGGATATCGACGTAGAAGAAATCAAACTTAGATTGAACGAAATCACTCGAGGCGATAAGGAAAAGGGAGGCAAGGTCCTCGCTATTCTAGTCCGTAGGAACAGAGAGGCTAGAGATATTGGAGAAATGATTCGGAAAGATGGAGACATCAAGAATCTTGAGGTACGGATGGACGGGACGTTGTTCGAATCATACGCGGCTCGTGATTTGATGATTCTCATCAACTCTTGGATTTATCCTGAGCAGCGAGATGCACTCTTTTCCCTTTCGACCACCGCATTCTCCGGTCTCTCTTCCTCTCCAACTTTCAAAAAAAGGCTTATTCAGGGAGGTATCTATATCTCTTCTCCTTCCACGGAATTATCCATTCATGAATCATGGACCGAATCACTTGAAAGGTTGAAATACAGCCCGTTACTTTCTGTGCTCGACTCGTTCATTGACAAGTCGAATTACAAAACACATCTACGAGAAGCCGGTCTGTCAGTTGCAGACACGCTACAATACGAGCTGAACCTCCATAAAATCATGATGCTCATTCACGAAGCATTCGCTGATGGACCTCTTGATTTACTTACACTTCATAAATGGCTAGAGATGCAAGTCGCGACGAATAGAGATTCTGATGAAGCGGAGTTAGACGATAACAGTTTTGATGGCAATCTCGTCCGTGTCCTGACTGTGCATAGGGCGAAAGGTCTTCAGTTCGATACCGTCATGATTCCTTTTACGAAGAATCCTATTGTGCGTTCAGGTGATGGGGACATCAAGGACACAATCGTATATGTATCTCCTTCGGGCAAAATCGATTTTGCTTGGAAATATAAAAGGTATGCAGATGACCGAGTTGTACTCGACTATGAGACCCTAGGGTACGAAAATCTGAAAAGAGAAGAGGACCTTGAGCAAATTCGCGAGGAGACCCGTCTTCTATATGTCGCTATGACAAGAGCCGAGGAACGATTGTTCATTTATGGAATCGATGACAAAAATCCATGGAGGTCACTTCCTAATACTTGGCGAGACTTACTCAATATGGCGGGGAGGACATGACATGCCGTACAAGATAATCACTTATGAAACAGCAGATCAATTGATGCATCCAGATTCTGAGTTTTCGCCTTATCGTGATGCGATACACATAACCGCGACTAATTCTTTGAAACACGGTATCGTGAACAATAATGATGATTTTCGTAAATGGATAGGGGACGAAGTATATTCTTTCTCTGAATTGTCTCAGACGATCGGCGATGGTTGGTTCGCTCCATCGACGGAGCTCCACCAGTATACGATTCTCTCACAAGTACTCCATCAGTTCTCGGACGAAAAAAAAGTGAGGCACCATCCGATGCATGGGGCCATAGACAAGGACCAAGAGACCGTCCTGTCTACTATCCGCTTCCTTCGAGAGAGTGGAATCACATCCCAAGATCTATCCGCACTCGCCACTGCCTCTGACGAAGAGCAGACGTTTTATTATGCCGTCCAGGAGATGGAACGACTAGAGGTGTTCCAGAAGTTCGATGATTGGATTGATGGATTTTCGGATACGACTCTCGACATGTTCGAGGGTGCTTTAGTAGAACTGATAGACAAGGGGAAGGAAAGTAGAGGCGATAATGAGAGACAATCGGAAGCGAAACAGATTGTGAAACGTCTGTTCAGGAATAGGGAAGTAATCGTCCTTCATGGTTTCTACTTCCTGATGCCCATACAGAAAATGATTTTTGATCGATTGAGCGAGTGGATTGAAGTCGTACATGTCGTGAACTATATAGAAGGTTATGAGAGAGGCTTCGAACCCGTAGAGAAATTCTTAAACATGAAGAGCACGACGCATGTCAAAGCGCTCCGTCATAGCTATCCAATCAATATTCATGCGAAGAATTTTTTAGGCGTCTTGAATGGTATGTTTGATGATGAGGTCGAAGGAGACATCTATCGCTTCACCAATCTATATCAATTCAGAAAATATATCGCTGACGAGGATCATGTCCTCGTATCCCCGAGGGCTGGTACATTGAAGGGATACATGGAAGATCCAGATAGTCCTCGGGAACTTCAACTCTCACGATATCCGTTCGGTAGTTTCTTGCTGGATATACACCGCCTGAACGTAGGGAGGTATGATGTCGTAGAAGGGGAGTACAAGAATACTGATGGAGTGACGGCTGACTTACTTCAACGGATTTTTAGTTCTGGCTTCTTACTAGTGAAAGGAAAATCCTCCAAAATCTATTTGAATGCGCTCCGAAGAATTTCACCATTGATTGAAAAAAATGCGTCATTCGAGCAATGGTATGAAGCATTAGGACAAATCAAGCAGCAGCGAAAAGTACTGACGATGGAGTTCGGTATCCCTCACTTTGAGAGAAGGCAGAAGAATGAACGAAATCTGAGAGATCATCATATGTATAACCATCCCTTCGAGTCCATCGGACACCTTTCAGTACAGGATGAGGAAATCGATGGCATCATCGAAGGGATGAAGGCGATAGAAACTTTGTATCAGAAACTATTCAATAGTAATGAAGGGAAAATGAAAGAGGTAGGGAAGGTAGATATCGAATCGTATGTCGAATTACTCGATGGTCATATCCAATCAGAGATACTACCTCATATTATGCAAGAGGCGGACAAGAAAATCGTCGAATCGGTACGTGAAGCATTAAACGACCTCAAAGATAGTCCGATAGACATCGTGCAACGTGAAGACCTTCTAAAAGGATTGAACTTCTTCCTTGGAGGGACTCCACATGAAGACGAATATGCTGCAGAAATGCGAGATGGGCATCGGGCCTCGACTAATTCAGTGGTCAGCCCGATGTTGAACAGTGATGGGCTACAATTCGATATAAACCGCAACATCCATTTTTGTTTGATGGATCAAAAAGCCTTTCCTTATACACAGTCACTTAACCTCTGGCCCTTGAAGAAAGAAAACTGTGACGAGCTTTTCAGAAATAATGTAAATCTCCGGCAACTGAAGATGAAAAAAGAACTTGAGTTCGAAATCGCATGCTATCTTTTCTACATCATGATGTGTCATGCCGTGCATATCAAATTCTCGTTCATCCAGGAGGTGGGACAAGAAAAAGGTCTATCTCCTTCGTATTATCTCGAGCTCATGGGATTGAAGACGAGTCGTCCAACCGAAATCGAAGGCGAGGATTCTTTATCGAGTGATGAAGATGAAGGATATGCTATCAAGAAAATTGACTATCATGAAAGGGTCTTTCACATCATGCAACATGAGACCTATCTTAGATGTAAGAGACGAGCATTATACAGTTTTCTCTTGAACGACAGACCAGTCTTCGAATCGGGTTTTCATGGAGGCTTCACCTTCGAAAATCTGCTTCATTTTGGAAAGGAAGGATCACGAGGAGCATCGGAGCCTAGATTTAATTTAGTATCCCGAGCTTTCCCACATTTGACGGACATGGAAAAACAAATGAGTAGGGACCATCATGATGCTTACTGGTTATCAGCGAGAAAACCTTATAGACCAGGATTCGTAATGTTAGATAGCATAAGATACCGGGATAGACAGCAAAATCTTACTGTATTCGGAAGTAAAAACAATAAGGACAAAAAAACATACCAAGCAGAAGACTTCGATAATGTCCATGTGAAACCTAGCCCTGGTGAACACTGCAAATATTGTCCTTATCAAATGATTTGTCGAGATGCACACGTCAACACCAGGTGAAATTTTTTAACAACCTAGAAGGTATAGAGAAGGTAAAATACATCAAAAGAAGAGACATCAAATAGAAGAAGGTGAAGATGGTATGTCCATGCGGATGATAGAGATGTCGCATAACCCCTACGATAGGATTACGAAAATCAACTATATGAGACGAGACCTGATGAAGGATTCCAAACTCTCGAGATTTCAGTCTAAACCATTCGACGAATGGTACGGAGAAGTGATTGATTATCTAATCGATGAATTGAACGAGGAGACGTTAGTTATAAGTTTTCTTGGAAAAAAGAGTGACTATGATTTTCTGAAAATCGTCAGTAACCGTTATCCAGGTGTGACCCTCATCCAAGAAGAAATGTTAGATCGAAAGAATGAGGGCGAGTTGATTCGTAATTTCCTCAATCGACTTGAAGATGGGCCGATTGAGTCATTACAGGTCGATGAAAATGGGTTTGCCTATGAAGGGATGACTAACTCGGGCCGGAATACATTGGTCATAACACACCTCGATGAAGAGAAGACACAGGCGTTCAAGTCATTATTCGATGTCGCTACCACCATGAAGAGCGACGTTCAAAGTGTGACTCCAATGGAGGGGGAAATTGAAGGGGATTACGTCCGTTTTAATCATATTTGTTCCATCGATGTACTCGAGACATGGAACATGGGAACGGAAATTCCTCGTAAGGTGATTTACTTTACTGATGAGGAAACTATCGATGAGATGTTCAAAGTCATTGCTAGTAAAATCAATATCCAATCGGAACGGATGACTAGTAATTTGGAACGCATTGTTCTACCTCATGTTAAGACGGTTCGTTCGGTAGGAAAAGAAGAGAGAGCAGAAATCAAGGTGAACATCGATGATGATGAGACATCGAAAGTGATCAAAAATAAGAAGGACGGCTTGTTTTCAAGGTTTGCGACCAATATGAGTGATTATCTGAAATCTGACAGTAGTGATGAGAAGGTCGACATAAAAGGACTTAATTCGAATAAAGAGGACGAAACTCAAACTGTCTACGACGAAGTACTCGATAAACTTACCGTATTTGATGTATTGAAAAAGTATGCTTCTGTAAAGTCGAACATCCAATTTTCGGACACGTTTAAGTCCTTAGTAGGAAAAATTGAGAATGCGCGAAGCGACATCGAAGAAATGATCGATAACATCGAGAATACACCAATCTTCTCCAAAGAGGACGACTTCAAGAAATCGCAGAAAGAAGCCGTATGCGCCCGGACCATTGAAGAACATCTGAAGGGAATGTTGGACGTCAATCAACGAGTGAACTCCCGAGAAATTTTTGGATTGAAGAAGATGTCGGTATTGCAAAGATACGAGAAAAGTCTGGGAGATGTAATGGGATTATTAGAAAAGACCAGCGAACAAAGAATATTCGAGTTGATGAAATGCACGGATCTTGAGATGCAGAACCTACAGCTCGATTTCCTTACGGACATCGAGTACAAAATTGCATTATTATTCCAAGAAAGATTCCATGAACCAATAAAAAAATATATACGACTCGTGAACTCAGAGCATGATATTGAACAACTTAATTCATCGGACTTGACTTGGCGTTCTCTGTTCGAGGTACCTGAAATCTTAATCGAAAAACGCAAGACGAATGACAGTGATGTAAGAGCCACATTACTTATGAAACCTGCACTCGATGTAGATAGCTGGAACTTGTTTGCATTTTGGAGTCTCCCTTTCGAGAACGTTATCGTCTATGAAGGTCCTATGAAATCGATTAAGGAAGAGTCGTTCGAATCCTATCAAGAGGCGGTCAAACGAAATGTACTTGAGACTTACGGTCAAGCCATCAACTTGGTAGAGTCACTAGAAGATGACTTCGAAAGATACTTGATAAGTGAACTACGTAAGGCGGAAGACGCCTTGCGGTTACTAGAATCTGATTCGAGCTCCTTTGAAACGCGGCAGCAATCAGATGGTAGAGATCTGACGAAACTAAAGATGCAGCTCAAGTGGCTCGAAGAGATGGAGGATGAACTGTCTTCTATCATCGGACTGAGCCCGAAGTTTTCACGAAAAGGAGGAGATAGGACATGAAGGATTTGGTCGCACTGAATGATTCGGCAGAAAACCTATTGGCGATTTCGAATGATGTGATGGACAAGAACTATCTCCACCGCCTCACAGAATTCGATTTGGTCTCGACCACTGACGAGTCTCTCGAAGACGCCATGCAGCGGATACGTCTCGTCCGTATCGATAAAATCGTCTACGAGAAGGAAGAGCGCATCCTGGAGAAGCTAATCAATATCTTCAATGCGGTCGGTACCACGAAAGGGAACATCTGCCTAATGATCCATAGCGATGGCCATGAGGTCGAATTCTATATCGGGACGAAGACCGAAGACTTCTCCGCCTCCTCCGTCAAGGACGGATTGCTCAAGAGCATGAAGGGGAACCTCCCCGGTACGAGGACTACTCAAGTACGTAACTCTGAATATCATGAGATGACGCGCAGAATCTTTGATGTGGAGAATTCGAGTAGCTTGACGGTCTCGTGCGTAACGGGCGTTCCCTCTCTGAAGGACTTACGGAACGAACATGACGTAAGAGGACTGGAACGACTCATCAATGCGATGCATGGCGAGGAGTTCAGTGCCATCTTCCTCGCGCAAGCCATCTCATCCTGGCAGATACTCAAGATGCGCCAAGGCTTCGAGGAGATGCATACCGCGATATCCGGATTACGGAAGGCTACGTACTCGAGTGGTCGGAACGAGAGCCAAGGACTGAGCGAAGGTACGAGTAAGGGGATGACGGATGCCTTCAACGTCAGCTTGGCGAAGACCCAAGCACATACCTCGAGTCAGACTTTAGGCGGAGGGGGTACTATAGGGGTGGAAGCATCTGCCGGGGTAGAGATTGCAGGTGTGGGAGTGGGTGGCAGCGTGTCTGGAAGTGTCAATGTAAATTATTCGGTCGCTGGCAGCAACACGGAGGGAACGAGTGAGACGGAAGGATTCTCTAAATCGGAGAGCACTAGTCAATCCAGCAACCAGACTACAACAAGTGGGAAGACGATGAGCATCCAGTACGAGGTTGGAAACAAGCAGGTCGATGAAGTCCTGAAGAAGGCTGACAAGCATCTCGATCGTCTGAACGTCGCCTCCGACATCGGACTATGGAACTTCGCAGCCTATTTCGTGACGAAGGACGAACAGACGGCTAGGATTGTCGCGGCGAACTATCAGTCGCTCGTTAGAGGCGAGGATTCCTCTATAGAAGGATCGGCGATTTCCGTCTGGCCGTCGAACCACCCGGATGCAAGCAACATCATGGGGTCGCTCGAGAGACTAGAGCACCCCCTGTTTAAGAGCCCGGATGTCCATCAGCTCAATCTCTCGAGTGGAGCGCTCATCAATACGAAGGAGCTAGCGTTGGCACTCACCTTGCCACGGAAATCGACGCCTGGCCTCCCGGTCATCGAGATGGCTGAGTTCGGTCGGAACGTATCCTATCTCAACAAGAAGGATTTCGGGAGGAGCATCGACATCGGGCACGTCTATCATATGGGTGACGTCTATGAGACCAGGTTAGCCCTCGACGTCGAGAGCCTTTCCATGCATACCTTCATTACGGGATCTACAGGATCCGGTAAGTCGAATACCGTCTATGGATTGCTCGAGAACTTGAAGGAGAATGATGTGACATATTTGGTCATCGAACCAGCGAAAGGTGAGTACAAGCATGTCTTCGGTGACCGGGATGACGTGAATGTGTTCGGTACGAATCAAGCTAATACACCTCTCCTTCGTCTGAATCCATTCTATTTCCCTGAGACGGTACACGTGTTCGAACACATCGACCGACTCGTGGAAATCTTCACCGCCTGTTGGCCGATGTACGACGCGATGCCAGCCATCCTTCGTGAATCGATTGAACGCATCTATGTGGAGAGTGGATGGAACCTCGAACATTCAATCTGTTTTGATAGGACGCCGACCTTCCCCACCGTCACGGACCTCGTCGAGGCTCTACCGAAGGTCATCGAACGATCACGCTATTCGATCGAGGTGAAGGGGAACTATACCGGAGCGCTCGTCACGCGCGTGAACTCACTTGCGCTCGGACAGTTGGGCAAGATATTGGTTTCGGACGAGGTATCGTCAGAAAAGTTGTTCGATGAGAACTGCATCATCGACTTGAGCATGGTCGGTTCCGGCGAGTCCAAATCACTCTTGATGGGACTACTCTTCATACGACTACAAGAGCATCGACTACAGCAGTCAAACGTCTTAGGGAATCGATTGCGCCACGTCACGGTACTCGAGGAGGCACACCATCTACTGAGACGAACATCCGTCGAACAGTCAGCCGAAGGGAGTAACGTACAAGGCAAGTCCGTGGAGATGATATCGAACGGCATCGCCGAGATGCGTTCGCTCGGCGAAGGATTCATCCTCGTCGATCAATCCCCGAGCCTCCTCGATCCATCAGCGATTCGTAATACCAACACCAAAATCATCATGAGATTGCCTGAGTCGACAGATCGTCAGCTCGTAGGCTCCTCGATAGGGCTTGATGAATACCAGACGTCAGAAATATCGAAACTAGAGACGGGCGTCGCCGTCGTCTATCAGAACGATTGGCTCGAACCGATACTAGGTAAGATTTCAGAGCACGCAATCAAATCCGGGTTCTCCTATGCATATGACAAACGTATGAACCTATCCCAGAGACGTGAACGCGTGACAAGATTCCTTGAAAATCTCCTAGCGAAGAGTCCCGACCGTCAGTCCTTGCTCGAAGACGTCAATCGTGAGATGAACGTACGATCAGGTCTGAAGGAACGATTGATTTCGAAATTACGTATGAATCCGGATGGAAGACTGTTCGAGGATATGGAAGAAGCGTTCGTAGGAGAGGTAATCGCGACGTTCGTACCCCTCGAGGAAATCATGACGTATTCCATGGGGGCAGACACGTTCGAACAATTCGACGAGAGGTTCCAGCGAAGCCTGTCCTTCTATGTCAAAGGAGAACAGACCAAGTCCTTGATACAGCAGCCGCTCCTCCTACATTATTGCACCTTGCACGAGGAGCACGTCTCCTTCTATGAAGAATGGTTCTCGTACCTAGAAAGAAAGGACGGGTGAGAAGATGCGATTGAACGAAATCCGATTCGACGAACTGGATTCCTATAGAGAAAAGTCAGGGTTAGAGGGGAAGCCGGACCTTCCGAGGACGACGTTATCGGAGAGCGTATATAAGGATTACGATGCGTCGTACATCAAATGTCGGAACGAATCCTTGGCGGGTAAGCTCCATGAAGTCAGTGGTGTACCGTTCGTGAGCAGGAGCGTCGAGATGAACGATGGCAGCAAGCGAGAGGGAGTGTTCCCAAGCTTCGAGAGTCATTTCGACGCAAAGCTCGACGAGAGTAGATATCTGTCGAGTGACGCGAGGCAGTTCAAGGAGGCGAACGGACAATTGGCGGAAAAAATCCGGACGACTCCCGAACTGAGTGGACGATTCACGGAAGAGCAGAAGCAACAGATTGCCGCAGGAGATACCCCTGAAGGCATGGTCTGGCATCATGCAGAGCAGCCGGGAGTGTTGCAACTCGTAGACCGTACGATACATGAACAGACTGCCCATACCGGTGGACGCTCCATCTGGGGTGGCGGTAAGTTCTATAGATGATAGGAGGTGACATGATGGAATGGATTTTAAGTAAACCATTGGAATCAGAGGCGAACATCCGTGATTATGAGCAAAAGTATGGGATAGAGCTTCCCTCACGTCTGATTGCCTTGATACGCGAGCACAACGGAGGTCGTCCGCGGCCCAACGTGTTCGACACGAGGGTAACGAAGGAACGAGTGGCCAAATCGCTACTTTCCTTCAATCCTTCGTCCATCGACAACATATGGGACACGACCGCGAACATGCGTCAGAGGCTACCGCATGACTATTATCCCTTCATGATAGATCAGTTCGGTAACTATATCTGTCTATACTATGATCCGCTACTCGATGTACCGGCCGTCGTGTTCTGGGACGAGGAGGCACAGACCGAGGAAGAAATCACGAGTTCCTTCGATGAGTATCTGGACGTCTTCTACGAGCCAGTCATCTAGGCGACGGCCCAAAAGAGAAAAACATATGGTTCAAATCTTTCAAAGGAAACCAGTAAGATTCGGATGATTTTTCAGGGACGACCAATGAGGATGTATACTTTCGACGTCGAAAGTATACATCCTCATTTTTTAGTCGTGCCCTCGTGTGTCACTTGACTGTTCTTTATCAAGTTAAAGTATGCTTTAAATCGAAAGATAAAATATTTTGTTAAAAAAGGAAATTTAAAGAAAAAATACTATGATTGATTTTGATGTATTCCGTATTTTGTCTCTATTTTTTCTGAAGCATCTTACGGCTTTGAAAAGAAGATGGAACGAAGCATTTATTTGAACGAGAAAGGTGAATGAAATCATGAAAAAGATGAATTATATGGTCGTCGCATTGGTTCTTTACATATTGACCATATCAATGCCGGATCAAGTAAGGGCAGAACTTAATCATTCGGAAGTGATGGCGGGGGACAGACAAGTCGTCGGGACTACTGAACCTGGCCAAGAACTGATGCTGCTGCATCGAGGGGCTTGGATGAGTACGACCGCTAAATCGGATGGTGGCTTCAAGTTTGACCTGCCATCCACTGCTGGTCATGAGGCACTCTTTTTGAAGGGAAAGAAAAAAGACGGTTTTTACGATGCGGGCCAATCGATTGTCCCGAAAGGGAATGCGTTCGCCCCACCACTCTATTTAGGTAGGAACGGGAAGGAATCACTGTTCCGTTCAGTCTTGCCAGATTCAGAGATACATCTACTAGCTGGTGGTAACCTTTTCGAGGCTATGGGTTCTGTCAGTCTTCCGGAAATGTCTGGCGTGGACAGAGCATACGTCTATTCCTCCTACTTCGGAATCAAGAGTGAGACGAAAGAAATCGTATTGGCCGAGAAGCCGGTCATCCCCTTCACCCTGCAGGCGAGTGAAGTCGGGAGATACTACCTGAAAGGAAACACTGTACCCTATACTAAAATCACTGTCACCTATGCGGATGACACTTATCTACCTCGATATCAGACGATTTTGAGCGATGAAGCTGGAGACTTCGACGCACGACTTGACTATCCAATTGAACTAATCAATCAACAGAAGAAGGTCACGTTCAACCTGTCTCTTCAAGTCGGTGAAGGTGTAGCGCTACCTGATGCGCTCAAGAAGACATACGAACTGAAAGTTCCTGTGTTGAGTGGTACGGAACCGTTGATCTTATCGAAAGAGTTCGTCACATCTGACGAACGAGTGACAGGTTATACGATTCCAGGGAACGAAATCGAAATCGTCCAAAATGGAGAAATCAGAAAGTGTTCTCCTGTTCAAGGTGATGGTCGATTCGATTGTGGAGAATTGGCTGAGGATGCGAAAACGATTGAAATCATGACGAAGAAGAATGCCGTGACAGACTATAAGAAAAAGTTTAAAGTCTATCAAACAAAGGACGAATCAGGGAATCATCAAGTAGAATGGACGAACCCGACGAGCGATTCAGACGTACTGAAGGGAAAAATCGATAGACGATTCGCGGACGTGCAAATCCGATTCTCCTCTCCGAGGGACAACTACATTATGCAAACCGAGACGGATGAAGAAGGTCGTTTTGAAGTGAAGTATCCGAAGACAATCGCTGGAACGTTCAGCGTCTTCGTCTCACAGAAGAATGGGACGGCGGACTACAAACACGTTGACACGAAGGAGATAAAGGATGTACGTAGACCACCTACCCCGACCTATAGCTACCGGTCAGGGAAGTTGACGGTGTATAAGGGAGATTTCAGCGGAAGTCCTCTTCGTACGCAAGTCACCGTGATGCACCCAGATGGTACTTTCGAATTTTTTAAAGAAGAATATCCTTCGTCTTTCCAATACGATGTGATAGGGGTCAAAAAAGAAGATAAGATCATATTAAAAACTATATCACCGACGGGAATCGAGTCTCAGACTGTAGAAGGAACCATTCCTGCTATCGATTTAGACTATCTCACGCAAGAAGCGATGAAAATCACCGGAAGAACGATACCGTTCGGAAAACTATTCTTGCTTGTCACTAAAAATCGAGAAACAAAAAAAATTGAGTTTACTAGTGATGTTGATGGTAGATTTGTGATTGATTATTCAAGACTATATGAGGATGGATTCGGACTTCCGAAGGAGTTAGGATTGATTCTTGACGATAAGCACATTATTTATGAGTCCGTAGTCATTCATGATGTGACGGCACCAAGTATTTCCGTTCAGCCCCTCAGATACAATGATAGTTACATCTCACTCAAAGTACTACCTCAGCCATTTAACATGAGAGAAGAAATGGATAGAGTGAATATAAAAATTATATTTCTTGATGGGCGAACAGAAGAGTGGGAAGAACGAGACAACGTTTCAAGTTATGAAGCGAATCACGAGTTTTATTTAAGAGGGACTGACCTTTCGAAGGTATCAAAAATAGCTGTCAGTGCCATTGACTTTGCAGGTAACACTTCGCAACCATTCATCGTCATACCTATAGATACGACGAGTCCGGATTTGGCACAAATTGAAGTTCCAATAGTCAATGATACCCATGTACGCGGGAAGGGGCAACCTGATACAAAAGTAATTGTAGAAATAGACGGAAAGAGGTTCCTTGGAATGACAAAGGATGACGGTACGTTCGATGTCCCCGTGGATAAATTAATAATGGATCAGAGAGTACGTATACAACTTCAGGAGATTCGTTCAGGAAACGTGTCGCCATACATGGAACGATTCGTCCTTGGCATCAAATCTATTTCTTTGAAAAGCAATCGAAAGACTGTGATTATAAAAACCAATATGGATAAAAACAAATATGGTTCCATCGGGGTTTATATGATATTGGATAACGTAGAGAGAAAGATTGTTCTGAACCGTAGCAGTAAGTCCTACTCCTTACCTCGTTCGCTGAAAAATCATGAGTCAGTAAAGTTCCGAGTTGTCTCAGCAAAAGGTGAAAAAATCGAGGACATCGTCCAAAAGTTCTCGGATACGACCCCGCCAGCTAAGCCGGCGAGACTATATTTCGACAATAGTGATCATAGAGTGAAGGGTAAATATGTATTCTTTGCTCGGGTCGAGCCTTATGCAAGCCTACAGTTGATGAAGAATGGAAAAGTCGTATTCAGAGGTAATACGGATGAGTTCGGAAATATTTACTACCAAGTTTCTGAACCTGTCGACCTCAAAGCCACATGGTCGTTCCGGATAACGGACCTGGTTGGTTTGAGTACGACGGGACGAGTCTATCCGAAAGATGTCATACCACCTAAGAAACCGACAATGACGACGGTCACGACCCAATCAACGACCTTGTCAGGTTCGACCAATGAGGAGTCGAAGATTCATATCGTCATCGGTGAGAAGACACTTACTACGAAGACGGATAAGAATGGGAAATTTTCATTTAAAATCAAGCCTCTGAAAATCAACACGAAACTCAGTGTGTATGCGAAGGATTCATCTGGGAATCAATCTGACCTCATCTCAGTACGGGTGAAGGGTGTGCAAACATTGAAGGTATCAGAGCTGACGACGAAGTCATCGAGCATCACTGGTACCGGGACGCCTGGGGCCGCGATCGTCCTCGAGTCAGTGACGAGACAGACCATCGCGAAGACGTCAGTGGATAATAAAGGGAACTTTAAAATGAAAATCCCTCGTCAGAAGAAGGGTGCGGTATTGTATCTAGTATCTACTAAGAGTTCTTATCTGACGAGAGAGACCAAGATTGTAATCAAAAAATAATCTATAGATAAGAGATTGAAGACGGACGACGCGTGGCATCGTCCGTCTTTTCAATGAGTGGGCATGTTTTGTATGGATGTCAGCGTCTCATCATATGCCTGTGGCAATTCTGGATGCGTGAATCGCGGCGTGGGACGACCGTATCTCCTAGTAGCGTTTGCGACGACCACATTTAGAGGGAGTAGTCCGGGATGACGTGCGGAAATGACTGCCTCTACATAGCGAGTCAAAGGCATGCGGACACCCATGTAGCGATTTCGTGGATAGTTGATGTCCTCCTGAAGGATGAGCCAGTAAAGTAAGGTGTTGAATTGTGATCCGTCGAGGAATCGGTGGTTGATGAGGAAAGGAAAATCGAGGAGGTTGATGTTATCGAGACCTTCCGTACTCAGACCTCGTAATGCTCGATGCATGCAATCAGCGTATCGTTCATCTTGTTGACAATAATCATGTATGGCTTGGACCATCTCGGCATGTGAAGGATGATATCCATCCAAGCTGAGACGATAATCACCTCTTACCTGTCTTTGTAGGTTACCCGGGTATTCCAGAACTAGACCTGGAACGATTTCAGTTAAGTCATGGAAATTAGAGTGAGGGGCGGTATCATCCATCGATTCATAAAGATTTCTCATTAAATTCGCGTTCTCGGTGAATGGCAAGTGATCATCTTCCTTTCTTGTATTTCATACATATCGCGTAAGTTGAATTATACATGGCATCCTGAAAGCTTTACTTTTTCTTTTTAATATTTAGGTCAGTCAGTTACTTATGAAAGCTTGTACATGGATGAAAAATAATCCAAAACAATGAACCATGATTGCCGGTTGAATGAACTCTTTTGAGAGTCCGTAGTCTTACGATTTTTTTGTGAGTGACTTGATGTTCTGGAATCATTCGGAAAACAGGCTACTGATAACTGTATCTACTGAGAGATGTCTACTTGAAAATCTCTTCTCTGATCAATCGGATATAGACCAGGTACTTTTTTTGATAGCTATATGGAAAATAAATCTATACAATCCTTTTATAAGCATAAAATAAGTTGGTTGAAATAAGTAATAACATTAATATATACAGAATAAAGCTAGAAATTTTTAAAGTTGATGAATTTCATGATTGAGAGAAGACTATCTCATCCATTTTAGACATGAATATTTTTGAAGTAGTTTTCGTTCTAATTGTTCTGATGAAGTAATTCATTTTTAGATTCAAAATATAATTCAAGAATTAGGAGTGAGTCAATAATGATTCCAGATCGTATTTTTGTACCGTACTTTAAAGTCGAAAAGAATCAATGGTATGGAATTACTAAAGATTTAGCAGCTGATCAGCATGGACTTACACGTACATTTAAGATGTATTTGTATCCATTCAGTGATAACCGAATGATTGAACCAACAATAGAAATGTTAGTCGATACAGATTTTTCATACGATGATGCTGAAATTGAAGCGATACTCACAGAAACAGCTGTTGGTTCTGAAAAAGGGAATACTTTTTTTTATGCAATTGATGTAAAATGTAAAGGTTGGGGAGGGAGTGACCCTTTTAAAGAAATAACTGTTTCTAATATTATTCGTCCAATGATTTCCATAGAAATGGCGGAGTATTGGATGGCTGCGTTAATTAACATTAAATTACGAGAAACATACATGGGAGCTATTCGTGATAAAAACGTTCCGAGAGGCAGCTATAATCGAAAATCTGCATACGAATCAATTCGGATTAATGTCACAGGCGATACTCGTGTTGAAGTCCTGTCAACACAAAATGAAAGAAATAAAGTAATCCGAAACCGAATGAGCCTGTTTAAAATTGTTAACAATCCGAAAAATTCGGTTGTAGGATTTAGCCATGTAAGTGATTTTGAAAATATTAACTTTAAAATTAGATCTCTGGCCATCAGTTTGGGGAAAGATATCAAACCATCAATTATTCATTATCGGTCTGGCTCTCCAGATAAAAATATTACGAATGAATATGAATATAATGAAGTGCTTGTTGCATATAACGAATATGATGAATATCATATTGAAAGCATTGTGAAAGACGTTATGTTACTAGTAGCCGAAGATAATGCAGAAGAGTATAAAATCTTTGAAAATGTAATGACTATTCTGCAAAAGTCAATTTTAAGCAAAATAAAATTTTATTCTAGATTAGATTCCGTTGATTTTATTGAAAAAATTGCTACATTCCTTCTTTATATGGATGCAAATTCGTTCTATTCTTTAATCGAGAACAACAATCATTACTCACGAGAAATTCAGTATGACAAAGAACAATTGCATAAAAAATTCTCGGATATTATAACAATCATTTATGAATATTTAGCAGAATCAGGTCAAATACAAGATTTCGAGCCTGATACGTTCCACGCACCAAAGTATAAATAAAAAACTAAGACGGCAATAAGATAGTCGGACGGCACGAGGGTCATAAGAAAAACGATCTTATGGTCTTTACTGGAACTTCGTCTCAAATCAAGGGGGAGCTGGAATGGATCATGAGTGATGTCCCCGTGCATACCTACGTCCTTAGTTGACCAATAGTGCTAGAACGAATCGGGATGAAGGATTATTGAAAATAACTAGAACGTATACATTTCGACGCCGAAATGTATACGTTCTAGTTATTTTTTCGTTCAACTCATCCAGACGTATCATCCGAACGAATGGAACGATGAAGTTCTCCGTATACGATTTCTTCTTGATAAAAGAAAAATATAGAAGATAAAGTAATATAGAGTAAAAAAATACATTTTTATGGTGCAATCGTATCTATGAAGAAGGATAATGACTTTAGTGATGCTGCGAAAAAATGCCGTCATCTCATGACACATTCATCAAGTGCGAAGGCGGTACGCAAAGAAAATTCATCTTGGAGGTATTCATGGAAAGGTTCAAGCGATTATTCATCAGTACGAGTCTATTGATTGGCGCGATGCAGACGGGCATTCCCGTCACAACGAACGCCTTCACACAAAATGAAAAGGTTAGTCCCACGAGTGTTTCTTCTGGAGATATTAGACCTAAAGCGATACAGGCGAGAGATGCGAGTGACGAATCAGGAGTCGGCGAAAAGGATGCGACACCACCGGCTCCCCCGGTGGTGAACGATATAACGGACCAGACGACGCTCGTGAGCGGAAAGGTAGCGCCTCGCGCAACTGTCATCCTCAAGATAGGGACGAAAAGCTTCGGACCTGTGACGGCAAGTGGGACCGGGGAATTCGAGTTCATCGTCGATAGGCAGCAAGCCGGATTGACGGCCATCGTCATGGTAATCGATGCCGAGGGTAATGTAAGTGGGGAGTCGAGGATGACGGTGAAGGATGTCACTCCGCCGGATGCTCCTCAGGTCGATGACGTGACGGATATGTATTCTTACGTGACCGGTAAGGCAGAACCTGGGACTACGATCACCGTCAAATATCAAACGAGCATCAGGGGGGAATCTGTAGTCGGGAAAGATGGACGTTTCAAAGTACCCATATACGGAAATGATGCGAACACGACGTTGACCGTCACTGCGACGGATACATCGAATCATAGAAGTAAGGAGACGACAATAATCGTCAGAGACGCTAGTCCTCCCTCGACTCCGAGCGTGTTTTTCGAAGTGACTGATCGGACCACGCTCATTAAGGGAAGGGGTTCCTCAGGATCGGTTGTTTATGTAAAAGTAGACGATAAAGAAATCGGCTATTCTCCTGTTGAATCGGATTCAGGGTACGAGGTGGTCATCCCTCCGCAAAAAGGTGGGACGAGACTAAAAATCATGGCGGTAGATCGTGCCGATAACGTCAGTCAGGTGACTGAAATCATCGTAAAGGATACGACCGCTCCGTCACCTCCGACTGTGAATGATTTCTCGGACCATTCCACCATGGTCAGTGGATGGACGGAACCGGGAGCGAAAGTCAAGGTCCGGGTAGGTAAGAAAATCATCGGGGAGAAATCGGCCGGTAAGGACGGGAAATACGGAATCGTCATCGCGAAACAGAAGTCGGGCACTGAGCTACTTGTCCAGTCGATCGATAAGGCGGGCAATATCGGGAGTCCTAGAAAGATCATCGTCTTGGACAAGACACCACCGCCGGCCCCGACGATGAATCCTGTATCTGACCTGTCGACGACGATCAGCGGCCGTGCCGAAGTCGGGGCGAAGGTGTTCATAAAGATGGGTGACAATGTCATCGGGAGCGTGATCGCTAATAAGGGAGCATACGGCATCAAAATCATTGGATTGGAGGCGGGTACCAAGCTGACCGTCCACGCCGTCGACAGCTCAGGGAATCAAAGCGCTAAGCGACAAGTGACCGTGTCGGATCGCACTCCCCCGATGATATCGAGCGTGAGCAAGCTGAAGCGCACTGACGAATCCGTCAATGGGAAGGCAGAGTCCGACGCCAAGATAACCGTCTTCCGCGGCTCACAGAAAATCGGCGAAGGAAAGGTCGATGGAAAAGGTATCTTCAAGGTGAAGATAAAAAAACAAAAAGGTGGTTCAGTCCTGATCATCCGAGCTCAAGACAAGTCTGGTAACAGGAGTAAGGACAAGACGATCAGAGTCCTTTGATTGAACCATCCACCCTGACGAAGTACGGGCATGTAAGCCAAGGAGATTACCTGACCGATCAACGAGAACATAAATTAACTTAAAGGATATGATGACGTGAAAAGCAATAAGGTGTACAAGATATTTCTGACGGCGGCAATCACGCTTGGATTCGGGTTAGCCGCCTCCCAGACGGTCTCCGCTTCCGAGGGCGCATGCAGCCCGTCGTTCATGGAAAGTGATACCGAAATCAGATTAGACATTAAATCATATCTATCCGATGCGCCTACCGGATCCTATCTAATCGCAGAGTATGAACGTGCTGATGGTGAACGGACAAAGACTACCCTGAGCAACCCGACATATCCGTATCGATTCGATATCTCTAAACAAACCAGATTCCAATTCCAGCTCCTGTCGAGGGACGGACAAGTATTGAAGGAATGGACCCAAGAAGTGTCGCCCATCGTGACCCGAATCAAGGCGATGAAGGGTGGGGATACGACCATCTCCGTCAACACCGAACCGGATGCGTCCATAGAGTACTCTTACGACGGCGAAGGTTGGAACTCGAGACGGTCGCTGACGACCGATGAGACGGGTGACTTCCGTGGAGAGTTCAGCAAGAGAGGGAGTGGTAACTTCTCCATCGACAAGACCATCGGCGAATGGCAAAAGCATCAGCAGGTATCGGTAAGACATGATGAGATAGATGCAAGCCCACCCGTGATCGTTCGTTCAGGACAGCAGGACGTGGACGACGAGGCAAGGGAGATACAGGTCGACATAGACGATTCCGTTCGTAAGATTCAAGTGGAATACCTCGACAAGAACGAAAGAGTGGTCAAGGACTCCGTAATCGAATACAGCGGTGTCGAAGGGATGGATACGACTCCGTATTATATCCGTAACACAGGGGACCACACGTTCAAGGAGGACGGCATCAAATATATCAGACTAAGAGGCACCAACAGTAACGACTGTGAATCGGAATGGAAAGTATTGAGTCTCAACTATGTCACTGGACCGGTCGTCCGGATGGACCCCTCTCTTGAAGGTGATATGTACGTCTCGGGATTGAGCGAACCGGGTTCCCGGATCATCTGGTCACAAGACAAGTCAATCGGGACGTCATGGGTCGGAAACGATGGAAGGTATAAGATAAATCTTCCGAAAGAAGTCACGAAGAACCCGCCTAAGCTGAAGTTCTACGATGAATCGAACAAGGAGAGCGTCGTCGAAATCTCCGCATTGGACAAAATCGATCGCTTCATGGCTACGAAGAGCCGCAATTCCATCTATGTCCTTGCTGCTCCATCGACACCCAACTTCGGGCGCCATGTCATCGAACTGAATGGCAAAAAAACATCTCTCGTCATTTCTGGGAAACAGGTCTATTTTTATGATGGAAGGGAATGGACCGATTTTCCTAAGCTACCTTTCACGATCAAATATAGCGCACTGAACGCCGATGGGACTACCAAGTATTCATTCGAACAGGTCGTGAGTCAGGAGAAGGCGACGAAGGGCTTGGAGAATGTCAGGTACGATCTAGATAAACAAGTTCTTTATGGTGAGTCGAATCTTTTCTATCATACATCGATATGGGACGAGAAGACTCGTTGGGCATCATCTGCCTATGCTTACGAAAAGCAAGTGAGCTTATCTCTGAGTGACAAGAAGGAACTCGTCAAGGTCGGCGATACGGTCTCCATCTACACAAATGCAGGCGGGGGTGGCGTATTTTATGCGCAAAGTATCAAAATCAAGCAGACGAAGAAGTTGAAAGCTCCGATAGTGAAGGAGGTCACCGACTTTTCTGATTATGTCGAAGGCAGCACGCTCCCTGGCATGACCGTCCAAGTGAAGATGAACGGTAAGACCTATACCGGACAGAGCTCTTCGAAGGGGCTGTTCAAAATCAAGGTCGCCTCTCCTGTAGCGGGGAAGGAAGTTCAAGTCGTAGCTACCGACCGCCTGAACCAAAGCACACCGGTCACCATCTCGAAAGTCTTGAGATTATTCCCCTACTTCAGCGTCTCCGGTGTGACGACGAAAAGTACAGGGGTGAAAGGCAAGGGTAGTGCAGGAGCAGAGGTCAGTGTATTCGCAGGGAAGAAGTTGATGGGTAAGACACTCATCGATAAGAAGGAAAACTTCTCAATCAGATTACCGCAACTGAAGAAGGGGACGACTTTGAAAATAGATGTGAAGAAGAAGGGCTATCAAACGAGGTCTTTGACGACTAAGGTATATTGAAGCAATTAATAATCATCTTCCCGACAGTGGCTAAGTAACAATGAGGTACCAAGTAATATAGTGTAATAACAAAGATACCTCTCCATCTTTTGTTTTAGATGAAGGGGTATCTTAGTTTGTATAAAATCAAATGTTGTATCTGCTTCCATGTGCTCAGAAGATTCTTAGGTATTTTATTTTCCCTGATAAGCGTACATATATTTTTGAAAGTCGACTTCTTGTAGTACTTTTCTTATGAATTCGGCGGTCCGTAAGTTTTCTTTATCGAAAGATTCTTCATACCGCATTTTACTAAATGATGCTCTAGGGGATGGAGGCATTATCTGAGAAAGCTTAAGAGGATATTGTGTAGGGTCCGTGTTAATTCTGCCGAGATGATTTTGGCTTTTTACAGCTATCTCTTTGACTCCAGATTGTTCTAAGACGTGTAAGAACTGCTGAAGCTCTTCTTTTGATACCGTATAGCTCCCTCCAGTGTCTTTCCCGCTCTGGATATTCATGACGAACCAATCATGGATATGGGTCTGTCCGCTCCAACTAAATGAATACCTTTCCATGACTGTCTTGACGTGATCGATGCTCTCAGGAATGTCGTCTGGTTCATATACTAGTGAGTACTCTGGATATTTCTTTAAGAAGGATTGAGCTTTCTTCGAAAGGGGCTTGATTTCTCTTTCTGCTTCTCTGATGTACATCCGTAGCTGCGAAGTGATTTCATAATGCCTTGCACGTTGGCTATCATCAATGCTGTTATTCCCGTTAATGAAGGCATTTGCCTCTGATTGATCGATAAGTACTACTGATTCGATGTCGACATCATCAAGATAATATTTTTCGATGAACCCTGCCGCGAAGAACCTTAAATAGCTTCCGAAGTCACCTCGTCTTGCTCTTTTGGCGTGCCTCAGAATGAATAATTCACGATTGTGCGTGATGATTTCGTGTAGAATTTTAACTTCGACGAGTGGGCGTAGTGTAAGAAACATTTTTAATGGCATCCTTGACACTTCCTTTTTCTGAAGGCCAGTATTCGACCGTTCTTATTTCTTAATTCAATCTTTCTAAAAGAAGTCCTTCATTGTTACGATTCTAGATTTAAGTAATGTTAATAGCTATAAAAAACATAGGGGTGATAGTAAAATATAGGTAAAATTAAAAACACCTAGGGTTAAGAGGGACATTTTGGGATGTTTAGATTGTTTTCAATACCTATGTTTGAGGCACATGTATGGAAAGATAAGAGGAGACTGAATTTATGAAAGAAAATGAAAAAAATCTGGTAATGAAAAGGATTGATAACGGAGAGAGCATTTTAGGTATTCTCGATATTTTGGAGCAGTATGATATTGAGATGAGTCACTCGATTGCAATCACTCTTCTCAAGAAGGGGATATCCATCCAAGAACTGCTCACGAAGGAAGGAAAATCTCTTCCAGGCGTACCAGCCTCCGTCCGTCGGGCTGTACTGATTCTTCAGTCCATGATGAGCGATGAAGAAATCCTGCGTCACTGCAGGATGAAGACGCTGTATCACTTGATACTACCAGAAACGGGGATGACTCTCTCCGACCTCAATCTCTTGAAGAATGCAAAGATGAAGTTTTCAGACCTCGAAGGGATGACCCTGCCGATGTTCGAAAAGATTCTCGGTGATAGCAGACCCGACGCCTACCATCGAATCATGGATGCATATCGTGAACTCGAGGGCGAGGAAAAGTTGGACGCGGTCTCGATGGTGGCGACGACCGTCGAAGTGGAGGAAGAGGATTCCCTACCTATTACGGAGGTCAGACGCAAAATCACGAGAAAGGGACTCGAGCGTACGTTCCGTGAAACGGTCTATGATCGTCTCGAGGATACGTTCTCTCTCGAGGATGCGAAGAAGGAGACGGGTGAAGGGGCTGCCGAGCTCTTGGAACTCCTCGAGGAGTTGTGTCATGCGGACTTGATTGTCCGGACGGAAGATGGTCAGTACAAGAAACGAATACGTACACTACGCGCGATACTATCGTCGATGGGATCAGAAGCGGGGCTGCTCCGTGACAGACTGGAAGAAGGACTCACTTTGCAAGAAATCTCGAAGAAACATGGCATCGAGGCGAGGGAGGTCCAAATACGTCTGAGACAATCACACAACAAGATTCCCGTCACTCACGTGAAGGAGGCGAGGAGGTATCTTCAACGTTTCGAGCGCTTCGACATTCCTGAGTACGTCTTCATGAAGGTGTTCGATGAACCCGCCTCCATCCATCGTTTCCTCTCCGTCCGGGTACAACCGGGTACGGAGGACATCAAGGGACTATACGGGAGGCTGAACGAGCGGCAACGTCAAGCATTCTTGAAATATCTATCACTCATCGTCACTCGTGACGGTGAGGTCATGCAGGTGACGAGGGCGAACGTCTTCGAGCACGTCCTATGGTCGCATGCTGACGAAGCGGCGAGAACGATGGAAGAATGGAAGGTCGTCTATGATCAATACGTCGAAGAGACCTACAAGGTCGGGATGGCTGTACGATTGAAGGCAGAACCCAGGAAGTTAGCCACGATTGCCACTCAGTCGGAGTCCGTCATCCCGTCTTCGGGAAAACGTTTCCGTTACTATGATCGTTCAAGATTGACGCAGAGACGTCTACAGAGATTGCGCGGCCTACTCCGTATCGAGCCTGGTTTCTACGGGAGGAATCATCTCTTCAGGCTCGAACCCTCGCTGATGGAGGAGCTTGATTGTCAGGATCCCGATGAGCTGCAATACATCATCCGTCGATATGTCGAGGCGGCGAACATCGCCGTCGGGAAGCAGTCGGAGATTGTCATCGGATCGATGGAGAAGGCCGAATGGTTGAAGAAGTTGATCCGACAGCATGCCCCAATCGGGATGAAGGATTTCCAGTCGCTCGTCGAGGAACGATTCGGACTATCGGGGGCGTCGGTGAGGCAGTCCATCCGCCGGGATCTTCCGGATTACCTCTCGCCTGATGGTACGCTCGGGCAGAGCATGTCCCTCCTCACGAAAAAGGAGGCGACCTGGTTCTCGAGACGTCTCACGAAGGGAATCTATACCTATGAGGAGTTGGAGGAGGCCTTCCCTCACATCGAGCAGTTCAGCTCCCGTTATCTGAACGCAGGTGCCCTCGAAAAGGTCGGCTTCATCAATCAAGGTGGCCTCGTCCTACGTGCGGCCCACGGCAATGCAGAGTCCTACTTCGAGTCCATCCTGTCACGGGAGGAGCTCTTCACGGTCCCAGATTCCCCCGTATACAAGTCCTCTTCATTTAGACGCATCGTCAAGCGGATGGAGGACAAACATGATCTTTTCCGCTTCGATGCATCCACCTACATCTCGATTGCGCGATTGAGAAAGGTAGGCGTGAACAAGGGGATGATCAAGACTCTCATCAAGCAGATGCTCGAAATCGTCAAACGTTCAGGAGAGGACTATTTCACCTTCTCGTCAATCCGGACAGACCTCGATTCGCCTATCGTCGAGCTCGGGATGGAAGACATTTTCTTCGAGGAGTTGATCCGTATACAGAAACGTGTAGGCTCCATCAGGACGGCTCGTGGAGACATCTTCTACATCGGTCGTGACAAGCGGACGATCGGGAGGTTCCTTCTTGACCTGCTACCAGAGGAAGGTGGGATTGATATCGACATGATGCGAGATTACATTTTGAAAAAGTTCCGACTGAACTTAGACCGGACTACCATCATTACGAATATTCGAGGAAAAGATGGATACTTCTCTCAGGAGACGGAGATGCTCTATAAGAATAAAGAAATGTTCTTGGACAGCATATTCGAGTCATGATGAATCCATCAAAAGACTAAAATTCACATTATAGAATCTTGAAAATTGTCTGTCCTCATAGTCTTCTCACGTTCAAGTCTTCAGTTGATTAAAAATAAATGAATCATAAGGGCTGACATCGTTCATCGCACGCGAAATAATCATCAAGATGTTCTCTAAATTTTTCATTTTTTCGTATGAAGCGGATTGGATATCTCACATTTTGTAATAATTTAGAACAATACTTTCTTTCAAAAATTTTAAGTATGGAATAATGAGAAGAGTCATGTATACATTTCAATGTCGAAATGTATACATGACTCTTCTTTGATTAATCCATCAAAGTGCCTTCTGTCCATCGAACAGACTTTGTAGGAAAAAATCTTCTTTTTCTGAACGGATTCCTGTCAGATATGCTAAATGTTCAATTTTTCGGATAGATACCATTGCCCTGTTCTTCGTCCCAGGCATTTCCTCGATGAGGGAGATCACATCGATTGTCGTAGCATCACCTGGCATCACTAGATATCTAGCGACACTCACTTCGTTTCGCATTCCCACATGTCCATAACGTATGACTGCCTTCCAGTACGACCATTCCAAGATTTGCTCAACATCCTTCATGATTTCGTATCCCTTCATCTTTGATTCGCAGTTTACAACTTCACATCCATCAATCGACATCGCCACCTTAGAAAATATAGGTGTTGTATCAATTTTATAGATGGAACAACTCTTTGGTATGTCATTTTTTTGTTATGGTTAAAAAAATTAAGGGGTTAAATGGAAAATTACTGATATTGAGTTCGTTTTTTTTGAAATCCTCAAATTATGAGGGTCGATCTTATGAGGAAATGTCTTAAGATTTGTTTTATCAAATTTTCCGAGAAATCCTATCATACAGAAAGTCAAACGAGAGACGATAAGAGAAGTGTACATGAAAAAAATGGTAAAAAATCATTATTATACCTGTGTAAATTGTATAATAAAGGTAGAGAATGAGGAGGGACGGATATCGAAGAGATAGAATAAGGAATCAATGGGATTGTCCTAATGCTCAACGGCATCAAATCGTCATCCTGACGACAAGAGAAGTAAATCAGTAGAACGATTCCTTTGGCTGGAAGACTGATTAAAATTGAGGAGGATTATGTTTGATTAACATAGATATCGGATTATTTTTAGCACATTTGATTGTCACCGATAACAAGATTGACATCAAGACAAACCAAATCTTGATGGATTATCTAAAAGATGAGAGCGACATAACTCCAGAAGAATTTCAACGAATCAATGATGTGATCGAAAACAATGATGATGCACAATCGCTGGAACAAACGCTTATACGACTGAAGGAGAATAGTAGTTCAGAAGATAAGGAAATTGCTATGTCGATTGGACTAGCACTAGCCCTTCATAAAGGTTTTTTGTCTGCGACCGAAGTCGATTTCTTCAAGACTTCTCGGAGAATTTTTGGCATCACGGAACGGAAATTCAATCAAATCAAATCTGAGGTCGATCGAGGGTTCGACGAGACTGCGATTGCAAGTCTGATCTTGGAGCGAAAACACCATGAATTGATACAACAGGGATATGTCCTCCCACTAAAAAGTTTAATCGATAAATATGACGTAAAAGAACGATTGACGAAGCAATCCGACGCGATGATGAAGAACGAGGAATATGCCTCGGCCATCTCGCACAGTAGGGATATCGGGATTGGTGACATGGCTTTCGCTAGACCAATCCTTCACGCGCACATCGGAGAGCTACATAACCTGCGTTTTGCTATCGATCAACTCAACTCGAATCTGAAGAAGGTTAGGAAGAAGGACTCAGACACAACGAGGTCGTTGATCGATGCATCGAAGAACCTTCAGTCCCAAATCCATGAAATTATTCAGCAGAGGGAGAGTGATACGGAGCTTTTCCTAGAGAACATCGAGAACGCCGCCGACTATTTCACCATCTCCTTCTTAGGAAAGACGAAGGCGGGAAAAAGCACTCTTCATGCCGTTCTTTCTGGAAAAGGGAAGGATGCCATCGGCGTGGGTAAACAAAGGACTACAAGGAACAACCGTGTCTACACGTGGGAGGGCCTAAGAATCATTGATACACCTGGCATAGGGGCACCACATGGAGAGAGTGATGAGGACATCGCGAAGAGCGTTTTGGACGAGAGCGATTTGATTTGCTACGTGTTGAAAAACGACTCGATTCAAGAAAAGGAATTCGAGTTCCTGTCGATGATCAAGAAGCGGAATAAACCTATACTCATTCTTTTGAACATAAAGACGAATTTGAGTACCCCGGCACGACTAAGAAGGTTCCTACTTAATCCTGATGATATCTACGAGCGTGAGGATGAAAAGTCTATCAAAGGTCATCTCAATCGAATAAGAGAATACGCGAGAAAGCATTATTCGAACGACATCTTTGAGATTATCCCGGTCCATCTTTATGCAGCGCTGCTCTCTCAAGACAAGACTTCACCAGAGTCGGAGCGTCGTGTTTTGTTCGATGGGAGTCGGTTGGCTCACTTCGAGAATGCAATCAAGCAATCCATCGTCTCGCAAGGACATATCCGTAAATCACAAACTATCCTGAACGGATGTTTGAATCCTATCCTCGATACGGAACAATCATTGATTCATCATTTAGACATCTTCGACAAAGTCTATTCAGATTTTAATGGATTCCACTTAGAGAGCATCAAAAAGTTCGAGGGTATGAAAGAAAAATACATCAGACGAATCAGACAAGCGGTTGACGAAGAATTTTTGAAGGTCGAGGAACAAATTTCTCATTTCTCCCATTCGAACTATGATGTGAGTAAAAGTCTCATCGAAAGTAGATGGAAGACTCTGTTAGAAGATATGGGATTCGAACGAGGATTGAGAATCAGTATAGACAAGATTCAATTAGAATACGTTGACGAGGTGCAGGATCATCTCTCAGAGATGATGGAGAACATGAAGTTCGCAAACCTTCTTCTCCAGCAAAAATTCTCGTATGATTCCTCTACGATGTTCGACTTTCGACGGCTGTTGGGATATACATCTGCTTTGCTAGGGGTAGCTGCGGCTGTCGTGTTTTTCTTCTCGGGTCCGATTGGGTGGGGATTGACGGCCGCGTCCCTCATCGTAGGGGGAATCAAGTTCTTGTTCAAGTCCAAGAAACGAAAAGTCCAGGATGCCATCACTTCCCTTAGCAATGAGTTGAAGAAGATGACGGCTAAACATAACGATGATATGAAGAATCATATCGAAGAATCCTTCCTCGAGGCTCACGACAAAATATCAAAAGAGACATTCGCCTTCCAACGTGGGATGATGTCCACGCTCCAGGATAACATCAAAATTCTATCGAAATCCTTGGACTCCATGAAGACACAACAAAATCAATTGAACAAGGCTTACGCCTATAGATTGATGACGGCATTTGTGCCTGAACAGGAAGTGGAGTACACACTTGATCAATCCAAGATGGATGCGCTAATCTACCGAGTAGAACGTGACTTCGGTAAGAATATCACGATTCATACGCGTGACAGTATGGATGATTCGCAGTTAGAACAAATCAGTAACGTGATTCAAGAGGACGTCAAGATTCGAGTCGTTTAATTTAAGAGGAGGTTTTATTGATGAGTACCGATATCGAAGTGAAAGAAATATTAGCTAGCCTGAAAAAGATTGCTGATGATTCCATTGAATTACTAAATGAGAAAGAAGACACGAAACAGAACGCAGGCAATATCGAGAACATCATCAATGATTTTTTCGAGGAAGACATCCTTAAGATTTCCTTGGTCGGCCAGTATAGTGCCGGCAAATCCACCATCATCTCGGCATTGACGGGGAATCAAGACATCCTGATCGATGCCGACATCGCAACTGACGATGTGAGTGAGTATGCTTGGAATGGTGTAACAATCATGGATACTCCAGGATTATACACGGATAGACCCGAACATGACGACCGGACCAAGGAGGCAATCAAATCATCCGACCTACTCATCTATGTCCTGACGAGCGACCTATTCGATGACGTCATATTGAATAACTTTAAACATCTCGCGTACGAGGAGGCTTATCGACATAAGATGATGCTCGTGGTCAATAAGATGTCGATGGAATCGGGTGACTACGATAGTCTAAGAGGGAACTATGAACAGAGCTTGCGAGAAGCACTGTCTCCTTTCGATTTGAGCGAATTCCCAATCTGCTTCATTGACGCTGCGGACTATATTGACGGAATTGAGGAAGGCGATGAAGAATTCATCGAAGAGAGCCATTTCGGGGAGTTCATCGATAACTTGAACCAATTCATCAAAAATAAACAGCTACTCGGTAAAATCGACCGTCCTTTGCGAAACGTCATTTCGGAGCTTAGTATAGCGATGACCAAAAACCAGGATCATGATTCTGAGATGTTCTATGCGATTCTCGAACGGATTGAGAATCGAGTCAAGCGAAGCGCGCTCAAGGCTCAAAATGAAGTGGACAAAATCAAGAACGACATCCGCGGCGAAATCATCTTCCACGGACGACTTCTATCGAACAAGATCGGGGAAGAGGGTGCCGACCTCGAGTTTGAGAGCAAGAAGGTCGAAGCTCAAATCAAAGAGTTCGTCGAAAACAAGAACGTAGAGATTGAAAAAATCCTGAGTGCCGAGCGAAGTACGTTGACCGACGAAATCAAGGACGTCTTGACCAGCCCTCTCGCTGAGGCGTATTTCGGATCCGTGGAAGAGGCATCATCCAGTCTCAATGGTGAGCAGGTGAAAATCATAAACATGGACAACATACAAAAAAACATGAACGCGATAAATATGATTGTCGGTCGCACCTCCGAAGGAATATTGAAGTTTTCGAACACAGGCGTGAATGGATTCGTCAAGGCTACTGCCGCTAGCGGAAGCGACCTTCATAAAGGGTTATACTCCGCAGGTAAGTTTTTTGGGGTAAAGTTCAAACCATGGGGTGCGGTCAACGCCGCTAAGAATTTGACGAACATCGCAAAAGTTGCCGGCCCAATCATGGCCGCTGCAGGAGTGGTCTTAGAGGTGGTAGGGCATGTGAAAGACGAAGTGAACCTGAAGCGAGTGCTAGATGCCAAAAATGAATGTTACAGTTCCCTGGTCTCATTGTCTCAGGAAATCGAGCAGGCGTTCCAAAAGCAGTTCAAAGACTACGAAGAGGATGCCTACGGGGCTATACTTAAGAACATCGTCACTCAACGCGAGGAAGCTGCAGCGAGGTACGATATGTCTTCAGAGTTCCATCAAGCGATTTCTCAGGAAATCAAAGAATTGAATCGTTTATCAATCAAATTAAACCAGTAATTTTATATGGAGTGAAAATTTATGGGCATTTTTATGAAAAAGTTACTAAACAAAAGAGATAAGAGTATGTAAAGAAAGTAATATGCTCCTCAAAAGTAGACAGTTGAAATAACAAAAACTGTCTACTTTTTGAAGGGAGCTTTTTCTACGCCTAAATCTAAGTTTTCGCCAAATGGAAAACTACGAATTATTAAGATGTGTGAGGACGGAATCGATAAACTGATGGACCGTCGCCGGTATTCATTGCGTCATACGCCAGAAACGTCCTTTGTACATTCGTAATCGCCCTCAACAGACCGCAGAGAACATTCTGAACCGTGATTTTAACGCGGCAGGACCGAATCAAAAATGGGTAACGGATGTCACGGAATTGAAGTACGGCGCCCCTCAGAAGGCGTATTTGAGCGCTATTCTGGACCTATATGATTGATCCATTCGTCACATGACATGCGTGGTTGGCAATACACAAAGTATGTCTCGGGTTGGTAAATGTATTGATAATGCTCAAGTCGAGTTCTTTTGGGAAGCCTTGAAATGTGAAAGTTATTATCTACATAAGTTTACGGAGTTCGACGAACTCTAGCTTGCGATTCAAAAGTATATTCATTTCTACAATGAAGAACGGTACCGACAATGATTAAACGGCTTGGCTCCATTAGAATACAGAGCTCAAGCCGTTTAATCATTGTTATTATTTATCCTGTCTACTTGACGGCGAGTAGTTCAATTCACTTGTACATCGCCCTTTTTATATAGCTTAAATAGTTAAACTACTAGCTCCCTCTTTTTTTTCGATGAACCATGATTGACATAAGTATGCTATTTTTACAGGAACATCATGGATAACGATTTCTTTAGTAGGCATAGAACGTATAGTGATTTTTAGAGAAGCTAATCCTAACTTCCTTTGGATGAATGTTTCTGAAAGCTGGAGCCTTTCAATTTTTTCCTGCTTCATGATAAATGTTCGGGTTATAATAGCGCCTTTCTTAAACTGTAAAAAGGAACCGTCAAGAGTGTACCCATTAAAGATACCGTTAAAGACTTGAGAACTGAGCACCATAACTGCTAAAAGTACAGCAACATACCATGAAGAGGGGAAGAAGTAATAAATTAAAGCGGGTGCCAAGAGCCAAGCATAAATGGTTCGCAAAATCTTAACAAGAATGGAGATTCGCGGAACGGATGTAAGATCTTTAGATACTTTAAAAGAAGGTAAAACTTCAGGGATTAATAAGTGTGCTTTTTTGCGCTTGATGAAAGGGAATAAAATATTTGAAGCTTTCATTTCTTCATCATCTGTATCTGTTGAACTGATTAATTTTACGGTCGTGATATCGAGCATTTTGTGAATAAAACCACTGTTAATCGATAGAGCCTGGACTTTATTTTTTGGTACCGAAAAATATGTTTTATCTGCTAAGCCTTTTTCAACGTATATTCTATTTGCATCCGAGGTGATTTTGAAACCACCATATTGTATGTAGGTTTTGAGAAATCCATATACTAAAGAGAGGAATATCAATAATGAAATCCCTATAACCAGCATTGTAGTCGAAGACTGGAAATATTCTAAGACTCTATCTACATAGACTTCAATAGCAAAATATTGACTTAGTTCTGAGTAGATTGAGTGTAACAAAAAAATAAAAAATAGTAGACTTAGCGATGTTAATGAAGCAATTAAAATTTCTTTAGTGTCTACTTCATAATGAGTTTTAGTGTCAGAGTGAATTGGATGTACATCATCGTTAATTTCTTCTTGTACTGGAACATTGATAGAACGACGAGATAGCTTTTGTTTAATTTGTTCAGCCTCTGACATTGTAATCATTTCTAACTTAATGGCTGAATCTCTCTCACTAGAACCGATATCGATAGAAAGTGAAGTCAGACCGGTTAGACGATGGAAGAGAGAAGAGTTTTGCTTGATTCCTTGAATGTTATCAATCGAAAAATGTCTTTTCATTGTGATAAAGCGACCTTTTTCGATAAATAGTTCTTTATTATCGATAGAGTAATTAAAGTGTTTCCATTCTAATATAGTCGATACGATTTTAAATAGAACAAATGCACCAAGTATTATTAGACCACGCATTGAAAGAATTGTATTTGAAGAATAATCTAATAATAAAGCAATGAATAAACAAAACATAATGAACCCTTTAATGGAGTTGAATAACTTAAAGCCAATCCAAGAAGGATGAAGTTTTTTTAATGAATCACTACTATGAGTATTAGTTTTTGCTGGTAACTCCATGTTCGTCCTCCTTTGGCTTATACAATTCCGATAAAGAAGCAATGTGATTACGAATTTCAGTAGCTTTTTCAAGAGGAAGATTAGGAATTTCATGTACGAAACCAATCGTTCCAATTTTGATTGTCGCTAGGTTGTATTTTTTTACAATAGGTCCTTGGTAGGTGTCTACAAAATAAACTTTATGCATTGGAATAATCATATGTGTTTGTTTGAATGCACCACCGTGCTTTAACTGAACACAATGCTCATCGATTTCATACCGCCATGTTTTTTGTTTGTAGACTGGTAATAGGATTAATTCTATCACTGCGGATATGCAAGTAATTCCAATCAAGATGTATAAAACAATTTCGATCCAACTAGGCCATGCATATAGATGATCGAGGTAAAGTAAAACACACCAAAGGAGAAGCGTTGCGACTATACTAATAGAGTCTGAAATTCTCCAAACTTTTATAGCATCTAAAGAAATTTTTTGAGTAGGCTCTTTAAGCATGTACACAATAAATCAATCCTCTCTATTTATGTTTCACAAATACCTCTACCATCTAAATGTTCGCATCGAAGAAAATTCAAGAAATTAAGCTGTTTTTTCTACTCCTAAATTTAGGAATATCTCTTCTAGAGAAGCTTCTTCCACTTCTAAACGATACACACTTACATTTTGAGATACGAGATATTTATTTAATTCAGGAATATCACGTTCGTCTGCAACAATGAATTCAGAGCGTGTACTTGAAACACTTAATACTCTCATACTTTTGGATAAGTCTTTTTCTACTTTATGTTGGACTTCGTTATTGATCATTCCGTGCTTTACATAAACAGTAATACTTTTTTGATGCTGTTTTCTTAACTCGTCCATGGTGCCTTTTGTCTGGATAGTTCCTTTGTTCATGATGGCAATTTCAGTGCATAGTTTTTCTACTTCATCTAAATTGTGTGAAGTTAGAAAGATAGTAGTACCCTCTGCAGCTACTTTTCGAATCAGTGTATGAATTCCAAGAATAGAGTTTGCATCCACACCGGAAGTTGGTTCATCCAAAAATAAAATATCTGGTTTATTAAGTAAGGCTTGAGCTATACCAAGCTTTTTTTTCATTCCGAATGAGTAATTTTTTGTCTTCGTATTCATTGCATCTTCTAATTGAACATCTCTTAATAATTCTTTCAATTCTTCGGTAGTTAATTTAAGGCCAAGTATCTTACTGAAATACTTTAAATGATCAAGTGCTGTAAAGTTTTCATAAAAAGTTGAGTAGTCAGGTAAAACACCTATTCGAGTGCGCACATCTTTTAATGAACTACTTGTTGCACCTAATATTTCAAATGAACCCGAGGTGGGACGAATCAAGCCTGTGATCATATTGATAAATGTTGATTTACCTGCTCCATTTTGACCTAAAAATCCAAAAATAGAGCCTTTCTGAATTTCTAGATTTAATTTATTCACTACAGTTTTATTTCCATACTGTTTCGTTAAATTGGTAGCGCGAAGGGCTAACATCAAAGATCTCTCCTTTTAAAAATTATTAAACTCAAAATGACAAAAACTGCTGTATGTATTAAAACCAAATACGTATAAGAAGTATTCTCATTCGTATAATAAAAATAGGGAGTTAAATAAGAAAGTGCATCAACTACAACATTTTTTGAAAGAAGACTCCACATACCCATAACTGGAAGGGCTATTGAAATCACGATTCCAGAAAACATAGTTAAAGAAGAATTACTCACTAATGTTGAAAGGAATAATGATAATCCAATAAAGTAAGAGACGAATATAATACTTTGTATCAAATCAACAAAATAGAACGATTTTGAGAACGGTATGATCAGCAAGAGTGCAACCGTTAAGCAGACTACCCAGAACGACACATTCCCTAAAAATTTACCGAATATAATGCTTTCGCGAGATGTTTTTGTTGCTAAGAAGCGAATCGTTTTTGATTCCAATTCTTTATTTACGCTACTATGCGAGATACTCGTCACAAATAATGGAGCAGCTAAGAAGAGAAGTAACATCAACCCAATTACATAAGCATTATCCCCTAACCCTAATCCACTCAACTCACTTTTAAATTGACTAACAAGCTTAGCAGAACCAGCTGTTACGCCAAATAATACAACAATGATGATAATCGCTCGAATACTTTGGAAGAGCGATTTGAATTCTCGAAGTGAAATAGCAAACATTCTTTAGACCTCTTTTCTCCATATGATAGTCTTAATTTTGTCGAGCTAATTTTTTGTTTTTTGAAACGTTTGTGATTCCTGCAATTAAATAAGCAATTGATCCGAATAGACCTACAAACAACGTAAGCACCCCACCAAGAATAGCAGTTGTAATCAATACCTTCCCAGCAGATCCATTTCTTTTAATACGGATGATTGAAAGTATACCGCCGACTGTACACAACATGGAAACGATTCCTAGGTATAAAAAGAAATTTTGCAAGAAAGTGATAATTTGAGCAGCTGTTACATCTTTAATATTCTCATCATTAATAAATTCTTGTACTAAATCTTTTGTACCAGCATTCCCATCAATTGTTCCATAAATCATGAAAGCTCCAATACTAAGTACACCAAACAAGATGACCCCAATAAATGAAAATACATTTTCACCAGTTCTTTTCAAAAAAAACAACTCCTTTTCTATATTTTTCTAATTTCAAATTCAAGGTAACATACTATCCTATGTATATTCAAGCTTAAAATAAAATAAATTAACCAAAAACAAAATTTTTATTTGAACTTAAGAAAAAAATACTTTAACTTTATTCAATAAGCTGTTATATTTCTAGTATCAGGAAGGAGAAATCAAATGAACAAAGAAGAAGTTCCAGCCTGGATATTATCTTTAAATCTTGAAGATGTTGAGTTTATAAAGAAATTCATTATAAGTTCGGGATCGTTAAAAGAAGTAGCTAAAGATTATAAAGTTTCATATCCGACAGTAAGAATAAGAGTAGATCGAATTATTCAGAAAATTGAATTGAATACACAGTTGGAAAACGAGCCTTTAATTAGTTACATTAAGCAATTAGCAATTGAAGATCGAATAAGCGTCGATGACGCCAAGAGTTTAATTGATAAGTACAAGCTTGAGAGGGGAAAATAATAATGGTAATGAGTTTTATAATTTCAGCATTGGCTATCGCTGCTGCTTTAGGTGTACAGTATTTATTATCTAATAGAAGCAACGTATACTTAGGAGCGATTATACCTATATTATTTTTAGCAATAATGACTTGGCGTTACTTTGATGGGAAACTCAGTAGTTTCACTTCATATATTTTAATCACAATAATAGTGCTAATTTCTTTGATAGAGCAGTGGGTACGTGGCAGAAGAGCATTCAAAAAGAATCAAGAAAAAGAATTAGATAGAATGAGAACACGTGATATGTAACAAGTTTAGTGATTAATTGAAAATCAAAAATAATGATTGATTAATGCGACGGAAAAGTTAAAATAAGGACGAGGGAAGAGCGCATACTCTTCCCCCGGAAAAACTCTTTCTAGATATGAGAGAGATCAATTTAGAGAACAGAGGTTACGACTTTGTTCTCTAAGTTGAATTAGAATTTAGACTCGATGTAACGAATAATAGACTCAATACGGATACCAGTTTGAATCATATCCAACACTTTGCCTTTATTTGCCCAAGCCCATTTTGCTCCGCGAACGGAAAGCTGCGCTACTAAGCGTAGGAAAGTCGCCATTGTATTTCACCTCCGGAAATGTGATGTTTGAGAACAGAGGTTACGACTGT
>NZ_JACSNC010000004.1:0-223996 GCF_018618955.1 Exiguobacterium sp. s191 | reverse complement strand
AGCCCGATCGTCTGGTGACGATAGCCAAGTGGTCACACCCGTTCCCATGCCGAACACGGAAGTTAAGCACTTGAACGCCGAAAGTAGTTGGGGGCTTCCCCCTGTGAGGATAGGACGTTGCCAGGCAAACGGTGGTTCTGGAGCATACGCTCAAGGGCCGCCGCTTTTTTGTGTCTTTTTGTAGAAAGACATGTATCCATTTTAATGAAGGGACTGAACAGGGATATGGCGAAAAAAACGAAACTACGCGTAGCCGTCGAAGAGAACGAGACGATTGGTGCCTGTTTGGATCGTATCGATGCCATGGGATACCGCCCGACGGTCCGACGAGAAGAACCGATCTTTGGATTAGACGCTAATGGCGAACCGTATCCAATTCGTCAGCAAATCGTCTTCGATTGCAAAGTGAAAGAGAACGAATAACTGCCTAGAGCATCCTCCGAATCATGTGGAGGGTGCTTTTTTTAGTGCTTGATTCCATGTGATGCCTTTCAAGAAAATAAACTCCGAATGGACACTAGATGAAATCAGAAAAACTACTTTTAAAACCGAACGATAAATTTTCAGACAATTAAATTGTTCGCCTTTGGTTGACGCCTTGGGATGGACTTGTTAAGATGAAGTCGTGACAGGATGATTGAATATAAACACCTCGTATAATAGCAGGGATATGGCTTGCAAGTTTCTACCCAACGACCCTAAATCGTTGGACTATGGGGTATATGGATGTTCGTCGATATTTCTTTGGCGTACCTTTTTATACCCTAAGCCACCCTTTTAGCCGTGGTTTGGGCTTTTTTTATGCACAAAGGAGGAAACAGCGATGGGAAATGCAGAAGTCGGCGTCATCATGGGAAGTCAATCGGATTGGGAAACGATGAAACATACATGTGATGTGTTGGAGCAACTTGAGATTCCGTACGAAAAGAAAGTCGTTTCCGCACACCGGACACCGGATCTAATGTTTCGTTATGCTGAATCAGCACGTGAACGAGGACTGAAGGTCATCATTGCCGGTGCAGGCGGTGCTGCTCATCTACCGGGCATGGTCGCCGCTAAAACGACATTACCCGTCGTCGGTGTTCCTGTGAAAAGTAGAGCGCTCCAAGGAATTGATTCCTTGCTCTCGATCGTTCAAATGCCAGGTGGTGTACCGGTCGCAACGGTTGCCATCGGAGAAGCAGGCGCAAAAAACGCCGGATTGCTAGCTGCTCAAATTCTTTCGATTCAAGATGAACGACTTGCCCGCAAGCTCGATCATATGCGAGTCGAACTAGAAGGAGACGTCATTGCATCTGGAGGAAACTTGCTATGAAACGAATCGGGATATTAGGCGGCGGTCAACTTGGTCGAATGATGGCTTTGTCGGCGCGTGAGATGGGCTTTGAGATTTTGACACTCGATCCAACGGACAACGCACCATGTGCGCAAGTGGCGGATCAACATATTAAAGCTCCCTTTACGGATGTCGAGGCAGCGAGACAGCTCGCAGCTGAATCAGATGTCGTCACCTACGAATTCGAGAACATCTCGACGGAAGTCGCTGAAGCGATCGGGACGAAACTGATTCACGGAACGGATCTCCTCTTTCAAACGCAGCATCGGGTTCGGGAAAAAGAGATGATTGAACGCATTGGGCACTCTGTCGCTCCGTACCATCCGGTGACACATCCTTCTGACTTAGAGGAAGCAAAACAGCGACTCGGACTACCGTTCGTCTTGAAGACAGCACGATTCGGCTATGACGGAAAAGGACAGACCGTCATCCGGACGGAAGAACAGTTCCAAGCGGCAATCGAACGATTCGAACCGACTGAGTATGTCGCAGAACAATGGTTACCGTTTGATCAGGAAATTTCCGTCATCGTCACTCGAAGCGCAACAGAGACTCGTGTTTTCCCGGTCAGTGAGAACATTCATCAAGAGAACATTTTGCATCTATCGATCGTACCGGCACGCATTTCCGAGTCACTCGAACAAGAAGCAATTGCGCTCGCTGAATCGATCGCGGATGCCGTCGGGCTGATCGGTACACTAGCCATCGAGTTGTTCGTCGTTGGTTCTCGACTAATCGTCAATGAACTAGCACCCCGACCACACAATTCGGGTCACTATTCGATTGATGCTTGCGAAACATCCCAATTCGAGCAACATATCCGTGCCATCAGTGGTCTCCCACTCGGTGATACCCGTCTGACGACACCGGTCGTCATGGCGAACATCCTGGGTCAGCATGTCACAGCATTATACGAGGAACTACCGAGACTAAACGCTCGGACGAAAGTTCACTTATATGGAAAAGCAGAAGCCAAGACAGGACGCAAGATGGGCCATTTGAACATTCTTGCGGATACCGTCGACGATGCTTTGGCAGAAGTCGAACGCCTGTCGATATGGAAGGAGACAGTTCAATGATCGAACGGTATACACGTCCTGAGATGAAAGCAATCTGGACCGAACAAAATAAATTCGAGGCTTGGTTAAAAGTCGAGATTCTTGCATGTGAAGCATGGAGTGAACTAGGTGTCATTCCGAAAGAGGACGTCCAGTTGCTTTGGGACAATGCCTCCTTTGATGTCAACCGCATCCTTGAGATCGAACAAGAGACACGTCATGATGTCATCGCCTTTACGCGTGCCGTCTCTGAAACACTCGGAGAAGAACGCAAGTGGGTGCATTACGGACTCACGTCAACGGACGTCGTCGATACAGCACTCTCGTATTTGTTGAAGCAAGCAAACGACATTCTTGCTGCGGATCTTGATCGGTTCATCGAAATCTTAAAAGTCAAAGCGAACGAACATAAATATACGGTCATGATGGGACGCACACATGGCGTACATGCAGAACCGACGACGTTCGGTCTGAAACTAGCGCTTTGGTATGAAGAGATGAAGCGGAATAAAGTTCGTTTCGAAGCAGCGCGTGAGACGGTCGAATACGGCAAGATGTCGGGTGCCGTCGGAACATTCGCGAACATCGATCCGTTCATTGAAAAGTATGTCTGCGAAAAGTTAGGAACAAAACCAGCTCCGGTCTCCACGCAAACGTTACAACGCGATCGTCATGCACACTACATGTCGACACTGGCTTTGATCGCGACATCGATCGAAAAGATGGCAACGGAAATCCGAGGTCTGCAAAAAACGGAAACACGTGAAGTCGAAGAATTCTTCGCTAAAGGTCAAAAAGGATCATCGGCGATGCCGCACAAGCGAAATCCGATCGGTTCAGAGAACATGACAGGTCTTGCTCGAGTCATCCGTGGACACATGGTGACGGCATACGAGAACGTCTCACTCTGGCACGAACGTGACATCTCGCATTCTTCGGCAGAACGCATCATTCTTCCGGATGCGACAGGACTACTCAACTATATGTTGAACCGTTTCGGAAACATCGTGAAGAACTTGACGGTCTTCCCGGACAACATGAAGCGGAACATGGACCGGACGTTTGGTGTCATCTTCTCTGGACATGTCTTACTCGCTTTAATCGAAAAAGGCTGGTCGCGTGAAGCAGCGTATGATTTCGTTCAACCGCGTGCGATGCAGGCGTGGGAAGAACAAATCATGTTCCGTGACTTATTGTGGCAAGAACAGGACATTCAACAGCTTTTCACAGAAGAAGAGCTCGATGCGTGTTTCGATCCGACGTATCATACGAGTCGTGTCGATGAAATCTTTGAACGGTGTGGCTTGAACTAATCAACCTGAGACGGGGCACGTGCCCCGTCTACATCTTAGGATCATGGGGGACGAAAGCGATGCAACCACTTTATGAAGGAAAAGCAAAACGATTGTACACGACGCAGGAGCAGGATGTGCTCCGGATCGTCTATAAAGACGAGGCCACGGCATTCAACGGCGAGAAAAAAGAAGTCTTTGCTGGAAAAGGCGAATTGAACAACCGGTTGACGAGTCATTTCTTTGAAATCCTCGAACAAGCGGGCATTCCGACACATTTCATTGAACGTGTCTCGGAGCGCGAACAGCTCGTACGTCGTGTCACCATCATTCCACTCGAAGTCGTCGTCCGAAACGTCGTCGCGGGAAGCTTGAGTAAACGGCTCGGTATCGAAGAAGGTACGGTGCTCGAAACACCAATCGTTGAGTTCTACTATAAAGATGATACGTTAGGCGATCCACTCGTCACCTCATCACACATCAATTTACTGAAGATTGCGACTTCTGAAGAGTTGAAACAGTTGTCGGACAAGGCGCTTCGCGTAAACGAAGTATTGCAACCCTACTTCCGTCAAAACGGAATCAAGTTGATTGATTTTAAATTGGAGTACGGCAAGACGGCAGACGGAACGATTCTACTGGCAGATGAGATTTCACCTGATACATGCCGCCTGTGGGATCAGGCGACAGGAGAACATCTCGATAAAGATGTCTTCCGTCGCAATATCGGTTCACTGACAGAGACTTATCAAACATTATTCAATCGCCTAGGGGGAAACACACAATGAAAAAAGTCATCGTATCGATCGCATTACGGGAAAGCATTTTAGATCCACAAGGAGTTGCTGTAAAAGGCGGATTGCAACAGCTTGGTTTTACGGGTGTCGAGAGTGTTCGAATCGGAAAACAGATTGAACTGCTCGTTGAAACGGAAACGACAGAAGCGATGATTCATGAGATGTGTCAAAAATTACTCGTCAACACAGTGATGGAAGATTACCAGATTACGATCGAAGAGGTGACGCCAGCATGAAGTTCGCGGTCATCGTCTTTCCGGGATCGAACTGTGATTTAGATATGTACCATGCGGTCAAGGATGCTCTCGGAGAAGAAGCTGAATACGTCTTCCATACCGAAACATCACTTGAAGGCTATGACGGCGTCCTGTTACCGGGCGGATTCTCCTACGGAGATTACCTTCGTTGCGGCGCGATCACGCGCTTCTCACCGATCATGGAAGAAGTCAAACGTTTTGCGGCAGAAGGGAAAACGGTCCTCGGGGTATGTAACGGATTCCAGATCCTTGTCGAAGCCGGACTCTTACCAGGTGTCTTGCACCGCAACAACGGCTTGAAGTTCATGTGCCGGACGGTTGAACTGAAGGTTGAAAACACGAAGACACGTTTTACATCGGATTATCTGCCAGGCGAGACGATCTCGATTCCAATCGCGCACGGTGAAGGAAACTACTACTGTGACGATGCGACTTACGCGATGCTCCAAACGAACGGACAAATCGCCTTCACGTATGTCGATAATCCGAACGGCTCACGCGGTGATATCGCCGGGATTACGAACAAAGCCGGCAACGTTCTCGGGATGATGCCACACCCGGAACGAGCGGTCGAGTTATTGACTGGCGGAACAGATGGACTAAAACTCTTTACTTCACTCGTCAAACAGGGGGCACACCATGCTAAAACAACAGTCTGAACCAACACCAGAATTGATTCAAGAGCAACGCGTCTATACCACGATGGGCTTGAGTGATACAGAATACCAGATGGTCGTCGATTTACTCGGACGCCAACCGAACTATACGGAAACAGGATTGTTCTCAGTCATGTGGTCCGAGCATTGTTCATACAAGACATCTAAACCTGTCCTCCGTCAATTCCCGACGACTGGACCACGTGTCTTACAAGGACCAGGGGAAGGTGCAGGTGTCGTTGATATCGGCGATGAGCAGGCAGTCGTCTTTAAGATCGAAAGCCACAACCATCCATCCGCTGTTGAACCGTATCAAGGGGCTGCGACAGGCGTCGGCGGAATCATTCGTGACATCTTCTCGATGGGCGCACGACCGGTCGCACTCATGAACTCGCTCCGTTTCGGTCATCTCGGTACACCACGTGTCAATCAACTGTTCGAACAAGTCGTCGCCGGAATCGCGGGTTATGGCAACTGTGTCGGGATCCCAACGATCGGTGGCGAAATCGGATTTGATCGCTCGTATGAAGGCAATCCACTCGTCAACGCGATGTGTATCGGTTTAATCAACCATGCGGATATTCAAAAAGGTCAGGCAAAAGGTGTCGGGAACTCAGTCATGTACGTCGGTGCAGCTACTGGACGCGACGGAATTCATGGTGCGACGTTTGCCTCTGAGGATCTCGGAGAGGATACGGAAGCAAAACGTCCGGCTGTTCAAGTCGGTGATCCATTCATGGAGAAGTTATTGATTGAAGCTTGTCTTGAAATCGTCGGGCATCCGGCACTCGTCGGGATGCAGGACATGGGTGCTGCTGGACTGACATCGTCTTCAGCAGAGATGGCTTCAAAAGCCGGTATGGGCATCGAGATGCACCTCGATGACGTCCCGCAACGAGAGACAGGGATGACTGCCTACGAAATGATGCTCTCGGAATCACAAGAGCGGATGTTACTCGTCGTCAAGCGTGGTCGCGAAGCAGAGATCGAAGCAATCGTCAGCAAATGGGGACTCCATGCCGTTCACGTCGGAGAAGTCATTGAAGAGAAAGTCTTACGGTTGATTCATCATGGAGATATCGTGGCAGAAGTTCCGGTTGATGCGTTAGCGGAAGAAGCACCAGTCTACGAAAAACCATCCCGCGTTCCTGCGTATTATGAAGAATTCCAAGCGATGGAAGAGACGCTTCCAGTCGTTGAAGACGTCGTTGAGACATGGCGGGCGTTACTCCGTCAGCCGACGATCGCTTCAAAACGTTGGGTCTACGATCAGTACGATCATATGGTCCAGACATCGACCGTCGTCGCACCAGGATCAGATGCAGCCGTCATTCGTGTCCGCGGCACGAACAAAGCGCTCGCGATGACGACCGACTGTAACAGCCGCTTCGTTTACTTGGATCCATACGTCGGTGGACAGATTGCGGTTGCGGAAGCAGCACGTAATATCGTCGCGAGTGGGGCGACACCACTCGCCATCACGGATTGTCTGAACTTCGGAAATCCGGATAAACCAGAAGGCTTCTGGCAGTTGCAACAAGCAACAGCCGGTATGGCCGAAGCATGTCGTGTCCTTGAGACACCTGTCATCGGTGGAAACGTCTCACTCTACAACGAGTCAGCCGGTCAAGCGGTTCATCCGACACCGGTCGTCGGAATGGTTGGCTTACACGAGCAAACCGAATGGATCACGACGCAACACGTCAAACAAGCTGGTGACCAGATCTATCTATTAGGAGAAACAACAGCCGAGTTTGGTGGTAGTGAGCTTCAATATATGCAATTCGGTAAATCATTCGGTCGCGCACCACAGATTGATTTAGCCGTCGAACACGCACGCTTACAATTGTTACAGCAGGCAGTACAAGCAGGTGAAGTCAATGCGATGCATGATGTATCAGAAGGTGGTCTCGCAATCGCTCTCGCTGAGATGACGTTTGGGACGAACCTCGGGTTGACGGTTCAGTTTGACGGACCAACGTTACACCTGTTCAGCGAATCGCAATCACGCTTCATCGTCACTGTGCCACAAGCGCACGTCACAGCATTCGAACAACGGACTGGTGCTCAAGCGATCGGTGTCGTTACGAACGATGAGCTTCTCGTCATCGAAACGGCAGAGACACGGATCGAAGCAGACCGTTCGACCTTACAGGGAGACTGGGAAGGAGCAATCGCGTGTTATATGACATCAAAGGACTAAATGAGGAGTGTGGCGTCTTCGGGATTTTCGGACAACCGAATGCAGCGCAACTCGCCTATTACGGCTTGCATAGCTTGCAACATCGGGGACAGGAAGGGGCAGGCATCGTCACGAGTGACGGTGACGACCTCTTCCCGCACCGCGGGCAAGGACTCGTAACGGAAGTCTTTTCGGAAGAGACACTGACGAATCTGAAAGGACATCATGCAATCGGACATGTCCGGTATTCGACAGCAGGAGGAAACACGCTTGAGAACACTCAACCGCTGCATTTCAAATCGCGGACGGGAGATCTCGCCCTCGCACATAACGGAAACCTCGTCAACGCGGATTCACTGAAGCACCTGTTAGAAGCAGAAGGTGCCATTTTTCAGACGACGAGTGATACGGAAGTCGTCGCCCATCTCGTCAAACGCAGTAAGCTCGACACACTCGAAGACCGGATTGCTGACAGTCTCGCGCGTCTCGTCGGGGCATTCGCTTTTCTTTTCTTAACGGAAGACACGTTATTCGTGGCGGTCGATCCACACGGGTTGCGTCCACTGTCACTCGGGAAGACACCGGACGGCGGCATCGTATTCGCGTCAGAGACATGTGCCTTTGATATCGTCGGTGCGGAGTTCATTCGTGATATCGAGCCAGGGGAGCTCGTAACGATCACAGAACACGGCATGTCGTCTCGTCAATACATGGAACCACGTGAACGGGCGATGTGTTCGATGGAATACATCTACTTCTCACGTCCGGATTCAATCATTGATGGCGTCAACGTCCATACGGCTCGCAAAGCACTTGGGAAAAAGATGTATGAAGAAGCACCGGTCGAAGCAGACGTCGTTACCGGAGTGCCGGATTCAAGTATTTCGGCAGCGATCGGTTACGCGGAAGCGAGTGGAATTCCATATGAAATGGGATTGATCAAGAATCGGTATGTCGGACGGACGTTCATCCAGCCGTCACAGGAGTTACGGGAACGTGGGGTCAAAATGAAGTTGTCCGCGCTACGCGGCGTCGTACAAGGAAAGCGTGTCATCATGGTCGATGATTCAATCGTCCGGGGAACGACGAGTCGTCGCATCGTCGGTTTGTTACGTGAAGCGGGTGCGACGGAGGTGCACGTCCGTATCACGGCACCACCGATCACGAATCCATGTTATTACGGGATTGATACTTCGTCGAAGGAAGAACTGATCTCTGCTCGGTTGATGCCGGAAGAAATCCGTCAGGAAATCGGTGCGGATTCACTTGAATTCTTGACTGTACCGGGCATGGTCGATGCCATCGATCGCCCGTTCGATGGACCGTTAAAAGGACAATGTACCGCTTGCTTCACAGGAGAGTATCCGACACCGCTCGGTTCGCTCGAGTTAGAAGCTAAACTTTGATAGATGGGGGAAGAACATGAGCAAACATTACGAAGCAGCAGGTGTGAGTCTGACAGCAGGATATGAGTCAGTCACCCGAATGAAAAAACACGTCGCCCGTTCGATGCGCAAAGAAGTATTGACGGGACTCGGTAGCTTTGGTGCGATGTTCGACCTCAGCCAATTGCAGTTGAAAGAACCGGTCCTTGTCAGTGGGACAGACGGTGTCGGTACGAAGCTCAAGCTCGCCTTCGCACTGGAACAACACGATACGATTGGAATCGACTGTGTCGCGATGTGTGTGAACGATATCATCGTCCAAGGCGCGGAACCACTTTATTTCCTTGACTACATCGCGCTCGGTCAGGCAATTCCGGCGAAGATCGAACGGATCGTCGCAGGTGTCGCAGAAGGTTGCGTCCAGGCGGGATGTACGTTAATCGGCGGCGAGACAGCGGAAATGCCAGGGATGTATGCGGACGGCGAATATGATATCGCCGGGTTCGCCGTCGGTGCCGTCGAGAAACAAAAATTGATCACAGGTGATAAGGTCGCAGCAGGAGATGTCATTCTCGGTCTCGCTTCGTCCGGCGTCCATTCAAATGGGTTCTCACTTGTTCGTAAAATCGTCGCCGACAGTGGTCTCCGATACGAAGATGAAGTCATGATGCTCGGTCATACGCTCGGAAATGCGCTCCTCATGCCAACACGTATCTATGTCGAAGCGGTCAAAGCAGCCCTTGAGACGGAAAAGATCCAAGCGATGGTTCATATTACGGGTGGGGGATTCTACGAGAACGTACCACGCGTCTTGCCAGAAGGTCTCGGTGCATCGTTCGACCCGAAAAAGTGGCCGACGTTACCAGTCTTCGACTGGCTCGAGCAAGCGGGTGACCTTCCACGACATGACATGTATAATGTCTTCAACATGGGGATTGGTTTCATGTTGATCGTCAAACCAGAAGATGTCGCGGAAGTAACAGCACGCCTCGCTCGTGAAAATGAGACGGCGTACGTGATTGGTCACGTGACCGATCAAGAAGGTGTTCGAATTCAAGGAGTCGACGCATGAAGATTGCCTGTTTTGCATCAGGAAGCGGTAGTAATGTCGAAGCACTTTTTGAAGCAATCGAGGCAGGAACGTTACATGCCTCGATTGAACTGATCGTCTGCGATCAACCGGACGCAGCAGTCATTGAACGGGCGAAACGACGCGGATGTGACGTCTTCGTCTTTCGGGCGAAGGACTATCCGGATAAACCGAGTTTTGAGCGGGAAATCATTGCCCGTCTTGAAGCAAAAGGCGTTGAACGGATCATTCTCGCCGGCTATATGCGATTGATTGGGGAAGAGTTGCTCGGACGATACGCAGGGCGGATCGTCAACATCCACCCGTCGCTACTGCCGGCCTTCCCGGGAAAAGATGCGATCGGACAAGCATTTCGTGGCGGAGTTAAAATCACAGGTGTTACAATTCATATAGTCGATGAAGGCATGGACACAGGACCGATCATGGCCCAAGAAGCCGTCCGGATTACAGAAGAGATGACGCGTGAAACATTGCAACAAGCGATTCAGCGTGTCGAACATAGACTGTATCCGCAAGTCATCGAAGAGTGGATGAAAGAGGAGGCAAACGTATGAGAGCGTTAATTAGTGTGTCGGATAAAACAGGAATCGTCGAATTAGGACGAGCGTTCCATGAAGCAGGGATCGAGCTCGTCTCGACAGGCGGAACACATCAAGCATTAGAGGAAGCTGGGCTTCCGGTCATTGGTATCAGTGAAGTCACACAATTCCCAGAAATGCTCGATGGGCGTGTCAAGACGCTCCATCCAATGGTTCATGGTGGATTACTCGGTCGTCGTGATCTTGAATCCCATCGTGAGCAGATGGCTGCGCAACAGATTCAACCGATTGATTTCGTCGTCGTCAATCTGTATCCGTTCAAGCAGACGGTCTTACAAGAAGACGTCGCCTATGCCGATGCGATCGAGAACATCGATATCGGTGGACCAAGCATGTTGCGTTCAGCAGCGAAAAACCACGCAGCTGTCACGGTCGTCGTCGATCCAGCTGATTACGAAACGGTCGTTGCTGAGATTCGTGAAGGCGGTACGACGTTTGAGACACGTCAACGTCTTGCAGCGAAAGCCTTCCGGCATACAGCGGCGTACGACGCGTTGATAGCGGATTATTTCTTGACGCAAACAGGCGAGAAGTTCCCCGATCAGTTGACGATCACGCTTGAGAAAGTTCAGGATCTCCGTTACGGAGAAAATCCACACCAAGAAGCAGCCTTCTATAAAACACCGATTTACCGTGGGGCTTCCCTTGCTTCAGCGAAACAGTTACACGGTAAAGAGTTGTCGTATAACAACATTCAAGATGCGAACGCTGCACTTGAAATTCTCGACGAGTTCCGCGAAGCAGCAGCCGTCGTCGTCAAACACATGAACCCATGTGGTGTTGCCGTCGGTCCAACGATCGGAGAGGCATTCCGCCGCGCTCATGCAGCCGATCCAGTGTCGATCTTTGGTGGCATCGTCGCCTTGAACCGTGAAGTCGATTTAGAGACAGCAGAACAATTGAGCGGTATCTTCCTTGAGATCATCATCGCTCCATCCTTCACAGAAGAAGCATTCGCCTTGTTGTCAGCGAAAAAGAACATCCGTCTGCTTGAACTCGACGTCAAGCGTGTCCAAGCGATCCGTTATACGGCAGTCGCTGGCGGCATGCTCGTCCAAGACAGTGACGATGAGACGCTCGATGATGCAGCAGCACGTGTCGTGACAGACCGCAAACCGACAGCAGCGGAATGGGAGGACTTGAAACTCGCATGGCGCGCCGTCAAACACGTCAAGTCGAATGCCATCGTTCTCGCGAAGGACGAAGTGACGGTCGGTGTTGGTGCAGGACAGATGAACCGTGTTGGTTCAGCGAACATCGCGATTACGCAAGCCGGAGAAAAAGCAGTTGGCGCGTCCCTTGCTTCCGATGCTTTCTTCCCAATGGGTGATACGGTCGAAGCGGCAGCAGCAGCTGGCATTACAGCAATTATCCAACCAGGCGGCTCGATTCGCGACCAAGAGTCGATCGATGCGTGTAACAAACATGGCATTACGATGGTCTTTACAAACGTTCGACATTTCAAACACTAAGCGGAGGCGATTTGAATGAAGGTATTGGTGATTGGTAAAGGCGGGCGTGAACACGCGCTCGTCTGGAAGCTGGCACAGGATGAACGGATCGAGACCGTGTATGCTGCGCCTGGGAATGCCGGGATGACACAAGCCACATGTGTTCCGATCGCCGAAGATGCTATCGATGAACTCGTGGCGTTCGCACAAGACGAACAGATCGATTGGACGATTGTCGGACCAGAAGGACCACTCGTTCTCGGAGTCGTTAACGCCTTTCAGGCAGCGGGACTGCAAATCTTCGGACCAACACGGGAAGCGGCAGCGATCGAAGGAAGTAAGCAGTTCGCGAAAGAATTGATGGAGCGTGCCGGTATTCCGACCGCTGCTCACGCCGTCTTTACTTCAGCAGCAGATGCAGAGGCGTATGTTCGCAAAGCGGGTGCACCGATCGTCATCAAAGCCGATGGACTTGCTGCCGGAAAAGGAGTCACGGTCGCAGAAACCGTGGACCAGGCGCTTGTTGCAATCCACGATACGTTTGCCGGAGAATACGGTCAACAAAGCCGCGTCGTCATCGAAGAATGCCTGATCGGGGAAGAGTGTTCGTTGATGGCATTCGTGCACGAAGAGACGGTCATCCCGATGGTATTGTCGCAAGATCATAAACGGGCGTTTGACGGTGACTTAGGTCCGAACACAGGAGGCATGGGCGCGTATTCTCCGCTTCCTCAGTGGGACGAAGCAGCGTTGACGACAGAAGCTGTTGATCGCATCATTCAGCCGCTCGTCGATCAGATGGCAAGCGAAGGAATTCCGTTCACCGGCTTCCTCTATGCCGGTCTGATGCTGACGAAACAAGGACCATTCGTCATCGAGTTCAATGCCCGGTTCGGTGATCCGGAAACAGAGGTCATTCTTCCGCGCTTAGAGACGCCGTTGCTTGATGTCATCATGCCGCTGATGGACGGACAGATACCAGAAGTCGTTTGGACGGATCAAGCAGCTGTCGGTGTCGTCGTCGCAGCAGAAGGATATCCGGAAGCGCCAAAAACGGGACAAGCGATTCCACTTGATCAGATCGGGAACGGTCTTCTCGTCTTTCATGCCGGAACGGCAGAACGAGACGATCAACTTGTCTCAGCTGGTGGACGTGTCCTCGTATGTGTCAGCCGTGCCGAGACGATCGAGCAGGCTGTCGAACAGGTCTATGCGAACTTACCAGACGTGACGAATCAACCATTCTTTTACCGAACTGATATCGCTCAAAAAGCCTTTCGTGCCTCGCATGAATTATGATATCTGAACCAGACGTGCTCGAAGGAGCCGCGTCTGGTTTTTTGTTTCTTGGCGAAGTGCACGAAAAGATTTGTCTTCCATGGCGAATTTGTGTTATTTTGACCAAATGAATCCGGAACGGGGCAAAACTTCTTGAAACTTACTTAGCAACATTTTAGTATAAGAACTATAAGAAAGCGTTTTCAATAAAACAAAGGAGGTCGAGCTTTCGTGAAAAAAAATTGTGGAAGATCCCCTTGGACGAAATCTGAAGTACGAACACACCAAGCGGTCATCAGCGGAAAGCTTGCACCGACACTTGTCATACAGAATGCCACTTACCTGAATCATGGTGTCAAAGCATGGCGGACGGCGAACATCTGGATCAGTGGCGACCGGATCGTCTATGTCGGTCCAGAGATGCCGGAACAAGCCGATGCGTATCATGATGCGACAGGTCAATATATCGTACCTGGTTACATTGAACCCCATGCCCATCCGTTTCAACTTTACAATCCAGCGAGTCTTGCAAAATTCGCAGCAGAGCGGGGAACATCGACGCTCGTCAACGACAATATGTTGTTATTATTAGAGCCGACGGAGCAAGCGTTTGCTCAAGTTGAGGCGCTAGCAGACTTACCGACCTCGATGTACTGGTGGGCACGACTCGACGCACAAACCGAGCTTGATGCCGACAGTATCTCGATCGATAATCGCCGGATTCAAGCGTGGCTCAAGCATCCACAAGTCATCCAAGCAGGTGAGTTGACGGGATGGCCACGTCTCTCGCAAGGAGATGATGAACTGCTTCACTGGATGCAGGATGCGATTAAACTCGGAAAACCGATCGAAGGTCATTTTCCTGGTGCTTCAGCGAAGACGCTGACGAAGATGGCGCTTTATGGCGTGACGAGTGATCATGAAGCGATGACGGTTGAAGAAGCGATGACACGTCTTGAACTTGGCTACACGACGACGATTCGTTATTCATCGATTCGTCCAGATTTACCGGATATTTTTAAAGGTCTCGTCGAAGCAGGGTTGACGCAGTTTGATAAGGTACTCGTGACGACAGATGGTTCAACGCCGTCCTTTTATAAAGCAGGCATGATGGACGAGACGATTCGATTGATGATTGAGGCAGGCATCCCGGTCGAAGAAGCGTACCGGATCGCGTCGTACAATGCAGCGCGTCATTTTAATCTCGATCATCTACTCGGGAGTATCGCACCTGGACGAATCGCGCATCTCAATTTCCTTGAGGCAAAAGATGCACCGACACCTGTCGCCGTGCTTGCGCGCGGCACATGGGTCCGTCAAGCCGACATCCCCTGTTACCCGGCAGAAGCGCTTGATGCTGTCTATGCGCTCATGCCACGCTCGGAAGTCCAGGTTTCCTTAACGGAACAGGATTTTTCGTTTAGCATGCCGGTTGGTCTTGAGATGGTCAATTCCGTCATCATGAAGCTCTATCAAGTCGAACACGATACAAGTGTGCCTGTGCTACCGGCAGGATGTGATGAATCCTTCCTGATGTTACTCGACCGGGAAGGGAAGTGGCGACTGAATACCGTTCTGAAAAACTTTGCGACACAAGTCGGTGGTCTCGTCAGTTCGTACTCGATTAGCGGCGATATCTTGATGATTGGTAAATCGAAACGAGACATGCAAGTCGCGTTTGATCGCATGAAAGCGTTCGGCGGCGGAATCGTTCTCGTCGAGGACGGAGAAGTCATCGCTGAAGTTCCGTTGACCTTGATGGGGCAGACGTCCGACTTGCCACTCGAAGATTTGATCGTTCAGGAAACCGCTCTACGGGAAGCATTGTTCGAACGCGGTTATGCGTTTGAAGATCCTGTCTATACGTTGCTATTCCTAGCGTCAACTCACTTGCCATATGTGCGGATCACGCCGCAGGGAATATACGAAGTCCTTCGGAAAAAAGTCCTTTTCCCAGCGATTTTGCGATGATGCTTGAATTTTAAAACGTCGCGCTTTAAACTATTAAAGAGCAATTGAATGGGAAAGGGAGTCACAAGATGCAACTCGATAAATTGCGTGGAAAAGAATTGGATCAGTTATTTACAGCCATCATGAAGATGGATTCATTAGAAGATTGTTATACGTTGTTCGAAGACTTAGCGACCGTCAACGAAATCCAGGCGCTCGCCCAACGTCTTGAAGTCGCACGTCAATTACGTGAAGGCAATACGTATCACAAAATCGAAAAGGCGACCGGTGCTTCAACAGCAACGATTTCGCGTGTCAAACGTTGCTTGAACTACGGTTCGGGCGGTTATGATCTGGCGCTTGCCCGCCTAGGTCTTATCGAGCAAGAAGTAGCGGATAACTAATGTTATCCGCTACTTCTATGAAGGGGGGCGTGTCATATTGGATTTTGCGTTACAACATAAAATTCAGCATTTCATTCGAAGGCTGACGCCCATCCAGTCGCTCGTCATCATCTATTTCGTTGCAGTCATCATCGGAATCATCATGCTCGGTCTGCCGTGGTCGACCAAGGGAGACTACAACTGGGATTTCACGGACCTCGTCTTCATGGCGGTCAGTTGTGTCAGTGTCACTGGTTTGACGACGGTCTCGGTCTCAGAAACCTTCACGACGTTCGGCTACTTCATGATCATGATTTTAGTGCAAGTCAGCGGAATCGGTTTGATGTCGCTTCATATCGCGATGTGGGTCATTCTCGGAAAACGAATCGGCTTTCGGGAACGCCAACTCGTCGTCCGAGATCAGAACCAGACGACGATGCAAGGGGTCGTCAAATACATTCGCGAAGTCATCTTGATCATCGTCTCGATTGAATTGATCGGGGCATTGATTCTCGGGCTGTACTATACGAAATATTTTCCGACACTAGGTGAAGCGATGCTCCAAGGACTGTTCGGATCGGTCAGTGCGACGACGAATGCTGGTTTTGATATCACGGGTGAATCGTTACTACCGTTTCGTGGTGATTTGTTCGTCGTCTTCATGCAAATTTTGTTACTGACACTTGGTGCGATCGGCTTTCCGGTACTCGTCGAAGTCCGGCGCTACATCTCGTACCGGGCGACACGCCAAGCGACACGTCAACCGTATCATTTTTCACTGTTTACAAAATTGACGGCGTCAACGTTCTTCATTCTCGTCCTATTCGGAACGGTAGCATTGCTGCTATTTGAATGGAACCAATCCTTTAAAGGTTTACCGATCGATGAGAAGCTCGTCGACGCCTTGTTCCAATCCGTCACGACCCGAAACGGGGGATTGACGACGGTCGACATCACCTCCTTCTCACAAGCGTCGATTTTCGTCCTGTCGCTCTTGATGTTCATCGGGGCGTCACCGTCTTCCGTTGGTGGGGGGATTCGAACGACGACGTTCGCGGTCGCCGTCTTGAGTGTCATCGCCTTCATCCGAGGCGAATACGGCATCAAAATCTTTGGTCGTGAGATTGGTCAGTCGGACATCTGGAAAGCCTTCGTCGTCATCGTCGTCTCGACTGGTGTGACGATGGTCGGATTGATCGTCTTGTTGCTTGTCGAGGATGCCCCGTTCCTCGTGCTGTTTTTTGAAGCCTGTTCGGCGTTCGGAACGACCGGTCTATCGCTCGGCATCACGGATCAACTATCGGATATCGGAAAATGGACGTTGTCCGTGCTGATGTTCATCGGTCGAATCGGTGTCATCTCGTTCGTTCTTCTCTTGAAGGCGAACCAACCGAAACGTAACTATAACTATCCGAAGGAATCCGTCATCATCGGATAAGGAGGCTCTTTTATGAAACGTGCCTTTTGGATCAACTTCGCCTATATCTTTGCTGTTCCTGTCTTACCGTTTTTGGCGCTCGTCAACGGCCGAGCACTCTGTTCACCGGATTCACCGTTACTGGACGTCCCGATACTCGGCTTCTTTTTGGCAGAACCGTGGGCGTTCGTGCCGGTATATGCTGTCTTTGCGTTGTTACTGGCGTCACTCTTGACGAAACGACGGACACACGTCTGACCATCTCGCCCTGCGCGAGATGGTTTTTTGTTTTATACTGAATGTGGAATGAGAAAGAGAGGATGGGACGAACCGTGTTATTACCTTTTAATGAATGGCGACATGTCTTTAAACTAGATCCAGCAAAACCAATTGATGATGCTAGCCTGCAGGCGATTGCGACGTCCGGAACGGATGCGATTCTTGTCGGTGGAACAGATGACATCACACTCGATGCGACGCTTGATCTCTTGATGCGTTTGCGCCGGTATCCAGTCGCAGTGGCACTCGAGATTTCTGAACTCGAAGCCGCGACGATGGGATTTGATACGTATCTGACACCGACGGTCCTGAATGCCGGTACATTAGAGTACGTCGTCGAAAAACAAGTCGAGGCGTTAGAACAAGTCGGTCATATGCTGGCGCATGCTGATCTTGTCGGGGAAGGGTATATCGTCCTGAATCCTGATGCGAAGGTCGCGCGTGTGACACAAGCAAAACCGCTAACATTAGATGAGACCGTCGCTTATGCGCAGTTAGCGGATAGCGTCTTCCGTCTACCTGTCGTGTATCTCGAATACAGCGGCGTTTACGGAGAACCGGAACGAGTAGCAGCCGTTCGCGATGTCTTGAAACAGGCACGCCTGTTTTACGGTGGAGGAATCGACTCCGAGGAGCGAGCGCGTGAGATGCTGCAGTATGCGGATACGATCGTCGTCGGGAACGTCATTTATGAGGATTTAAAAGCAGCGCTTGCGACTGTCGCAGCGACACGATAAAATATAGGAACAAAAGTTCGGAATATAAGAAATGAGGCTATTGATATGTTTAATTTGAGTGAACAGCTCGTCAGTGGACTAAACCCTGAGCAAGCAAGAGCAGTCAAGCATACGGAAGGTCCACTGCTGATCATGGCAGGAGCCGGTTCCGGGAAGACACGCGTCCTGACACATCGGGTCGCTTATTTGATGGCGGCTAAACAAGTCGCACCGTGGAACATCCTCGCGATTACGTTCACGAACAAGGCGGCGCGGGAAATGCGAGACCGGATCGGTCGTTTGGTCGGTGGTGTCGCGAACGATATTTGGGTCTCGACCTTCCACTCGATGTGCGTCCGGATGTTACGTCGCGACATCGATCAGCTTGGATACGATCGCAACTTCACGATTCTTGATTCAAGTGATCAGCAGTCGGCGATCAAGCTCGTCTTAAAGGAACAAAACTTGGACCCGAAAAAATGGGATCCACGTTCGATGCTGACGATCATCTCGTCACAGAAAAATGAATTACGCAGTGCTGAATTCTACGCCTCGATCGTGACGAGCCCGTATGAAAAGACCGTTGCTGAAATCTATAAAGGATATGAAGCGGTCTTACGCCGGAACAACGCGCTCGACTTTGATGATTTGATCGGAAAAACGACGGAATTGTTCAAGAAGAGTCCGGATGTCCTTGCTTACTATCAGAAGAAGTTCCGCTACATTCATGTCGATGAGTATCAAGATACGAACAAAGCCCAGTATGATCTCGTCAACCTGTTAGCATCGGGACATCAGAATCTCTGTGTCGTTGGAGACTCGGATCAGTCGATCTATCGCTGGCGTGGTGCTGACATCGCGAACATCCTCTCGTTCGAAGAGGACTATCCGAATGCAGCTGTCATCTTACTCGAGCAAAACTACCGTTCTTCCAAACGAATCTTGGAAGCAGCCAACCATGTCATCCAAAACAACTCGACACGCAAAGATAAGAAACTTTGGACAGATAATGATGAAGGCGAGAAGCTCGTCGTTCATACGGCGGAGAATGAGCGGGAAGAAGCCTTTTATATCGTTCAAGAGATTCGGAACTCGCTTCGTTACGGGATGAAACTGAGCGATATCGCGATTCTGTACCGGACGAACGCACAATCGCGTGCGATCGAGGAAACGCTTCTGAAGTCGAACGTTCCGTACAAAATGATCGGCGGCACGAAGTTCTACGATCGTAAAGAGATCAAGGACGTGCTCGCTTATCTCCGATTGATTTCGAATCCAGATGAAGACCTGTCCTTCGCGCGGATCGTCAACGAACCAAAACGCGGGATTGGTGCAACGACGATTGATAAGCTGCGTGATTTCGCCGACTTACAAGGCGTGTCATTGATGCAAGCGATTCGCGATATCGAATTGTCGAGTATCGCACCGAAGACGGCAGCGAAGCTGACGGATTTCCGGACGATGATTCTCGGACTCAGCCAAATGCAAGAATTCATCAGCCTGTCGGAACTGGTCGAAGAAGTACTCGAGAAATCAGGCTATCGTCAAGTGCTGAAGGAAGATAAGACGCTTGAAGCACAAAGTCGTCTCGAGAACATCAACGAGTTCATCACCGTTGCACAAAACTTCGAGAAGGAGACGGCGAAAGCCGATCCAGAAGACCGGACGATCATCGCCTTCTTGACTGATTTGACACTCGTCGCCGATGTCGATTCACTCGACGAGACGGATCCAGAAGAACAAGTCACGTTGATGACGCTCCACTCGGCAAAAGGACTCGAGTTCCCGGTCGTCTTCTTGATTGGGATGGAGGAAGGGTTGTTCCCACATAGCCGCTCGCTTCAAGATAAAGACGAGATGGAAGAAGAACGTCGCCTCGCGTACGTCGGGATCACACGTGCTGAGAAACGCCTTTACTTGTCACACGCGCGGATGCGCTCCCTGTACGGACGAACGAATGCGAACCAAGAATCACGGTTCCTAGCAGAGCTGCCGGAAGTCGTCATCGAGCGGACCGGTAAAAAAGCGAAGCCACTCCCATGGGAAGACCGCCCTGTTCCGCAAGGCAAAGCCGTCATCGGTCGCTCGATCAGTAAACCGACAGCAATGAAGACGTCAGGTGCGGAAACGCTCGGTTGGTCGGTCGGAGATAAGGCAGAGCACGGGAAATGGGGACTTGGTACAGTCGTCCAGACTCGTGGTGACGGGGATAATCTTGAAATCGATATCGCATTCCCAGCAGTCGGAATCAAACGATTGCTCGCGAAATTCGCACCGATTAAAAAGGTATGACGGGAGGTCCACAGATGGACGCAAGCCAGCGTATAGATGAGATTCGTCAAACATTGAACAGATACAGCTACGAATACTACGTACTGGATCAACCAACGGTACCGGATGCGACGTACGATCAATTGCTTCGTGAACTGACGGAGTTAGAAACAGAGCATCCAGAACTGATCACATCGGATTCGCCGACGCAACGCGTCGGAGCAGCACCGCTCGAAGCGTTCGAGAAGGTGACGCATGATTTACCGATGCTGTCGCTCGGAAACGTCTTTGATGAGACGGAAATTCGCGAATGGGTCGCTCGGATTGAGCGGTCGCTCGGACGTTCGACGACGTATGTCGCCGAACTGAAATTCGATGGACTTGCCATCTCGCTGAAATACGAAGACGGGCGATTCGTCCGTGGGGCGACTCGTGGCGATGGAACAGTCGGCGAAAACATCACGCAGAATCTACGGACGATCAAAGCGTTACCGCTTCGTTTGCAGACAGAAGCGACGATCGAAGTCCGCGGTGAGGCTTACATGCCGAAACAATCGTTCGAACGCTTGAATAAAGACCGGGCTAGCCGAGAAGAGACATTGTTCGCGAATCCGCGTAACGCGGCCGCAGGTAGTCTGCGTCAGCTGGATTCGTCAATCACAGCGTCGCGTAATCTGTCGTTATTCGTGTATGGCGTCGGTGTCAATACGTTGACGGCCCGTTCACATAGCGAAGCGATGGCACAACTTGCCTCACTTGGGTTACCGACCAATCAACATATGCAGACGTGTGAGACGGTGGAAGAGATTCTTGCCTACATCGCGCACTGGACGGAAGCACGCGCGAGCCTGCCATATGAGATCGACGGAATCGTCTTGAAAGTCGATCGATACGATGATCAGGAGGAGCTCGGCTTCACAGCAAAAAGTCCCCGCTTCGCGACAGCCTATAAGTTTGCGGCGGAAGAAGTCATGACGACGGTAGAAGACGTTGATTTCAGTGTCGGTCGGACCGGGAAAGTCACACCTCGCGCCCGTTTTGCACCGGTCGTCGTCGCAGGATCGACGGTGACGTATGCGACACTACACAACGCTGACTTCATCGCTGAAAAAGATATCCGCCTTCAGGACTCGGTCATCATTAAAAAAGCGGGCGATGTCATCCCGGCAGTCGTACAAGTCGTCACGGCAGAGCGAACGGGGGAAGAGACACCGATCGTCTTCCCGACGCATTGTCCGGCCTGTCAGTCGGAACTTGTCCGTCTCGAAGGTGAAGTCGACATCCGCTGTGTCAGTCCGGAATGCCCGGCGCAATTGATGGAAGGCATCATTCACTTCGTTTCGCGTCAAGCGATGAACATCGATGGTCTCGGTGAAAAAGTCGTTCGTCAATTGTATGACCATGAAGCGATCCGGACGATTGCCGATTTATATCGACTCGATCGTGAGGAATTATTGACGTTTGACCGCATGGGTGAGACGTCCGTCGATAAATTGCTTGCGGCGATCGAAGCCTCGAAACAGAACTCGGTCGAGCGTCTCTTGTTTGGTCTCGGAATCCGACTCGTCGGTCAAAAAGCGGCGTATCTCTTAGCGGAACGTTTTGATTCGTTAGCAGGGATTGCGGCTGCAAGCTACGATGAGATTGTCGCAATCGATGGCATTGGGGGGAAAATCGCAGATTCAATCGTGAAGTACTTCGAGCATCCGGAAGCACAGGCATTGATTCGTGATTTGGAACAACTCGGTGTCAATCAACATTTCCTTGGTGAACGGGTCGATCAGACGAATGCACCGCTCGGCGGCAAAACGATCGTCTTGACGGGGACGCTCGAGAGCTTAAAACGGTCAGAGGCCGGTAAACGACTCGAAGCACTCGGAGCCGATGTGACAGGAAGTGTCAGTAAAAAGACGGACGTACTCGTCGCAGGGGAAAAGGCAGGCTCTAAACTGACGAAAGCGGAATCGCTTGGTATCGAAATTTGGGATGAAGCGCGTCTGTTAGAAGAATTAGCTAAACACGAAGCGTGAAGAGAATGAATGAGAACGATCAAATAAAAAGGAAGGCGGAATTCCGCCTTCCTTTGAAACTGAAGATAGTGTGCAATTTTTCTCTAACGAGAAGGATTGCGCTTTTTTTGTTCGTCTCGCATCGTTTTCCTGGGACAAGCATCGCGCCGCTTCGCTTCGCTGCAGGGTCGCTCTTGCTTGTTTTTCCCTAGGAAGCGATGTCGAGGGAACAAAACGCTTCTCTGATCTTTCTTCCGGGGATAAAAAAGAATGACGCGTCATACGCCACTCCTACAGGAAAAAGCGCGATTTTGCGCTGTCAGAGACAAACGAGACCCGTTTTCCTGCTCGAATGGAGCGGGAAAACCGGCTTGTGTCTCGCCTGAGGAAAGGGCGTGAAAAGACGTGTCATTTTTTGAGTCATCCTTCTTTTTGTCTATAATCTGAAAGGAAGGTGGAATTCCGCCTTCCTTCTATTCGTGTTCATCCTTGTCACGAAGCAATCGTCTCGCTCCGAATCAAAGTACCTTGTTTGATGAGACGATTCGTTGCCGTTTCGGGTGGATCACAGGTGATCAATGTGATGGTTGGGGAAGCGACGGATTGGTCGAGAACGGACAATGTCGTCGGTGTGACAAGACGACTGGATGTGATGCGGTACGTATACCGATGTGTTTTTGTCGTGACGACGACGGTATCGCCTTTTTTGACGTCAGGCAGACGATTGAAGTGAAGTCCTTCCGTGAAACTTCGGTGTCCGGCGAGCGCATAATTGCCTTTTCCAGGTGATCCGGTTTCTGGAATATGACCGATACTACGGTCCAACACTGCTGTCGTCGAACCCTCTAAGATGACTTGTTCAAAATCAATGCTTGGAATCGAGAGCAATCCGACACCAGATGTAGCAAGGGGTTGTTTTGTCTCTTTCGCATCGACGGTCTTCAAACTTTTGGTCCATTGTTCCTTTAAATTTGCTGCTTCCTGTTCACGCTGATAGTCACTGATGAAGGGCCAAGCAATAAGGGCGATGCCTGCCAGTAAAAAAAGCAGACCGATGAATTTACGACGTGTCATGAGAAAAAGTCCTTTCGGATACGCAAGAGCGCATCATCTTTTTTGAAAATCAGGGGAAAACTTGTCCTTCCCCGATGGAAAACGATTCTGTTATGATAAAGAGAACGATTTAAAAACATGGGGTGCAAATAGAGATGAACTATAAAACAGCAGTAGCGTTGACGTTATCGAGCACGTTATTTTTAGGTGCTTGTTCGTTCGACCTTTCGCCAAGTAGCGATACAAAAGAAGTCATTACTGAAAGTGAACAAGGTAAGGAAGTCCAAGCCGTTGTCAGTCCAGCCATTGATACGACGGATTCGTACTATCGGACGGTCTTGCCGTTTCGTCCAAGTGTTGCACGTGGAATGACACAAAAACGTGTCAGTTCACGTCTTGAGCTCGATGAAATCGAAACGGGTTTAATGCGTCATTCGACACAGTTTTTTGATCCGGAAAAATACTATTACCAAGAAGGTCAGTTACTCGAAGCCGACCAAATCGCGAAATGGTTGTTGCGAAAAGGAAAAGCAGGCGATGGCGTCAGCGATCCTGAAGGTCTGAACCCAGCCTACACGTCTGGTAAGTCGTATAAAGAAAAAAACCAAAAGTCACCTATGATTCTATCGCATATCTTAGAGCAAGACTACATGCTTGAAGAAGATAAGAAACTCGAACTCGGTGGGACGTCGATTGCGCTTGTCTTAAATAGTGAGTATGTGTTCCAAGATGAAAACTATGGACCGACCTATACCGTTAAACTTGATGAAAAGAAAGTCGTTGCTGAGGGAAAGCGGATGGCAAACGAGTTAGTCAAGAAAATGCGTAAGACACAAGGGATGAAGACGACACCGATTCACGTCGCCCTCTACCTCCAGGAAAAAGAAGGGTCTCCGGTTTCCGGTCACTATCTCTCGTCTGCCTTCATCGGTCGCGGGAATCAAATCAGTGCGAACGACTGGAAAAACTACAATGAACGCTATTACTACTACCCGTCAGCACGCGCAACGAATGACGTGCGGGATGATGCAGCGAAGTTCGATTTATTCAAAGACCGCCTAGAAGACTACTTCCCGAACTACACCGGTATGATGGGGGAAGGCTTCTATCAAGAAGATGAACTTAAAAAGCTTGAGATGAAGATTCCCGTTCAATTTTACGGAAAAGCAGAACTCGTCGCATTCGTTCAGTACGTGACGTACCTGCTTGAGAATCGTTGGGAGTATAATCGAAACATTCCAACGACGATCACTGTGACGAACTTGAACGGGGATACGGAAGCGATGCTATTCCTCGATCCGGATACAAAAAAACCGATCGTCAAGATTCGTTGATTCCTCCATTCACTTTATGAAGCGACATTCCTCCAATGGGCGGAATGTCGCTTTTTTGTACGACGGACGCTGGAAGAGAGAAGCATATGAATCAGAAAGGAAGGGTATGGAAGAAGAATGGTATTTTGTTTCACTTTCCCATTTTTTAGATTTACGAAAGCCAGTAGGAGAGAGCATAATGAAAGAAGAACAGTTCTACACACAGGAACGACGCGGTAAGTGATGAATCGTCAGTTCTTTTAAGAAGAAGAGGATAAAGGAGAGATGTAGATGAAAGGCGGTATCTATTCACAAATCGGTGCAGTTCGAGAGGAACTACCATCGTCCTCACGAAAAGTCGCAGACTATGTCTTGACGCATATGAACCAAATTGCGCGCATGACGATCCACCAACTTGCAGAGGAATCAGATACAAGTGCCGCTGCAGTCGTCCGCTTCTGTCGCGCGCTTGGATTAAAAGGATACCCGGAGTTGCGGATGCGCATTTCTGCCGATACAGCACGGACGGATTTAAAAGGGTATCACGATATCGAAAAGGATGAACGTCCCGTCGACTTGATTGAAAAAACGCTTAGTAACAGCATTCAAGCGTTACAGGATACTGCGAAGCAGTTGAATGATGAACGGATTGCAGATGCGATTGATGTGATTGATCAGGCACGTGCGATTTATTTTTATGGGATTGGGGCATCGCATGTCGTAGCCGAAGACGCTGCTCAAAAATGGACGCGTGTCGGGAAACTAGCGATTCAAGAAACGGACCAGCATCTACTTGCGACGATCTTAGCGAATGCACGTAAAGAAGATGTCTTCTTTGCGATTTCCTACAGCGGAGAAACGGAAGAGGTCGTCGAGTTGATCCGTTTGGCGAAAATCCAAGGACTAAAGGTCATCAGTCTGACACGTTTCGGGGACAATCGAATCAGTCAACTAGCGGATATCGCGCTTTGGACATCACGCGCACCAGAAGCGCCGCTTCGTAGTGCAGCGCTCAGTTCGCGTCTCGCCCAACTATTTGCGATCGATGTCTTGTTCTTATCGTATGCTGCGGGACATTATGAAGACACACTCGAACGCCTCCAATACACGCGGGAAAGCGTTAAGACACTGCATCAAAAGAAATAAGGGGGATACATATATGTCAGAACGAACTGCCGGACTAGACGCGTTGTATCCAGAAATGGTCGAGCGCCGTCGCTATTTACATCAGCACCCAGAGTTGTCGTTTCACGAAGTCGAGACCCCGCGTTATATCGCGCGACATTTAAAAGCGCTCGGAATCGAAGTCAAGACGGAAGTCGGCGGACGTGGTGTCGTCGGGTATATTCGTGGAGGAAAACCGGGAAAGACCGTCGCGTTACGCGCCGACTTTGATGCCTTACCGATTGCTGACGCTAAAGAGGTCGCGTATCGGTCGACGGTTCCGGGTGTGATGCATGCATGCGGTCACGATGGTCATACGGCGACGTTACTTGCTGTCGCAGAGACGCTCATGCAACAGCGAGAATCATTACCGGGGAACGTCGTTTTGATTCATCAACATGCGGAAGAAGTCGTTCCGGGCGGTGCACGCGATATGATTGCGGACGGTTGTCTCGAAGGAGTCGATGTCATCTTTGGAACGCATCTTTGGTCAACGATCGATTTAGGACACGTAGGTGTTCGGACTGGTCCGATCATGGCGGCGGCGGATAAGTTCGAACTGACCTTATATGGAAAAGGCGGACACGGTGCGAAACCACATGAGACGATTGATGCTGTCTTACTCGGGGCAACAATCGTTAAGGAATTACAATCGATCGTCAGTCGTCAACTCAATCCACTGGAGCCGGCAGTCGTGACCGTTGGAACATTACATGCTGGGAATACGTTTAATGTCATTGCAGATCAAGCGATGTTGACAGGAACGGTCCGGACGTTTGATGAAGCGACAGCGGACGAGATCATTGAGCGGATGGAGCGGACGATCAAAGGAATCTGTGAGGCAGTCGGAGCAACGTATCACTTTACATACGAAAAAGGCTATCCAGCTGTCGTCAATCATGCTTCACCCACCGCATTGATTGAATCTGTCGCACGAGAAGTTTTAGGAGACGAGCGTGTATTTGAGATTGAACCGACGATGGGTGGCGAGGACTTCGCTTATTACTTGCAACACGTACCTGGTGCGTTCTTCTTTACAGGAGCGGGAGATGCTTCGTATCCACCGCATCACCATCCACAGTTTGATTTTAAGGAGCCGGCGATGCTCGATGCAGCGCGTATTCTCGTCGAAGCGACATGGCGTTACTTAGAACAAGCGACTGAATCATGAAAAAATCGCTCGTCTTGACTCCGAAAAGGAATCAGGACGAGCGATTGCTGTCTTTTTATCCTAAAATTTCTTGAACACGACCGACTTGACCGTCTTCTAAGCGCACTTTAATCCCGTGCGGATGTTGCGGAGATTTCGTGAGAAGGTCTTTGACGATTCCTTCTGTTCGTTTACCTGTTCGTTGATCTTGCTTCAACACGATGCTGACTTTAAGACCGGGCGTGATATTTTTACGTGTTTTACCATCCATCTGTAGATCCTCCCATCGTTCATTTCCTGTTTGGCTATCAGTATAACATGGTTCAGTCGGTGAAACTTGTTTGTCGCAAGGACGTAAAGTGAAAAGAGAACAGAATGTCAGAAAAAAGTTTGACTATATTTGACCAATTAAGATACGACTTTTATAATTAAGGTAATGAAGTATAGGAAAGGGAAGTGAATTCGAATGGCAAAAGACTACTACCAAACACTCGGTGTCGCAAAGGATGCATCGAATCAAGATATTAAGCGCGCGTACCGCAAATTGGCGAAGCAGTATCACCCAGACGTCAATAAAGAGGCGAGTGCGGACCAGCGTTTCAAGGATATCCAAGAAGCCTTCGATGTGCTTGGAGATGAGGAAAAACGAGCGAAGTATGATCGATACGGCAGTAACTTCGATCAGATGGCAGGTGCTGGAGCTGGTGGCGCTGGAGATTACGAAGATCTGTTCCGACAGTTCGGAGGTGGTGGACGGACACGACCTGGACAATCGTTCGGATTTGAAGACATGTTCGGTTCGTTCTTTAGTCAGGAAGAAGTGTCGACCGATGAAGAGCTTGAATTGACGGTCCCACTCAGTCATCTCAGTACGAACGAAAAAGTCACGGTGCGTCTTGCGACGGGTTCGATCCAGCTGACGCTTCCGAAAGACGTCTATGACGGTAAAAAAGTTCGCTTACGTGGAAAAAGTTCGATGCGTAACCGACAAGGTGTCGCGGGAGATGTTTACGTGACGATTCACTTGAAGGATGACGATCAGTTCCGACGGGTCGACCAAGACGTCATTTCAACCGTCCGTGTTCATCCGACGACGCTTGTGCTCGGAGGCGAAGTCGTCGCAGATACGCTTGAAGGGAAACGAATCAAACTGAAAGTCAAACCGGGCACGAAACCAGGAGCACGACTCCGGATTCCAAATCGTGGTCTGAGTCAAGCGAATGGTCATCGTGGGGCGTTACTTGTCCAACTCGAAGTCAAGTTACCTGAGATGGACCGTGCCTTTTATGAAGAGTGGGAACGTCAACTTGCAGTGAAGGAGTGATCAAGGATGGATTTTGAACGTTTAACGGATCGGGCACACGAGGGAATCGTCTCTGCCCAAGCGATCGCGAAACAACGTCGTCATAGTGAAATCACAGAATGGCATTTGTTACTTGCCTTACTTGCTCAAGAAGAAGGGATTGCACGAGTCGTCTTTGAAAAGCTGAATCAACGGATTGAGACATTGAATGGAGCGATTGACGAGGCGATTGGTAAACTTCCTGCTTTGTCACAGGCGACGACGCCTCGGATCGGTAGCTCGTTGCTGAACGTGTTGACGGAAGCAGAGACGGAAGCGCGTCTCATGCAGGATGACTATGTCTCCGTCGAACACTTATTGCTAGCATTGATCAAACAATCAAGTCCAGCAGCTCAATATTTACGTCGTCAAGGCATTACGGAAGAGACACTCCGGGAAGCGATCGTCAGTATGCGAGGCAATCGGAAGGTCACGACGAAAAATCCCGAAGAGACGTTTGATGTGCTGAAAAAATATGGACGTGATCTCGTAGCGGATTTCCGGTCTGGGAAAACAGACCCGGTCATCGGCCGTGATGATGAGATTCGACGTGTCATCCGGATTTTGAGTCGGAAGACAAAAAACAATCCCGTCTTGATTGGAGAACCCGGCGTCGGGAAAACGGCAATCGTTGAAGGACTCGCGCAACGGATCGTCCGAGGAGATGTACCGGAGAGTCTGAAGAACAAGCAGTTGTTCAGTTTAGACATGAGTGCGCTCGTCGCTGGTGCGAAATACCGTGGTGAGTTCGAAGAGCGACTGCAAGCAGTCTTGAATGAAGTCAAGGAAGCCGAAGGACAGATTCTCTTGTTCATCGATGAGCTGCATACGATCGTCGGTGCCGGGAAGACGGACGGCGCAATGGATGCCGGAAACATGCTCAAGCCGATGCTTGCACGAGGAGAATTGCACTGTATCGGTGCGACGACGCTGGATGAGTACCGGAAGTATATCGAGAAAGATCCAGCGCTCGAACGTCGCTTCCAACAAGTACTCGTCGCAGAACCGGATGTCGAGGATACGATCTCCATTCTGCGTGGACTAAAAGAACGGTTCGAGATTCACCACGGTGTGCGGATTCATGATAATGCGCTCGTCGCGGCGGCGATGTTATCCGATCGGTATATTACGGATCGGTTTATGCCGGATAAGGCGATTGATCTCGTCGATGAAGCATGTGCAATGATTCGGACCGATATGGAGTCAATGCCAGCTGAACTCGATTCACTCGTTCGTCGAGTCATGCAGCTCGAAATCGAGGAAGCGGCATTAAAGAAAGAGACGGATGAAGCATCCCGGAAACGACTTACCGTCTTACAACAAGAACTCAGCTCTGTTCGAGAAGACGAGAGTGCGCTTCGGACACGATGGGAACGGGAAAAAGAGAGTTCGCAAAGTGTCCAACAGTTACGCGCGGATCTTGAGAAGGCAAAACTGGCATTACAAGAAGCGGAAGGGCGCTATGATTTGAACCGAGCATCGGAAATCAAGTACGGTCAAATTCCGGATCTTGAGGCACGTCTGAAAGTCGCGGAAGAGTCATCTGAACACGTCTCACACGAACTCGTTCGAGAAGCGGTGACGGAAGAAGAGATATCCGACATCGTTTCGAAATGGACCGGCATTCCAGTGACGCGGCTTGCGCAGGGCGAACGCGAAAAATTACTCTATCTTGAAGATACGCTTCATGAGCGTGTCTTCGGTCAAGACGAAGCGGTCCGTCTCGTCGCGGACGCTGTCATTCGAGCGCGAGCTGGCATCAAGGATCCGAACCGCCCGATTGGCTCGTTCTTGTTCCTTGGTCCGACAGGGGTCGGGAAGACAGAACTCGCAAAAGCCTTGGCAGCCGCGATGTTCGATAGTGAAGATCACATCGTCCGCATCGATATGTCGGAGTATATGGAAAAACACAATGTCTCCCGTCTCGTCGGTGCGCCTCCGGGATACGTCGGTTATGAAGAAGGCGGTCAATTGACGGAAGCCGTCCGACGGAGCCCGTATTCGGTTCTGTTGTTCGATGAGATCGAAAAAGCGCACGGCGACGTCTTCAATATCTTGCTTCAGTTGCTCGACGATGGTCGATTGACGGATGCGCAAGGACGGGTCGTCGACTTCAAGAACACGATCGTCATCATGACGTCAAACATCGGAGCACCCATCCTGCTTGAAGCCGCCAAAGATGGTGTCATCGATGCAGCGGAAGAGGAAGCCGTTCGCCAAGAACTGAAGCGCCACTTCCGACCGGAGTTCTTGAACCGGATCGATGATACGATTTTATTCCATCCACTCCACCGGACGGAAATCGAACGAATCATCGACAAAGCGGTCGAGAAAATGAGTTCACGTTTATCTGGACGAGGTATTACGATTGATGTTACGGATGCTGCGAAGAAGTTGATTTTCGAAGAAGCCTTCGAACCACAATACGGCGCACGTCCAATCAATCGCTATATGCAACGGACGATTGAGACGAAACTTGCCCGTGCCTTGATCAGTGGGGCGATACAAGATGGTGCCCGGATTGCGATTGACGTAGAAGACGGCGAACTAGTCGTCCACGGATAAAGCGGATGCTAGAAAAAGGAGTCGACTCGGCTGAAACGAGTCGACTCCTTTTAGCGTTTACGGAAGAACCATATCCGTATTCGTCAGATGCGTGATAAGCTAGAAAAAAAGAGAAAGAGGGAACGCCATGAATGTTACACAAGCACAACTCGAGGAGTTGATTGAAGAATGCCGTCCGTATACAGTGCTTGGACAAGTCGCCAGTTATATTCCAGAGCTTGCGAAGGTTGATCCAACACAACTCGGAATCGCCGTCTGTAATGCCGACGGGACGTTCGTCTCGGCAGGTGATGCGGATACGATGTTTACACTACAGAGTGTATCGAAGATCATCACGCTCGCATTCGTCCTCGAGACATTCGGAGAAGATTATGTTTTTTCAAAAGTCGGGATGGAACCGACGGGTGATGCATTCAATTCGATCGCGAAACTTGAAGAGACGATTCCAACAAAACCGCTCAATCCAATGATCAATGCAGGAGCACTAGCCGTGACGAGCATGTTACCGGGAACGGATGCTGCCGATAAATTACTCCAATTGCGTCAATTCATCGCAAAACTGTTGGATATTGAAGTAGAAATGGTAAAATATGACGCAGATGTTGCTGAATCGGAATTCGAAACGACAGATTTGAATCGGGCACTGCTCTACTTCATGCGCTATCACGGTGTGATTGAGGGAAATGTCGAAGAAATCATCGACGTCTATACGAAACAATGTGCGATTTTGACGAACTGTAAAGGACTTGCCATGATGGGAAAAATTTTGAGTACATCCGGAAAAACGCCATCAGGACGCCAAGTCATTTCACGTCGGAACGCACGAATCATTCGAGCAATCATGACGACGTGTGGCATGTACGATGCATCTGGAGAATTTTCCGTCCAAGTCGGGCTTCCAGGAAAAAGTGGTGTTTCCGGTGCAGTCGTTGCTTGCGGTCGAAGTGATTTCGATATGGCTGATCTCGGAATCGGTGTCTTTGGACCATCGCTTGATGCCAAAGGGAACTCCATTGCCGGAACAAAGATGTTGGAATTACTCGTTCAACGTCATCCATGAGCGATTTCAATCTGATCAAGCGCAGAACGTAGCTCGTCCTCTAAACGCTTAATCTGACGCAAACGCTCTTCTTGATAAGCAGATGGAACCTCGAAAGAGCGCCATCTTTCTAATCGCTGATACGTATCATTGATGTGTCCGAGTCGTGTCTGGGTTGTCTTTAGGCGATCGACAGCAGACTTCGGTTGATGCGTGTAGGGACGAAGGTACTCGACCGTATAACGGTATGCTTTTGTAGCAAGCCGTAATTCATGCATTCGTTCGACACGCTTCGTTCCATCCTTTCGTTGCACTTTTTCAAATTGTTCACGTTTTTTTTCATAGCGTTTCTCGGCGGCCTGAATCAGCTCTTTTTCTGACATCCGTTTGAGGCGCTTTGTCATCGGACCGGCTAAAAAGCGACGAACGGATCGATCCAGTTCATTGGAGATCAAGAGATGCATCGTCTCGATTAAAGTCGAACGTTTCCCTTGAAGTTGCAGAGCAACATGGTTCGCGAATAACTGATCGATTTCTGTTTTGTTTGAGGTTGCTTCCAGTTGTACGTCGAGGTCGCGGACTTCGCCGAAAGCATGCATCAGCCGCTTCCAAATCAAATAAACGGGTTCCTCCGTTAAATCGACCAATCGGGCGAAGGTGATTAGTTTCCGTAACCGAATCCGCGCTTGATGGACATCTTCCGGATTTTCAAACGTTTGAGCCTCTTTGGCATAATGATTGAAGGTCGACCATGTCTCAAGCAATTCGAAAGTCAGCTTTTCAGTATCTCGATGGTTCATGAGATGAATCCCTCCTCGGATTATTTTCGTAAGAGTTCAAGAGTGCTAGGTTTTAAAATTAAGGAGGACACCTCCTGAAATGTGGTGGAAACATGTTAGAAACAGTTACGTTCTCAGGAAAGATGAAGCAATTCATGAAAATTTTCTTTCCGATCCTCGTAACGCAAGTCGCGTTTTACTTAATTAGTTTTTTCGATACGGTCATGGCCGGTCGATATGGTTCTGCTGATTTAGCAGGCGTCGGGGTCGGAGCAAGTCTCTGGGCACCCGTCTACACAGGACTGACCGGTATTCTACTTGCCGTCGCACCGCTCGTTTCCCAAGCGATGGGAGCGAAACGCGAGCGGGAAGTCAAACGAATCGTCATGCAGGCGTTGTACGTTGCTGTCGTGATCATTGGTTTGACTGTCGTCATCGGACTTATCGCTGTCAATCCGATTCTCGAACGGATGGAGTTATCAGCAGAGGCGCGTGAAGTCGCGCGAAATTACCTCGTGATGTTAGCACTCGGAATCGTACCGATGTTCGTTTTCTTCGTGTTACGAACACTCGTCGATTCATTAGGCAAATCAAATATCACGATGGTCTTACTACTAATCTCTTTACCCATTAACGTCCTTTTCAATTATCTATTCATCTTCGGAAGCTTCGGTTTTCCGGAACTTGGTGGAGTGGGTGCGGGAGTTGCGACTGCCATCACGTACTGGATTCTTTGTCTAGCGATCATCGCTGTCGTCTTTAAAGGAGAGTTATTTCAACGCCTTGGGATTCTGCGGCGCTTTTACCGTCCAGACATGAAGCGAATCAAGGAATTGATTCTACTCGGTGCCCCGATTGGTCTTGCGATTTTTTCTGAAGTCAGTATTTTCTCGGCGGTCACGTTGCTGCTCGGAGCGTACGGCGATGTCATCATCGGTGCCTATCAAGCGGCCATTAACTTCGCTTCGTTTGTCTATATGATTCCATTATCTGCTGCGTCCGCTTTGACGATCACAGTCGGTTTTGAGGTCGGTGCCAAACGAATCAAGGACGCTGTCCAGTACGTCGTCATTGGATTGACGATGTGTGTTGCCGTCTCCTTGTTCTCTGGGATCTTATTGTACTTAAAGAATGAAGAACTTGCCGCTTTGTATAGTCGTGATCCTCAAGTCATCGAAGCAGCCGCACACTTCATGATTTTAGCGATTTTCTTTCAACTGTCGGATGCCGTTGCTGCACCGACGCAAGGTGCATTACGTGGATTCAAGGATGTCAATGTCACCTTCTTGTTGACGATTGCTGCCTACTGGGTCATTGGACTACCATTAGGTTTTTATCTCGAACGCTATACGACGCTCGGACCAGATGGTTACTGGTGGGGATTGATCATCGGTCTTGCGGTCGGAGCAACGCTACTACTTGTTCGTCTTATGCATTTAATCCGTAAATCAAGGAGGCTGGCAGCTTGAAATTCTCAAAACAACGCATCATGACGATTGCGAAGATCATCTTGCCGATCGTCTTGATTGGATTCATTTTTTATCAAGGACAAAACGAATTGCGGAGTTTGTCGCTACAGGAATCGATTCAAGCGATTCGTCAAGTCCCATCTTGGCAATTCATCCTGTTGATTCTCGCAGGTCTTGCGGCCGTCTCGACGATGTTCTTTTATGATTTCTTCTTATTACGTTCATTGGAGGCGAAAGCACCGATCGGACTGATTTTCCGAGCATCCTGGATTGCGAACTCCTTTAACGGCATCATCGGATTCGGCGGTCTCGCTGGGATGGCGATCCGCTCCGCTCTTTATCGACCATTCGTTGAAGGCGGTCGTTTGTTGAAGGCGATCGGCTGGATGGCACCGACGTTAATCAGTGGATTGTCCATCTTATCCGCCTTATCGCTTCTGCATGTTTTTCCAGCGTTCGAAGTGCTCGATTTAAAAAAATGGTTGTGGCCCGTCATCATTGGTGTCGCATTCTTCTTTCCACTTTATTTGCTGTTCTCGTTTCGACGAGGCAATAGCAGCATCCATCCGAAATCGATTGCGTTATATTCACTCGTCTCACTCGCAGAATGGTTCAGTGCTGGCGTTGTCGTCTATCTGATTTTGGCGGCGCTCGGAACGGATGTCAGTTTCTCAAAAGTCATCGGTGTTTTCATTATCGCTGCGACAGCCGGTTTGATCTCGATGGTACCGGGTGGGTTTGGTTCGTTTGACTTAGTGTTTTTGATCGGCATGCAGCGCGCGGGTGTCGAGGAAGGCATCGTCTTGACAGGATTATTGATCTATCGTCTTGTCTACTACTTGATTCCGTTCCTGATCGGTGTCATTTTCTCAGCTCGGGAGTTCAGCGGTCCGGTCGTCAAGATGATCGAAGACAAACCGATCGTTGGTCCATCGATGGAGGTCGGGGGCGTCATTTGGCGCTTACAACTGCGATTCCTCAGTAAAATTCGTCATTTCACACTCGCGTTGATCACACTCGTTGCCGGAATCACGATCTGGGGACTGGCGATTTTACCACCTGTCTCGACGCAGTATGAATATTTGGAATCGAAATTACCGCATGAAGCGCTGTTACTCGCGAATAGTTTCTTCTTGATGGGCGGCTTATTGTTCGTCCTCTTATCGACAGCACTGTATCGTCGAACAAAACGGTCGTTATATATGATGTACGGGGCATCTTTTTTCGCCTTGATTGGAATGGCACTTCGTGGTTTTAACTTGATTTCCTTCCTTGCCGTCATCATCGTCCTCGTCTTGCTACTGATGTCGCGAAAAGCATTTCACCGAGAACGAACGCTCATTACGACGACACGGTTCATCCGGGTTGCCTTCGCTGGTCTATTGTACATTGGAGGATTCGTCTTTTTTGGATACGCCTTCTATACACTCGGATCAGCAGACGGAACAAAAGTGTATCCGGCACATGAAATTTTCATGTTTGCAGCGAGTGCCTCTATCTTTGCGCTCGTTTATGTTCTCGTCTTCATCCGCTTATTCAATACATTCAATCAACCGGTTCTCGGTGAGCGATTCGATGCTGAAAAGATCGAGTTGGTGTTGCGTGAGCAGGGTGGGAATTATTTAAGCCATCTCGCGTTTCTAGGTGATAAACGTTTCTTCTTCTCCGAAACAGGACGTTCATTCATCCAGTTCAGTCAGACCGGCAATCGGATCATGGTCCTTGGCGACCCTAGTGGAGATCCGAAGGAACATTCACAAGTCATCGCGTCTTTCTTGCGTCGCGTCGAAGATCTTGGATATATTCCGAACATCTATCAAATTCAAGCGCAAAATATGTCTCTCTATCATGATTTTGGCTTCAACTTCTTCAAACTTGGTGAAGAAGCGATCGTTGATATTCCATCTTTCACTGTATCAGGAAAAAAACGAGCTGGACTTCGGTCGATTAAAAATCGCTTTGAACGAGAGGGCATGACGTTCGAAGTAGTCGAGCCACCTATTTCAGGAACTCTATTAGCAGAACTACAAGAGGTCTCCGACGAATGGTTAGGAGGGAAGTCCGAGAAAGGTTTCTCGCTCGGTTACTTCCACGAACCTTATTTAAACCGGGCACCGATCGGCATCATGCGTGAAGCGGAAGGACGATTGATCGGGTTCATGACATTCATGCCTGCTTACCAAGAAGGGGTCCTATCGATTGACTTGATGCGTTTTCGACCAGATGGACCGAATGGAATCATGGATGCGATGTTCATCCGACTATTCGAGTATGCGAAAGATGAAGGCTACCACACGTTCAACATGGGAATGGCTCCGCTTTCGTCTGTCGGAGAGGACGAGACGTCCTTCTGGCAAGAACGTGTGGCAGCGGATGTCTTCAATAATATTCGCTACATGTATAGTTTCACCGGTCTACGACGATACAAAGAAAAGTATGATCCAAAATGGGAAGGACGATATCTGGCTTACCGAAAGCGTCAATCGTTACCGATGGCAATCTTAAAAGCAACGCGTCTGATTTCTCGAAAGAAAGACCGGATTTTATTACCATGATCGACTGACGCATGAAGTCGGCAATCGACGGGTATACAAAGGGCGACCCTATATCTACGGATATGCGGGATCGTCCTTTTATAATTTCGTTTAAATGTACAAAGGTCTATACAACTAGAATTAATCGCGTTATACTAGATACGGAAGCAAGTCATGGAACGGATAGAGAAAGGAAGATGCCAGATGACAGTGATCATCAATGCTCGGATTTACACGGGGGAGCAGACGATTGAAGACGGCTTCATTCGTTTTGACCGAACAATCGAGGCGATGGGACCCATGTCGAAATTCGAGGAAATCGCAGGAGAAGAGACGATCGATGCGCAGCATCAATCACTCATTCCGGGAATGATCGATGTGCATATTCATGGGGGATATGATGTCGATGTCATGGATGGAGATGTCGAGAGGTTGCGTCATTTCAGCCGACAGATGTTACAAGAAGGTGTGACATCATTTTTAGCGACGACGATTACTCAGGACTGGGGAAATATCACACGCGCGCTTGAGACGGTCCGAGAAGTCGTAGCGCAAGACGATACGACGATCGTCGGCGTTCATCTTGAAGGACCATTCATCAATCCGGATTATGCGGGTGCACAGCCTCACGAACATATCGTCGAACCGGATGTCGAGCAGTTCTTGAAATGGCAAAAAGCAGCAGGGAACACGATCAAGCTCGTCACATACGCTCCGGAACGCCCGGGAGCACGGGCGTTCGAAGAAGCGGTGCGCTTGACGGGTGCGATTCCGTCAGCCGGACATACAGATGCGACGTATGCCCAAAACCAAGCCGGTCACGTCACGCATGGTACCCACCTCTACAATCAAATGCGGGCACTTCATCACCGGGAACCAGGCACGGTCGGATATTGCCTCCTGACACCAGACGTCTATGCGGAGATCATTCCGGATGGGATTCACAGTGCGCCAGAAATGGTCGACTTCGCCTACCGAATGAAAGGCGCAGATCGACTGATCGTCATCACGGATGCGATGCGTGCAAAAGGATTAGCTGATGGTGAATATGAGTTAGGTGGTCAGGCTGTATTCGTTCGAGACGGTGCGGCACGTCTTGAAAACGGTAGTTTAGCTGGAAGTGTCTTAACGATGGACGCTGCATTACGAAACATCATCGCCTATACAGGATGTTCGCTTGAAGAAGCAGTCCGCATGACATCGGTCAATGCGGCAAAAGAACTTCAATTGACTCAAAAGGGAAGCCTCTCGGTCGGCAAGGATGCGGACATTGTCCTGCTCGACGAAGCGCTACACATTCAAGAAACGATTCATCGTGGTACGCGACACCGGATCACGAACGGAAAGGAGTCTACCTCATGAAATGGATGATCGTAGAAAAAGGAGAAGAATTAGCACAGGTGGCCTATCAATTTTTGAAACAGGAAATTGAGCGTCACCCGGAAGGTTTGACGGTAGGACTGGCAACGGGAAGTTCACCGGTCGGCGTCTATGAAGAATGGCGGAAGGATTCGCTCGATTGTCGACATGTGACGACGGTTAATCTAGACGAATATGTCGGTCTCAGCCCAGAGCATCCACAAAGTTATCATACGTTCATGCAAGAGCATCTATTCAAAGATGTCGCGTTTAAGGAATCATTCGTTCCAATCGGGGACACAGAAGATCCCGTGCGCGAAAGTGAACGATATGAAGCGCTCGTCCGCAATCGAGGAATCGACATTCAATTACTTGGAATCGGAGCGAATGGACACATCGCCTTCAATGAACCAGGTACACCGTTCGATGCTAAGACACACGTAACGGAATTGACAGAGTCGACACGAGAAGCGAACCAACGATTCTTTGATCGATTAGAAGAAGTACCGACGAAGGCGATCACGATGGGAATCGGTACGATCATGGAAGCGAAGAAAATCCTTCTCGTTGCTTCTAGTGAACGAAAGGCAGAAGCGGTTCGCGACATGATGGAAGGTGTCGCAACAACGGATTGTCCAGCGACTGTACTCAAGCGTCATGCCGATGTCATGGTGATCTTGGACGAAGAAGCTGCATCTTTATTGTCAGATGACGCTAAACGTACAGGACGAGCGGCTTATCTGAATTTCATGAAAGTATGACGATGGAAGAGCGATGAATCAAAAGGGATAGAGACAATCATTGGATTGACTCTATTCCTTTTTTTGATTCTGTTGAGCCTAGTCTCAAGCGATTTTTTATTTTGATAGAAAGGCATCAACAGGACATATACCAAGATCATTCAATCTCATGATACAGTGCACTAAGGGTCCATGATTTTTTCAGTGCAACGATTCCATACAATTTCTTTAATCGAAACGTAAATTGACATTTCATTAAATGTACGGATAATGGAGATTAGCGAACTTTACGGAAAATTTACATGAAAATGAGGGTTTACATGATGGAAACGCGATCCGCACGAAAGAGACAGCCAAGTGCTGGCAAGATGTTCATGAAAGTCATCGCTGCACTCGTCCTGCTTGTCACAATCATCGGTTCTGGTTACGCTGGAGCTGTTTTTATTAAAACGCAAGAAACATTGGCAAAGACACAAATTAATATTCCAGGCTCGAAGGTGAGCTCTAAATATGATGATGTTCCGTCTGAATCGTTCTTGATTCTTGGGACGGATGAAACGAAAAAAAGTAAAGAACGAAATGAACCGGCGCGATCAGATGTCATGATCGTCGGAATCTTAAATAAAAAAACGGAACAATTAGTGTTGACGAGTATTCCGCGTGATTCACTCGTGAACATCGATTATTCGAAATACGATGTACCTTATGGTAAGACAGGTGTTGAGCAAGATAAAATCACCCATGCCCATTACTTCGGTTCGATGGATAAATCGAATTCCTATAATGGGATTAAATTAGCGCGTGAAACGACAGAAAACCTGCTCGGTATTCAAATCGATCACGTCGTTAAAGTTAACTTCCAAGGATTCGTTCAATTGATCGATGCATTGGACGGCGTAGACATCGATGTACGATATGCGTTCAAAGAGCAAGATTCAAAACGTAAAGCCGGTACTGTCACTGTTGATAAAGGGATGCAACATTTAACAGGAGAGCAAGCACTTGCTTACGTCCGGAACCGTCATGATGATCCGCTCGGTGATATCGGACGCGGTCAAAAACAGATGCAAGTCATTCAAGCGGTCGCCAAAGAAGCGGCAAGTTTCCGTTCCCTCAGTGCATACCGTGATATTTTGGATGCTGTCGGTGATAACGTCGAAACGAACTTAGGTCCGAACGATTATACACGCTTAGCAGATTTCACAGCAGCGTTACGTAATACGACGGAGTACCAACTCGCTGGAGAAGGCTACATCGGTATTAGCGGGAAATGGGAATATCATCTCGATCCGAATCAATTGGAGCAAGTGAAAAGTAATTTAGCAAAAGCGATGCAAGGTCAAGAAGTCGAACCGATCAAGGAAGAGACAGACCCGGCACAAAGTACGACAGAAGAACCAGTGACAGAGACGGAAGCCGTCCCTGCACAGTAAGACACACTAAAAATCCCCTTGTATCATCGTCACTGTACGACGATACAAGGGGATTTTTAGCGTTGGCGTTCCATTTCAACGGTGAAGGTATAGCGGTCGCCGCGGTAAGCGGAGATGACGTATTCAAACGGTTGCTCTGTTGTCAGGTACGTCAGTTGCTCGACAGATAAGACAGGCGAAGCGGTCGATAGACCAAGATGGCCCGCCTCTTCCTTCGTTGCAAGACGTGATTCGAACGTTTGACTCGCACGTCCAAGATTTAATCCGCTCGCTTCTGCAAATGCATAGAGCGATGCGGTCGCGACGTCTTGATCGAGTCCAGGTAAGAGCTGTTCCGGGATATAGACGGTCTCAAGGGCAAGCGCTTGCTCATCAGCAATTCGTAAACGTTTCAGTTCATACACGGATGCCCCTTCGCGAATCCGGAGCTTATTGGCGATCGTCATCGACGCGTCGATGATTTGATAGGAGAGAAGCGCACTCGTCGGTTCTAGTCCAAGATGTTCCATCTCTTCCGAGAAACTCGTCAATCCAGACAGTTGCATGACGATTTTTTTATTCGCGACGAATGTTCCTCGTCCTTTTTGACGAATCAAGTAACCGGCGTTGACCAAGTTTGAAATGGCTTGTCGGACCGTCATTCGGCTGATTTGGTGCGCTTCGGCAAATTCGCGCTCGGACGGGATCAGATCGCCAGGTTGAAGAACACCGCTTTCGATTTGTTGTTTTAAGGCAGCTTCGATTTGATAGTAGATGGGGAGTGGTGAATTTTTATTGATATGCTGAATCACGGCATTTCGTCCCTTCGCGATCGGTAGTCTTTCGTCTAGTGTACTAGGAAAAAGGCAAGCCGACAAACGATTCTGGATGAAATATGGCATAATACAGAGTGAAACTGACAGAGAAAGGTGGTCGAGGCATGCGCCCCGAACAAATAGAATCCGATGTCCGAACCTTTCAGACATCCATTCGCACGACAAAACAAGTAGATGGTTATTGGGTTGCTTTAGAGAAAAGTTACTTCTATCCGGAGAGCGGTGGACAGCCGGCGGATCGTGGAACATTGAACGACCAACCGGTCCTTGACGTTCAAATCGAAGACAGTGTCGTCTGGCACCAACTGGCGACGCCGCTCACAGGTGACGTCACCGGTATCGTAGATGACGCAGTCCGGATCGATCATGCGGCGCAGCATACGGCACAACATGTCATCTCTGCAATCCTACAAGATGAATCAAATATCAAGACACTCAGTTTTCGGACGGGAAGTGAGGTCTCGACGCTTGATATCGAGACACCTGAATGGACAACTATGCAACAAGAACAACTGGATCGACGATTACGCCAGGTGATTGAACAAGGATTACCGATCACGGCGACAGAGTATGACGAGGCGGAAGCGCTACGCTTACCATTACGAAAAACACCACAAGTTGAAGGACGAATTCGTGTCGTTCAAATCGGCACACTCGATTATAGTGCCTGTGGTGGGACGCATCTTGATTCAACGGCACAGCTCGAGTCGATTCTCTTTACCGGAGTCGAGCGGGTTCGTGGAAATATTCGTCTGTCCTATGTCGCAAAAGAACGGGCATACCAACTCGTTCAGGCAGAACGACGAGCCTTACGGGAAGCGGCGCAAGCCTTGTCGGTCAAACCAGTTCAAATGCTAGAAGCCGTCCAAGCGTTACAAGAAGAGCAGAAACGCTTAACGAAACAGGTCGAACACGCCCAGGAACAACTTGCAACGTTCACACTCGCTCACGCTTTAGAACAACAAGAAGGCATTCTTGTGTTTGAACATCTGGATGAAGAAATCAAAATATCCGAACAACTTGCTAAAGCGATTCAAGAAGCGGGACGCGTCGGCGTCGTCTGGAATGCGACGACGAACAAGTTACTGATGAGTAGTCCAGGTGAACCCCATCTCGGGAAGTTCGCTAAAGCACATGTCCAAACATTTAACGGGCGAGGCGGAGGAAGTGCGGTTCAGGCACAGGCACAATTTACGAATCGGGATGATGCGATGGCATATGTCGATCGATTACGGGAGGAATATCAGTCATGACAGTCATTCAAGTACGTACAGCAGAACAACATCAAGCCGTCCGGATGATCCGGGAGCGTGTCTTCGTCGAGGAGCAAGGCGTACCACGCCATCTTGAATACGATACACATGATGAAACAGCGATTCATCTGCTTGTCCTCGATGAGCAGAGTCGACCGGTCGCAACGGGTCGTACCCGTCCATATGACGACCAACGGATGAAGGTAGAGCGTGTCGCGACGCTAGCGACAGCGCGAGGAAAAGGATACGGTGGCGAGTTGATGCAGGCGATGGAACGAGTCGCACGTCGCGAAGGGAAGCAATTGCTAACACTCGGCGCACAAGTTCAAGCGATCCCGTTTTATCAAGGACTCGGGTATACGATCGTCTCCGATGAATTCGATGATGCGGGCATCCCGCACCGAACGATGGAGAAAAAAATGTAAGTCATTTTGAAAGAAATCCTGCAAAAAGGGTTTCTTTTTTTTGTTTTCTATGTATATATATAATTCATAATGAATTTTTATACAGACAGATGAATTTAAAACCAGGAGGGAATTATACATGTCGAAACAAAAATTGATCTTAGCGTACTCTGGGGGACTTGATACATCGGTAGCCATCAAATGGTTGAGCAAGGACTATGACGTCATTGCCTTATGCATGGATGTCGGAGAAGGAAAAGATTTATCCGTCATTAAAGAAAAAGCACTCCTCGTCGGTGCGATCGAATCGATCGTCCTCGATGTTAAAGAAGAATTCGCACAAGACTTCGTCTTGCCAGCACTTCAATATGGCGCTCATTACGAAAATGCCTATCCGTTGATTTCAGCGCTTTCGCGTCCGTTGATCGCAGAAAAGCTTGTCGAAGTCGCGCATCAACATGGTGCAACGGCGGTCGCTCACGGATGTACCGGAAAAGGGAACGACCAAGTCCGGTTCGAAGTTTCGGTCGCAGCACTTGATCCATCACTCGAAGTCATCGCACCGGTTCGGGAATGGAAATGGTCACGGGAAGAAGAGATCGCCTATGCGAAAGAAAACAACGTGCCGATCCCGATCAACCTCGATAGCCCATACTCAATCGACATGAATCTCTGGGGACGGAGTAACGAGTGTGGCGTCCTAGAAAACCCTTGGACAGAGCCACCACAAGACGCTTACGCGTTAACAGTAGCGCCAGAAGACGCTCCGGATCAGGCAGAAGAAGTCATCATTGGCTTTGAAGCAGGTGTTCCGGTCTCGATCAACGGAACGACATATCCACTGGCGAAACTGATCACGGAACTGAACATCATCGCTGGTGCACATGGGGTCGGACGGATCGACCACGTCGAGAACCGTCTCGTCGGTATCAAATCGCGGGAAGTCTATGAGTGCCCAGGAGCAACGGTTTTACTCAAAGCTCACGCTGCACTCGAGACGATTACATTGACGAAGGACGTCGCGCATTTCAAACCACTACTCAGCAAACAATACGCAGAAACGATCTATAACGGTCTCTTCCATGCACCATTGACGAAAGGCTTGAAAGCATTCCTGACGGCGACACAACAGGACGTCACAGGAGAAGTTCGCGTTAAACTGTTCAAAGGAAACGCAACCGTGACAGGTCGTCAGTCCGTTGTCTCACTCTACGATGAGAAACTTGCGACGTATACGAAAGAAGACGCGTTCGATCATGAAGCAGCAAAAGGCTTCATCAAATTACACGGACTTGCCGTTTCGACTCATGCGAGCGTACATCGTCAGGCGGGTGTCACGAAATGACCAAACTCTGGGGTGGACGTTTTACGGAAAGTGCTTCCGCTCAAGCGGAAGCCTTCGGAGCATCAATCACGTTCGATCAAAAATTAGCGAGCGTCGATTTAAAAGGCAGTCTCGCACACGCGCAGATGCTATTTGAACAAGGGATCCTCGCTCAAGACGAGTGGACACAAATCGAGCAAGGACTGAAGCAACTGGAAACGACGTTAGCGGATCATGTGTATACGCTAGCAGATGAAGACATTCACATGAATCTCGAGCGTCTATTGACGGAACAGATTGGTCCGGTTGCAGGAAAACTGCATACGGCACGGAGCCGAAATGACCAGGTCGCAACGGATTTACATCTATGGATGGAACAACATGTTGAAGCGTTGACGACGGCATTACGCGAGCTCCAATCGGTTATCACGGAACAAGCTGAGCAACATATCGAGACGGTCATGCCAGGTTATACGCATTTGCAACGGGCACAACCGATCTCGCTTGCGCATCACTTGCTCGCTTATTTCTGGATGTTCGAACGTGATGTCGAACGGTTGACGGATAATCAAAAGCGGATCCGGAAATCACCGCTCGGGGCAGGCGCGCTCGCGGGGACGACATTCCCAATCGATCGTTTCCGTTCTGCCGAGTTGCTCGGTTTTGAGTCAATCTATCCGAACAGTCTCGACGCTGTCTCCGACCGCGATTTCGTCATCGAATACCTCGGGATCGCCTCGACCGTCATGATGCATCTCTCGCGTTTTTGTGAAGAAATCATCATCTGGGCATCGCAAGAATTTGGCTTCATCGAGTTGTCTGATGCTTTCTCGACAGGATCGAGCATGATGCCACAGAAGAAAAATCCTGATTTCGCTGAATTGATTCGTGGGAAAACGGGGCGCGTCTATGGCAATCTGATGGGCTTCTTGACGACGATGAAGGCATTACCACTCGCTTACAACAAAGACATGCAAGAGGATAAGGAAGGGGTCTTCGATACAGCAGATACCGTTCTCCAATCCGTTCAAATCTTCACCGGAATGATTGAATCTGCGACGTTTAAGACCGAAGCGCTCAAGAAGGCGACAATGCAAGACTTCTCGAATGCAACGGAACTCGCCGACTACCTTGTAACGAAAGGCATACCGTTCCGGGAAGCGCATGAAATCGTCGGCAAAGCCGTCCTTTACTGTGTGCAGAACGGTTGTTTCCTGAAGGATTTGAACCTCGAGACGTATCAAACGTTCCATCCTGATATCACAGAAGACGTCTATCCGCTCCTCGATCCGGTTCAAGCAGTAGCACGCCGGACTAGCTACGGCGGGACAGGGTTTGCTGCCGTGTCGGAGCAACTCGAACTCGCGAAACAGCATCTTGCGAATTGACGAATTTTGAAAAAAAACAGTCAAATGACTGGATTTAACAAAAGATGTCTGCTATAACTGTAACTAACAACCGACAGATAGAGGCGCGGATGACATGAGTAGCATCATTCTTGAAGGCAAGCATGCCGAATGATGTGAAAGGGGAAGTCCGCCGAAGTGAATGAGAAGATGCTTCTTCTTGTTTGCTGGTACAACGGTTAAGATCCGTTGTACTGCCGAAACCGATGTTTCGGAGCGCTATCTTACGTAAAAGAACGAATGACTTTGTCTTCGTTTGTCCGATCGTGATAACGACGGGCCGTAGGAACGCTCCTACCGGCCCGTCGTTTTTTTCTGTATCGGGACAAAGGAGATAGGATTGTGACAACTGTACTTAAATTTGGTGGAAGCTCGGTTGCGACTGTCGAACAGATTCAGTCTATTGCGAATTATTTGAAGAGTCGCGCAGCCGAAGGTGAAAAACTCGTCGTCGTCGTTTCGGCGATGGGCAAGATGACAGATTCTTTGATCGCTCAGGCGCAAGCCATCACGGATCGCCCCGAGCGAAGAGAACTCGATCGACTGCTTGCCATCGGAGAAGAACAGACGATTTCATTACTCAGCATCGCCCTCAACTCGCTCGGTGTCAAAGCGTTATCGCAAACAGGCGCTCAAGCAGGAATCAGCACGATGGGCGTGCATACGAAAAGTAAGATCAAACAGATCGATGGAGATCTGTTACGACAAAAACTCGAAACGTACGATGTCGTCATTGTCGCCGGATTCCAAGGTGTCAACGAACTCGGTGATGTCACGACGCTTGGACGGGGTGGGTCGGATACAACGGCAGTTGCCCTTGCGGCAGTCCTTGATAAACGGTGCGAAATCTATACCGATGTCGACGGTGTCTATACAGCTGATCCGCGAATCCATGCCGCCGCTCAACCGATTCCACATATCTCGTATGATGAGATGATGGAAATGAGCGCCCTCGGGTCGAAGGTCATGGAAATGCGAAGTGTCGAACTAGGAAAAAAATACGGCGTACACATCTTCGTCGGGAAAACACTTGAATCGAAAAGGGGAACATGGATCATGGAAGCGACGGAAACAATGGAACAAAAAGCGGTGACGAGTGTCAGTGTGACGAAGAACGTCTTGACGGTATCAATCAAACACGTACCGCAAACGAATGCAGCAGTAGCCGATATCTTCGAACTGTTATCCAATCGCCACGTCAACATCGACATGATCAGTCAAACGACGTTCGACAGTGACATTTTCTTATCGTTCTCATGTCCACTCGATGAGGAAGAGTTCCTCGATGAAGCATTGAAAGACATCATGGATCGCTTCACGACAGTCAAGGTCGATCGCCATAATCAACACGCGAAATTATCTGTCGTCGGAATCGGGATGCGGGATGCAACAGGTGTCGCTTCGAAATTGTTCGCAATTTTCCGAGCAGAGAACATTCCGTTCTATCAAGTTACGACTTCAGAAATCAGCATCTCATACACGATTGCACAAGCAGATATTGAACGGACGGTTGCAGCGATTGCAAACGCGTTCGAGTTATAAGGAGGAAAACAGGATGTATCATGTAGCAGTCATTGGAGCAACCGGCGCCGTCGGTCAAAAAATGTTACAAGTACTAGCCGAACTGGACTTCCCGGTCAGCCGCCTGTCCGCTTACGCTTCTGCTCGTTCAGCAGGGAACACGGTACAGTTCAAGGAAGAAGCCATTACGATCCAAGCACTGACACCAAGTATCACGGAAGACGAGATTGACGTCGCGTTGTTCGCGGCGGGCGGAACGATCAGTGAACAATATGCCCCGTTACTAGCTGAAAACGGAACACTCGTCGTTGATAATTCAAGTGCTTTCCGGATGCAGGAGACGATTCCGCTTGTCGTGCCAGAAGTCAATCCACAAGCGATTCAAGCGACGGACCGCTTGATCGCAAATCCGAACTGTTCGACGATTCAATCCGTCGTCGCCTTAGCACCGCTCCAGTCACTGGGATTCGAGCGTGTCAACTATACGACGTATCAGGCCGTATCCGGTTCTGGTCAAAAAGGAATCGAGGATCTGGCACGTGGAGCACGCGGAGAAGAGCCCGTCAATTATCCGCATCCGATTCACGATAATATCTTGCCACATATCGATGTGTTCCTTGAGAACGGCTATACGAAAGAAGAGCAGAAGATGATTGACGAAACACGGAAAATCTTCAATCTTCCAGCACTACCAGTCAGTGCGACATGTGTGCGTGTTCCAGTCACGAATTCTCACTCGGTTGCGATCAACGTCACGTTTACGCAGCCGACGACGGTTGCAGCGATCCGTGAAGCACTTGAAGGCGCACCGGGCGTCGTCCTCATCGATGATGTCGCGAATACGCGTTATCCGATGCCACTCGATGCAAGTGGTACGGACGATGTCTATGTCGGACGAATTCGACAAGATGATAGTCTCGCGAACACGTTCCATCTCTGGTGTGTAGCCGACAACATTCGAAAAGGTGCCGCCTCGAATGCCGTACAAGTCGCACGCCAAGCAATCGAACAGTCGATTCATTCATAAAAAAGGAGGAGTTCTTCATGTTCAAAGGAGCAGGTACAGCGCTCGTCACACCATTTAATGAAGCAGGCGAGTTGGATCTACACGTATTCGAACGCCTGATCGAGCAACAACTCGCAGCGGGGATTCAGGCACTTGTCGTCGGAGGGACGACAGGAGAAGGTTCGACACTGACAAACACGGAATTCGAACAACTATTGACGACTGCCGTTCAAGTCACGGCAGGACGAGTACCCGTCATTGCCGGAACGGGTTCGAACAACACGGCAGTAACAATCGAGAAGACGTTACTCGCAGAACGCATCGGTGCGGACGCAGCGATGCTCGTCACACCGTACTACAATAAAACATCGCAAGCGGGTCTCGTCGCACATTTCACGGCGGTCGCTGATGCAACCGAATTACCAATCATGCTGTACAACGTTCCGTCGCGGACAGGCGTTGCGATCGCAGTCGAAACAGCAGTGACGTTAGCACGTCATCCACGCATCCAAGCGTTTAAGGAGGCGAGTGGAGACGTCAGCTTCATGGGTGAACTGATGGCGGCGATTCCGGAAGATTTCGCGGTCTTCTGTGGAAATGATGATCAAATCCTGCCGTACATGGCATGGGGGGCACAAGGCGTCATCTCAGTTCTTTCGAACCCGTACCCAGCAGAGACACAAGCACTTGCTGAGGCGTTACTCGCACAAGATCTCGTCACGGCACGCCGGATTCAGGCAGACTTGTTACCGGTCATCGGTGCCTTGTTCAGTGATGTCAATCCGATTCCAGTCAAAGCATCTCTTGAAGAACTCGGCTTTGCTGTCGGTGCGCCGCGCTTGCCGCTCGTCCGTCAATCGGAAGCGGGGCACGCCCACTTACTCGAAACGATGCGGGCTTACAAAGGGGTGGTTCGATGAAACTCGCGTTACACGGTTATGGGGCGACAGGACAATACGTCGTCGAACTCGCACCACAAAGTGTCGTAGCGATCGTTGACCGGACGAAGTCATCCGATACGATCGCTTCATATGCCGAGCTAACGGAGATGTCAGAAACGGTCGATGCGATCATCGACTTCTCGCATCCGAGTTTGCTACCGGATCTGCTCGCATATGGGCTGGCGACAAAAACACCACTCGTCATCGCGACGACTGGTTTTTCGGAGGCGGAACTGGCATCGATCAAGGACGCCGCAAAAGAAATTCCGATCTTCCAGTCGTACAACATGTCGTACGGCATCGCGATGGTGCAGCAACTGCTGAAGACACTCGTACCACTAGCAGGAGCGTATGACATCGAATTGCTCGAGAAACATCACAACCAAAAAGTCGATGCGCCAAGCGGAACAGCGGAGTTGTTATTGCAAACGATTCAGACGGCACGTGACGTCACACCGGTATATGACCGGTCACAGACGCGGCAAAAGCGAGAGACGAACGAGATCGGGATGCACGCGATGCGCGGTGGAACGATCTTCGGAGAACACGAAGTCTTATTCGCAGGTGTCGACGAATTGATTGAAATCAAACATACAGCGCTATCAAAAAAAGTATTTGCTTCTGGTGCGATCAAAGCAGCTGAGGCACTCATTCAAAAAACAGCGGGACTCTATACATTAGAGACGCTCTACACACAGGAGGATTCACATGTTACTCACTGATGCTTACGAAATTGCTAAATTCATTAAAGATGCTAAAAAACAAACACCGGTAAAACTTTACGTCAACGGCGATTTGGCGGGCTTGACGATCGAAGGCGCTACAGCATTCGGATCAGATGAATCAAAGATTTTCTTCGCGGATGCAGGACTTGCGGCTACTTTCTTAGAAAAGTATTCAGATCGCATCACGGATGTTCACGTGGAGTATGACCGTCGCAACAGTGCGGTACCAATGCTTGATACACGTCACTTGAATGCGCGCATCGAACCAGGTTCATGGATTCGTGATCATGTCGTCATCGGTGACAACGCAGTCGTCATGATGGGTGCCATCATCAATATCGGTGCATCAATCGGAGATGGTACAATGATTGATATGAACGCTGTCGTCGGTGCACGTGGGACGATCGGGAAAAACGTTCATGTCGGCGCAGGTGCCGTGGTCGCGGGTGTCCTCGAACCACCTTCAAAAACACCTGTCATCATTGAAGACGGTGTCTTGATCGGTGCGAATGCAGTCATCCTTGAAGGCGTGAAAGTCGGTAAAGATGCCGTCGTCGCTGCTGGTAGTGTCGTCACAGAAGACGTACCTGCTGGAAGCGTCGTTGCTGGAACACCTGCACGTGTCATCAAACAGAAAGATGCGAAAACAGAAGAGAAGACGCAATTGGTGGATGATTTACGTTCACTCTGATTGACGTCGAAGAGGAGGAAAACACATGGCAGTGGATACACAGTATGGAGAAGCAATTTGGTTAGATGGAGTCTTTCATGATCCGAAAGATGCGAACACAAGCGTCATGTCACATGCGATTCACTATGGTAGTGGATTCTTTGAAGGAATTCGTGCTTACGCGACACCGGACGGACCGGCGATTTTCCAATTGAAGGAACATATCGAACGTCTCTTCCGCAGTTGTGCGTATTATCACGTCACGATTCCGTATACGGTTGATGAACTCGTCCAAGCGACGATTGATCTAGTTGCGAAAAACGGATTTGAATCGTGTTATATCCGTCCATTCGTGTTCCTCGGTACGCCATGGCAAGCATTGATGGCGAAAGATACGACGGTTCATGTCGGCATCTCTTGCTGGGAGCTTGGGGAATACTTCGATAAAGGTGCTGGCATCCGTGCCAAAGTCGCATCATACCGCCGCGTCTCATCAACGATGATGCCGATGCAAGCGAAAGCGGCTGCGAACTATATGAACTCACAACTCTTAAAAGGTGAAGCGATCCGTGATGGATTTGATGAAGCAATCGCGCTCGACATGAACGGAAACGTTAGTGAAGCGAGTGTTGCGAATCTTTTCCTTCTTAAAAACGGAACGATTCATACACCGTCACTTGATTGTTCAGTACTCGACGGTATCACACGCCAAGTCATCATCCGTTTGGCGCAAGATCAAGGCTATCCTGTCGTCGAACGTCACATCGGACGCGATGAGTTATATGTCGCAGATGAGATCTTCTTAACAGGAACAGCTGCTGAAATCACGAGTGTCGGTGAAATCGATCATATCTCCATCAACGGCGGAACACGGAACGTCGCAGATGAGTTGCTCGATCTTTACCGTCAAGCCGTCACAGGTCAATTGCCGCAATATGCGGATTGGTTGACGTATGTGACACCAGCTGTCGCAGAATGACGACGCGTACACTCGTCACGATCGATCGGAAGGCGGTGCGACAGAACGTCGCATCGGTCTTCGCTCGGTCACGTAAACGTATTTTTGCCGTGGTCAAGAACAATGCGTACAACTTAGGCATGCTAGAGATGGTCGAAACGCTGATGGCGTCTGATGTGCATCACTTTGCTGTCGCCGAGTTGTATGAAGCCATTGAAATCAAAACGAATTTTCCAGACAGTTATGTACTGGTGATGAATCCGACGGAGGATTTTGAAACAGCACGACGTTTCAGAATTGCACTCGGTGTCTCATCGCTAGAATGGCTCGCCCTAAACAGTAAACAGCTGCAGGGAATCGAGTTACATTTGAAGATCAACGTCGGGATGAATCGTTTTGGTGTCAGTTCGCTTCAAGAGGCGGAAGCTGTTCTTGCGCTTGCGCAAGCAGATTCGCTCGCTTTAACAGGTTTATATACACACTTTCCGCTTGCCGATGAGCCGGATGCGGATCACGATGGACAAGTCGAACGTTTCGTCGCCATTGCCGATGTGTTACGAAAGCGCCATACGTTTACGTATATGCACTCGGAAAACAGTGCGACGATCGTCAAACACGATCCGCGTCTCGCATTTTGTAACTATGTCCGCCCTGGCATCTTCTTATTCGGCTATTCACCGATTGAAAAGATGGACTGGCTCGTTCCTTCGCTACGGATGACGACGGAGGTCGTTGAAATTCGCGAAATTGGACCGGGTGAGCATGTGGGATACGGGACGAACTTTACGAGTACAGAACCGATGCGGATTGCTATCTTACCCGTCGGATATGGAGACGGTGTAGTCCGTGGGCGTGCCGCGTTGCCTGTTCATATTAAAGAAAAACCTTATCCGGTCATCAATAAATTATTCATGAGTCATACGTTCGTCGCTGTCGATGGGACGATTGAGGTCGGAGACGAGGTCGTGCTATACGGGGATGGCGTTGAAATTGACGATATCACCCGGACAGGAGCAGCGAACAATTCAGAGCAGATGTGTGCCCGGTCTTGGCGTTTGACGCATCAGTATCTATAAGGAGGAACTTATTATGTATGGAAGTCAATACCTGACAGAAGAAAACAATATGTTGCACATCGATGGTGTCGCAGCGACCGATCTTGCAGCACAGTACGGAACACCGTTGTATGTGATGGCAGAGCGGGAGCTGACGGATCGATTAGAGACCGTCCGGGAACACTTCCTTGATAAGTATCCGAACACGTATGCTTCCTTCGCCTCAAAAGCACTGACTGTCAGTGCCGTATATGAACAAGTCGTTCGTCATGGTCTTGGAATCGATGTCGTCACAGGCGGGGAACTCTTCATCGCCCGTCAATCCGGGGTTCCAGCAGAACGAATCTATTTCCATGGTTCGAATAAATCAACGGCTGATCTTCAGTATGCCGTCGAGGAAGGAGTCGGACGGATTGTCATCGATCACTTTGCAGAGATTGCACAACTGGAATCGATTGCGGCACAAGCCGGTCAAACGGTTCATGTCCTGATTCGGATCGTCCCACAAGTCATCGGTGGGGCACATGCAAAAATCCAGACAGGTGGTGTCGATACGAAATTCGGTTTCTCGACGCATGCGTCAGATTACTTGGACGCAATCGAAGCGATTTTAGCATCGGAACATCTGTCGTTACTCGGCATCCATTGTCATGTCGGTTCGCAAATCCAAGATCCGTCACTGTTCGAACAGACGGCTCGGACGATGATGGGCTTCGTCGAAACGATTCGTGCGCATCATGGCTTCACAGTCAGCGAAGTTAATGTTGGCGGTGGCTTCGGTATTGCCTATACACAGGACGATCATCCGCTTGATTTTGAAGCGACGATTGCACGCGTCATGGATGTCATCGAGACGGAAACGGAGCGACTCGGCATCGAACGTCCGCGCATCGGGATCGAGCCAGGGCGCTGGGTCGTTGCGAATGCAGGAACGACACTGTATACGGTCGGGGCAATCAAAGAGATCGAAGGCGTCCGAACATATCTTTCGGTCGATGGCGGAATGACAGATAACATTCGCCCAGCACTTTACGGTGCGGTGTATGAAACGGTCATCGCTAACCGGATGAGTGGCGAAACGACCGAAGTGACGGTCGTTGGAGCAGCTTGTGAATCAGGGGATCTCGTCGCTGAAAAAGCACAGTTGGTTACACCGAACGGTGGCGATACACTTGCTGTCTTTGGGACAGGAGCGTATAACTTTTCGATGGCAAGCAACTACAACCAGTTCTTACGTCCGGCACTCATTTTCGTTCGGGACGGGGAATCCCGTGAAGTCGTCCGTCGACAAACGTATGCGGATTTGATTCAGTGTGATCTTGGGATCAACGGTGTCCGATCAGAGTCATAAGAGGTGCGGGGTCAAACGAAAGGACAAAAAAACCGACGCTATCGCGCCGATTTCATGCATGCGATCTAAAGCGATTCTTCTCTTGAATAGAGAGGGATCGTTTTTTTTGTTGTGATCAGCAGATTCAGTTTGGAATTTTTAAGACTTGTCCAATGAGCAATAGGTTCGGATTCGTAATGTTGTTTGCCTGCATCAATGCTGTGACGGTGACACCATATCGTGTCGCAATCGAGTAAAGTGTATCACCGGCTTTAACCGTATAAGTCGTTGTTGGAATTTTCAAGACTTGACCGACGTTCAACAGATTCCAGTTCGTGATGTTATTCGCACTCGCGAGGGCAGAGACCGAGACGTTGTATTTGCGGGCGATGGAATAGAGTGTATCGCCAGCTTTGACGGTATACGTCGTACCGGTTGAAGTCGGTGACCGTAACAGTTCTGAAATCGTGACGAACGAATAGCCTTTTGCTTTTAGTTTTGAAATCATCGTCGGCAAGGCGGTCGGTGTTCCTTTCGCACCAGCACCGGTATGCATCAGAATAATCGATCCGGGAACGACTTTTGGTAATACACGATCCAAGATGGCTGTTGAAGAGATGCCTTTCCAATCCGTCGTATCAATATTCCATTGAATCGTTTTCGTATAACCTGCCGCCCCAACGGCACTCAATACGTTACTATTACTTGCACCGAACGGCGCTCGGAAAATTGGTTTCGTCGTTTTTCCGGTCAAGGACCGGATGAGAGATTCTGTTCGGGATAATTCACTCGTCATCTGGCTTGCTGTTAAGGTCGTAAAATCCGGATGCGAATACGAGTGATTGCCGATTTGGTGTGTAGGAGAGGCAGTTGTGATGTTCTTGATCGATTGAGGATGATTGTTTGCACCACTGCCTGTCAAAAAGAAAGTCGCTTTCACTTGGTTATTTTTCAAGATGCTTAAGATTTTTGCAATGTTCGTCCCATCTGAACCGTCATCAAACGTCAATGCGACGACTTTTTGTGTCGTCGTTCCTTTCGTGACGAACGTAGAGCTCGCCGCATTAACCTGTGAAGGAATCGAAAGTGGACTAAGGAGAAGTAATCCGATCATCATGATGGTAGGTTTCTTGATGTTCATCGTCTAGTACCTCCTTCATCAAAAACATGCTTTACAAGTACTCTTTATTAAGGTATTCCCTTTATTTTAAAAAAAGAACTAAGAAATTCCCGTTTTGCAAAGAAATAAAACTAAATTACAGAAAATTTGTTTAAACCGTAATCTTTTTGGGAAACCATAATATATGGAAATAGTAAAAAGGAGTGAGAAGGAATGATCGAATTCAAAAACGTCGGTAAGCAGTTTAAGGACAATGTCGTCTTGAAAGGCTTATCGCTCGAGATTCAAAAGGGTGAACTCGTTGTTTTCATCGGACCAAGTGGCTGTGGGAAAACGACGTCACTTAAGATGATCAATCGACTGATCGAACCTTCTTCAGGCACGATTTTGGTCAACGGGAAGGACATCATGAAGACGGACACGATCGAATTAAGACGTCATATGGGATATGTCATTCAGCAAACCGGCTTGTTCCCTCACATGACGGTCCGGGAAAACATTCAATTGATTGCTGGGCTTGAGGGGAAGAACCACGATGAGATGGATCAACGGACAGAACAACTGTTGACGATGGTCGGGCTTGATCCAAAGCAATTCATCGATCGTTATCCAAGCGAACTCAGTGGTGGGCAGCAACAGCGTGTTGGTTTCGCACGAGCTTTAATGAATGATCCTGATGTCATTTTGATGGATGAGCCGTTCAGTGCACTCGATCCCGTTACCCGTAACGATCTACAGGAAGAACTTTTTAACTTGCAGGAAGAAGTGAAAAAGACGATCGTTTTCGTCACCCATGATATGGATGAAGCGATCAAGTTAGCGGATCGGATATGTATCATGCGTGATGGGGAAATCGTCCAGTTCGATACTCCAGAAGAAATCTTGCGTCATCCAAAAGATGAATATGTCGAATCGTTCATCGGAAAAAATAAAATCTGGAGTAGTCCAGAATTCATCAAGGCAGAAGATATCATGATCGAGGACCCAGTTTCAATCAGTGGCAAACGGACGTTGTTGCAGGGAATTGAAATCATGCGTGGACGCAAAGTCGACAGCCTGTTGATCACCGATCGTGACCGCGTCTTACAAGGGCTGATTAAGTTGAAGAACATCCAGACGATTCCGGATAAGAGCCAACGGATTGAAGAAGTGATGGAGGGCGAAATCATCGCCGTCAATGAACACGATTCATTACTCGATGTTCTTGAAGTCATGAATCAGGAAGAGACTGGTTATCTACCAGTAACGGATGCAACAGGAAAACTCAGAGGGTTGATTACACGTAGTAGCTTACTTTCCGTCTTGAGTGAGCAATTCATTCATGAGGAGGAAGTCCAATGAACGGATTCTTTGATTATGTAAAAAATAATACCGATCAGATCGGTGATTTATTGCTAGAGCACTTACAGCTGACAGTCTTTGCCGTCGTCATCGCGGTCGTTCTCGGGATTCCGATCGGGATCCTGATCACCCGTTACCAAAAGTTCGCGAAACCTGTCCTTGCGCTGACGAGTGTCGTGCAAGCCGTTCCGAGTCTTGCCTTACTTGGTTTCTTGATTCCGTTCATTGGTATCGGATCGACACCAGCGATCATCATGGTCGTGCTTTATTCACTCTTGCCAATCGTTAAAAATACGTACACGGGTCTGTCGAGCATTCCAGGGGACACGCTCGAAGCAGCTAAAGGAATTGGTTTAACGGATCGGCAAATCCTCAGTAAGGTTCAGATTCCACTTGCCTTGCCGATCATGATGGCAGGGATTCGAATTTCAGCCGTTACAGCTGTTGGTTTAATGACGATCTCAGCATTCATCGGTGCCGGTGGTCTTGGTTACCTCGTCTTCTCAGGTATTCAAACAGTTGATAATAACCAGATTCTTGCCGGAGCAATTCCAGCCGGTATTTTAGCACTCGTCATCGACTTCGTCGTCAGTCGGATTGAATACTCCGTGGCGCCAAATGGGATTCCACTTGCAGATGGTCGGATCAAGAATAAGGCACGGAAGCGTCGTAAGGCGATGCCAGCTGGACGTAAGATCGCGATTGCAAGTATCGTCTTCTTATTAATCGGTGGAACGGTCGCTTACTCTTTCCTCAAGGAAGATAAGATCGTCATCGGATCGAAGAACTTTACGGAACAATTGATTCTCGGAAATATGTTAGCGGATTTAATCGAAGATAAAACGGATTTGGAAGTCGAACGTCAATTGAACCTCGGGGGGACGAAAGTCGCTTACGGGGCGCTTGAAAAAGGGGAAATTGACGCGTATGTCGAGTACACAGGTACTTTATTGATCGACGTGCTCAAGCAAGACGTTGAGACGGATCCGGAAACGGTCTATGCAAAAGTCGGGAAGATGATTCCTGAGAAAAGTCAGGTCGACGTCCTGGACCCAATCGGTTTCAACAATACGTATGCCCTTGCTATGACGAAAGAAGATATCGAAAAATATGACTTGAAGACGGTATCAGATATGTCAAAAGTCAGTGATCGTTTGATTCTCGGATCAACAATCGAATTTGCGAACCGAGAAGATGGTTATCTTGGTCTGAAGAAAAAGTATCCAGATATGAAGTTCCAAGATGTACAACCCGTCGATGGAGGACTCCGTTATACAGCACTGACAAATGGTCGAACGAACGTCATCGATAGCTTCTCAACAGATGGTTTGTTACAAAAATTCGATTTAACAGTGCTAGAAGACGATAAAAAATTCTTCCCACCATACTATGCGGTACCGCTTGTTCGTCAAGAAACACTTGAAGAACATCCGGAGCTGAAAAAAGTCCTCAACACGTTAAAAGATAAAATTACGGATGAGAAGATGCAAGAATTGAATTACAAAGCAGATGTCGAGAAACAGCGTCCTGAAAAAGTCGCGCGTGATTTCTTGATCGAAGAAGGATTAATTTCAAAATAAACAGATAGAGCCGAGGCGGGAATCCGCTTCGGCTCTTTTTGTATGCGCGCTGACGCGCTATATCGTTTTGGAAAATACGTAATCAAGTGATTAAATTATTTTTTGATGCGACTAGCGAGCCAAGCGCGAACAGTGCGTTGCTGAATCATACACGTTCTTCCTCTCGGTTTAATGTTCCAAGGCGGTGCTCGGCATCTTTAACGATACGTGCTTGGATCTCGACTGTCAACCAATCCGTTTCCGATTCGGGTAACGTCGGCAAACCGTAACTTGGGTTATTCGTAGATGAAAACAAATCAGACATGATGCGTTCTTCGTATACTGGAATCATATAAAATCCCCTCTCTGTGTCTTGATTCATCTCTTACACCTTTAGTGTACGAAAGAATTGTAAAGACGGAAGAGGGGAGGTGTTAAGAACCCGTGAACTTTGTAAACGTTCTCACAAACTTGTCAAATCCTCTGTGATGGCTTCACAACTGTCAGCATACTGCTGCCCTCGTTTCACGTATTTTCGGACTGTTCGTTCCATGATGAATCGATCATGGTCACTGATATCCCGGACGATTTTTGCAGGAACCCCCATGACCATCGCGCCGGCAGGTACCTTCATTTTTGGCGGCACAAGACTCCCTGCAGCAACGAATGCCCCTTCTCCGATTTCGGCTTCATCGAGGATCGTCGCCGACATTCCGATTAACGCTCCTTTTCGAATGATTCCGCCGTGAATCATCGCCATATGACCAATCGTCACTTCATCTTCAATGATGGTCGGATACCCTTCATACTGATGAATCATCGAACCATCTTGGATGTTGACGCGTTCCCCGATGTGAATCGGACCTTCATCTCCCCGGATGACCGTATTGAACCAGACAGATGAGTCTTTTCCGATCGTGACCTCTCCGATGACTTTAGATCCGTCCGCTAAATAAACGGATGGATCGATGTTTGGAACAAGTGAACCGACACTATATTTCATGCGTTTTTCCCCCTCAGACATTAAATCGATACTCTTTCATCTTGACGTTACAAAAAATAAATTGCAACAGCTTCCAAACTAATTGTAAGATGGTAAAAATACGCTTACAACAGGAGGAGACAGGATGGAACAAACAGTGCGTGAACGATTGATCGCGATTGCTGCAAAAAAAGAGAAAGCAGCCGTCGTCTATCAGAATATTTCAGTCATTGATGTCATGACACGTGAGACATATACAGCAGATGTAGCGATTGATTCAGGTTATATTGCTGCTGTCGGAGAGGGGTATGAGGGAATCGAGAATCGTCCGGGAGAAGGACTTTTCATCGCGCCAAGTTTCGTTGATGCCCACGTCCATATTGAATCATCGATGGTGCCACCGAGTGAGTATGAACAAGCGATTTTACCGTTAGGTGTCACGACGATCATCGCCGATCCGCATGAGATCGCGAATGTCAAAGGAGCAGAAGGATTATCCTTCATGCTAGACGATGCTGAAGGTCTCGCGCTTGATGTCCGGATGATGCTACCGAGCTGCGTACCGGCGACTTCGTTTGAACACGCGGGAGCATCACTTGATGCGGCGGCACTTGCACCGTTCGTCAATCATCCTGGTGTCCATGGTTTAGGAGAAGTCATGGATTATCCAGCGGTCGAACGAGCCGATCGCGATATGCTCCAAAAAATTAAACAGATCGAAGACGCAGGAAAACTGGTCGATGGTCATGCTGCGGGACTTGGACCACGCGAAATTAACATTTATGGTGTCGCCGGAATTCGAACGGATCATGAATCTGTCAGTAAGGAAGATGCGATCGCCCGAGCGCGTCGTGGTCTGTATGTCGAAGTGCGGGAAGGATCAGCTGCCCGAAACTTGAAGGAAGTACTCGATGCCGTGACAGAGAGCAACGCGAGCCGTTTCCTCTTCTGTACGGACGATAAACATTTGGATGATACGTTACGAGAAGGAACGATCGACTATAATATCCGCTATGCGATTCGTCATGGGATTAAACGTGAGACAGCGTATGCGATGGCATCGTTGCATGCGACGAACGCGTATCGTTTAGACGATCGTGGAGCTATCGTGCCGGGACGCCGGGCGGACTTCGTCCTGTTATCCGATGCCGATAACGTCGTGATTGACGAGGTTTATATTCAAGGTGAGTGTGTCGCACGAGCAGGAAAAACGACCCGAACAGTACGGCGCGCGCATGTTCCAGAATCGTTACGAGGTGCATTGAATACAAAACCGATTACGCCGGAAGTATTTGCGCTGCCACTTGAATCAGCACGGGCGCATGTGATCGGAGTCATTCCAAAAAGCATCGTCACGGAACATCTGGTTCTCGATGTTCCACTTCAAGACGGACATTTCGTGCCTGTACCGGAGCAGGATCTTTTGAAGATCGCTGTCATTGAACGGCATCACGGCACATCCTTCTCGGCAGTCGGTATCGTCAAAGGTTTCAAGATGAAACGCGGAGCGATTGCGGCGACTGTTGCCCATGATTCGCACAACCTCGTCATCGTTGGCGCGTCGGATGAGGAAATGCAACTGGCTGCGGAACGTCTCGTCCAAGCGGGTGGGGGAGTCATTGCCGTCAATGGGCAAGAGGTACTTGCTGAGTTACCGCTTGAAATCGCTGGACTGATGACGAATCGTCCCTTCCAAGAAGTTGGAGATACACTCGAAGCATTGAATGATGCCCTCGATGTGTTAGAGGCGGATCGTTCCTTTAATCCCTATTTGACGATGTCATTCCTTTGCTTACCGGTCATTCCGGAGTTAAAGCTGACCGACAGTGGATTATTCGACGTAAAACACTTTCAGCATATTTCAGTACAAGCAGATTGATGTCCGTCGCGAGTCTGAGTCTCATTCCGGGACTCAGACCGTTTTTCTGTCAATCAAGTTACGTTAAAATCAAAAAAAGTCACTTTACAAAACGGTTAGAAATCCTTAATGAAACTTAATAGTTTGGATATTGAATCATTTTGAAAAGCTTGTTATAGTAGGTTCTATATCATTTGTGAGAAACCTCACTTTCTATGAAACTTTTATCTAGAAGGATCGTAGAAAATAGTAGGACAACAAGATTAGAAAGGAGATCATCATTATGGATAAGACTTATTTTGAAGGGCATGAAGCTTTGATTGCCGATGTCTATCGTTCATTCACGCGTCAGTTCCATGCGTTACCAACACATCGACGAACGAAACGTCAGTTGCGAAATCTTGCATTCTCCGTCATTCGTCAAGCTCGACCGACGTATGAGGAACGCACCGTTCTTTATGCTTACTTCGCTGAATTCTTCCGAGCAGTTGAGGAAGGACAGGATGAAGAGATTGCTTTTTATAAACAAATTGCACAGTAAAGACCCCCGATGGCTCCGTCAGAAGGGGTCTTTGTTGTTTTCTGAGAATCACGTCTGGAAATAAAAAAACAAGTAGGGAACGAGGTCCGCTACTTGTTCATCAATGTTTTAAAGGGTTATTTTACTTCCATCCATTTAAAGCTCATATCGGCACCGAATGGGTGACGGTATAATTTATCAATGTTTGTACGTTGTAAGTAAGCTTCCCCTTTTTGGTAGATTGGTGCGATGGCATAGTCTTCTGTCAACAGCATTTTTTCAGCTTCTTGCATGTCCGACCAACGTTTCGCTTCATCTGCTTGTTGTTTTGCTCCCTTGATGAGATCATCGAATTTTTTGTTCGAGTATTCCATTCGGTTGAAGCTTCCATCCGTTAACCACATATCGAGGAACGTCATTGGATCCTGGTAGTCAGGTCCCCAACCAGCAGCAGAGATATCATAATCTCCCTTCGATTCGAGTTCGAGGAAGTTCTTGAACGGTTGTTGTTTGATTTTGATCGTCAAACCAGGCAGGTGCTTCTCAAGATCTCCTTTTAAGTACTCAGAAACCTTTTTGAAGGCATCTTCATCTCGTGAGAGCATGCTGAGTTCGACTGTCTTCACACCGAGTTCTTTCAAGCCAGCATCCCAAGCTTTTTTCGCAGCGTCAGCATCGTAGCTTTGTAGATCCGGATACTTCGCGCGGAAGTCTTCCCCATCTGGTGTAAACGTGAAGTCTTTCGCGACGATGAAGTTTGCAGGTTTTGATCCGTCATTTAGGATGACATCTGTAATCCCTTGTTTTTCAAAACCAAGCGCGAGCGCTTTTCGAATGTTTTTGTTTTTCAATGCTTTATTCTTTTGGTTAAAGCGAAGGAAGTTGATCCGAGCATCTGGACGCGTCTTGTAATCATCTGATTTTTCGTACTGCGAAACGAATTCAGACGTAATTGGTGCAAAATCGACTTCTTTCGCTTCGAACAGGTTGACGCCAGTTGAGATTTCTTTGACGACCTTGACATCGATTTTGTCCATCTTAACATTCGCTTTATCCCAGTAATCTGGATTTTTCTTGTATGTCCAACCAGCATTCGCTTGCCATTTATCGAGGACGAAAGGTCCGTTGAAGACCATTGTATCAACACTTGTCGCGAACTTATCGCCTTTATCTTCGACGAATGATTGTTTTAATGGTAAGTACGTCGGGAAACTCGTCAAACCAAGGAAGTAAGGTGCTGGAGCTTCAAGTTGGACTTCAAGTGTCTGATCGTCGACTTTCTTGACGCCCAGTTCATCAAGTTCAGCGTCTCCAGCCATGATTTTGTTGGCATTTTTTAAATCTTGTAGAATGTACGCGTATTCTGCTGCTGTCTCTGGATTGAGTGCACGTTTCCAAGCATAGATGAAATCATCTGCTGTGACGGCTGATCCATCTGACCACTTCGCATCTTTACGCAGTTTGAACGTATATGTTTTTTTATCGTCCGACACTTCAACGCTTTCTGCGATTCCAGGTGTCGGTTTGTTATCTCCATCAAGACGATACAGCCCTTCGAAGACGTTGTTCGTGACGATGATGGAAGTCGAGTCTGTCGTTTTCGTCGGATCTAACTGAGGTACATCCGTCGTCGAAACGAGTGTGACTTCCTTTTTCTTGTTTTTCGAATCTGATCCGCTTGTGTTTTCGTCATTTCCTTGCCCGCATGCAGCGACAGCAAGAAGCGCGATGCTGGAAAGTCCAGCAAAAGCGATTTTCGATGGTTTATTCATGGAACGATGACCCCCCGAGAGTTAGTGTTAAATATTTCAGAAAAATGTGAACATATTGTTAATTTAAGTGAAAGTGATTAAAAATGCAACATAAATTTTCTGACAATTCTCATTGATCAAGGTCTATATCCTCAAGTCCAAGCGATTTCAAATAGTCATAAAGTAGGAATAAGGTCAACGCATGAGGGGAATACATTCGTAACGTCAATCGAACGGGATCACCACGTAAACGCATATTCGTAATACGTACACCTTTACGCTCAAGAGCAAGAACGATGTCTGTCGGATCAAGTCCAGAAGGAAGTAAAAGATGCGCAACGAGGACATTTGCTTCGAACCGACTATTGTTGATACGACCCATCATCCGAGTTAAGCCTTCCAGTAAGAGGAAGAGAAAGAGAACGAGAAAAATCGACTCCCAGATGAAACCTGCACCGACAGCGATCCCAATCCCACTTGCACTCCAAATAATAGCGGCAGTCGTCAGTCCGCTGACGATATCATGTGGTCGACGTAAGATGACACCAGCGCCAATAAAACCGATTCCGGTTATGATTTGGGCGACGAGACGCATCGGATCCATCTGAACATTCGTCGCCATGTCGTGGTAGAGTAAGACCGATTTGATGGAAACGATGGTTAACAGACAACTGATCAGGGTAATTACGAGGCTAGTGCGTATACCAACCGGTTTATTTTTGATTTCACGCTCGAATCCGATGAAAATTCCAAGTGTGGCGGCTAATAGGAGTTTTAGGAGGTCTTCGAGCTGAAATACATGGATCCAGTTCATTCGTCTCAAATCCTTTCTTTACTTTAAAAGGTGATTTGTTATAATGACTTTTGTGTCTTTCGAATGAATATACGTAAGATGTAATAGATATACGAAAAAGGAAGTGTCTCATCATGAATCAGCAAAAAATCGGGTTCTTTGCGCTCGCTGCAATGGTCATCGGTTCCATGGTCGGTGGAGGAGCTTTTAACCTTCCTGGTGCAATGGCCCAAAGTGCAAGTGCAGGACCTATCCTCATTGGATGGAGTATCACGGGGATTGGGATGATCATGCTAGCGCTAGTATTCCAGCATCTCGCAAATAGTAAACCAGAGCTCGAAGGCGGCATCTATGCCTATGCGCGTGAAGGATTCGGACGTTTCGTCGGTTTTAACAGTGCTTGGGGATACTGGGTATCGGCGTGGATTGGAACGGTTGCGAATATCACGCTCGTGTTTAATGCGATTAGTTATTTCTTCCCGATTTTCGCAGCAGAAAATCGAATATTCCTCCTTTTGATGAGTGTGGTCGTCATTTGGGGATTGTTCTGGCTCGTCTCGAGCGGAATCAAGGAAGCGACGCTCGTCAATCTGATTACAACGATCGCAAAGCTTGTCCCAATCTTGATTTTCATTCTTCTAGTAGGAATTGCCTTTAATATCAAAACGTTTAATCTGGATATTTGGGGAGAGGGAACAGAACTCGGTTCGATCTTTGATCAAGTAAAAGGAACGATGCTCGTCACGCTATGGGCGTTCGTCGGTATTGAGGGTGCTGTCGTCTTATCAAGCCGTGCCAAAAACCGAAGTGATGTCGGGAAAGCGACAGTAACAGGACTTGTTGGCGTGTTAGTCATCTATATCTTGATTTCCGTTTTATCACTCGGAGTGCTTAGTCAAGAACAACTAGCTGGATTAAAAGAACCGACGATGGCATATGTATTAGAGGCAGCGATTGGACCAATCGGTGCGACGATCATCATGATCGGTTTGATTATCTCACTATCCGGTGCACTTCTCGGATGGACGATTCTCGCATCGGAGATTTCGTATCTCGTTGCAAAAGACGGCGCATTTCCGAAAGCATTCGCAAAAACGAACCGGAAAGGTGCTCCAGTCGGTGCGCTGTTGATTACACAAATCGCGACACAGGTCGTCGCAGGAATCGCGCTTTTCTCAGCGCAAACCTATCTTGTCCTGTCGAGTATCGCTGGGATTTGTGCGTTATTACCATATTTATTATCAGCGTTGTATAGCATTCGGATATCGCGCGAAGAGCGCAATCAGAAAATGTTGCTTTTCTCCATCATCGCATCTGCGTATTCGATTTGGCTCGTCTATGCGTCGGGTATCTGGTACATCGTCATCGCGGCATTAGTCTATGCTCCAGGGATTCTCGCGTATGCGTTAGCAGAGCGAGAACAGCAACGGACGGGCATGTCACGTTATGAGTGGATTGCCAGCATGGTCCTTGTTGTATTAGCAGGAGTAGCCGTTTACGGAATGGTCGTCGGGGAAATTCAATTGTAAGAAACGCTATGAAAAAGAAGTCACGGTGGTTTTCATCCACCGTGACTTCTTTTTTGATTAAGGTGTTAAAAATCTTTTTTCGACATCCTGTACGGATAGAGGTTCAGAGAAGATGAATCCTTGCATGTGCTGACACGATGTCGTTTTTAGATAATTTAACGCGTGTTCTGTCTCAACACCTTCAGCGACAAGATTCAACTCTAGATTGTGACCAAGTTGAATGATGGAATCGAGCAAGGCGTGGTCATTTGTCGCCAGACCATCAATGAATACTTTATCAATTTTTAATTCGTCGATTGGAAAAGCACTGAGATACTGCAAAGAAGAATAACCGGTACCGAAATCATCGATCGATAAACGGAAGCCGAGCGACTTGATGAGGTGCATGCGTTCGACTGTTCGTTGCGTCTGGAGAATCGCGATATTTTCCGTCATCTCCAAAGTAATCGAAGATGGCGATACCAATCGTTCTGTTACGATGTGTTGTAATGTACGAATGAAGGAGTCGCTTTGGAACTGATGCGGTGAGATATTGATTGCCATCGTCAGTTTAGGGTCAATTGTCTGTTGCCACTTCGCGAGCTGTTCACAAGCTTCAATGATGACCCAGTTATTAATTGGTGTGATTAGTGAAGCTTCCTCAGCGAGTGGGATGAACTCATCTGGTGGAATACTCCCGAGGGCCGTGTGATTCCAGCGTAATAAAGCTTCGAAGCCTTTAACGGCTTGTGTCTGAAGTTCAATGATTGGTTGATAAGCAAGATAAAGGGATTGATCTTCGAGTGCTGTGAAAAGGGAGCGCTCGAGTTGGATTTTCCGTGTGAATTGTGTATCCATCTCGTGCGTTAAATACTGAATCGTTCCAGTACCAATCGATTTTCCCGCATACAGAGCTGTTTCCGACCGGCGATATAAATCTTCAAGTGTTTTGGCTTCGGATGGATAGACAGTGATTCCGAATGTACAAGAAACAATCAATGAGTGACCATTGATATAATAAGGCCGTTGCAGTGCTTGTTGTAATTTCCGAGCATATTGGAAGAGCAGATTGCTCGAAGGCGCAGGTAGTAAGACACCGAATAGATCACTCGTCGGATGAAAAGCGAGTATGCCTGTCGTGTGTTGCAAAAGGCGTGTTGCCATTGCTTGAAGTAGTTGATCACCGACATGTGTTCCAAACGAATCGTTGATAACTTTAAAACGGTCGATATCGAACAAAATGAGTGCAATCGGATCATGCGACGCAGCAGAGCGGAATAAGGCTTCACCTTCGCGTAAAAATCCACGTTTATTCAATAGGTGTGTCATCTCGTGATGGTGCACTAAAAAATCAAGTTCTTCTTCAAGTGCTGTTGTTTCCGTGATGTCGTTCCCGATGAACAAATGTTGGAAGCGAACACCGTTCGCATCATAGATTGGAATGAGCGTCGCTTGTAGATGTTTTCGTTCGCCAGTTTGCGAAGTGAGGCTAAGGCGACCAGACCAGGCTTTTCGTTCACGAAGTTGTGCACGAATCTCCGAAACGACGGAACTGGATTTATCTAAAATGAGTGACCAAGGCTGGTTGAGAAGCATCTCAGAGCAATATCCTGTCACATCGATGAGTTGATCATTCACGTACGTGATCGTTCCTCGTGCATCGAAGACGGCGACAGAAGCAATCTGATCGAATGCATGACGCAAATCTATCAACCCTTGGAAGAGTGGTTTCATGTTCGTTTGTTGCTCAGCTGAAGGTAAACAGCAAACAAAGGCGGCAATAACGGTTCCTGTATCATCAAGTAAAGGAGATAAAAGAAGTGTTGACGTTACAGAAGTGCCCGTCTTATGCAACAAGGAGGCATTCGGTAATTGGACAGATTGACGGCGCTCCAAGAAGGCATGCCAAATCTGTTGGCTGAATGCTATGTCTTCCCGTTCGAGAAGTGGGACGATCTGGCCAACGATTTCCTGTTGTGTCCAGCCCCATTGCTGTGCGGCTAGCTCATTCCAAGAGCGGATGGTCAAGTCAGTATTCAATATGAAAGCGGGTAAAGGGAATTCTTGAATGACGACTTCATAGGAATCAATGGTCGAACGGTCCATTACGTGCGCACGCTCCTTTATAATGAAAAGAGATGACGGTTCACTTGTCTTGTCTTTTCCCAATATATTCAATTCTTACGCATTATAATCCTTTCGCTCGATTACTTTTTAGATGAAGATTCTTTGAAAGAATCTGCTATAATAATAATGAAAGCGTTTTCTGAAGAGTTATGAGGGGGAATTTCGATGAATCAAACAGAGAAAATCATTCAACAGACAGAACAGTTCGGAGCACATAACTACCATCCACTCCCGATCGTCATCTCAGAGGCGGAGAGTGTCTTCGTCACGGACCCTGAAGGACGTCGTTATATGGATATGTTGAGTGCCTATTCAGCCGTTAACCAGGGACATCGTCATCCAAAGATCATTGAGGCTCTAAAACGTCAGGCAGACAAGATTACATTGACATCACGTGCCTTTCACAATGATCAACTGGGCTTTTTCTATGAAAAAGTAGCACAATTGACGGGTAAAGACATGGTGTTACCGATGAACACGGGTGCGGAAGCTGTCGAGACAGCAGTGAAAGCAGCACGACGCTGGGCATATGAAGTCAAACAAATCCCAGGTGATGCTGAAATCATCGTTTGCGAAGGAAACTTCCACGGTCGGACGATGACAGCCGTCTCGATGTCGACGGAAGCAGAATACCAACGTGGATTTGGACCGCTTCTTCCTGGAATCAAGACGATTCCATACGGCGATCTTGAGGCATTAAAACAGGCGATCACTGAGAATACAGCGGCATTCATCTTGGAACCAATTCAAGGCGAGGCAGGCATCTTAATTCCTTACGATGGTTTCTTAAAAGACGCACAAGAAGTTTGTCGTGCGCAGAATGTTCTGCTCGTATCGGATGAGATTCAGTCTGGACTCGGTCGTTCCGGTAAATGGTTTGCTTCTGATTGGGACGAGGTAACACCAGACATGTACATTCTTGGTAAAGCATTGGGTGGTGGTGTATTCCCAATCTCGTGTGTTGCCGCGAATAAAGATGTCCTTTCTGTCTTCAATCCAGGTTCACACGGCTCGACGTTTGGTGGCAATCCACTTGCGTGTGCCGTCTCGATTGCTTCACTTGAAGTATTAGAAGACGAAAAGTTACCGGAACGTTCACTTGAACTCGGTACGTACTTCATGGAGAAATTAAAACAAATCAACAACCCGATGATCAAAGAAGTACGTGGTCGTGGATTATTCATTGGTGTTGAGTTGACAGAAGCAGCGCGACCATATTGCGAAGCGTTGAAAGAAAAAGGCTTACTCTGTAAAGAAACGCATGAGACAGTCATTCGCTTTGCACCACCGCTCGTCATTACAAAAGAAGAGTTGGACTGGGCATTCGAACGGATCGAACAAGTATTAGGTGTCTCCGTCGCGCAATAAATAAAAGAATAGAATCAGGTTGGACAACAGTGAACAGACCGTTCACTGTTGTTTTTGTTTAGGAAAGTGCCGATTTTAATTAAGGAAAAGTTTGAAAATCAGTGACAAGGGAACAATCAACTATCGCAAAAAAAACTTTTAAATGGGGGTAATGGTTATGTCAAACAACAGTGGTCTCAATAAAAAAGTGGATGGTCTCGTCGATAAAGTAGCAGGTAAAGCGAAAGAAGCGCTTGGGAAAGCAACAGGCGATAAATCAACAGAACGCGAAGGTAAAAAAGATCAAGTAAAAGGCGAAGCGAAGAAAACAGTCGGTAACGTCCAACAAAATTTCGAAGATACGAATCGTCGTTAAGACAGTTGTAAATGAATAGAAAAAACCGGACTAGAAGGTTACTCTAGTCCGGTTTTTAGTGTCTGCTATAATGAATTTTTATATCAATAAAAAAAGATAATGAATAATTTGTATAAAGGTCTAGTCATTTAGATATTTATATGGAATAATTAAAAACGTAAAAGCGTTTACATTGTTCTGTCATTATCGTTTTATTCAGGAAAGGGTGAAAGGTATGTTGCAGTTTCTACAACGAATTGGTAAAGCCTTGATGCTACCAATCGCAGTATTACCGGCTGCGGGGATCGTACTCCGGTTAGGTTCGGCGGATATGCTTGATATTCCGTTGATGGTAGCAGCAGGAGGGGCTATTTTTGATAACCTTCCACTGATTTTTGCCATTGGTGTCGCGATTGGTCTATCGATCGATGCGAGTGGGGCAGCGGGTCTTGCCGGGGCCATTGGGTATCTCGTCTTAAAGAATGGCGTCGACTCGATGAACAAGGATTATTCCAGCGCACAGATTCAGGCGAAGTATGATGCGATCGCTGCGATCGTCAATGATTCCTCGACCAAGGTCGACGGAGCGACACTTGGTTCGATCGCGAATCAGGCGACACTCGGTTCGACCGTTAATATGGCGGTATTCGGTGGAATCATCGCGGGTATCGTCGCAGGACTTCTATACAATCGGTTCTATAACATTAAGTTACCGGATTGGTTAGCATTCTTTGGTGGTCGTCGTTTCGTTCCAATCATTACATCAGCGGTCATGCTTGTACTTGCTTTCATCTTTGGTTATGTCTGGCCGTTCATCGAGCAAGGCATCAACGGTGCTGGTGAATGGATGGTTGGTCTTGGTGCAGGAGGCGCTGCTCTGTTTGGATTCTTTAACCGTCTCTTGATTCCTGTCGGCTTACACCACGTCTTAAATAATATTTTCTGGTTCGTCTTCGGTTCATATGAAAAAGCAGATGGTACGGTCGCGAACGGTGACATCGCGCGCTTCTTCGCTGGAGATCCGACAGCTGGGATTTATCAAGCGGGCTTCTTCCCAATCATGATGTTCGCCTTACCGGCTGCAGCTTTTGCGATTGTCATGGCTGCGCGTAAGGAAAATCGAAAAGCAGTTGCTGGAGCGATGATTGGTCTTGGACTGACGTCCTTCTTGACAGGTATCACGGAACCAATCGAGTTCTCGTTCATGTTCTTATCACCTGTTTTATATGTCATTCATGCGGTTTTAACAGGTCTATCGATGGCCATCGTTAACTTACTAGGTATTTTACATGGCTTCTCCTTCTCGGCTGGTTTCATTGATTATGCCTTGAACTTCGGTATTGCCACAAAACCATTACTTCTCATCCCGGTTGGTCTCGCGTTCGCGGTCGTCTACTACTTCCTGTTCTACTTCATGATCACGAAATTTGATCTGAAGACACCAGGTCGTGAAGATGAATCGCTCGTCACAGACAAGGGAGTCGTTCTAACAGATTCAGACGATAAATATGAGCAACAAGCAGCTCAAATTTTTGCCGGATTGAAAGGAACAGAAAATGTCACGTCGATTGATAACTGTGCGACACGTTTACGTCTTCAAGTCAAAGATCCAAGCATCATTGACGAAGCGGCGATTAAAGCGGCTGGAGCAAAAGGTGTCATGAAGATGGGCGCGACCAGCGTGCAAATCATCATTGGAACAGACGTCGAATTCGTTGCGGATGCGATGAAGCGACAGAAGTAAAGAAAAAACGACCTTTCCTGAACTCAGGAAAGGTCGTTTTGTTGTACGTTCGCAACAGGTGCTGTTTTGCTTGAGCGATAGATTGGATAAAAAATTCCGATCAAGATGATGACGATCCCAATCCATTGGGAACTCATCAGATGTTCTCCTAAAATTAAGACGGAACAGATGACTGCTGTCGGTAGTTCAGCCGCTCCGAGCAAAGAAACGCTTGCTGGAGACAGATGAGGGGCGCCTGCAGCAAATAAGAGCGGTGGTAAAATCAATGCGAACAGACCGAGCGGAATCGCGTATAACAGAAGTCCATTTTCGAAGTTCGCAGACGACAAGAATGTCGTCGGTGGATACATGGTCATGACGAAAGCAAGACCACCTGTCATCATATAAAAACTTTTCTTGATGACGGGTAAATGATTGGCGATGCGTCCACTAGCGAGTAAGAAAATGGAAAAGCTGACAGCTGCTCCAAGACCGAATAATGTTCCACGTAAATCGAGTGGACTCGAGTAAGCGGCACTCGCAAGAATGGCTCCGCCAATTAGTAGAATCGCGGACAGAAAGTGCGCACGACTGGGTAAACGTCTGAATGCGAGCGCATCGATGATGACACCAATCCAAGTGAATTGGAATAAGAGAATGATCGCAACGGATGCGGATACAGTCTGAAGACTTTGATAGTACAGATAACCGGTTGTACCACTTGAGATACCGATCAGCATGAGCAGACCAGCTGTCTTGAGATCGAGACGAAGATTTTTCGTAAATAAGGCAAGTCCGAAAATCATGAGCCACCCGAAGAAAAATTGACTACCTGAAACGGCTGCTGAGTTGAATCCAGCGGCATAAGCGAGTTTGACGATCGTTGAGAGGACACCATAACTGATAGCGCCAATCAGAACGAATAAGGTTGCTTTTGAACGATGCATGAATAAATTCCCTCCATTTTTAATAAAAACCACACAAAAAAGGTTGCAACAGGGCCTTGTCCAGGTTTTTTGGACAGGGTTTGGTTGCAACCTGTGTGATTTATTGAGTTGATGTGTCGAGCAAACGATACAGCCGGGTTTTCGTTTGATTATACTGAACGGTCAGCGCATTCCACTTCTTTAATGACGCGGTAGCTTTCCGTGTTAAACGATTTAAATCCGCTGTTGACTCATCAATCTTAACGAAATCCGGTTTTTTCGTCAAGCGTGAAAGCACTTTCTTTTCAGCGTCCATCGCTTGTCGATACGTTTTCGAGAACGTTTGAAATGTCTGCTCGCGTTCCTTGATGATTGTCACTAAGGCAGTTCCTTCTGTTTTTGCTTTACCATCAAGTTTGTTGACAGCATCTTTCAATTCTTCAAGATCGAGTGCAGCGTACGTTTCCTTACGTAACGTTTCTTCTTGTTTCAATAAAGCAAGCCGTTCGTCATTTAAGGCTTCTAATTCCTCTCGTTCATTTTGAGAGCGTTTGATTTCTTCAGCACCTGCATCAAGAACGGCTTGGTACGTATTAACTGAAATTTCATCCTTACGAGCACGTTGATCAGCTAGCGTGAATGCCTTCTCTTCACCTTTCACTTGTTGCTCTAGCTGTTCATGAAGAGAGGCTGGTGAATCGTTGGAACAGGCAGCGAGTCCAAAGCTCGACAGGAACAGTACTGCTACGAATGTTTTTTTCATCTGGATAGTAACTCCTTATAAATTCGAGTGTTGCGCGAAGTTGTACGGAATATGGAAATCTTCATCATAAATCGCGAATTGATAGCCTTTTTTCTGAAGTCCGGCAACAATGGCTGGAAGTGCTTTGATGGCTTGTGGTTGTTCATGTAAGAGAATGATTTCAAACGGACGCTCTGCTCGCCGAATGACCGTATTCGCTACTTCTTTTGCACTATCTTTGTAATACCAGTCCATTGAATCGATTGACCAGTCCCACACGCGGAAGTCTGCTGAATGAATGGCAGATGCCATTTTTTTCGTGATGCCTGGATCAGAGCCATAAGGTGGTCGTGTCAAATGTGGTGTTAGCTTCGTCAACTCATGGATTTTCTTCTGAACACTTTGCATCTCTGAGACATACTTTCCTTTTTCGTACAATGTATCGTAATCGTGTGTTTCCCCGTGTAATCCGATATAGTGTCCAGCTTTAGCAGCAGCTTTGACTTCTTGCGGAAAAGCATCTATTTGTGTTCCGAGATAAAAGAAAGTGGCACGAGTCTGAAGTTGATCCAATGTTTGAAGTAAGTCCGGTGTTAATGCGGATGGACCATCCTCGAATGTTAAATAAGCGACTTTTTTCGTCACACCATTCCATTTTTCCACGCGTGCTTTTTCCATATTGACGACAGGGACTTCAGTAATGGATTTACCTGTCGTAATGGATTGTTGTTCAGGAGTAAATACGTATCGGTAAGCGACATATCCCCCAACTCCGAGAAAAACAAGGGTGAGAAGTAAGAAAAACCGAGGGAAAAACTTTCTTTTTTTTGTACGCGGTCGTGGACCGAGTTCGCTAGCATGGCTTGAGGTAAATGGATCCATCGTTGTCTGTCGCTCCTTTTGTCAAAAATATCATATACAGATAATGTAACATTCTGACTGTTTCTTTTGTAACAAACAGATGACAAAAAGATGACGGAAAATCGATTTTTCTAAAAAATATCGATTTATTTAGAAAGAGTTTGCAAGAAATAAAAAAACAACCACTAAGTAAGTGATTGTTTCATGTATTATTTAGTGTTCTGTTACAGCACACTCATCGCATTCCGTTTGATAGGATTCACATTGTTCATCCATCTCTTTTCCGCAATGGGCACACGTTTTGACGGGAAGCTCACGATAGAATGCAGCAGATGCTTCTTGGTAAAGGGGTTGTTCCATGTGTTTTTCCTCCTTCAAAAATAAACGCAATGGTCTTTTTTCTTGTTTTTATTGTATTAGTACAGAAGTTTAATGTCAACTATTGTTTTATAACAGTAAATTCGTTTGAAGTATTGATAGAGGACAATAAAAAAGAGACATGCTACGATATCTAAGTAATCTGATAATAATAAGGGGGATTTACACATGACACAGGCAACACTTGATACAATGCGTGTCTTAACAGAAAGACGTTCGGTTCGTCATTACGACGAAACGTTCAAACTTTCAAAACAGGAAGTGGAAGAACTATTAGAATGGACGACAGCGGCGCCGAGTGCTTGGAATTTGCAACACTGGCATTTCACGGTCTTCCATTCAGAAGAATCGAAGCAACAGCTTGCACCGATCGCATACAATCAGCCGGCTATCACTTCGGCTTCAGCAGTCATTGCGATCTTAGGTGATGTTCAAGCTAATCGAAACTACAATCCGGTGTACGGTCCAGCAGTAGAAGCAGGTGGCATGACAGAGGATTTATTTGATTCGATCAAGGCACAGGTAGAAGGCGCTTATCAAAGTGAAGCCTATGGGCGCGATGCGGCAATGTCGAATGCGAGCCTTGCTGCGATGCAATTGATGCTTGCGGCAGAAGCGCGTGGATTATCAACACTCGCAATGGGTGGATTCGATCATCAACGTTTTGCGGAAACGTTCATCACCGAGTCACGGTATGTACCGGTCATGTTGATTGCTGTCGGAAAAGCGGTTGAAGATGCGAAAAAGCGTCCGGCACTACGTTTACCGATTGATCAAGTATCGACCTTCCTGTAAGTCATTCAAAATGGAGGAAGCGGGGTTCAATTCCTCCATTTTAATTTTTTTATTTTTTTTCAGAAAAAGACTTGTCAGCCTTTTAGTTTCTTGATATATTAATACATGTCCTAGCAAGTACATAATGTACTGCAAACATGATTCTGTAGCTCAGCTGGGAGAGCGCTACCTTGACAGGGTAGAGGTCGCTGGTTCGAGCCCAGTCAGAATCATACCGAAAGCCCGCTTTTCCTTTATAGGAAAAGCGGGCTTTTTTTATTATTTCTTTATCTCATCCTCTGTGACCCATTTATGGTTTTTCACCATCTCTCCACCGTCCGTCGGTTCATAGTTCACCATGTAGACCGTCGTTTCCTTTACTTCATCAATCGTCGCTTTTGCTCCATCCATACCTTTCATATGATCCGCTTTGACAGTTGTTTCATCACCAACTTGCAGTGGCTTAGTTGGAACAGGATCGAGTTCTTCCTGAATGACCCATTTATGATTTTTCACCATCTTTCCACCAGTAGTCGGTTTGTAACTGATCGCATAGACGACGGTGTCGTAAGCTCCCGCAATCGTTGCTTTAGCTCCGTCCATACCGTCCATATGATCCGTCGTCAACGTGATGTTGCTTCCTTTCGGATAAGTCGGATCACTGGCTTCCTTTAAACCGGATGGTAGCTTTCCGTCGCTCGAATGCATCATATCTCCATGAGACATATCGTGTGAGTCACTATTACTTCCATCGTTATTGGTGGATCCACATGCACCGAGCCAAAGCGTAGAACTAAGAGCAAGTGCGGTTAATGTCAATGATTTTTTCATATAAAACCCTCCTGAAGTCACTAGTCTTCTTTACTATACCCAGCGTATATGCAAATCGTGTGCAGATGAGGTGACAGTTTCGTTTGCCTGCGTCGATCGCGTTTTTTTTAGCTATACTAAAAGTGGAGAGAAAAAGGAGGAATCGTCATGCGTCGTATTTCATACTCAGTCGGAGGGATCGTGCTTGCGGCATTTTTAATTTGTGGCAGTGTGTTGTTTGGGACATTGTATTATCAGTTGTCTCAAACACGAACGCAGGAAGTAGTAGACGGTTTACTGAACCGAGGAAATACACACCGTGATGTCCTTGTCGATTCCTACGACCAAACGACGATGCGCCATGTCAGCATGATGGAAGCAGATTCATCGTTTACTGTGGTGATCACTGATGCAGATGGAAAACAACTCGAAGCGTCACGACCTTTGTCGAATGAGATGAAGAGCATGTTAGAGCATACGGATTTTGATTACCGTCAACAAGGAAAAATCGTGACGATGCGTGACTTTTTAATGACGGACAGTCCCATCACCATTGACGGGGAACATCGTGGTCATGTATTCATGTTCGCTTCTAAAGCAATCGTAGATCACGTACTTGATCCGTTGAAACAGCAGTTTCTCCAAGTGGGTCTGCTAGCGCTTTTATTAGCAGGTGCGGCAAGCATTTGGACGACCCGACTCATTTCTCGTCCGTTGATTCAGATGGAAAAAGCGACAGCACGCCTATTGGATGGGGAAGGTGGAGAGTTGCCGATTGATCGAAAAGATGAACTGGGACAATTGGCGCGTTCGATTCAGCAATTAAAACAAGATCTCGATTTTTTGAATCGGGAACGATCCGAATTTTTAGCAACCGTATCTCATGAACTACGAACACCATTGACATATATAAAGGGATACGCGGATATTCTCGAACGCCAAACGTTGACGCCGGATGAGCAACAACGCTACATTACGATCATTCGAGAAGAAAGTCAGCAAATGAATGAATGGATTGAGCAATTGTTTTGGCTAGCACGAATTGACGCCAATGCTTTTATGATGGAGCGAAAACCTGTCGATGTCGAAGACTTGATTCATCAAGTGATACGATTGATGCGTCCAGACATCGAACAAGAAAATGTTTCGTTCGAGATAGAAGGTGAGCGATTAGAAGTGATGGGTGACGCTCAGCAGCTCCGTCAGATGATCGTGAATATCATTGAAAATGCACGGCGACATACGACGTCGGGAAAAATTATCGTTCGTTATGGTGTCAACGCAGTAGGGGCTTTCATTCAAATCGAAGATACAGGAGAAGGGATCGCTGCAGAATCTTTACCTCATGTAACGAAACGGCTCTACCGAACGGAAGCATCTCGTTCTCGAAAACATGGAGGAACTGGAATCGGACTCTCCATCGTTGAAGCAATTGCTCAGACACATGGAGCAGAATTGAACATCAAGAGTCAACTTGGACATGGAACACAAGTGACACTGCAGTGGAAGGAGAAATAAAATGCCGCATGTATTGATCGTAGATGATGAACCAAGAATGCTTGAACTGCTCAAACTGTATATTCAGCCGTATGGGTACACGTGTCAGCTTGTGGATTCTGCGAAACAAGCTCTTGAGCTCTGCCGTCAGCACGTATTCGACCTGATTTTATTAGATGTCATGATGCCGGATATGGATGGCTGGACATGTTGTCGTCTCATTCGAGAACATTCTAACATCCCGATCTTGATGGTTACGGCTCGGAATCAACGGGAAGACATCATTCGGACACGGGAAGTGGGGGCGAATGATTACATATCAAAACCGATTCAAGAAGGGGAACTGATCGGGCGAATGGAAGTTTTATTACAGCAACAGTATGATGGTCTATCCTATGACCGGGAAAGCTATCGTTGTAGTTACCTCCAACAAAAGATTTCGTTAACGAAAACGGAATTTGAGTTGTTAGGTGTATTTTTAGATTCTCCACGACGTGTTTGGACACGGGATCAGCTGACAACAATATTATGGGGAGCGGAAGCGTCTGTAGACGAGCGGACGATCGACTCGCATATCAGACATTTAAGAGAAAAACTACGTGTTTGCGGTTTTCCGATTGAACAGCATCTCGAAACAGTTCGCGGAATCGGATACCGCTGGACACACCAATAAAGGGGAAAATCAAAACATGACGACACTCTATTTCGTACGGCACGCACACTCGACATATTCACCAGATGAACGGAAGCGGCCACTTTCCGATGCAGGACAGGCAGATGCGATACGTTTACTTGAAACGTTTCAAGAAATTCCAATCGACAGGTTCTACAGCAGTCCGTATCAACGGGCAATCGAGACGATTGCACCGCTCGCGAAGGCACGTCAACAACCAATCATTGAGGTAGAGGAACTACGAGAGCGATTGTTAGCACCGGGAGAGCTTGACGATTTTCAAGCAGCGGTCACATATGTATGGCAACATCCGAATGAAAATCCGTATGGAGGCGAAACGAACAACGAAGCGTCACAACGCATTCGGCAATTCATCGACGAACTAGTGGAGAAGCATCCTGACGAAACAGTCGTTCTTGGAACACACGGAAACATCATGGTGTTACTCTTAGAAACATTTGATCCGACGTTTGATTACGCATTTTGGAAATCCTTACCGATGCCAGCCGTATGTCGAATGGATGTGAGATCAGGAGAAAAAGCGGACATTCATGTCGTACCACTTTTGACGAATACAAAGTAAAAAAAGAGACGGAACTGATGAGTGAATCAGTTTCCGTCTCTTTTGTAATTGGAGAAATGTTAAGGCGTAGGAACGGCACCTTCATGTTTTCGGATCAAATCCGCTGTTAATTGACCAGACAAGGTGACCATCGGTACACCGCCGCCTGGGTGTGTCGAACCACCGACGAAATAAAGTCCTTCGTACAAGTCACTCTTCGATGGAATCTTGAATCCACCATTTTTCTTCCGATCGGCTGCGACACCATAAATCGATCCACCGTTTGGACCGTATAATTCCTTCAAATCTTCTGGGGTGAAGCGATATTCAAACTCGATTGATTCACGAAGTCCGTGAAGTCCCATCCGCTCCAGTTTATCGAGAACGACTTCGCGGTACGCATCCCAGTCGACCTCACCTTTTTGAAGTGTTAGCGGTGGAACATGCGTTAAGACGAATAAGTTATCCTTCCCTTCAGGAGCTTGGGAAGCGTCGGATTTTGACGAGACACCAACGTAAATCGTCGGATCCTCAGGAGGGGTACCTTCTTTGAACATTTGGGCGAATTCACGCTCTGGATTTTCCGAGAAAAAGAAATTATGATGCGCTAGCCCGCGATACTCGCGATTTACACCGAGCAGCAGGACAAGACCTGAAACGGAAGGAGCGAACGACGCCTGTAATTTTTTGGCCTGCTTCCGGGCTTTTTTCTCCGGTACGATCCGTTCATAAGTCGGAATGACCTCGAGATTTGAGACGACGATATCGGCTGCATGAAACGTTCCGTTTGATAAGACGCCAACCGCTTTTTTATTTTCAAGGACGATTTGTTCAACGGGTGAGTTGAGATGAACCGTGACACGGAGCTCATCAAGCAACCGTTTCATGGCACGCGCGATTTGGTACATGCCGCCTTTGACATAATAGATGCCGAGTCCCATTTGAACGTAAATCATCTGATTGAAGACAGCAGGTGCTTGATAAGGGTTGGAACCAACATACATGACCATATAGTTGAACAGCTGTTCGAGATATGGATCATTAAGATGTTTCTTTGTTCCGGTCGCGACGGTATTCATAGGATCCATCTTTAATAAATCAGACATCGTATGGTATTTTTTTAAGTCCTTTAAATCTTCGAGACTGTATTTATAAAAACTATCGAGGCACAAGTCGTACATTTGTTTGGAGTACCGGAACAATTCGACGAAATCAGCTCGTGACGAGACTTGTTCGACTTCTTCAAGCATTCCAGGTAAGTCACCTTTGACATCGATTTTTGTTCCATCCTCAAAGAATGTACGCCATTGCGGTTCAATGCGCTCGATTTCTAAGTAATCATCCAAGTTACGATGAACGCTTGAGAAGAGTTGTTCGAGCACCCAAGGCATCGTTAAGATGGAAGGACCGGTATCGAAAGTAAATCCCTTTCCACTACGTTGATTCAGTTTCCCTCCGACGTTTGCATTCTTTTCAAGCATCGTGACTGCATAACCATCTCCAGCCAAACGAATGGCGGCAGACATACCAGCAAGACCTGCTCCAATGACAATTGCGCGTTTCTTCAAATGAATCACTTCTCCTTTTAGTAGATGAATGGAATCAATCGCTTTCGTTTCGCAGCCCATACCGTATAGGCAGGTCCAAAACCTTTCGTTAACATCGCTTCCTCGATTCGAATCCGGTAAAGCAAGAAAAAGAACATCAGAAGTCCAGAGAGAACAAAAAGTCCGGACTGACCGGTGAAGAGGGGGAAGCTCATCGTAATCAATAACAATCCACTATATAATGGGTGACGTAAAAAGCGGTAAGGACCACTGCTGACGAGCTGATCACCAGATGCCACGACGACATGACGTGTGAATTGTTGTTTTAAGTGAAGAATTCCCCACAGACGTAAGGAAACGCCACACCACAACAGAATGCATGAAGAGATGCGCATGAATGTAGAAACTCCCTCATTCGCAAAGAGGAAAGCGCAGACGATCGTTCCGCTTAGGACAAGGAAAATCAAATAAAAACTAACTTGTTCTGCTGCGCCTGACTTGGACTCAGAGCGATTCCGGAAACGAATCATCTCACCGATCCAACAGATGCTACCGATACTGAAGATCCATTCCCAAAGTGACACGTACGCTACTCCTTTCTGCATCAGAATCATGTTTCGAAAACGCATACATCGTTATTTACCCATTGTAATTCGTCCTTAAGCTACATTTAGAAAACTTCAGAAATACTTCATTTTCATGACAAGCATTCCGAAAGAACCCTGTTTGAAAAAAAGAATGGTATTCTAATCTAAAATATGGATGCAGGTTAGAACATGCATAAAGGAGATATACGATTCATGAAATACATCACGACATTCATCACGACGTTGACATTAACAGCGGCCTGTACGTCAGTGTATATACCAACGGTCGAAGCATCGACTTCTACTTATCGGCAAGCAAAGACATCCCTTCATTTGCGTAAGGGAGCATCGATTGATCAACCGAGTCTTGCCGTCATTCCGACGGGGATCTATGTGACGGAACTTTCAAAAGTCGGTACGTGGTCAAAAGTACAATATGGTACGAAGATTGGTTATGCGAGTACGAAGTATCTACTAACGGATGAACAAATCGGTGGAAAACGGATCGGTAAGACCCTCATCGCGAATAAGAACTTAGCGCTCCGCTCGACGTACGCTCCTGGTGAGAATCAACAAGCAAGAGCAGCGTTTGAGAAAATGCGTGTAGCGGCTAAAAAAGCGGGGATTACGCTCGTTGCGTTTAGTACATATCGCTCCTATGCCTATCAAAAAACGTTGTTTGATAAATACGTTGCGCGTGATGGATATGAGAAGGCGAGTACGTATAGTGCGGAACCTGGGAAAAGTGAACACCAAACAGGTCTTGCGTTTGATATCGGAGGCGCTGATTCAACAAAATACGCCACGTTTAGCTTTTCAAAAACAAAAGAGGCAAAATGGTTGTTTGCGAATGCTCACCGCTACGGTTTCCATCTCCGCTATCCATCTGGTAAAGAATCTTGGACGGGTTATACATATGAGAGCTGGCACTATCGGTATGTCGGAGCAACGCTTGCCGCTCGTCTAAAACTCAGTGGATTGACGATGGAGGAGTATTTCCACCTCGCACCATGGAAACCAGTAAAGGTTTCGACTCCTTAAAAACATGGTAAATAGAGGATGTTGGCTTAGTCGGTTATTCGTCTCAGGTGAAAGAGGTGGAACGAATGGCAAAAAAAGATGCGAAACATCACATCATGACGTTTACGTTCAAAGAAGAAGCGACATCCTATCAAGTGTTCAGTGAATTGAAGAAATATCATGCGCGAGGTCAAGTCGATTTCGAACAGATTGCCGTCATCAAGCGAAATGAGAATGGTGCTTTTTCGTTTGAAGATGCTGTGGACCTAAGTGGATCGAATCGCGCCGTCAAAGGTTCATTGATCGGAATGGCCGTTGGTATCTTAGGTGGACCATTCGGCATCTTACTTGGTTCGATGACGGGTATGCTGATTGGTGGATCAAAAGACATGAAGGAAAATCAAGAAATCCAAGAAACATTCAAACGAACACTCGGTGTCATTCCGCCTGGACAAACAGGAATCATCGCGATCGGTGAAGAGTTTGAGCCATCCGTCCTCGACGGATTAGTGGCGCAACATGATGGTACGTTGGAACGAACGGATGAACAGTTAGAGTCGTAAGGTCTTATAGAATGAAAAGGAGCCTATCGCTTGGATCGCGATAGGCTCCTTTTCATGTGCATTTACTTAGTCGTACGTTCTTTTTTTGCTTTTTTGAAGAAGAACAATTCATAGACGACAGGAACGATGATGAGTGTTAACAACGTAGAGGTCGTTAATCCACCGATGACCGTCAAGGCAAGACCTTTTGAGATCAATGTTCCTGAAGAAGTGGTTAATGCGAGTGGTACCAATGCCATGATTGTTGCAAATGCGGTCATCAGGATTGGGCGTAATCGCGTTTTACCAGCTTCAATTAATGATTCGCGAATCGGCATACCACGTCCGACGTTTTGACCGATGCGGTCGACGAGAACGATTGCGTTCGTGGTGACGATTCCGATCAACATCAGGAAGCCGATCATGACACTGACAGACAATGGTTCATTCGCAAGGAAGAGCGTGACGAGTGAACCGATTGGAACAAAGATCAGAGAAGACAAGATGATGAATGGAATCCGAGCTTTTCCGAACGTAATCAACATTGTCAGGTAAACAAGTCCGATGGCAACGACGATCGCAATTCCAAGTGATTGGAAGATTTCAACCGTATCGTCATTTCCGCCACCACTTGTCAATGAGACACCGTCTGGTAAATCGATTTTTTCGACGTCAGCTTTTACGGCATTCGATACGTTTTGAACGTCGTCTCCTTTGACTTGTCCAGATACGCGAGCATATACTTTTCCGTCGAGTTTCTGAATCGATGTGAAAGTCTCGACTTCATTGACGTTCGCGACATCTTTCAAAGCGACAGGACCGTTTGCTGAGAAGAGTTGGACGTCTTCGAGATCTTCTTTCGAGACGAGCCCTTCTTCATAAGATAATTGTACGTCTTGATCCTTATTGTCAAGATTGAGCGTTCCGACCGTGACAGGCTTCGTTTGATCGTTGACGGTACCGAGAATCTGGAAGCCAGATAGTCCGCGATCACTTGCTTTCTCAGGATCGATTTCTACAAGATACTGCTTTTGTTTTTCGCTGAAGTTGTTCGTGATATATTTCAAATCATTATTTTTCGACATGTTATCCTCGACGAGTTTTGCCGCCTCTTGAAGAGCTTCGAGGTCGTTCGAGAACAAGTCGACATCGACGTTGTTATTCGACGGAGGACCACCTGTTGATAGTTCAGCCACACTGATTTTGACATCGACGTTTTCATCTTGAGCGATGTCTTCCATCTGTGTTTCAAGTGACTTGATCGTTTTTTCGACGTTTACACCGTCTTTTAGATTCAAGAAGTAACTTGCTTTATTATCGAGACGTAAGCCTGTCGTGAAGTCACGCGCTCCGACAGAAGTCGTCACGTCAGCAATGGCTTTTTCTTTATCAAACATTTTTTCCATCTCAAACGAGACGTCACTTGTTTTTTCAAGTGATGTAGCAGCAGGAAGTTCAAGCGATGCCGTCAAGGTCTTCGATGCTTCGTTCGGAATGAACGTAAAGCCGAGACGCGGTACGATCGCTAGGGAACCACCGAGAAGGACAAACGATACGACCAAGATGATCGCCTTGTGCGAGAGTGATTTTTCAATCAGCTTGCCATACCACCGTTGAAGAACTCCTTCTTTTTCTTCCGCTGGTACCTTCTTGAATGCAAACTTCGCGAGAATCGGTACGATCGTGATTGCCACAAGTAGTGAAGCAAGTAATGAGAAAATAATCGTCAAAGCGAACGGTAAGAAGAACTTACCAGTAATGCCACCGACAAATCCAATCGGCAGGAAGACGACGACGGTCGTCAGCGTCGATGACGTGATTGCTTTTAGAATCTCTTTTGTCGATTGTTCGATGATCTCATCCGTCATACCGGATTCGGATTTTCGGACGCGTCGGAAGATGTTCTCGATGACAACGATACTATCATCGACGACACGACCGACTGCAACAGCCATCCCACCAAGTGTCATGATGTTCAGGGAGATATCTTGCCAGTTCAAGAAGATAGCAGCGATGAGTAATGATAATGGAATCGAGACGATGGCGATGATCGTCGCGCGGAGGTTCCGTAAGAACAAGAGTACAGCGAGTGATGCGAAGAGTGCACCAAGTAATCCTTCTTTGACGAGTGTCGCAACGGACTCCTCGATATCCTTCGCTGAATCGATTCCAATCGTATAGTCGACTTGATCGTCATATTTATTGAGGATCTTCGTGACTTCATCTGCGATTTCGACTGTATTGGCATCTTGTTTTTTCGTGATTGCCATCGATAAGGAATCTTTTAAGTCGTAACGTGTTTTTTCACTTTGTTGCGAGACGGCTTCGATTTTTGCGATATCCTCTAGGCGAATCGGTTCTGCAGGTTCAGACGCCTGATCTGCAGCTGCTCCACCTGTTGTACTTGGTGGACCTTGCGTTGCACCTTGTGGTGGACCGCCAGCAGATGAACCACCTGTTTGACCGTTACTTGATGAACTAGTCGCACCTGCAGCAGGTGTCAATTGTAGATTTTTTAGTTTATCTAGATTTTCTAGTTTTTCCTCAACGCGAATCGGAATTTTCGAATCGTTTTCTGATAGCTGACCAGATGGGAACGAGACATACTTTCCATTGATTTGTTCCTTGATGCTCGAGAGCGAGAGACCCGCTTCCGTCGCTTTCTCCTTATCGACGGTGATTTGAACGAGATCATCCTTATAGCCACCAACGGAGACGCTGTTGATTCCTGGAATCTTATTAAGTTCAGGTTCGATATCTTCCTTTAGGATTTTTTCGATGTCTTTACCATCCTTACTAAAGAAAGAGATGTTATAGATCGGGAACGATCCAAAGGACAGACGATTCAATTTCGTCGTTGCTTCCTCCGGTAGATTCGCATCTTGGATTGCAGCATCGATTTGTTGTTCGACCTTATCCATATCGGTATCGAACGGGAATTCGATGTTTAAGATACCGATACTTTCATAAGAAGAACTCGTTAGCTTGGTAGCCCCTTCAATTCCTTTAAGGGAAGTTTCAAGCTTTGAGACAACTTGTTTATCGACATCGTCAGGAGATGCACCAGGGTAAACCGCTTCGATTGAAATCTGAGGAAACTCGATTTCTGGGAACTGATCGACTTTTAATTGTGAGAAGGAATACACGCCTCCTAAAATCAATAGGATTGCAATGATGAAGACAGCAACCGAGTTCTTCAAACTAAATCGGGTTAAAAAGTTCATATGAACGCTCCTTTCTTTTATATGTGCTTATTTACATAGTAGAGGACACTCATAGAACCCGCAACTTTAAAACTGTTTTTATTTAAAAAGATCTTTTTGAAAAAAGATGAATTTTTTTGTTAAAAAGGCTTTACACTTTTCGATATGCTGCTATAATAAAAACATACCCAGTAACAACACAGCATGATTCTGTAGCTCAGCTGGGAGAGCGCTACCTTGACAGGGTAGAGGTCGCTGGTTCGAGCCCAGTCAGAATCATACCGAAATCGTTCCTTTTCGAAGGAGCGATTTTTTTGCGTTAAAAAACTATTCCCGAAATCAATCAGGAATAGTTGGAAGGGAGGTAAATTGTTTTATTGAATTTCGAGGTGAAGATCGCCACGCTTCGTCCACCCTGCGACGGTCGTCAATCGATAGAAGACGAGCGTCAAGACGCCAGGTAGAACGACACCAGTCAAGAAGAAGACGAGGAACGCCTGAGGACCTTGGTTGACGAAGATATTGAGTGGGGCAATCATCGAATTTAATCCAAGTCCTGCGAGTTCGTACGGTACTTTCAAAGAGAGAAGAAGCGTCGCGACAGGAGCTGAAATCATCGCTGCGAGAAACGGTGCAACGACAAGACGTGGATTTTTAACGATATTCGGGAATTGTACTTTAGGTGTTACAAAGAATGAAGCAATCAAACCACCTGGATCCGTCTGACGATATGCCATCAACGTAAAGCCGACGAATTGAGCGGAACAGCCAATGAGCGCAGCGGCACTTGCTACAGGATCAAGTTGCAAAGCGATAGCCAGTGCAGCGGACGAAGCAGGAGACATCAATAAGACACTAAAGATGAGTGCAATGACAAGAGATGTAGCAATAGGAGAAGACTCGACTGAAGCCGTGATCATGGCACTGAATTTTGTAAGGAGTGGTGTCGTGACGGCAGCAGCACCGATTCCAGTCACGCCACCAGCAAGGACAGCACTCATCGGGATCACCATCATGTCAAATTTCGTTTTTCCAGTCATGCGTTTTCCGACGTATACAGCGACAGCAGCTGCGAGTAACGCACTGATTGGCTGACCGGGTACAAGAACGAGTCCAGAAGCAGTCGATTGAAGAGCGGCACCACCAATCGTCGCTGCGATCATTGCGCTGAACAGGACAAGTGTGTTTCCTCCGAGCTGAAAGGCAATACCGGCACCAAGCGCAGGGGCGAGTAGGACTTTTGCGACACCACCAATCGTCAGTAGCATTTGGATATGTAGAAGATTTCCGAGCGTCTCAATCAGGAGTCCGACACCGAGTGTTACAAGAACGGCATTTGCCATTCCAGCTGATACTTTTACCATTCGATCCATCGCATATTCTTTCAACGTTGTCATCCTCTCTATCTATCTCTATTTTTTGCCATGAAAAAAGCCTATCCGTTTTTGGGATAGGCGCCACTCATTCTGTGCGGGCGCCTCATTCGATGCATCGAAAGAAGGGCCCAAAAATCATTTCCGTTTCATCATCGGAAAAGTTTTCGGTCCCTCATGCATAGAATAATCAGTCGTCCAACTTGGTTAAATGGCTGTTGCGTCGGAATCATTCGATCGTGCCCCTCTCTGTGAATTTTTCTAAGCCTAACACGCTCTTGAATAATAATCAATATTTTCTGACAATTTATTTTTTCCTGAAATCTGACAGGAATTCACGGTATCATCGGGAAATCCTAATTTAACAACAATGGAGGCGTTTACATGAAAGTGATGCTTTTTACAGATATTCATGGCAATGCATCAGCATTACGTGCGGTATTGTCCTATCTTAATCAACAACCAGATATCGATGCCGTCTATTGTCTCGGTGATCTTGTCGGCATTGGACCAGAGCATAATGAAGTCATTGATCTATTGAAGCAACGACCTGATATTCAAACGATTTCTGGGAATCATGATGAATGTGTCCTTGCTTTAATCCATGGGGAGAACTATCCCGATAGTTACCGCCATGCGAAAGAGCACCACCAATGGATTGCGGATACGTTGACGCAAGAAAATCAAAAGTATTTGGAACGATTACCGCGTGTCTTAAATATCATGCATCAGGAACAAACGATGCACCTGACGCACTATGCTTATGCCGACCAGACGAAGAAGATTGGTGAAGAGCCGTTAAAGCAAGCGGTGGATGGAACGAAAGAAAACTTATCCGTCCTGTTTGCTGGAAGTGAGGCGCGGATCATTGGATTCGGTCATCATCATCCAGCGCAACAAGTCGAGACAGAGCAAACGCTCTTTATTAATCCAGGTGCACTTGGATGTCAGGAAACAGCTATTGCTCCAGTAGCAATTATCGATTGGAAGAAGGATCAAGTCCGTTCAGAAATCCTGAAGCTTCCATATGATGATCGACCATTTTTAGACGTCCTCAATACGACGGAGATGCCGGAACGTGAGTTGATGCGCCGTCTCTTCTTCGGTAGTAGGACATGAAAAAACCTTCATGAGTAGTTCATGAAGGAAGTCGATTAAGCAGATAGCTTCGTCGTAATTGAGATGAGGCACACGACAATCAGTAACACGATACCGATGTTTCGTTTCAATGGATGGCGTGACCAGTAAAAGAATAGCGCAAGGACAGGGGCCACAAAAAAGGCAACGATGAGACTGATCAATGTTGCAAGAAATAATACAAACATCCAAAGCTTGCTAGTAGTCCGATATACCTGCCACATGTCGTAGAGCGACATGAGTGTATAGGCGAGTAACACGAAGATGATTCCGGTCGATAAACTCAAAGCGATCATCACTCCATTCCCTATTTAGTATAAGGGAAAGAGTGAGAATGATTACACGACTTGAAGTAAAAAACATGACGAATCGATGAACGTACGATTAGACGCTGTAGCGAAAAAAGAAAGGAGAGGGCATCTATGTCAGACATCTATCGCCGTTTTTTTCTATTTCCGGATATTTTGATCATGCTCGTACTACTGATTGGAATAAGTAGTTATACCATTGCTCAGCCGTTTCATTGGTCGATTTTACTGTTCTTTTGTCTTGGACTGATCGTCTTTAGTTTCAGTGAATACCTGACGCATCGTTTTTTGTTCCATTTACCACCGCCTAAAAATATGCTTGGACGAAAGTTGTTGAAGCGACTTCATTACGATCATCATGCGCATCCGAATGAACTGCATCTGTTGTTTTTACCGGTCTGGTATTCCTTGCCGAATCTTGGTTTCTTTGCGGCTCTGACCTATCTTCTGACGCAATCTGTCGTTTCGACAGCTGCAGCCGCGAGTGGATTGATCGTCATGTTGCTTGTGTATGAATGGAAACATTACGTGGCACACGTTCCGCTGAAACCCAGAACACGCTTTGGAAAATGGATGAAAAAGACGCATCTATTACATCATTTCAAAAATGAACACTATTGGTTTGGTGTATCAAATCCGATGGGGGACTGGTTGTTTGGCACTTTGAAAGATGAGAAAACAGTTACTTCTAGTCAAACGGCACGGAATTTAGAAAAAAATCGAGAATATGAAAAACCGCCAATCAGCTGATCGGCGGTTTTTTGATTCATAAAATGCGTAGCATGGCACGACGAATCGTATCTAATTCCAACGGTCGAGCAATCAATGGCCATTCGGCAATTAACGCAATGTACGTCCGGAAAATCAGAAAGGCGGTGACATCGACTGGTACGTCACGATCATCTTGTCCAAGGCGAGTCTCGAGTAGCGTTTTAAGATATTCGACGACATGCCGTTCGATCCGTGTCCGTAGTTCTTGCATTTCTTGTAATTTAAGATTACGTGTTTCTTCGATGATTTGAAGAATGAACAAATGTTGTTGCTGATGATAGACGATAGCGTCGATCATTGCTTGTTTATTTTCTTCTACCGTCGCATGTTCGACGTAAGCGCGTTCTGCTTCTTCTTTCATTTCTTGCAGCACACGTGTTACGAGCGATTCGAACAGGTTGAGTTTACTTTCAAACAGTTGATAGACAGTCGGTTTTCCGACGTGAGCGCGTCGGGCGACACGCTCGATCGTCGTACCTTTATAACCAAGTTCAGAAAAGCAAGCCATCGCTGAGTCTAGTATCAGTGTTTCTTTATCAGACTGTGTCATGTTGTTTTCGTCTCACTTTCGTTGAGAGTAAAATCCGCTTGGCTCCGAGCCCTCCAACGAAGCTGATGATCAATGCGACGACTAAGATAGTCGCAAGGACTTGACTGTTTGAGATGAGGGCGTCTGTCACACCAAGTCCAAGCGCTTCGCGGAATCCGCCGACTGAATACGTCATTGGTAAGAACGTATGGATGGCTTGGAAGAAGCTTGGCGTCATCTCGACTGGGAACGTACCACCACTACCACCGATTTGTAATAGGAGTAGTAGGAAGGCAAGGAACTGTCCGACGCGACCGAGTAGCATCGCGAGCGTGAACAGAATCGTAATGAACGTCATCCCTGTTAAGGCAGCAAATCCATAAAGCGCAGGAACACTCGCGACATCAGCATCGAGGACATAGACGATGGCTGTAGCCGCTGCGACACCTTGTAAGGCTCCAATCGGTAAGATGAGTGATAATTTACCGACAAGGAAGCGCCATGTCAGACTTTCACCATGTTCTGGACGAATCTGGTAGACAGACGAGAACATCAAGGCGCCTGCGAATAAGGCGATACTAAGGATGTAAGCTGATAAACCAGAACCGTAGTTGTTGACCGTCGAATAGTCATGTTCTTTTAAGACGACAGGTTCTGCCAGCATATTATCCCGCTCTTTCGTCGGCTTGACGGTTGCGTCTTTAGCTCCTTTGCTGAGCTCGTCTTTCAATGTTTTAGCCCCATCTTCAAGTTTAGTATTGGCATCCGCGATTTTTGAAGCCCCATCGGTCGTTTTGCCGATTCCGTCTGTAATCGTAGTTGAACCAGATGCCAATTGACCTAACCCGTTATTTAACGCGCTAGCTCCTGTTTGGAGTTGATGTGTGCCATCTGAAAGCTGATTAGCCCCATCAGCCAGTTGTGCACCACCTGTTGCGGCTTTATGCACACCAGCAGTGTATTGACCAAGTTTTTCATTGAATGTTTGTTGACCGCTTGCTAATTGTTGTGCGCCAGATTCGACTTGTTTCGCACCGTCAACGAGTTTCACTTGACCGGCGTTCAGTTGTGATACAGCTGATTCGACTTGTTGACCACCTGCAGCGAGTTGACCGATTTTCTTCGTTGCTTCTGTTGCTTGAGCAAGACTCTGATCAATTGCACCTTCTTGGGCAGCAAGGTTTTGAATATTTTCTTCTAATGAACCAATAGAACCGAGCAATGTTTGTTTTTCTTCATCCGATAACTGTTCAGAAGCAGAAATGACTTCTTTTAGTTGTGCGACGTTTGCTTCAAGTGCTTCACGACGCGCTCGTAAATCTTGTTTCGCTTTTTCAGCATCTTGATTGAGTTGTGTTAAAAAGGCGTTGGCAGCTTGTGCTTTTTCATCCAATTGATTTAATCCATCCGTCAATTGAGGGATTTTTTCATTAAGCTGGGCCGTACCTGCAGCCAATTGCTCTGCTCCTTGACGGACTTGTGTCGAGCCACCACTGAGTTTCGTTGCTCCGTCTTCGAGTTGTGCAGCACCGGCTTGTAATTTGCCACCATTTTCGTCTAGCGTGTTCAACCCAGAAGACAACTCACCCGTTTTTTGGGCGAAGAGGGCAGTCTTTTCGTCAAGTGTCGTGACGCCATCACTGAGTTTTTTAGAACCTTGATTTGCTTCCCCGAGTTTTTCGGACAGTGTCAGACTGCCATCCGCAAGTTTTCCAAGGTTCGTTGCCAGTGTTTTCGCACCATCCGCTGTTTTGTGGTTGCCATCTTCTAGTTTAGAAGAACCGTCCGATGCCTTTTCCATACCGTTTGCGATTTTCTTTAACGCACCGAAGATCGCACTACTATATTGTTTCGTCACGGATTTTCGGATCTTTTCGTTTAATTGTTTTGCAGCCGTACTCGAAATTTGTGTCCCCGAGTAGTTTTTGGCTGGATTCAAGTAATACTCCAACTCAATCTTCTTCGGATGATCATCGAGTAGTGTCGTTGCATTTTTAGAGAAGTTCTTCGGGATGACGACCGTCATATAGATTTTGCCGTCACGTAGTTCTTTTTCGGCTTTGTCCTTAGATAAGAACTGCCAATCAAAATCATCATTTTTTTTGAGTTTGTCGACGAATTGATCCCCGATGTCGACTTTCTCTCCTTTAAACTTCGTCGCCTTGTCTTCGTTGACGATAGCGACCTTAATATCTTCTGTTTGACCGTATGGGTCCCAGAATGCAGATAAGAAGATGGAGTTGTAGAGAAATGGTACGAGGATGAGGGCGAGAATGACGACAATCATCATCGGACTCTTCAATTTCTTCCATTCTGAGCGAAACATAAATACAAATCCCCTTTCTAAAACTCAAAACTTATTTGAGTTTTAGGTTTTGATGAGATTTACTTTACTCTCTTCATTAAAAAAAATCAATCGATAATTCTAATTTCACATAAAAAAGACGACTCGCAGGGAGCCGTCTTGGAAAAAACGAGTTAAGGAAGCAAAAGTAGTTTTCCTGTACTGCGTCGACTTTCTAAAAAGTCATGTGCTGCTTTGCCATCAGATAATCTGAATGTTGTAGGAGAAGACAGGGTGAGATGATTGGATAGAATCCAATCAAATAATTCACCGGATCTACGGATTCGTTCTTCAGAAGATGTTAATACGTTCCAAAGGTCACCACCCGTCAATGTTTTGGATGTATCCATCAAGAAGCGAGGGTCGACAGATACGGGATCGCCGCCTGCCATACCATAAAAGACAACCGTTCCATGGACTTTTGTCACATGGAAACTATCCATTAAGGTAGAACCAATGGATTCGTAGACCACATCAACCCCTTTACCAGAAGTTTGCGCGAGCACATGCTCGACCCAGTTCTCAGAATATAAATAGACAGATTCACAGCCCGCAGTTTTAGCGATCTGTGCTTTCTCAGGAGAAGACGTCAATCCAATCGGAGTTGCTCCAAGTAAACGAATGAGCTGTGTCAACAACTGACCAACGCCACCGGCAGCTGCATGCACTAAGACGACATCTCCCGGTTGGACATGATAGCTATCTCGAGTTAAATAATGCGCTGTTAACCCTTGTAATAAGACAGAAGCTGCTGTTTCGTATGAGATACCATCAGGAAGCGGAATCAATTTATCGACGGGTGCTGCGACGTACTCAGCGTTCGCAAGCGGAACGTCCGCAAAAGCAACTCGTTGACCTACGTGGAACGTTGAAACAGCTGTACCGACCGCAGTGATGATGCCTGAACCTTCGTAACCTAAAATATAGGGAGGCTCACCTTCTAAATGATAGTTTCCTTTTCGGCGATAGATGTCTGCAAAATTCAGACCGATCGCTTTCATTTCAATCAGAACTTCCTGTTCAGTAATTGTTGGCGTTGGTACGTCTTCGAAGCGTAATACATCAGAACCTCCGAATTCGTGGAAAGTTAATGCCTTCATCTCAACACATCCTTCTTTTAAATCTGCTTTTAGTATAAGGCAGAACATCTGAAAATGATGGCCAGATGCGTTACACTAGAAAAAAAGATGAAAGAAGGGACAGTATGAAGCGTGTCTTAATGGGAGGAATTCGTTTTTATCAAAAAGTCATCTCTCCCATGAAACCAGCTACATGTCGATTCTATCCAACGTGCTCCCATTACGGTATGGAGGCGATAGAACGTCATGGTGCGGTAAAAGGTAGTTATTTGACGACGCGTCGATTGTTACGGTGCCAACCGTTCCACCCAGGTGGTCTTGACTTCGTTCCAGAACCCGATCAATTTAGTTGGAAAGCACCGCTGCAACGGGAAAATCCACGAGAGAAGGCGGAAGAAACGAAGGAGTAAGTCATATGAAGGTTCTCTCTTGTTTAATGAAGTAAGAACAAAAAAGGGAAGTATGTTACCGGACATTACCGATAACATACTTCCCTTTTTGTTCTACTTACAGACCATCAAAGTTTGCCCGTTAAAAACTGTGCTTCGCCAAGACCGAAGCTCCAGTCGGCCGCATCATTTTCGACGATTGAAACCATCAAATCAGTCGGTGCGAGTCCGCAGTTTGCTTGTAAGCGTTCGGCGAGTAATTGGTAGAGACGTTGTTTTTTCTCTTCCGTCCGCGTTTTACTCGTCACACTGATAAGAACGATATCTTTACTCCGTTCAAATCCGAGACCTGTATCTTGAATGACCATCTCATGCGTTTTATGCGTATGCACGATTTGATAGCGATCGCGCTCCGGCACATCAAATGCTTCGACCATCGCATCGTGTGCGGTGTCGAGTAACGTTTTTAACTCTTCTTCTGAACGTCCTTCAATGACGTCGAATCGTAATAACGGCATGTGAAATCACTCCTTAACAAAATTATGTAGAGTAGGGGAGTACCCTACTCTTATATTACTCAAAGAATGGTTTGTATTGACGACGATCGTGCATGACAGACAACCATTGGACAGTCGAGAATTCTTCAAGTACCCACTCGCCGTTAAAGCGACCGAGCCCTGAATCTTTTTCACCACCAAATGGCATATGCGGCTCATCATTGACTGATTGGTCGTTGATGTGAATCATACCTGTCTCGACTTCAAGTGCAAAAGCAGTCGCGCGTTCGATAGAAGAACCATGGACAGCACCACTCAATCCGTATGGAAGTGAGTTTGCGATTTCGAGTGCCTCTTCATCCGTATCGAACGGGATGATGACAGCGACCGGTCCGAAGATTTCATTTTTAGCGAGTGGCATATCATTCGTAACACCAGTCACGACAGTAGGTGCGATGACGTTATCTTTTGCTTCGCCGCCGACACGAACGGTTGCACCCGCAGCTTTTGTTTTCTCGAGATCTTCAAGAATCCGTTCAACTTGTGATTGGTTGATGAGCGGTCCGACTTGTGTCCGATCATGTGATGGATCACCGTATTGTAGCTCTTTTACACGAGCGACGTATTTTTCGACGAATTCATCATGAATCGAAGAAGCGACGAGAATTCGGTTCGTCGACATACAAATTTGACCTTGGTGATAGAACTTACTGTAGACAGCAGATTCGACCGCACGATCGAGATCAGCATCATCAAGTACGACGAAGACGTTGTTTCCGCCAAGTTCAAGCGCTGTTTTCTTCAGGTGTTTACCAGCAAGTTCACCGATATGACGACCAACTTCAGTTGATCCTGTGAATGAAATCAAGCGTGGTACAGGATGTTCGACGATAGCATCACCGATTTCTGAACCGCGACCGACGATGACATTCAAGACACCTCTTGGCAATCCAGCTTTTTCAAATAGACTAGCAAAAATCAATCCGCCTGAAACAGGTGTGTCCGTAGCTGGTTTAACAACGACTGCGTTCCCGATAGCAATGGCAGTAGCGATCGACCGTACAGCTAAGTGGAACGGGAAGTTCCATGGGCTGATGACACCGATGACGCCAAGTGCTTTACGGTAAATCCGGTTTTCCTTGCCTGGTATAACCGATGGACGAATTTCACCGTGCATCCGAAGTGGGAATGTCGCAGCTTCCTTGACGATCAAGACAGAAGCAAGGAATTCACCTTCCGCTTTGATGCGTGTACTTCCGGACTCTTTAATCAACCATTCGATAATCGTTTCTTTCTCCTCGTACAAGACTTTCAAGAAGTTTTCGATGAGACCTTGACGTTTTAAGGCAGGAACTTTTGCCCAGTCTTTTTGAGCGACTTGAGCCGCTTCATATGCGTCATCTAAATCTTGTTGATTCGCTGCAGAGATCGTGAAGAGTTCTTCACCCGTAAAAGGATTCGTGTTCGTCATGTTGCTGTCACTTGCGCCTGTGCGCCACTGACCGTCAATATAAATCTTCGTGAAATCTGTATGCAATGTTGCTTCGTTTTGTTGAGCCATATCATTTCATCTCCCATTCGTTTTCATAACAATTAAGTTATTCACGTTATGAAAAGAAGTAAAACACATCCGTGCACTTCGACCAAATTTATTGCTCAAAATCAGATAAGGAATGCTGGTTTTAAAGAGCTCTGAATCAGGAAAACAATCAATATAGTGCTATAAAAAGGAGGCATTTTATTTTGAAGAAGCTGAAAGTCCTGTCTCGAGAAATCAATTGGTGGTGGCCACTACTTTATGGGCTCATCGGTATAGGACTGACCGGGATCGTTATTTGGATCGATTCTTATGTATCGAAGTGGTTTCCCGTCACTTGGAAGACAACACTTGATTTAGCACAAGCGATTCATAGCTCAGTCTTCACAGGACTGCTCGCTATGATGACATTCACTTTCTCAACCATTTTGGTCGTCCTAACAACGTATTCTTCACAATTTTCACCGCGCACATTACCTAATTTTATTGAAAACCGACAAGTGCAACATATTTTTGGTATCTTCATTGGTGCTGTCAGTTATTCTATCACGATGCTTTTTTTCCTTCGACCTGCTTTGAAAATGAGCATCGTTTCTTCTGCTGTGGCCGTAATAGTCGTATTGATTTCGATTGCCGCTTTTGTAGCATTCATTCATATCGTTAGTCAGTCGATTCGCGTGACGACATTACTTGATCGATTACACGAAGAAGGGAACGAATTGTTAAAACGTCAAATCGAACATCTAGAATCAGGAGAACAGAAGATTACTGAAAGAAAGATGACGACAAATTATCCACATCTTATTCAGGCAACACGAACCGGATATATTCAAGCAGTCGATTATGATGCTTTTGATCAGAAAGACCGCGTGTATATTGATCGAACGGTCGGCTCATTCGTAACAGAGGGAGAAGCCATCGGACGGGCAACTTGCCGGGATATCAATGAAAGTATCTTGATTGGGCCGACGAAATCTTCAGAACAGGATTTTGCATTCGTTCTTGAAAAATTAAGTGAAGTTGCTTTACGTGCTATTTCTCCAGGGATCAATGATCCAAATACAGCAAGACATGCGATTCGGATCATTGGTGACTTAATGCGACAGTATGCCGTAATACCAGATGGTGTGCTGGTTGTTGGCGAGGACAAGCAGCACGTCATCGTCCGGGAAACTTACCAACAATTGTTGTACACGACGTTTTATCAACTACGACATTATGGAGCAGAGGATATTTCGGTTCTCGCGACGATGCTCGAATCGCTTGGAACAATGAAGCGGCAATCCTTACCTGCTCACTATGAAACGATTCAACGGTTCATTCCATATATCTGTTCGGAAGTGCGTTTTGAAACAATGAACGACTGGGATCGAGATTTTTTAAAAAATCAAATCCATCGGGCGTTGAATGAAACTTTTGTCTCCCCTTCATCGTAATAAGGGCAAGAGAATCAAAAGAAGGGAGGGATAGAAAGTGACAATCTTGTTATGGAGTCTGATCGTCGTCTGTTTTCTAGTCGCTTTTGCAGGTCTCGTTTATCCGATCATCCCAAGTGCACCGATTTTAGTAGTGGGCTTTTTGATTTATGGATTCGGATTCGGGTTCTCTGAATTATCGATTAGTTTTTGGGTGATTCAAGCGATATTCATCATTCTCTTATTCACACTCGATTATCTCGTTAGCGCCTACACCGTCGATCGACGGGGAGGCTCACAAGCAGCTAAGATTGCGACGACAGTCGGATTGATTGCGGGACCATTTATTTTGCCAGGAATCGGATTATTAATTTTCCCGTTCGTCTTTGCCATCTTGACGGAAAAAATCATTAGTAAAAAGACATGGCAAACCTCGGTTTCAGTCGGGATCGGAACAGTCCTTGGTATCTTATCAAGTGCATTGTTAAAGGGAATCGCGATGTTACTCATGATCGTGATCTTTATTCTCTATGTCGTCTGATGAATTGAAATGATGTCTTCAAGTACACATTTTATGAAAGTTCCGTTATAGTATGAATATGAAAAAGTAGGGAAGCTTTGAAAGTTTGAAGCTTCTTTTTGCTGTAAACCACCAGATGCCTCGGCATCTGGCTTTATATTAATGGAGGTGAATCCCCTTTTTTCGGGGAAACGATTGGACAGTACACACTCAATGGAGACATTCGACACGACGACGATCATCATTCGACTACTCGTCATTGCACTACTCATCGTCTTAACAGCTTTTTTTGTAGCTGCCGAATTTTCGGTCGTCAAAATGCGAATGTCTCGAATCGATCAGTTGATTACAGAAGGAAGCAAGACTGCGAAAGTGGCGAAGAGGCTACTTGAGAATTTGGATTATTATTTATCGGCCTGTCAACTTGGAATTACCGTGACAGCGCTTGGTCTCGGATGGTTAGGAGAATCAACGGTAGGTGCGATTCTCGGTATGTTGTTCGAAGAAATTGATATTCCGAACTCCGTCTCGACGATCATTTCGTTCGTTCTTGCATTCTCGATTGTAACGTTTCTTCATGTCGTACTTGGAGAGCTTGCTCCAAAGTCTTTGGCGATTCAAAAAACGGAAGCCATCACGATGCTACTCGCGCCACCACTTTATTGGTTCGGTAAAATCATGAAACCTTTCATCTGGACATTGAACGGTTCAGCACGAATCATCCTTCGGTTATTTGGTGTCGAGCCAGCGGGACACGAAGAAGTCCATTCTGAAGAAGAGATTAAAATCATCATGACACAGAGTTATAAGAGTGGAGAAATCAACCAGACTGAGCTTTCTTACATGCAGAACATCTTCTCGTTCGATGAGCGGATCGCGAAAGATATCATGTTACCGCGGACGGACTTAATCACGATCTCGAACGATGCATCGATGGAGGACATCATTCGTCTCGTTGAAGAGTATCAGTTCACACGTTACCCAGTAGCGGAAGAAGGAGATAAGGATAAAATCCTTGGATTCATCAATGCAAAACAATTATTTACGGATCATATGGCTAACAAAGGAAAAGCATTAAGCTATTACATCCACAACTTGCCGATTGTATCCGAGTATTCACCGCTTCAAGACGCTATGTTGAAAATGCAGGTGGAACGGACGCCAATGGCACTCGTCATTGATGAGTATGGTGGTACAGCCGGTGTGATTACGATGGAAGACATATTGGAAGAAATCGTTGGAGAAATCCGAGATGAATTCGATAAGGATGAGAAAGCAGATATCGAACAAATTCATGAGCGATTATACCGGATCTCAGGCCGTGTCTTGATTGATGACCTAAATGAACGCTTTAACCTAGGAATCGAAGAAGAAGACATCGATACGATTGGTGGCTGGGTCATGGCACAGGATACGGAAGTGTCGAGTGGCCAAGAATTCCGCTATCAGGAATACACGATCAAAGTCATGGAAGTCGATAATCATCAAGTCAAATCAATTTATCTTCAATTGCCTGATCGAGAAGAAACTGCAACAGAAGAGATCGGATAAGAAATAGAATGTGCAGGACGATGGACTTCGAGTTCATCGTCTTTTTTTGTCTACTAAAAAATGAATCAGCTAAGGTGATAGACACCTCTTGTGTTTATCTCCCTCACTGACGGGTATTACTGTCTATGTGGCAAAAAAGCATTTTTTAATTCAACAGGAAAAGGGGTTTTTTATTATGTCAAACGTCATTCTTACTTCACGTGCATCTGCAGTCGGTGGTCGCGACGGGAAAGTTGCTTCAGACGATAACGTCATTAATCTCGATTTAGTCATGCCAGGAACAAAAGGCAAAGAAGACATTCCGACATCAAACCCGGAACAGTTATTCGCAGCAGGATATGCCGCTTGTTTTGATGGTGCCTATAATTTAATGGCGCGCCAAGCAAAAAAACGAGTCGAGACGCGGACGAATTCAGAAGTCAGCCTCTTACAGGACGAAGCGGATAACGGTGTAAAAATTGCAGCGAAACTCGTCGTCGAGGTCGTTGGCGTATCGCAAGAAGAAGCCGAAGACTTACTAGAGAAGACACACAACTTCTGCCCGTACTCGAAAGCGACACGTGGCAACATTGATGTCGATCTTTCTGTTAAAGTCGTCGATTCATTATAAGTATAAGCGACGGATCATAAGGAGGGTTTTCCATGGCACCGAAAGAAACCGATCGTCCAAATGAAGAGTTTGAAGATGAACGGGATCGTCTGTCGGATAAAGAACGGAAACTGACAGAGGAGCAGCAAAAGGAAATCCTAAAAGGAAAAGACGAAATGCCAGATGATACGGTTTCTCCACGAGATCGCGGAGAAGATCCAATCTAAATCAAACAACTTGGGGGATGAATCACATGTCTAAAAAAGTAGCCGTTGTACTCGCCGATCATTTTGAAGATGTAGAATTCACAGGACCGGTTGATGCATTAAAAGAAGCAGGGCATGAAATCACTGTCATTGGTGCCAAAAAAGGTGCAGAACTCGTTGGGAAACAGGAAGAGGCAAAAGTAAATGTTGATCTCTCGATTGATGAGACTTCAGCAGCAGACTACGATGCTCTCCTGATTCCAGGCGGATTTTCACCGGATCTATTACGGGAAGACGAGCGTTTCGTCTCATTCGTTGAAGAATTCGATATGTCGAAAAAACCGATTTTCTCGATCTGCCATGGACCACAATTGATGATTAATGCAAAAATCGTCAAAGGAAGAAAAATGACAGGTTATAAATCGATTCGAATCGATTTAGAAAATGCTGGTGTGGACTTTGCAGATGAAGAAGTCGTCGTCGACGATAATTTCGTCTCAAGTCGTCAACCAGATGACATTCCTGCGTTCAATCGGGAAATCGTAGCTAAACTCGGCTAATACCATGAAACGAAAAATCAGCACTGCGCTATCGCAGTGCTGATTTTTTATAGATTTTCTGGATAATCACAGAGTTCTGTAATGACGCCGTGTGAATGCCGGGGATTCATATAAATCAGTCGTCGCCCGAACGGCGTCGTTCGATACGTATCTTCTAAAAATGTTAAGCCTTGTTGTTTTGCTTCTTCAATCGCTTGATCTAAATTCTCTACACGATAAGCAATGTGGTGGACACCTTTCCCACGTTGTTTCAAAAAACGAGCGATCGGACTATCCGGACTTGTTGGCGTTAACAACTCGATGTGCGCATCATCGAACTCGATGACCGCAATATTGGAAGCGACACCAGGCGCAGGATTCGAGTACTCTTTTGTTAAAGTTCCTCCAAGTACGTTTGTATAAAATGAAATGGCTTCCTGCATGTCGCGAACGGCAATTCCAGTGTGGTCTAATTTCATATGATATCCTCCTTCTGTTCGCTTCAGTTTCCCAAAAACACTCCAAAGTTGCAACGATGAGTTACCTTCCAAATGTTTCTATTACATAGAAGAGGGAAGATTTATTTAAAATGAAATATCACTGAAATATTATGGAAGAGGAATGAATGCTATAATCAAAAACGTTCTTATAAAAAAGAAAAACTATTACAGAATTTAAATTTAACTTAAACACTCTACGATAAATCATAAAACATACACTACAGAAAAAGAGGGAATACTACATGAAAAAAACGTTCGCGTCGCTCATCGTTTCCGCACTGGTTCTTTCATCAGCACCTCATTTTGCAGCAGCTGACGATTTAAGTGAACAGAAAGCCAAAAACGAACAACAGCAACAAGACAATGCTAAAAAGCAAAAAAACTTAGAGTCTTCTGTTAATCAAGAAGGTCAAAAAATCTCTAAAACACAACAAGAAGTCAATCGACTAGACGAAGCGTTGAACGAAAAAATCTTTGCTGTCGAAACAAAAGATCGTCAAATCAAAGCAACAGAACGTGAAATCGTTGAACTTGGAAAAGAAATCGAGAAATATAAAGCGAAACTAAAACGCCAAGAAAAATTACTTGGTGATCGTCTTCGTGTCATGCAAGAGAATGATGGAAACTCGATTAAATGGGAGGAAGTCATCTTTGGCGCTAAAAACGTTGGTGACCTCGTAAGCCGTGTCATGGCAGGGAAATCCATTTCAAAACAAGATGATAAAATGATCACGGATTATCAAAATACTCAAAAGCAATTAGCGGATGCGCAACAAGAAGTAAAAGAAAAGAAAGCGCAGTTGGTCGTTGAGAAACAAGAATTAAAACGTCAACAAGCGGATCTTGAATCACAATTAAAAGAGCGGAACAAACGCTTAAAAGAACTACGTAAGAAAAAAGAAAAGTTCGAAACACAATTGATGGATGCAAAAGAAGTCCAACAAATTTTGATTGCGCAAGAAAAAGCGATTGCAGCTGAAAAAGCAGCGCGTGAACGTGAAGCTCGAATCGAAAAAGAACGTCAAGCTCAGGCTGCACGTGAAGCGAAAGCAAGAGCAGAGGCTGAAGCAGCGCAAGCAGCAGCACAAAAAGCAGCAGAAGAGCAAGCCGCTAAAGAAGCAGCAGCTCAGCAAGCAGCACAAGAGAAGGCAGCGCAGTCAGCAAAACCTTCTGGTTCGACGAAACAATCTGCACCAAAACCATCTACACCAGCACCAGCTGCACCTGCTCCAGCGCCGTCAGCTCCTGCGACACCTAAACCGTCACCATCATCAGGCGGACTCTTCATTCATCCAACTGCTGGTGCTGTGACACAAGGGTATGGTTCTGCAGGCGGAGAGAACGGTTATACGTTCCATAACGGGATTGACTTCGGTGGTCCAGTTGGCACGCCAATCGTGGCAGCTGCAACTGGTACAGTCATTACAGCATCAGGTGGCGGACCTTACGGAAATCACATCATGATCGCTCACCAATTGAACGGGAAGACCTATACGACAGTCTATGCACATATGAGTTCATTGAACGCTAGTGCAGGTCAACGTGTCAGCCAAGGTCAACAAATCGGTACACGTGGTAGCACAGGAAACTCAACAGGTCCACACTTACACTTCGAAATTCACGTTGGTGGATACAGCTACAGTGCAACAGGTCCAGCTAACTCAGTCAATCCAATGTCGATGTTTTAATCGTAAAGAATCGTTGCATATGCAACGGTTCTTTTTTTTGTCATTTTCAAAAAACAAATCATATATTACAAAAAACCGTTTTCATTTGAAATGTAAATGAAATTTTTTTGAAACGATTACGGTGCTATAATCTATTTCAGATATGAGAGAAACTTGAATACTATAATAAAATATGAAAAAACATAAGTGAGGAAAACGATATATGCTAAAAAAACTAATTTCTACCATTGTTTTAGGAGCATTACTTATAACAGGAACGCAACCGATCGCAGCAGCGACCATTAAAGAAAAAAAGGCTGAAAATGCCGCTGAACAACGTAAACTTGAAAAAGCGATCAAAAAACAAGAAGCTAAAATCTCAAAAGAGCAACGTCAAATCAATCAAATTGACGCAGCAATCAACGAAAAGATTTTCCAAGTCTCTGAAAAAAATAAACAAATCGAACAGTTGAACGTTCGAATCGATGAGTTAAAGGCAGACATCGTCCGTTACGAAGAAATGTTACAGAAACAGGAAGAACTACTCGGTGATCGTTTGCGTGTTTTCCAAGAGAACGATGGAAACTCGATTAAATGGGAAGAAGTCATTTTTGGATCGAAGGATTTAGGTGATTTATTCAGCCGTGTCATGGCGGGGAAAAAAATCGCTGAGCAAGACGATAAAATGATTTCGGATTACATCGCAACGCAACAAAAATTAGCAGAAGCAAAACAAGCGCTCGTTGAGAAAAAAGCGGAGCAAATGCAAGAAAAGAAAGTATTGCTTGAACAAAAGAAAGCGTTAAAGCTTCAAATGAAAGAACGTAGTGCCACGCTGAAGAAATTACGAAAAGGGAAGACCAAGTTCACGACAGAACTGTTAGACGCAAAAGAACTTCAAGCGACTCTCGAAGCGCAAGAACGTGCAATTGCGGCAGCGAAGGCAGCCGCTAAAGCAGCGGCTGAAAAAGCAGCAGCGGAGAAAGCGGTAGCCGAAAAAGCCGCTAAAGCGAATGCTCAAACAGCAAAACAAGTAGGTAAGAGTTCGGAGTCAACTGATTCTGTTGCCCCGCCCGTTGTTTCGAGTGGAGGGAAATTCGTTCGACCATCTTCTGGTGGAGTGTCGCAAGGATTCGGACCAGCAAGCGGCGCGAACGGTTATACGTTCCACAACGGTGTTGATTTCAGTGGTTCGGTCGGGTCTCCAATCGTCGCTGCAGCAGCTGGAACGGTCATTACAGCATCAGGTGGTGGACCTTACGGCAATCATGTCATGATTTCTCACTTCCTCGATGGACAAGTGTACACGACTGTCTACGCACATATGAGTTCATTATCGGTTCGTGCAGGACAAACGGTCTCTCAAGGTCAACAAGTCGGGACACTTGGTAGTACAGGGAATTCAACAGGACCACACTTACATTTCGAACTACATGTCGGAGGCTATCAATACAGTGCTTCTTCTCCTCTGAATGCAGTCAATCCATTGGCATATCTGTAATCAAAACGGGCTTCGGCTCGTTTTTTTTTCTTCTCTATGCTACAGTTAAGGCGAAACGAATACTTGAGCAACTAGGGGAGCTGGAGGAATCCGGCTGAGAGGAAAACCAATCTGTTTTCGACCCTATTACCTGAACTGGATAATACCAGCGTAGGAAAGTTGAGCCGAACGGATACCGGAATGCGTGTATAACGCTTTCGTATAGCGTCGACTGCTTTTTTACAGCGGTCGACGCTTTTTTTTGTCGGTCACGACTCCCTTACATTGCTCGATGGGAAGGTGAAAAGAACATGAAACATGTACTGACGATTGCAGGATCCGACTCCGGTGGTGGAGCTGGGATTCAAGCAGATTTAAAAACCTTTTCGGCTTTAGGGGTTTATGGAATGAGCGTCCTGACAGCCGTCACGGCGCAAAATACGTTGGGTGTTCAAGCGGTGGAAGAGTTATCCCCAGAAATCGTAGATGCCCAGTTAACGTCGATTTTTTCAGACATTCGTGTCGATGCGATCAAAATCGGGATGGTCTCGAATGCGCAGACGATTCGTGTCATTGCTACACATCTCCGCAAACAGACAGTTCCTATCATATTAGATCCCGTCATGGTCGCTAAAGGTGGTCATGCCCTATTGCGGACGGAAGCTGAACAAGCATTGATTTCAGAACTTCTGCCGCTTGCGACACTCGTTACACCGAATTTACCGGAAGCGGAGCGGTTAACAGGACGATCAGTGACCAATCTAGAGGAAATGCGACTGGCGATGCATCAATTGGCTACACAGACAGGGGCAGTATTACTAAAAGGTGGACATCTCTCAGGAGCTGCAACGGATTTGTTGTTTGATGGGGAAGTGGAACATCGTTTCACATCGGAACGGTTAGACAATCAACATACTCATGGAACTGGTTGTACCTTATCTGCAGCGATTGCAGCACGGATGGCGCTTGGAGAAGATTTAACAGATAGTGTACGACAGGCGAAAAACTATGTCACGGAGGCAATTCGTCATGGATTTGCTCTCGGACAAGGTATTGGACCGACACATCATTTTCACTCACTTTGGAGGGATACACATGTTTACGACCATTCTTGAACACAAACCACTCATTCACCATCTGACGAACACGGTTACGATCAACGACTGCGCGAACGTCACACTCGCTGTTGGAGCATCACCCGTCATGGCGGAAGACATTCGTGAAGTAGAAGAGATGGTTAGACTCGCGCAAGCTCTTGTCTTAAACATTGGTACGATCGATGCAGACATGCAAGCAGCTCAACGACTCGCAGCACGTGAAGCGGGACGTTTGAATGTCCCGATCGTTCTTGATCCAGTTGGAGCAGGGGCAACGACATTACGTACTGCCTTTTCTAAAGAACTCATTGATCTCGGGTGTACGGTCATTAAAGGAAATGCTTCTGAAATCAAGACGTTACTTGGGGAAGATGGGCGAACTAAGGGAGTCGATGCTGCGGGAGATGCAATGATGGATCGAGAAAGCATTCGTGCATTTGCTCGCAAACACCAATCTGTCCTCGTCGTGACAGGTCCGAACGACTACATCACAGATGGAACGCGTGAAATGGAATTACATGTAGGAACACCACGTTTGGGAGACATCACGGGTACGGGCTGCATGACGGCCTCCTTGATTGCGAGCTTCCTCGGTGCAGGATATACGACATTTGAGGCGGCTGTCCACGGGACATTCGTCATGGGAAAAGCAGGAGAACAAGCAGCCTCCGCGCAAGGTCTTGGTGATTTTAAACGAGAGTTGTTCAATGCCATCAGCCTCATGACGGTGCAAGATCTGGTGGAGGTGACAGAACGTGTCAATTGATTACTCCATCTATGCAGTGACGGATCGTCGGTACCATCCTGGAGTCGCGATCGAGACGGTCGTTGAGGAAGCCATTTTAGGTGGTGCAACGATCGTGCAATTACGGGAAAAAACAGCGCAAGGAAAGGAATTCTTCGATCAGGCAGTTCGGTTGAAAGCACTCACGGATCGACACGACATTCCTTTGATCATCAATGATCGGATTGATATCGCGTTACTCGTCGGAGCTGGTTTGCATATCGGACAAGAAGACATTCCTTTAACCGCAGCACGTCGCCTTTTACCAGATGCCGTGATTGGTGTGTCGGTAGCAACCGTTGCACAAGCGATTGAAGCAGAACGAGACGGAGCATCTTATTTAGGCGTGGGGTCTCTATTTGCGACGTCATCCAAAGCGGACGCTGATTCCATGTCGCATACGATGCTTCAGGCGATTCGGGAAGCTGTACGATTACCTCTAATCGGTATTGGTGGAATCACAGCAACGAATGTCTCCTCTCTGCCCATCCCGCTAGAAGGGTATGCCGTCATCTCAGAAATTTTCGCTAAAGAAGATCGGCAACTCGCTGCGCAGCAAATGACAGATGCTGTGCGTGAATGGCATCAATCACTTCAGAACAGGGTATAATCCGTTCAGAGGTGATTGTATTGAAATGGCAGACGATCCGTTTTCGCGGCTATTGGATTCGATATCGGTTAGAACCACAAATCATTCGAGTCGATAATCAGGGGATCTACCATCTAGGAAAAGTCTTATTTCCACATCCTAATCGTATATCTTATGAGATGGCCCTTTTATTGAAAGAAAAGTATGAAAGACGCTACAAACGTCCGTTGTATATTAAAACGAGCTCGATTGCGACGGAAATTTGGGGACATACTCATTTAGATATTTATTACCGGGCACTTCTTCGTCTACCGATTCCGACTCGGCTTCGTCAACGTTATACGAACCGATTAGAAAGCACGAAAATCATTGACATCGGCGTACGCGCTGTCGATCAAAATCGAATTGTCTGGGATATCGGAGATTACGTAGGAGGATGGTTCGTGTTTTGGCTCATTCGCAGACGAATGCGCTGAACTTGCAATGTCCCGTTTCTCATGGTGCAATATAAGTAGAAACGAGGTGACGGACATGGACATTCCCCGTTGTGAAACGATTGCGATTGATGAACAACGTGCGTCTGAAATCGGACATATCGTTGATACGATTCCGACGCTTGAAATCGGAAAGCTATTTAAGATTCTTTCGGATGCGACACGACTGCGAATCGTTTATGCGCTGACGATCGAAGAAGAACTATGCGTTTGTGATGTCTCGGCCTCTGTCGACTGTTCGATTGCGACAGCGTCGCATCATCTTCGATCTTTGTTGAAACAAGGACTCGTCAAGTTTCGAAAAGATGGTAAAGTCGTCTATTATTCCTTGGATGACCATCATGTGTCATCGCTTGTACATATGGCGATGGAACATGTACAAGAGGGAAAAGCAATGCCTGAATGAGTCTTTAGAATAAACGAAAAGCGCAGCTTTAGCTGCGCTTTTCGTTTATTCTAAAGACGATTGTTCTGATCCTTTTGGAGCGAAGTGGTGGAAGAAAAAGACCGTGGCACTAATCAATAAAAAGGACAGGATGGAGAGACCAAGACACATCCATTTATATGTAGCGATTAAAGTATCTGATTGTTGTAATTTGGCTTGAAGCGTTTTATACAAATCATCTTTCACACGGGATAAGTCTTCGAGAATCGTTTGAGTCGTCTGAGTCGATTGTCTAGCAAGACGTTTTGCGGCTGTTGGACTTTGACGTTCATAGACGACAAACACACGTTCAATTTCAGACTCCCAGACATTGTTGCGGCGAAGGAGATCCTTAATCGTCCCTGGAGTAGTCGACGATTGGTTCAGACTATTGCGCAAATCATGGATTTTAGACGTTGAAAAGTAATATTGTTCGATATAACGATTATCTTCATACAATAAGAGACCACGAACCGCATTGGCACGATCTCGATTGTGTTCGACCAACTGATCTACCTGATTGATTAACGGTATATCATGATCCTTCATTTGCTCGGTCATCGTTGCAATCGTCCGATAACCGGATAAAGCATAGATGATCGGGATAGAGGCGAATAAGCTGATCAAGAAAATCAGCAGAATACGCTGACGCCAAAGAGAGTGCATGCAATCATTCCTTTAAATAAAAGACATGTCATAAGCTTAACTACTATCGTAAAAAAAGTGAAGCCTGTCTATTTTTTGAATAGGGATAATGACTGAAAAAGTGAATAATACTAATAAAAAAGCAGGAAAGATGATGCAATACGAGAAGCTGTTTTAAGAAGATGAAAAAAGCACAGCTAAGCTGCGCTTGGTGTTAAAACGAATACGAATGTTCCTTGTAATTGCCGAAGACAGTATGGATTTCTGAGAATGTAACGAATGCATTCGGCTCGACAGAAGAGACGATTTCTTGCAAACGGACGATTTCATTATTTTGAACGACGACATAGACCATTTTTTTCGTTCGGTTGGAGTATCCTCCACGTGCATCGAGAATCGTGACACCACGACCGAGTTCTTTTGTAATGACTTCATTGATTTCATCTGCTTTCTCACAAATGATGATACATTGCTTAGAAGCAGAATAGAAACTGTAAACCGTCTGAAGGGCTTTGGCGCGAACAAAGCTCATGATGAGAGCATACATAACGTGTTTAAGATCGAATACCCACCATACAAGGATGTAAATGACAAGATCTTGCATCAGAAATATACGAGGAAGTGGCCAGTTATGAAAACGAGCAAAGAAAAACTTTCCAAGAATATCAAGCCCTCCAGTTGAAGCACCACCGAAGAAGATCAATGCCATTGCAAGACCAGAGACTAGACCAGCAAAGATGGAAGCGACGAGCGGATCGTTTAGAGATTCCGGAACGATTTGAGTCGGGATCCAGTCAATTAAAAAGGAAGAAGCAATGACAATAATTCCAGATAAGAACATGAATCGTTTGCGTAGGAAACGGAAACCTAAAAGGAAGAGGGGAATGTTTAAGAGCAATTGCGTTAATCCGATTGGCGTGTGGAAGAGCTCTTGAATAATGAGCGTGATCCCCATGATACCGCCTGATCCGATATCATTTGGAGATAGTAGTAGGCTGATGTAAAGGGAATACAGCAACGTACCAATGATTAAGAAACTGATTTTTTCAACTCTCTTTTTCTGTGGGTGTGTTGTAGTCATGGCAATATGATGAGTGACCTCATGCTCCTCCTTCTGTGAGTATCTGCATGCAAGAGTACGCTCATATGCATAAAATTTCAACCCTTCTTATGAAAAAAGATGAAAAAGGGTATGTTTTTTTAGGAAGGTGATGAAAATGAAGAAAATGTTATGGATTCTTGGTTGTATCTGCTTAGGAATACTAGTTGGGATTCGTCTTTTCGAACAACCCAATGAAAAAAATCAATCATCCATTTGGCATGATGGTGATCTTGTAGCGAGACAAGTGGGTGCCTCGATGATGAATACGGTAGCGGTTCGTCAATTAGCCGAACAACTTCCGTTCTCATCAGAATTAAAACAGGTAGATGTCGAAGGAGAATCGTTACGTCTTGCCTATGAAGTGACAGGAAAAGAGCGACAAGCTTGGATTGGTACCGATACCGGGACACTACAGGTGAATCAGGATTTTTTAAAGGCTCGGTTATCTAAAATTCTGATGCATCATACGCTTGTTTTATTTTCAACGATTCCTGATTTGACCGATCTCGAAATTCACTACACGGATCCGTATTCAGATGCAGATTTTACGATGGACCGGAAAACATTCGACGCCTACACTCCGACCGATATCGAACGAGCTACTTCCTCTTCTAGACGCTTTAATCGTGTCGTCATTGATGGTTATGTGCTCGATGCCTCAAGACGAAACACCTTCTTTGAACTCTTCGCATCACGACTACAGATCCAAACTAATTAGTTGTATAAAGCAAGAAAAGGCATTTTTCACAATCTTGACACAATGATATCGTTTACATCTCGTTCTTTTATAAAAACGATAAAACAGGTCTATTCAATACTTGAACATCTTTTAAGATGGAAGTATGATAATAAATGAACAAACATTGTGAAGTGTTGAACAAAAGAAAGAGAGGTTTCTACGATGAACGAGGTAGAAGCATTAGAAGGATTACGGAATAAAGCAATCAAGTCGACGCGCATGCTACAAATGCGTCCTCTCGAGTACTTAGTTCGTGCCATGTTAGCGGGAATTTTCATTGGATTTGCAATCATTTTTACTTTAAAAGCAATTAACGGTCTATATATGGCGGAGTCACCTGTTGCGACACTTGTCGGTGGACTGACCTTCGGAGTGGCGCTTGTCCTGATCGTTTACGGTGGGGCAGAGCTGTTCACAGGAAATACGATGTATTTCACGACGGCGACGATGCGTGGCTATACGACGAAGATGGATACGATGAAGGTCTGGTTGATCTGTCTAATCGGAAATGGACTTGGCGGATTAGCGTTTGCGCTACTCTTTTCCCAAACAGGAATCATCCAAGAGCTTGGTATGAACAACTGGTTATTTTCTGTCTCAGAGACGAAGATCCACCATACGACGTGGGAAATCTTCACACGAGCTATCTTCTGTAACTGGATGGTCTGTTTAGCGATTTTCATTCCGAAAAATATGAAGAATGAATTAGCGCAAATCATGATGATGATGGTACTTGTTGCAGTATTCTTCGCATCTGGATTTGATCACGTCATCGCCAATATGGCATTGTTCTCCATTGCGTTAGTCGTACCACACCCGGATACGATCACATTTGCCGGAGCGATGCATAACCTGTTACCCGCTCTAGCTGGAAACATCATTGGTGGAGCTGTCTTCATGGGAATGATCTATACGTGGTTGAATAAAGAAAAACTAGAGGTAGATGAATCACGTCAATCCACGACACCTGTTCATATCGCTTCGAAGCAAAACGCATAAAAAAGGGCAGCTGTTGCGACAGCTGCCTATTTTTATTCCATATGTTGAAAGCGATCGACGTCTGCAGCCAGTTCTTCATAAATCGTTTCGACGATCTGTGCATCATCGAAGAGCCCGAGGACGTTATCGTCCGGTAAGGCGTCAACAGGAGACGTGAAGTACAGAACGGCCGTCAATAACAATTGTTCCTGCTCCGCATGCATTTCGAATTTTTTCTGATAGAGAGCACGAAGCATTTCAAGCAGTTGTTTTAATTGAAAATAAAGGACGAGTTCTGCCTCGCGTTCGATGTCCGAGCTTTCTGTAGACGCAATATCTTGCGTCAAGTGCGCAAGTCCGATTTCTGCTCGAACTAACAATTCTTGCTGTGCTTTTTCATCACCAACGAGGTCGAGTGCCTGTCGGTGAAAATACGTATAAGCCGATTTAAAATCGCCGGGTGTGAATTCCATGGTGATGCCTCCTTCTCTTCTCTTTCTAGTTTCGCCTTATTTCTTGCAAAATTGCAACTATTTCGTGAAAATAAAGATACAAGAAAGGGGATTACATAATGCCGACACAAGCAGAATTACAACAATACGCGTCTTTAGCCGTGCGTACGGGAATTAATCTACAACCAGGACAACAACTCGAGGTGCGTGCTGGAATCGAAAATTTGCCGCTCGTTCGTGAAATCACGCGTGTCGCCTATGAAGTAGGAGCTACGCAAGTGTATGTACAATGGTCAGATGATGAGATGACGAAAATCCGTTATTTCGATGCACCGGAAGAGTCGTTTGATACGTTCCCAGATTGGTTAAAAGCACGTTACGACCAACTGGCAGAAGAAAAGACTGCGTTCTTATCGGTCGTTAGTGAAGATCCAGATTTATTGAATGGCGTTGACTCGAGCCGAATCGCACGTGCGAATAAAGCAGCCGGTGTCGCTCTTGCTAATTGGCGGAAGTTCGTCATGAGTGACAATGTCAGCTGGTGTGTCGTAGCAGCACCTTCTGAAAGCTGGGCGAAGAAAGTATTCCCTGATTCAGAGAATGCCGTTGAAGAGCTCTGGTCAGCTATTTTGAAAGCAACACGTGCCGATCAAGCAGATCCGGTCGCTGCATGGGCGGATCACGATCATAATCTGCGTTCAAAAGCAAAATTCCTGACAGAGAAGAAATACAAAACATTGCACTACACAGCTCCAGGAACAGAATTATCAATCGAATTACCAGAACGTCATGTTTGGTTAGGTGGCGGTGGTCCGAATGCAGATGGTGTTGATTTCATCGCGAATCTGCCGACAGAAGAAGTGTTCACATTGCCGAAAAAGACAGGAGTCAACGGACACGTCTCGAGCACAAAACCACTTAGCTATAGTGGGAACTTGATTGATGAGTTCACACTCTGGTTCGAGAACGGAAAAATCGTCAAAGCGGAAGCAAAACAGGGTCAAGAAGCATTAGATGACTTGATTTCACTTGATGAAGGTGCACGTTATCTCGGAGAAGTTGCGCTCGTACCACACCGCTCGCCGATTTCTGACTCGGGTATTCTATTCTATAATACATTGTTCGATGAAAATGCTTCATGCCACTTAGCGATTGGTCGTGCGTACTCGACATGTCTCGAAAATGGTCCAAGCCTTTCAGCAGAAGAACTAGAAGCACAAGGCGCGAACGACTCGATGACGCATGTCGACTTCATGATTGGATCAGCGGATCTATCGATTGAAGGAGAACTTGCAGACGGAACGCGTGAATCAGTCATGCGTGACGGAAACTGGTCGATCTAAACGAACAAAAAGGTGAGTCCGAATACGGAGCTCACCTTTTTCGTAAAATGATTGATTATGCTTCTTCACCGATGATTTTCACTTCTGTCTCAAGTAAGATACCGAATTTTTCTTGAACCGTTTCTTGGACATGACGAATGAGCGCGATATAGTCGGATGCTGACGCATTCTCGACGTTGACGATGAAGCCAGCGTGTTTCTTCGACACTTCAGCGCCACCGATGCGTGTTCCCTGTAAGTTACTATCTTGAATCAGCTTACCTGCAAAATAGCCTTCTGGACGTTTAAAGACGCTACCACAAGAAGGGTACTCGAGTGGTTGTTTCGTTTCTCGCTTATGCGTCAAATCATCCATGACTTCCTTGATCAATGCTGGGTCACCCTCTGTTAACGCAAATCGACCTTCGAGGATGATGTATTCTTTCTTCGAGAAGCAACTTGTCCGGTATCCCAGTTCGAGTTCATCATGCGAAATGTTCAACAGTTCTCCTTGTCGTGTCAATACAGTAGCGCTATGGAGGCAATCCTTGACTTCACCACCGTATGCTCCCGCATTCATGATCAATGCGCCACCAATCGTTCCTGGAATCCCACAAGCGAATTCAAGACCGCTGAGCTGATGCGCGTAAGCTACACGAGAAGCTTCGATGATTGCTGCGCCACTTTGAGCGACGAGTTCATGTCCTTCGACCGAGATGTCGGTTAACTTCTCAAAGGAGAGGACAATGCCACGGATGCCACCATCACGAACGACAAGATTCGATCCGTTTCCAAGCAAGGTCAAGGGAATACCTTGTTCGTAAGCATATCGGACGACAAAAGCCGTTTCTTCATAAGAGGTTGGAATGATGAATAAATCCGCGATTCCTCCCATTTTTGTATACGTATGATATTTTAAAGGTTCATTGATTAGTACGGACTCTTTTGAAATCCCTTCATACAGTCCTGTCATTACTTGTTCAGTCATTATGGTCTCAGTCCTTTTCGTGAATTCCTACTCAGCGCTCATGCGCTCAAAATATATTTTAACATTAATCGTGCGGTCGTTGTTCAACATACTGTTCCCAAAATACCGACTTATGCCGGGAATTGCAAGCACTAGGGAGTGAATGTCATCGATTAGTAATGAAAAATGTCACAAGGAAAGCAGAGTCAGGAAGAGGAATGAAGCGAAAAGAACTCGGGAAAAGAGAAGTATAGAAGGAGGCGATGACGATGGAAAGTGAACGTTTATGGATGCGACCGTTCGAAGAAGAGGATTTCAGTTTTTATAAGTCGCTTGTCCAAAATGAGCAAGTCATGCGTTATATCAATGGAGGTACTGCCCTGAGTGAAGATGAAGCACGAGAGTGGTTCGAACGGCAATTGGAGCGATACTCGGATGAACGACAAACTGGTTTTTTACTGTTGTTCAAAAAAGAAACGAATGAACCGATTGGTTTCGCCGGATTATTGATGCAGGAAGTGGATGGAATTGAAGAATTAGAAGTCGGTTATTGGCTTGAACCGAAGCACTGGAAAGTCGGTTATGGTCGTGAAGCAGCGAAACAACTAATGATGGAGGCGTTCAACCGAGGGCATGATCGAATCATCTCGATCATTCATCCCGATAATCGTGCTTCGCAAAATGTCGCTCGTGCCAACGGGCTGAACTGGGAAAAAGATACGATTTTTAGAGGTATTCCCGTCACGATCTACGCAGGACAATTATCACGACTTTGTCGTAACTAAAGAGGAGAGCTTTTTATGTACGAATTTGAATTCGAGTCTTTTCATCACATGACACCTGATACCTTATATGCACTTTTGAAATTACGCACGGATATCTTCGTCGTCGAGCAGGAGTGCGCGTATCCGGAGCTAGATGATCAAGATCAACAAGCGACACACCTAATCGTACGGAGTGAGAGCGGTCAAATCGTCGGATGTCTTCGGATATACGATCATCCGACAAAAGGAATAGCGATTGGACGGGTAGCCGTTCATCGTGCACACCGGTCGGTTGGGTTAGCGAGACAAATGATGGAGAAAGCGATGGTTCATTTGCAGAAAGAAGCTGCGATCTACTTACAGGCACAAGCACACCTAGAAGGGTTTTACGGATCGTTTGGTTTCGAAACCGTATCCGAACCTTATTTAGAAGATGATATTCCACATGTGGACATGCAGTTTCACGTAAAGGATTCGAAAAAAGACTTCACGTCAACGATGGATGAACCGATGAATAAGTAGAATGAACTTTTTTCGGAGGTGGATCAGTCATGAAGAAAGTGCTGGTCATTTTCGCTCTTAGTCTAATTGGCATCCTATCTTTAGGAGTCGGTATTTCGTATGCTCAATTGCAGGGAAACTATCGTGACTCTGAAAAAGAGTTGATGACGATTTTAGAGCGGCAACATGATTTATCAGCTTCCTCCTTTCTTGAAGTGCGCGCATCATTCTCTTTACGACATCGACAAATCATACACGTTCGACTTCGGGGCGAACCTGCCATCACATACGAGTTCATTCAACCAAAGGATGAACTCGAATACCTGGGGTCTGTCGGAACAAGTGTTGAAAAGACAGGAAAACAAGATGCTGTCTTTCGAAACGCTCATTTAAAAGTTGGTAAAAAATAAAAAGTGGAGGATCTTCCTGAAACGACGGAAGATTCTCCATTTTTTGCTTTCAAGACGATAGGATATTGCGTACACTACGAAGAGATACTGGAATGAGGAGGTCGAGGGAATCATGTGGAAACCCTTTATAAAAAATCAATCAATTGCACCGGCGTTACAAGCCTTCCGGGAACTTGACATCGAAATGTTTCGGACACATGTTGCCCAACTGAACGATGCGGAACAACAGGCCTTACAATTCATTAAGCGTGCGCTAGAGCAGGATTCACCTGCTCATTTGAAAATAGCGCTTGAAATGAAACAACCACTCGTCGAGGTTGATCGTCTGTTTCAAACACTCGTCACGTGTCAAAATCGTCAGCAGTTACTCGAAATGCTGCTAGCAGACGGTCTGGACGTCAATCAAGTCTATACACTTGAAGGGCATCGCTCGATCGTCCGCCAACCCCTTCACTTTCCGGTAGGTCTATATGCGGCGCGCCATTCCGAGTTGTGGGCACTTGTTGCTGAAAAGCTGGACTTTACTTATACGATGCATCTTCAACGCAGTGATCAATTCATGGAGACGCATGAATTGAATCTGCTGGATCTCGTCTTATTGCTCGATATCGAAGAAGAGTTGACGATTCGAGTGCTTGATCAGCTGTGCGAATGCAAGGCGACCGTTGGACTTGCAGAACGATTACAACGTCCCGCTTCACCATTGCTACTAAAGACGATTAAGGCGGATGCCTATTTGCCGACGTTTGTTTATGCTAAACATTATTTCCCGTTTTATGCGCTGATCGGACGGCAAACCGTACTGTTCCAATCTTTATTGAACCGTGTGATGCAAGCATCCATTGCTTCTGAAATTATTGAAGATGCCTTGCTTGCTTTTCATAACCACCAACCCGGACTTGCCTTGACATGGGGAGATGCCTATATCGAACAGTTATACGAGATGGGGCTAGTGCTTCGTAAAACGGGTCATGTTGATTTTCGGGAAATGGATGCGGAGTATGTGTTGCCTGAATACAAGGGAATCGTCAATCGCCTAAATGATTAACGGAGGCTGATCCGTACTGAACGTATGCCAATGAGAGGTTAACTGGATATCGCAAAACATCGAGGGCTGATACAGGCGTAATACATCTTGTTGTGTTGAGAGAAAAAAGACTTCAAACGTCTGGATGTTTGCACGTCTTAACTTTTCTTGAAATGCATGGAGGATGCGGCTACCGTATCCTTGACGTCTCAGTTCAGGTAGGCACGTGATTTCAAGAAGACGAATATTCTGTCCCTGCTTTTGAAATAATAGTGTACCGACGATTAGTTGCTTATCATAGACGAGGTAAGGAATCGCTTTTCGTTGAATCAACTTGTCTAAATCAGATACCTGATAAGGAAAAAAGTGATGTGTTCCTTGAAGGGCATCGTTACGAAGTGCAAGGTAAGTATCTTGATTCTGTGCATGAACAGCTTTCAAACGCAGCGTAGCAGGCTGTCCCTCTGAGAGGCCAATTAAACGAAACTGTTCGGCATATAAACTATAACCAAGCTCTTTCCAAATCGAAGTTAGAGAAAGATCATGCGGCGGAGAGACTTGTACATGAATATGCCGGCATCCTTGTCGAACGGCATGTAAGTGTAGCAAAATAGCCAGACTACGAAAGGCTTTGATATCAAGGAAGGCGCCGTTCATAAAGTGAACGACGTCATGCACGACATGATATCCAAGCGTCGCTTTCACCTGACCGGATTCGAGGTAGACCCATTGACAATCTTCAAGCGGCTGAAAAAATGAAAAATCATATGCCTTTTGATGGTACTGTAGAAGTTGATGGACGTGTCGCCTTTGAACATGAGACAATTGATCGTAATACACAATAGGCAAATTAAGTTCCTCCTTTAGCAAAGTGAAGTTGAAAATATCTTGCTTTTATATTACAGGAAATAAAAGGTATTTATATCTTCTGTTTCAAACAAAAAGTAGATGGATTCCTGAAGATAAGAAAGAATCGAGGCAAAATTATCATGAAGTATCTATGGATCGTCATCGGTTTATCGGGCTGGTTACTCAGCGCGGATATATTGGTAGCCGAAGCGCGTGATCACGATGGACCGGGTGTAAGCAGTTCGACGACATATGGGAATTACGGCGCGGAGGATCATATCATCGTTGATCGGAAGGAACCGATTTATGAAGGATTCGATTCACCGAACGACATGGCATTCCTATTCGCTTGTATTGCATTACTCGCAACAGTCGGACTTGGCATCGTCAATGCCTCCGATTGAAATGAATCTGACTAATAAAAGGCAAGTGACGAATCCATCGTCACTTGCCTTTTATTGTCTACTACGTGTGAACAAGAAGAATCTACTCTTAGAAATGAATTCGTTTTTTTCGACCAACGCGTGCCATTCGTTCGTGTTCTTGTTCGAGTCCGGCTCGTTCGAGGAGATCGAGATAATAACGAAACGGAGTCGAGCGATGCGAAAAATATGGGATGTATTCAGTGAACAGCATCGTCTCCGCTCGTTCTAACGCGCGTAAGGAAATGAGAGCATGTAGCTCTGCGAAACGAATTTCTTGATAGGTGGATAAAGCGTCTGCATCAATCCGAACATGCGACTGTAGTTTTTTTGCATGCGCGTTCAAGCAATGGATATATGCTTCTTGATGTTCTGGTTTCTCGCAATGGGCAAGTACAGCAAGCAAAAGATCACTGCGCTCAGTATCGACGTCCATCGGAACCTTCAACGCTGTATAGAGGGCGCGTTCCATCCATTCGACACCATGACTATCATTTTTATAATAGCCGACTAATTCTTGAAAAAAATCGACTTGCGAGACTTTCAATAATCGAAACGGATCATTACTTAAAAATAAAGGTTCTTCCCCGGCAGCCGACGAAAGAAGAAAGAAAAATTCCTCAAAGGCAATACGGGTTCCGTTTTTACGATGAGCATAGTGGCGTAAATGCTTAAGCAGGCGTTTGGCGGTGATATACCAATTCTTTTGTTCGCGAAGCGGTACGATCGGATTCGGCTCAAGGTACTGGAGATCGTATGCTAATTGAATAAACCGTTCCGTCTGAGCAATCGTCTGTTCGACGGTCGGTTGTTCCTGTTCTTTTTGCAAATCCTTATACTTCATGAACTGTGTCAACATGGCGTCAAACTCTTTCTCTTCGATGACTTGTCTCGGGAGTTGACGATAGATTTCGACGATGATATCGCGAAGGGTCGTATCGCCATATTGTTCTAGTAAGAGTCGCAGTTTCCGTATTCTCATGATCGCCCTCCTTCGCAAGAAAAGCACAGTACAACACTATTCAATTCCCGCTTTTTTCATAAACCGAACCTCTTCATTTGCGCTTTTTAGTCAGAGACGACTATCTTAAATAAGAAGACTCATTACAGAAGGGGACGATTACACATGAATGAAACCATTCAACATTTACTCAACCACCGGTCAATCCGGAAATTCAAACAACATCAATTAGACGAAGAGACGATTGAAACACTCATAAAAGCCGCACAGGCTGCCTCGACATCCTCTTATCAGCAAGCTTATGCAATCATCGGTGTCGAAGATGAAGGATTGAAACGACAATTAGTCGACGTTGCAAGTGGTCAACAATATGTGGCAGAAAACAGTTACTTCTTCGTCTTTTGTATGGATTACCACAAACATACGTTAGCGGCAGAACTAGCAGGAGGCGACGTGAGCCGGACGATCGAGACGACGGAAGCGCTTGTCGTAGGGGCTGTCGATGCGGGGCTTGCCGCTCAAAATTTAGTCGTAGCTGCCGAGTCGCTTGGCTACGGAACGGTCTACATCGGTTCACTACGAAATGATGCTCGTCGTGTCAGCGAACTCTTACAACTTCCAGATCACGTCGTACCATTATTTGGAGTCGCGGTCGGTCTTCCAGATCAACAACCGGGTAAAAAACCCCGCCTTCCGATGGATGCGGTCTTCCACCGGAATACGTATACTGATGACGATACGATGCGTGAGTTACTGACAGGATACGAAGAGTCAACGTCATCGTATTACGGAGAACGGACCGGTGGTCAACGGACAGAAGGGTGGGTCAAACAGATGGCTGCCTCGATGCACGAACCGAAACGGACGTATCTCCGCGAGTTCTTGAAAGAGAAACAGATCGCAAAAGATTGATACGGAGGTATATGAATGCCAGAACATCAACCACACCGCTCTCGCTTGGAGCGACGACGTATGCAGTTAGAAGAGCAAGCTAGACAAGAAGAAGCTTTTTCGAAAGCGTACGCGCCGGACGAATCATTTTCTCAACAATCCTTTGAGAAGCAGCAAGAACCGGCTACGTATCATCGGTATGTCGAAGAGCAACCGCGAGATCGAAAAAGTACATCGCGTCGTTCCGGGAGCGGCATGCTTAAACAGGTCGCACAGATGATCGGGAGTGCCGGATCACGGTTGTTTGCTAATCGGGAACGCTCGAGACGCTCGAGGAAGGCGGGGCGATCAGAGCAATCGGTACAGCAGACTCCTGATGTCTCTTCACGCGAAGCTCATCCTAAAAAAATCAAGAAAAAACGTCGTTTTAAACGAAAGCTTCTTGGACTATTTTTATTGTTGCTCATCGCATTCGTTCTTTTTGCTTCACAACCATTCACGTTCTTGTTGATTGGTAGTGATGCACGACCTGGAGAATCGTTGCGTGGATCACGTTCAGACTCCCTGTCGGTCATGCAATTCATTCCACTTTCTCGAACGATTCAGTTGACGTCGATTCCTCGAGACACGTATACACCGATTTCCTGTGAGAATGGAAAGAAGGATAAAATCACACATGCCTTTGCCTTCGGTGGAGAAGAATGTACGCAAGATGCTGTTTCGGGTCTACTTGATGAAGAAATCGATGGAAAGATCGTCATCTCCTTCGATAGTTTCATCGGATTAGTGGATCAAATCGGCGGAATCGACCTTGTCTCGACAGGAACGTTCTCCGAGCAGGATGCGAGTGGGAAAGCAAATCAGTATTCATTCCAAAAGGGGAAGGAATATCATATGGATGGTGCGATGGCACTTGCCTATTCGAGACATCGAAAAACGGATAATGACGGAGCGCGCGCGAATCGTCAGTCGGAAGTCATCCAAGCCGTCGCGACACACTTGATGAAGCCGACTGGATGGTCGAAAATTCCAGCAGCGCACACGTATATGAAAGAAGAGATGAACCTTGATTTAAGTGTCCGCGAGATGGCAACGGCAGGGTTATCGATTGCCTTGATGTCAGAACGAAAACATTATGAAATCGAAGCCGTCAGCCAACGACTGAACGGGATTTTCTATGACTTACCGAATGAGAAGGCACTGCAAGAACTACGTGATCAGCTCGATACGACGTTTTATGGCACATTGAAGAACTAAAGGGGAGGGGTTTCCTTCCGGTCATTGCGGGTATAAATTGATGTACGTTGCTCCTTTGGTGGATTGTTTTAGGTTATCTCTGAAATCGACGATTTTTGGACATGACATCATGACATTCCACGAAGGTGACTAACTTATCGAGGAGGGACCCCCCATATGAAAGTACTAGTCGTAGGTGCATCCGGTACGATTGGAGCGCGCGTCGTCAAATCGCTTGCCAAGGGTCATCAGGTCACGGTCATCGTTCGTCATGAACATCTGGTGGAACGATTCGAAAAACTCGGTGTCAAGGCGCATTACGTCGATATCGAAACAGAACTCGAAAAAGTCATTGAGCACGGAGTCGCAGGGCAGGATGCAGTCATTTGTGCGGCGACCGCAGGAGTAGACGGCGAAGCAACTGAAATCGAACTGCTGGATCGAACAGTCGCTTTGAAAACAATTGATGCAGCTAAAAAAGCGCGAGTACGTCATTTCGTGCTACTGAGCGCTTATGGTGCAGATCGACCTGAGCAATTCAAGAAAGATGTCTATCCGTTCTACGCTGCTAAGAATGCAGCAGAGGAACAGATTGAACATAGTGGTTTGACGTATACGATCATTTGTCCGGTTTCTATCACAACAGGTGAAGGGCGTGGCTTGATTGAAGCCGATGAAGATTTGAAGGACACGAAGGACGCGACGATTTCGGAAACGGATGTCGCATCGATCCTCGTTGCTTCTGTCGATAATCGATCGGTATTCAATCGACGTCTAGAAGTCAAGGAAGGAAAGACATCCTTGAATGAGGCCTTAGGGGGAGCGGAAGCTGTAGGTAGCGTTAAAGATAACCGTCAAGTCAAAAAACAATTACCACGTTTTAACTAACCGTGTGTCTCGTTAAAACGCGAATTCTCTAAAATAAAGCGAACTCATTTCCGCGTATAAGACGGAAGAGTTCGCTTTTTTGTTGATAAAAGTAGATAGTCGAAAAGAGGAAGTCTGCTACACTGAACAAAGAAGGAGGGGGTTAGATGTGAAAAAACCGTTGATCTATCTGATCCTAGCGATTGCTATTATCGGTATTGCCTATCAAAGTTATCAAACATATGATGCAAAACAAAAAAAAGTGGAGCAACAACAAAAACAAGCATCACAAGGTGGTCTCGAAGTCGGGATGACAGCCCCGAATCTATCCTTGCGTCAAGAAGGAAAAACTGTCGATCTAGACGAAATCAATCATGATGTCTTTGTCATTAATTTTTGGGCAACGTGGTGTCCACCTTGTAAACAAGAGATTCCAGAACTAAATGCCTTTGCACGACATACAGATATACCCGTCTATGGAATCAATGTCACGACATCAGAACGACGTGTTTCGGATGTTGCTGATTTTCTGAAGCAGACACCTGTTGAATACCCTGTGTTATATGACCGAAAGGGAACGTCAGAAGATGCGTATCGTCTCGTAGCAATGCCAGCAACTTATGTATTAGACCGGAAAGGAACGATTCTTTCGAAACACATCGGTCCTGTAACGGAACAGATGTTAAAAGAGATGGTGAAACGAACAGGAGGATGACAATGGAACTCCTATGCCGCAACTGCTCCTTTCAACAAACATTCCAACTCGGTCAACTAGAGGGTTGGCCGACATTTCCTGCTGTCTTGACGCAAGGGGTCGAAGCGTTCATGACGGGTCTCCCGCTTTGGTTCGTTCCGTCGATGCATGAACCGATTTTACAGCGGGCGTATGTAGACGACTGGAATCGATTTCGATTAATTCAGCACTATCAGCTCCATCAGGAGGAATTAGCGGATGGTTGGGTACCGTATCAATTGGATTTATACCACTGTCCGACTTGTCACCGATTTTCGAATCGATTTTGGTGTGCCCTGTTTTTGCAACTAGATGTCGTTCAACCACTTTACGAATGCCCACATGATCAGACGGAACTTGAACGAATCGAAATATCCGATATTGATCACTTTCCTTGTCCATCGTGTGATGGTCACTCCCTATATGTGCGTAGATAAAGCGAAAAAGCCATTCATTTCATGAAAGACTGATGAGAGAAATTCCTTCTCCATAGTCAATGCATGATACGGAATGGCTTTTTATCGATCATCAACCCATTTGCCGAAACGAAAATGTTTGAAAGGAAGAGGGTGATGAATTACTGACATCTAACGTATAGGTTGTACCGTCAAAAATAATCGTATCGCCTAACCTTGCTTCAGGTGGTAAATAACGTCGTGGAATGAAACTTGAACCATTTTCCCATAGTAGGACAGCATACTTGCCGTCAAGTCGCTCCAGCGTACCACGTTTGATCATATTAACTCCTCCCACAATTACATCGAAGTCATCCCTCGGTCGATCAGGAACGTACTCTCTCTCTATCATTCTCTGTAATTTTTAATCTTATGTTTGGTATATTCCCAGTTCATTTCATCTTTACACATGATTCTTTAAAAAAACGTGATTCCAAGCCGTTTTCGTCTTAAATCTGACGTATTTAACAGGAAATAAAGGAGATATTGGAAAGAAAAAAAGACCCGATAGGACATATCGGATCTTTAAAATGAAATAGGCTCAAGAAGCGAGAGATTGTTTTGTTTCGATTTTCGTTGGACGAAGAAATGCGAGTAAAAACGTAAACAATGGTGAAAGGAGTAAAAAGAATGCGAACGGAACGTATGCTGTTACTGGGACACCGAGTGTCGAAGCGAAGAACGCCCCAGAAACACCCCACGGAATAAGCGGATTGACGAGTGTTCCTCCATCCTCGAGTGAACGAGAGAGGAAGCGCGGATCAATCTGACGCTCTTCAAAGATTTTCTTGAATGCTTGACCCGGAAGCAAGATGGACAAGTATTGTTCTCCAGCCATCAAGTTTACACCGATAGACGATAAGGCGACGGATGAAATGATGCTACCATCACGTTTTAGTTTAGAAACGGTCCGTTCAATGACCACGTCAATGACACCGATGCCACGTAAGACACCACCGAACGCAAGGGCGAGCATGACGAGCGACACCGACCACATCATCGATTGCAATCCACCTTTACTAATGATGGATGTGACCGTCTCACTAGAAGATTCTAGTTTTAATCCGTTCTGAATGACGGCCATCCAGTTCGAGATATTCCAGTTTCCTTGTACAAGACCTGTTAACAACAATCCACTTAAAACGCCAGCAACAAGTGTTGGAACGACCGGCATCTTACGTAATGCTAATACCATGACGAGCAACGGTGAAAGCAATGTCCAAGGTGACAAGTCGAACAAACGAGCTAACTCTTGTTGTGTCGTTTGAACAGCAGACGAATCGACATTTCCACTACTACGTCCGAAAATGAAGAATAAGATAAATGTGATCGTGATAGCGGGAATCGTCGTTCCCATCATGAAACGAATATGATCGAACACAGACACATTGACGATTCCGGGCGCGAAATTCGTCGTATCTGATAAAGGTGACATCTTATCTCCGAAACAAGCTCCACTGATGATGGCACCTGCTGCAAGCGCAGGATTAACGCCCAGTGCGATCGCGATTCCCATCAAGGCAACACCGACCGTACCAATCGTTGTAAACGAACTGCCTGTAAAGGTCGAGACGACCATCGCGATCAGAAGAGCGCTCGGTGCGAACCAAGTCGCTGAAAGGGTAGATAACCCAAAATGAAGAAGGGTCGGCACTGCGCCACTCATCATCCAGACCGCGATCGTCATACCGACGAGCAACATGATCAGGATCGGTTTGATCGCTTCACGAATACCTTGAATCATATGGTGTTCGACGTCCTCGAACTTAAAGCCGCGGTAAACGGCATATCCTGAGACGAAAATAAGACTAGACAAGATGGCAAGATGCGGTTCGGCTTTAGCACCGAATAACGCGGACAATAAGATGATGATACTGATTCCTAGGATAGCTGCGGATTCACGGAATGACATGCGCATGCTTCCACCTCCTTATATGAATATGAAAGTATGATAACGCTCTGTTACTAACACGCTTTTATGCACAAAAGCATTGAACAAACGTAATATTAACGAATATTATGGAGGACGTCAACCATAAGAGTGTCGATGAAAAATATAAAAAATCGAAGTTGTGACGATTTTTTGTCGTAAACGCTTTCTTTTTTAGCTCAAATCTTGCACAATAAGAAGTATCAAATGACATTTTTGTGAACGATGAGGAGGATACATATGTTTACATTGATTTTTGTAGTAGTAGTCGCGATCATGGGTGCAGGCGTATTTGGGATTGATCATGTCGTAGCGCAACGTGCGGAAAAGCGTTAAGTAGATGCGTGTAAAAGAAGCGTTGAAGGGACTGTCTTATAGAAGACAATCGCTTCAACGCTTCTTTTTTTGTATAAAAACTAATAAAAATTCAATTGACAGTATAAATATACATATGTTTAAATCGGTATAACATTCTTTGAAGGGGAGCGTACAGATATGAAATGTACCATCATCGGAGCAACAGGATACACCGGAATTGAACTGATTCGCCTACTAGAATCACATCCTTCATTTGAGATCATCTGTTTGATGAGTGACTCGATGGCGGGGGAATCCATGCATGACGTATTCCCATTTATGAATAAAAAAACATATTCCTCGTTATCTTCCTTTTCGGTGGAGCATTTGATGGAAACCGAGACGGACATGGTGTTCTTAGCGACACCGAGTGGGATTTCGAAGCATTACTTAGAACAACTTCAAAACTGGTCCGGTTACGTCATTGATTTAAGTGGCGATTTGAGACTTCCAGCTGAAGCATATGCAACGTGGTATGACAAGGAACCCATTGATGCCCAGTTACAACAAAGAGCAACTTATGGATTACCAGAATGGAATCGTCAAGCTGTTACAGCGAGCAAATGGATTGCGAATCCAGGCTGTTACGCGACAGCAGTTTTGCTTGGACTAACACCATTCTTAAAAGAGAAAAAAATCGATCCATCTCAAATCATCATTCAAGCTTCTTCTGGTCTGACGGGAGCAGGGAAAACGTTGACGGCACAAACGCATCATGTCCATTCAAGCGAAAACGTTCGCTTGTATAAAGTGAATCAGCATCAGCACATCCCGGAAATTGAGCAGGCGCTTTTCGAATGGACCGGATCATCGCATCCGATTACGTTCTCGACTCAACTACTACCGATCAATCGAGGCATCATGGCGATTATGACGGTTCAGCCGTTGATTGATTTATCGGAAACGGAGTGGCGATCCTGGTTGACGGACCAGTATGCAACGGAACCATTCGTCCGAATCCAACAGGCTGATCCGGAAATCAAATCCGTCGTCGGGAGTAATCACTGTGATTTGACCGTTTATAAGGATGATCGGACAGGGCGAATGACCATCGTTTCAGTCATCGATAACATGCAAAAAGGAGCTGCCGGACAAGCCGTTCAAAATGCCAACATTCTAGCTGGTTTTGATGAGACATCCGGTTTAACGCAACAGCCGATCTACATTTAATCAAGAGAAAAAAGAGGAGGAACGCCTGTGTGGCAAGTACAAGTAGAGACCCCATTGACAATCACGACACCGAAGGGATTTCAAGCATCGGGAATTCATGTGGGTCTGAAACGAAAGCGGAAGGATTTAGGTCTGATCTGGTGTGAAGCAGGAGCAAGCGCTGCAGCTGTCTATACGACGAATCAGGTGCAAGCAGCACCAATCACTGTGACGAAACAAGCGATTCAGGCGTCACAAGGACGTATTCATGCCGTCCTCGTCAACAGCGGGAACGCGAATGCGTGTACAGGGGAACTAGGGTTATCCCATGCGTATATGTCGCAACAAGCGATGGCGAAAAGTTTAAATGTTGCTCCAGAACAAGTCGCGATTGCTTCAACAGGGATAATCGGTCAACCGTTAGCCATTGATACGTTACTGGCAGGTATTCCACAGCTGATGCCTACAAATGACAAGGATGCCGCGGATGATTTTGCTCATGCGATCCTGACGACCGATACTGGTACGAAAACAGCTGGTCAACAATACATGCAAGGGGATGTCCAAATTTCAGTCTGTGGCGTGGCGAAAGGATCAGGGATGATTCATCCGAACATGGCAACGATGCTTGGTTTCTTGACGACCGATGCAACGATTGAACCGGATGTCTTACAGACACTGTTGCGCCGGACGATTCATCGGACGTTCAACTGCATTACCGTAGACGGCGATAGTTCGACAAATGACATGGTCATGATTCTAGCAAGTGGAGCTGCAGGAGGAGCAACGATTCTTGAAGGGACAGAAGAAGCAGTGGCATTCGAACAGGCCATCGAAACGGTTTGTCAAGATTTAGCGAAACAGATTGCGCGGGACGGTGAAGGTGCGACGAAGTTGATCGAAGTGACGGTAGAGGGAACACAAACCGATGAAGTAGCACGGATGGTCGCCAAACAAGTCGTCGGATCGTCTCTCGTCAAAACAGCCATCTTTGGGGAAGATGCGAACTGGGGAAGAATTATCGCTGCTGTCGGAAGTATCAAGGAGCCACTCGATGTATCAAACGTTGACATCAAAATTGGTTCGCAGTGGGTGTTGCAACAGAGCATGCCTGCTTTATTTGATGAAACGATTGCATCGCAGGATCTAGCACAGCAGGAGGTACAGATTCACATTGATTTGCATGATGGAGTAGGACAAGGACACGCTTACGGCTGTGACCTGACGTACGATTACGTCAAAATCAATGCGAGTTACCGGACATGACGAAACGAAAAGTCATCAAACTAGGTGGTAGTGTGTGGGAGCAACTGGATGCTCGGTATTTCGAGGAATGGAAAGCGTGGGTCGAAACCGGTAACGAATTATTGATCGTCCATGGGGGCGGTCCTCTTCTATCGAGTTACTGTGAACAAGAGGGAATCAAACCCGTGTTTCGAAACGGTGTCCGTGTGACGACGGATGGTGTCTTACTCGGGGCACGACGGATCTTAGCAGGGGAAGTCCAATCCGGGATCGTCCAGCAGTTGAATCAAGCAGGGATTCCTGCCGTCGGGATGAGCGGGTTAGACGGAGCAAGCGTCCATGGTAAAAAAGTCAAAGGACTCGGGGCAGTCGGTCAGATCACGCACATTCATCCACGATTATTCACGGTGTTGAGTACGAATGGTTATGTGCCTGTCGTCACATCCCTTGTCACAGGAGAACAAGGTGTATTGAACAGTAACGGGGACGCGTGCGCCATTGCTGTCGCGAAGGCTTGGTCTGTCGACCGATTTGAATTGTTGACGGATGTTGAGGGTGTAAAAGTAAACGGTGACTATCAATCAGAAATCACGTCTGCAGCCATCGAAGCTGCGATAGCGTCGGGGGAAATCTACGGAGGAATGATTCCGAAGGTCGAAGCGATGATGCAGGCCACTCAGCATGGTATTCCAGAGGTCGTCATTCGGTCTGGGAAAAATGCGTTAGCTGCAGGGACACGAATCAAGGAGGAATTACATGAGTGCACTACTACCCACTTATCAACGTACTGATGTGGAATTGGTCAAAGGACAAGGGTCGATCGTAGAAGATGCGACAGGCAAGACGTATCTTGATTTCATCATGGGAATCGCTGTATGCAACACAGGACACCGTCATCCTTATATTCAGCAACGGCTAGAGGAACAATTGAATCAAATTTGGCATACGTCGAATCTGTTTCAAATCGCGGCACAAGAGCGGGTCGCCGAGCGACTGACGGAAAACAGTCATCTCAGTCATGCCTTCTTTTGTAATAGTGGTGCGGAAGCAAACGAGGCGGCGTACAAACTCGTTCGAAAATGGACAGGGAAAACGGAAGTCGTCACATTTAAACAATCTTTCCACGGGCGGACATTTGCGATGATGGGCGCAACAGGACAGGAGAAAATCAAAGCGGGATACGGTGAGATGGTGAATGGCTTCAAACATCTATCGTTTAACGAGATGGAGAGCCTATCAGCGATTACGGAGCAAACTGCTGCCGTATGGCTCGAAATCATTCAAGGAGAGGGCGGAGTCGTCGTCGCCGACGATGCGTGGCTAGAAGCGTTGATGAAGAAGGCGCAACAATACGATGTCAAAATCATCGTCGACGAAGTACAGACCGGCATCGGTCGGACGGGATCTCGTTTTGCATTTGAGCAGACACCCCTCGTACCGGATATCATCACTCTTGCGAAAGGACTTGGAAGTGGACTCGCGGTTGGTGCGTTACTCGCGACGGAGGAGGCGGCGGAAGTATTCACACCTGGATCGCATGGTTCGACCTTTGGTGGAAATCCACTCGCGATGACAGCTGCGGAAGCCACACTTGACCTTTTGTTAAATGACACTGTCATGGCAGACGTTCAAAGAAAAGGCGAATATTTACGTCAACAACTAGAAAATAAATTACCCAAGTCGATCGTGAGTTCTATTCGTGGACGTGGCTTGATGATTGGTATCGAGTGTGTGATGCCTGTTGCACCGCTGATTGACGCCTTACGTGAGAATGGTCTTCTCGTCGTATCGGCTGGTCCTCATGTCATTCGCTTATTGCCATCATTGTTCGTAACGGAACAGGAACTCATGGACGCCATCGAAAAAATACAACTCGTTTGTCAACAGGAGGTCATCGTATGAAACAATCCGGAAAACTAACGCTTGCGAACGGAACGACGTTTACCGGTTCGTGGCAAGGAACAGCTCCAGTCAAAGGAGAGGTCGTCTTTTTTACAGGAATGACAGGATATCAGGAAGTCTTGACGGATCCATCTTATCAAGGACAAATTCTTGTCTTCACATACCCGTTGATCGGTCAATACGGTATTCAAGCGGAAGCGTCAGAAAGCAACCAGATTCAAGTCGCTGGTGTCATCGTTCAAACTTTGGCTGAGGACGGGGAAGGAACATCGCTCTCGAGTTGGTTGGGTGAAGCAAATGTGCCGATTTTGTCGGGAGTCGATACGCGTTCTCTTGTGCATCTATTACGGACGGAAGGCGATCAATTCGGTGACATGATGCAAGTAGATATGACTGTCACTGCGTCAATCGACACAGCATACATCGCTTCCGTATCAACGACTTCAAACATCGAATACGTACCGGAAGTCGAACAGGGGCACATCGTCTGTATCGATTACGGCGTGAAACAATCGATGATTGATGCTTTGCTTGAACGCCATATGCGTGTAACGGTCGTGCCATATGATACGACACCGGAACGGATTCAAGCGCTGGCGCCAGATGGTCTACTGTTTTCCAACGGACCTGGTGATCCGACGCAACTAGACCCGTTCCTTTCAGGAATCCATGAACTGGCGACGAGCTATCCGACACTTGGTATTTGTATGGGACATCAGGTTCTCGCTCATGCGTTTGGTTGTACCTTATTAAAACAACATCATGGACACCGAGGAGCGAACCATCCCGTACGTCATCTAGCATCCGGGCAAGTGTTCATGACATCTCAGAATCATGGCTATGCCGTTGATGTTAAAAGCATCGAAGCGTCTGAGATGGAACTTGCGTACGAACACATCAATGATGGGTCCGTTGAAGGATTGATTCATCCGGCTCTGCCAATCATGACAGTCCAGTTTCACCCAGAAGCGAGCCCAGGACCAACAGAGGCGATGGTCGTCTTCGATCAATTCGTAAATAGCGTATTACATCAGGAGGTAGCATATGTGGGATAAACAGAAAGTACTCGTCATCGGTTCGGGTCCAATCGTCATCGGGCAAGCAGCAGAATTTGATTATTCCGGCACACAAGCCTGTCAGGCGCTTCGAGAAGCGGGATGCGAGGTCATCTTAATGAATTCGAATCCGGCTACTATCATGACGGATCCGAGCACGGCAGATCATGTCTATATTGAGGCGATGACTCTTGAAAAAGCAACGGCCATCATCGAACAAGATCGACCATCCCATCTCCTAGCGACGGTCGGCGGTCAAACGGCACTCAATCTTGCGATGTCACTCGAAGAAGCAGGAGTACTTGAACAATACGGTGTCGAACTTCTAGGAACTTCGCTTGAGACGATCCGAGACGGAGAAGATCGTGAACGATTCAAGCAAAAGATGATCGAACTCGCGCAACCGCTCCCGGAAAGTCAAACGATCGAGTCGTTAGCAGAGCTTGAGGAATTCATGGCAGTACACGGGGTACCACTCGTCATCCGACCAGCCTTTACGCTCGGTGGAACGGGCGGCGGAATCGCAGTGACGAAGGACGAGGCACGTCTGTTAGCGCAGAACGGCTTACAAGCGAGTCCAATTTCACAGTGTTTAGTTGAAGTGAGTATCGCTGGCTATAAAGAAGTCGAATACGAAGTCATGCGTGACAGCGCAGATACGACGATCATCGTTTGTAACATGGAAAACATCGATCCTGTCGGTGTCCATACCGGGGACTCGGTCGTCTTTGCACCGATTCAGTCGATTTCGGATCGAATGAATCAACAATTGCGGACGGAAGCGCGTAAAATCGTATCGCATCTCGGTGTCATCGGTGGATGCAACATACAATTCGCGATCCATCCGACGGAAGAACGTTATTTCGTCATTGAAGTCAATCCGCGTGTCAGTCGTTCTTCGGCACTTGCTTCCAAGGCGACGGGATATCCGATCGCAAAATTAGCGACACGTCTTGCGCTCGGTGAGCGACTCGACGATTGCATCAATCCTGTCACGAAAGAGACGATGGCGAGTTTTGAACCGACGATGGATTATATCACGGCAAAAGTGCCTTGTTTCCCATTTGATCTATTTACCGGCAGTAACCGGACGCTTGGAACACAAATGAAGGCGACGGGTGAGAGCATGGCGATGGGGAAGACGCTAGAAGAAGCGTTACAAAAGGCGTGGCGCGGTGCGGGAGTTGAGCAATCACCTCTTTATCCGACATGGATGAAAACAGCGGAGGCTGACGTATTGTGGAAAGAAATAAAGGCTCCGACGGACCGTCGCTTGCTTGCGATGCTCGCACTACTCGATCGCAAGGAGACGACCGTCGAAGAACTCGTTGAACAGACGAAAGTACAAGCTTTATTCGTCAAAGTACTTCAACGTCTTGTCGATCAGCAACAAAAAATCGATGTATCGAATGAAAGTTCCCTAAAGCAAACCAAAATGATGGGCTTTACGGATGAACAGATTGCGCTTCTGACGGGTGTCAGTGCTGTAGAGATCGAGCACTTACGTAAAGAAAAAGGCATCCTCCCTGTCTATCATATGATCGATACATGTGCAGGTGAGTTCAAGAGTGCGACGCCTTATTTCTACGGAAACTGGAGTGGTCAAACGGAAGTCACAGCATCGACGAAAAAGAAAGTTGCTGTCATCGGTGCGGGACCAATTCGGATCGGTCAAGGAATCGAATTTGATTATTGTTCCGTTCACGCGGTACGTGCATTACAAGCATCCGGTTACGAAACAATCATGATCAACAATAACCCGGAGACCGTCTCGACCGACTTCGAAGTCGCAGATCGCCTGTATGTCGAGCCGTTGACACTTGAAGACGTCATGCATGTGCTAGAAGCAGAGGATTGCGAAGACGTTTTAGTCCAGTTCGGAGGACAAACAGGGATTGCGCTTGCGTCTGGTTTGGAGAAAGCCGGTTATCATCTTCTCGGAACGACGGCAGATGTCATCGATCAAATGGAAGACCGTGAGCGGTTCTATCAATTTTTAGATGACATTGGTATCGATCGTATTCCGGGACAAGAAGTGGCGACGCACGAACAAATGATAGAAGTCGCAACAACGATCGGTTACCCGGTCATGATTCGTCCTTCCTATGTCATCGGAGGTAAGGGAATGCATATCATCCACGATCAAGAGCAATTAGAGACGATCGTTTCCGAATTAGCATTCCCTGTCCTCGTGGATGCCTACCTCCAAGGAAAGGAAATTGAAGTCGACTGCATTACAGACGGAACAACGACGTACGTTCCGATTTTGATGGAGCAATTGGAACGGGCAGGAGTTCACTCTGGAGATTCGACGATGATTCTGCCACCTGTATCGCTCAGCGATACCGTTCAGAGCGAAATCGAGCGAATTGCACAGATGATCGGGCAACGAATGGATTATAAAGGAGCGTACAATATCCAATTCGTCTTGCATGACGATCAAGTCTACGTGCTAGAAATCAATCCACGTGCCTCCCGCACGTTACCGATCGTCGCCAAAGTAACAGGTCAACCGATCTTGCAGTGGGCAGTCCAAGCAGCGGTCGGTCAAGCGGTCGCACTACCAACGGAACAGACGAAACTTGATTTCCATGCCGTCAAGACCCCTGTTTTTTCAACGTTGAAACTACAAGGTGTTGATCCGAAAACAGGTCCCGTCATGCGTTCGACAGGTGAAACGCTGCAATGGACGACAGACGGACTGGCGCTGGAACGTTTCATTTTCGATGAGACGACAAAACGACATTTGACGACGAGAGACATCATCGTTGCTGGAGCAGATACAGAGGCTTTCGGAACGGGTGTAGCATTAGATGAAACGATTGACTGGGCACAATGTGCGATTTTCTATTCGCACGTGACAGAAGAAAAAGCGAGTCGCGAAGCAGCGCTTGCTGCCGGGGTACAAGTTCTGACAGAACCTGAACTAGCACATTATCATCTACAAGCGACAGAAAAGTCCCCTTATGCTGTGAAGCCACTTCATACATGGACAGAGCCGATCAAGGAGGAAGTAAAATGAAGACGATGCAACAACTAAAGCATTTCTTGACGATGGCGGAACTGACGCCGGAAGCACTGACGGAGCTGTTGGCACTCGCGAAAGACATCAAGCATCAGCCGAGTGTCTACCAAAACGCATTAAGCCATAAAAAAGTGGCCTTATTGTTTGAAAAGGCATCGACGCGAACACGTCTATCGTTTGAGGTGGGTGTCGTCGAACTCGGTGGACATCCGATCGTGCTAAGTGGAGCAGACATGCAAATCGGGCGGGGGGAGCCGCTCTCAGATACGATTCAAGTCATGAGCCGTTACGTCGATGCCCTGATGATTCGGACGTTCGGTCATGAGATCGTCGACACACTTGCGGCACATGGTACGATTCCAATCATCAATGGATTGACGGATCTACACCATCCGTGCCAAGTCCTTGCTGACTTGCTGACGATCGAAGAGACATTTGGAACCCGGTCTGGGAAGATTTTGACATATATCGGGGACGGAAATAACATGGCGCATTCGCTGATGATTGGTGGAGCGCTCAGTGGAATGGAAGTTCGCATCTGTGCGCCGGAGGCGTATGCTCCTGATCCACAAATCGTTCATGAGGCACAAGTCATTGCGAAGGAAACGGGTGGAAACATCATCGTCATGACGGATCCCGAGGAAGCGGCAAGTGGTACAGACGTCGTGTATACGGATGTCTTCGCGAGTATGGGACAAGAAGAAGAAGCGACGATGCGTCTGCAAGCATTTGAAGGATATCAGGTTAATGCCAATATTATGAATCAAGCAAATGATGAAGCTATTTTCTTGCATTGCCTTCCGGCGCATCGCGGGGAGGAAGTCACGGAGGACGTCATCGATGGCAAGCAATCGGTCATCTTCGATCAAGCTGAGAATCGCCTCCACGCACAAAAAGCGTTGCTCGTCACATTACTTGGATAACCATAAAAGACTCGGTCGCCAATTTGGCGACCGAGTCTTTTGGTTGAGCGAAGTTAATCATAATGGCGTCGGGCTAATCGTTCTTCTTGTTCTTTTTTGACTTGTCGCTTATTTTTTTCATGCAGACGTTTCATAAAAGGGGTCGTTTGCCAAGACGGAGCCCAGTCGGATTCTTTTCCGGCACGGAGGGCAAGAATATAGTCATAGCTCTGATGAAGTCGTTCGATCATCTCTGTTCGGACATCACAAATGTGACCGTGTCCGGGAATCAAGAGTTTGACTTCATATTCATAAATGAACGACTCGAGTAACTCGAGCGTCGTCAAATACTCAGAGGAATCGTGTTCGATCAAGGGGATTTCAACGTCTGAAGCATAGTCGCCGCAGACTAACAAGTGAAGTGGCATGACGATGAAGGAAAGGTGAGTCGCTTCATGACCGGGCGTTAAAAAGAAGATTAACTTCGTTTGTCCGATCGTCAATATCGTCTCAGACTCATGGATGACATGTGTCACGTCTGGGAAAAGGACGGGAGAATCGATATAGAACTCATCATTAAAATCTTGGACGGCTTTTAGCGCTTCTTGTCGGTCGACATCGATGAACGGTTTCGAAGCGATGACGATGGCATCCGTAAAGGCATAGGCACCTAAAATATGATCGAAATGGGCATGCGTATAGACGACGTATAATGGTCGTTCGCGACGCACGATTTCGACGTCTCGACGAATCGTTGCAATCTCATCGGGAAGCCAGCCAGGGTCGACGACGATCAGACAATCAGGCGTCTCGATTAATGTCGAAGTCGTTTTCATGAGTGTACTTTGATAAATCGTCACGCCGGGCATTTTCATCTGAATCATACGAATCCTCCTTTACGAATCTCTATCTATATCGTTGTATACCCATAAATTCGTTGGAATCATCAGCAGAATCAATAAAAAGACGACTCGCACGTCGCGAGTCGCCTGCCCTCTAGAGGGAAATGGTCCTAGACCTATGTTATGTCATAATTGGAGCGGGTGAAGAGAATCGAACTCTCGTCATCAGCTTGGAAGGCTGAGGTTTTACCATTAAACTACACCCGCGTATCGGCTACATGAAATATAGTAGCATAGCAAAGAGAGCATTTCCATAACTTTTATGAAAAAAAGCAATTTCTTTTAAGATTCGGTGTACAATAATACTAGTTAATCGTTTCCAATGGTAATCTTGATTTGCAATATGGGTAAAGTTGGGTAGAGGAGAGAGTGTCTGGTGAATGAAGTGCGAGTTTGGAGCGAACAATCGATGGGAAAAGGATGGGAAGCGATTTGTCACCACCAATTCGATCGTCATCGCTTATTGATAGGAGAGTGGTTCCATAACGTAGGTGTACTTGCTTTTTCCATCAATCAAGATGCGGATTTGCTACCGGATGTCCTTCCAAACACATTCGATCTGCCGCTCGTCTCGGAACGTGTGCAACGCGTCATTGCAGCATACGCGCCTTTTTCTGTACAATGTCTCAAGGTACATCTTGAGACGAAGGACGGAGTGGTTCCGTACTATCTTCTCAATCTCTTATCTGTCAGTCGGATCGAACATCTACATACGACGGATGTATTCCGTCTGGTACCGAGACGACGTGTCTATTTTTTGACAGAGCGACGAATCAGCGATTCGGTTTGTCCGCATCATCTTATGCGAGATGAACGCACGCATCGCATGTTCGTATCTGCTCAACTCGCTCGCCAATTCGAGCGTATGGCTGTGACGGGTATCCGCTTTGAAGAGATACAACGAATGGAGGAATTCAAATGAAACAGTACACAGTCGATCATTGGATCACGCTAGAATATCCAAAGGTATTCGAATATCAAGAAGAAGAGACATATGTTAGTTTTTATTCGACGGATGAAAATGCAATGGGAACGCTCCAATTATCCATTTATGAGTCCGATTCAGAAGAATTGACACCGTATGAGGCGGCGGAACAAGAAATCAACCTGTTGGTGGAAGAGTTCGGCATCGAACTAACAGGAGCACTTGAAGTCCGTCGTAATTCAACAAAAGAAGCATTGCTTGCGGTAGATGGGAAAGAAGAAGATATCTTCTTACGGATCTACGCGTATTCGGACGGGGAACGGTTAGTCTTATTGACGTACTCTGCTGAACGCGAGACGCTTGAAATCGAGGAAATCGAAGCAATGATTTCTTCACTGACTTGGATTCAATGAAGGATACGATAGAAGTGCAAAAGGCAGCGGATCGCAAGGATCCGCTGCCTTTTTTTATATTGATCGGTGTGGCTTAAGAAGAACGGGAAGATGACTGTTTAGCTGCAGGGTTGACTTGCTTATTCAACCAGCTCGCGATATCGGCAAAAACGCGGATGCGTTCAAACTCATGGAAGAGCTCATGACGTAACCCTCGATAAATCGTCAGCTGTACAGCATCGACACGAACACGATTATACATGTCAAATAGATGATGGATACCTTTTCCATCGAACGCGACCGCGTCATCCCCACCAGCAAGCAATAAGAGGGGTAAGTGACGTGGATGCTGATAGACGGAAGCAAGTGCGTTGACGAGCTTCGTTGCATGCAAGAGTTCGTGGAAGAACCCAAGCGTGACCGTTTGACCGGACAATGGATCTGCATCATAGCGCATGACGGATTGAGGATCCGAAGAGAGCCAAGCATTTTTAGAAAGTGCTGGGAAGAAGCGTAAGTTATACCGCCCGAACACGAGTTGTCCGAACCGCTCAGCAGGGTGTGTTGCTGACAGCTGATGGATTTGACGTTCGACGAGTTTTTGGCTGACATCACCGAGTAAGCCTGTGCTAGTCGGAGGGCCACTCGCGATGATTCCAGCTACTGTATGACCGAGTGTTTGACCAATCCGGCGAGCGATCAACGAACCAAAACTATGACCAAAAATGAACACCGGCAATGTCGGATAACGCTCTTTGATGTCAGAGACGAGTTCTTCTGCGTCCTGCATCAATTGTTTAAACCCTTGATTCGGCTCGAGGTGTCCGAGCGTTCCGAGCTGTGCTGCTCGAGTTCCGAAACAGCGTAAGTCTGCGATGATCGTGTGGTAATGATGAGCATAGAGGAATTCTGCGAATTCCTCATACCGTGCGCCATGCTCCATCATCCCGTGAAAGACGATCACGACTCCTTTAGGGTCATGGGCTTCGAGGCTATGCAATGTCGTAGTATAGCCGTCAGAGGCTATCCAATGTGAATGATCAATCGTCATGTAACTCATCCTCTCATCAAGAAAGTCCGAATACCTGTCCGTCTTCCGAAACGCCCATGTGGAAGGCGGCGGGAACTGCGGGTAATCCTGGCATCGTTAATACATTCCCAGTCAATGCAACGATGAACCCTGCACCAACCGATGGTCGGATTTCGCGGACCGTGATCGTGAAGTCTTCGACACGACCATAACGAGCAGGGTCATCGGTTAAAGAAAATGGTGTTTTTGCCATACAAATCGGTAACTCATTCAACCCCATCTCCGTACACCGTTCGAGTTCGCGGAGTGCTTTGTCTTCAAAATGAACGTCGGCTGCACCGTAGACACGCTTTGCGATACGCTCGATCTTTTGACGAAGCGGTAAGACGTCAGGATACAGAGGGCGGAACTGGCTCGGTTCCTCAAGAGCTTGCATGACTTCCGTGACGAGTGCTTCACCGCCAGCCCCCCCTTTACTGAAGACTTCACTTTCCGCGACGCGAATATTACGATCCTGACACCATTCTAGGATCATGTTCCGTTCTGCTTCCGTGTCGGTGAAGAAACGGTTCAAGGCAACAACGGCAGGGACGCCGAACAGACTCATCGTCTCGACGTGTTTTTCAAGTAACGCAAGACCATCTGTTAAAGCAGCGAGATTTTCTTCGCTGAGTTGCGTTTTGTCTACACCTCCGTGCATCTTCAAGGCACGAACCGTAGCGACGATAACGACGGCATCCGGGTGGAGTCCGCCAATCCGTGATTTGATGTTGAAGAACTTTTCGGCACCTAAATCGGCTCCGAATCCTGCTTCTGTGACAACGTAATCGCTTAGCTTCAGTGCAGTTTGCGTTGCAATCAAAGAGTTACAACCATGTGCGATGTTCGCGAACGGTCCACCGTGAATCAGTGCCGGTGTTCCTTCGACGGTTTGAACGAGGTTCGGACGAAACGCATCTTTTAGAAGCAACGTCGCAGCTCCTGACGCCTGAATATCTTTGACCGTAACCGGCTGTTGATCGTACGTATACGCGACGACGATGCGGCTCAAGCGTCGTTCGAGATCCGTGATAGAGTCTGCTAGACAGAGGACCGCCATGATCTCGGAAGCGACCGTGATATCGAACCCATCTTGACGCGGTACGCCATGAGCAGGACCACCGAGACCAATCGTGACTTGGCGCAAGGCACGGTCATTCAAATCAAGAACGCGTTTCCAGACGATACGACGCGGATCGATGCCAAGGATGTTACCTTGATGCAGGTGATTGTCGAGCAAAGCACTGATTGTATTATGAGCAGATGTGATCGCATGCATATCGCCTGTGAAATGCAGATTGATCTCTTCCATCGGTAGGACTTGGCTATAGCCACCACCACACGCGCCACCTTTTAAGCCCATCGTTGGACCGAGTGAGGGTTCCCGTAAACAAATCATCGTCTTATGTTTTGCCCGATGCAACGCCTGTCCGAGTCCGACAGTGACAGTTGATTTTCCTTCACCGGCGGCTGTCGGATTGATGGCAGTGACAAGAATCAGTTTACCGTCAGATTTCGTTGCCAATCGGTTCAACAGTCCGTCTGTCAACTTCGCTTTATACTTTCCGTACGTATCAAAATCCTCTTCTTGCAAACCGATCCGGTCTGCAATTTCTCGAATCGGGCGTAAGACGGTTTGTTGTGCGATTTCTAAGTCCGAACGAATGGTCTTTTCCATGGTATCGACTCCCTCTTTGATTGGATCTCTCTTTTTTCTAATAGTAGCCTATCTGATGCGAACGCGCCAAAGGAAAACGTTCAATATTTTCCACCCAATGGGTCAAATGGTGACGTGTTCAAGTGTTGGAGAAAGACGTACTGTAGAGTGGAGGAGGGATGAAACAATGACATCTGGACAAAAGAAGTGGAAACGCGGTCTTGATTTTTGGCTCTTCGTCGGACCGGTCTTTCTTGTATTCGCAGTGATCGTGCTTGTACCGTTTTTCAATGGCGTCATGTATTCGTTCACGGATTGGAACGGTGTAACCGGAGAATTAAATTGGATCGGCTTTGATAACTATGTCCGTCTCTTTACGAGTGACGAGCAGTTCCAGCAGTCATTTTGGTTGACGACGAAATATACGGTCGTCGCCGTCATCTTAACGAATGTCGTCGGTTTCATCTTGGCGTTCTTATTGACACAAAATATTCGCACGCGTAATTTCTTACGAACGATTTTCTTCATGCCGAACTTGATCGGTGGGTTGATCCTCGGGTTCGTTTGGCAGTTCATCTATGTCAAAGGCTTCGCATCGATTGGTGAATTGACAGGGTGGAGTATATTTGAACTTCCATGGTTAGGAGATGCCCGGACAGGATTCTGGGGTATCGTTATCGTTTCGATTTGGCAAGGTGGCGGTTACATCATGGTCATCTATATCGCAGCTCTACAAAACGTGCCACAAGAGCTGATTGAAGCAGCAAAAATCGATGGTGCCAATCGTCTCTCGACGTTACGGAACATTACGTTGCCACTAATCATGCCGTCGGTCACGATCTGTTTGTTCTTGACGATTTCATGGTCCTTCAAGTTATTCGATACGAACTTATCGCTAACGAATGGTGGACCATTCAAATCGACCGAAATGCTTGCTTTAAACATTTACAAGGAATCGTTTACGAACAATAATCTTGGACTCGGGTCAGCGAAGGCAATCATCTTCTTCGTTGTCGTTGCGGCGATTACAGTCACTCAAGTCTATCTGACGAAAAAACGGGAGGTGGAAGCATGAGTACGGCACAACCGTTACCCACTCCGCAAGAGGAGAAACCGAAGCGCTCTAAAAAGACGAGAGGTCGTTATTCATTCCGTCTTGGAACAGTCGAACTAGCAGCCTTATTGATGGGGCTTCTGTATATGATTCCGTTTTATTACGTCGTCTCGAATTCATTCAAGACGCAGGGAGATATCTTTACGAATACATCTGGCCTACCAAAGGAATGGATGACGTCCAACTATTCAGAAGCATGGGAAGCCATGAACTTCGGAAAAGTCTTTTTAAACTCCGTCATCATTACAGTCGGCGCTAACGCGGTCATCATCATCTTTTGTTCGATGGCAGCTTGGAAACTCGTCCGGACGAAAACACGCTTGTCGACGATCATCTTTTTCTTATTTGTTGCCGCGATGATCATTCCATTCCAGTCAATCATGATTCCCTTATCAAAACTGTCTGGTGATCTCGGATTGCAGAACAGTTATTGGGGATTGATTCTGATGTACCTTGGTTTTGGATCTGGATTATCAATCTTCTTATACCATGGATTCATGAAGTCGATTCCTGAAGAAATCGAGGAGGCGGCCATCATTGATGGTTGTTCACAATGGGGTGTGTTCTGGCGCATCGTGTTCCCATTACTCAAGCCCATCACGGTGACGATCATCATCTTGAACACGCTTTGGATTTGGAACGATTTCCTACTGCCATCGCTGATGTTACGAGACGTCGATTTACGGACGATTCCACTTGCGACGTTCTATTTCTTCGGTCAGTATACGAAGCAGTGGGACTTAGCACTTGCCGGACTCGTCCTCGGGATCATTCCGTTATTGTTGTTCTTCTTTGCCTTGCAAAAACAGATCATTCAAGGAATTACGAGTGGATCGATCAAATAATTTTTGTAAGCGCGTTCTCGCTTCTGCGAGAACGCTTTTTTCATGATTCACACGTCAGATTAATCTGACAACTTTTATTTTTTTTGAAAAAAAGTCTTTTCAAACACTTGCGACCTGTTGTACGATGTTCTCAATTCAATTGTAACAACGACGTTGAAGGGAAGAGTAACACCTTGTACGACCGTATAGCGAGCTGGGGATGGTGAGAGCCCAGTCGGAAGCAAGATGCGAAGAACCTCCCGGAGTCGCTACCCGAACCCGAATGTCAGTAGGCGTAGCCGGAGTTGCCTGTCCGTTATCATAAGGCCGAAGATGAAGTGATTCGTCTTTTGAGTGAGCAACATCGTTGCTAACATGGGTGGTACCGCGGAACCGAGTCTTTCGTCCCATATTCTTGGGAAAGAAGGGCTCTTTTTTATGGTTTCTTTTTCAAAACACAATTGAGGAGGAACACCACCATGACAACACTCGTATCGATGAAACACACACAGGAAGCGATCACACTCGTAAAGAAACGCTTTGAAGAACGCTTTTCGACGACACTCGGATTGACACGTGTCGAAGCACCATTGTTCGTAGAAAGCACACTCGGTGTCAACGATCATCTAAACGGCGTAGAGCGCATCATTCGCTTCGATGCCTTGGACCACACAGCAGACCTTGAAATCGTACAATCTCTTGCAAAATGGAAGCGTCAAGCGCTTCATACGTATGGATTTGAAGCAGGAGAAGGCTTATACACGTTGATGCATGCGATTCGTCGCGATGAGATGCTGGATGCGACACACTCCATTCACGTCGATCAGTGGGATTGGGAACGGATCATTACGAAAGAACAACGGACGAGTGCTTATTTACAAGAAACGGTACAAGCGATCTATGCAACGATTCGCCAAGTCGAACAAGAAGTAGAAGCGGAGTATGGTATTTCAGCGATCTTACCGGAAACGATTCATTTCATGACGACGCAAGAACTAGAAGATGCGTATCCAACACTTTCAACGAAAGAACGTGAAACAGAAGTCACGAAAGCATATGGCGCCGTTTTCCTCATGCAAATCGGTGGCGCACTGGCTTCAGGTGAGAAGCATGATGGTCGAGCGGCTGACTACGATGACTGGACACTCAACGGTGACATTTTAGTACACCATCCAGAAATCGGAGCATTCGAATTGTCTTCAATGGGAATTCGCGTTGATCGTGAAGCGTTGTTGAAACAGACAGCGATTGCTCAAGAAGAGGATAAATTGGCGTTCCCGTTCCATCAAGGTGTGCTCGAAGAGCGTCTACCGTTAACGATGGGTGGAGGAATCGGTCAATCTCGCATGGCGATGTTCTTATTGAAGAAACGTCACATCGGTGAAGTCCAAGCTTCTGTCTGGTCAGAAGAGACGCGTAAAAGTCTTCAAGCGGAAGGCGTCCACTTGCTCTGATAAATATATATATAGTAAGAAAGCGTCAAAACAGGATGTTTTATAAAGCAAAGGGCATGCTTCGATTTAGAAGCGTGTTCTTTTTTTTAGGTTCGTAAGACCTCAGGCGGAGGAAAGACGTGTCGATTCCTGATAGAATGGGGATAACAATAAATAAGAAAGAGGTGAAGACATGTCTTCTTTATTGATCGTAGGATTACTCATCCCTGTATTATTCCTCGTATTCCTTTGGTTCAACATTAAAGGGTTACGGACGATGTGGGGGGATTATAAACGGACAGGCTCAATCGTTGCACTCGGTTTCTTCATTGTCGGGATTATCGGAATCTTCACAGGCGTCTGGACGACGTTAGTCGTCATCATTTATTATCTCCTCCGTCCAGCGAGAGGATGAACGGAGGGTTACCCGTATGTTGGAATGGTTGTTTTCAGCCGGAGAATCCAATCTCTGGCTGTTTTTAGGAATTATGATTGTTGGTCTTGGAACAGAATTGATTCCGGCAGAAGTGGGCTTACCGTTGCTCGGTCTATATGTGTCGAACGGAACGGTCAGTTGGACAGCTGCTGTTCTGGTCGGTTTTTTAGGAAGTCTGATGGGCGCGACGGTCTTTTATCTTCTAGGTCGTTATGCAGGTCGTCCGATACTTATCCGGTACGGCAAATGGTTACTGATTAAAGAAAAAGAAATTGAGCAAGGGGAGCGCATCGTCGCGAAATACGGCACATGGTCTGCTTTGTTCGGACGCTTTTTCCCAGTCGTGCGCTCGGTCGTCTCGATTCCGTGTGGTTTGTTTGGTCTTTCGTTCAAACGCTATTTACTCGCTTCAAGTATTGGACTTTTTCCGGTTTCCTTCTTTTACATCTGGGTCGGTGAACGATTCGGAGTAGAACGTGCTGAATCGATGCTAAAAGGATTAGAACAGGAGTTATGGTGGATCTTAGGTGGAATCGTCGTGCTTCTTGGTGGATACGTTCTCTACCGTCGTGCTAAAGCGAAGCGTAAAGAACAGAAGCAAGACGCACAAACGAAACAACAAGACTCATGAATATGTAAAAAAACAACTGGACTGACTCAAAAGTCAGTCTCTACAAAGATAAGGGTGGCAGAATGATAATCTGCCACCCTTATCTCATAACAAAAAGAATGATGCGTCACACGCAACTCCTACAGGAACAAGCGCATTTATGCGCTTCAGAGACAAACAAGACCCGCTTTCCTGCTGCTTGAATGAAGCTGGAAAACTGGCTTGTGTCTCACCTGAGGAAAGGGCGTGAAAAGACGCGTCATTCTTTTTTGAGTCTACCCCGTTGTTTCATGAACGGATCAAGCGGGAGGAAACAAGAATCGCTTCAGTGTCTTGATCCGATGTTTTGGGGTAAGGAGTAGTAGCTGATCATTGCCTTCTAGGGAAGTGTCCCCACGTGGTGTAATGATTTGATCATCACGGATGATGGCCGTGATCAAAAATTCCTGAGGCAAATCAATCTCTGAGATCGTCGTTCCAATGAATGGATGGGACATCGGTAACGTCAATTCAATGATTTCCGCATTCGGTTTACCGATTGACATGAATTCAATGACGGTATGGATAGCAGTAGTCTGTGTTTCGTTCAGTCGTAACCGCTCGGAAAGGAACGTCAACATACTTCCTTGAATTAGCGTTGATAATAAGACTGTGAAAAACACGATATTGAAGATCATCGATGCATTCTCGATATCCGCAACGAGAGGATATGTCGCGAGAATGATCGGTACCGCTCCTTTTAGACCAGCAAAAGAAATGAAAACCTTCTCTTGCCACGAATAACGAAACGGAAGAAGACTCACCCAGACTGACAAAGGACGAGCGATGAAAATTAAGATCAGCGCCAACGCAATGGAAGACAGGATGACCTGGACATCGAGCAATTGTTTCGGAAAGACGAGCAGACCGAGCACGATGAACATACCGATTTGGGCAAGATGCGCCATACTCATCGTAAAACGAACGAGTGTCTGTCGGTAGACGAGTTCATGATTACTGATGTAGATCGCTGTGACATAAACGGCTAAAAATCCACTGGCATGGAACGTATCAGCTAAACCGAAAGACAGGAAAGCAAACGACATGAGCATGATCGGATAAAAGCTAGAAGAGGACAAATCGATCCGATTGATCAAGGTCGAAGCTGCCCATCCGATGAACAAACCAATCAGAAGTCCCATCGCCATTTCCCAAACGAGTGATCCAAGTCCCGATAAGAGCGATGCTTCTTCAGGGTTTGTCACGAACTCAAGGAACAAGACAGTCAAAAAGACGGCCATCGGGTCATTCGTACCGGATTCAACTTCGAGTGTTGATCCGACTTTCCGTCGAATCGGCTGACCACTCAAGACAGAAAAGATAGCAGCGGCATCCGTCGAACCAACGATTGCCCCGAGTAAAAAAGCATTCGCCCAACTAAAGCCCAGAATATAATGGGAAGCAACGGCAACGATGGATGTAGCGATGAAGACCCCGAACGTCGCAAGCGAGAGGGAAGGGGCTAATTCATGACGCACTTCCTTCCAAACCGTTTGCAGACCACCCTCGAATAAGATGATGATGAGGGCGACGGTTCCAAGAAGCTGAGCCAGTTCTGCATCGTCAAAACGAATGAACCCCGTAATGTCGCTTCCAGCAATCATACCAAGGGCGATAAAAATCAGTAGAGCAGGAATATTCAGACGACTTGATAACTTCGTCGTCCAGACGGCAGCAAACAGCAATATACCAATCAATAAAATCGTGAGTTGCAAGGACATGGCATCAAACTCCTATTCATAAAAGAATCTCTAGTTTCATGATACAACAATTCCGATGAAAAGACTCGGATAACGATTGTTCAATATTTTCCACCACACCGGACAACTTTCTCTCTCTTCATTGCAAGCGTTTTCATTTATTGTGAAGATGTAGCACGAAATGAAACGAAATCAGGGAGGGAATCCGAATGCGTAAAAGAAGATGGGCAGCATTACCTGTCGTCACGACGGCGATGGTCGTCGCTTTGGCAGCATGTGGTGGCGGTACATTGAATAGCGATGACTCGAAAGATAGTGGTTCAAAAGATGGTAAGACGCTCAACGTATTCCAATTCAAGGCTGAAATCGCAAAAGACATGGAAAAGATGGCAAAAGCGTATGAAAAAGAAACCGGAACGAAAGTCGTCGTGCAAACAGTCGGTGGTGGATCGGACTATGGCGCGGCTCTGAAATCACAGTTCGCTTCAGGTAATGAACCGGATGTCTTTAACAACGGTGGCTTTACGGAAGCAAAGACATGGCAGGATAAGTTAGAAGACTTGTCAGATGAAAAGTGGGTCGGTGATCTAACGGATCTATCAAAAGAGCCAATGACGATTGATGGTAAATTGTATGGTATGCCAATGAACCTTGAGGGGTATGGCTTTATCTACAATAAAGATATCTTCAAAAAAGCCGGTATCACGGAACTTCCGAAAACATTAACTGAATTGACGGAAGCTTCTAAGAAGCTGAAGGCAGACGGAGTGACGCCATTCTCGATTGGGTACGGGGAGTGGTGGATTCTCGGTAATCACTTGTTGAACATTCCGGTCGCACAGCAGGATGATCCAGATCAGTTCATCGCGGATCTCAACTCTGGAAAAGGAAAGTTCGAAGATAACAAACAGTTCAAGGATTTCATGAATCTATTTGATTTAACGATTGAGTACGGGAATAAAAATCCGTTAACGACGGATTACAACACACAAGTCTCTCAATTTGCTGAAGGTAAGACAGCGATGCTTCAACAAGGGAACTGGGCACAACAATTGATTACGGACGTCAATCCGGACATCAACATGGGCTTCATCCCGATGCCGATCAATGATGATAAAGAAAAAATGGACCGTCTTCCTGTTGGCGTACCAAACAACTGGGTCGTCAATAAGAACTCGAAGAACAAAGCAGAAGCGAAAAAATTCCTCGAGTGGATGGCGACGTCTGACACAGGAAAAGACTACATGGTCAATAAATTTAAATTCATCCCTGCCTTCAAATCAATCGAAGCGAAGGATCTAGGACCGCTTGCAGATGATATTCAAGCGTACTCGAAAGACGGAAAAACGATCTCATGGAACTGGTTCAAGTATCCGGATGGTGCTGTAAACGAGTTCGGAGCGATCATGCAAGCATATGTTGGTAAGCAAAAAACAGCTGACGAGATGCTGCAGGACTTCACGAAAACATGGGATAAAATGAAAAAATAAGAAGTGATTCAAAAAAACATGCCTGTTCCGATTAACTGACGGAACAGGCATGTTTTTTTATGATAAGAAGAATAATTGGATGAAGAAGAGAAGCGCGAACACATAGATGAGTGGATGGACACGCTCTTTTTGGATAGCTTTCATGATTGGATAGACGATGAAACCGAATGCGATACCGGTTGCGATGCTACCGGATAATGGCATGATCAAGATGACGAGGAAAGCCGTGAAAGCTTCGCTGAAATCATCCCATGGAATCTGTTTGATGTTTTGAATCATGAAGGCACCGACTAAAATCAATGCTGGCGCAGTAATCGCAGGGACGCTCGAAATCGATTGAACGAACGGTCCAAAGACGGCAGATAATGCGAATAGAATCCCGACCGTCACGGATGTGAGTCCAGTCCGTCCACCAGCAGCGACACCCGCTGCAGATTCTACGTAAGCGGTTGTGGGACTTGTTCCGAACAATGAACCAGCGACCATCGCAGTCGAATCAGATAATAGGGCACGTTCGCTGTTTTTCAATGATCCATCTTCTTCAATCAATCCAGCCTGTTCTCCGACAGCGACCATCGTACCTGTCGTATCAAACATCGTCACGAGAACGAAGGAGAGGACACCGCTGAACAGACCGTATTGGAACACGTCTTGAATGGCGTTGAACGGATTCGTGATGATCAATCCTTCTGGTAAAGTCGGTAACGCAACGAAGGAATCGGAAAACTTCAATTCACCTGTCAGGAATGCAATCAATCCAGAGAGGATCATGGCATATAAAATAGCACCTGGTACACGTTTGATCGTCAAGATGGCTGCAACTAATAGTCCGATGAGTGTGATCAATGCTTCTGGTGACGTCAATGCGCCAATCGTGACGAGTGTATCTTCACTAGCGATGAGAATTCCTGACATCTTGAGACCGAGTGAAGCAATGAAAAGACCGATTCCACCTGTGATCGCAAGCTTTAATGTCATCGGAATGATTTCAATCAGCTTCGTACGGATTGGTGAGAGTGATAACAATAAGAAAATGACACCAGCAACGAAGACAACTGAGAGTGCTGTCTGATATGGAATCTTCTCACCAACGACAAGTGTATAAGTAAAATACGCATTGAGTCCCATTCCGGGTGCGACTGCGATTGGTAGATTCGCATAAAGCCCCATCAGGAGCGTACCGATCAATGTCGCGATGATCGTCGCAGAAAATGCTTGGGCTTGGGGGATACCGGCATCTGCTAAAATCGTCGGATTGACGAGCAGAATATATGCCATCGTAATGAACGTCACGAATCCAGCTTGGATTTCACGTTTTACGGTTGTTTGATGTGCGGCAAGTTTAAACATGGGTAAAAGGACCACCTTCATAACAAATTGATTAAAAAACGAACATTGATGATATTATAGTAAAATTCATTCGGAATCAAGTCGAAACAAAAAAGAATTTTTTATAGGAATCATGAAAGAGAATATCAGGAAATGATGTAAGCGGATTCAAGGTTATGATACGATTGATTACAAGAAAAAGGATGGGGGCGCCTTTCATGAAAAGTATCCGGACACGTTTGATTCGTCTCGTCGTCCTAGCGATCTTGATTCCGACAGCCCTCGCGACATCGATCTCCTACTTGTATGTACGGCACCAAAACATTGAACAGGCAGAACGTTCTAGCCTGAACGTGTTGACGCGAGGAAATACACAGGTGACCCATTACATAGAGGATATCCGCCGTCTCTCGACAAGTCTGTATGCGAATCGTTCGTTGATGAACATCATGCGCGTCGGAGCAGATCAGGAATTAGACGAATCTGATGGAGTCGTTTCGCGGGCGATGTTAGGTCTGTTTTTATCACGTCAGGATATCGAGCAGTTACATTTCGTCATCTTAAATGGTTATTCGGAGTATTCGGTCTACAACATGAAAACGACGAGTCGGGGAACGTTTGATTGGATGCAAGAAACGGATTATTTTCGATTGATGAAACAAAAAAGTGGCTGGTTGATTGACGGAGCGCACACGATTGAACCATACAATGTGCACACGATGATTCTTGATGAGAAACAAGTCGTTAGTTTTCGTTATCGCATCGATCGTGTCGAAACAGATGAGCCACTCGGCTTCCTTTCAGTGGATATTCCAGTCCGTGTATTCGAACAACAATTGAAACTGTTCGAGAATGATCCGGAAGAGTCGTTATGGTTGATGACAGAACAGCGTGTATTGGCACAGACTGGAGCAGAGATGGAACTACCGGTCGATCGATTCACTGGGCAGAGTGGGAGTTTACGTGTCGGAAAATCGTTCATCGTCTACTCAAAGACGATGACGAATGGTGTTCCACTCATACTCGTCAAACGGATTCCGTATGCGTCAGTCATCCAAGGGGCGAATGAAACGGCATTGATTCTTGTTTTGATCGGTCTCGTCTCACTGTTCGTCATGATCATTGCCGCAAGTCTCGTTGCCATGCAGATCACGAAACCAATCAAACAGTTGACAGCAAACGTCTGGCGAGTCGAACAAGGGGTTTTATCAGCACCATTCGTTGCGACGACGAATGACGAGATTGGATTACTCAACCGTCAGTTCCAACGCATGATTCAACGGATTGATCGTTTAATCAAACGGGAGTATCGACTGGCACTTGAAAACCGGACGAATGAGCTACGGGCATTACAATCTCAGCTCAATCCGCACTTCTTATTCAATGCCTTACAATCGATCGGAACGACGACGTTACAAGGAGACCGGAAGATCGCGTACCGCTCAATCACCGGATTATCACAAATGATGCGCTACTCGATGAATAATGAGCAGACGATCGTAACCCTAAAACAAGAAGTCGATCATCTTCAAGCGTATATTCGTTTGCAACAGCAACGTTTTCCGGAACGGTTCCGTTATATCGTTGACGTCCCGTGGCATCTCAATGACATTGAAGTGCCGAAGATGATCTTGCAACCGTTCGCTGAAAATTACTTCAAACACGGCTTTCGACAGCAATTAGCAGCGACGGAGAACTATCTTGCTTACAAAGTCCGGACGGATGGCGGACGCCTCATTATTCAAATCGAGAATAGCGGTGCCGTCCTCGAAACAGGACGACTTGAAGAGATTGATCGTAAAATGCGCATGCATCGTAGCCCAGAAGATCTCGAGACGAGCGGCATTGGTCTCCATAATATTTATGAACGACTCTTGATTTTTTACGGGGAGCAAGCAAATATGACGCTCTCTTCTTCAGCGGTAGAGGGAGGATTCAAAATCGTGATTCGAATTCCATATGAGAAGGGGGACTTGGCATGAACGTGTTGATCGTAGACGATGAACGACATGTACGGGAAGCGGTCAAATTGCTCGGAGAATGGGACAGTTGGCAGGTCTCACATATTTACGAGGCGGAACATGGGGAAGAAGCGAAACGATTACTGGATACCGGAACGATCGATTTAATGCTGACAGATGTCGAAATGCCTGGACTCGACGGATTAACATTACTAGAATGGACAAAAAATCATCATCCAAAGGTCGTCACGATCGTGCTGACAGGGTATGATGATTATACGTATATGCGACGTGCCATTTTGCATCAATCCTTTGATTATTTATTGAAGCCGGTTGATCCAGATGTACTCAATGATGCCTTGTCCCGCGCGATGGAATGTATCCATCCGGTAGTGGAATCAGGAGAAGCGATTGATCAAATCGCCAAATACATCGAAACGCATTATGCGGAAGAATTGACACTGCAATTCATGAGCGAACGGTTTTACTTGAGCCGAGAGTATATATCACGACGCTTCAAACAGCGTTTTTCCGTTAACTTATCTGATTACATCCAAACGATTCGCTTGAATCGGGCGAAGGAATTATTGAGTGAGACGGAAGCGCGCATTTACGAAATCGCACTTGAAGTCGGATATCAGGACGATAAGTATTTTCGGAAAGTGTTCAAAAAACAATTCGGTATGACACCGAATGAGTTTCGTGAATTGTTGTCGATTTAAACGACTATCGAGGAGGAATCGTACATGAGTGTACACATTAATGCAGCTGAAGGACAAATCGCCGAAACGGTCTTACTCCCAGGAGATCCGTTACGTGCTAAATACATCGCTGAGACGTTTTTAGAGGACGTCGTCCTTTATAACGAAGTTCGAGGCATGTATGGCTTCACAGGTACTTATAAAGGGAAAAAAGTTTCGGTTCAAGGAACAGGTATGGGTGTACCATCGATGTCGATCTATGCGAACGAACTCGTTCAGTCATACGGTGCGAAGAACTTGATCCGTGTCGGAACTGCCGGTGGGATCACGCCAGACGTTAAAGTTCGTGACGTCGTCATCGCGATGAGTGCTTCGCATGACATGGCACAGAACCGTGTCCGTTTTAATGGACTAGACTACGCACCGACAGCCTCTTTTGATCTGCTGCATAAAGCATATACAGCAGCTAAAGAACAAGGTATCGATGCAAAAGTCGGTCAAATCTTCACGACGGATCAGTTCTATCAAGATGATTTCCATCACTTCAAAAAATGGGCGGATTTCGGATGTCTCGCAATCGAGATGGAAGCGGCAGGTCTTTACACACTTGCAGCAAAACATAAAGTAAACGCACTGACGATCCTGACGATTTCAGATCATCTGTTGACAGGTGAAGAAACGACATCGGAAGAGCGCCAGACGACATTCAACGATATGATGAAAGTCGCGCTTGAAACAGCGATTCAATTATAAGAAGTAAGACGGAGAAGCCTCTCCGTCTTTTTTCATAGTCGAAAAGAGATATGGTAAGATAAAGGCAGTGTTATAGATCAGTTAAAGGGGAGATTCTCGGATGGAGACAACGATGACAGAGACAGTGCTTTCAGAGCGCCTTGAGACACAGCGTCACTTTTTCCAAACAGGTGCAACACGTAGTCTAGCTTTTCGCTTAAGCATGCTGACGTTCTTACGCCAAGCGATTGAAACGCATGAAGCAGCGATCTATGAGGCATTAAAACAAGATCTCAATAAAGGACAGCATGATGCTTTTACGACGGAAATCGGTTTCGTTTATGGAGAGATTCAACGGATGGAGCGACAACTCCGTCGACTGGCACGCCCGAAGCGTGTCGCAACACCGCTTCTGCACATCGGCTCAAAAAGCGAAATCCAGTACGAACCCTATGGCAACGTTCTTGTCATCGCGCCATGGAACTATCCTTTCCAGCTGGCACTTGCTCCGGTCATTGGTGCGATTGCAGCGGGGAATACGGTCGTCCTTAAACCATCCGAGCTGACACCGAACGTCTCTCGTGTATTACGAGAAGTTTTTGAAACGGCATTCCATGAACGATTCGGAATCGTCATAGAAGGAGATGCTGAAGTCAGTAGCGCTTTATTAAACGAACGCTTTGATTATATCTTCTTTACGGGTTCCACACGCGTCGGAAAAATCGTGCATCAGGCTGCGGCGAAGCATTTAACACCGGTCACCCTTGAACTGGGTGGGAAATCACCGACGATCGTTCACAAGGATGCGGATCTTCGTCTAGCAGCGAAGCGGATCGCATGGGGAAAATGGCTGAATGCTGGACAAACATGTATTGCCCCGGATTACGTATTGATTCATGAAGACGTCAAAGAACGTTTCTTGCAGTTGATTGAAGAAGAAGCCTTCAAACAGTACGGGAATGGCGTCGGCGTCTCATCCTACGTCAAAATCGTATCGGACGATCATTTGAATCGCCTTAGCAGTTACTTGTCGCAAGGGACGATCGAATTCGGTGGACAAGTCGATCCGGAAACGCGTAAGATGGCGCCGACCGTCATGACGAATGTAGCGGTGGATGCTCCATTGATGCAAGACGAAATCTTCGGACCGATCCTGCCAGTGTTGACCTACCGTGAAATCGAAGAGGTCATCGCGTTCGTCAATGATCGTGACAAACCGCTTGCACTTTATCTGTTCACAGAGAACAAAGCCGTCGAACATCGTATCCTTGAACGGATTTCATTCGGTGGCGGATGTGTCAATGACACATTGATGCACGTCGCACAGCATCATCTACCATTTGGTGGAGTCGGGGCGAGTGGTATGGGTGGATATCATGGCAAGTATAGTTTCGAGACGTTCAGCCATCGTAAAGGAATCGTCAAAAACACGACGGCGTTCGATTTACCTTTCCGCTACATGCGAACAAATAGCAATTCCAAATGGATGCGCTTTTTGTTATGATGAGCTGTGATTAATTGACTTAAGAAGGAGCTCTTCACTTGAAAGATCAAGTAAAACAGTGGATGAAACGAACAGGCTTGATTGAACGCAGTCTGCGAACCATCATGAAAGTCTTTACGTGGTTGCCACAAAAATCAAATCGAGTCCTTTTCGAGAGTTTTCTCGGAAAGCAATATAGTGACAGTCCGCGTGCCATCTACGAATTGATGCGTACGATGCATCCGGAATGTGAGTTGATTTTTAGTAAACAACGAGGTGTTACGTTTCCACGAGACGTCAAGACGGTAGATCGGTTGACGTTTCGCTGGATTTATTTGCTCGCGACGTCACGGGTCTGGGTATCAAATAGTCGGTTACCGGGTTGGTTGATCAAACCGAAAAAAACGTATTATCTCCAAACATGGCACGGCACACCGCTCAAAAAGCTCGCGCTTGATATGGATGATGTCCAAATGGCGAATACGACGACGGAGCGGTACAAGCAAGGATTTAAGCAAGAGACTGCAAAATGGTCCGGCTTAATTTCCCCGAATGCCTACTCTAGTTCAATCTTTCGGCGAGCATTTGCTTTTGAAGGTGAGATGCTAGAAATTGGATACCCTCGAAATGATATATTTTATCAAGAGGCACGGCATGCTAAAATCAAAGAAACGGTTTATCGCCACTATGAGATTGATTCTTCGAAAAAAGTCTTGCTGTATGCACCTACTTGGCGAGATAATGCGTTCGAAGGTCAAGGGAAATATTCATTTGAGCTGCCCTTTTCGTTAGAGGAATTTGAAAAGCGATTCGGGGATGAATATGTCCTGCTTATTCGAATGCACTATTTAGTCGGAAGTCGTCTCGACGTCACTGCTTATCCATCCGTTCGAAATGCATCGAACTACCCGGATATCGCGGAGCTCTATATGGCGTCAGACGCTTTGATCACGGATTATTCTTCTGTCATGTTCGATTTTGCGCATTTATCGCGTCCGATTTTATTCTATACGTATGACTTAGAACATTATCGCGATCAGTTGCGCGGATTTTACTTCGATTTTGAACAGGAGGCACCGGGACCATTATTATCCACTGAGACAGCACTATTTGAAGAACTCAATCAGTTGGATGATTGGCACACACGGTATGCGTCAGCATTCCGAGCGTTCCAAGAGACGTATTGTCAATGGGATGATGGGCAGGCTTCAGAACGGGCGATGAAGACGATCATAAAGAGAATTTACGGATAAAAGGGAGAGCAAAATCATGAAGAAGGTTATTACGTACGGAACATTTGATTTATTGCACTGGGGTCATATCAACATCTTAAAACGTGCCAAAGAGATGGGCGATTACCTCATCGTCGCGATTTCGACAGACGAATTCAATCGTTTAAAACATAAACAGTCTTACCATAACTTTGAGAATCGGAAGATGATCCTTGAAGCCATCCGTTATGTGGATGAAGTTATTCCAGAAAACAGCTGGGATCAAAAAGTAGAAGATGTGAAAAAACATGATGTTGATCTCTTCGTCATGGGTGACGACTGGAAAGGCGAGTTCGACTTCTTGAAGGAGCACTGTGAAGTCGTTTACCTCAGTCGGACTGAAGGCATCTCTACAAGCCAGATTAAAACGGAATTAGCTTCGAAGTGATTGAAGAGGAGACCACACGATCGACGTGCGGTCTTTCTTCGTAGAAGGGCAGGATGAAAGTGGTTAGAGAAGGTATCGTATGGGTCTATTTATTGTTGTTTCGTATTTGTTATGGTGTCTTTCGATGGCTACCGCTTCGACCAGTCACTTTGTTTTGGATGACGTATGGTGATAACGCGAAACCTGTTAATGATCGCTTAGCGCAGGAATTGCCAAGTGAGAAACGGTATCTGGTATATGATCATCATTTCATGAAGCAGCCGGATCTGTGGAAGTCAGATCGGACTCTTCGCTTTCGTCGTTTACGATTCGTCCGATTGGCGTATTTGCTTGCGACCTCCCGGACGGTCTTCGTCGATAATTATGTCGCCGAATTCAGTGTCGCAACAACGCGACGAGGAACACGACGTATCCAGCTATGGCATGCGGCAGGAACATTAAAGCAGTTTGGACTGACCTCCTCCAAAAGTCTGTTCGTATCAGAACGAGTACGAAATCGTTTTCGACGTGTTTATCAGGAATATGGTGATTTCATCGTACCAGGGATGCGCTGTGCGACACAGTTCATGGCACCACACGACTTAAAACGGTCTCACTTTAAACCATTCGGCATGCCGCGAACGGACTATTGGTTTGATGAGAAGCAACGAAAGCAGAAAACATTGGAATTAAGAAAACAATATGTAAAGACTGATCGTCGAATATTATTGTATGCACCGACATACCGGGAATACAAAGGAACAGAAGATCATACGATTCAACAGTTCGAACAACTTGCTCAAGCGGGATGGACGATTCTCGTTAAATTACATCCAACGATTCGGTCTCTTTCTACCTATCGTTCTAGCCATATCCATCTTTTGGACGATACGTATCAGATCAATGATTACTTGCTGATCACAGATGTGCTCGTAACTGATTATTCTTCGATTCCATTTGAAAGCTGTCTCCTCAACATTCCGGCGTTCTTGTATACACCGGACATCGACACATACCGACAACTACCAGGGCTCGTGGATCAGTATCCGAAACCGCTACCTGTCCGACAGACAGAACGGATGGAGCAGTTGATGGAGTGGATCACGTCTGATGTGATACTTGAAGAATGTCGTCAACACATGCAGAAGTTCCAACAGAGCTGGTATGATCAGACACCGGGTCAAGCAGTCAATCGAATTGTTCATCATTACTATGGTATAAATCCATGACATCACTCCTGACGATTTCTTTTGTATTCTTAAAAGTAGTCGTCAGGTCATTTTAAAAATAGTAATGTGAAATGTTGAACAAAGTTTGACAATCTTTTGAAAATCCATTCTTTTCGACTGTGATGTTCTATACTAAAAGCAGAAGAAGAGGAGAGGAGAAATGGATATGCTAACTTGTGGAACGACTGAAGCCAATACGTTCGTCTTATCACCCGAAACGCGAACGTTGCTTGAGAGCTTCATGACAGAAACGACGTTCAAAAAGGATTCCATTGTCTGTTGGGAAGGGGAAATGAACGATAAGTTGTTTTATGTGAAACAAGGAGGCGTCAAACTATCGAAGTTGACGAAAAAAGGCAGTCCATTACTCATGTTTTTATATTTCAAAGGAGATTTGTTTGGCGAATTTGATGTAGGAGAAGCTTTTCCGAGTTCCTACAGTATTGAAACGATGGAAGATAGCATCATCGGATTCTTATCGAAAAACCAATTAGAAGAGCTTATGAAAAAAGACGGTGCCTTTGCGCTTGAGATCATGCGATGGCAGGCATTAATGCGGAAGCAAACGGAAACAAAATTACGTGACTTACTACTGTTTGGAAAACCAGGGGCATTAGCTTCGACGTTACTTCGCTTGATTGCGATGGAAGGGGAACAAGTGGGAGAAACGTATCGTCTTGCGAAGCGACCATCCGACGGTGAGTTTGGTCAATTGATTGGTGCACCACGTGAAACCGTTAATCGTATGTTTTCTCAGTGGAAAAAAGAAGGGGTCATTTCGATGACAGCAAAAGAAATCACCATTCACGATCCGCAATATCTACGGGATCTGTGTCATTGTGAAGGATGTCCAGCAGGTGTTTGTCGAATTTAATAAAATGTATGAATCATCCCGACGCGAAACAGGACTTTCCTGTCTCGCGTTATTTTTATGTATAAAAGTTTTTTCTACGCTCGTTTAGATGTGAACTTTCTGTGTGTTTTCGAAATGAAAAGTGCGGAATATTCATATTTAAAGTGATATTTATCACAGTTTCCAGACTTGCTGAATTCTTACAATAAAGACAAGTTCAGAGTAGGAAAGGAGTAATCACGATGAGCCAAAAGACAGAATCGAATCTAAAAGGAACATTTGTTGCCGTCCTGATCGTAGCAGGTGTCATCATCGGGATGTGGAGTTCAATCTTTCTATTGTTCATATCACGTTAAGGGGGAATCACGATGCACATTCATCGTTTAGAAAAAATTTGGCTGATCTTCGGAGTAGCGATGCTAGCGGTCTTCTTGACCATTATCGGTGTATCCGCTTTTGCATCCGGAAATCAACCACCATCTGATGCGACATTGATTGATCCGACAAAAGTCGATCAAACGAAACCGTTTGATAAGCCAGGACTAAAAAAGATTGATGATGACCGATACGAAGCGGTCATCGTTTCACAAGCTTTTCAGTTTACACCAAAAGATATGGTCATACCTAAAGGGGCGACAGTCGATTTTCTCGTGACATCGAAGGACGTCGTTCATGGATTTGAAATCGTTAAGACGAACGTCAACATGATGGTCGTTCCCGGACATATTAATTCGATTGAGTATACGTTCAAGGAAGCAGGCGAATATCTCGTCGTCTGTAATGAATATTGTGGTAATGCCCATCATATGATGGCAACGAAAATCAAGGTGGTGGAATAAGATGAATGCTATATCAAATAAACTAAGACAGTTCGAGATGGAGCGTGGTCTACCCGCTACCGTCATCGGAGTCAAGGAAGCGAAACTGGCCTTTGCACATGTTAGTTTTTCACTTGTCGCCTTATTGATCGGTGGTCTATGTGGATTACTACAAACGATGGTACGGACAGGTGCCATTCCAGAAATCGCTGGAATCGGATACTATGAGCTTCTGACTGCTCACGGATTGATGCTTGCAATCGTCTTTACGACGTTATTCATTTTCGGATTATTGTTCTCATTTTTAGGTCAATCGTTCGGACGCTTCGAAGAGTTTCCGCGACGTCTCGGATGGGTCGGGTTCTGGTTCATGATTCTTGGTGTCGTCCTCGTCACGTGGATGGTGCTTGCAGGTGAAGCTTCCGTCCTCTATACGTTCTATGCACCACTCAAGGCACATCCTGTATTTTATATCGGACTCGTCATCTTCGTCGTCGGAACGTGGATCGCGTCTGGTGCCATGTTCCGAATGTATGCTGATTATAAGCGGGAACACCCTGGTGTTCATCCACCGCTTCAAGCCTACATGAGCATCATGACTGCCTTGTTATGGGTGGTTGCGACACTCGGCGTAGCGGCAACGATTCTCTTTCAACTCCTTCCTTTATCTCTTGGTTGGACGGATAAGGTCGGGATCGAACTATCTCGGACGCTATTTTGGTACTTTGGTCACCCACTCGTCTATTTTTGGTTATTACCTGCTTATATCGTTTGGTATACGGTCATTCCGAAAATTGTTGGGGGGAAGATTTTTTCTGATGCGTTAGCACGTATGTCGTTCTTGTTATTCCTACTCTTTTCATTCCCTGTTGGTTTTCACCATCAATTGTTAGAGCCGGGGATTTCTGCATTTTGGAAGTATGTCCAAGTCGTCTTGACATTCCTCGTCATCATTCCATCATTGATGACTGCTTTCTCGATGTTTGCGACTTTTGAGTTGGCGGGTCGCCGGAAGGGGGCAACTGGCATATTTGGTTGGGTGAAGAAAATGCCATATCGGGATGTCCGGTTCCTTGCACCGTTCATCGGGATGTTGTTCTTCATTCCAGCAGGTGCAGGTGGTGTCATTAATGCATCGCATCAGCTGAACATCATCGTTCACAACACATTGTGGGTCACGGGACACTTTCATATCACGGTCGGTGCTGCTGTCGCACTGACGTTCTTCGGAACAGCCTACTGGCTTGTCCCGCTCTTACGTGGTCGGACGTTAACAGCGGCAATGAATCGTCTCGGGCTTATTCAAACGGCTGCCTGGACGATCGGAATGCTCTTCATGTCGACGGCGATGCACATCTCAGGACTACTCGGTAATCCACGACGGACGGGTCCAGCCGCCTACTTCAAGGATTCCATCGTCGCTGACTGGATTCCATATCATGTCGCAATGGCGATCGGCGGAACGATTTTATTCATCTCGATTCTGCTATTCCTCTATGCGATGTTCCAACTTGCCTTCCGCACGCCAAAAGGAACGGAAGAATTTCCGATTGCTGAAACGGAAGAAGAGGCGATGGCAACGCCACTCTTCTTTGAAAATTGGAAGTTATGGATTTTCGTAACGTTCGCTTTGATTGCGTTTGCGTATACGGTGCCGATTTGGCATATGATTGAAAATGCCCCTCCAGGCGCTCCCGGATGGAGACTCTGGTAAGATAGTGAATAACCCCAAATCGTCTCTGAATAGGAGACGATTTGGGGTTATTGGCGTGAGCTTAAGGAATAAGTAATGAAGGGCTAAATCTTATTTGACGAGATTATGCTTGAAGGCATAGACAACCGCTTGCGTACGATCCACGACATCGAGTTTCGATAAGATGTTCGAGACGTGTGTCTTAACGGTTTTTAAAGAAATGAATAATTCGTCTGCGATTTCTTGGTTCGCCATACCACGAGCCATCAATTGAAGAACTTCCTGCTCACGTTCCGTCAAATCATCATGCAAGTGTGTCGTAGGACGACGAAGACGTTCCATCATTTTACCGGTCACTTGTGCTGCCATGACGGATTGACCGTTTGCCGTCTTGCGGATCGCTTCTGCGATGTCAAAGGCGCTAGCGGTCTTTAAAACATAACTCATCGCACCCGCTTCAATGACAGGATAGACTTTCTCGTCATCAAGAAAACTCGTCACGACGAGAATTTTTGCTTCCGGCCAGTCTTTGCGGATCAGTCGCGTTCCTTCGACGCCATCAACTGGCTCCATTACTAAATCCATCAAGATGACATCCGGTCGGTGTTCAAGCGCAAGCAAGGCTCCTGCTTGACCATCCGACGCTTCGGCGACGACCTCGATGTCTGGTTGTGTGGAAAGGAAAGCAGACACACCGGCCCGGACCATCTCGTGGTCATCTACTAATAATACGCGTATCATACTTGCACCATCCGATCTTTTCTAAGTTTGACTTCGATTTGGGTTCCTTGTCCCGGAACGCTGACGAGACGAATCGTTCCGCCCATCTCAGCCGTCCGTTCCCGCATCGAATTAATGCCATAAGAGGCAAGTTTTTTTTCATCAACGACGAATCCAACACCATCATCATTCATGCTCAGAATGATCGTTTCGTTGAATTGTCGGAGTTCGATATCCATATGAGACGCTTTCGCGTGACGTAATGCATTCGTCAATCCTTCTTGAACGATCCGGAATAACTCGTTTTCAATTTGTCGTGGAAGTGACATCTCTTCTAACTTCCAACTCAATTGTGTGGACTGCTTTCTAGATAATTCTTCGAGCAGTTGAGAAAGTCCTTGTTGTAACGTCATTCCTTCGAGTTCGACAGGGCGAAGCTGAAGTAAGAGGGAGCGCATTTCAGACTGCGCCGTTTGCGCCATCGTCTCGACCATCTCAATCTGTTTGGCAGCAGCTTCAGGTTGAGACAGAATCGTCTGTTTAGCTGCTGTCGTCATCATGGAGATGGCATAGAGCTGTTGCGAAACGGAATCGTGTAAATCACGTGCGAGTCGTTTTCGTTCTTCCGTGACGGCTTGAACTCTTACTTGTTCAACATGTTGCGGACGTGTACTGATTTTTTGGACAGTCTCGACTTGTTCGTCGATACGTTTTCCAATCCGCGACAAGCGTGTCAACGTATGAAAGTAGGGACCCGGAACGATCGTCACATCTTTTCCTTGCTCGAGTTCAATGATGGCAGTCGTGACACGTTTGAAGTCACGTCGCAAGAAAAAGTAATGCATGCTACCGATGGCAAGCGGTAGTAATAACGAGAGTCCGATGACGAGTAGAAGGACAGGGAAATCTTGTTGACGGACGAATAGGACATGCCAATCGACTTGTCGTGTACTTAAGAATAACAACGTTGTCATGACAGCCGTCAAAAAGCCCGTCATGACTTGGAGGGCAATGACACCAAGCGGGAATTGATCACGCTTCATATCGAAGACACCTCCACGTTGCCAATACCGAGCATGACATGAATGCGAACCTTCCGCGTTGCTTCACCGTATTCCGGTGCCCGGAATTGAATGCGTCGATTAAAGAAGGTCGGAATCCGGCGGATGTCCGTCTTGACGCTTCCGAAGCCGATTGACGTGTCGAGTGTATAGTCGTAGCCGGACGGTAAAAGAATTCGGACGTCCCCGACGACACCACTGACGACGATCAAGGTCTCACCTTCCGGGACGTAAGCGTGCGTCAAATCGATTTCTAAATCCTTGACGATGAACTGTTCACTCAAATCCTGTAAGACGTACGGTGCATCGGCTTGAGTCGAGAAGGAGTAAGCGGGTTGAATCTTGATCCCTTCCTCTTCATATTGATGCGGAGCAATCCGTGAAAATAAAAATTCGCGGACAGAATGTCGTGTCACGAGAATGATCCCAAGATAGAGCAAGATACCAGCAATGACAAAACCGATGGCAGCCGAACTAAGGACGACGCCAGCAAGAATGATCGTACCGACGATGTAGAAGAGGATTGCTAATTTTTCATGATTGCGTCGTCGGAAATGAATCCCGACATAATACAGCAGGAACGGAAATAAGACACCAAACAATACATTTCCTGCACCGGACAATAGGTCATAGAACAGACCGAGGGCGAACAGGATCGATACGTAACCGACCAGTTGTTTCGTACTTAATCGTCGCACGATCAATCTCCTTTCTAACATGACAAAGGGAGGCATACGCCTCCTTCATCATTGACTGCTTATTGGTGAATGCGACGCTCGAGTTCAGCGATACGCGCATCGATATCATCTTCATCAACGGCTGGCTGTTTTGCTTCAGGCTCTTCCGCCGTGAACGGATGTGCTTCTTCTTTTATAGTAGCATTTGGTTCGCGATCTAGCACCTGGTTCATCTTGTTTTTTAAGTTCGAGACGTTTTCACGCATCATCCATTCGTACCGTTTGTTTTGTAGATCTTCGAGCTTCAACTTCAACTCGAGGGCTTCACGTTCCAATTCGTTCAGCTCGCGTTTCGTCTCAGCGACGAGTTCTTCGAAGAAGCGGTATTGCTCCCCGTAATGCTTCGATTCGATGGCTGCACGCTCAGCCAGTTGTTGTTCACCGGCTTCGTTCGCGATCTCGACTTGCTTGAAGCGTTTATCTGCTAAATCCTTCGCTTCTTCTTGTTTATGCGTTAATTCTTGCAGCAATGTCCGTTGACGCTCGAGTAGTCGATCAATCTCTTTTAAATCAGCTTCTGTAGATCGAATATGACGAACGAGCTTTTTAGCAGGTACTTCACCCTGTTCGGCTGCTTTTTTGACTTCTGTCATCATTTGTGTCGCAAAATCGTTGAGTTGATCAAATACGTTTTTCATGAAAAATTCCTCCTTGGAAATGGCGAATGATATCGGGTCACACATTTTGATTAGAAACGTTTTTCGTCTAGGTCTTTCCAGTCTGCTTCGAAATGTGTCGTTGATGTACGGCGACGGTTAAAGAGATCTTGAACATTGACACGTTGTAGTTTCATACGCATGTAACCGACGTACAATGCGATGGCTGCTGCGATTCCAATGACTGCCCAGATGTTCGAAAGGGCAAGTCCGATTCCGATGGCTGCTAGGAATCCGAAGCCGAGTTTCGCTGGCCATTTGTTCGATTGCATGAACTTACTGATCGAATAGAACGCGAGTAACGCCCCTAAGCCAAGTCCGATCATATGCGGTAATGTTCCGATGACGACGGCAAGTAACGCCAGTCCGGCGAGAATCATCACCAATTGTTTTCCTTTCGATTGCTTCATGAGGAAGCCTCCCTTGTGTTGATACCTTTATGATACGGGAGTCCTTCTATTCCTACGACACTCTTTGGACCGTATTTGCTCTCGGGCTTAAGGCGGAGAGAAGGTCTGACTTTAAGGGAAGCGCTATCAGAACCAATGATTCATATGATACTCTATAAGGGAATCGAATCGAGAGGAGTGATGTTGATGAGTGCAACAATCAACGCTAAAAAAGTAACATGTGTCGGAAACCAGGGAGGGGTTTCCCTCCCTTAAATCAGAGGAGGAAACCATTTGAACGAATGGGGTACACCACCTGTCTACGAAACGACAGGAACAGAACGATTAGGACGGATCATAGCCGTCTATCAAACGCATTATCGTGTCATGACGGAAACAGGAGAATCGCTGAGCGAACTGTCTGGTAAATTGCGTTTTCAATCGGGAAAGAAAGCTGAATTGCCAGCGGTTGGAGACTGGATCATCCAAACAGAGCGAGAGCCAGGCAAAGGACGGATCGAACGTGTCTTGCCACGATCTTCTCAATTTTCCCGAAAAGCGGCAGGAACGGAGACCGAGGAACAAATCATCTGCGCGAATGTTGACGTCGCCTTGCTCGTCATGGCTTTTGGACATGACTTCAACGTCCGTCGACTGGAACGTTATTTAACGGTTGCTTGGGATGCAGGGGTGACACCAATCATCGTCCTGACGAAAAAAAGTCTGATGCCGTCGATTGAAACGGAAATACAGGCTGTCGAAGCGATCGCGTTCGGAACACCAATCCTTGCCGTTGATTCCTTGACGGGTGACGGATTAGAGGAGTTGCGTGAACAGTTACAAATCAAGCAGACAATCGTGTTAGTTGGGTCGTCCGGCGTCGGGAAGTCGACGCTCGTCAATGCTTTAGCTGGAGAACAGTTAATGGAGACGGGTGGCGTACGAGAAGACGATGAACGTGGACGTCACACGACGACACATCGCGAACTGAAACGACTATCGAACGGTCTATTGCTTGTTGATACACCGGGGATGCGAGAATTGGCCTTATGGGATGGCAGTGACGGTTTATCGTCGACGTTTTCCGATATTGAGGAGCTTGCTGAAAACTGTCGTTTCCGAGACTGTGAACATGATAAGGAACCGGGCTGTGCCGTTCGGACAGCTTTAGAAGATGGTACACTAACTGCTGAGCGCTGGAACAGCTTCGTCAAGCTAAAACGAGAAATCGCCTATGCGGAACGCAAGCAAAATGTGGCGTTGCAGGCGGCGGAGAAAGAAAAGTGGAAAAAAATCCACAAGCAGGCCCAAGCGCATACGAAAGTGAAGTATCAAAAGCGATAATACGACTGAAATATGAAAAGCATCTGCAACGGAAAAAGGAGTCTCTTTTTCTATGCAGATGCTTTTTTCTCGTTATTCTTTTGAAAGGAATTCATTTGTTTCTGTATGGAACGGCACGTTACCCGTCAACGCATCAAGACGATGTAAGTCGGATTGAATCGCTTCAGGGTCACTTCGGCTCGCGTTTCGTACCGTGGCCGTTCCGACCGGATGATCGTTGAATCCAGTCGTTAAATCAAACGTCCGATTCGACAGCCGATCGGTAAAATAACGATCGTGAGAGACGAAGAGGAGCTCACCAGGGAAAACATCGAGGGCGGCTTCGATTTGTTCACGAGTCGCAAGGTCCAAATAGTTCGTTGGTTCATCGAGAATAAGCAAGTGAGCACCAGAAAAATACAGACGTAAGAAAGCGATCCGACATTTCTCACCCATACTGGCGTCGGAAATCGACCGGTAAACATCATCGCGACGGAATAAAAAACAGGCGAGCAACGTCCGGGCATCCGTTTCATTCATCGTGCCGTACTCAAGTAATGCCTCTAACAACGTACCGGATGTCGGTAAGTGGGAAAGGGCTTGTGAAAAATAGCCGGTCTTCAATCGAGGATGACGGATTACGTTCCCTTGATGAGGAGCATATTCGCCCTCGATGAGACGCAGTAAGGTCGTTTTCCCGCTTCCATTCGGTCCGATGACAGCAATTCGGTCACCACGTTCTACCGTAAACGAAACATCCTTTAGGATCGGTTTCGTCTCATGCATGAAAGAGACACGTTCAAACGAAATCAGTCGTTTCGCACGAATCGCTTCATGTTCGAATGCGACGTGAACAGTCGGTGCAACTTGTGGTTTTTGTACACGATCCTCGAGTAGACGCTCGAGTTGCTGCTCTTTTGCCTTGACCTTCGTCGCATGTTTAGCAGCCTTCTTTTTCGCATACGGATCCCGTTCACTCGCTTGATTCGAGGCTTTTTGATGCCATTGCCGGTATCCTTGAATCATGCGTGTCAGCTCTTTACGGGTGCGTTCTTGTTTTTCGTACGCTCGTTGTTGCGACAGAGCTTGATGTTCCTTTTGTTCTTTATAGGACTGATAGTTTCCGCTGTATCGCGTTGCCCCTGATTCGGATAATTCAATGACGGCATCAGCCGTTGCGTCGATGAAGAATCGTTCGTGTGAGACATAGAGAATCGAGGTCCGTGACATGTTGACCCATTCCGTGAGCCACTCGAGTGTCTCTTGATCCAGATGATTCGTCGGTTCATCGAGAATGATGAAATCAGGTCGTGATAGAAGCAGACAGGCAAGTTGGAGGCGCGTCTGTTCACCACCGCTTAAACTGGATGCTTTGTGTGTCCAGAGTGCTTCCTCTAATTTGACTTCTTTTAAGACGCGTGCTGCATCTGCTTCCAGCGAGAAGGCGTCCTGATCGATTGCTTGTTGATAAATCGTCAAGTCACCATTCATGGCATTAGTGCGAAGTTGATAACGAACCGCATCCGCTCGTTCGACGACATCAAGAACGGTGTGATCGCCCGCCACGAAGTGTTGTGATAGTAGACCGAGTTTTTTGTAATGACGCTTGATCGAACCGTCAGTCGGTTGAAGTTGATCAGCGATCAAGTGTAACAGTGTCGTTTTTCCGATGCCGTTCGGACCGATTAAGGCGACATGTTCACCGGTATGAATATGAAAAGAAACGTCCGAGAAAAGGCGTCGTTCGTCGTAGTCCATCGATAGGTGTTGGATCGTAAGTGTTTCAGTAGGCATAAAAGCAGCTCCTTTAGTGTTCATTTCCGATAAGATGAAATGAAAAACACACCATCCGAAGCGAGCGGATGGTGTGCCGGAGTGTAACTCAAAGAAGGTGCTGGCCAGAGGTTGGTCACACCGAAAAAGAGCAGACTCGTAGCGTCAGACATCCGCAACTGCATTGCGAAAGAGATGATTTCATTCATCAAGCGACGTGTACGAGTGATTGCTTCATTTCGGTGTTGTACCTCCTGTTCATAGTCTATGCCGTCATTGTAACAAAATGGAAACGTTAACACAAGTACGATTCAAGTAATGTTTGCGCAGTATCCGTTTCTTCTGATGAAGGGGGAAGCACATCAGTTAACGGATATGCAAGACCGAGGTTTTCCCACTTATAGACACCGAGTTGATGATACGGAAGTACTTCGACGCGCTCGACGTTTCCGAGCGTCCGGATGAACTCGCCGGTCTGACGGAGGAAATGTTCTGACATCGTAATACCTGGAACGAGGACGTGGCGAATCCAGACGGGAATGTTTCGCTCGGCTAGGCGTTTTGCGAAGGCGAGTGTATTGGCGTTACTCCGTCCAGTCAAGACGCGACAAGCGGCATCGTCGATATGTTTGATATCGAGTAGTACTAGATCCGTCGCATCGAGAATCGCATCGATGTTTTTCGGGACGACGGATCCCGCGGTATCGATGACCGTATGCAGTCCATGGCGTTTTGCTTCTGTTAAAGCAGCCTCCAAGAATTCTGGCTGAGCGAGCGGTTCACCTCCAGAGAAGGTGATTCCGCCACCCGTGGCCTCGAAAAAGGAGCGATAGCTGATCGCTTCTTTTACGACTTCGTCTGCCGAGACACGCCGTCCGCAACCGAACTCCCATGTATCCACGTTATGACAGTATTGACACCGTAGTGGACATCCTTGCGTAAAGACGATGAATCGAATGCCAGGACCATCGACTGTTCCACATGATTCAACGGAATGGATCATACCATAGGTCATCCTGCTCACTTCCTTTCACATACTACACATCATTTTAGAGAGAACCGTGGAACGTTCGATTGATGACATCGATCTGTTGTTCACGCGTCAGTTTAATGAAGTTAACGGCATAACCGGATACCCGAATCGTTAACTGTGGATATTGTTCTGGATGCTCCATGGCATCGAGTAACGTCTCACGGTCAAAGACGTTGACATTCAAATGGTGTCCTTTTGAAGTCGTACCACCCATATATCCGTCAAGTAATCCGACCGTATTGCGAATACGTGTGGGCTCATCCTTACCAAGTGCTTTTGGAACAATCGAGAACGTGTAGGAAATCCCGTCGAGCGCATGTTCATATGGTAATTTTCCGACAGATGTCAGTGCGGCGACAGCTCCTCTAGTGTCACGTCCATGCATCGGGTTAGCACCCGGTGCGAATGGTTCACCCGCACGGCGTCCATCTGGCGTATTTCCTGTTTTTTTACCATAGACGACGTTTGAAGTAATCGTCAGGACAGACTGCGTCGGAAGGGCATTGCGATACGTTGGATGTTTACGGATTTTCTCCATGAACAGTGTGACGAGATCGACCGCCATCTGATCCACCCGTTCATCGTTATTCCCGAACTTCGGAAACTCGCCTTCGATTTTAAAATCAACTGCAATCCCATCCGCATCTCGGATTGGACGAACTGTTGCGTAACGGATGGCGGATAGACTGTCAGCGACGACCGATAAACCAGCGATACCGCATGCCATCGTCCGTAAGATTTCTGGATCATGTAAAGCCATTTCAATCCGTTCGTAGCTGTACTTATCATGCATGTAGTGGATGACATTCAGTGTGTTGACGTACAGTTCTGCGAGCCAATCGAGTTGACGATCATAAGCCGCCATGACGGTTTCGTAATCGAGTACTTCGTCGAGCATTAGTGGTGTAGCTGGGGCAACTTGGATTTTGAGCTTCTCGTCCATTCCGCCATTGATCGTATAAAGTAATGCTTTTGCCAGGTTTGCTCGCGCACCGAAGAACTGCATCTGTTTCCCGATCTTCATCGCGGAGACACAACAAGCGATGCCGTAATCATCTCCATAAACCGGTAACATCAAATCATCGTTTTCATATTGAATCGAGCTTGAAACGATCGACATCTTCGCACAGAATTCCTTGAATCCGCGTGGAAGCTGAGTAGACCAGAGAACGGTTAGATTCGGTTCCGGTGCCGGACCAAGTGTCGAGAGAGTGTGTAAGAAGCGGAATGAACTTTTCGTGACGTTTGATCGCCCATCTTCACTCATTCCACCGATTGATTCCGTTACCCACGTCGGATCACCTGAGAACAGATCGTTGTAGTCTGGTGTCCGTAAGAACTTAACGATCCGAAGCTTCATGACGAAATGATCGACGAGTTCTTGTGCAGTCTCTTCCGTCAAGCGACCAGCCGCAAGATCACGTTCGACATAAATATCAAGGAACGTCGAGACTCGACCGAGTGACATGGCTGCCCCGTTTTGCTCTTTGATGGCAGCAAGATAGGCAAGATAGACCCACTGGAATGCTTCTTGTGCTGTTTCTGCAGGGCGGGAGAGATCGAAACCATAGCGAGCTCCAAGCTCGGTCAATTCCGTTAATGCGCGCAACTGTTCATTCATCTCTTCACGGTCGCGAATCATCGATTCAGATAAGAACCCGCCACGTGCCTTTAAATCCTGCTTACGTTCTTCGATCAAGCGTGCCGTTCCGTACAAAGCAACACGACGATAGTCACCGATGATCCGTCCGCGACCATAAGCATCAGGTAATCCGGTGATAATACCGGCTTTACGTGCAGCGCGCATCTCAGGGGTATAGGCATCGAAAACCCCTTGGTTATGTGTCTTCCGGTACTCGCTGAAGGTTTTCGTGACGGTCTCGTCTGCTTCAAAGCCATACGCAGCTAGGGCATCATTCACCATCCGAATCCCACCGTTCGGATGAATCGAACGTTTAAACGGTTCGTCTGTCTGTAAACCGACGATTTTTTCGAGTGAGCGATTCAGATACCCTGCATCATGCGAGAGGATCGTTGATGGTGTTTTAGCATCGACGGCATACACACCACCACGTTGTCGCTCTTCATTCGTCAGCTGTAGAATTTGTTGCCAGAGACGTTCCGTTGCTTGCGTCGGACCGACTAAAAAGTGATCATCTCCTGTATATTCCGTGCGATTGAGTCGGATGAAGTCTGCGACATCGATCGTCTTTACCCATTCACCAGACGTAAAGTTCGTCCAGGCACTCGTTTTTTCTAATAACATGGATACCACTCCTTTAATATTGAGCTAATCATCAGTTCCTTATGTGAATAGTGTAACAAAAGGAAGGGGTGATTCCCTTTACGTTCATGTGAATGTTTTAACAAGTGAACAAACGTTGATATGACGGGCTTTCTTTATTTCTGTATTCATATGAGAATAGTTTAAAAAAAACAGTTTTAGATTGCTAATTCAAGGTTTTTTGGAAACTGTATGAGTTGATTTGAAAAAGATTCACTAGAACAGTTGAAACTGTGAGGAATGTCACGCTACGGTGCCTTGTATTTTTAAGACGTATCGTTGACAATGAAAAAGGGAATATAGAACGTGGAGGTGTGCCAAATGGAGTATGTATCATTAACACAACAAGGAGAGTATCAGTCAGGAGACTGGGTCTCGCTGAAAATCGGATCGGATGGTTCAACGCGAACGGGAATGATCACGGAATTCGAAAATGATGGATTCTGGATTCGGTTTGAAGATGATTTTGATTATGAAGACTTTATCGGCTATGATGAATCGTATTGGATTGCGCTTGTTCGTCGTCCGGTTGACGTAAAAGCGACGTATGCGAGTCTTGCCGAGTACCCGGCACTCGCTGCAGAATTACAGGATCGTGTCATCCAAGGATTCGAAATTTTAGAAGAAGAAGCCGGTGAAAGCGAGATTCGATTCCATATTCGATTGCTCGACGCAGGAAATGAATATACACAGACATTACGGGGATACCGTGATGCATCAGGAGATCATGTCGAATACGTAACGGCATGATGGAATTAAGAGAGTAGGAGAAATCGTTATGAACTTTACAAAACCATTTTTACAGGAAGCATGGGAACGCGCACGCTTTACGGAGTTGATGCCTGTTCAAGAACAAGCGATTCCGTTGTTGCGCGAAGGAAAAGATGTCCTGGCGGAAGCGCCGACAGGAACAGGGAAGACGCTTGCCTATGTCATTCCAGCTTTAGAAAAGATTGAAGTAGAAGAACCACACGTGCAAGTCGTGATCACGGCACCAACACGGGAACTCGTCATGCAAATTCATCAAGTCATTCAATTGTTTGCTCAAGGAAGTGGTATCAAATCCGGTGCATTCATTGGTGGTGTTGAATTAAAACGACAATATGAACGATTGAAGAAAAAACCACAAATCATCGTCGGAACACCAGGGCGTCTCGTTGAGTTGATTGATTCGAAGAAGCTGAAGATGCATAAGGTGAAATTGATCGTCTTGGACGAAGCAGATCAAATCTATGAGAGTGGTATGAGTGACTCGGCGACGCGGATCGCAAACAGTGCACTACGCGATCGTCAGTTAGCATTCGTCTCAGCGACATTACCGGAACGGACAGCAGAATGGGGACGGACGCTTGCGAATAATCCTGAGACAATTCGTGTTGAGCGTGCCGTCAGCACACAAGTGACATTTGGTTATTTGGAGACTTCACGTCGTCAGAAGCCGGAATTGTTACGTCGTCTGGCGAACATGCAAGGATCAAAAGTGCTGACATTCATTAATAACCGCTCCTTCCTCGGACCATTGAATGGCGAGTTGAGTAAATTTTCATTGAAATACCGGATTTTAGACGCTGAAAAAGGCAAACGAGAGCGGATGGAGACGTTACGTTCTTATAAAAAGGGAGAATTTCCGTTACTCGTCACGACAGGTCTTGCGGCACGTGGTCTAGATATCGAAGCAGTCACGCATGTCGTCCATTATGATTTGCCGGAGTCGCTTGACGATTTCGTACACCGTTCAGGTCGGACGGGACGCGGAAACGCGAACGGAATGGTACTTGCTCTTGTTACGGATCAAGACTTAAAACACTTAAAAACACTTGCGAAACAAATGGGCGTCGAGATGGAAGCGATGGAAATTTACCGTGGGGAAGTCATTCCAAAACGTGAATTCACAGCACCTCAGACGATTAAACGACCGGCTACTCCTCACCGGAAAGGGCGATCGAAATGAAGAACGATCGAAAAGTAATTCCGTTTCCGACGACGGTTTCTGAAGCGGAAATGAATGCAGCCTTGAAGAAGATGTATCAAGAAGCAGCGACAGCGCGTAGTACGGATTGGGTCGCTTTCATTGAAGAGATTGCGACGGAGGGACGTTGGTATTTAAAAGATGCTGAATTGTTCCGGGACTTATTCGTAGATTGGGCAATCTTCTATGAGACGGATGATCAAGGAAAAACGCCGCACGGTCGTTTTCTTGAGCAGGTCAAAGAAGAGTTATCGCCTAGCCTCTACCGTGCCTTGCGTGGATTAGCGGACCCGATGCCTTCGTTGTTTCAAGTCGAGGCGGATGGTGTCGTTGATTTAATGTCAAAACAGACGTATCAAACGGATTTGTCTGAGATTGAAGTCGAACCAGGTGATTTGTTGATTGGGAAACTGCTCTACATTTCTGGGAAATGGCGCTTTGCGATTGCCTATATGAAAGTAGCGCGCGCACTGGTACCAGAAGTCCTCGCTTTGTTGACGGACTTCGTGGATGAAGTAGGAGAAGACGCGTTGCTTCGCCAGTACCCTGAGTTTTGTGCGGAATTGATCGACTTACTCCTCGATATTGAAGAAGGCAACATTGCGCCGAGACCAGAAGAATAATCGAAAAAACCTAGGACACATGACCGATTATGATCAATGTGTTCTAGGTTTTTTTTCAAGAATCTGCTCGATATAGGGCGACATCGTTTTTATCCCGATGTTTCACGCGATACATGGCAAGGTCGGCTTGCTTTAAGCATGTTTCAAGATCAGCCTTATGACACGCGGTCACACCGATGCTTGCAGAAACGAATAAGGATTGTCCTTTATAAACGTAAGGACGTCTTAAAAAGTGTAAGAAGGATTTGCATTTTCGACGTAAGGACAGTTCATCATCGGCGTGTAAGAGGATCGCGAACTCATCTCCACCAAGTCGATACACCTGTTCTAAAGAATTCGTATGCTCGCTCAATCGTTTCGCGACCTCGATCAATACGTAATCACCTGCTTCATGACCATACGTATCATTGACTTGTTTAAAACCGTCTAAATCGACTACCGCAAGATAATTCATCTCGAGGAGATGGTTCGAAAAATCTCGCTCTAACGAACGACGGTTTCCGATACTTGTCAAGGCGTCATGGTAGGCGTGGTATTCGATACGTTTTTGCCGGAGCTTTCGTTCAGTGACGTCATGTAAAATCGTGAAACGTCCCATCGAGGTGGTGGCAATTTGAATCGGAATATCAATGATCTCATATCGTCTATGTTGTTCATCTTCATACTCATCGATATCTGTCTCAAGTGTTTCTAATAAGTGACGCATCGTACGAGGAATATGTTCAATCGTCATGTCGGGTAAATGAAACAGACGTTGGGCAGCTAAATTTGCGTATAGTGCCGTTCCGGATTGATCGAGTCGAATCATCGGGTCAGGATGACCGAGAAAGAGTGGAATGACTTGCTGTTCACTATCTTTGATTTGTTGTTTTCGGTGCTCGATGCGTGAAGCGAGTTGTTCATTCCGTTCGTGTAATTGTGCGACGATCAACCCATGCTGACGAGCAATCAAGATTTGTCGAATGATTAGTAAAACTAAAATGATGAAGATATCGAGCTTTCCGCCTTCTCGTTCCACCATGTAATGAATAAATAAAGGAACGGCCAGTAGAGGGAGCCAGGAACGGGGAATGACCGTCGTTCGAGTGGTTCCTTCTTCGATATGATCAATATGCCATAGAATAGCTGCACTTTGCGCCAAACGGATCAAGATCGGGAAAAACAATAGATAATTTGCTGAGAAGTCCGGGAAATAAACACTTGAGACTTCGTAGATACCGCGAATGAAAATGGATAAGAACAATAAGAATAATGCCATCCTTGATACCCAATGAGTTTCTTGAATGAACGTGAAATAGAAGAAGACGAATAAACCGAGTGATGTATTCGTAATGACGATGATGGCATAAGGAACAGTTTGCAGTCCCGGATTCGTCAATTCATTGAGGACATGAAACGCAACAAGTGCTACGAAAACGACGATGATCGCGGCATCGACGAAAGCGAGCACGTGTTGCCCGAGTGTCCGTTTTGTGATGATTCGGTAAAAAATCGCGTATAAGAATACATAATGAGATATTGAAAATAAAATCAGGCTATAAATAGATGGAACTGGAAAGTCTGGATCGAAGAAATGTAATGTCTCAAGAACGGAACCGATGCAGGATAAAACCAGTGATCCTAAAGCGATCAGCCAAAACTTTCGTCTGGGTACGACCAATGTTTGTTCCTTACGATAAGCAGTAAGAATAAAGTAAGCAATCAATCCAAGAGAGACATACTGTAGTACTTGTTCAACGATCCGATTAGAGATGGAAGGAGTCCATGTAGCAAGGATCATTAGAGCAAAAGATATGACGAGCATGGCAGGAAACCAACGGATGAAATAGTTCGATTTAAGCATGGACTCCCTCCTAACGTTTAATTTGAGTAGCGAACAAAAAATTGTTTTTTTCGGTCTTCTTAATATGGTACATGGCTTCATCTGCTCGAATCAATAATTGTTCAGAGCTTTTACCATCTTCAGGGTATAAGGAAATTCCGATTGATGGTGTGACTTGAAGCGTATGTGTCTGAATATAGAACGGATGATTTAGAACTTCGAGAACGTGTTCGGCAAACTGGCGTGTTTCCGAAGCAGATGCCTGAATGAAGATCAAGAACTCATCTCCTCCAAGACGTGCAACGAGATCAGTTGACGTCGTCATCGATTGAAGGCGGCTCGCCGTCTCTTGTAACACGAGGTCACCAACATCATGCCCATAAGTGTCATTGATTTGTTTGAAACCGTCTAAATCAATGAATAGTAAGGAGCCGTATTCTAACGTCGGCAGAGTCAGATAAAGTTGTTCCTCGAAGTAACGCCGGTTTGGCAAATGCGTGAGCGAATCATGGTACCCCATACGTTCTAGCCATACTTCCTGTTGATAATCTTCCGTGATATCCGCCAAGATGACGAAATAGCGTTGTTGATCCGGGATATCGATGATTGTCGTATTCAAAAAGATTTCCGGATGTTCCTCCGTGGCCGGTACATGTAGCAAGTGAGAGGGACAAATCAGCTGCGCTTGTTGAAGCAATGGAATGAGTCGATCAAGTTGTAGCCGTTGGCTCGGTCCGAGCGGTAAATCGCTCCATCCAGCTTCGACAGCAGCTGGATTGACAGATCGAATCTGATACGTAGCATCGATTTCAAGAACAACTTCTGGATAAGATAGAAAAAGCGACGTTAGTTCTTTTTCGCGTAACTGTAAGAGTGCTGTCTTTTGATGGACGATGTCTTCTAGATTCGTTTGCAGTGCTGTTGTTTCCTGTAACAACCGCAGATTTTCCTGATATGAAAAAAGCTGTCGTGTTAAAAATAATAAAAACGTAATGCCGACGGAAAGTGAGAAGAAGGTTTGGGAGACAGGGAAGAATGTAATATAGAGAATCAGTACAGATAATAAGATGTACGACATCAAGGAACGCGTAAGTGTTTCGACCCGAATAAGAGTTGCTTGTTGTTCATGACTGATGGGAAGAGCGCGAGTATTCATGAAGGCAAGGATGAAGAGTCCGCTGAGTGGGTATAGCGGAAGCAATAAACCAGCTATTCGCGGTTCACCGTTCAATAACAACGTATAAAAAATAAAGTTCGTCATACCGAGCACGAACGTTCCGAATACTAGGAAGAGGAACCCTAATCTCGATACGTTTCGCTTTAGTCCAGAAGCATAAAGTAAGAAAAAGAACAGCGTCAACAGAATCGTCAAGAAGGCATAGAAGGTCCAACTGATTTGCTCGAGCACCGTCCGCGTATAAGAGGGGACAAAGCGGAAAATAGCGATGTATCCAGCAATCATCGATACAGTGAACAATGTTAAAGAATCAAGAATCAATAATTTTTGTTTTTGAAACAAAGTCAAATCCAACTGCCGAAATAAGAAGATGACCATCATCGTTAAATGAACCGTGTAAGGCAGATCCAGTAAGACGTTCAGGTTAACAGCGTTCCATTGAAAAAGACGACCAATCATATTGAGGAGATCGCCTAGAAAATACGAGAAAAAGGCGACCGATAACCATTTATATGGAATGGAAGATTGTTTGAAAGCCTTTGATTGACTAAGTAGGAAAATGACGAAAGAACCAACTAGACTAATGATCGCTGAAAGTTGTAACGAGCGATCTTGTGGCAATAGCCAGAGCAGGGTGTACGTGACAACTAAGTAGAATGCGACGGTAGGGTAGATGTTTTGAACGATCCGTTTCACCGGAACTCCTCCTTTCGCAAGCCTTCCATGAAAATGAAATATGCTATAACATTACCCGATATCTAGTTTGAATTCACATTTATTTTCAGATTTAAAATGAAAATAAGAGGCAATTCCCATTTCATGAAAAAAGCGGGGTTCTTCTTTAAGGAAGAACTCCGCTTATCGAAATTATTGATTAGATTGACGATAGTTTTCAAATGCCTCGATTTTTTCAGAAAGGTACGTCCAATACTCCATCCGTTCATCAAGCATCGCTTTCGTTTTTTCAATGGCTTGATACAGTTCATTGACTTTACCAAGATCGCTTCCTGCCGAAGCAAGTTCGGCTTCTAATTGCTCCAGTTCTGCCTCACTTTCTTCGATTTGTTGTTCAATGATTGCCCAATCTTGTTGTTCCTGATAACTTAGTTTCTTTGGCGTCTCTATCTTTGGTGCTGTAGCAACCTCAACCGTCTTTTCAACAACGATTGATGGAACGGGTGCTGTCATTTGCTCAAGATAGTCTGTATATTGTCCATAATAAAAGACGACATTCCCGTCTTCAAATGCAATCAAGCGATTGACGACCCGGTCGAGGAAGTAGCGATCATGACTGACTGTGATGACGGTGCCTGGGAATGATTCCAAATAATCTTCGAGTACGGATAACGTTTCGGTATCCAAGTCGTTCGTCGGCTCATCGAGGAAGAGGACGTTCGGTTCCTCCATCAAAATCGTCAACAATTTCAATCTCCGCTTTTCTCCACCAGATAGTTTACCGATTTGTTTATATTGTGCTTCTGGCTTAAAGAGAAACTGTTCGAGCATCTGACTTGCCGTGATTTCCTCACCAGCAAGTGTCGTGATGACTTTTGCGATCCGTTCGACCTCATCGATGACACGGCGTTCGGGATGCGTGAACTCGGCAAATTGCCCATAAAAGCCAATCTTCACCGTTTCGCCGTGAATGATTTTACCGGTTGTTGGTTCTAAGCGTTTCGCAAGGATTGAAAGAAGTGTTGATTTTCCGCTCCCGTTTCGCCCGACGATACCATACCGTTCTTTCCGTCCGATCAGAGCGTTAAACGATTCAAAAAGAGTCCGTTCACCAAATCGATGCGAGACATCATGCGCTTCGATGACCTTTTTACCAAGACGGGTCGAACCGACTTGTACTTCGAGTGTCGATTCTTCTTCCTCGTACGAGAGGTCTTGTAAAGCATCCACGCGCTGGATCCGAGCTTTTTGTTTCGTCGTCCGCGCCTTTGCTCCGCGGCGCAACCAGGCGAGTTCACGACGGAGGATGTTTTGACGTTTTTCTTCCATAGAAGCCGTCCGTTCACGACGTTCGGCACGTTTCTCAAGAAACGATTCATAGTTTCCGACATAGAAATAAGCCGTACCGTTCGCGATTTCCATCATATGATTCGTCACACGATTCAAGAAATAGCGATCGTGGGTAATCAGTAGAATCGCACCACGGTATTCCTTGATTTGAGTCTCAAGCCAACTGATCGTCTCAGCATCGAGTTCGTTCGTCGGCTCATCGAGCAGGAGAAGATCGGCTTCATCAAGTAAAGCTTCAGCGAGTCCGACACGCTTGCGTTGTCCTCCGGAAAGAGAGCCGATCAGCGCGTTCAAGTCGAGGATGCCGAGTTTGTTTAAAATCATCTTTAAGCGTGATTCCGTGTCCCAAGCTTGCGCAGCATCGACTTCTGTCTGAGCTGTGATGAAGCGATTGAGTAGTGTTTCACTCGTCGGATCTTGTTCGAGTGCTAGACGCGCTGTTTCATAGTGACGTAACGCGTTAATTGTTGGTGTATCACCAGACAACAATACTTCCATGACCGTTTGGTCTTCCGGATAATCGGTCGTTTGCGATAGCAAGCGAATCCGATAATCATTCGGGTGATGCATCGTACCAGCGTCTGCCGTCTCTTTACCTGCCAAGATATGCAGGAGTGTCGACTTACCGGTCCCATTGACGCCGATGATGCCAATCCGGTCGCCAGGTGAGACGGAGAATGTCACATCTTCGAAGACGATTTTATCGGCGAATTCTTTTTTGAGATTTTCTGCTTTCATTAACATATTAGACACCTTCTACAATCTGTTTGATTTGCTGTTCGACTGTTTGGACGAGTTCTTTCTGTGTCATCGTACTCGGATCAATCGACGGTAAGATCGTGACGTCGACCGTGGCAGGACGAATCTTACCCGTCTCCTCCATGACACGATAACTTCCTGAAATTGCGACAGGTACGACACGAGCGCCACTTGAGGTCGCGAGTGTGAAGCTACCCGCTTTGAACTCCGCCATTGGACCGCCTTTGGAGCGTGTTCCTTCCGGGAAGATGATCATCGATTGTCCGTCCTTGATCGTCTCGACACCAGAACGAATCGCTTTCAGCGATTGGCGTCGATCTTTTCGATCGATCATGACACATCCCATCAGATTCATCCAAACATTGACGATTGGAATTTTATTCACTTCGATTTTTGAGATGAATGCTTTCGGTTTATCGATTGTTCCAAGTAGAATCGGAACATCGAAGTTCCCTTGGTGATTCGAGATGAAAACGACGGGTTCGTTTGCTGGGATGTGTTCACGACCTGTTACGTTGACACGAACGCCAGCGAGTCGGAGAAGAGAGTTTGCCCAGGCGCTTGCTACACGCTGGACGAACGCATAGCGCGCGAGGTGAGTTCGACGTTTTGCACTAGGTAAAAACGGTAAGGTACAGGGTAAGACAAGTCCAAAATAAATGAACCATATGACAGTACGTATCATGGTGAAGTGACAGCTCCTTTTTTCATTACTGATGTTATTGTACAAAAAAAGACCGGGCGTCGCACCCGGTCTGCGTGATTATTCCCAGTAACGAGGTTCAGATTCCTCTTCGCTTTCTCCTAGTTCAAAGGTGAGGCGACGTGTCGTTGGATCAACAGAGAACGTAGCGTTCGTATTGTCGATCTGTTTGATTTCCATCGTTTCCTCATCCAAAATGAGAGTCAAGCGGACCTTATCTTCGTGATCTACGAGCAGTACGCCATCTTCCTTCAACCATAAATCGATGACAGGGGAGTAGCGAAGTGTCCAACCGTTTGATAAAGGGATTTCGTTCATAATGAATCTGTTCCTCCTAGATGATGAAATCGTGTTCTTTACTTATCATGCTGGTCTGTCGCGGAGAATGCAAGTGGTGTGCTGGAATCTTGTTGAGGATAGGAGACTTGATAAGAAAGTTCACGCTTTTTCATCCGTTCGTATTGTTTTTTGACACGACGGTGTTGGATGTATTCAATGTAAGTCAGATAGGACGTACGTATCAGCTGGCGGATTGATGATAGTGACAGACAAATCGCTAGCGTAAAGACGAACACACCGATCGAACTCGTATAATAACCGGTAACAAAACTTAAATATGTAGTGATGAGACCCGCAATCGTCGTGAATAAGTAGAAGAGCACGTCCGTTTCCTCCTCGAAATTAAAATAATGGTATGTCCATTACAATTCGAGGTAAGTCGTGATTTTCCTTTATCGTCCTGTAAATGTCCGGAAAAAATAAAAAATCCACACGGAAGGTGTAGATTTTAAGGGCGATCGATTTGCTGAAGCGCTGGTGTCTTCGGTGTCATATCCGTACTGTTCGATCCTTCTGCGAAGACGATTCCAATCGTAGCAAGGAACGCAAAAAATGCAAAAACCAATGTTTTCGTGAAGCGTCGTGCGAACGAACGCGATTGAATGTTATGAAACATTTTTATCCCCCATATTTACCTAAACTAAACCTTCTTTTTCCTGTTATTTAATCATATATCTTTTTTTCAAAAAAATCACGCAAATGTGTTCCGTTCACAAATATGTCACAACTGTCATCGTTGTGTCGATATCAGAGATGAATGAAAAAAGAGTATAGTATGGTAGGGAAAGAACAGCAGAACGATTCACAAGGACTGGAATCGATTCAAATACAGAGAGGAGATGACCCGAAATGGGATTACGCGCAGGACAGGTTGTCACATTAAAAGTAGAACGCGAAGCAGAGTTTGGAGTGTTTCTGACAGATGGAAATGAAGACGTGTTGTTGCATAACAATGAACAAACACGGAAAGTAGCCCTCGATGAAGAGGTAGAAGTCTTCTTGTATCAAGATAATGAAGGGCGTCTAGCATCATCAATGACGATTCCAGAAGCTTCATTTGAAGACTATGTCAAGACGACGGTTAATGGAACACGCTATAACACAGGAGTGTTCGCGAATATCGGCATTCAAAAAGACGTTCTCGTCTCACTCGACGATTTGCCGCAGCGCCGGATGTTCTGGCCAGAAGAAGGCGATCAACTCTTCATTCGTCTGAAACATGATCAGAAGCTTCGGTTACTCGGAGACCCTGCACCTTATGCATACTTCAACTTACGTGCGAAGCCAGCTCCAGAAGAGTGGAACAACATGGACGTTGAAGGTCTCGTCTTCTCACAACGCGAACCAGGCGTTAACGTCTGGGTCAACGATCAATCGATCGGATTCTTACATGAACGTGAGATGGAACGCTGGCCGCGTCTTGGAGAAGTCTTGAAATTACGAGTGACAAATGTAAAACCAGATGGTACAGTATTACTTTCAGCACGACCACGTGCCTTTGAAGCCATTGATACAGACGCGGAGTTGATTCTGAACCATCTACTTGAACATGATGGCCAGATGCCGTATGGTGATAAGACAGCTCCCGAGACGATCGATGAAGTATTCGGTCTCAGTAAGGCAGCATTCAAACGAGCGCTCGGTCGCCTGTTGAAAGATAAAAAAATAGAAAAAAATGAAACGGGTATTCGGTTGACGAAATAATCGGACCGAGTAAGCCTGCGTTTCGAATAGATAGTAAGGAATTCATCATTTTGGTGGTTGCGGCTGGTTTGATTACCGGCGACCATTTACTGAATATACCCCATCACTAGTGGGGGCACGCGATGACGTACATCGCACGGTCCGGGCACTTCGCCTTTCCCTCGCCCTTATGGCAACGATTATGATGGTGACTTCCCTAAACATTATTATAAGAGAAACCACTCTATCTTTATGTGATAGATTCTGTTATAATAGGTAGTCGATTGTATTCGTTACGGTAGCGTCTGTTTAGTGGCAGACGCTTTTCATATGACAAAGGAGAGTATTTAGCATTGACAACATTTCGTGAATTAAATCTTAGTGAGGCACTTATCAAAGGTGTCCTAAAAATGGGCTTCGAAGAAGCAACACCAATCCAAGCAGAAACAATTCCAGTCGGACTCAGCGGCGTTGACTTAATTGGTCAAGCACAAACAGGTACTGGTAAAACTGCAGCATTCGGTATCCCAACAATCGAGCGTCTTGACGCAAAATCACGCAACATCCAAGCGTTGATTCTTGCTCCAACACGTGAGCTCGCAATCCAAGTAGCAGAAGAATTGAACCGGATCGGTGAAGTAAAACGCGTTCATGCACTTCCTGTTTACGGCGGTCAGCAAATCGATCGTCAAATCCGCGCACTTCGCAAAAATCCACAAATCGTCGTTGCGACACCAGGACGTTTGATGGACCACATGAACCGTAAGACGTTGAACCTCGATCACGTTCAAACGGTCATCCTTGACGAAGCAGATGAGATGTTGAACATGGGATTCGTCGAAGACATCGAGAAAATCCTCGGTGCACTTCCTGAAACACGTCAAACACTCTTATTCTCAGCAACGATGCCACCACAAATTCGTAAAATCGCAGATCGTTTCATGACGACTCCGACACACATCAAAGTCAAAGCAAAAGAAATGACAGTTGAAAACATCGACCAGTCATTCATCGAATTGAAAGAAAGCCAAAAATTCGACGTTCTTTGCCGTTTGATCGACACGGATTCTCCGGAACTCTCAATCATCTTCGGTCGTACGAAAAAACGTGTTGACGAAATGACTGAAGGTTTGATCCAACGTGGATACACAGCTGACGGTTTACACGGTGACTTAACACAAGCAAAACGTGACCAAGTCATCCGTCGTTTCAAAAAAGGAACGATTGATATCCTCGTCGCGACAGACGTTGCAGCACGTGGTCTTGACATCTCTGGTGTCACACACGTCTACAACTTTGACGTCCCACAAGATCCAGAGAGCTATGTTCACCGGATCGGTCGTACGGGTCGTGCTGGTAAAACAGGATCGGCTGTCACATTCGTTACACCACGTGAATTCGGTCAAATCAAAACAATCGAACGTGTCACGAACAAAAAAATGTCACGTCGTCATGCACCAACACTTGATGAAATCTTAGAAGGCAACTTGAAGCTTGCTGCACAAGAACTCATCAAACGCGTTGAAGCAAAAGACTCAAAAGAATATACGACACTTGCACAAGAACTCTTAGAAGAGTACGAAGCAGTGGAACTTCTTTCAGCAGCACTTAAAGGATTGACGAAAGAGCCGGATGCAACACCAGTCCAAATCTCTTCAATCGAACCAATCCGCGTGAAACGTTTCGGTAGCAACGGTGGTGGAAACCGTCGTCCTTACGGAAACAAAGGTGGAAGTGGAAGCGGCAACCGCAGTGGCGGATACCGTGGAAACAACCCACGCGGTGGCGAGCGTCGTGAAGGTGGTCGTTCATCTTCTTCATCAGATCGTCGTGAAGGCGGTTATGCTGGACGTAGCAACCGTAGCGAAAGCGATCGTAACCGTGGTGGACGTAAACCACGTTTTGAAAAGTAAACGATTCGAACCGATTTGTCACAGACAAGTCGGTTCTTTTTTATGATTTATCTGAGCGGTCATGATAAAATGAGCCATGAACGATAGGGAGAGGGCTGAATCATTCGTGTATACCATTTATGTAGCAGCATTCGTCTGTCTCGTTGCACTGATCGTCGCGACGAAAAAGATTTGTGAGCGGACGACAAAAGGACATTTTCGTTATATTCCGTTGGCGACCTTATTATTTGGCGGTATCATCTTTCTTGTGCTAGCCATCGGTAAGGGGGGAGCCGTCGGAATCCAATACGGTGTCCTGAGTATCATCTACTTGACGGCGACATTCGGTGTGTACTTGTATATCGCATTGCGGAAAGATACGACGTTATCGTAAAACAGGGGCTCTCTCGTTACAGAGAGGCTCTTTTTTTGTTAAGATAGAACAAGAGTACAAGGGGGGAATAGAATGGATGCATTAGATGTCATCGTTCATCCCGAAGAGATAGAGGCGTGGTTTCAACCGATCGTAGGCGCTGCCCCTTTTAAGGTGGAAGGGTATGAAATCCAGTCCCATTTTCGTGGTGAACCGTTAAAACCATTTTTTCAGGAAGACGATGTTCCAATCGAGTATCAACTCGAAGTCATGGGGCATGTCGTCCGTCAAGCATTCCAAAAAGTACCCTCCGATGCACAAGCGTTTATTCTGATCCGTTGCCGTCCAGCTTGGCTGTTTGAAAACGGTGGGGAGGACTTCTTGCATGTCTTACGGACGGTCGACTCGTCGTTTCCAAAAGAGCGGATGTACGTTACTTTGACGGATGTCCAAGTCGATGATTTTGACCGTCTGGGTCGGATCGTCGCGTATTACCAGAACTCTGGACTGAAGGTAGCGCTGGACCGTGCGGAAGCAACGAGTCTTGAACGTGTCTTTTCGATGTCACCGGATATGTTGATCGTCGATTTATCCTCCATGATTGAAAAAAAGACCGTCTCAGCGTCGTATCCACATCTCTTACAGACGATGGAGCATCTTTGCGACCAGCTTGGAGCGCCACTTTTGTATAAGAACATCAGTCATCTCGGTCAACTTCGGTATGCGTGGCAGCACGGAGGACGTTACTACATGGGGAATCTACTTGGAGAAGCATCACCTGAATGGGTCATGACCTGTCCTGGTATGGAAGTGTTGATTCATGAAGTCCCGATGTTTTATAAATATGATCGCGAGCAGATGAATCGCTTGTTTCAGCTAGAGCAAGACTGGACGGTTCGATTTAATGAAGATTGTCAGTCCTTGAAGCCGGAACAAGATCTCGATCAATGGTTGCTGACGCTCGCCCGGAAGATGGAGCCGGAATTCATCCGGTTTTATATCACGGATGCGAATGGATTCCAACAATCTTCAAATGTCAGTAAAAAGAGTGGGGAGTGGAAACTGTATTCCTTCTACAAAGGGTACAACTGGAGTTTCCGTCCTTACTTCATCCGGACGACGGTAGCGATGGAACGACGACATAGTGGATATTTGTCCGAACGGTACGTCGACTTCAGCTCGAGTGAACAAACGCGGACATTTAGTATGCCGCTCAGTAATGGGATGTTCTTATTTGCGGATATCTCTGCAGATTATCTATATCAAGAACGATTGAGTGAATGAGGAGGAAATGAAAGTGTTAGATTATGATTACGAGGCATTACGAGAAATTGGACGAATCGTCGCCATGGCACGCGATGAGATGGCGGATGCCGTCAAACCGGGAATTACGACGAAGGAACTCGATGACATCGGAGCACGCATCCTGAAGGAACAGGGAGCAGAATCTGCTCCAATCGTCATGTACGATTTCCCAGGAGCGACATGTATTAGTGTCAACGATATCGCAGCACACGGTATCCCAGGGAAGTATGTCATTCAAGAAGGTGATATCGTCAATGTCGATGTCTCGGCTGTGAAGAACGGTTACTACTCGGACACAGGGAAGACGGTCATCGCAGGAGAAGCAAAACGTCCGGAAGATGTCCGACTCGTTGAAGTGTCATTGACGGCGCTTGAGAAAGGACTTGAAAAAGTCAAAGCCGGAACGAAGGTCAACCAGATCGGAAAAGCAATCTATGCCGAAACACGTAAGAGCGGTTTCACGGTCATCCGTAACTTAGCGGGACATGGTCTCGGTAAGACACTTCATGGTGAGCCAGAATCCATCTCGAACTACTTCAATCGTGAAGAGAATGATTTGTTGAAGGAAGGCCAAGTCATCGCTGTCGAGACGTTCATTTCAACAGGAGATGAGTTCTGTATCGAAGATGAGCGGGACGGTTGGACGTTATACACACCGAACCGGAGCCTCGTCTCACAATTCGAGCACACGGTCGTCGTCTTGAAGGACGGGTATGAGATTTTGACGAAAGTCGAAGGCAAAGAATCGTTCTAAGAAAAGCTCATATAGTAAAACACGAGAAGGGGGCTGACTCAAAAGTCAGTTTCCACAAAGGTAAGGGTGGCAGAATGATAATCTGCCACCCTTATTTCATAACAAAAAGAATGACGCGTTTCACGCAACTCCTACAGGAAAAAGCGCATCTTTGCGCTGTCAGAGACAAACAAGACCCGCTTTCCTGCTTGAATAAGGCAGGAAAGCGGGCTTGTGTCTCGACTGAGGAAAGGGCGTGAAAAGACGCGTCATTCTTTTTGAGTCAGCCTTCTTTTTCGTCGTAGTGCTCCTATTATAAGGATATCCGGGACGTTGCCAATTTGTTTAACTGTGACTCGGATACGGCTGGAGCGGAATAACGAATGTGTCCGTGTTCGACATGATACGGGGTCTCAAGCAAATCTTCTTCGAAATAATCGGCAGTACTTGCCATATCGATCGGATAAGCGAGTCCAGGCAGTGTTGCAAAAGCAAGGGTCTGACGACGCCCGATACCGCTCTCGAACATCCCACCGAGCCAGTAGGGTGCTTTTGTTCGAAGGGACAAAGCGTTCGTCAGTCCACCGACGCGTGCCGGCTTGATGTTCAGAATCTGACCAGCGTGGAGCGTCTTCATCAACTCGGCATCCACTGGAGCGACGATGGATTCATCGAGACAAATCGGTGTCTGTAAGAGTCTAGCGAGACGTTGATGTCCGGACCAATCCGACGCTGCGAGCGGCTGTTCCATCATAACGAGACCGAATGAATCCCACTGTTGTAATAGAGGGAAGTCTGCTTCAGTGAAGCTGCCGTTAGCGTCAAACATCAAGGGCGCATCAGGGAAAGCGGCACGTACTTGCTCAAGAACGACGGTATCCGTCGGAGCGAGCTTCAGCTTGATCCGTCCATATCCGGAAGCGATCGCTTGTCCGACGGCTTCGACGGTCTGTGCTGCAGAAGCACGTCCGAGTGCTTTCCCGCAAGGTACGAGAGATGATTCATCACCTCCGAGATACGTGGCGAGCGATTGACCGGTAGCTGCTGCGAATAATTCATAAATCGCTCCTTCGAACATCGCCTTTGCCATCGGATTACCTTGCACGATGTGGAAGCGATCCGTAACGTCTGCTGGATGATGGAGCGGTTGTTCAAGTAATCGATACAGCAGCGGAGCGATTCCTTGAAGAGAGTGCTGCGTTTCTGATGTATACCACGGTGTATCAAACGCGACACCTTCCCCGTAACCGATTCGTCCTTCCGAATCAGTCAGACGCAAAATCGTCGTCCGACGTACTGTCAGCGTCGAGAGGGCGGTTTGCATCGGACGACGAAAAATGAGCGGAACATCGAACAGTTCGGCAGACTGGAGAGTGATACTCATAATGACTCCTTCAGTTGCTTCCGCAATAGTTTACCATTTGCATTGCGTGGCAGCGCGCTATGATAGATATAATCAACCGGACATTTATATTTAGCGAGCAATTGACTGATTTCCGTTCGGACGATGACTTCATCGAGTGTACTGACGATGAAGGCGACCGGAACCTGTCCCCATTTAGCATCAAATCGTCCGACGACACCTGCTTCTTGAATTCCATCAATCGAGAGAAGTGCTGATTCGACTTCAGCTGGATAAATGTTTTCCCCACCTGAGATGATGAGGTCGCTTCGACGATCGAGGACGTAGAGGTATCCATCGGCGTCCAAGCGTCCTAAGTCACCAGTCTTGAAAAAACCGTCTGCCGTAAAGGCGTCTGCCGTTTTCTCTTCCTCATGAAAATAACCTTTCATGATCGTCGGTCCTTTGACTTCGATTTCTTGGTGACGCGTAATGCGGATTTGCGTCGGATGAATCGCTTGCCCGGCCGATCCAATCTTTCGTAAGGCATCCTCTGGCAAGAGGGTTGCGATTTGAGAAGCTGTTTCCGTCATCCCGTATGTCTGCATGACCGGGATATTGCGGTCGAGTGCGCGCGTCAGAATCGGTAATGGTACAGGACCGCCTCCTGTCAGTACGACGCGAAGCGCGTGGCGACGTAGCCCGGCTTCGAGCAGTCGATCAAGCATGACCGAGACGAGTGAGACGTGGGTGATCTTTTCCGTCGTAATCCAGTGCAAGGCGCGTTCTGGTGAAAAATGTGGCTCAAGAATGATCGGTACTCCATAGATGACTGCCCGATAGACGACAGCTAATCCACTCATATGGAACAGCGGCGTGACGATCAAAAAACGATCCTCTGGCAGTGATCCGATATGACGCGCGGCGTTCGTCGCACTCGAAAAATGATTCAACATCGTTTGTTCGACGGCTTTCGGATGTCCGGTCGTACCACTCGTAAAGAGCATCGATTGGACGTATTGCTTGGGCATATGGCGTATTAACAGGTCAGGTGCTTCTTTTTCATAAGAGAAAGCCACGCACGGAATCCTTGTATCAAGTGTCCGGTCCGTCACGATGAGTCGTACATCTGCCTGTTTGAATTGACGTAATACTTCCGTTTGCGTCAAACGTGTGTTGATCGGGACGACGGTCAATTCAAGCAATTGAGCTGCGTGAAGTGCGACGATGTAGCGCGCACTCGATGGACCGTACAGGGCGATCCGGTCTCCACGTGTCACGATCGTCGCCCAAGTACTCGCTAAGCGATGTGCGCGTGCATATAGTTCGGACCACGACCAACGCTCTGTTTCCGTAATGAGCGCGATGTCATCCGGCTGTTCTTTTGCCCGTGTATAGATCCAAGGATACAAAATAGTCACTTCCTTTTGAGATGAATATACGAAAAAGGTTCAATGTCGTAAGACGATTGAACCTTTTTTTCATTATGGGAAACGCGGGAACTGTCCGAAGTCCGGGTTGCGTTTTTCTTTGAACGCATCGCGTCCTTCTTTTGCTTCGTCCGTTGTGTAGTACAACAACGTTGCATCTCCTGCGAGTTGCTGAATCCCTGCAAGACCATCTGAATCAGCATTGAATGCCGCTTTGAGGAAACGAAGAGCCGTTGGTGAATGTTGAAGGATTTCAGCACACCATTGAATCGTTTCTTGCTCGAGATCTGCGAGTGGAACGACCGTGTTGACGAGTCCCATATCAAGTGCTTGCTGTGCGTCATATTGACGGCAGAGGTACCAGATTTCACGCGCTTTCTTGTGTCCAACAACGCGTGCGAGGTAACCAGAGCCATATCCAGCATCGAATGAACCAACTTTTGGACCAGTTTGTCCGAAGCGGGCGTTGTCTGCAGCGATCGTCAAGTCACACACGAGGTGAAGGACGTGTCCGCCGCCAATCGCATAACCTGCGACCATAGCGATGACTGGTTTTGGGATGACACGAATCAAACGTTGAAGATCAAGAACGTTCAAGCGTGGAATTTCATCGTCACCGACATATCCACCATGTCCACGTACCTTTTGATCTCCGCCAGAACAGAATGCGAGATCGCCTTCACCTGTTAAGATGATGACGCCGACATTTTGATCGTCACGTGCACGTGAAAATGCGTCGATGAGTTCGTGGACCGTGTGTGGTCGGAACGCATTGCGAACTTCAGGACGGTTGATCGTGATTTTCGCGATCCCGTTCCATTGTTCATATTTGATGTCTTCATAGCTGCGGGCTGATACCCATTCCGGAGCATATTTCATGTGAATTCCCCCAATATGTTAGTAATGAATAAGTAGATTCTCTACCATTGTAACAAACTTTTGCGGTTGGTCGATATGTGGGGCGTGCGAAGCGTGCAAAATCACGTGAATTTTTTCAGGTGATGCCGCTCGTGAAGCGATGGCACGGAATTTTTCATCCTCTGCCCCGACGATCCAATCAATCTCTTTCGGAAGGCATGACCATAGGGATGGCATGCTTCCTGTACCTTGTGCACGTAACGAAGCACTCAGACCTTCCACCGTTTGGGACAGGCGCTCCTGACGCAGTCGCGTACGTTGCGATTCCGGGAGAAGGGCTTGGGGTTTAAATAGTCCAAGTGTCTCCCAGTGATCGATGAAAGCTTCGAGTCCGCCTTTTTCGAGTCGCTCCGCAAGCACTCGATCCGATGTACGACGTACTTTTCGCTCGAGTGCCGTCTCGATACCCGGTGTCGTACTAACAGCGATCGTCCGAGCGATTTGCTCAGAGACGACGCTCAGCATTAAAGCGATTCGTCCACCCATCGAATATCCGAGGACGATCCATGGCTCGGATCGCATAGCGAGCAGTGCCTCGAGATCCTTGACCTGTTGCGTCAAACGCATTCGTTGCTCAGACGCCGGTGTCGTTTTTCCATGTCCCATCAAATCGAGGCGATAGACGGTGAAGTGAGTCGATAAATGCTCACTTAGCATGTCCCACGTCGAGAGGGAGCCTGTAAAACCATGAAGCAATAGGAGCGGTGGACCCGATCCCTCGATTTTCACATGATACGTATGCCCACGCAAAATCATTGGAACACCTCGGCTAACGCATGATTCGTCACGTCCCAGATCGAACGGTGCATCTGTACGTTTTCTGTTCGTGTCGTCTTGACTTCAAGAATCCGAGTGACGTTCGTCTCTTCCGCAAGTGCTTGACGTAACGCGGCGATGGAATCGATCGCCTGATAGGTTACACCGTATCCGGAAGCGAGAGAAGCGAAGTCGAGATGCTGCGGTGTACCGAAGAGTGGTTCGAATACCTCTTGCTCAAGTCGTTGTTGCGGTAAAAAGCTAAAAATGCCACCACCTGCATTGTTGACGAGAATGATCGTTAACGGAAGCGTCCGTGCTGTCATCAGACCGTTGATATCATGAATGAAAGCCAAGTCACCGACGAGTAAGTAGCGATGTGTGGCATCAAACGTTGCTCCTAGAGCGCTTGAGAGAATGCCGTCAATTCCGTTCGCTCCTCGGTTCGCGAGTAGACGAAGGGATGTTCCTGTCGGTAGGAACGTATCGACATCCCGGATTGGCATACTGTTCGAAACAAAGAGACTTCCGTCCTGTAACGTCGCCAATGCACGGACGACGTTATATTCCGTCATCTCCTCTTGATCGATTGTCGCAAAAGCAGCGGCGACGCGTCGCTCCGCCTGTTGCAACAGTTCGAGGTACTTAGGGTCGTGCGGAACAGATTCATGATGCGCGAGTTGTCGCGCGTGACCAATCACGAAATCCGAATGAAGCTGTGGATCGCGCCAGTTTCCTGGATGACCGACGACCGTCGTCGGAATATCCCGAGACCAAAGCAGATAAGGTTTTGACGTCGGCATGGCACCGAAACGAATGATTCGATCTGGTCGGACGTGCTGAGCGGTAGCGGGATGTTTGAGCCATGTATCGTAATAGGCAAAAACGTGAGCATCATGCGATTGTCGTCCTTGACTGAGTGGATCCGCCAACACCGGAATCCCTGCTTGTTTCGCATACGAGATGACAACCTGACTGTCCACCGCAGTAAGTTGTGGTCCAAGTACAAAAAGAAGACGCTCTTCTTGAAGTGCAGTCGCTAAAGCGTTGTTTACGCCCGGTGTCGGTTCAGGTAAAACACCGACCGGACGCCCTGTCCGTAAGAGATCGAGTTCCGGCACGAGCGGTTCACGTAACGGAACATTGATTTGAACCGGGCCAGCTGGTTCCGTCAGAGAGAGTAGGGTTGCACGTTGTGCAACATGAGCGACGTAAGGAAGGCTCGCTTCTTCTGCTAACGGAAGATCAAACGCATGCCGAACCTGCTTCCCGTACAGACCAACCTGATCAATAGCTTGTGGCGCACCGACATTCCGTAATTCATGTGGTCGATCGGCGGTCAAGACGATCAGCGGAAGTTCAAAAATATTCGCTTCGGTCACGGCTGAATAATAGTTCGTCGCAGCGGTACCGCTTGTACAAATCAACGCAACGGGACGAACGCGTTCTTCCGTCCGTGTTAGACCTAAAGCAAAAAAACTAGCCGACCGTTCGTCAACAAGGACGTGGGTACGGCTAGAAGGATGCAGAAAAGCAGCAATGGCAAGTGGTGTCGAACGGGAACCGGGACTGATGACGAAGTCCCGGACACCAGAAGCGACGAGCGTATCAATTAACGTGTGCATCCACTTAGTCAACATAAATATCATCCTTTTCAATCGAACCGACGTGTCCAAGTGCTTGTACCATCGGTGATAGTTTAGTTTCCGTCTCTGCCAGTTCACTATCGAGATGAGAGCCTTCGACGAGACCACAACCGGCGTAAAGAATGACCGCCCGTTCTGTAAACAATCCAGATCGAATGGCGACGATGAATTCCCCGTCATCCTGTCCGTTCATCCAACCAACAGGTGAACCGTACCATCCTCGTTCGAACGTCTCAATTTCTTGGATGGCATCGACTGCTAACTGCTTGGGTTCGCCTCCAAGCGCAGGTGTCGGATGCAGTTTTTCGATTAATTGGAATAACGTCACATCTTCTTTTAAATGAGCTGTGATCGGTGTATAAAGATGTTGAATATGGCGATTCTTCAAGAGAATCGGCGTATCCGGACAATCCAGTTCCTCTGAAAAAACAGATAATGTTCGTTCGATCGAATCCGCGACGATTCCGTGCTCCACCCGATTCTTTTGATCTTGTAATAACGATTGACCGAGTGCTTCGTCCATCTCATCCGTTGCGTGGCGTGGTGCAGAACCAGCGACGGCTGCCGTTTCAAGACGACGTCCACGTTTTAAGACGAGTCGTTCCGGTGTAGCGCCGATAAAGGCTTCTTCCGGATTTGGTTGGAAACAGAAGACGTAGCTGCCGGGCTGCGTATCTTCGAGTTCAGCGACGACAGCGGCTATATCGAGTGGACGATCCAGTTCATAGACGACTTCGCGCGCCAGGACGATTTTTTCAAGTGTCGTCTCCAAGTAGTGCATAGCTTGATGGAACGAAGCTTCAAAGGCTTCATTTCCATCCCGCGATAGTCGTAAGCGCGTGACGCCTGCGGAAGTCGATGGTTGCGGTTGATTGACTTTGGCGAAATCGAGTGCGAGTTCATTTAAGATTGAATCGACTTGATCCATTGGCTCGACGCGGGCAAAAATCGTCACACGTGTCTTGCCATCTTGTTCTAGAAATAAAAACTTCGGAATCGTCATCGAGGCATCTCCGAAGGAAGACCAGCGATAATCCGGTTGTTTGAGTTCGGTAAACGAAAATCCGCTGAACGCAAATAAATCATGACCGACATGATCGCGATTCAAGTTTGTCCATTGCGATTGAATCCGTAAAAAACGATCCGTTCCTGAAGCCTGAAGTTGTTGTACGATGCCAAACCCGATGGCCCGCATCGAGCGATCAGGTGTCGCGAAATAAAATCGTTCCTCGATACCCTGTTCGAGGGAACGCATGTCAGTTGCTTCGATTTCCCATGAATACGAAGCGAGTATAGGTCGTTGTGAGGCGTTCGCCTGACTGACGGCCTGTTCGATACACTGTTTTAGCTCTTGTTGAGCGTAAGCCATACCGCTCATTGCCCCCTAGTCTATAGATACTGTGATATGTTTCACTTAATCTAAGTGTAAACTTTTTGCGGACAAAAAAGAAGGAATAAGCTATCTCGGATTGAACATTGACAGCAAAAAACGAAACCCGATACACTTAGACAGGAAAGGGGTTATTATATGAATAAATCAATCGCTGTCTATTGGCGAATGACACGACCGCATACGTTAACAGCAAGTTTTGTTCCGGTCGTCGTCGGTACGGCAGTTGTCGCACCACGCGTGGAATCGATACGCTTGGATTTGTTCGTGGCGATGTTGATCGCATCGATGCTGATTCAAATCGCAACGAATCTGTTCAATGAATACTACGATTACAAACGTGGTTTAGATACGGAGGAGTCGGTCGGAATCGGTGGATCGATCGTTCGTGACGGATTCAAGCCGGGAACGATCCTAGCGTTCGCACTTACATTGTATGGCATCTCGGCATTACTCGGTGTGTATCTGTGCATCGAGACATCGTGGTGGTTACTTGTCGTAGGACTCATTTCGATGTTCGTCGGATATATCTATACAGGAGGACCGCTTCCGATTGCCTATACACCGTTCGGAGAAGTCGTTGCAGGCTTTTTCATGGGATATATCATCATCGCGATTTCGGCGTACTTGCAAATTGGTTATGTTCCGACAGAAGCCGTTGCGATTTCGGTACCAGTCGCCATCTTGATTGGTTCAATCCTACTTGCGAATAACATTCGGGACTTGGATAATGATAAGGTCAACGGACGAAAAACGATTGCCTGTCTCGTCGGACATCGCCGTGCCGTGTACGTCTTGATTGGATTTTTTGCGGCAGCTGTCCTGTCTCTCATTATTGCTGTACTCGCATTCGAAGTCTCATGGTTTGCGTTACTCGCGTTATTGAGTATTCCGCTCATGATCAAAGCAGTACGTCTCTTCTGGGAAGACTTACCACCGGAAAAGCTGATGCCTGGCATGGCACAGACCGGTAAAGTGAACACGATTTTCGGACTCTTACTCGCCATCAGTCTCGTGATCGCGAATATCTAATCTTTAATCAAAGCAGCAGGCGATCCGCTTGCTGCTTTTTTAACGTGAAGATAGCGAACAGTTAGAAAAAAAGTACTTCGGTTGTCACTGATTTAAAATTTTACTATAATTGAAGCAATGTGCCTGAAAGATCAAACAAGGTCGGAAATCAGGAAATATGGTTAGAGGTGGAACTGAAATGAATAAAATCGCGGTAATCGGAAAAGTATTCGTCGACATAAAAGGAACTTCGTTCGCTCCTTTGCATAAGGATGCGAAAAACGTAGGAGACATCACGTTTTCAAATGGAGGAACAGGACGCAACGTAGCACAAAATCTAGCCGTCCTCGGGAATGAAGTTCGCTTTATCTCGACGGTTACGAATGATCAGATTGGCGTGGGAGTGCTCGATGAGCTGAAATCTTACGGTGCAAATGTGGATCATGTCGAAATGTTAGAAGATCATGGAATGGGCATGTGGCTAGCTGTCATGGATAACGAAGGTGATTTGCAAACATCGATCTCGAAACAACCGGATGCGAAGTTGCTCGAAGAGGCGATTTTACGTCAATCGGTCTATGCACTCGATGGAGTCGATGCCGTTGCAATCGATCTTGATTTGTCCGTTACGGTCTTAGAACGTTTGATTCATTTATGTCGCAAAATGGAGTTGCCGTTGTTTGGTGTTTGTGGTCACTTGAGCGTCATCGAACGAAATCGTCATCTGCTACAAGGGTTCACTGGATTCATTTGTAGCCGAGAAGAGGCGGAAATTCTGTCTGATCTGTCGATCGTGACGGTTGAAGATGCGATTCATGTAGCAAATGAGCTAGCGAAAAAAGGTGCTCCATTCACGGTCGTGACGATGAGTGAACTCGGGGCGGTCTACGTTGATCGTCGTACAGCGACATCAGGTCACGTCGGAACGAAAAAAGTGAAGGTCGTTGACTCAACGGGAGCAGGCGACTCATTCTTCTCTGCTGTCTTGTCTGAATTGACACAAGAGAGACCGGCAGAAGAAGCCTTGAAGCTTGGCATGAAGGTTGCAGCGGAAGTCATCGCTTCGACAGAAAACGGACTCGTTCCTGAAATGCTGGATGCTCTTCGATAAGTAGAAATGATAAAAGGGGAGGTGGCGTCATGCCGATTCAACGAAGTGCAATCATTTTACGAAACGAACAGGATGAAATTGCGTTGATCCGACGGGATAAACCGAACGAAACGTATTATGTCTTTCCAGGCGGTGGGAAAGATAACGGAGAATCGTTAGAAGAAACAGCGATTCGTGAAGCACATGAAGAACTTGGAATCGATGTGGAGTTGACCGGTATTGCCGCCATCGTCCGTTTTAATGGATTCGACAATCCTTATTTTTGGGCGAAAACAATTGGGGGTCGCTTTGGCACGGGTACGGGTGAAGAGTTCGAAGAGGAAGGATCGGGTTATACACCGGTCTGGATCAAGCGTTCGGAGCTACCTTCGTTACCGATTCGTCCACCGTCACTTGCCAAACAGCTGGCAGAAATGACAGAACCATTCTATGGATTGATCCTTTCTGAAAACGAATGAGGTTTTAGTTGAAATAAAATGGGAAAAGTATATTAAAACAATGAGGTGGTCTTCGACTGCCTCTTTTTCATGAAGGAGAGATGACGATGGCGCATTCACGCGATCCAAAAGGGCTTGCCCTGAACTTAAAGCAACGAATGTCCGATCATAACATCACGGATTATGCAGGGACACTCGCTTATTACTGGTTTTTATCCATTTTCCCAGGTATCATTTTCGTCATTTCCGTCTTATCTTTCTTTGACATCGATCGTCAGACGCTCGAATCACAAATTCGTGACTTAGCGCCAGGTGGAGCCGTCAACACATTCACCGATACGATTTTCCAAGCTATCAAGGAACCACAAGGTGGATTGTTATCGATCGGTGCGATTCTTGCCGTCTGGTCCGCCTCAAAAGGAGTCGATCGTTTGATCACGACGGCGAACCATGCCTATGGAGACTTCTCTCCCCGTGGTTTTGTCGCAGCACGTGGGATTGCCTTGTTGCTCACAATCGTGCTCGGAATCGGGATGTTGTTGCTGATCGTCTTGAATGTTCTCGGTGGTCCGATCATCACGTATCTTGCCAATTTCGTCCTGCCGATCGATATGGGGCAAAAAATCCTACTGACGGTCTTACGGTATGTCGTGTCGACGATTCTATTGATTGGTATCCTGTCGATTTTTTACCGCGTCGCACCAAAGCGCCCGATTACATTCAAAGAAGCAATTCCAGGAGCCGTTTTTGGTGTCATCGTCTGGCAATTATTATCGGTTGGATTCGGATTTTACGTCTCGAACTTCTCGAATTACAATCAAACGTACGGTTCGCTCGGTAGTGTCGTCATCTTGTTATTATGGCTCTACTTCACAGGGCTGATCATCTTACTCGGTTCTGAATTGAACGCATCATGGGAACGATTCATGAAAAAAGCGGATCCAAAGAAGATGGAAGAGAAACGCTTGAAGGAACAAGCTGAACTTGATGCGATTCCGACGAATACGTTCGGATGAAGATACGAAAAAACGTCTGACTGCCTTCCGGCAATCAGACGTTTTTTCGTGTTAAGCAGCTAATCGTTTTTCAGATGAACGCTGTGGAAGACTTGGTAAAGCATCCTGTTGAAGAAGGCGTAAACCGTTCAGGATGACGAGAATCGTTGATCCTTCGTGTCCAACGACAGCGAACGGCATGATCAAGAATTGTGACAAGTTCGATACGATCAATAAGAGAATGACACCGATCGCAAGCGTGATGTTTTGTTTGACGATCCGGTTCATCTTCCGGGCTTTATGCACAGCATAGGCAAGACGACCTAAATCATTTTTCATCAAGACGACGTCAGCGGTCTCAAGCGCAGCGTCCGTTCCTTCACCCATCGCAATCCCGACATGTGCTAATGCAAGGGCTGGGGCATCGTTAATGCCGTCACCGACCATCGCGACGGTCCGACCTTCTGTTTGGTATTGTTTGATGTAGCGGACTTTATCTTCCGGTAGGCACTCAGCGACGAAATCCGTTAATCCTGCTTCACGCGAAATAGCAGCTGCCGTGACCGGATTATCACCAGTTAACATGATCGTTGCGATGCCGAGATCATTTAAGGCAGCAATCGCTGTTTTGGCTTCCGGACGAATCGTATCACGTAACGCATAAAGCGCTACGATCTGTGCTCCATTGCTGACATAAACGATCGTATGCCCTTGCTCTTTCAATGGCTGTTCGATCGCGACGAATGGATCGTCTAAACCATCATGGAACGCCCGTTTACCGATACGATACGTGACACCATCGACAGTTGCTTCAATCCCGTATCCTGTCACATCTTTAAACGTTGATGGTTCGCGGACATCGGTTTTTAAGTGATCGACGATTGCTTGTGCGAGTGGATGGTTCGACTGCGCTTCGATGGAAGAGACCGCTTGTTGGACTGTTCGGACGTCCATGCCTTCCGCGTAACGACTTTCAGTGACGACGGGTTTCCCTGTTGTCAGTGTTCCCGTTTTATCGAAGACGATCGTATCGACTTGACCGAGCGTCTCAATGTGGGCGCCTCCTTTAAAAAGAACGCCATTTTTCGCAGATGCGGCAATTGCAGATAAGGCAGCAGGTGTAATCGACGCAACAAGGGCACAAGGTGAGGCGACGACGAGAAGAATCATCGCGCGGTAAATACTTGTCTCAAATGTCCAGCCAACGACGTAATGAGGGAGGACCATCATCAGTGCGACGACAAGCAATACGATTTTGACATAACGGCTTTCGAAACGTTCGATGAACTGAGCAGATGGAGACTGTTCACTTTGTGCGTTTTGGACCATATGAATGATTTTTTGGAACAACGATTCGTCAGCAGCTTTCGTCATCTCAATCGTCAAGACACCATTCATGTTGACAGTCGAGTTATAAACGGTATCACCTGTTTGTTTTTCAACCGGAATCGATTCTCCTGTAATCGATGCTTCTTCGATCGCGGCTTGACCGCGTACGATGACACCATCGACTGGAATCCGCTCCCCAGGACGAACATAGACGAGGTTACCGATCGCTAATTGTTCGATTCCGACGACTTCGAGTTGACCGTTTGCATTCAGACGTGTTGCTTCCTCTGGTTGTAAGGACATCAAGCTTTGCAAGGCACGTTCGTTTTTATTCATCGTGTATGTCTCAAGGGCACCGGATAACGCAAAGATGAAGATGAGGATCGCACCTTCCATCCAGTAGCCGATGGCAGCCGCACCGATGGCAGCTAAAATCATCAACAATTCGACGTTCAACGTTTTTTCTTGATACGTCTCCGTCAATCCTTCCTTCGCTTTCGCATATCCTCCGATTACATAAGCCGATAAGTACAATGTGACATAAACGGCAGACGCCGTATTGAATTTTTCGAGTCCGTAAGCAACTAAAATCAATATTCCGCTAAACAATGCTAGAATCAATTCGTGATGCTCATCCCAAGCATGACGGAATACGGAACGCTGTTGAACATCGGTAGTAGTGGAAGTCGTCATATTAAAACTCCTTTCAAAATGTAAATGAGAAATGAAATCATTATAGAAAGAGAATGAGAATGTGATATATCAATGAGTTTAACTGATTGATAATGAGTTTCATTGTCTCTAGATTATAATTATTATTATCTGTAGAATTACTATACCATGCTTCAGTGAAAAGGAACAGGAAAGGAACTAGAAAGATGCAAAAAATTTTAACCCATCGGATTGGACTCGTCGTCTTTGCGTTACTGACGACTTTTTTGTGGGGCAGTGCGTTTCCCTTCATTAAAAAAAGTTATGACTTATTACAGATCACATCTTCCGAATACGGAGAGCAATTGCTGTTTGCGAGCTATCGTTTCTTTTTAGCAGGTGTGTTATTACTTGTCGTCAGTGTCTTCGTCTTCAAACAGACGATCACACTGAAGGAGCGGACTTACGCCTATAGTCGTCTCGGCTTCTTTTTGACGTTCTTGCAGTACGTCTTCTTTTATATCGGTCTATCTTTGTCAACTGGCGTACAAGGATCAATCATTGCCGGATCGACTTCGTTCTTCCAGATGTTGCTGGCACATTTTCGATATGAAGACGATCGACTGAATCGATTTAAAGGACTCGCCTTATTCCTTGGATTCACAGGTGTCATCTTGGCCAACTGGCCACAAGGTGGGCAAGGTGTCTCGTTTGGAGTAGGGGAAGGATTATTGATCGCAGCAATGGTTTCCGGGGCGTTCGGTAACTTGATTGCCAAAGAATACTCGGCACGTTATCCAGTGGCACCGATGACTGGATGGGCGATGGTCATTGGATCAATCGGTCTCTTTATCGCAGGAGTCATTCTCGATGGTCACGTCGCACCATTCACCTTTTCAACGACAAGTGCTTGGATGCTCGTGTATCTTGCCTTCTTATCAGCGACTGGATTTACACTTTGGAACTTACTAATGAAATATAATCCAGTCAGTAAAGTGTCGTTGTTCATGTTCTTCGTACCGATCTATGGTGTCAGTTTATCGGCCTTGATTCTCGGCGAGACGATTCCACCGCAAGCGTTGCTTGGATTACTCTTCGTCGTCAGTGGTATCTTAGTCTCGACGTACCTTCCTGTATGGTTTCAAAAGCGAGGTTGACGAAGATTCAGAATCGTGCAAAAATAGTTTCAATCAAAGTAACTCCCAATCGTTCGTTGCTCAAGCCGACCTGTTCGGCTTTTTTCTGTACGGTCAAGTGAAGACCGATTCGGCCTTGTCTGAAAGGCTAGTGCGACTATAAAACGGAAGGAGATGAAAACGAATGGAACGGAATGAGATCGTTCGAAAGATCATTGCCACTCGTCGTCCGCGTGATGAGTTTGCCCGGTTCGTCGTAACGTGCGTCAGTCAACAATTGAAGGAAACCCATGGAGATGTGGATGTGGAAATCATCGAGGCGGAGAGAGGTTACGATTCAGTGTGGTCAATCAACGGTCGAGAGGTCGTCGTGCTGCTCGAGACAGAAGAGCTGAAGCGTGCAAAAGAACAGCCGTATGCGATCGACGATAAGCTCTGGCGGAGTTTTCGGCAAGAAGGAATCGTGAAATAAAACAAAGGATCTTGCGCATCATTAGCGCAAGATCCTTTGTTTTAGATCCGGGATGATTCGTGACGTTTCGCGTATCGTAAGAGAAACGCAAGTGTCGCTAGAACCAGAACGAATAGACTGAAATAAAGCATAGCTGGAAGCAGAACAAACAAGCTGCCGGCAATCGGTCCGAGGATCGAACCAAGACTAAAGGCAATCCCCGCAAGCAAGTTGCCCGTCGGAAGAAGGTGTCGCGGTAACTGTTCCGTCATATAGGCGACGCCGAGCGAGTACGTCGAGCCAAGTGCCATCCCGCTGACGGCGAAAATCGCAAACAACCAACCGTATCGTTCGAAGACGAAGCAAGCAACCAGGAAAGCGACAGAGCCAATCGAAAGAACGGTTACTAACGTCCGACGTTTTCCGAAGTGATCAGCAAGTCGTCCAAGTGGAAGTTGCATGATCAACGAGCTGACGACGAATGTCGTGATCAAGGTACTCGTCTCAGATAGACCGTACCCGTTACGCGTCGCAAAAACGGGAAAACTGGCATTCAGTGTGGCTTCGAGAAAACCATATGTAAAGCCAGGAAGTAATGTAAACCAAGCGGTTGATAAGACAAGTCGATACCGTGAGGCAGCACTTTGCAGCTCCTCCGGCATGACGGAGGACGGTTTTTCGTTCGGCATACGCGATAACAAGATCAGGACGATGACAGTCAATGTACCAGTCAACACGAATGGTAGCCAGTTGATGACATCGACGAGAGGTGCCGCAAGAGGACCGAGAGCAAAACCGAGACCGAATGCCATCCCGTATAGTGACATCGTTCGTCCTAACCGTTCATTTGGGGTAATGGACGTCACCCAAACCTGTGATCCATAGTGTAACGTCTGATCACCAAATCCGACGAGGAACCGTAAAATCATCCAAGCAATGACGCTTGGAAGAAGTGGAAATAAGAAAACCGCTACTGCAACAAGAGCGAGTCCAAACGAGATGACCGGAATATAACCACGTCGTCGTAGTGGACCTTCCATGAGAGGGGCGGCGACGATGACACCGATATAGAGAACGGCAGCGCTGAGACCGTTGATGAAAGCGGGGGTTCCTTGGCGTTCAAGTAAAATAGATAACAGTGGAATCAGCAGACCTTGCGTGAATCCGGAAATGAAGACGATCGATAAGATAAGAGCAAAACGACGTGACACAAGTAACGACGACCTTTCTTTTTTCTTTTAGCATAACACGCCCCGGTCTATGAAACGGGAGACCGGGGCGTGCTTCATTTATTTTCTTGTTCAAAACGTGTCGGACGCGGCATATGCAGAAGATGTTCGTCCCAGTCTGTCTGGTCGAATACTTCATCATGTTCGATGCTGTGTGAAGCGCGAATACCAACCATCATGACGAACAAGACCATACTGAACGTACCGATGATTGCGACAATACCTACGAGCCATTCCATCCCGGTCACCCCTTTTAGAAAAACAGAATGTGTCTACTTTGTGACATTTTTCCCGGGATGCCATCGTTCAAAACCTTTTTTTTAGTTTTAAAGCCGGCTGGACTGTTTTGTGAAATCAATCTCAGGGTAATATGCGTTTTTCACAAGCGCGTTCGGTCCAAGGCATTGCACCGCAGGGCAGTGACATGACAAGCTTTTATTCAGTTCTGTCTCTTGCCACTCAGCATAAGCATCATTGAAGGATGTCTCATGAATCGTACCTAGCGAAGCAAGTTCGTCACCGAAATCCGTCACGATGATCTCGCCATCAAAGATGTTGACGTTGAGACGGGAACGTCCATCAGGGTCATTGCGAACAGAGACGTTTTTCTCTTGACGCAAGCGACGATGAAGTTCTAAATCCGCCTCTTCCATCGAACAAGCATAGAAGGGGAGTGTTCCGAATAACATCCAGACGTTCGGATCCCGGACGTCAAGCAAACGATGGATCCCGTCGCGAATTTCGGGCAAGCTAGCTGCTTCGATCATCGACGCGAAGTCAGCGGGGTACATCGGATGCACCTCGTGGCGGACACACCCCATGTCGACGATTTCCTTATGAATCGCTTCAAGGTGTGGTAATGTCCGTTTATTGATCATCGTCTCTGCAGAAACGATGACACCACGTGCATTTAGAACACGGGCATTCTCTTTCATCGTCTCGAAAAGCTTCGTCCGTGCTTCACGTGACGGTTTTCGTTCCATCATCGCAAAGCCACCATCGATGAAATCATCAGCTGTTCCCCAGTTATGTGAGATGTGCAAGATATCTAGATAAGGAATGATTAATTCGTAGCGAGATAACGGAAGTGTTAAATTTGAGTTGATTTGGGTTTTAGCACCACGTTCGTGGGCATACTTAAGTAAAGGGACGACATATTCCTTGATGGACTTCATTGAAAGCATCGGTTCGCCGCCGGTGATTGAGAAGGCACGCAGATGTTCGATTTCATCCAGACGTTGAATAAGTAGCTCGACTGGAATCTCGGGTGACTCGCTACTGGATAACATGTAACCGACGGCGCAATGTTCGCAGCGCATGTTACACAGTTTTGTTGTCGTGACTTCAATGTTCGTCAAACGGACCGTGCCGTATTGTTCAATGTCGCGATAAGCTTCCCACGGATCGTTCGCAATCGTGATGGGTGATGAATGTGACATAGATACTCCTCCTTTTTAGTGCTCCACTTCGTATCGTATGCTAAAATAACGTCGGAATCCAGCGGAAGAAAGGAAGTCTGAATAATGGGAAAAGCAAGAACTGATAAACTTGGTCAAATGAATGTGCTAAAATCAAGAATGCAGCTTCTCTGTCATACAATCGATTCACTCGATGAATCATCAGATATCGAAGATTTGGAACGACTAATCGTATCACTGGATCAACTCAAGGCGAAGGTCGTTCGATATGCGAAGGATATGAAAGAACAAGAAGAAACGAAAAAAGCGGTAGATTGAGACCGCTTTTTCATTTGCGTAAAGAGAAAGGATGAAATCAATGGCAACAAAAATCAAATTACAGACGGGTGAGGTCCGTTCGGTCACTTGTTTACGAATGGGAATCAACGGTGAAGGGATCGCAACACTTGAACGACAAATCGTCTTCATCCCAGGTCTACTCGTCGGTGAGACGGCACAGATCGAGATCACGGAAATTCATGCGAACTATGCGAATGCAAAAATCTTAAAGCGTGACGATCGTTCACCAGACCGTGTTACTCCACTTTGTCCGGTCTATAGTGTCTGTGGGGGCTGTCAATTACAACACATGAGTTACGATGGACAATTGCGTTATAAGGAAGAAATGCTTCGCAACGCTTTCTTGAAATCAACGAAGTTGAATGTCGAAAAAGCCGATATCCGCCCGACGATCGGTTCGAAGGAGTGGGGATACCGCAACAAGTCGCAATTCGTCGTCGGTAAACAAGGCAATGAAATCGTTAGCGGTCTCTATTCTGCGAATTCGAATCGTTTGGTCGCGATCGATGATTGTGTCGTCCAAAATAAGGATACGCTTCGCGTCAACCAAGCTGTCACGAAATTACTCAATGACTATAAAGTACCCGTTTACCATGCATCAAAACAAGACGGTGTCATGCGCCATATCGTCGTCCGGACAGGAATCAAAACGGGCGAAATTCAAGTCGTGCTCGTTGCCTTTAAAGACGGCTTCCGTGATCTAGAGGGCTTATCGCGCGATATCATGGACATTCCAGGTGTCGTCTCGGTTGCACTGAACATCAATGATAAGTTGACATCACGTGTCTTCGGAGAAGAGACGGAAGTCTTGCGTGGCGTTGAACGGATCGAGGAAGAGATGGGGGAATTCACGTATCAATTGTCTCCGCGTGCCTTCTTCCAATTGAATCCGGAACAAGCAGAGCGGATGTATGAAGAAATTGCGCGTGCTGCTGCTTTGACAGGCGAAGAACGTGTCGTTGATGCATACGCAGGTGTTGGTTCAATCGGACTTTGGATCGCTAAAGGAGCAAAAGAAGTCCGCGGCATGGAAATCATTGAAGAAGCTGTCGAAGATGCCAATGCGCACATGAAGCAATACGGATTCGACCATGCCCACTACGTCGTCGGTAAGGCAGAAGCCTGGATTCCGCGTTGGGTAAAGGAAGGCTGGATTCCAGATGTCTTCATCGTCGACCCACCACGCTCAGGTTGCGATACACAATTGTTGAACGCGATGATCTCGTCTAAAGCGAAAAAAATCATCTATGTCTCGTGTAACCCGCAGACGCTTGCGCGCGATTGCGATCACTTGATGAAAGCGGGATACAAGGTATCGTACATTCAACCGTACGATATGTTCCCACAAACAGCGCACGTCGAAGCGATCGTCGTGCTCGAAAAAAAGAAAAAGAAAAAGTTCTAAGTAACAAGCCCGTATGCACTCTTTGAACGAGTGGACATACGGGCTTTTTATCATGTTTGCGAAAGATAACCGAACGTCGCGTCACACTCAGCGAAGCGTTCCTTCAACCGGGCAACACGATCAGCAGGAAGTGGACCGCGCTCAATTAATTGCTGATTCAAAGCGAGGTGTTCTGGTCGAGACGTACCGATGATGGCTGTCGTGATCCCTGGCTCAAAGACCGTGAAACGAAGGGCAGTTTCAAGCCAACTCGATTCCTCGAGTGGATAAGCGAGTTGTTGCGCACGTTCCCAGTAGGGCTCGACGTACTGTCCGACCGGACGCTCCGTGAATCGCCACGGGGCGTTACCGATTGGACGCTTGGCGATGACACCGTGATCTAGAAGGGTGGGCAGGACTTCATCGACACGTTGATCAAATAGATTGAATGACGTTTGGAAACTGTCGAAGCGATTCGTTTCGATAGCATATGTTAAGTCTTCCCGATCACCGGAATAAGCGATGACGCGGACTTTTCCAGCTTGTTTTGCTTGGTCAAGCGCTTCGATGACATCTCCCTGGGCGAGAATTTCTCGACTACAAGAATGGAGGTGTACGATGTCGAGATAATCCGTTTGCATCGTCTGTAAGGCTTGATCGATGCCACCATGGACCGCTTCAAAGGTCCAGTCCTGCGTACCGGGAACATCATAGCCGACTTTCGTCGACAGAATGACGTCGTGACGACGATTCTTTAGAAATTGTCCGACGCGTTGCTCCGATAAGCCATAGCCGCGTGCTGTATCGATCAGATTGATGCCGAGATCACGTGCTTGTTCGAGTAAATAAACTGCTTCGCGATCCGTCATCTGTTCTGCGCCGATGTGACCAGCTCCGAACCCAAGCGGGGATACGAGTAGGTCGGATGTTCCAAAACGTCTTAACTCCATGAACGATACTTCCTTTCAGAAAATCTGTAGTTTTATATCGATGATGCTCGTTTTTGTTGAATACGATAGGCCAGATAACCAACGAGTGCCATGCCTGCAATCGACCATTGGATGATGGATGAGGATTGCATGAACTGATGGACGGCGAACACTTCGATTAACATGGCTGGAATTTTTCCGATCGTACTCGCAGTCAGGAAAAGTAGGATGGAAATACCACTAGCAGCACTGACGATATTGACGATGCCAGACGGGACGAACGGTAACAGCCGCAGCAAGATGATCGTCAAAAAAGCTTCGCGTCCTTGTTGTGCTTGTAGTTTTTGTTGCAAACGAGCGAATCGATCCGGAAGTGGGCGACGAAGGGCATACCGCAGTCCTTTTCGGTAAAGTAGAAACGCACAAACCGCACCTAGGACTTCACCGATGAAAGAGAGCAATGTGCCCATCCATAGACCGAAATAGACGAGATTCGCAGCGGTGACGAACGTACTCGGTAGGACACCAAGTACACTGACGACGACGCCGACTAAGACACTAACGAACGGAGCGAACGGTCCGAAGAGTTCAAAGGTTTGGATGACATGATGTTCCATCATTCGAATCCATCCTCTTCATCCGGAAGAAGTGGTAACTCGATGTGGACAGTCGTTCCTTCTCCAAGAACGGAGTCGAACCGGATTGTCCCATCATGACGATCGATGATGTGTTTCGTGATGGCAAGACCAAGACCGGTTCCGCCATCTTTACGCGTCCGTGATTTATCGACACGGTAAAAACGTTTTGTCAGTCGATCAAGATGCTCTTCCGGAATGCCTTCTCCTTCGTCCCGGATAAGACAATGCGTCCGGTCGCCGATCGTTTCAGTCGATAAGAAAATCTGTTTACCAGGCGGTGTGTACCGTAAGGCGTTATCGAGTAAATTGCCGAAGACTTGCTCAAGGCGGTCTGTATCGCCTAAGACGATTTGATCCGGATCGAGATTCATCACGAACGTGACTCCTTTTGACTGGGCGATGGGTTCCATCCGGTAAATGACATCTTCAAGTACTTGGCTGAAGACAAGTGGTTGTTTCGACATCGGATAGGAATCGCGTTCAAGTTGAGCGAGATCGAGCAAATCATTGACGAGACGTTGCAGACGCTCCGTTTCCCGCTCGATGATTTGGTAATACTGCGCACGCTTTTCTTCCTCGAGCGAATCATCCTGCATCATCTCCGTATAGCCACGGATGTAGGAGAGCGGTGTCCGCAATTCATGACTGACGTTCGCGAGGAACTCCTTCCGCTGCTCGTCGACTTCTCCGAGCGATTCCGCCATCTTGTTTAACGTTTCTGCGAGTTCTCCGATCTCATCGTCCGATTGAATCGGAATCCGATAATCAAAGTCACCTTGTGCATAAACAGTCGAGGCGCGCTTCATGTCGATCAACGGACGGATGATCGTATCGATGATTTGTCGTCCGAAGATGACGAGATTCAAGACGATCAGTCCGATCATGAAGAAGATCATCAGGCGGAGTGGGCGGAATGGTTCACTGATTTGACCAAGTTCCAGATACAAGATCAGCGTACCAACCAGTCGATTGTTTTCGATGATCGGAAATCCGGTCATCAAAATGTCCGTTCCTTCAATCGGATGGGTCCGACTGGAGACGACGGTTTCACCGTTTCGAAGTTCTTCGATATCCGCATTCGTCAAAAAGCGCAGTCCAGCTGGATTTTTCTTCAGGAAATCGATAAAGAAGACTTTCGATTCCGTCAACTCATTCGTATAAGTCATTCCATCGTAAAAAGCACCAGATAATCCTTCAGATTCATAAATGTTGATCAGCTTTTCGCCTCGGTTCAATAAGATATCTTCCTGCGTCTGAAGATAGAACCGGTCGTAGAGATAGAACGTCAGCAGGACGAATAAAATAGCGGAAAAAACGCTTGTGAACCAAATCGTGATCCAAATCCGGCGCCGGATCGTATAGCGCTTAATCATACTTCCTCGAATTTATAACCGATGCCCCAGACCGTTTGAATCGAGCCACCAGCTTCCCCGAGCTTTAAGCGAAGTGTTTTGATGTGTGTATCGACCGTCCGTAAGTTCCCGATATAATCCGCACCCCAGATTTGATCGAGTAACTGTTCACGAGAAAAGACCTTATCATTGTTTTGAGCGAACAGATGCAACAAATCAAATTCCTTACGCGTCAGACTGACCGGTTTGCCATTGACGTGGACACTCCGACTTTCAGTATCGAGTTCAAGCATGCCGAGCGTCAGGGTAGCCGATTGATCAACTGTAAAGCGGTGAGAACGACGAAGCGTCGCTTCGATGCGAGCAAGCAGTTCTCGAGGGCTGAATGGTTTTGTAATATAGTCATCAGCTCCGATTTTCAGCCCGTGAATGCGATCGAGTTCATCCGAACGTGCCGTCAGCATGATGATCGGAACGTTTGAGAATTCACGGATGCGCATACATGCTGTCAAGCCGTCCATTTCCGGCATCATGACATCGAGTAGAACGAGATGGAATGTATTTTGTTGAATGAGATGGATCGCTTCTTGTCCGTTAGAAGCTGTCATCGTCGTGTAGTGTTCTTTTTCAAGATTCGAGACGAGAAGGTCACGCATTTGTGCTTCATCATCTACTACGAGAATGTTAAACGATTCTGGCATTAGTCTTCGCTCCATTTCCTGTAGAAGAAAGTGTTTCTTCCATAAAGATGAGTTTTCTTATTTATCATACCATTTCAAACTTTAGAAGCGCATGCGTGGACACAAAAAAGCATGAGAGACAAGGCTCTCATGCTTCGAGTTGTTGGTGATCGTATAGTGTTTCGAGTTCCCGACCATGAATGTACATGTGGAAACTAGATTTTGAGACTTCATATAGCGTGAACTGTGTCTCACCGGCATTCAATTGCTCAAGAAGCGCAGGGCGCAACTCATCCGCACAGAACGCATACGGCAATTTTTCAGCTGCTTTTTGTGACCGAATATTGCTTTTGCGAATTTTCATGAAGACACTCTCATATCCAAGCTCGAAGAACAGCTCAGAGAAGAAGGCTTCTTTCGCTAAATGATTGTATCCTTTACCATGATACGGTTTACCTAACCATGTACCGAGAAACCCATATTGTCCTTCGATATCGAGTAAACTAATCGTACCAATCGGTTGATCGAATTCATCTAGGATGGTACGTGATACGATTTCACCACGTTCTTCCTCTTCGATTGCCTGCTTTGTAGTAAACAGAAATTCATCAAAGTACCGTGTTTTTTGGCGGACGTACGGATATACGTCTTGATGCTGCATCAGTTCGAACAAATCAGCGCAGTCGCTCAGCTCCCGTTGCTTGAGCATACTTCCATTCCTCCTTTTAGGACCGCAAGAATGATTGTCGAAAGCTACCTGTCTGACTCGTTTGAACCGCGCATGGTATGCCTTCTTCAGTTGTCGGATAAGATAATATTACCTTCTTTTTTTAAAATTGCAAGAAAATAATTTTTGTGAAAAAAGATACAAAAACAAGATGTTTTCCGTAAGCGTCTAAAACCCCCGAAAGGTGCAAAAAACACCTGGCGGGGGTGGGGTTAAGTCAAGTTCAGTTGAGCGTGTTCAAAAATGATTTTTCCGTCAATCATCGTCATGAGCGGCTTCGCTAAATAGTCGAGTGGGAAGTGGCTCCACAGGACGAGATCCGCGTCTTTTCCGATCTCAATCGATCCGACGCGATCGTCCACACCGAGTGAGCCAGCTGGATGAATTGTGATCGCGCGCAAGGCGACATCGACCGGTAGACCTTCTCGTGCAGCTAGACCGGCACAGAGATTCAAGTACTGGACAGGGGTGTACGGATGATCGGTCGTAATGGAGATCTCGAGACCATGCTCATGAAGAATCCGGTAAGTTTCCCATGTCTTATTCTTCAGTTCAATTTTAGACTTTCGCGTGAAGGTGGGTCCGACCGTCACTTTTTCGATCGGTAATTGTTCCATCTCTTTTGCGACGAGATGACCTTCCGTACAATGTTCGATACGCAAATCGAGATCGAACTCTTCCGCAAAACGGATGGCAGAAAGGATATCATCTGCTCGGTGCGCATGTACACGAAGCGGCATTTTATGATCAAGGACCCGTTTGATCATCTGATGGGCGAACGTTTCGGAAACTCGTTGTGTCCGAACTTCAAGAAAGGCTTCGCGCAACATCCCCATGATGCCCATCCGTGTCAGTTCACCGGCGCGACCAGCACTATGGACACGCTTTGGGTTTTCACCGAGCGCAACCTTCAGACCCGCATACTTTCGAAGAATCATATCATCGATGAACCGTCCGTGCGTCTTGATGACACTCGTGACGCCGCCGATGATGTTCATGCTACCAGGCATGACTTGAACGGTCGTGATCCCGTGTTCGACGGCTTCCTTAAATCCTTCATCAAGTGGGTACACGCCATCAATGGCACGCAGATGAGGAGTCATCGCGAAAATCGTCTCATTCGCATCATTTCCGACGGTTCCGGTACCTTCGTCATATAATCCGAGATGTGTATGGGCATCGATGAAACCGGGCAATAAAAAGTGACCTTCTGCTTCAATGACTTGATCGTTGTCTAAATGATCCAGTAATTCACCGATTTCAATGATTTTTCCATCACGAATACGGATGTCCCCGTAAAAACTGTCCGAAGTAATCGGATAGATATGTGCATTTCGAATTAAGATATCCAAGTATCGTCCACCCCTGTACTAGTTTGAATGCTCGATTGCTCGCAATGCATCCTTTAGTTCAGCATACCGAAACTTGTATCCGTTTTCGAGCGCTTTTTTCGGGATGACACGAGCTCCTTCTAGTACAATCGTACTCTTTTCACCGAGTGCGAGCTCTAACGCGAAGCGTGGCGCAGGGAGCCAGTGTGGGCGATGTAAGACTTTTCCGATCGTCTGTCCGAAACGCCGCATCGTCTCCGGGTGAGGCGCAGTGATGTTCAGCGGTCCTTCGACTGTCGGGGTCTCAAGTGCGAATAGGAATAAATCGACTAAATCATCGATGTGGACCCAGGAGACCCACTGTTTCCCGTCGCCCATCGTCCCACCACCAAACAAGACATAAGGCAAGCGCATTAACGGATAAGCGCCACCGGCTTTCGTTAGGACGACACCGATTCGTGGATGGACAAGTCGAATGCCAGCGTCAGCAATCGGGCGGGCAAGGTCTTCCCACGCGACACAGACATGACTTAAGAAGTCAGCGGTCGGTGGAAGTGGTTGATCTTCGGAGAATGTTTGATGCCGATCTTGTCCGTAAATGCCAACCGCAGAAGCAGACAATACGACATTTGGCTTTTGATCGAGTGCTTCAACGATTCGAACGAGCTCCTTCGTCGTGCTGACGCGACTGTCGAGAATGACGCGTTTGCGTTCATCTGTCCAACGTCCGTCGTTGATCGAAGCACCAGCAAGATGAATAAAGGCATCGACGCCTTCTAAGTGCTGTTCCGGTTTTGCGTCTTCTGTCATCCACTTGATATATGTGACATGCGCGTCATTTACTTTCGGATGACGCGTCAATATAAAGATGTGATGTCCTTGATCTAGTAAACGTTTCGTCAAGGCTTGACCAATCATACCGGTTCCACCGGTAATCGCAATGTTCATGTAATCCATCCTCCCTAAATAAGTAAAAGTAGCTTCTTTCCATTTGTTCCCGTTCCATGGTTTCACTCAAACATAGACCTGCCTGTTCATGATATCGTAGAACTACCGAATCAGGTTAAGGGAGGGAACGAAATGAAGATCAAACGGATCTCGACGCAGAAAAAGAACAGCGAACGATTCAACATCTATGTCGAGCGCGATGGCAAAGAGGAATATGCCTTTGCCGTAGACGTCGATATCTTAATTAAATACAATCTACAACGCGATAAGGAACTGGATGACGACTTCGTCAAGGAAGTGTTAACGGCTGAAGAACAGCAAAAAGCGTATCGTCTCTCGTTGAATCATTTATCGTACCGCATGCGGGCGACGAGTGAAGTCGTCGCCTATTTAACAGAGAAAGAGACACCGGAGCATGCGATCAAACATGCAATCGATCGATTGACGGAGCAACGCTATTTGGATGATCAACAGTTCGCACTTGCTTATACGGCAACGAAAAAAGCGACGACACCTCAAGGTCCGGGACGGATTCGCCGCGACCTTGAGGCATTGAAGATACCGAAGACAGCGATTGATGAAGCGATCGTGACGTTTACGGATGAAGAGGAATACGAAAAAGTCCTGAAGTTTTTGCGGCAAAAGCAAAAAGAGCTGCAACGGCGTTCCGTGCGGGAACTGACACAAAAGTTGCAGTTAACGCTCATGCAGCGTGGGTTTTCGTCCGATTTGATTAAAGCGGGCATTGAAGAGGTGTTTCGAGCTGAAGAAGGTGACGAAGAAGAACAAGCGGCCCTTTATCAAGCGCGCAAGTATTATCCGAAATACCGACAACTTGAACCGTTCGAACGCGAACAAAAAGTCAAGCAAGCACTCGTCCGAAAAGGATTTCCATACGGTCTAGCCGCTCAAGTCCTCGAACAAGTCAAAGAAGAAGAGGCGGAGTAATAAAAGCAAGACGAAAAATTGACAATTATCCGACAATTGTGCTATTCTACGCACAGACTAAGACAAGGAGGAACCGTCCTATGAAAAAGCCAATTGGTTTCACTCATATCCAACAGCTGAATACGACGGAGACTCTTGAGCGCGTATAAGTAATTCATTTCATGTGCGAGCAAGGGGATTCGTCTCCCGAGCGCGCAGACGAACAAGAATGCATCATGCCCATTTCAAGGCATACTGATTCTCGGACTGCATCCGGAAATCCGTATGCCTTTTTGCGTGCTCGGAAAAAGTACTTCATTTCACAGTAAAGGGGGGACCCTCATGCGTTTATTTCGGCAATTGAGTTGGTTTCTAAAAGAACACAAATCATCGTATCTCGTAGCAGTCGTCTTATTGATCATCACCGGCTTCATCGATTTAACGCCGCCATGGCTAATCGGTAAGGTCATCGACGGATTGCGGTCGGGATCGATGGACCAGGCGACGCTCTTGCAATACGTCATCGGATTAACAGTCATTTCCATCGTTTCCTTCATCTTGACGTATCTGTGGTTAGCGAAATTATTCGGAACGGCATTTTTATTAGAACGGACACTTCGGAGTCGCTTCTTTACGCACTTATTGAAACTGACGCCGACGTTCTACCAAAAGAATCGGACGGGAGACTTGATGGCGCTCGCGACGAACGACTTGAAGGCGGTCGAGCGGACAGCTGGATTTGGTGTCTTGACGCTCGTCGACTCGTTGAACATGACAGCGATCACCCTCGTCGTCATGGGGGTGGCGATCGATTGGAAGCTGACGCTCGCTGCCTTGTTACCGATGCCACTTCTCGCCTACGCGATGAATAAGCTCGGAAGTCAAATTCACGGACGCTTCATCACTGCCCAGGATTCATTCGGAACGATGAATGACCAGGTCGTCGAGTCGATTTCCGGACTGCGTGTCATCCGCTCGTTCGTACAAGAACCAGTCGATGTTAAACGCTTCGACGATGTCACGACGGATGTCTTTGAGAAAAACATGCACGTCGCAAAAATCGATGTCTTGTTTGAACCGATCATCAAGTTGCTCGTCGGTTTCAGTTACTTGATCGGCTTATCGTTCGGGACATATCTCGTCTTTACGAACGACATCACGCTCGGACAATTGGTCGCCTTTAACATCTATCTCGGGATGCTGATCTGGCCGATGTATGCCTTTGGTGAATTAATCAATGTCATCCAGCGCGGGACAGCAAGTCTTGACCGCTTAGAAGCAACGATGCGAGTCAAACCGTTGATTGCTTCGACACCGCGGGAACACGTCGAACATCCCGAGCGGATCGAGATGAACGATTTGACGTTCACGTATCCAGAGACAGCCCATCCGGTCTTGCGAGATTTGAATATTACGATCGAACAAGGATCAACGATCGGTATCGTCGGACCAACGGGATCCGGGAAAACGACGTTCTTGCGTCAATTCTTACGTGAGTATCCAATCGGACGGGATATGCTGACGGTCAACGGCGTACCGTATGAAGATATTGCGCTAGAGACGGTTCGCGGTTGGACGGGTTATGTGTCACAAGAACATTTACTATTCTCAAAATCTGTTCGGGATAACATTCTGTTTGGTGCAGGTGAAGCGACAGAAGAAGAATTGCAGGAAGCGATTCGTCTCGCATCGTTTGAAAAAGATATCGAAACGCTGGAACAAGGACTTGAGACGATGGTCGGTGAACGTGGCGTCACGTTATCAGGAGGACAAAAGCAACGTCTCTCGATCGCGCGGGCGATGTTAAAAAAACCAGAGTTGCTGTTGCTTGATGATTCACTATCAGCGGTAGACGCGAAAACGGAATCACATATCATTGATTCGATTCGATCGAATCGTCACCAATCCACGACATTAATTGTTGCCCATCGTTTGTCGGCAGTGGCACATGCGGACGAAATCATCGTTTTGCAAGATGGAATGATTTCTGAACGAGGAACACATGACAGCCTGATGGCACAAAATGGCTGGTACGCTCAACAATTCGAGCGACAAAGTGAAGAGATGTAAGGAGGTGCCTCTGCATGAATGAATTAGAATTATACCAACTCGATCCGGCACGTCGGAAGACGACGATCCGTTCGTTGATCCGCTATGCGATGCATGAGAAACAAGCGATCTTTTTAGGATTATTTTTACTCGTACTGGCAGTCGGAGCGGAATTGACAGGTCCGTATATCGCCAAAGTCATCATTGATGAACATATCGTGGCAATTGAGAAGGACTGGGTCGAAGTTAAATCGGACGGTGCGGTCACGTATGACGGCCGTCAGTTCGCTAAAGCACAAGACGTCTCTAAAAGTCAGATCGTTCAATCCGTCTCGATCGTCCAAACGACCAACGGCTACTTTTTCGTACCGAAACAAGTCGTCAGTGGAGGAGAGCGGAAAATCAGTGGAAATACGATGACGGTCACGCGTGGAGACGACGTCTACACGTATGATAATATTCAAAAACTGACACAAGGACAGGTCTATGATTTTTATTCAAAAGACTTAAAAGCAATCGGCTGGTTGTCCTTGATCTATGTCCTTTTGCTGCTGGTAGCAGCTGGTTTGAACTGGATTCAGCAAATCTTGCTCCAGCGATCTGCTCATAAAATCATTAAACGGATGCGTCTTGATGTCTTTACGCATCTGCAACGGTTACCGGTTCGTTATTTCGACCAGACACCGATCGGGAAAATCGTCAGTCGAGTCACGAATGATACGGAAACGATTCGCGATCTATATCTCGGTGTGCTCGCCCGGGTCTTCTCGGGGATCATCACGATGGCGGGGATTCTGGTCGCGATGTTCTTCCTCGATTATCGCTTAGGACTAGTCTCGCTGATCATCATTCCAATCGTCTATTTCTGGATTCAGCTGTTCCAGAAACTCGCGACGAAAAACAACTTCAAGGTCCGATCCCTCGTTGCCGACATGAATGGTCAACTGAATGAGAACATCCAGACGATGCCGATCATTCAGGCTTATGCACGTGAGAAGGAAGTTCTTGCCGAATTCGAACAAAAGAACGAAGAGAACTATCAGACACGGGCAAAGTTGTTACGACTTGATGCCCTGATGTCCCACAACTTATCCTACTTTTTGAAAAACTTGACGCTCGCCTTGTTGATTTGGGTCGTCGGTGGGAAAAGTCTGACGAACGGCTCGTTTTTATCGCTCGGGATCTTATATGCGTATATCGATTACGTGTCCCGTTTATTCGAACCGGTCACCCAAATCATGAATCAGCTGTCACCGCTACAACAAGCACTCGTGTCAGCGGACCGAATGTTCCAGTTGCTCGACGAAAAGGGAGAGCCGGTCGAACAAGGTCGTGTTGCTCGGTTTAAAGGGGCGGTGTCCTTCAAGGACGTCGAATTTAGTTATGAAGCGGGAAATCCCGTATTACGTGAGATTCAAATCGATGCTCGTCCTGGCGCGACGATTGCCCTCGTCGGACACACGGGCAGTGGGAAAAGTTCGATCATGAACTTGCTGATGCGTTTCTATGATCCGTCAAAAGGACAGTTGTTGATTGACGGACAGGACGTGACGACTTTACCGAAACAAGCGGTCCGTGAGCATATGGGGATCGTCCTACAGGATCCGTTCCTCTTCACAGGAACTATTCGCTCGAACATCACACTCGACAATCCTGATATTTCCGAAGAACGAGTACGACAAGCGATTGAAGCTGTCGGTGCGGATCGGTTCATTGATCGTTTACCGAACGGGCTCGATGAACCAGTCATCGAAAAAGGTGCCACGTTATCAGCGGGTGAACGACAGTTGATCAGTTTTGCCCGTGCGTTAGCGTTCGATCCTGCGATCCTAGTTCTTGACGAAGCGACAGCGAGCGTTGACTCGGAAACGGAAGCGGTCATTCAGGATGCCTTGCTGACGTTGACGAAAGGGCGGACAACGTTCATCATCGCCCACCGCTTGTCGACGATCAAGGATGCGGATGAGATTCTTGTTCTCGATCATGGTCGGATCGTCGAGCGAGGATCCCATGATGTGCTCCTCGCAGCATCCGGTATTTATGCGAAAATGTATGCGTTACAAAGTAAACGGAATCTTGAATTGAAATCAAGCTAATCCATCCAGTTTCTCCTCCTTTTCGTTTATACTGAAAAACGAAGAGGGGGAGTTTTTGTAATGGAGACACGGATGAGTCAATTATCAAAATACGAGCTTGAGATGTTGATCACGAAATTAAGTGAACAAAAACGAAAAGCGGAGCAACATGGGAATGTGAGTGAAGTGGAAGTCGTGACGCGAAAAATCGCCATTGCGAAAAGTTATTTGATCGATCCAGCACGATTCGAACGGGGAGCCTTTTACCGAATCGAAGGAGAAGAGGCACGATTTGAGTTACATTTCGTCAATGGGGTCATGGGCTGGGGACATTTTGAAGGAACCGCTCAGGAAGTCGCGATTCCGCTCGCGTTATTCACAGGAGAGGGAGAACAGACATGACGAATCGAGAACAAGCCCTTCAGCAACTGGCTGAAGAATTATTGCAAGTGAATGAAGTATTAACCCCGGAAGAAGCACTGACGTGGGTCGAAGTGCTGTGGGAAGATTTCGAAGCGACACTCGCGCGCGCAGGTGAGAAATATCAAGGTGAAGCCGTCGCGGTTCATTTCGTCGAGCAACAGATCAAACAGCACGGGGCAATGTTACACCGATTTAATACGACGAACGAAAAATTCAAACATTTGATGACAGGTCGAAACGTCGAATGAAAAAAAAGCTCCGCACATCGGGATTTCCGTTGCGCGGAGCTTTGTCTTTATAATGCAGGGATGAACAGTTTTTTCTGCAAGGTCCGTTCGCTGAACACCCAGCCGGTATAGGAGCTGACGATCTCTTGTGTGGCAGCGTCGATTCTGACGACGGCAACGAATGGATAGACTTCCTTCGTGAAGTAACGCAGGTTGGTGAAGCGGTATTCGACAATGCCATCCTTTCGTGAGACCGTATACGTATGAATCTTCGAAAACTCAAGAAACGCTTGCAAGTCAGCGTTTTGTTTGACGATTTCGTACAAGGCGTCACCGTGTGGTTCGTCCTTGATCCGGAAGTTTCCGCATTCGACGACGGTTCCACTGTTAATCTTAACGACGGAATACTCATCGCGTAAACGTGCCGCGACATGCCACTCATCCCATTTCATGCCAGGTGAGATGAACAGTTTATGCGCACCACGATAATAGCGTGCTGCGGTCGCGAGTGCATCGTTTCGTAACTTAAACTGCACAGCGTAATAGATGATGACGATGGCAATCAAAATCGGGAAGATGACGATCGTTGCTCTCGTTAGTAGCCAAATCCCGAACGCGGCATAATACATCGCGAACAGATACGGATCAAATGTGTTGATGACACCCCAACCGATCCAGGATTTTTTGAACGGGTGTAAAGCTTGTGTTCCATAAGCGTTAAACAGATCGACGAAGACATGGAGGGCGACAGCGATCTGCGCCATCAGCCATAATGAAGTCGGAGGTACACCAAACAATATACCGATGACGATTGAAAGTAATAATGGCCAGGCGAGCAAAGCAATCAACCCGTGCGATTTTCCGCGGTGTTGACGCAAGTAGGCGCTGTTTCCTTTAAACTTAAAGACAGTATCGAAGTCCGGTGCATGTGAGCCGACGAGCGCCGTCGTCGTCACGGCAGCAAACATCGTCGTGCTCGCTGCGACGTCAGGGTGTAGCGTCGAGATGGCGGCGAGACAAAGTCCCATGCCGATATGCGTACCAGTATCCAATGCCAATTCGCTCCTTCTATAAAATCGTGATGGTTGATCCATCGTGGTTCTGCCGAGTAATTTTTAATAAATATATCGTATTCAAGAGAAAAGAGGTAACCTTTTGACTGTCGTTCAAGAATATTTCACAAACTTTAATAAAACACAATTTACCACAGAACTGATTACCTGGTTCCTTCGTGAACAGCGAGATCTCCCATGGCGAAGAACCAAAAACCCATATCATATCTGGATTAGTGAGATCATGCTCCAACAAACGCGCGTCGATACAGTCATTCCATATTATGAACGCTTCACGAAACGTTTCCCGACACCGCATGATTTAGCGCAAGCGGATCAAAGTGAAGTCCTGAAGCACTGGGAGGGCTTAGGGTACTATTCCCGTGTCAAGAATCTTCAAATCGCGGTTCAGGAAGTTGTTGAAAAATATGATGGAATCGTTCCGGACGAAAAGGAATTGTTCAGTCAGCTGAAGGGCGTTGGTCCGTACACGACAGGAGCGGTTCTATCGATTGCTTATGGGCAAGCAGAACCGGCAGTAGACGGAAATGTGATGCGCGTCCTCTCGCGTGTACTTGGGATTTATGAAGACATCGCTGCGCCGAAGACACGGAAATTGTTTGAAGCAGCAGTTCATCAATTGATTGATCCGGCTGATCCGTCAAGTTTCAATCAAGGCTTGATGGAACTCGGTGCGATGGTCTGTACGCCAAAGTCTCCGATGTGTGGACTCTGTCCTGTTCAAGACGTTTGTTTCGCATATGATCGAAATGCACAGGAAGAACTACCTGTGAAGACGAAGAAAGGGAAGACGCAAATTATTCCGTATGATGCTCTCGTCTATGAAACGAACGGAAAAATCGCAATTGAACAACGAGCAGAAACGGGTTTGCTCGCAGGTATGTGGCAATACCCACTTCGAGAAGCAGAAGAAGATCGTAATGGGATGCTTGTCGGTCACGTCCGACATATCTTCTCACACCGGATTTGGGAAATTGCCGTCTATCGCGTGACGGAACAGCCGGACCAGACAATACTGGTTGATCAGGAAACGTATGCGACGCATCCGGTATCTGTCGCGCAAATGAAGATTGATCGACTATTAAAGGGGGAGATCTAATGCATACTTTTCGTTTTGAGACACGTGTCGATACATCAAAGGAGCAAGCGTGGGAGTTTTTAAGTGACGCCAAGGCCTTAAGTCGATTGACGGTATTTCCGCAAGTGAAGACGTCGGGTGATACACGGACGCGAGCAGGAAATACGATTCGTCTGCGCGTTGGTGTTCCTCCACTATTTGTCTCGTGGACGTCTTGGATTCCTTTCGTAGAAGAATATGTTTTCGTCGATGTCGGTACAAAAGTTCCGTATCCATTCCGGGCATGGTGCCACGTGCACCGAGTCGAAGAACGTGAATCTGGCGTCTATTTCGTGGATGAAGTGACGTACGCATCCTTCTTGCCAGCCTTCGTCATTGAAGCATTCATCTTGAAACCGATGTTCAAACAACGAAAAAATGCGATTTTGAATCACTTTCAAGCCTGAATTCCGTCATTTTTCTGAAAAAATACCCTTTCGTTTTTCATGCGTTCTGAAAATGGGTATAATAAGCACGAGAGTATAACAGAATGGAAGAAAAACGCTTTAGAAAGGAGTAGCACATGAGTCGATTCCCAAAAGAAAGTAGCAAGATTGAGATTCAAAGTTTCAAACATAACGGGAGCTTACACAGAGTTTGGGAAGAAACGCTCGTGCTGAAATCGACGGAAGAAGAATTGATTGGGTTCAATGACCGCATCATGGTCAGTGAATCGGATGGTCGTCAGTGGCGAACACGAGAGCCTGCAATCTGTTACTTTTCAACAGAACTCTGGTTCAATGTCATTTGTATGATTCGGGAGGATGGCATTTACTATTACTGCAATCTTGGATCACCTTCTACGTTCGATGAGAAAGATCGAGCAGTCAAGTACATTGATTACGATTTAGATATCAAAGTGTATCCGGACATGTCTTACATGATCCTCGATGAGGACGAGTATGAGAAGCATCGCCGCGAGATGAACTATCCGAAGGCGATCGATCGTATTTTGAAAGACAATGTCCAAATCCTGATTCAATGGATCCGCAGTCGCAAGGGTCCATTTAACCCGGCTTTCGTGGATATGTGGTATCGTGAATATGAAACAAGATATCGGAGATGATGGTTCGCCATCGTCTTTTTTTAATTGAAGGAAGTGAAACACGTGGCAACACAAGCAAAACGTAAGAAACAAGGTTCGATCCGCCGCTATATGGCGTTCGTCAAGCCGTATCAAAAACAGATTCTCCTGACGGTTTTCGTCGGGATCATCAAGTTCTCGATCCCACTTGGACTTCCGTTGTTGTATAAGTACATCATCGACAATATCCTAACTGGAAACACGATGCCGATGGCGGAAAAAAGTAAACAATTGGCGTATTTGATCGGAGCGGGTGTCTTCATCTTCCTGATCGTCAAGCCACCGCTTGAATACGTCCGTCAATACCTCGCGCAATGGTCAGCGTCGAAGATTTTATTTGACGTTCGTAATCGATTGTTTGATCATGTTCAGAAATTATCGCTTCGTTTTTATTCGAATACGAAAACCGGAGAAGTCATCTCGCGAATCATCAATGATGTCGAGCAGACGAAAGACTTCGTCGTCACGGGATTAATGAACTTATGGCTTGATATGATTACGATTTTCATTGCGATCGCTATCATGTGGACGATTGATCCGAAGTTGACGCTCGTCGCCATTATTCCATTACCATTCTACGCCCTCGCCGTTAAGTTCTTTTACGGTCGCTTACGCGGATTGACACGGGAACGTTCGGCAGCACTTGCGGAACTACAAGGTCATTTGACGGAACGGGTCAACGGCATGGCAGTCATTCGTAGTTTTGCACTCGAACCGCACGAGAACAAAGCGTTCAAACATCAAAATGATGGGTTCTTAAAAGCGGCGCTGCGTCAAACGAACTGGAATGCGCGGACGTACGTCGTCGTCTCGACGATTACGGACTTCGCACCGATCCTTATTTTCGGGACAGCGGCGTTCTTCGTCTTGAACGGACAAGTGACACTCGGGACGATGGTTGCGTTCATTGGTTATATCGATCGCTTGTATGCGCCGCTCGGTCGTCTCGTCAACTCCTCAACGACGTTGACGCAGTCGATCGCTTCGATGGACCGGATGTTTGAGTTTTTAGATGAGCCGTATGACATCACGGAAAAACCGAATGCACGCGATCCAAAAGATGTCCGCGGAAACGTTCAGTTCGAAAACATCAGTTTCGCTTACGAAGAAGGCGGCGAGCTAGCAATTGATCGCTTAACGCTTGACGTTCAGGCAGGTGAACGGATTGCTTTCGTCGGGATGTCAGGTGGTGGGAAATCGACGCTCGTCAGTTTAATTCCACGCTTCTATGATGTGTCTGCCGGTCGGATCACGCTTGACGGCGTTGATATTCGTGACTTGAAGTTGCGTGGTCTTCGCGATCAGATCGGGATGGTCATGCAGGAGTCGATTCTCTTCAGTGAGTCGGTTCAGATGAACATTAAGATGGGGAATCCGGAGGCGACGGATGAGGAAGTCATCGCAGCGGCAAAAGCAGCGAATGCCCACGAATTCATCGAACGGTTACCAAACGGTTATCATACGCCAGTCGGTGAACGAGGCGTCAAGTTATCGGGTGGTCAAAAGCAACGTCTAGCCATCGCTCGGGTCTTCTTGAAGAACCCGCCGATTCTGATTTTGGATGAGGCAACGAGTGCGCTCGATTTAGAGAGCGAAGCGATGATTCAAGATTCGTTAGCACGTCTCGCGAAAGGACGGACGACGTTTACTGTCGCGCACCGTTTATCAACGATTACCGATGCCGATAAGATCGTCGTCATCGAAAATGGTCAAATTACGGAAATCGGAACACACGAAGTCCTCATGCAAAAACGAGGCGCTTATTTCGAACTGTATGCCATTCAAAATCTGGAACTCGTCGAATAACACAAAAGCAGCGATCCTCATGAGGGTCGCTGCTTTTTTAGTGGGAGGACTTAGAGTCGAGCAAAGGCACGATCGACTGCTGCAATCGTCTCTGTGATGTCGGCTTCCGTATGTTCTGTCGTCAAGAACCACGCTTCGTATTTCGAAGGAGCAAGGTTGACGCCTTCTTCTAGCATCAATTTGAAGAAACGTCCGAACATCTCGCTGTCTGCACGTTCTGCACCATCGTAATCGATGACTGTTTCATCCGTGAAGTAGACCGTCATGGCACCTTTTAGACGGTTGATCGTAATCGTGACGTCATGACGTTTTGCTGCTTCTAGCACACCTTGTTCGAGTAAGGCGCCAAGGTGATCGAGTTGTTCATAGACACCAGGCTTCTCAAGTAATTCAAGACAAGCGATACCGGCAGCCATCGATGCTGGGTTACCTGCCATCGTACCTGCTTGGTAAGCCGGACCGAGTGGCGCGACGTGTTCCATGATTTCTTTGCGACCACCATAAGCGCCGATCGGTAAACCACCACCGATGATTTTGCCGAGTGCCGTCATATCGGGACGGATATCGAGTAACTCTTGTGCACTGCCGTATGTGAAGCGGAAGGCTGTGATGACTTCATCATAGATGACGAGTGCGTCGTGTGCATGCGTGATTTCGTTGACCGCAGCAAGGAATCCAGGTTGCGGTTCGACGATACCGAAGTTTCCGACGATCGGTTCGACGAGTACACAAGCGACTTGATCGCCCCATTGTTCCATGATTTGACGATACGATTCGATATCATTGAACGGTGTCGTAATGACTTCTTTTGCCGTCGCTTTCGTGACGCCGGCTGAATCTGGGGAACCAAGTGTCGCTGGTCCGCTTCCTGCTGCAATCAGCATCAGATCCGAGTGACCGTGGTAACAACCACTGAACTTCACGACGAGCTCACGACCCGTATACGCTCGTGCGACACGAATCGTCGTCATGACGGCTTCGGTTCCCGAGTTCGTAAAGCGTACTTTTTCAAGCGAAGGGATCGCTTTTTGTAGTTTATGTGCAAAGTCAATTTCTAGACGGTGTGGTGTGCCGTAAAGAAGACCATTTTGGGCAGCATGGGTGATCGCTTCCGTAATGTGAGGATGACCATGTCCCGTGATGATCGGACCATAGGCTGCTAAGTAATCGATATAGCGATTGCCATCGACATCATAAAAGTAAGCACCTTCTCCGCGTTCCATATAGACAGGTGCGCCGCCACCGACGGCTTTGAATGAACGGGATGGGCTGTTGACGCCACCAACGATACACTCTTGTGCGATTTCATATAACGCCTCTGAAGTAGGACGTGTAGTGTGGGTAGACATGAGGATTCCTCCAATCGATGATTCGTGAAAAATATCACGATATGATTGTATCATGGACGTCAAATCCGATGCAGAGCCGTTGACGGAATGCCTATTTGTAGGTAGACTAATTATAAAGATTACAATCTGATAATCAATGAAAGATAGAAATGAGGGGATGGACGTGGCTAACGAAATGCTGGATGACGCCGTGAAGTCACTTCGGGAATCAGGCGTTCGAATGACACCACAACGTCACGCGATTTTGGAATATTTAACGACGGGACACACTCATCCGACAGCGGATGAGATTTATCGTGCACTCGAACATCGATTTCCAAACATGAGTGTGGCGACTGTATATAATAACTTACGCGTGTTTCGAGAAAAGGGAATCGTTGAGGAAATGAATTACGGAGACGCTTCAAGTCGCTTCGATTTCGTTACGACACGCCATTACCACATGATCTGTGAGAACTGTGGAAAGATCGTTGATTTCAACTATCCTGTGCTCGATGATGTCGAAACGGTTGCGGCGCACTTAACGGGCTTTAAAGTCGATCGTCACCGATTAGAAGTGTACGGAACTTGTCCGGACTGTCAATCGAATGTCCAATAAAAAAACGAGCTGCCTTAGCGGGGAGCTCGTTTATTGTGTTTATTATATTTTTCATCAAATTCTTTTCCTTCAAGAGACGGATCCATCGTAAGTGGTTCATCGCAATGCATACATAAGTCGACGCGACCAAGGACTTTTGTTTCTTTTCCGCAGTTTGGACAAGTGACGACAGCTGCCTTCGTTGATGTCAGACCAATCAAGAAATAGAGTGCCGTACTGGCAAGAACCATGACGAAACCGAGAAGCATGAGTAAGACCATGATGATTTCAAATTGTTTGAGTAATAGACCGCCATACATGACGAGCATCCCACCGAACACAAGAAACATAGCAAGGTTTCGCGCGCGGTTTATTTTATTTTTACGTTGTTTTTTCAAGTGAATTCCCCCTGTTGTCAGTTTAGCATAAGAAGTGCAACTGTCTGAAGGAGGAAAGCTTGTTTTTTTGTCGAAAATGGTAACGACGAGTTCGTATAGAAGGGTGAGAAGTACATGGAACAAGCAACACGAACGATTTATTCGGAATACGCGGCTTATCGTGAAACACAAGGGATCATTGCTGTTGAGAAACGGCAACCACGGGATTCCTTGACGGATCAATTTGATACACTTCTTGTCGTCATCACGAGAGACCCAGAAGTCGAGTGGACGATCAAACATTATCGACTGAATACACTAAAGGTGTCATTACACCTCGTACATGAAGATGTCTTATCACGCTGGATTTTGTTAAATGCCAATCGACGTGCGATTCACTGGATTGCAGAAGGAACGATCGTTTTCGAACGGAACGATTATTTAGTTGACTTAAAACGGCAACTCTTAAACTTTCCTGATGAGGAAAGATGTCTACAGATGACGATCTCATTCGCTAAACTTCTGCGTCGTTTCCAAGACGGAAGGAATTTGTTCAGTCGCGGACATCATTATGATGCCTATACACACGTCCACCACGCTTTGCATCATCTCGCGCGATTATCGGTCCTTGAAAAAGGAAAACATCCCGAGACAGTCGTCTGGGAACAAGCACGACTGGATGATCCGGATGTCTATAAACTATATGAACAATTGTTGATGAGTGAAGAGACATTAGATCAACGTATTCACCTCGCCTTGATTGGTCTTGAGCATCTTTTGCAGTCGAAGGTCTTATCGGGAGGACGCTATTTATTCGAAATCATGCGTGAGCGGACGAGTCCTTGGACGATGTATGAATTGATGGAAGAAGAGCGACTGCAAGAAGTCAAAGTGGATTTAAGTAGTCTGATTGATTTCTTCATGCGAAAAGGTCTAATCAGGATTTCGTATCAAACAACTAAAGGAGCAGGGGTCGAACTCGTGACGTATGAGCCGGTCGTATGACGATCGGCTTTATTTTATCCATTTGATTGTTTTTTGCTATATATAGAAGGGAAAAGATTATAAAAGTTTTTTTAGAAAAACTATTGACGGTATTATACCGAGATAGTATATTAATACATGTCGACAGGGCAACACGCACTGGACGGTGACGAGAAAGAAAAAAGATTTCAAAAAGGGATTGACGCTTAAGTTATTCCGTGATATCTTATTAAAGTCGCTGAAAACGACACGACGAACTTTGAAAACTGAACGATGAGGCAAAAATCGTATTCTACGGAATACAAAAACGAATGAAGCGCAAGCTTCGTCAATCGTGACTTCGGTCACAAAAACGAGCAAGTCAAACACTTCATGGAG
>NZ_JACSNC010000003.1:0-260325 GCF_018618955.1 Exiguobacterium sp. s191 | reverse complement strand
ATTCCACTGCCTTCCCTCCGAAGAGTTCCGTCAGTTTCCTGCGCTCGACTTGCATGTATTAGGCACGCCGCCAGCGTTCGTCCTGAGCCAGGATCAAACTCTCCATGAAGTGTTTGACTTGCTCGTTTTTGTGACCGAAGTCACGATTGACGAAGCTTGCGCTTCATTCGTTTTTGTATTCCGTAGAATACGATTTTTGCCTCATCGTTCAGTTTTCAAAGTTCGTCCGCGCCTGTTTTGGCGACTCAATTAGAATACCAAGTCTGAAACAAGAAGTCAACAACTTTTTTCAAATTGTTTTCTCGTTTGTTTCAAGCGCTTGTCGTTGTTAAGGACATGTAATAATATATCACGCGTTTTATTATTGTGCAACACTTATTTTAAAATTGTTTTTAAAATCATGAACAAGCCTCTTAAACCTTACGATTCTGGCTCAAGAGGCTGTGTATTCTCTATTAATCCATCAACTGAATAATACTATGTTGTCGTTCTTCCATTAAATCAATGATTGTCATCCGTCCTTGTTCTTCATAGGAAATGACAGGCCGATCAAAGACTGGATTCTTTCGCGTAATGGTTGCAATCTTTCCGTTACTCATCAGTACGCGATCACCAACTTCTATTGGTAGAAGTAATTGTCCGAGCAATAGTACATACTTTGAGCAATATTGCATCGGTCTTGCTTTTAAATGACGATAGGCATCAAACGGCGTATATGCTTCTCGGTACGGACGCCAACTCGTCATTGCAGCAAAGACGTCCGCTACGATGAACAACCGTGTGTGATCTGCGATCTTATCTCCTTTTACCTTTAAAGGGTAACCTGTTCCGTCTAACCGTTCATGATGTTGAACAATTAAACGATTGACTGTATCAGAGATGATCGTCTCCTTTTGCAAGGCTTGATACGCCATAGCCGGGTGACGTTGAAAAATTTCTTGTTGCATCGCTTCATATCGTTTCGTGTGACGCCATTCCATGATTCGTGCTAGTCCATAATCCGCAAAATAGGACGCCGTCCATAGTTCATGAATCATTTTCCGTTCTTTTCCGACTGCTTCCGCCAGCATTTGAGCGACTGCCCCTCGATAAATGGCATGTCGCACTGTATAAGCTTCCGTTCCCCGCTCTAGGAAGAATGGTAAGACATCTTGTCTCGTAATCCGTTCTGGAACGGACTGTTTGACCCAGCTCAATGCTTCGTATACATTCGGCTTCATTCCCTGTTCCCACGACATGAAGACTTTATTGTAAAAGCGAATGAATTCTTCAAAAGGATGTTCTACATGGGCTTCAACCGTTTCAATCTGTACTTGTTCATCTTTACCGAAATCAGGTCGATCTTCAATGACGACTTCTTTGATTAAGAAACGCTGGATTCGTCGTAACTCATCGGTCCCTATTTTTTTCCCTGCTTCTACGATCGGATGATCCGTATGTAAATAGATGGATTCTGTCAAACGATCCCCGATGCGTAATTGGTCACTTGCCACTCGCATATCGCTTCGTTCCTTTCTCTTCTTTCTATATATGTAGATAAAAGCAGCAGAGTAGTATCACTCTGCTGCTTCCTTGCTGACGTCTTGCTTATTCTTCCGCTTCTTCTGAAGCATCCGATTCGACTACATTCTCTTCAGACACGATATCCGTGTCTTCTTCCATTTCATCAGTCTCTTCGCGTTTCAGTTTCGCAACCGTTGCAACACGGTCACCTTCTTCAATTCGAATGACCTTCACCCCTTGGGTATTCCGGCCGACACGTGAAATGTATTGCGAGTCTGTCCGAATGACGATTCCGCTCTCTGTCATGATCATGATGTCATCGTCGACATCAACGATTCGCATGGCAACGATTTGACCTACGCGTTCTGTCACCTTACTCGCGATCAATCCTTTACCACCACGAGACTGGCTACGGAACTCGGTCATCGGTGTTCGTTTACCGAATCCTTTTTCCGTAATGACAAGAACATCTTGAGCATCACGTGCAAGTTCCATCCCGACGACGAAATCGTCTGGACGTAACGTCATCGCTTTGACACCACGAGCGCCACGTCCCATCGAGCGGACATTCGTGATTGGGAAACGAATCGCTTTCCCGCTTGTTGAAACAGCAAAGACTTCATCGTCCGTCGATGCGAGACGAACCGATGTCAACTCATCGTCTTCAAACAATCGAATCGCGATCAAACCGTTTTTGTTGATCCGTGCGTACGCAGACAACGGTGAACGTTTGACGCGTCCTTTACGTGTCATGAAGATCAATGATTTTTGCTCATCTTGAACGACTTCTTCCGTTTCAAGCGTTTCTTCCGTCTCTTCAATCTCTCCTTCAATCACCTCGACAGGTGCTTCAGTTGCTTGTTGCTCCTCGAGATAACGTTTGAAGTTGACTGGAATCATCGTCTCGACCTTTTCGTCGCGTTCGATTTGGATGAGGTTGATGATCGGTACACCTTTTGATGTCCGACTCATCTCCGGTACTTCATATCCACGAATCCGGTAGACTTTCCCACGGTTCGTAAAGAATAGAATCGTATCATGCGTCGAACAAGACAAGAGACGCGTGACGTAATCCTCGTCGTTCGTTCCGATTCCCTGAACCCCACGTCCACCGCGGCGTTGTGTCCGGTACGAATCCGTCGTCATCCGTTTGATGTAGCCACTGCTTGTCAACGTGATGATGATATCCTGTTCCGGAATCAAATCTTCGTCTTCGAATTCGATGTGGTCCATGCGGATTTCCGTCCGACGTTCGTCGTTGAAACGTTCTTTCAACTCCTCAAGTTCTGTCCGGATCAAATCAAGCAAGACTTCCTCACTCGCAAGGATGCGGTTCAGTTCCGCGATCAATTGCATGATTTCGTCATACTCTGCTTCAATTTTCTCCCGCTCAAGACCTGTCAGGCGTTGCAAGCGCATATCAAGAATCGCTTGTGATTGTTTCTCAGATAACGCAAAACGCTCCATCAACTGTTCACGTGCTGCGTCCGCTGTCCGGTTCCCGCGGATGATTTGAATGACTTCATCCAAATGATCGAGTGCAATCCGTAGACCAGCGAGTAAGTGTTCACGTGCTTCTGCTTTTTCGAGATCGAACTGTGTCCGACGACGCACGATTTCTTTTTGATGCTCGAGGTAATGATAAAGCATTTCCTTGAGCGTCAATGTTTTCGGACGTCCTCCAACGATCGCTAGCATGTTGACACCAAACGTCGTTTGCATCGACGTCTGCTTATACAAGTTGTTTAAGATGACGCTCGCATTTGCGTCACGACGGATTTCCATGACGATGCGCATACCGCGGCGATCTGACTCATCTCGTAAATCGGTGATACCTTCGATCTTTTTCTCGCGAACGAGATCGGCAATCTTTTCAACGAGGCGGGCTTTATTGACCTGATAAGGCAGCTCCGTCACGATGATCCGTTCCCGGTCTTTTTTCGTCTGTTCGATTTCAGCTTTCGCGCGGACGATGATTGAGCCACGTCCTGTCTCATAAGCGCGACGAATCCCGCTACGACCAAGAATTTCACCCGCTGTCGGGAAATCAGGTCCCGGAATGTGCTGCATCAGTTCTTGGATCGTGATTTCTGGATCGTGAGACAATGCTAAGACACCATCGATGACTTCGCCAAGCTGATGTGGTGGAATGTTCGTTGCCATCCCGACCGCGATCCCACTCGAACCGTTGACGAGTAAGTTCGGGAAGCGTGACGGTAAGACTTCCGGTTCGCGTTCCGAACCATCGTAGTTATCTTTGAAATCGACTGTGTTTTTGTTGATATCGCGAACGATCTCCATCGCGATTTTTGACATACGAGCTTCCGTATATCGCATCGCAGCCGCCGAGTCCCCATCGACAGACCCGAAGTTTCCGTGTCCATCGACGAGTTCGTAACGATAGCTGAAGTCTTGCGCCATGCGGACCATCGTGTCATAGACGGCAGAATCCCCGTGCGGGTGATACTTACCGATGACTTCCCCGACGATACGGGCAGACTTTTTATGTGGTTTATCGGCACGAATACCGAGGTCGTTCATCGCATAGAGAATCCGGCGGTGTCCGGGTTTTAAGCCGTCCCGTACGTCCGGAAGAGCACGTGCGACGATGACGCTCATCGCGTAGTCCATGAAGGACGTACGCATCTCTTGACTGATATTAATATCCTTGATGATTCCGTGATTTTGTTCGGACATGCTTCTGGCCACCCTCTCTGTTCAGCGTTAAATATCCAGGTTCTTGACGTAATGTGCGTGTGATTGAATGAAGTCGCGTCGTGGTTCGACTTGATCTCCCATCAAGATATCAAAGACTTCATCTGCTTCGATTGCATCTTGAAGCTCGACACGCAACATTTGACGACCACTTGGATCCATCGTAGTTTCCCAAAGTTGCTCTGGATCCATCTCCCCAAGACCTTTGTAGCGCTGAATGTCGTACCGTGCGTTTTCAGGAAGCGCTGCAAGCGCCTCTGTCAATTCACGTTCGTTATGCACGTACGTGATGTTCTTCCCTTGTTTGATCCCGTATAGCGGTGGCTGAGCGATATAGACATACCCATGCTCGACAAGCGGACGCATGTAACGGTAGAAGAACGTCAACAAGAGTGTCCGGATGTGGGCACCATCGACATCGGCATCGGTCATGATGATGACTTTGTGATAGCGTGCTTTTTCAATATTGAACTCAGAACCAATACTTGTTCCGAGTGCTGTGATGATCGTCCGAATCTCATTGCTTCCGAGAATCTTATCGAGACGTGCTTTCTCCACGTTCAAGATTTTACCGCGAATCGGTAAGATGGCTTGGAAATGACGATCACGTCCAGATTTCGCAGAACCACCCGCCGAGTCACCCTCAACGATGTACAATTCGGAAATCGAGGCATCACGTGACGAACAGTCGGCCAGTTTACCTGGAAGCGAGCTCACTTCGAGAACACCTTTACGGCGTGTCAGTTCACGGGCGCGTTTCGCTGCCATCCGGGCGCGTGACGCCATCATCCCTTTTTCGACGATTGCGCGTGCATTCGTCGGGTTTTCGAGCATGAACTGCTCAAATGCACCAGAGAAGAGTGAATCCGTAACCGTACGCGCGTCGGAGTTCCCGAGTTTCGTTTTCGTCTGACCTTCGAACTGTGGGTTCGGGTGTTTGACGGAAACGATCGCTGTCATTCCTTCACGTACGTCCTCACCGGATAACGTACCGTCTGCATCCTTCATCAAACCGAACTTCTTCGCGTAGTCATTGATGACCCGTGTCAAAGCCGTCTTGAAGCCGGTCTCGTGCGTACCACCTTCATGCGTCGGGATGTTGTTCGTGAACGAGTAGATGTTTGACGCAAATCCGTCGTTATACTGAAGCGCGACTTCAACTTCGATACCGTCTTTTGTTCCGTGTACATAGACAGGTTCCGCATGAACGACTTCTTTTGAACGATTCAAGTGTTCGACGTAGGATTTGATCCCACCTTCGTAGTGGAAGCTACGCGTCATCGGCTCATCCGCACGATCGTCCGTGATGATGATCTTCAAGCCTTTATTTAAGAAAGCAAGTTCCCGCAGGCGTGTCGCTAGCAAATCATAGTCATACTCGAGCGTCTCTTGGAAAATCTCACCGTCTGGGAAGAAACGAATCGTCGTTCCTGTCTCTTCTGATGTTCCGATCACTTCGAGATCTTGCGCTGGTACACCGCGATGGTACGCTTGGTAATACAGTTTTTCGTTCCGTTTGACGAATACTTCAAGTTTCGTCGACAGGGCGTTAACGACCGAAGCCCCAACACCGTGTAGTCCACCCGATACTTTATATCCGCCGCCGCCGAATTTACCACCGGCGTGGAGGACTGTCAGGATGACCTCAACGGCAGGACGACCCATCTTCTCTTGAATGTCGACTGGAATACCGCGTCCATTATCCTCGACTAAGATCGAGTTCCCTGGTTCGATCGTCACCTTGATCGTATCACAGTATCCTGCGAGCGCCTCATCAATCGAGTTATCGACGATCTCCCATACGAGGTGATGGAGACCCTTTGATGCCGTCGAGCCGATATACATCCCTGGACGTTTACGAACTGCTTCTAATCCTTCAAGTACTTGAATCTGATCGGCACCGTACCCTTGTTCCAATTCCATATCTTCATGATTACTCATCGGTTTTCTCACCTACTGTTTCTTTATATGATGTCTCTTCCAAATCGACCGTCCCTTGTTTCACGTGGAACAACTTCGCTTGGTTGATCGTTTCATGCGCAATCCCGTCGACGCTTGTCGTCGTCAGGATCGTCTGGACCTTTTGTTGCATCGTATCGAGCAAATGTGTTTGACGATGATCATCAAGCTCGGATAAGACATCGTCGAGTAGAAGAAGTGGATATTCCCCTACTTCCTCATGAATCAATTCGATCTCCGCAAGCTTTAACGAGAGAGCTGCTGTTCGTTGTTGTCCTTGTGAACCATACGTTTGGACGTTTCGTCCATTGACTTCCATCTCGAAGTCATCGCGATGTGGTCCAAACAACGTAACTCCTCTTCGGATTTCATTTTCTTTTATTTTACCAAACTTCCGCGTGTAGGACGCAGTCATTCCTTCGACATCGAGTAATTCGTCGCCGAATGTGTCCGAACGATAGATGAGCGCGAGTTCTTCCTGTCCACGACTGATTCCGTCATGAATCGGTCGTGCCCATTTTTCGAGCTGGGCCATGAAATGATGCCGGCGCTGAACGATTTTAACGGCTAGCGTAATCATTTGCTCCGTCAAGATATCAAGGAAGGTCTCGTCTCCTCCCTTCATGGACAGTTGTTTCAGCAATGCGTTCCGCTGCTTCAACACTTTCAGGTACTGGCTCAATTCATGCAGATAGACCGGACTGACTTGACCAATCTCCATATCGAGAAATCGCCGGCGGACTTGTGGACTGCCTTTGACGATATGCAAATCTTCCGGGGCGAATAAAACGATGTTCAGTGCCCCGACATAATCACTCAAGCGTCGTTGCTCTAGATGATTCAGCTTTGCTTTTTTCCCGCGACCCGAGATGACGATCTCTTGGACATGGGAGCCGGTCCGCTTGACGACACGTCCTTCGACGCGCGCTGTTTCTTGGTCCCAACCGATCAGTTCCTTGTCATGCGTCGTCCGGTGCGACTTCGCGAGAGCAAGAACATAGATCGCTTCCAGTAAGTTCGTCTTCCCTTGTGCATTTTCACCAATCAGGACATTCGTTTTTTCGGAGAATGACAGTTCGAGTGCGTCATAGTTGCGATAATGACTGAGTCGGACTGAATCCAGCCGCACGTTAGTTGCCCTCGTTCTTGATGATGAACTGACCGTAGTCTTCTACATCAATGATGTCTCCATCCCGTAATTTACGACCACGTCGCTGATCGACCTCGCCGTTGACTAGAATCGGTACCTCTGCTAAAAACGGTTTGGCTTGTCCTCCGCTTGAGATGATATCCGATAGCTTCAGGAACTGCCCTAATGTGACGTATTCCGTTGTAATTCTGATTTCTTGCATGGATTGACTCCTCCTACCTACATATTATAAATGACGTACTCTTTATTGTACTAAACATTGAGCGATTTAGCAAAATCCCCGAACGTATATACGGTATACGAAAAAGACGGGTCCGATGTCGAAACGATCGAACCCGTCTTATCACGTATTTTGTGTTGATGCTTACGCCGTCCGGACTGGAAGAATCAGTTGCAAGACGTTATCTTGATCGACTGGGTGCAAGATAAATGGACGAATCGAACCCGTGAACTGGATTTCGATATCTGTCGCGTCAAGTGCCTTCAAGGCGTCCATCATGTACTTCGAGTTGAACGAGATTTTCAGCTCTTCTCCTTCAAGCGAAAGAATGCTGACTTGCTCCGAGACTTTCCCGACTTCTGGTGAATGTGAAGAGATCTCGACCGCTGTCGTTCCTTCAGCTGCGAACTTGATGACGTTGTTACGGTCCTCACGTGCAAGCAGTGACGCGCGATCGATCGCTTGGAGCAATTCTTTCGCGTTCATGCGGACAGCTGTCCGGTACTCTTCCGGAATCAAACGTGATGTATCCGGATAGTTTCCGTCGAGTAGACGCGAGAAGAAGAGGACGTGCTTCATCTTGAATAAGATTTGTTGGTTTGTGATCGTGATATCCACATGACCATCTCCAAGCAACTTCGATAATTCATTTAAGCTCTTCCCTGGAACGATGACGTTTTGGAACGAGATATCTGTATCTGTCTCAAATTGAGCACGACGAAGGGCTAGACGGTGACTATCTGTTGAGACACACGTCAAGATGCCTTTATCGGCTGAGAAGTTCACACCTGTCAGAACAGGACGTGTTTCTTGAACAGCGACAGCAAAGCTTGTTTGGCGAATCATCGAACGTAAGAGATCAGCCGGTAAACGGAAACGTTGTCCCCCATCGACTTGCGGAAGGCGTGGGAACTCATCTGGATCAAGACCGTTCAAATGGAATTCCGCTGTTCCTGACTGGATTCGTGTCATGAAGTTCGGTGAGACTTCAAGTGTGACTTCGTCTTTTGGCATCTTTTTGACGATATCGCCGAAGAAGCGGGCATTCAAGACGACACTACCTGCACGGTGAACCGTGACATAAGATGTTCCATTCTCTTCTGCATAGATCGTCCGTTCAATCGAGATTTCTGTATCGCTTCCTGTCAGCGTCATACCATCTCCATGAGCTTCGAGTTTGATTCCTGTCAGAATCGGAATCGTCGTGCGGGATGAGACCGCTTTGGCTACATCTTGTACTGCTTGAATTAAAGCTTCGCGTTGAATGGTGATATGCATATCGTCGTTAGACTCCTCTCGAAAATAATGGGCATGCGCCCATCATAACATAATAATATATTTTTTTAATAATAGTCTTAGGGGCTGTGGATAGTGTGGATAAGTCGGTGGATAACTTGATATAAAGCCAAAAACGGTGTGGATAAGTTGTGGATAACTACCCTACTTTATCCACATGTTTATCCACAGTTTTATGAATGCTTCAATTCATGTTTGATTTGTTCGATGACTTTTCCCGTTTCCCCGTCCGATTTGATCAACATACTAATCTTTTCATGGGCATGGATGACGGTCGTATGGTCGCGTCCCCCGAATTCTTCTCCGATTTTCGGTAAAGAGCTCTCCGTCATCTCACGTGAGAGATACATCGCGATTTGACGTGGGAAGGCAATCGATTTCGTCCGTTTCTTCGCCTTCAGATCATCAAATGGCAAATTGAAGTGCTTACTGACCGACTCCTGGATGTCACGAATCGTGACTTTACGCGGTTCAGCGACCGGCATGATGTTATGCAAGGCTTCCGCAGCGACATTTGGATCGATTGGTCGTCCGACGAGATTCGCATAGGCGATAACACGGGTTAAAGCTCCTTCGAGCTCCCGAATATTCGTATCAATTTGACTTGCGATGTAGAGCATGACTTCGTTTGAGACGTCAAGTTGCTCCGCATTCGCCTTTTTCCGTAAAATCGCAATCCGTGTTTCGAGATCCGGTGGCGTGATGTCGGTGATTAATCCCCATTCGAAACGTGAACGAAGCCGATCTTCAAGCGTTGGAATCTCTTTTGGTGGTCGATCGCTCGAGATGATGATTTGTTTTTGGTCGTTATGCAGGGCATTGAATGTATGGAAAAACTCTTCTTGCGTCTGTTCTTTGCCCGCAAGGAACTGGATGTCATCAATTAAGAGGACATCGATGTTACGGTATTTATTTCGAAACTCAACCGTTTTATTATCGCGGATGGAGTTAATGAAGTCATTCGTAAAGCGTTCAGAAGAGACATAGGCAATCCGTGTCCCGAGATTTTGATCTTGAACGTACTGTCCGATGGCATGCATCAGATGGGTTTTGCCAAGACCAACGCCACCATAGATGAAAAGCGGATTGTATGCTTTAGCAGGCGCTTCCGCAACAGCGAGTGAAGCGGCATGCGCAAAACGGTTCCCCGATCCGATGACGAATGTATCGAACGTATACTTCTCATTTAATTGTCCGAGTTCACTCATCGTCAATTCCTCTGTTGGTCTCCGCATGTTCGATGGACGCGATTTCGGGGTCGGTGTTGCCTCAACACGTTCCTCTTCTTGTCGATCGAGCATTTTCTTCGCTTGTCCCTCTTCAATGAACTGAATATCGAGTCGGCTTCCTGTTACTTCCTCAACTGTGTCTTCGAGTAAAGATAAGTACTGGCGCTCGAGCCATGTCACCGTAAATGCAGCTGGTGCTGAAACGAGTAGTGTCGTTCCATTTAGCGTGACGCCTTCTGTGGATTTCAACCACATATCATAACTAGCTTTCGGTGTTCGTTCCTCTTCCTCGATCACAGATAAGACATTATGCCAAAGTTCGGCAGCGTTTTTCATAAATACCCCCCTTTTTTTATCAAGATAGAAAATTTTTGTACACAGGCTTATACACAGACAAAGTTAATGAAGAAACTCGACTTATCCCCATAACGTAAAAACTGTGGATAACGTTATCCACAGGCAGTTGAATCTGTGTATAAAGTTATCCACAGGGTGTGTATAACTTGTTTTGTCCTGAACAATCAGGATCATGTTATGCACAATTAGTGTATCAAAAGAAATGAGCCCTGGCAATGGTTGGAATGATTTATCCACAAGTAAATTAAACCGTCCACAGGTAGTTACCCACAAGCTGTGGATAGTGTGGATAAATTGTGGATAAGAGGTGGATAACTTTTCGAAAGAGGAAGCGTTGAAAAAGAGTTATTCACAAAATACGAAAGAGGACGAAAAAAGGAATCGAAAATCGAGGATTGACGTCGATTTTAAAAAATACTATTGTAGACAAAGTGAAGAGTTATCCACGGAAAGTGTGGATAATGTGGATAAGTCTGTGGATAGGTGGATAAGTCTACAAACATCCCCTCCATGATCCATATGTATTCTATCGCGTAATAGAGTTTACGTAGTCGAATCTTATCGCCTGTTTTCGAACTAGAACTCCATTAAGTAGGACAAGAAATCTTCTGAACTTTCATTGACAATGCCACAATCAGTTTATATAATGTACAAGACTGCCTTAAAGTAGAAAATAACAATTGGTTATAAAGATCTTTTAAAGGAGGTGCAGACGAATGAAACCAACTTTCAACCCAAACAACCGTAAGCGTAAAAAAGTTCACGGATTCCGTGCGCGTATGGCTACGAAGAGTGGCCGCCGTATCTTGGCTGCTCGCCGTCTTAAGGGCCGCAAAGCCTTGACTGTCTAATGCATTGATGCATCCATCACTTCGGGCATGATCCGAGGTGATTTTTTTTTATGTTTTTTCGTGTGTTCGTGCTTTTGTCACATGCGCCCTATCGCGTCGCATGTTTATTCTATGATATGATGAGAGACGACGAATTTTCGTAGTGTCAGGATGGAGTGTGAATAAGGTGAAGAAGGAATACCGCGTCAAGAAAGACAAGGAGTTCCAAGCGGTGTTTACTAAAGGAGCCTCTGTCGCAAATCGGCAATTTGTCGTGTATGCCTTGAAAAAGGAGCAACAGACTCACTTTCGGGTTGGTTTATCCGTCAGTAAGAAAATCGGGAATGCCGTCGTCCGGAATCAGGTAAAACGGTATCTTCGGGAAGCATGCCAGCAGCATGAAGCCTCGATTGCCCCGAATTATGATTTGGTGATCATCGCGCGCAATCCGGCCGCGAAGATGACCGCGCAAGAAGTGGCTGACAGTCTCCGTCACGTGCTCAAACGTTCCGGTGTCTGGATGCGATCAAAAAAATGAATCGTAGCAATGCATCCTGTTGATTTGTACGGCGCTCCCTTTCCTTGCCTTACTATAGAAGAAGATGGCGTTCGACAAAGCGTAAACAATTTCTAGGAGGAATTATGAACAAGAGAACTAAGATTTGGTTAACTCTCGGACTCATGTCCGTGCTCGCGATCGTATTATCCGGCTGTACACCTAGTTCGTATGGTACTGGTGAACCGATCACAGCAGACACAGAAGGTTTTTGGAAACATTACTTCGTTTGGCCGATGGCGTGGTTGATTCGTGAGATTTCACAGTTCTTTAGCGGTGATTACGGTATCGGAATCATCATTACGACACTTCTCGTTCGTCTTGTCATCCTTCCATTGATGATTAAACAAACGAAGAGTATGGGTGGAATGCAAGTCATTCAACCAGAAATGATGAAGCTTCGTGAGAAATACAGCTCAAAAGACCAAGAGACGCAACAGAAATTGCAACAGGAAATGATGAAGCTTTACCAAGAGCACAACGTCAATCCACTTGCAGGCTGTTTACCGATCTTGATCCAAATGCCGATTTTGATCGCGTTCTACAATGCCATCATTTATACACCGGCTATTTTCCAACATACGTTCCTCTGGTTCGACCTTGGGAAACCGGATCCATTCTTCATCTTGCCGATCATGTCTGCAGTACTGACGTATCTGCAACAAAAGATCTCGATGGCAGGTCAAGAAGACAACCCACAAATGAAAATCATGCTCTACGTCTTCCCGATCATGATCTTCATCATGGGTGTTACACTCCCATCTGCCCTTTCGCTTTACTGGGTCGTCGGTTACATCTTCTCGATCATCGTCACGATCGTCATCATGAAACCAATGCGTGAAAAGATTAAGTTGCAGACGGAAGCGACAATGGCTGCTAAACGTGAAAAAGAAGCAGCACAAGCAGCTCCGGCTCCTAAAAAATCGAAAAAGAAACGCTAATACGTGAAGAGCGACGCTTTGTTTTGACAGAGTGTCGCTCTTTTTCTTTTGCGTCATTTCGTGTATAGTTGTTTCGTTATACCCATTGCAACGATTAAGGATTAAATACTCATAAAAAGACAGAAGAAAAACGAGGTGGAAGAACGGATGATGGAATTTGATACGATTGCCGCGATTTCGACGCCGATGGGAGAAGGGGCGATTGCGATCGTGCGCTTATCAGGTCCTGATGCAGTCGCTGTAGCCGACCGTGTTTATAAAGGGAGCAACCGCTTGACGGAAGTACCAACCCATACGATTCATTACGGGAAATTGGTCGACCATGAGGCGGACCGTGTCGTCGATGAAGTGATGGTGAGTGTCATGCGCGCACCAAAGACGTTTACACGTGAAGATGTCATCGAATTGAATTGTCATGGAGGAGTCGTCGCGGTCAATCGTGTCCTCGAACTCATCCTCGCCCAACCGGAAGTCCGGTTGGCGGAACCTGGTGAATTTACGAAACGCGCGTTCTTGAACGGACGCATCGATTTGTCACAGGCGGAAGCCGTCATGGATTTGATCCGGGCGAAGACGGACCGAGCGATGCATGTCGCCGTCAGTCAGATTGAAGGGCGTCTCTCGAAACTCGTCCAAGACTTACGTCAACAATTGTTGCAGACGATTGCTGCGATCGAAGTCAACATCGATTACCCGGAATACGATGCAGAAGAGATGACGCAACAGATCGTCGAACGTGATGCTGGTGCTGTCCGCGCGATTTTGGCAGAGTTACTAACAACGGCACGCCAAGGAAAAATCTTGCGCGAAGGGTTATCCACAGCGATCATCGGTCGACCAAACGTCGGAAAGTCGTCTTTGCTCAACACATTGGTGCAAGAAGCAAAGGCTATCGTCACGGATATCGCGGGAACGACGCGCGATACGATCGAGGAATACGTCAATGTTCGCGGTGTGCCATTGAAGTTGATTGATACGGCAGGGATTCGCGAGACGGAAGATATCGTCGAACGGTTATTGATTGACGACGAAGGACGCTGCGTCGGTGTCGTCACGAATACTGGAGCGGAATACCGGGCAAAAGCGGTCGTCATCACGACAGGAACGTTCATGCGTGGAAAAATCATCATCGGTGAATTGTCGTACGAGAGTGGTCCGAACAATCAGATGCCATCGATCAATCTATCGAAACATCTTGAAGAACTCGGATTTGAGCTCGCACGTTTCAAAACAGGTACACCACCACGAATCGACGGGAAAACGATTGACTACTCGAAGACGGAGATCCAACCAGGTGACGAAGTAGCACTTCCATTTAGTCATGAAACGACTCAGATGATCACGGAACAGATCCCATGCTGGTTGACGTATACGACGGAGTATACGCATCAGTTGATCGATGCGAACCTGCACCGCTCCCCGATGTTCTCTGGAATGATCAAAGGAACAGGTCCACGTTATTGCCCATCGATCGAAGATAAGGTCGTCCGGTTCAACGATAAACCGCGTCACCAAATCTTCCTTGAGCCAGAAGGTCGCGATACGGAAGAAGTCTACGTGCAAGGATTATCAACAAGCTTGCCGGAAGACGTCCAACACGATATTCTCCGCTCGATTCCAGGGCTTGAGAATTCAGAAATGATGCGTCCTGGTTATGCGATTGAGTACGATGCCGTTGTTCCGACACAACTCTGGCCAACGCTCGAGACAAAACGTGTTCCTGGTTTATTCACAGCGGGTCAAATCAACGGAACAAGTGGGTATGAGGAAGCAGCGGGGCAAGGAATCATGGCAGGGATCAATGCCGGACTACAAGTCCAAGGCAAAGAACCACTTATCTTGTCACGTTCACAAGGCTATATCGGTGTCATGATCGATGATCTCGTCACGAAAGGTACGAACGAACCATACCGTCTCTTGACGTCACGTGCCGAGTACCGGTTGTTGCTCCGTCATGATAATGCGGACCTTCGACTATCGGAAATCGGACATGAACTCGGATTGATCTCGGAAGAGCGCCAAGCGAAGTTGCTCGATAAACAAGAACAAATCCGTCTTGAGATGAAACGTCTTGAGAAGGTCGTCATCAAAGCGACAGCGGACGTGAATGCACAGCTAGAAGCAATTGGTGCATCACCACTCAAGGAAGCGCTGCATGCGATCACGTTGCTGAAACGCCCGGAAATCACGTATGCGATGATCGCGAAGATGACACCACCGGAAACACCACTGTCTGCAGAAGCAGCAGAACAAGTCGAAATCCAAGTCAAATATGCCGGCTACATCGATAAGCAACTTGATCAAGTCGAAAAAATGATGCGGATGGAGCAAAAACGGATTCCGGATCGTCTCGATTACGATGCGATCAGTGGATTAGCGATTGAAGCGAAACAAAAACTAAACCAAGTGCGTCCGCTCTCGATCGGACAAGCATCCCGGATTTCAGGGGTTAACCCGTCTGATATCTCGATCCTGCTTGTCTATATCGAACAAGGCCAATACGCATTGACTGCGGAGTGAACGAGATGAACCAACAGCAATTCGTAACAGCATTGGCAGCACAGGGACTTGAAGTCTCAGAACATCAGTTGCATCAATTCAAACGGTATTATGAACTGCTCGTCGAGTGGAATGAAAAGATGAACCTGACAGCGATCACGGACGAAGAAGATGTCTATCTCAAGCACTTCTACGATTCGATCACAGCAGCGTTCTATTTCGATTTCACGACGGTCACGACGGTTTGTGATGTCGGAGCGGGCGCTGGTTTCCCAAGTCTGCCGATCAAGATCATGTTCCCACATCTCCAAGTGACGATTGTCGATTCACTGAACAAACGAATCGGCTTCCTCAATCATTTGGCGACGGAACTCGGACTCGAAGGTGTCGCGTTCCATCATGGACGCGCCGAAGAGTTCGGTAAAAATAAACAATTCCGCGAACGGTTCGACGTCGTGACAGCACGTGCGGTCGCCCGGATGTCCGTTCTCGCGGAATATTGCTTACCGCTTGCGAAAGTCGGTGGACAATTCGTTGCCTTGAAGGCAGCGAAAGTCAGTGAAGAGCTCGAGGATGGTGCGATTGCCTTAAAAGTACTCGGTGGGAATTTACGGGAAAGTTTCCAGTTCCAATTGCCAGGCGAGGAAAGTGAGCGTAATATCGTTATTGTAGATAAAAAACGAACAACACCCGGGAAATATCCGCGTAAAGCGGGTACGCCTGCGAAAGATCCATTAAGCTAAACACCGTTTCACGTGAAACGATGACTGATAAAGGTGAGGTGCGCCAACGTGAGAAATGCAATTGCCAAGCTGCTCGGTAAGGGAGGGCAACCTGCTACGATCGAGCTTGACCCACAAGAGACGGTTCAGGAATTACCATTGACAGAACTTGTCGCGAACCAGTTCCAACCACGGACAGTGTTTGATGGGGATCGAATTGAAGAGCTAGCCGTTACGATCGAAGAGCATGGATTACTCCAGCCGATCGTCGTTCGAAAACAAGGAACAGGATACGAGATCATTGCGGGAGAACGACGATACCGGGCAGTGCGCTCGCTTGGCTGGGAAACGATTCCTGCCATCGTCAAAGAGATGACGGACGAGACGACTGCTTCACTGGCATTGATTGAAAATCTGCAACGCGAAGATTTGACACCAATCGAAGAAGCAGAAGCCTATGAGCGCTTGCTTGCGTTACAAGACATCACGCAAGAAGTGTTAGCTCGTAAGCTCGGACGTAGTCAATCGACGATTGCCAACAAATTGCGTTTGCTTCGATTGCCAACGGATGTCCGGGAAGCATTGAAGCAACGGACGATCACGGAGCGTCATGCCCGTGCGTTATTACCGCTCAAGGATGAAGCGCTACAAGTAACGGTACTCGCTGAAATTCTGGAACGGGAATGGAACGTCAAGGAGACGGAGCGCCGGGTGGAACGATTGATGACACCACAGCCACCGAAGAAAAAACGTCATAAGAGCTTTGCTCGCGATACACGGATTGCGTTAAATACCCTTCGCGATTCCGTCGATATGATCGAGCAAACCGGATTGACGATTGAAAAAGAAGAAGTCGATTGTGAAGAATATGTAGAGGTGCGGATTCGCATCGTGAAGGCACGTCCGGAATAAGCGGTCGTGCCTTCCGCTACGTTTAGGAGAGAAGGCAAGTGAACGAATTACCTGTTCGGGCGATTCGCCCGAATCCGACTCAACCCCGGAAACGATTCAATGAAAAAGCATTAGAAGAACTCGCCCAATCACTCGTTCGGCACGGGATGATCCAACCGATCGTCGTCCGACCACGTGATGGCTATTATGAAATCATCGCCGGCGAACGACGGTATCAAGCAGCGAGTCGCGCAGGATTCGAACGTGTACCGGTCCTCGTGATCGAAGCAGACGAGACACGCGTGATGGAGCTCGCTTTGATCGAAAACATCCAACGGGCGGATTTATCCGCGATTGAAGAGGCGATGGCGTATGCGGAGATGATCGAGGAATTCGGTATCACGCAAGCAGAGCTTGCGCAGCGTGTCGGCAAAAGTCGTTCGCACATCACGAACAGTCTTCGGTTACTACAATTGCCGTTACTCGTTCAACAAGCGGTCATGGATGAGCGGCTATCGATGGGACATGCCCGTGCCCTATTGTCGCTGAAGCATCCAAAGAAGATCGAGCAGATGGCAGAACGCGTCATGGCGGAAAACTGGAACGTCCGTCGATTAGAGCAGGCGCTTCGGGAACGGAAAGAATCCACGCGTCCGCAACAAGCGACCGCTGTCCAATTCGTCGAAGAGTCGCTTCGCGAAAAATACGGAGCGACGGTTCGGATCAAACAAGGGAAACAAGCAGGGAAACTCGAGATTGATTTTGCAGATGAAGACGACCTCAATCGGTTGCTCGACTTGTTATTACCCGAATTAGATCAATGAAAAAGAAGCGTTCCGGTGACGGTTCGCTTCTTTTTGATTACATCGAGCGTGGCGTAAAGGAAATCGTCGTCCGTGTCGACTCAGCGGATAGTTTCGCATCGAGCATGTGGAAACTGTTCGCGACGAGTTCTGCTAGTTCATAAACGAGGTGTAACCGTGTATTTTGGAGAATCATCATCTCCATGAAGCCACTGACGTTAACGACAGCCTTGATGTTGAAGTCACCGACCGCTGGCAATTCTTTTTGGACGCCAGCACCGGGTGCGAGTGGTCCTTCCGAAAAGAAGACATGCCCAACGCTTGAAAGCCGACCAAGACACGCATCGATTGCGATGACGAGCGGACGGTAATGGGTCGTTTGGATCGAGTGAATCGTTTCAGCGAGATTCAGTGCATGGACGGGTTTAGCGAGTGTACCGTAAACGTGGAGATGAGCAGGTGCTTGTTTTTCAAGGAATGTTCCGACAAGTGGACCGAGTGAGTCGCCCGTCGAACGATCAGAACCAATGCAGACGAGTACGATTGGTCGTTTTTCTTGGACTGCGGAGATTTGTTCGAATAGTTGTTCAGCTAAGCGTTCTTTCGCGAACGGTTCCGTATATTCTAAAAAGAAAGAATAAGGCTTGGGCTCGTGCGAATGAAAGCGGAAATTCATCGAAATCATCCTTTCTTCTCTTGGTGTCGGTGTCGTGGTGGATTGGCAAGAGTGAAGGGTTCTTAGATGATTTTCCTTTCCCGGTTTTTCCGAAAATCTAACGTCAAAATCGGCTCTTTGGTTGAAACTCAATTAAAATCACGTATACTGTCGTAATAGAGAGAACAAGAAAGGATGAGAGAATGGCTACCAATCAAGATGTACAAGAATCCGTCGCCCAAGTCGATAAACTAATCAATCAAGTAATGGATGCGGATATGTGGATTCGTTTTGGGATGAAACTACTGATTGCGCTCATCATCATCGCGGCGTTCTATGTGTTAACGCGCGTTTTGACTGGGGCAGTCTCGCGTCTCTTTACGATCAGGAAAATCAATGACCAGGACTACTTGGCGCAACGACAGAACGAGACATTACTGAAGTTGCTACAAAATGCAATCCGTTACGTGCTCGGAATCGTCATGTTGTTGACGGTGCTCAGTCAGTTCGGTATCAACATCACCGGTCTCGTCGCCAGTGCCGGAATCGCCGGTCTTGCGATTTCGTTCGGTGCGAAGAACTTGGTACAAGATATCATTACCGGAGCGTTCATCATCTTCGAACGCCAGTTCAAAGTCGGAGATTATGTACGAGTCGGTGTGATTGAAGGAGTCGTCACGGAACTTGGGATCCGGACGACGAAACTCAAAGGACTCAACGGGGAGATCCACATCATCCCGAACGGTCAGATTTTGCAAGTGACGAACTATTCGGTCGACAACAGTTTTGCACTCGTCGACGTCCAAGTCTCCTATGACGAAGATCTCGAGCGGGTCGAACAAGTCTTGCATGAGATCGCAGACCGGACGACGAAGAAGTATGTCGATATGTTCGTCGAACCGATCCAGATGCTTGGCGTCCAGACACTTGGTCCTTCTGAAGTCGTCTATCGTTTGATGGCAGAAGTACCACCGATGCAACATTTCCAAGCTGGTCGTCTGATCCGGAAAGAATTGAAGCAAGGACTCGAAGAAGAAAACATCAAGATCCCGTATCCACGGATGGTCATGATGAATCCAGAACAAAAGAATGGTGGACAGACGGATGATTCCAAAAACGTATCAACTCCATGATTATGTTGAGATGAAGAAGCAGCATCCATGTGGTACGAACCGATGGCAAATCATTCGGGTCGGCATGGATATCCGAATCAAATGTCAAGGTTGCGGGGCAAGCATTTTGATGCCACGTCGTGATTTTGATAAACGATTGAAAAAAGTCTTACCAGAGTAATGAAAAGCGGATCTGATCCTCGTGATTAGATTCGCTTTTTTGTTGTCTTGCTTAAGTGGAGCGATTGCGTTCGGTTAGGACGTGAGTAAAAAAGACGGTCGAGCTCCTTGCTTAAAAAAATTGAACTATCTATAATTGTGAAAGATGTGCTGACGTGGTGTAATCATTCTACCCACTGCGGCCGCTAGCACGGATTTCCTAGGAAATACCGAAAAGGAGGAATTCCAAGTGGGATTAACAGCAGGAATCGTTGGCTTACCAAACGTAGGAAAATCAACACTTTTTAACGCCATCACACAAGCAGGTGTAGAGGCAGCGAACTACCCGTTCGCAACGATCGACCCGAACGTCGGTGTCGTTGAAGTACCAGATGCACGTCTTCGGAAATTGACGGAACTCGTCAACCCGAAAAAGACGATCCCGACAGCATTCGAATTCACGGATATCGCGGGTATCGTAAAAGGCGCGTCTAAAGGGGAAGGTCTCGGAAATAAATTCCTCGCGAACATTCGTGAAGTAGATGCGATCTGTCAGGTCGTGCGTTGTTTCGTCGATGAAAACATCACACACGTGGCCGGGAAAGTCTCACCGATCGATGATATCGAGACGATCAACCTCGAATTGATCCTCGCAGACCTCGAGCAAGTCGAAAAACGGATTCAGCGTGTCCAAAAACAAGTCAAGTCACGCGATAAAAACGCAGCGGCTGAACTCGAAGCACTTGAAATCGTGCAAGCATTACTCGAAGATGAGAAACCAGCACGTCTCGCTGAATTGAACGAAGATCAAGCAGCTCTCGTTAAACACTTCCAATTGTTGACGATGAAACCGATGCTTTACGTCGCAAACGTCGGCGAAGATGAAGTCGCAGATGCGGACAATAACGAAAATGTCCGTCTCGTACGCGAATTCGCAGAAAAAGAAGGTTCTGAAGTCATCGTCATCTGTGCTCGGATTGAAGAAGAGATTGCGGAGCTTGAGCCAGAAGAACGTCAAGAGTTCCTCGTCGATCTCGGAATCGAAGAATCAGGTCTTGATCAATTGATCCATGCAGCATACAGCACGCTTGGTCTTGCGACATACTTCACAGCAGGTGAAAAAGAAGTACGCGCTTGGACGTTCAAAAAAGGGATGAAAGCTCCACAATGTGCGGGTGTCATCCACTCGGACTTCGAACGTGGATTCATCCGTGCAGAAGTCGTTTCGTACGAAGATTTAGCAGCAGCAGGCAACATGGCTACAGTCAAGGAACAAGGACGTTACCGTTCAGAAGGTAAGGAATATGTCTTCCAAGACGGCGATGTCGTCACATTCCGCTTTAACGTCTAATCGAAAACGAATCGTTATTGCATAAAGCAAAATACTTTGGTAGTATTAACGAATGTGAGTAATGAATTATTGCTCCTTGCTCGAACATTCGAGCCGCCAGTCCAAGAGGAGGTGACAGATATGCGTAAATACGAAGTACTTTACATCATCCGTCCGGAACTTGATGAGGAAGCACGCAAAGCAACAGTGGAGCGTTTCAACAAAGTCCTCACTGATAACGGTGGTACAGTTGATAAAACAACTGAAATGGGTAAACGTCGTTTCGCTTACGAAATCAATGATATGCGTGAAGGGTTCTACGTTCTTCTTAACGTTTCTGCTGAACCAGCAGCTACAAAAGAACTTGACCGTCTCATGAAGATCAGTGACGATATCGTTCGCTTAATGATCACAAAAGACGAGAAATAAGCTGAAACAGGAGAGTGATTCTGATGATTAACCGCGTCGTTTTAGTCGGTCGGTTAACTCGTGACCCGGAAATGCGTTATACGCAGAGCGGGATTGCGGTAACGCGATTCACACTCGCATGTGACCGTCCTTTCACAGGGCAAGATGGGAAGCGAGAAGCTGATTTCATCGATTGCGTCGTTTGGCGCAAGCAAGCAGAGAACGTTGCTCAGTATTTGAAGAAGGGTAGTCTTGCTGGTGTAGAGGGTCGCCTCCAGATTAGCAGCTACGACGATAAAGAAGGGCAACGCCGTTATCGTGCGGAAGTCGTCGCTGATAGCGTCCGCTTCCTTGAGTCACGTAACGCGAGCCGTTCTTCGGATGGTAGCGAAGGCTACGCTTCATCTACTGGTGGAAACGGGAATGCTGCAGGATGGGGTTCACAGCAACAGCAGAACAACTCTTCCTCGCCAGCACCCGCTTCATCGAATTCGGGCTTCGGCGCTGATCCGTTCAGCGGCGGTAGTTCGATCGACCTTTCAGACGACGATCTCCCGTTCTAAGGAAATCGTCCTGAAAAATCCAAGTTAAAAAGGAGGTTAATCACATGGCACGTCGTCCAGGTGGAAAACGTCGTCGTAAAGTATGTTACTTCACGTCGAACCACATCACTCATATCGATTATAAAGACGTAGAACTTCTCAAACGTTTCATTTCGGAACGCGGTAAGATTCTTCCACGTCGTGTGACTGGTACTTCAGCGAAATACCAACGTCCACTTACAATCGCAATCAAACGCGCACGTCAAATGGCTTTAATCCCATACGTGGCTGACTGATTTCGTAGCACCATCCTCATACGTGAGGATGGTGCTTTTTTTCGCTTCCCTTTCATCCCCTCCTGCTTTTCGGTTATAATAAACAAGTTACTAAAAATTTAAATGAACCCTATAGAGCATATAAGGAGGACACGATGGAGTCAGGTCAACAAGTATCACCGGAACGAGAACGACGCATCGTTCGCTTCATTCCGTATCTATTAATCGTCGGTCTGCTTCTCGTCGTCGCTGTACGTGAACCGATCATCTCCGCTATCGGAGCCGTCGTGACTGCCCTCCTCTTCGGATTGCACCTATTCGAAGAACGCCGTGCACGCAGGGCATGGGAGGCGTATGTCGCCGGAATCTCGATGCAAGTCGAGGAGACGGGACAAGATGCGTTGACGAACATGCCAATCGGGATTTTGTTATACGATGAGGAAACCCTCGTCACCTGGTTCAATGATCCGATGCGGGACATCTTTGATGATGTAGCGATGGGACAGACGCTCAATGAGCTCGATCCCTTATTCATCGAGATGGTCGCGACGAACGAGGACCAAGCGACGCTTGAAATCGGTGATGCCGTATATCGCGTCTTTTCAAATCATGAGAACCGGACGTTCTATCTGTTCGATATGACAGAAGAAGCACAAGTCGAACAACAACTCGTCGATAATCAGACGGTCATCGGCGTCATCTATCTTGATAACTACGATGAGATGACACAAGGTATCGAAGATCAGTTGCGCAGTGAGTTGAACAGCCGAGTTACGCAACTGTTGAATCACTGGGCAGCCGAACACGGAACGTATATCAAACGAACCGCATCTGATCGATACTTCATCGTCACGACAGAAGAGAATCTACGGATTCTTGAACGATCGAAGTTCACGATTCTTGATATCGTGCGCGAAGAGACGAGTCAGCGTGGTGTCCAGTTGACGTTATCGATCGGAATTGGTTGCGGTAGTGATCCGATTCCTTCGCTTGGTCTGATGGCTCAATCGAGTCTCGATCTCGCGCTAGGACGGGGAGGCGACCAAGTCGTCATCAAACGCGACGGGAAAGTCCGCTTCTATGGTGGCAAGACGAACCCGACAGAAAAACGGACACGTGTCCGGGCACGGGTCATTGCCAACTCGCTTCGTGATTTAATGCAGGAATCAAGCCGTGTCCTGATCATGGGGCATAAGAATCCGGATATGGATGCACTCGGATCAGCGATCGGCATTTTGAAGCTTGCGGAAATGAACGATAAGGAAGCGCATATCGTTTTACCGCCAGAAGAAATCGGTCGGGGGATTCGCCGGATGATGGACGAGATCGCTGAAGTACCACAACTCGAGACACGGTTCGTCAATGCGTTTCAAGCCGATCAGTTGATTGACGATCAGACGTTACTCGTCGTCGTCGATACCCACAAACCGTCGCTCGTCGTCGTACCGACGTTACTCGATCGATTCGAGCATATGGTCGTGATTGATCATCACCGGCGCGGGGAGGATTTCATCGAAGATGCGGTCCTCGTTTATCTCGAGCCTTACGCATCGTCGACGTCAGAACTCGTCACCGAGTTAATCGAGTACCAGCCGACGAATCAGAAGCTATCGATGCTTGAGGCGACGGCGTTACTTGCCGGAATCATCGTCGATACGAAAGGCTTTGCGCTTCGGACCGGCTCGCGGACGTTCGATGCTGCATCTTACTTGCGTTCACAAGGTGCTGACACGGTGCTCGTGCAAGAGTTCCTCAGTCAGGATCTTGAGACGTACGTTGAGCAGTCACATATCCTCGAGCGGTCCGAGGTCTATACGAAAGGGATGGCGATTGCGACAGCGGAACCTGGCGTCATTCACGATCAAGTCTTGATCGCACAAGCGGCCGATCAATTGTTGTCGCTTCAAGGCATCCGTGCTGCCTTCGTCATCGCGGAACTTCAAGACGGACGGACAGCGATCAGTGCCCGTTCACTCGGAGAAGTCAACGTCCAGTTGATCATGGAGACGCTCGGAGGCGGCGGTCACTTGACGAACGCGGCGACACAGATGTCAGAATCGGTCGTCACGGTCGCGGATGAGTTGCGTAAAGCGATCGATCAATATCTAGAAGATGAGACAAAAGGAGAGGAATCAGAATGAAGGTTATTTTCTTACAAGATGTAAAAGGACAAGGTAAAGCAGGAGACGTTAAAGACGTGGCCGATGCTTATGCAAATAACGTACTCTTCAAGAAAAAGTTGGCGCGTCCTGCGACGACTGGCAACTTGAAGCAACATGAAGCACATGAACGTAAAGCAGCAGAAGAAGCGAAACAGAACTTGCTTGACGCACAAGCGTTAAAAGAGAAAATCGAAAAAGAGACGATCGTCGTCTCGACAAAAGCCGGTGAAGGCGGTCGTGTCTTCGGTTCTGTCACAAGCAAACAGATCGCGGAAGCACTCAAGAGCATGGGTTACAAAATCGACAAACGTAAAATCGAGCTCGAGCACCCAATCAAGGCACTCGGCTTTACGAAGGTACCATTGAAGCTACACAACGAAGTGACAGCGACGCTGAACGTTCAGGTCAAAGAGGCGTGAGTAGAAAAGGGGAACGGTGATGAGTGAAGTCATGCAAAATATGCCTCCCCAAAGTATCGAGGCAGAACAAGCCGTCCTAGGGGCGATCATGATTGATGCGGATCGTTTGATCAGTGCATCAGAACGTCTGTTACCGCAGGACTTTTACCGTGCCTCTCACCAACGGATCTTCGAAGCGATGCTCGTGCTGTCCGACCGAGGCGAAGCGATCGACCTCGTCACGGTCACAGCCGAGCTCAGTACGCTTGGTATCCTAGATGAGATCGGTGGTCTACCGTATCTAGCGGAACTAGCGGAAGGGGTACCGACCGCAGCCAACATTAATTACTACGTCAACGTCGTTGACCAGAAGTCGACGCTTCGGCGTCTCATTCGGACGGCTGGTGAGATCGTCACTGACGGGTACGAACGGCAAAATGAGGTCGATGTCCTGCTGAATGAGGCAGAACGGAAGATTCTCGAAGTATCACAAGGAAAAGGGAGCGCAAGCTTCATCCCGATCTCGGACGTCTTGACGAGTGCCTATGCAACGATTGATAAATTGCATAAGCAAAGCGGCGAGACGACGGGGATTCCGACCGGTTTCCAGGATCTCGATAAAATGACGGCCGGCTTCCAGCGTAACGATCTAATCATCGTCGCAGCACGTCCATCGGTCGGGAAGACGGCGTTTGCCTTGAACATCTCGCAAAACGTCGCGACACGCGCTGACGAGAACGTCGCCATCTTTAGTCTTGAGATGGGTGCCGAACAGCTCGTCATGCGGATGCTCTGTGCCGAAGGAAACGTCGATGCGCAGCGTCTGCGGACTGGTCAACTCGAGGAAGAGGACTGGGGCAAGTTATCGCTTGCGATGAGTAACCTGTCTCAAGCCGGCATCTACATCGACGATACACCAGGTATTCGGGTTAACGATATCCGGGCGAAGTGCCGTCGTTTGAAGCAGGAGCACGGTCTTGGGATGATCATGATCGATTACTTGCAGCTGATTCAAGGGAATGGTCGCTCCAGCGACAACCGTCAACAAGAGGTCTCGGAAATTTCCCGTTCCTTGAAATCACTCGCGCGTGAACTCGAAGTCCCCGTCATCGCCTTATCGCAGCTCTCCCGTGGGGTTGAGAGCCGTCAAGATAAGCGACCGATGATGTCGGATATCCGGGAATCGGGAGCAATCGAGCAAGATGCCGATATCGTCGCCTTCTTGTATCGTGACGATTACTACAATAAAGAAACGGAAGATGCGAATACGATTGAGATCATCATCGCAAAACAGCGGAATGGTCCAACCGGTACCGTCAAGCTCGCCTTCCGAAAAGAATTCAACAAGTTCGTGGATCTCGAGCCAAGCAACTCGTACGCGCCACCAGCTTAATCCAAGCTACGTTTTGTCTTCGATCAATCGGAGATAAAACGTAGCTTTTTTTATTTTCACCTAAAGATTCTCAGTTTGTTCACCAAAAACGATAATTAAACGAACGAAAGAGAATTGTAACAATTAATTGTTCGGTATTTGGTTGACTTCTCTTTTTTATCGCGTTACACTTAGTCGTGGTTTTGAATCGTACGTGGAGGTGGATGATAAGATGTCATCAGTAGTAGTAGTCGGAACACAGTGGGGCGACGAAGGAAAAGGGAAAATCACCGATTTTCTTTCGAAACAAGCCGACGTCGTAGCACGTTATCAAGGTGGAGACAATGCAGGACATACGATCGTATTCAATAACGAGACGTACAAATTGCACTTGATCCCATCAGGTATTTTTTACTCGGATAAGAAATGTGTCATCGGGAACGGTCTCGTCGTCAACCCGAAATCACTCGTCAAGGAATTGAAGTATCTGCACGATCGTGGTGTCTCAACGGATAACTTGTTAATTTCGAATCGGGCGCATGTCATCTTGCCGTATCATCAGTTGCAGGATCAGTTAGAAGAAGAAGCGAAGGGCGACGCAAAAGTCGGAACGACGCTAAAAGGAATCGGACCGTGCTACATGGATAAAGCCGCACGAATCGGAATCCGGATGGCAGACTTACTCGACAAAGAAACGTTCGCTGAGAAGTTGAAGATCGTTCTCGACCAAAAGAACCGGATGTTCACGAAGATGTATGACGCTGAACCAATCGCGTTCGACGATATCTTCGAAGAGTACTATGCGTATGGACAAGAATTCGCGAAATACGTCTGCGATACATCGGTCGTCGTCAACGATAGCCTCGACCATGGTGAAAAAGTGTTGTTCGAAGGCGCACAAGGTGTCTTACTCGACCTTGACCACGGAACGTACCCGTTCGTTACATCGTCGAACGCATCAGCTGGTGGTGTCGCATCGGGTGTCGGTGTTGGTCCAGCTCGGATCGATCACGTCGTTGGTGTCTGTAAAGCGTACACGTCACGAGTCGGTGACGGTCCGTTCCCAACGGAATTGTTTGATGACATCGGGCATCAGATCCGTGAAGTCGGTCGTGAATACGGAACGACGACAGGACGTCCGCGTCGTGTTGGTTGGTTCGACTCGGTCGTTGTTCGCCACTCGCGCCGTACAAGTGGGTTGACGGATCTTTCGCTCAACTCAATCGACGTTCTGACAGGACTCGACACGTTGAAGATCTGTACATCATACGAATTCAACGGAAAACAGATCGATGAGTACCCAGCAAGCTTCCGTGATCTCGAAGCATGTGTTCCAGTTTACGAAGAACTTCCAGGCTGGAAAGAGGACATCACAGGTGTCCGTCGCTTTGAAGATCTACCGTTGAACGCACAGAACTACGTTAAGCGGATTGCGGATCTCACAGGTATCTCACTCGTCACGTTCTCGGTCGGACCGGGTCGTGAACAGACAGTCGTCTTGCGTGATCTCTACGAAGAAGCATAAGTCTCAACAGGACTGACTTAAAAAAGAATGACGCGTCTTTTCACGCCCTTTCCTCAGGCGAGACACAAGCCAGTTTTCCTGCTTCATTTAAGCAGGAAAGCGGGTCTTGTTCGTCTCTGACAGCGCATCAATGCGCTTTTCCTGTAGGAGTGGCGTGTGACGCGTCATTCTTTTTGCTACGGAATAGGGATGGCAGATCATCATTCTGCCATCCCTATCTTTGTCGAGACTGACTTTTGAGTCAGCACCGTTTTTGTGCGAAATGGTTCACAAACGGAAGCAAAAACAGGTATACTAAATACAGTGTTTCACGTGGAACCTCTCTCGTGAGACGACGAACAGCAGAGAGAGTGGCGCCGGGAGTTTCCGTCGCCACCTTTCTATATGCCGAAAAAACAGGTAAAATAGATTGAATAGAAATTTTTAAGGGGGCACACCCAGTGACGGAACGCAAAATTCTAGTCGTCGATGACGAGTTACCGATTGCAGATATACTCAAGTTTAAATTAGAAAAAGAAGGCTACCAGGTCGCGATCGCAAATGACGGCGTGGAGGCATTAGAAAAATTCGAGGAGTTCAAACCGGATTTGATGTTGCTCGACATCATGCTCCCGTTAATGGACGGGATGGAGGTCTGCCGGGAAGTCCGGAAGACGTCGAAGATTCCAATCATCATGTTGACAGCGAAGGATTCCGAGATCGATACGGTACTTGGTCTTGAGCTTGGCGCGAACGATTACGTGACGAAGCCATTTAGCTCGCGCGAGTTACTTGCCCGCGTGAAAGTCCACTTACGCAACACGAGTCCGGAAGCTACACCACAACCGGTTGGACCAGGTCCACTCAAAGTCGGAGAACTGTATATCGATACGAATTCGCATACGGTGACACGTAAGGATCAAAAGATCGAGCTGACGCAGCGTGAGTTCGAATTGTTGCACTACCTCGCGAAAAACATCGGTCAAGTCATGACACGTGAGCATTTGTTGCAAACGGTCTGGGGCTATGACTACTTCGGTGACGTCCGGACAGTCGACGTAACGGTGCGTCGTCTCCGTGAGAAAGTCGAAGATAACCCAAGTACGCCAGTTTACATCATGACGCGTCGTGGTGTCGGCTATTATCTCCAAGACGGGGAGAATGAATAACGATGTTAAAAGGAACGAACTTCTTTAAATCCATCCAATGGAAACTCGTCGTCATCTATGCCTTATTGATTTTAGTGGCGATGCAGGTCATTGGCGTCTATTTCGTTCGTTCCCTTGAAAAGCAGTACATTACGAACTTCTCGAAGTCGGTCGAGGACCGAGCAGGTCTTGTCGCCTATAACGTCGGGAAGGAATTCGATAAAACAGGCGATGATGACGCCTCCAAGCGGCAGTTGTCCCAATCACTAGGGCAACTGCTGTCTGAGTTTAGTAATGGCTCCACCTCAAGGAACGACATCCTCGAAGTTCAGATCATTGACCAGGACTCGATCATCCAGGCAACATCGGATAACGAGAACCAATCAGCAGTCGGACAACGGGCGACGAATTCACTGATTAAAAAAGCGCAGGCAACGAGCTCGACCCGGACAGACACCGTGCTTGATCCGGAATCAGAGGATAAGATCCGGATCTTTGCCGTACCGGTTACCTCGGAACGAGACGGCGTAACGACCGGTATGATTTATGTTCGCGCTTCGATGGAGTCAATCTATTCGCAGATGCAACAGGTTACGCGGATTCTTGCGACCGGAACGGTCATCGCCCTCGTCATCACGTCAATTCTCGGTGTGTTGCTGTCGCGGACGATCACGCGTCCGATTTCCGATATGCGGCGTCAAGCGATCGAGATGCGACGCGGGAACTTCTCGCGGAAGGTTAAGGTCTATTCGGACGATGAGATCGGGCAACTCGCCCGTTCCTTCAACGAATTGACGGATGAGCTACTCGAAGCGAACGCGACGACGGAAGCTGAACGACGGAAGTTGACGAGCGTCCTTGAGAACATGACCGATGGCGTCATCGCGACGGATCGAACACTGCGCGTCATCTTGATGAACGATCAAGCGAAGGATATCGTCGGTGCGGACGATGCGAGCGTCGTCGGAACGAACTTGAAGGACTTACTGGCACTCGGTGACGATTTCATGATTCCGGAAGATGGTACGATGCCACCGCGTCTGCTTGATTTCAGTAGTGAGGACGAATTGTTCCTCGTCCGGGCATTCTTCTCGCCCGTCAAGAAACACAGTGGTCCGATTACCGGGATGATCGTCGTCCTGCATGACGTCACGGAACAGGAGCAAGTCGAACAGGATCGTCGCGAATTCGTCGCGAACGTCAGTCACGAGCTCCGGACACCGCTGACGACGATGCGCAGCTATCTCGAAGCCTTGGCAGAAGGAGCGTATCAGGACGAGGAACTCGCACCGCGTTTCCTTGAGACGACACAAAACGAGACGGAGCGGATGATCCGCCTCGTCACCGATCTTTTACAGCTGTCGAAGATGGACAGTAAGGAATACAAGATGAACAAGGTCCGTTTCGATTACATTCAGTTCCTGAATGAGATTCTCGATCGCCATGACATGACGAAGCCGGAACGGATTCGTTTCCGTCGTAAGATCATGAAGCGGAAAGTCTATATCCGTGGGGATCAGGATAAATTGATTCAGGTCGCAGACAACATCCTGACGAACGCAATCAAGTACTCACCGGAAGGCGGAACGATCACCGTCCGGACGATGCTCCGGGCAAAACGGATCGTCATCAGCATCAAGGATGAAGGTGTCGGAATCCCGAAAGCGAATCTCCAAAAAATCTTCGAACGCTTCTATCGTGTCGATAAAGCCCGTGCCCGTAAAATCGGCGGCACCGGTCTTGGTCTGTCGATCGCAAAAGACGTCGTTTCGGCACATGGTGGCGACATCTGGGCAGAAAGTGAATGGGGACGCGGCACGACGATTTACTTCACGCTTCCGTATGAGGTGATCGAAGAGGTGGATGCCGGATGAAGAAACAACACTGGAGTTCGCTGTTACTCGTCCTGCTTGTCGCCGGTTCGATCGCTCAGACAGCGATGCTCTGGACCTATCATCCAAGCAGTGAATCAATCGAGCGGGAACAGGTCTCGTTCAACGAGATCGATGCCTCAAAGACGATTGAAAGCAACCAACTGATCAACCCGGAACTACTCGTCTATTCGGATCAGGAAGGGATCTATCAGACACAAATCATCGGTCGGACCTTCCTTAACCGAATCGGTGCGTCGTTTAACATCGGTGTCCTCGTCTTGACGGATAAAGCGAACAACATCCCGGTCGGTGACCGGAGTGTCGAGATGATCTTCCCGACACCGATCAGTGCGACGATTCTTGAAGAGTTACTCGGAGAAAAACAGATCGCCTTCTCGGAACCGATCAAACGACTCTATTTACTCGATTATGATGGACCAATCCTCCGTCTCGAGTCGGCGACCGGTCGCCTGAAGGACTTCAAGCTCGTCGGCGATGAGACGGTTCTGAAGCGACTGTTCGCGCATGATAAGAAAAAACCGATGACACGCGTCGAACTCAAAGGTGGCGATTACACGTATGTCGCGAGCGGTACGACGCGACTAGAGCAAGTCTTCGTCTATGACGAGGTCGGACAATCGCCAAAACCACTCGATCGCATTCGGAGTGCCTTTTTCGCCGAGAACTCGAACGTCCAGCAAATCAAGAGTCGGGATGATCTCGACGTCTTGACGGACGGTGTCAGCGTTTCGACGTATGACCGAAACTATAATGTGTATCGTTTCAATACATTATCGCCGAATACCCAAAGCTCGACTGTCGATTACAGCACGCTCGTTAGCTATGTCAACATTCATGGGGGCTGGCTCGATCAAGATACCCAACGCAGTGGCTTCCGGTATTACTTTGATCAGATGAGTAAAAAGAGTGAGGAACAGACGGCGACGTTCCGGTTGTACTTGAACCGGTATCCGGTATTTGGGGAAAGTGGTCCACTACTTGAACAGACGAAGTTCGATCTCGCGACACTCAAGATCATGTATGAGGAGAACCAAGTCCGGTCGCTCAGCCGTAGCATGCTCCGAGCGAAGCGGAAGCTCATCCTTCGGGAAGAGACGGTGCCAGCCGTTGAAACGGTTCTCGAACGTCTGAGCCGTGCTGATCTCTTAAAAGAGATCAGTGGAATCCGGATTGGATATGAGATGACGTATAAGATTTCAACGAGCCGCTATGCCGTCTTTGAGCCGACGTGGTTCATCAAAATCGACGGCGTCTGGCAATCGATCAATCAAGCTGTCGGGAATGAGGGGTGAGGATGAATGGACTGGAGTAAAGCGAAGACCTTATTGATGCTGACCTTTTTGATCCTGAACGTCTACCTTGCCATTCAATTGATGGACCGGATGGTCGAACCGCGGATCGTCGCGACGAGTGCGACCGGTAAATCGATCTTGAAGGATCGTCAAATCGATGAGAAAAAACTACAACCGGTTACGCGAGACATCGGCTATTTAACAGCCGAAGTCGATGCGCGGACGCTAGCGCCACTCGCGAGTTCACCGATTCGTGACGCGGTCGCTTCCGTCAAGAACGATGTCGAGTGGTCGGTCCGGTTGACGAAACCGTATCGACTCGATGCGAAGACGATGCGAGATTCTGCTTCATCGTTCGTTCAAGCATCAGTTCGATATGGTGCCGAATATACATTTTGGAAGTATGATAGTAAGTATCAGGAGATGACATTCGTTCAGACGTATAAGGGACAGCCGCTCTATTCGACACCACAGCAGTCGCGTGAGGACGATGCGATGATCGGACCGTCCCTGCTCGTCTTGCAGCTCAACGATGCGAAGGAAATCGTCAGCTACAAACAACGCCACTTGAACAAGGTCGTCCGGCAAGCGCAGGACGTGACGTTGTTATCGGCAAGTGAAGCAATCGTCCAGTTGTCGGAGCAAGGCTTGTTCCCGGCATCGAAGCGGTTGACGAGTCATAAGCTCGGTTATTTCTGTCTCGTCACGGAAGGCACGGAATCGGTTCAAATCCTGCCGCCGACGTGGCAAATCGAGCTCGACAATGAAGAAGTCTACTTCGTCAATGCGATTGACGGCGGTGTCCAGACCGTCGAACGATTGGATACAGTCTCAGAGAAATGAGGAATGCACGATGAGCCTACACTACAGCGTCATGGCCAGTGGCTCGACGGGGAACGCCCTCTATATCGAAAGTGAACAGACCCGCTTGCTCGTCGACGCGGGACTGACCGGCAAGGCGATGCTCGCCTTGTTCGACCAGATCGACCGGTCGCCGCATGGCATCGATGGTCTGTTCGTCACCCATGAACACTCCGACCATATCAAAGGCGTCGGCATCATGGCACGGAAGTACAACATCCCGCTCTATGCGAATGAAAAGACGTGGGCAGCGATGGAAGCGAAGATCGGTAAGATTGATCCGGCGCTGAAGTTTCTCTGGGAAGTCGGAGAGGTCAAGCAGTTCGGTGACATCGAAGTCGAATCATTCAACGTCAGTCACGATGCAGCGGATCCGATGTTCTTCCAGTTCGCGCATGAAGGAAAACGGTTGGCACACATCACGGATACCGGATACGTCTCGGACCGGATGAAAGGTGTCATTCGGGGCGCTGATGCCTATATCTTCGAAGCGAACCATGATATCGGTATGCTCCAGATGGGACATTACCCGTGGAGCGTCAAACGACGGATCCTCGGGGATTACGGACACGTCTCGAACGAGGACGCCGCAATCGCGATGAGCGAGGTCCTGGATGACCGGACAAAACGGATTCACATGGCCCACTTGAGCAAGGACAACAATATGAAGGAACTTGCCCGGATGAGTGTCTCCCAGACGCTCGCGAGCCGTGACGTCGATCTGAGTAAGATTCAGCTTCTCGACACGGATCCGGTCATTCCGACACCACTTCTAAAGCTTTGATTATGGGAAATTACTGAATATGCTCAAAAGACCCCCACATTTGGCTCACTTGCCACGTGATGGGGGTATACTTGTGTAAAGAGAGTCATAAAGGAGGCGTATGTCGATGGATCGACCCGAAGAACCACGGAACGAATCCGAACGATACGAACAGTCATCCGATGAGAGCGGCTTCCCGCCCCGTCAACCGGCAACGAGCGAACCGGTCAGCCCTTATCGTGAACCATATGAAGAACAACCAGAACCACCGCGTCGTCGTGGTGCCGGAAAAGCCTTTTTCGTCGGTCTGATCGGCGGAATCGTCGGAGCCTTGTTGATTGCTCTCGTCGCATGGCCGTTCGTCCGCGATGAGATGACGAGTCCGACTCCGGTTTCGCCAACGACAGCGGAACAGACCGCGACACAGACGACAGAGGATGAAGCCGACATCGTCGGTGCGGTTGGTAAGACGAAGGAAGCCGTCGTGAGCGTGACGAACCTTCAGAGCTCGTTCCAAGGAACCGATCAGGAAACGGGTGCGGGGTCCGGCGTCATCTATAAAAAAGACGGCAATAAAGCTTACGTCGTTACGAACTACCACGTCGTTGAAGGGGCGAACCGCTTGTCTGTCACGTTATCCGACGGAACAGCACTCGAGGCAAAAGTCCTCGGGGAAGATCCGACGTACGATTTAGCGGTCTTGTCGATTGATTCATCGAAAGTGACACAAGTCGCAAAACTGGGGGATTCGGATACGTTACGTGCCGGTGAAACGGTGCTTGCGATCGGAAATCCACTCGGAATCTTCGCGAACTCCGTCACGCGCGGTGTCATCAGTGCGCAGGAACGGACGGTTCCCGTCGATACGAACAAGGATGGACAGCAAGACTTCAATACGGAAGTCATCCAAACGGATGCAGCGATCAACCCGGGGAACTCCGGTGGAGCGCTCATCAACACAGCTGGTCAATTGATCGGGATCAACTCGATGAAGATCGCGGAAGCAAGTGTCGAAGGCGTCGGGTTTGCGATTCCGATCAACGAAGCGTTACCAATCATGCGTGATCTTGAGCAAAATGGTGAAGTCGTTCGTCCACAGCTCGGGATTCAGATTCGTGACGTGCAGGAATTCCCAAGCGGATATCGCGAAGATCGTCTGAAATTACCGAATGATGTCACGAAAGGAATCGTCGTCGTCGGTCTGACACGTAACAGCGGAGCCGAAAAAGCGGGTATGAAGGCAAACGATGTCATCGTTGAGATCAACGGAAAAGCGATCGCATCGTTCGCCGATCTAAAAAGTGTCCTCTACCGGGATGCAAAAGTCGGTGAAACGGTCAAAGTCACGTTCTATCGGGGCGGTGAAAAACAGACAGCAGATGTAAAGTTGTCGGCTCAGTCGCCAACCGTTCAGTAAGGCATCACTTGAAAAACCATCCACAGGTCCGACCTGTGGATGGTTTTTTTGAGTGAGGAAACCTGCGGCTTTTCCGGTCAGGAAGATCAATATTTGTTATACTGGAAGCGGATAAATGTGGATAAGTGAAAGGAGGAGACCACCTGTGGATAAGTACGTCTGTTTAGAACATGTCGAGCTCGCACTTGACGAAATCGTAGATGAAACAGAACAATACCCGATTCTCGATCAGCTAAATCCAGAAAAAAACATCACCTGTGAATACTGTGACGCACCGGCAACATATCTTGTGTCAAGCAAAAAATAAATATCAACATGTGGATTTGTGGATAACTCTGTGGATAACTCCTGAATTTTCTGTCAGAAAGCGAGAAATAAGATGCAAATTACCATCATTACGGTCGGAAAGCTAAAAGAGAAGTATTTGAAGCAAGGGATCGCCGAATATACGAAGCGTCTCGGCGCCTACTGTTCGATCCAAGAAATCGAGGTCGCAGACGAAAAGGCACCGGAGCAGTTGAGTGAAGCGGAGATGGCGCAAGTGAAGAAAAAAGAGGGTGAACGGATTTTAGCGAAGATCGGACCCGACGTTCACGTCCTCGCACTTGCTATTGAAGGAAAACAACGGACGAGCGAACAGTTCGCAAAAGAACTCGATCAACTCGCGACATACGGCAAGAGCAAGATTGCTTTCGTCATCGGCGGATCACTCGGTCTTGCACCAGAAGTGATGCAGCGTGCGAATGATACAATCTCGTTTTCAAAGATGACATTCCCGCATCAATTGATGAAGATGATCCTCTGTGAACAGATTTATCGGGCGTACCGAATTAATCGGAATGAGCCCTATCATAAGTAAACGTATAAATATCATTCTAAAGCGTCAAAGCACATCCTAAATGTCTTTGATGCTTTTTTTATAAGTCAATATTTCGATTAATAAAAAGGACATGAAAATCATGGAGGTGGAGAATAGATGGGAGCTTGGGGAGTAGCGATATTGTCTGATGACATAGCAGAAGATATTAGCTTTAGATATAAGGATTTATTAGGCGACAACTTTACGAATGAAGAAGCAACGAAAGTTGTTATTGAAGAATACCTAGATGAGATAGACGATGAAGAAATTACAGCTTTTTGGTTATCTTTTGCCTTAATACAATGGAAATTAGGAAGACTTCAAGATGAAGTGAAAATTGAGGCATTGCGTATCATTGATAGTGGTGTTGACCTTGATCGTTGGGAAGAAGATCCTAAATTGAAAAAGAAACGCGAAGTCATCCTTTATAAATTGAAGGAGAAACTTAACTCTCCTCAGCCACAAGCCAAAAAAGTACCAAAGAGATTCATAGCTGAAACAAATTTAAAGACCGGTGATGCGATCAGTTATCAGTTACCATCAGGTGATTTCATGATTCTTAAGGTTATCGAAATCATTGAACAATGGACGAAGGATCGATATCCTCTTTTTGAAATATGTGATTGGATAGGGAAAGAAATTCCTTCAAAAGATCAAATCGATCTGTTAGATTTCAGGATAGAAATGCAAGCAGATGGAGAGTTATTATTTGATAAAGTAGCTGTTTATCCTGCAGGAAAAAGAGACGATCCAGCTAAACGTATAAAAGTGATAGCAGAGAATGTCTCTATAAAATTAGAGGCGGGAACTCCATATACGCTATTAACGTGGAAAGACTTAGATGAATATTTAACTTGGAATCGTTACATAGAATAAATATTAAAAATGAATGGAGGATATAATGATTATTCAGGTCATTGAAGAGGAAACACATAGTCAGGTTAAAGCCTTTTTTACCAAGCACTGGGGCAGTTCACAAATGGTAACATCGACAGGTGTTCATGATTGTAGTCTCTTAGATGGATTTTATGCCATAAACGATGATCATGAAATCATTGGACTGATTACCTATCATATGACTTCACAGACGTGCGAAATCATTTCGCTGGATAGTCTTGAGGAAGGAAAAGGAATCGGCTCACGGTTGATGCAAGTGGTAGAAGAAAGGGCAGCACAGCAACAATGCGACTTGCTGACACTTGTTACGACGAATGATAATAAGCATGCGATACGTTTCTATCAACATCGGGGATATACAATATCGCAGGTGATTCCGAATGCCGTGGACCTTGCACGCAAAATAAAACCGGAAATCCCGTTATACAATGAAAAGGGAGTTCCGATTAAAGACGAAATCGTCTTGATAAAACATTTATGAGTTACTTATTCGTTGTTGATGATAGAACTTCTAAATAATCTTTCTCACTCTTGAATTGATCATTCACAATCAAATCTGGTGAAATCAAATAGGTTCCGGCATATTCACCGTGCTTAATTTTGAAATAGCATGTCTTCGGTGCAAGTAGACTTTTCGATCGATGAATCTGCTCTCGTGATAGTTGCGTCCAATCTGATTGATCTTGTGAATTAGCGAAAGAGACAATAATCGATTGGTCCGCTTGAATCAACAGTACAAGATCGTTGTCTTGTAAACGCGATGGATTGACGTGGGCTAGGATCGGGTCGGCAGACTTAGCGATAAAACCGCCAATAGTAGCGTGCGACTGCTGTTCCTTTATGAACTGTTGAATCATAGTTATCCCCCTGACGACCATAGATTACTCCGACTTTTCTTTCGTGATGATACCGATACCGCAACCAAACAGCATGATGATACCGGTAACGAGTAACGCAGGCACGTGACTTTCTAGTGCAATGTAGAGACCTGCACCACTTAAGATGACACCGGTTGGGATCAAAACGTTTCGCATGAGCTATACCCCCTAAACAGATGATGACGTTGTTCTCACTATACCGGATAGAACATCAGATAAAGTGCATGATTTAGTAAATAATGACAATCTGATTTTGAATATACAGAACGAAAATAGACGCCGCCCATTAACTTGGACAGCGTCTGTTTTTCATTATGTTCGCTCTAGTATATTGACGAGCATCTGATGGATGACGTCATGATCCCGGACGTCATGGACACGATAACTTCCGGGTAACGTATAGACGTCTATTGCTCCGACATAAGCAATCTTTAGTTCCAACGTCCCGTCCTCCTGACAGGTCGTCCGGAGTTCGAGTTCACCGCTGATGACACCGACTTCTTGCGTCATGACACCATGTGTGGCGGTAAAGGTAGAGGTTTTCGTTTCCATCGAATCGACTCCTTTTTAGTATGTACATGTGTTCAACATCGTTTGTAAGGCGGTTTTTTCACTCGACTGTAAGCTGAGGTTCCAGCGGCTCTTCGTATTGATCCACATCTTCGAGTAAGCGCAGCTCGCACCTGCCCGTGTCGGCTTCCATGTCGACGGATCCTGGTCCCCTTTTGAACGGTTCGAGCTTGCGGAGACAGCGATCAATTGCGGACCTGTCAAATCGTTTGCGAATGCTTGACGTGTCGTCGTCGTCCAACTGCTTGCTCCTGAGCGCCATGCTTCCGCAAGCGGTACGACATGATCGATGTCGAGGTCAGACGGATTCGTGAATGTCAGTCCGTCATAGTAACTATACCAAGAACCAGATGTAACGGGGCACGATCCGACATATGAATCAGCGTCACGTTTTAAGACGACTTGTCGTGTATCACAGCCGCCTCCTTGACTGCTCCAGTGCGGGAACAAATCACGCGAATAACCGGTCATGCTGCCTTCTGTTTTAACCGTTAAGGCATCGAGTTGAGACTGGGCCGTCGCTTTCGACGAGATACCCGACGGTAATGCGGAAACAGACGTCGTATCGAATTGGAAAGCGGTCAGGCAGACGAGCGTAGTGATGACGATGGACTTGATGGCTTTGAACACGTGTCATTCCTCCTATGTATGAGACGAGATGATGTGAAGACACCCTTCACAATTTTTAGTATGGCATCACTTATTTAGGAGAAAATAAATATCGTGTAAATGTTATTAAAATAAAATTTTTGTCATTATATAAAAGGGTCTGATGTTAGGATTTAGGTGGAGAAGAAAGGGGACTACATAATGAACGAACGAATCAGAGGATGGTTGATCGTGTTCGGCGTATTTTTAGTCGTAAGTGGCACGTTGACGGAAGCGCAACGTTATTTCAACACAAAAGAACTAGATAATTGCATCGCGCAAGCTCGCGCTGCCCACCAAGAATATGAATATGAGATCGTTAATCCTGTCACACGCGCGTATTCATTCCGTGCGCATTGATTTTCTAAAAGATGTCTGGTCATCTCGCATATGGTACGCTTTTCAGGAAGCAGGATTTTAATGATTCGAGGAGCTGGTATGCATGAATAAAAAAGACATCGCCGACATCCGTCGTCACTTCAAGATGGATGCCGATTTACTAAAAATCCATGAAATCTACAACGTCTATATCCGAAAAGAGACGAGCGAAATCTATCATGAGGAAGCCCGACCGTTTCCATTGCTTGATCCGGAACAACAGGAGCTGTTCCTCGCGAACTTCAAGAAAGTATTAGGTGGAAAACTCGACGTCAAGCTGTTCGAGGTCAAGTTCACGCATCCGGAAGAAGGAGAGACGGGTCATACGCAGCAGCTCCTTTATGAAGGACTGTATGCGGAAGAGCCGGAGGACTGGGTCGAGCAGATGCAGACGATGGCGTTGAAGATGGTCCAAGACGTTCAGTACGAGAATGACCTCGTCGTCACGTTTATTCGCGGGCAATACTATAAAACAACGAAGCGCCAAGCGGATGAGACGGAGATCGATCCAAATGACGATGTCTATACGACACCGTTCATCCTCGGTAGCCTTAACTTGACGGAGTTACCAAAACAATCGCTCGTCTTTGATTTCGTTGAACGGGAATTCAAGTCGAACTTATTCATCAATCCGGTCATCAAACTGGCGTCGCCGATCGGTGGATTCCTCTTCCCGACTTTCACCGACAATGCAGCAGACGTCAATCATGTCTTGTATGCGGCGGGCAAGCCGAATAAACCGGATTTTGGCTTCCTTGAAAACGTCTTGAACGGTCAACCGATCGTCACGGCAGATGAGGATAAAGCGATCTTCGAGGAGATCGTCAAATCAGTCGTCGGTGAATCGATGGATACGAAGACGTTAGCCGGTGTCTATGAAAACATCAACCAGTTGATCGTCGTCGAAGAGGATCAGGATGAGGAAGAAGTACCGATGCTTGACGTCCAGGAAGTCGAGCGTGTCCTCAAGGCGAGTGGTGTCGAAGACGTCAGCACAGAACAAGTCGAACGGGCGTTCAAGACGGTCGTCGACGATCCGACATACGAGATGAAGGCGAGTAACATCGTCCCGAACTATGAAGCGAAATCGATTAAAATCAATACGAAGGTTGCGAACATCGCGATCAGTCCGCAAGACTTGAAGTACGTCAAACAAGTCAACTACCAAGGGAAACGCTGCCTGTTGATCGAAGTCGAGGAAGACACGGTCATCGATGGCTTTACGATTGTTTCGCAAGAACAATTACGATGAGGATCAGCGCAGGCGACTGCGCTGATTTTTTTTAGATGAAACATTTGCTTCTCCTGTCAAAGACAGGTATATTGTGATGTAAGCGGTCTCTTTTTTGAAAAAGAGGCATTCGAAATTTTTTTAACCATTATCGAAAGCGCTTTCGGTAACGGTTTAACCAGAAAGGAAGCGATCCATTTGTCTACCGCATCGATGCAAGATTTGCTACGAACGTTACGAAATTGTTCATCGATTCATCAAGACGGACTTGAAATCGTCGATAAGCCAATTCCTGACGTTTCGACTCCGGGAACACTTGATCCGCGTGTCCGTGAGGTCGTCCTCACGCAGCGTCCATCGGTCTCGATTCCAGAAGGGGCGTCGCCAGTCGAACTGGCGCGTGCCGGCATGGGATGGGACAACGAAGACGTGTCGACACGGCAGATTTCAACGGACGTCCTCGCGATCCCAAGACCCGGTACCACGATCGAAGCACGGCTGTATCGTCCGGAAGCGGCACGTCCGCTCCCGCTCGTCGTCTATTTCCATGGAGGTGGTTTTTTCGGTGGTACGCTCGAGACTGTCGAGAATCCATGTAAGGCATTAGCCGATAAAGCGAACGTCGCCGTCTTGTCAGTCGGCTACCGATTAGCACCCGAGCATCCGTTTCCAACAGGACTTGAGGATTGTCATGCAGCGATCGATTGGGCAGTCGAACACGCTGATCGACTTGGGATTGATCCAGGCGCAATCGCTGTCGCCGGTGATAGTGCCGGTGGAAACTTAGCGACGGTCTGTTGTTTGCTCGACCGCGAGCGTCCGATACCGTATATCCGCTATCAAGTCTTGTATTATCCGGTCGTCAATGTCGGTGAACATCCGAATTCGGAATATGACTGGACGCTTGAAGCGTATGACCGACAAACGGAACCGCAGTTACTCGAACGGATCATTTTGTCGCTTCAAGATGAAGAGGGTGTCCTCGAGCAGTGGTACGTTCAAGCAAGTGATTCGACCGATCGACGGATTTCACCGTTGTTCGCGACGCTCGATGATCTACCAGAGGCACTCGTCATTACAGGAGAGTTTGATTACTTACGTCTTGAAGGGGAAGCGTATGCGAAAAAGCTCGCACGCGCTGGCGTCAAGACCCGTTATCTCCACTACCGCGGGATGGAACATGCCTTTCTTGATAAACTCGGTCTGTATCCGCAAGCCGAAGACAGCTTAGACGAAATCGCGAAGGACTTAAAACGACTCTTTTCTCAAACTAACTAATAAAGGTGGATGACGTATGACATACACACTCGATTGGCAAGCCTATACAAAACTCGCACGACAAACCGTCGCGGAAGGGGCGGTCCTCTTACAAAATGATGGTGTGCTCCCGTTGCAACCCGCATCGACGGTCGCTGTCTTCGGACGTAATCAGTTCAACTACTATAAAAGCGGTACGGGATCAGGCGGAATGGTCAACGTCACGAACGTCGTCAGTCCGCTCGACATGCTGCGCGAAGACGTAACGCTGAACGCAGACGTCCTTAAGGCATACGAGAACTGGCTTGAAGACCATCCGTTTGACCAAGGCGAAGGTTGGGCAGCCGAGCCGTGGTCGCAAGAAGAGATGCCGCTTGACGCGACACTCGTTCAGCAAGCAGCGCTTGACTCCGATGTTGCCTTGATCATGATCGGTCGTACGGCTGGGGAAGACCGCGACAATACAGCGGATCCAGGGAGTTATTTTTTAACGGAGACGGAACAGGAGATGCTCCGACTCGTGACGACACACTTCAAACAAACTGTCGTCGTCTTGAACGTCGGGAATATCATCGATATGCGCTGGGTCGAAGAGACGGCGCCAAGTGCTGTCCTCTACGCGTGGCAAGGAGGGATGGAAGGCGGAACTGGGCTGAGTGATCTCTTGCTCGGCCGCGTCTCGCCGTCTGGAAAACTACCGGATACGATCGTCCGTTCACTCGATGATTATCCGTCGACACCATACTTCGGTCATGCCGATCGTGCGTTGTATCAAGAAGACATCTATGTCGGGTACCGTTACTTCGAGACGTTCGCACCGGAAGTGGTCTTGTATCCGTTCGGGTATGGATTATCGTATACGTCGTTCGACCTGACGACAGACGTGACGACGTCAGCTGATGCTTGGACGATTACGGCGACGGTGACGAATACCGGGCAGACGAGTGGGAAGGAAGTCGTACAAGGATACCTCGAGAAACCACAGGGACAACTCGGGAACCCGACGCGTCAACTTGTTACGTTCGGAAAGACAGAAGAACTCGCACCAGGTGAGCAAGAATCTCTCACACTCGTCGTACCGTTCGCCTCATTTGCGAGTTATGACGATAGTGGCGTCACCGGGCATAAATCGTCTTATGTCATAGAACCTGGCACGTATCAGCTCTATCTCGGAACGGACGTCAGGTCGGCGGTTCCAGTCGCAAGCCATTCCGTCGAGAGGCTTGACGTCACGGATGTCTTAACGGAGAACATGGCACCGGTGACGGCGTTTGAACGCATCAAACCGCAAGCGACCGAAACAGGATATACGGTAACGTATGAAGCGACACCACTGCGGACGATCGATCCGGAACAACGTCGTCAACAGGAGCGTCCCGTTGACCGGACGCAGACGGAAGATGCCGGTTGGAAATTACGCGACGTCAAAGAAGAACGTGTCACGCTCGAGACGTTCCTCGATCAATTAACGGATGCGGATCTCGCGGCAATCGTCCGGGGGGAAGGGATGAACTCACCGCGCGTCACACCGGGAACGGCGGGCGCCTTCGGTGGCGTGACGACAGAACTCGAAGCACTTGGCATTCCAGCAGGCTGCTGCGCGGATGGTCCGTCCGGAATCCGGATGGACATCGGGACGAAAGCCTTCTCGTTACCGAATGGAACGTTGCTGGCTTCGACGTTTAATACGACGTTGATTGCCGATCTATTTGAGATGACAGGTCTTGAGTTACGGAAGAACGAGATTGATACGTTGCTTGGACCAGGGATGAACCTTCACCGTCATCCACTCAACGGACGGAACTTCGAGTATTTCTCGGAGGATTCGTATCTGACTGGAAAAATGGCCGTGGCACAGCTCGACGGGATGCACCGGGTTGGTGTGACGGGAACATTGAAGCACTTCAGTGCCAACAACCAAGAGTTCCACCGGCATGATCTGGATTCGATCGTATCAGAACGGGCGTTACGTGAGTTGTACCTGAAAGGGTTCGAGATGGCAGTCAAGGAAGGGAAAGCATACTCGATCATGACAACGTACGGTGCCGTCAATGGGATTTGGACTGCCGGCTTATACGATCAGAACACACGCATCTTGCGCGATGAGTGGGGCTTTGACGGAATCGTCATGACCGACTGGTGGGCGAAAATCAATGCGGAAGGTTTGGAAGCAAACCGTCAACAAACGGCGACAATGGTACGTTCGCAAAACGATCTCTACATGGTCGTCGGCGAACCAAGAACGAATCCGTTCGAGGATGATACGTTGACGGCTCTCGCTGATGGGACACTTCGACGTTCCGAGTTACTGCGAAGTGCCGCGAACATCTGTCAATTCCTATTGCGTTCACCGGTCATGGACCGTGTGATGGGAACGGCGTCATCCGTCGAGGTCCTCGGGGCACCAGTCGAAGAAGAGGCACTTGAAGATCAAGCGGTCTCGCACCAACGGCTCGTCAGTGGGGATGCCTTCCCGTTAACGGACGTCACGACGACGACAGGAAGCAGTCATGTCTTCGCTGTCACGGCGGAAGAGACAGGGATGTATCAGGTCACGTTGACGGCACGTTCGAATGCTGGTGAACTGGCGCAGATGCCAGTGACATTGTTTGCGAACAACATGCCGGTCGCAACCTTCACCTTCAACGGAACGAACGGCGAGTGGGTCAGTCAGACGAAGGACGTCTTCGTCTTCAACCCACACAACTATCTGAAACTCTACTTTGCACTCGGTGGTCTCGAGTTAAAAGAGTTGACGTTTACGCTTGCGGAATCGTTTCATATGAAGAACGGCTGATTAGATTAGCCGGACGGAAAGGACGGATTGCGTGCAGTTTTCCATCATCAAAAAACGGGTCGAGCAACTGCTTGCCCCGTCGTTACAGGGACGGATTGCTTTTCATGCAGCCGTCTACCGGATTCAAGATAGTCCTAGTCGCGTCTGGGTGACGTTTGACGGAGAAGAGATTCTCGGAGCAGACGACTTTCACTTCGAACGGGAAGTCGAGCGGCGTTATGCATTACAAGCTGCACAGTTACCAGAAAAACCAGCCGGATCGTTATGGCAGTCCGACTGGTTGAAGCAGTCGCATGCGTTATCCGCTGAGATCGAACGACAGGTCAAACAAGACGGGTACATGGAGAACTACGAGATGCAACAGGACTTGTTGCAGTACCCGAACCTTGCGTTTGAACAAGCGCTCGTTCATCCACATCCTTTCATCCGCGGCATCGCACGGCTCGATCGGCGACTCGGCAAACGACGTTTCCTGTTGCTGACGCATCAGTCTGACTTTGAACAATGGTGTGCAGATACACGTCAAACTATCGACCACTGGTGATACGAAAAAAGCACGCTTCCTCAAGACGAGGAGGCGTGCTTTGTTGTTAGATTGAAAACGAGTTGACCTCGTGAATTCCTTCTTCTTCAACGAAGGCGTCGAGTAAGGCACGCACTTCGTCCGTTGAGTTCGTCTCCATCAATTTGACCCGCAGTTCACTCGCGCCACGGAATCCGCGGACGTAAATCTTGAAGAACCGGCGTAATGGCTTGAAGAGACGGGGCTCGAATTGAGCCGAGTAATGATCGTGCAGATCGAGCTGGAGACGTAACAAATCGAGGAGTTCTTGGCTCGAATGTTCTTTTTTCTCGACTTCGAATGCAAACGGATTGTGGAAGATCCCGCGACCGATCATGACACCGTCGACACCGTATTTCTCGACGAGTTCAAGACCGTGTTGGCGATCGTTGATATCCCCGTTGATCGTCAGTAACGTCTGTGGTGCGATTTCATCACGTAACTTCTTGATTTCCGGAATCAATTCGAAGTGCGCTGGAACGGCACTCATCTCTTTACGTGTCCGGAGGTGAATCGAGAGGTTCGCGATATCTTGCTCGAGGATGTGGCGCAACCAATCGTGCCACTCTTCGACCTTCGTATAGCCGAGACGCGTTTTGACGCTGACCGGGAGACCGCCCGCTTTTGCAGCTTGGATCAGTTCAGCTGCGACTTCCGGACGATTGATCAAACCGGAGCCTTTTCCGTTCACGGCGACGTTATGGACGGGACAGCCCATGTTGATGTCGATCCCGCTAAAGCCCATCTCTGCCATGCCGATGCTCATTTCGCGGAAATATTCCGGTTTGTCGCCCCAGATGTGAGCAACCATTGGTTGTTCATCCTCCGTGAACTCGAGACGTCCGCGGACGCTCTGCTTACCTTTCGGATGACAATAGCTTTCTGTATTCGTGAATTCCGTGAAGAAGACGTCCGGACGCGCCGCTTTCGCGACGACGTGGCGGAAGACGACGTCGGTGACGTCTTCCATCGGTGCTAAGACGAAAAATGGTCGTGGTAAGTCCTGCCAAAAGTTCTTTTTCATAGTATATTAAACCCTTTCCTTAAGGTAATGCACATGTGTGGTTAAAGAATTTCATCAACTATACACTTTAAGCGCTCTGGCTAAAAAGTGCAAGTGAGTGCTATTCGTTACCGTGAGGAAAGAGAGCGATCCATCATATGCCGTGCCATCCAGTCCGGTCCCGGAATCAGGTGTCCGGCTCCATCCTTATAGATAACGTGTTCGGGTCGAAGTTCCGTCGGCGAGACGAGTCCTGCTGCCGCTGTCAGGTTATAGAGACCTTCTCGTAACGAGATGATGTAGTTCGTCACGCGGAAACTTTTTTCGTCGACGATCAGCGCCTTTTGCAGCTTCGGATCGGTCGTCGCGACACCGACCGGACAGTGATTCGTATGACAAACTTGCGCTTGGATACAGCCGACATTAAACATCAGACCACGTGCGATATTGACGAAGTCGGCACCGAGAGCGAGAGCAATCGCAATCTTATCGGCACTGATCAGCTTGCCGGACGCAAACACTTTGACCTTGTCGCGTAAACCAGCTTCCGTCAGGAGTTGATGGACGAACGGTAGGGCGGAAAAGAGTGGTAGACCAGCAGCATCCGCGAGTTCCTGGAACGTCGCGCCTGTCCCTCCTTCACCTCCATCGACCGTCATGAAGTCCGGATGACGTCCGGATTCTTTCATATAAGCAATCAACTGCCGCATGTCTTCAAGATTACCGACGACGACTTTGATTCCGACCGGTTTTCCGCCGATCTCACGTAGACGTTCGACCCAGTCGAGCATCGTCTCTGGTGTCGTGAATTCGTTGAACCGGTTCGGACTGTCAATTCCGACACCGACTTTGACCTTCCGGACAGCGGCAATCTCTTCTGTTACCTTTGATCCTTCGAGGTGACCACCGCGCGTTTTAGCTCCTTGAGCGAGCTTGAGTTCGAAGGCTTTGACTTGCGGTAACTCACTTTTTTTCTGGAACTCATCGAACGAAAAATCACCGTCTTCCGTTCGGACACCGAACAGACCGGGACCGATCTGACAGATGATGTCGACGTCACCTTTAAGATGAAAGTCAGACAGCCCGCCTTCCCCGGTATTCATCCAGCTCCCTTTGGCGCGACCCAGTCCGATCGAGAGCGCGGTAATGGCACGGTCACCGAGCGCTCCAAAACTCATTGCTGATTGACCAATCAGTCCTTGGATTTGATAAGGGTGTCGACATGTCGTCGCGCCAATGACTGGTGCATCCTCCATTTTCAAGAGATACGGTGAAATTTGCTTCGCAACGAGATGTTCTTTACGTGTAAATAGTTCATCGCGGTCAATCTGATAGATGTGTGTGTCGACACGTTCCGACTGGTCGATGCGTAATTCCTGACGATTCGTTGGAAAGAGGGCGTTTTGTACATAAAAACCAGCTTCTTCAAAATCACGTTCCGATCCAAAACCGAGAATCCGACTTTGATATTTGCCGGAAAGGACAGCCGTCTTGTATTCATTACGGGAGAAGGGTTTCCCTTCGTTATTGTTGAGAAATAAGTATTGGCGGAGTTCCGGTCCCATGTTCTCGAGGATATAGCGCATTTTTCCAAGGACAGGGAAGTTTCGCAGGACCGCGTGTTCTTGCTGGCGGCGATCGGCGCGCCAGACATGCCAAAGAAGAAGCGGTGGGACAAGGATGATCAACAGGACGATGGCGAGTAAAATGAAGAGAACAATCGTATCGATAGACATAAAAATTCCTTCTTTCCCGTAGATTCGTGATATGTAAGTTGATACCACTGAAAGTCCGGACACAAACGATAATTTCCAGATATTGAATCTTTTTCGTCGATGATCGCGTAAATGAGACTATACACTAAAGGAGGAGACCGGTATGCATACACTCTATATGAAAGAAAAAGCGTTCAGTTTACGTGGACGATTCTCGATTCAAGACGAGGCAGGGCACGATGCCTATCACATCGAGGGTAGTTTTATGAAATTACCGAAGACCTTTACCGTAACGAACCGAAACGGAGAAGTCGTCGCCGAAATCGAGAAGAAAACGTTCAGTTTCCGACCGGTCTTTTATGTCGAAGCAGCAGGGCAATCATTTGAAATTATTAAAGAGCTTACCTTCTTCAAGGACCGCTATACAATCAACTCGGATCAATTCGAAGTGACGGGTGACTGGTGGGATGTCGATTTTGAAGTTCTACAACAGGGACAACGGATTGGTCGCGTGCAGAAGAAATGGATCTCTTGGACCGATCAATACATCATTGAAGTCGAAGATGAAGCAATGGAAGAATTGTTGATCGCCCTCGTCGTCGCGATTGATTGCGTCAAGGCGGAGGAAAGTTCGAACTCTACATCTTTCATTGATTAAAAGGGGCATGATTTAGGATGGAACAGTGGGACGTATACACAGCAGATCGTAAGAAAACAGGACGGCTCTGGACACGGGGAACACCACATACAGCCGGCGATTATCACATGACGATTCACGTCTGTGTCTTTAACGCCAAAGGAGAGATGCTCGTCCAACAACGGCAACCGTTCAAATCTGGTTGGCCGAACATGTGGGATCTGACGGTCGGAGGCAGTGCAATTAGCGGGGATACGAGTCAGATGGCAGCGCAACGGGAACTGTCGGAAGAGCTTGGACTCGATATCGATTTCACAGGTGTCCGTCCCCATCTGACGATCCCGTTTGAGATCGGTTTTGATGATTATTATCTCGTCGAGCAGGAAGTGGATTTGACGACGCTGACGTTGCAGGAAGAAGAAGTCCAACGTGTCGCTTGGATGACAGAAGAAGCCATCGTCAACGGAATCGAAGAAGGATGGTTCATCGGTTATCATGAATCATTGATTCGGCTGTTATTTGCCCTTCGCCATAGTTACGGCGCGCATAACGAGACATAAAAACAAGCCCTTCCGGTAATTCGGAAGGGCTTGTTGTTTGATTAAGCGGATTTGCGAAGTGCATTCGTCCGTTTTGGTTTTGTTTCTGGTAAGAAGAACGTAAAGAACAGATACACGGAACAGCAGAGGAAGAAGACGATCATCGAGACCGTATATCCCGCATGGCCGAGTGCGTAACTCCAAATGATCGTAAAGATCGTCTGCGTCGCATAAGCGATTGCCCAGAAGAGACCGAATAAGACGGTAATCTTTTGCGGTGTCATCCCTTTTCGTTCGTGTGCCAAGTTCATGAAGATCGGATACTGGATGTACATCGCAAATCCGGAAATGAACGCAAAGACATACGAAACGAGTGGCGAGATGTTTCCGAACAAGACCGTGACGAGGAAACTCGCAATCATGACCGTCCCGCTGATCAACAGAATCGGTTTACGAGGTGTTCCTTTGTTACCGATCCGTAGACCAACGAACGTTCCGACGATTCCGGCACCTGAGACCAACAGGTTGACGAGCGAACCGTTCAACTGCGTATACGTATCGAACACAGGTTTCAAGCCGACGAGCGATAAGATATAGAGCGTCAGGAAACCGCCGAAGGCAACCGCATATTTCCAGAGGAATGGATCACGAACAGCATCTCCGTAACCGTAAGGCGTTTCGTCCGCGTCCGTAGCATCGTTCAACTCGAACGATTCACTACCGATCCACCATGCGAAGAAGAGAATCGCTGTCAGACTCGCGAAGATCGTCAACGTTAGTTTCCAGTCACTGACGAATTGATCAGCGAACAAGGTGAACAAGAGTGACACGACGAATGCACCGACGTTATAGGAGACAGTATTGAAAGCGTTGATGCGTAATTTTTCAGCCGGGTCCTGGACGTAACGTGTCACGACCGGGTTCATATAGACGATGACCATTGAACCACCGAGTCCCATGACCATGCGAGCGACCGTATACGCCCAGTAGTTCGGCAGGTAGATGGCAACGATCGACATCATCAGGAAGAACAGTGCGAGTAACGGTGCTTTTTTCGGACCGAGCTTCATCAAGATGAGCGCAGCGAGAATGTTGGCGAAGACACGTGCCGTCGTGATCGAATAGTTGACGAGTTGTGAGATGAGAGGGTCAACGGTCTGATTGCCGAAGAAATGCGCCGTGATTTGTGGCGTCAATGATGAACCCGCGACCCAGTTCATGGCGAAGGTCGCATAGGCGAACCAGAGGACGATCATCATGAAATAGCCTTTTTTTGTGGTAGACATAAAAATCCCTTCTTTTCTGAAGTTCCGCTTCATACATGAATCGAAAACTACTTAACTTTATTATCAATTCATTCAATATAAAGCCGTTCCGAAGGGAAGTAAAATAGATAGTTCTTATGCTTTTCATAAGTAAAAAGAATAGATTATATCAAGTCGTATGCCTAAAATGAATAGATTTTCAAAAAGCTTCCAAGTGTTCGATGATTGTTTGTTCTTGAATACGTGTCACCTTAAAAATATCCGGATTCTTCAGCTGTAAACTTTCTTCGAATCCAAAAGTAGGGTCAATCGAATGCAAGTATAAAGATAACAAATTCCCATGTGTCACGAGAATGGAACCATCATGCTGTTGTAACGCTTCTTCAACGACACGCGTGATGCGCTTAGTTGCTATCCGGCTAGATTCACCACCAGGACACGTATAATCGGGATCGATGAACGTTCGACGAAGATGATCCTGCCAATCGTCAAGTGGAACAGCACTTAACCGTCTCTCTTTTAAGTCCTCTTCTTGTGCAACGGCTAGTTTCAGAGCAGTCGCAAGTGGTTGAATCGAGTCGAGCGCTCGGCGATACGGACTCGAAAGAAGATGTGTGATCGAAAGCTCAAATAACTGCGTACACAGTCGTTGCGCCTGTTCTTCTCCGCGAGGAGTTAACGAGGCTTCCGGTGCTTGACCGGTCGTTTCACAGTGGCGAACCAAGTAAATCGTCGACATGAATGTTTCATCCTTTCGTGATCAAGTGGTGCTGTATGATTTCTGGAAAAGATGGTAAAGTCCTTTTCATAGATTGAAAAATCATTTTGAAAAAGGCGTTGACAAACGCTGTCGAGATTACTAGAATTAGAAACAATTCATCGATGCAGCGACGCATCGGATAATCAAATAAAGAGAAAGCTATGATTGTCATGGGTCACACTATGGCAGGAGCAGCTTCTGGAGAGACCGTGTCGACACGGCGCCGAAGGGTTCACAATCTCAGGCAAACGGACAGAAGAGTAATCACATGCAGCGACGGGCATTCATGGAATGTCGTAGTGGCGTGTATGGGTTATTCCTTTGATTTTGTTGAGATTGGACATTCGTCCAGTCTCTTTTTTCTTTTTCAAGACCGACAGAACGGTCTGAAGCATAGAGAAACCATCACAAGGAGGAGTTCAGGTTTGGAACAGCAAGGATTAAAGCGGGATTTATCGAATCGTCATGTACAGTTGATTGCCATTGGTGGAACGATCGGAACGGGTTTGTTTTTAGGATCAGGTAAAGCGATCCAACTCGCCGGCCCATCAATCATTTTTGCCTACTTACTCGTTGGGATCGCAATCTTCTTCGTCATGCGCGCACTTGGGGAATTGTTATTGTCAAAAGCAGGTTATCAGTCACTCACGGATATCGCAGAAGATTATCTCGGACCACGTGCCGCATTCGTGACCGGTTGGACGTACTGGTTCTGTTGGATCATGACAGCGATGGCGGACATCATCGCTGTCGGTCTGTACGTCAAGTATTGGTTTGATATCCCGCAATGGATTCCAGCCGTTCTTGCGCTCTTGATTTTACTTGGTTTTAACTTATTAACCGTTAAATTGTTCGGGGAACTCGAGTTTTGGTTCGCCTTGATCAAGGTCGTGACGATCCTTGCCTTGATCGGTGTCGGAATCGTCTTGCTCGCGATCGGTTTTAAAACGGACGCTGGTCCTGTGACGGTGTCGAACCTCTGGTCACATGGTGGCTGGATGCCAAACGGAATTACTGGATTCCTGCTATCGTTTCAAATGGTCGTCTTCGCCTATGTCGGCGTCGAGCTCGTTGGGGTATCGGCAGCGGAGACAGCGGATCCGAAAAAGAACATTCCGTCCGCGATCAATAAGATTCCGCTTCGGATCTTATTCTTCTATGTTGGTGCCTTACTCGTCCTCTTGATGATCAACCCATGGACAGGATTAAGTGCGACAGAAAGTCCGTTCGTCAAGACATTTAGTCTGATCGGGATTCCACTTGCAGCAGGAATCATCAACTTCGTCGTACTGACGTCCGCTGCTTCTGCGTGTAACAGCGGAATGTTCTCGACGAGCCGGATTCTGTATAACCTGGGAAATCAACAGCAAGCGTCGAACAAGTTCTCGAAGTTGAATAAAAACCATGTCCCGGCAAACGCCTTGTTCGTCTCAACGATCGTCGTCTCAGTCGGTGCTTTGCTCAGTAAACTGTTACCAGGACAAGCGTTCAGTATCGTTACGACGATCAGTGCGATCTGCTTCATCTGGGTTTGGGGTGTCATCCTCGTCTGTCATCTCCGGTACAAGAAACAAAATCCGGAATTGCATGCGGCGTCGACATTCAAAGCACCATTGACACCACTCGTCAATTACCTCGTGCTCGGATTGTTTGCGGTCATTCTCGTCGTCATGCTGTTTGCTGACGATACACGCCCAGCCTTGTTGCTGACGCCGGTCTGGTTCCTCGGACTATTCGGACTGTATCACCTCCGGAAAAAGAAACAACAAGCAGCTAATCAAAAAAGTGCGTAAGCCAAAACAAGTCGGTCGGATCTAATCCGACCGGCTTGTTTTATGGTGTATCGAAAGCACCGTCCTGCAGTTGTTTTCGAAGTGCTTTCGCTTTCTTTCGAATATCGCGTTTGCTGTCCGCATCGCGCTTTCCCCATTGCCGATACATCATCGACATCCGCTGATTATCAGCGAAGCGTTTTTCGTGCCGGTCGATGAAGTCCCAGTACAAGGCGTTAAACGGACAAGCATCTTCTCCGAGCATGTCCTTTTGATGGAACGGACATCCCTTGCAATAATCACTCATCTTATGGATGTAATTCGCCGAAGCGATGTACGGTTTCGTCGATAACGTTCCGCCATCAGCATGAAGCGCCATCCCGAGGACGTTCGGTAAGACAACCCAGTCATAGGCATCGATGTACATCTCGTTGAACCAATCTGCCGTCTGTTGCGGCGAGATCGCAAACAGATTAGCGAAATTCCCGAGCACCATCAAGCGCTGGATATGGTGATTGTGCGCATGCTCGACAACAGGACGTAACGATTCAGCGACACAGTTCATGTTCGTCTTCCCGGTCCAGAAAAAGTCCGGTAAATCCGCTTCATGACGTAGCGCATTGACGGAAGCATAGTCTGGCATCTCGGCTAGGTAGACGGCACGCATGTACTCGCGCCAGCCGAGGATTTGTCGAATAAAACCTTCGACCGCATTGAGCGGAGCATCTTGATCTTCGAGGGCGGCTTCAACTTGACGAATGACCTCTTCCGGTGTCAGCAAGCCGAGATTGATTGCTGCTGATAAGAGCGAATGCGATAACGTATCTTCACCGGTCAGCATGGCGTCTTGATACGTTCCGAACGTCTCAAGTCGTTCTTCGATGAAACGATGAAGAGCCCGCGTCGCTTCCTTGCGCGTGACCGGCCAATGAAAGGAATCAAGTGCTCCCGGATGATTGGAAAAATCACGTTCGACCTTGTCGATGACATCCTTTGTGATGCGATCGGGACGAAACTGAATCGGATCGGGGAACGTCGTCCCGGACTTCGCCGGTTTCCGGTTCTCGGCGTCAAACGACCACTTTCCACCAATCGGTTTGGAGCCGTTCATGAGAACGTTTCGTTCCTTGCGCAGTTTGCGATAAAAACGGTCCATCTTGTAGGGCTTGTCGCCGATTGCTTCGACCGCTTCTTCCTGTGTCAGTAAAAACAACGGCACGTCGGAACAGACCTCGACCTTGATTTTCTTCGGTAAAGCGTCTTGCCACTTGTGCATCGCCTTTCGCATCGGTTCGTCCGTGATCGCCGTATAGAACACATGATCCGGATCATGATCTTTCCGGTGCGCCTTAAATGCCTGATCGAACGAATCAGCTTCCCGGTAATCGACGGTGAAGCCTTTTTCGCGCAGTTCTTCCGCAAAATGTCGCATCGCTGAGAAGACGAGGACAAGTTTTTGTTTATGGTACGTCTTCCACTTGGAGCGTGAGGTCGCTTCGACCATCAGGATGACGTCGTCTTGTTTGTTTGCTTCCTTCAATAAAGGGAGATCGTGATTCAATTGATTGCCGAATATCCAGCGTGTCGCCATGAGTGTTCCTCCTTTTACTTTCGTTATATGATTACCGTTTTTCGTCAAAGTCATGCCTGATTGTATGCCGGCTGACGAAAATCTTCTTACCTGAATCGTCACTTTTACACATTTCTGAATGTAAAAGAAGTTCCTTTCTGTGCAAGCTGTGATAGGGTTATAATGGAAAGGTAAGTTGTCGTCATGAGGGGGAAGTTTTTCATGACAGGTAGTCCATAATATCAACGGGGATAGGAAGGATATCATGAGCAGTATGCCTAAAAAAACAGACGTTATTTTAATTGGTGCCGGAGTCATGAGCGCGACGTTAGGGGTCTTATTAAAAGAACTCGCGCCTGAGATCAACATCAAGGTATTCGAGAAACTCGCGAGTGCCGGGGAAGAGAGCTCGAACGAGTGGAACAATGCAGGAACAGGTCACGCCGCACTATGCGAACTGAACTATACGACGGAAAATGCCGATGGTTCGATCGATATCAGTAAAGCGGTCAAAGTAAACGAACAGTTCCAACTGTCACGTCAATTCTGGTCGCATCTCGTCAAGGAAGGTGTCTTGCCGAATCCGAAAGAATTCATCATGCCGATTCCACATATGAGCATGGTTGAAGGAACGGAAAACGTCGAATTCCTGAAAAAACGATTGGAAGCGCTATCAGCGAATCCGTTGTTTGCGGGAATGGAATATTCAGAGGATCCAGCGAAATTAGCCGAGTGGATTCCACTCATCATGAACGGTCGGACGTCACCAGAGCCGATCGCTGCGACAAAAATCGATTCAGGAACGGACGTCAACTTTGGTGCGTTGACACGAATCCTGTTTGAATATCTCGCACAACACGATGTAGCGATCAACTATCAGCATGGTGTCGAGGATTTGAAGCGTGTTGACGGGGGTTGGGAAGTCAAAGTGAAGAATGAGCGCGATCACCGGATCGAGCATCATACGGCGCAGTTCGTCTTCATCGGAGGTGGCGGCGGTAGTCTACCGTTGCTCCAAAAAACAGGCATCGAGGAATCGAAGCAAATCGGTGGTTTCCCGGTCAGTGGTTTATTCCTCGTTTGTAAAAATCCTGAGATCATCGAACAGCACCATGCGAAAGTCTACGGAAAAGCGAAAGTCGGAGCACCGCCGATGTCAGTACCGCACTTAGATACACGATACATCGATGGGAAGAAATCACTCCTCTTCGGACCGTTTGCTGGCTTCTCACCGAAGTTCCTAAAGACAGGATCAAATCTTGATTTGATCGCGTCTGTCAAACCGAACAACGTCTTGACGATGCTTGCTGCGGGAGCCAAAGAGATGGGATTGACGAAGTATCTGATCGAACAAGTCCTCTTGTCGACGGAACAACGGATGAACGAATTACGAGAGTTCATTCCGAATGCGAAGACAGAAGACTGGGATGTCGTCGTCGCTGGTCAACGTGTCCAAGTCATCAAGGATACACCACAAGGAAAAGGGACACTCCAGTTCGGAACAGAGGTCGTCAGTGCAGCCGACGGATCTGTCGCTGCCTTACTCGGGGCGTCACCAGGTGCCTCAACAGCGGTTCCCGTCATGCTGGAAGTACTCGGAAAATGTTTCCCGTCCGAATTACCGGCGTGGGAAGCAAAAATCAAGGAGATGATTCCGTCTTACGGGATCTCACTCGTTGAACATCCGGAGCTGTTCGAACAGATCCATGCCGAAACAGCCAAAACGCTTGAGCTTGAACAAGGTCAACCGATTCGCTAAACGAAAACCGTCCGACTCTACGAGGAGCCGGACGGTTTTTTGATTTAGCGGAAGTTACGGAAGAAACGTGTTTTCTTTAAGGCAATCCCGACTGGAATCGCAACGAGGATTCCGATGACGTTTTGTGTGATGTTTCCTGGAATTGAAGTGGCTGGTGCAACCCAGTTGCTGAACATAATCCCTTCATGCACGAAGTAGACGAGTAGCATGACAGGAACGGAAGCAATCATCCCGATCAAGTTAAACGTGACATTCGTTCCGTTACGACCACCTGACCACGCGATGTAACCGACAATCAATCCTTGAAGTCCACGTGCGATGATTGTACCAGGTGCCCAAATCGCATAGCCCGTTAGAAGATCGAATAACCCCATTCCAACAGCACCGGCAATCAATGCTGTCCGTGGACCGAATAAAATCGCGATGAGAAAGAGCATTGCTGTTCCCATATGAATGAGACCACCGTTTAGTGCGATTGGTAATTGAATCTTGATTAACATCGTTGCGACAAGAACAAGTGCGATTGACATCGCAGTGATGACGAGCTGGCGGGTACGAGTGCTAGAATACGGTGCTGCTTTTTGCATGTGACTAACCTTCTTTATGATAGATTTTAAGATATCTTCAATCTATCAGATGCCTGGACTAGTCAAAAGTGTCAACTTTGAATTATTTATAGGGGTCAGATTGACTAAAAAGTCGTCATTCGTTCTTAATTCCAAAAGAGTTTAATCTATTCATACAGTCTTAAATGAAAAAATCTCCAAAACGGTTGTCGTTTTTGAATCTACTCTTTGTTTTTTCTGTACAATGAACAGCGAAAGGAAGGGGAAGTTAATGAAATATCAGATCGCGACAGTCGTTGTCATACTTGCTTCGTTGTCACCAGTCATATCGGAGGCAAAGGACCAGACGACACAACATCAACGTTATTACGCAGCATATGAAAAAATCGTGCAAGAATTGAATCGGACACATGAAAATGCGGACGTCACGTTGCTTGCAGCAAATCAATTCGCAGACGAGGACTGGGTTTCGCCGAAACGTTTTCAGGAACGAGCAGTCAAACGGTTGAAGCCGTTACGTGTCCAAACGAGCTTCGAGTGGGATAGTGAACGGACGCTCGAACGCACGCAACGTGGAAACGAAGTCCGGATTATCGGGAATTTCGAGACAGAACTCTTGGAACAGAGTAAACGCCAACGATTATCCGATGTCTTTTCGATGACGTCTCTTGCGATCGATGATGGAAGATGGACGCAAACTGAATTTGTCGGTAGACCAATCGATGCAGGACAAACGATGGTCGTAACGGTCAGTGGTACATACGCGAAGCAAGGCATCTTAACAAAGCACCACATCACAAAAGAATTTCATTGTTCATCCGTTGGTGAAATCTACTATTGAAATAGAAAAAGAGCGAAACTCGTCTGAGTTCCGCTCTTTTGCATTAATTCCGGATCAAGTGATCGAAAGCACCGAGTGCAGCTGTTGCACCAGATCCCATCGAGATGATGATCTGTTTATACGCGCTATCTGTGCAGTCTCCTGCTGCGAAAACGCCTGGTACGTTCGTTGCGCCGTGGCGATCGACTTGGACTTCACCAAACTTGTTACGGCTCACCGTTTCACCGAGCCAGTCCGTGTTTGGTACGAGACCGATTTGGACGAAGACTCCTTCGAGCTCGACGTGACGTTCAACGTTCGTTTCGCGCTCGATGTACGTGATACCGTTCACTTTATCCGTTCCTGTGATTTCCTTCGTCTGTGCGTTGACGACGACCGTGACGTTCGGAAGTGAAGCGAGGCGTTCTTGAAGAACAGCGTCGGCTTTTAGTTCCGGTGCGAATTCAAGGACCGTGACATGCTTGACGATTCCCGCGAGATCGATGGCTGCTTCGATCCCTGAGTTTCCGCCACCGATGACTGCGACACGTTTTCCTTCGAACAATGGACCATCACAGTGTGGACAGTAGGCGACACCTTTGTTCTTGAATTCGAGTTCGCCTGGAACACCAACGTTACGCCAGCGTGCACCTGTTGAAAGGATCAAACTCTTCGTCTTCAAGACAGCACCGTTCTCAAGCTCGAGTTCGAGGAGGTCTTTCTTCTCAAGACGAGTTGCTCGTTGCAGGTTCATGACGTCGATGCCATACTCCTTGACGTGCTCCTCAAGACTTGCGACGAGTTTTGGTCCTTCCGTGTACTTCATGCTGATGAAGTTTTCGATGCTCATCGTATCCATGACTTGTCCACCGAATCGTTCTGCGACGATTCCTGTCCGGATGCCTTTACGGGCTGCATAGATGGCAGCACTCGATCCAGCTGGACCACCACCGACGACGAGGACATCGTATGGATCTTTATCAGCGAAATCAGAAGCATCAGCGCCTGTGCCAAGCTTCGCCAAGATTTCTTCAAGCGACATCCGTCCGTTACCGAACGCTTCGCCGTTGACGAAGACTGTCGGAACAGCCATGATTTCTTTTTGTTCGACTTCTTCCTTAAATGCCGCGCCATCAATCATCGTGTGACTGATGTTCGGGTTGAGGACGCTCATGACGTTCAATGCTTGTACGACATCTGGGCAGTTGTGGCAGCTCAAGCTGATGTACGACTCGAAGTGGTACGTTTCTTGAATGCCTTGAATCTGCTTGATGACGTCCGCATCGACCTTCGGTGCTCGACCGCTGACTTGTAGCAGAGCGAGAACGAGGGACGTGAACTCATGACCGAGTGGGATTCCCGCGAACGTGATTCCGCTTGTCTCACCGACACGGTTGACTGTGAAACTTGGTGTCCGGGGAAGGCTTGCCTGCTCGACGGAGATGCGTGGTGTCATGCTTGCGATCTCTTCGACGAGTGCGCTCATCTCAAGCGAGACGGCGTCTGTCCCAGCGCTAACCGCTAGGACGAGATCGCCTTCGAGAAGCTCGAGGTATTGCGCGAGTTGTGCTTTAATGTCTGGTGCTAAAGCCATCGCGAATCCGCTCCTTAAATTTTTCCGACGAGGTCAAGGCTTGGTGTGAGTGTTGCAGAGCCTTCTTCCCATTTCGCTGGGCAGACTTCGCCTGGATTGTTACGTACGTATTGTGCTGCTTTGATTTTGTTGACGAGCGTGCTTGCATCGCGACCGATACCGCCTGCGTTGATCTCAACTGTTTGGATGACGCCGTCTGGGTCGATGATGAACGTACCGCGGTCAGCAAGACCATCTTGTTCGTTCAAGACTTCGAAGTTACGTGAGATGACGTGTGATGGGTCACCGATCATGACGTACTCGATTTTACCGATTGTTTCTGATGTTTCGTGCCATGCTTTATGTGTGAAATGCGTATCTGTTGAAACAGAGTAAACTTCAACGTCAAGCGCTTTGAGAGTTTCGTATTGGTTTTGGAGATCTTCGAGTTCTGTCGGGCAAACGAATGTAAAGTCTGCAGGGTAGAAACATACGACACTCCATTTACCGCGAAGGTTAGCATCCGTTAGGTCAACGAATTCTCCGTTGTGGAATGCTGATGCACTGAATGGTTTTACTTCACTTCCGATTAAAGACATGATAAAAATCCTCCTCAAGGGTTCTATTTTTAGAATCTGTTCTAGTGCATACAAACAATCTGTATTTATCACACTAGAATAATTCTAATCTAATACTAATTTCATATAGACCAACACTTTTGTCAAGGTATAATCGGCAATTTCTTATTTCAGGAAAGATTGTGTGAACAAAAAAAGAAATCCCGACTCCTAAATGAAACAGGAGTCGGGAGCTGTTTTCTTTATTGCCAGTCCGTGTGGAAGATCCCTTCGCGGTCTGTCCGGGCATACGTATGAGCACCAAAATAATCGCGTTGTGCTTGCAACATGTTGGCATTCGAATTCGCTGTCCGGTAGCTATCGTAATACGTCAGTGACGTCGATAGAGATGGGAGTGCAAAACCAGATAACGCACCCTCGGCAACGACGTGACGTAACGATTCTTGATACGCCTGTACTTTCTCAGCGAAGAACGGGGCGAGCATCAAGTTCGAGAGGTTCGCATCATTTTTGAATGCTTCACTGATGACGTTCAAGAAGTCTGCCCGGATGATACATCCACCACGGAAAATCAAAGCGATCTCTTCAAGGCGTAAGTTCCAGGCATACAACTCAGACGACGTCCGGTACTGGGTGAAGCCTTGCGCGTATGCGGCAACTTTCCCCATATAAAGCGCTTGACGAATTCGTTCGACCCACGCGTCTCGCTCAAGCGTCGACAAGTCTTCTGGTCCCTTTAAGACAGTAGACGCTGCGACGCGTTCTTCTTTAATAGCTGAAAGGTAACGCGCGAACAGAGCTTCTGTAATGATTGAAGAGGCGATCCCATTATCAATGGCTTGCAGGCTCGTCCATTTTCCAGTTCCTTTTTGACCGGCTTGATCGAGAATGACATCAATCAACGGTTGCCCTGTCTCGTCATCGGTTTTTCGGAGAATGTCCGCTGTGATCTCAATCAGGTAACTTTTCAGTTCACCCGCGTTCCACTCAGCGAAGATGTCCGCGACTTCCGTGACGTCGAGTCCGAGACGGAAACGGAGGAAGCTATACGCTTCAGCAATCAGTTGCATGTCCGCATACTCGATTCCGTTATGGACCATCTTGACGAAGTGACCAGCGCCCTTCGGACCAATATAAACACAACATGGATCACCTTCGACGTGAGCAGCGATCTTCGTCAAGATTGGTGCGACATGTTCGTAAGCTTCTTTCGATCCACCAGGCATGATCGCAGGACCGGTCCGCGCACCGACTTCACCACCCGATACACCGACACCGATGTATTCGATCCCGTGGCGTTGTAACTCGTCGAAACGACGCTCTGTATCGAGGAAGTGAGAGTTCCCACCATCCATGATGATATCGCCTGTTTCGAGATGCGGAAGCAACGATTCGATGACTGAATCAATCGCGCTACCAGCCGTGACCATCATGAAGATTTTCCGTGGACGAGCGAGTGATTGAACGAATGCTTCAATGTCATAGTACGGATGAAGAGGTAGTCCCTCATCATGTGCGACGAGATCGTCCGTTAAATCACGTGTGTAGTTATAGATGGCGACTTCTTCTTGATGACTCGCCATGTTCAGTGCCAGGTTGCGTCCCATGACGCCAAGCCCGATGACTCCGATAGAATGTTGCATAAGTAGAACGACTCCTTTTCTTAGACGACGAGGCTGAGGAGAAGAACGAACCCAAGTCCACAAACGGAAATGATCGTCTCAAGCACAGTCCATGTCGCAAACGTTTCTTTTAATGATAATCCGAAATACTCTTTAAACATCCAGAAGCCTGCATCATTGACGTGTGAAGCGATCAGACTACCTGCACCAGTCGCGAGAACGACGAGCGCTAAGTTGACGTCGGATTGCTCCAGTAACGGAATGACGAGACCTGCCGTTGATAGGGCAGCGACTGTTGCGGAACCAAGTGAGATCCGGAGAATCGCAGCGATCAACCAAGCGAGTAGAATCGGGGATAACGCTGATCCCTCAAATAATTGGGCAACGTATTTCCCGACACCACCGTCAATCAAGACTTGTTTGAAGGCACCGCCACCGCCGATGATCAATAGCATCATCCCGATTTGGGCGATTGCCGTCGTACAAGATTCCATGACCGTTTGCATCGGAATCTTACGCGCGATTCCCATCGTGTAGACCGCGACGAGTAATGAAATCAACATCGCCGTCGAGGCGTTCCCGATGAACTCGATTGCCGAGATGACGCTGTTTTCACCCCAGCCGAGTGTTTCTTGTAAAAGCGTGAAGATCGTTGCGACCGACATCAAAAGAACCGGTAGCATCGCCGTGAAGACACTGATGCCGAAGCCTGGTGTCTCGTCTAAATCAAATTCTTTTTGTTCCCCGAGTGACGCGATGTTTCCTGTCCGTGTAAACGATTCAGGAACGAGTCGTTTCGCGATTTTTGTAAAGATAGGACCAGCGATGATGACTGTCGGAACAGCAACGATGAAACCATACAATAAGACTTCCCCGATATTGGCTTTATACTCCCCAGCGATGACGGTCGGACCCGGGTGAGGTGGTAAGAAGCCGTGCGTGACGGATAGGGCAGCGACCATCGGGATCCCGAGATATAGAATCGAGACACGAAGTTGACGTGAAATCGCAAAGACGATTGGAATCAACAAAACGAGTCCGACTTCGAAGAAGAGGGCGATCCCGATGATGAACGAAGCGACGACAACCGCCCACTGGATGTTCTTTTCCCCGAATCGGGCGACAAGCGTCATGGCGATTCGCTGCGCCCCCCCGGCGTCAGCAATCAGCTTTCCAAGCATGGCACCGAGACCAAAGATCAGTGCCAAGTGACCAAGCGTTCCTCCGATACCGGCTTCGATCGTCTTGACGATTTGATCGAGCGGCATGCCGAGTAGTAGTGCAACGCCAAAGGAAACGATGATGAGTGAGACGAACGTATTTAATTTCAACCCCATGATGAGAACGAGCAACGCGACGATCCCAATTCCTACGATGACTAAAGGCATGATGACTTCCCCCAAAAGATTAAGTTAGTTTTCTTCTTGAATCAAGCTCCGTTGATACGTAGCGATTCGTTTGTGATCCTCAGACAATGTCCGCGCTAGACTAATGAAAATTGGTAAGAGCTGACGATATTCATGCATCGCTTCTTCATTTGGTACATGGCGATGCGTTTCCCCGATCATCTCAGAGACGACTTCGAACGAATCGACTTCCCCTGTCGCATACAGTCCGAGAATACAAGCACCAAGACATGAACTTTCAAAACTTTCCGGAATGACGACTTCCGATTCAAAAATGTCCGCCATCATTTGGCGCCAGACTTCAGACCGAGCAAAACCACCCGTTGCCTGAATCCGTGTCACAGGACCGTCCATGCACTCAATCAGAGCAAGGAAGACGGTATAGAGATTGTAGATGACGCCTTCTAGTGCCGCCCGGATCATATGCTCTTTTTTGTGCGAAAGCGTCAAACCGAAGAATGAACCGCTGACATCCGGATTCCAGAGCGGCGCTCGTTCACCGGACAAGTAAGGATGGAACAATAGCCCGTCGGATCCAGGACGGACGCGTTCGGCAATCTTCGTCAAAACAGCGTACGGATCGATGCCGAGGCGTTTTGCTGTCTCGACTTCGGCTGAAGCGAGTTCGTCTCGGATCCACCGTAAGACCATTCCACCATTATTGACGGGTCCGCCGATGACCCAGTGGTCCTCGGTCAGCGCGTAACAGAACGTCCGTCCCTTTTCATCGGTCTGCGGACGATCAATGATTGTTCGGATGGCACCGCTCGTTCCGATCGTGATCGCAATTTCCCCTTTTCGAATCGCGTTGACACCCAAGTTAGAAAGGACACCGTCACTGGCACCGACTAGGAACGGCGTATCGATGGAGAGTCCCATTTGTCGTGCGTAATCAGCATTCAGTCCGGTACATGTCGTCGTCGTCGGTACGGGTTCCGATAAGTAGCTTGCATCGATCCCTGCGACGTGTAACGCGCCCGTATCCCAGCCTAATTCATGAATGTTGAAGAGACCGGTCGCTGAAGCGAGAGAGTGGTCGATGACATATCTGCCGAACAGTCTTTGGAACACGAATTCCTTGATCCCAACATATTTTTTCGTTTGAGCGTGGAGCTCCGGACGATCTTCGACGAGCCAACTGATTTTGCTGAGCGGTGACATCGGATGAATCGGTGTTCCGGTCCGGTGATAGATCGATAGACCATATTGTTCCTTGATCTTGTTCGACCATGCTTCACTCCGACTGTCTGCCCACGTAATGCAGGCAGTCAATGGTTGATGCTGTGCGTCCATTGCGATCAAGCTGTGCATAGCACTACTGAACGCGACGAACTTTGGTGGCATGCTCGGATGACGTTTCGTGATCAAGCGGATCGATTCGAGTACAGCATCAAAAATTTCTTCCGGATCCTGCTCCGCCGTCGAGCGATTTGGTGTATGGAGCGGGTAACCGACGTTCGTTTGTCCGATGACCTCTCCTTTTGTCGTAAATAAGACCGCTTTCGTACTCGTCGTTCCGATATCGACGCCTAACATATATTCAGTCATGTGAATCGACTCCTTTCGACATCATTTGTTGCGTTTTCCAGAGATCTTCGACTTCCTGGACGTCATCAAAGTTCTGATGTAAGGAAGCAACCATCCGTTCACGGTCGCCTGTCTCGATCGCTTCGATGTACAAGGCGTGGTTCGCGAGGATGCGTTCGAAGTCTTCGATGTCTTCCTCGAATCGTACCCGCATCGATAGGAGGATGAAACTTTCCATGACCGGTTTGAGATTTTGCCAAATCATGCTGACATATCCATGATCAATCGAGCGGATGATCGTTTCATGAAACAGTACATCCTGGAAGGAGAATTCATCGGCATCCTTGTATTTGATGGCAACCTTCATCATTTCGAGAATCTTACTGAGTTCCCGGACGAGTTCTGCCCGTTCGATTTTGACGAGTCGCTCGAAGACAAACGTTTCGATGAGTAGCCGGACATCATAGATTTCCTGAATGTCGCGCTCGGACAAACCGACGACGACTGCTCCCATCCGCTCGAGACGAATCAATTGTTCGGATGCAAGGACCTTTAATGCATCACGGACAGGCGAGCGACTGACTGAAAAATCAGAGGCTAATTTGTTTTCAGATAAGATGGTACCGCTTTCAATCCTTCCTGAAATGATGCGCATCCGTAGCTCGTGTGCAACACGATCTCCGGCGGAAGCTTTTGATAACCACTTCAAGGGGTATAACATTTCTGACATGGAATCACCTGATTTCTAAAGTGAGTATACTTGTATACAAGTTAGTATATACGTTTTTTTCTAAAATGCAAACGCTTAACTTAAAACGGATCGATCCACGCAGAAATCAGGAAATCGGTTCCAAATATGTTAGGGTGAAGGAGTAAGCAACGCACAGAACGGGTAAGGAGGAGATAGTACATATGAACATGTTAGTTGTAGGTGCAGGGGCAGTTGGAGGCTATTTCGGAGGTCGTCTTGCTGAGCAAGGGGAGCAGGTGACATTCCTCGTCCGTTCGAATCGATATGAACAACTACAAAAAACAGGACTACACATCACTAGTCCTCATGGCGATATGACGATTACGCCTCAGTTGATAACACGAGACATGCGACCGGATCGTGCATTTGATGTCATCTTGCTTTCGACGAAAGCCTATCACTTAGATGACGTCCTACAGGACCTCGCGCCATTCGTTTCGAGCGAGACGTATATCATTCCTTTGTTGAACGGCATGCAGCACATTCGACGATTAACAGAAGTCTTTGGAGAAGATCGAGTTTTGGGCGGTCTTTGCTTTATTGAGTCGACGCTTGATGCAGAAGGGCGCATTGTACAGACAAGCCCGTCGCATCGGCTGCTATTTGGTTCACGAACCGGTAAACCAACAGCGCGTCTAGAGAAAATCGCAGCGTGTTTTGCGAAAGCGAAGGCACCAATGAAGTATTCGATGCATATCATGGATGATATGTGGCAAAAGTATCTCTTTATTTCGACATTCGCGGGCGTGACGACGCTATTTCGCTCAGCAATCGGTCCGATTCGGGAAGAAGCTGTTGGACATCAAATGATCCTAGACGTCATGGCGGAAGCGAAACAGGCGATGGAAAAACAAGGGGCAGTCTTTAATGACGATGTAGAAGCGGTCTTGCTGAAGCAGATGCATGCAATGGAAGATACGATGAAATCATCGATGTTACGGGACATGGAAAAGGGTCAGCCCGTCGAAGTGGAACATTTTTTCAGTGAATTATTAAAGCCTGCCACGACTGATCAGATGCATGCCTTGAAATTAGTTGAAGCGAATCTACGCATGTATCTCGAAACGATTAAATAGTCACATTTTTCTATTTTAGAAAAATGATGGTGTGGTGCAAATGTTTCGTTTTGATGACGAAAGACCTGTTTCCCTTAGGAATCGTTGACTTCCGAAATAAAGTTCATCTATTCTTAATGAGATTGAAAAAAACTGATAATATATTTTTCCGTATTTTTTTTCTTGCAAGGACGAATGAAGCAGACGAGAGGGGAAGTTTATCCATTATGAAACGTATTATTATTCGTGCAGGTATGACACCATTCGAACAGTTCGATGCTCCTTATTTGATGAAACATAATTCCATTGGAGGAAACGTTGGAAATCTTATCTATCAATACAGTATCTTTCGGACGTTGATGACAGAAGGTACGACGATTACACCTGACTATTACTATTACGACGAAGAACGGGCAGACGAAATCAATGCCAACTTTGATCTTTATGTCATTCCGTTAGCGGATGCATTCCGAAAAGAATTCGTACCGACGTTACGGAAATATACACGTCTCATCAAAAAATTAAAAATTCCAGTTGTCGTCATCGGTGTAGGGTTACGTGCACCGTTTGAACCAGACTTAGATGGTGGATTCCCATTCGATGAAGATGTCAAAGCGTTCGTCAGTGCCGTTCTCGAGCGCTCGAGCATGCTGGGTCTTCGCGGGGAGATCACGTCGAAATACTTAACACGTCTTGGTTTCCGCGAAGGGATCGATCATCGCGTTATCGGATGTCCTTCGATGTACGCGTTCGGTCGTGATTTGCACATCCGTGAAACGAACATCACACCTGAGTCGATGATTACGGTCAACTCGTCACGTTTAGCTCCACAAAACGTCCTCGATTTCATTACACGTGGGATGGAAGAGTATCCAAATCATTACTTCATTCCCCAATGGATGAAGGAACTGAAGTTGACGTATACAGGGACGCACCCGATTGCAGATCTTTCAGTGACGAACTATCCGGTGAAAATGTCGGATCCTGCTTACATGAATGATCGGGTCCGTTTCTTCTTGAACGCACAGACATGGTTCGATTTCATTGGACAAGCAGACCTTAGTTTTGGTGCGCGCTTGCACGGAAACATCACAGCAACGCTTGCAGGTACGCCGAGTATCCTCATTCCAAAAGATGCACGGATGCGCGAATTGACGGATTACCATCAGTTGACGCACATTTGGGCGAACGACATCACAGCGGATACACAATTATCCGACGTCGTAGCAAGCGCTGACTTCCAAAGTCCGGCACGTGTTCAAGCGCGTAACTTCGACAACTTCGTTGACTTCTTGAACGTGAACAATCTTGAGCATATCTATCAAGAGACGAACTATCCTGAGAATGTACCGTTTGACCGTCAAATGGCGCAAACCGAGTTGCTCCCACCAGTCCAACCGATCTCTGGCGTAAGTCTTGAGGAAGCAGTCGCTCGTTTTGAACGGTTCTTCCCGGAACAAGAGAAGAAGATTGCGGATGCGCAAAAACAAACAAAAGCACAATTAGCTGAAAAAGATAAGAAAATCAAAGCATTACAGAAACAAACAGGAACGGCTCAAAAGGATCAAGAGATTGCGGCGCTCAAAGCGCAATTGGCTGCCCAAACGAAGAAAATGAAGCACCAGCAAGGAACATTGAATCGGAAAGCGGTTCGTGCAGCCTTGAAAACAGCGGATTTATTCGCCAAAAAATAAACCTCCAAACATTCCGGATCGATACGATGCGGAATGTTTTTTTGATAGGAGTATTCTGAATTGTGTTGACAATTTGAAAAAGACTTGATAGGGTTAGGAACAATTACATACTTATCCAGAGAGGTGGAGGGACTGGCCCTATGAAACCTCAGCAACAGGTCGAAAGATACTGTGCTAATTCCTGCGGGTGCTGCACCCGATCGATAAGATTTCCGAATTGTCGACCGACGCATCCGTGAGGATGCGTTTTTTGTTTGGAATAGGTGGAACGAGGAGGAAATGGATTCATGAAAACGAGCGGAGCGTTTCGACGCAAGATGGAATCACGTCATCTGATCATGCTGTCGTTAGGTGGTGTCATTGGAACAGGATTATTTTTAAGTACAGGTTATACGTTGGAACAAGCAGGACGCGTCGGAACGATTTTATCGTATTTGATTGGGGCCGTCGTCGTTTACTTAGTCATGTTAAGTCTCGGTGAACTCGCCGTGCACATGCCGGAAACCGGATCATTCCATAAGTACGCAACGAAGTACATTGGACCCGGCACCGGTTATACAGTGGCCTGGCTCTACTGGCTGACGTGGACGGTCGCCCTTGGTTCAGAATTCACGGCAGCAGGCATTTTAATGCAACGTTGGTTCCCGTCGATTCCGGTTTGGGTGTTCAGCGCCTTGTTCGCTGCGATGATCCTTGGTATCAACGTCTTGAAGGTTCGCGTGTTCGCTGAAGTCGAGTTTTGGTTTTCCGCCATCAAGGTCGTGACGATCATTGCTTTCATTTTACTTGGTGCGGGAGCGATCGTTGGTTTCATTCCCTTACAAGATGGTAGCCCGGCCCCATTCTTTTCTTCGTTAACCGAAGGCGGATTGTTTCCAAATGGAGCTTTCGTCATCTTCATGACGATGCTTGCTGTGAACTTTGCTTACTCGGGAACGGAACTAATCGGTGTCGCAGCGGGTGAAGCAGTCGATCCGAAACGGACGATTCCGCTTGCGATCCGGACGACGATTTTGCGACTCGTCCTCTTTTTCGTCGGTACGATCATCGTATTAGCCGTCTTATTGCCAACGGATGGGAAGGGTGTGCTCGAAAGTCCGTTCGTCGCCGTGTTTGAACGGATCGGAATTCCGTACGCGGCAGATGTGATGAACTTCGTCATTTTGACAGCGATCTTGTCGGCAGCGAACTCTGGACTTTACGCCGCTTCTCGGATGCTCTGGTCGCTTGCGAACGAACGCATGATTTCACGCTTTTTCGCCCAGGTGACGCCAAGTGGGGTTCCACTTCGAGCTGTATTGTTCAGCATGCTTGGCGGAGGACTTGCCTTGCTGTCTAGCATCTATGCAGCAGGAAGTGTCTATATCGCGCTCGTCTCGATTTCCGGTCTCGCTGTCGTCGTCGTTTGGATGAGTATCAGCGTTGCCCAGTATCGCTTCCGGAAGCAATTTCTTCGTGAAGAGCATACGGTCGACGAATTGGTCTATCGCACACCACTCTTTCCATTCGTACCGATCGCCGCTTTCGTCGTTTGTTTGATTTCTCTGATTGGTATCGGATTTGATCCGACACAACGAATTGCCTTGTACTGTGGTATTCCATTCATCGTGATCTGTTATGTCGTTCATGCGTTCACGAATTCTTCTCAGAAACGGAGTGTTGAAGATGTCCCGAATCAAAAATCCAGTTGATCAACGATTACAGGAAGTTCCCTTTCTCATTTTAGATGGTGCCCTTGCAACCGAACTTGAACAGAAAGGATTCGACCTGAACGACCCGCTTTGGTCAGCACGTCTCTTAATCGAAGCACCGGAACAGATCGAACACGTCCATCGTGACTACTTTGAAGTAGGTGCCGATGTTGCCATCACTTCAAGCTATCAAGCAAGTATCGAAGGGTTCAAGCAACGTCATATCACGACAGAGGAAGCACAGTCGCTGATTCGACAAACGGTCACCTTGGCGCAAAACGCACGCACGCGTAGCGGAAAGAGTGACGCATTAATCGCAGGATCAGTGGGTCCTTATGGTGCCTACTTAGCAGATGGTTCTGAGTATCGCGGTCATTATGGGGTGTCAGCAGATGTGCTAGAAGCCTTCCACAGACCACGGATTGAAGCATTGATTGAAGCGGGGGCTGATCTGCTGGCATTTGAGACGATTCCGTCGCTCGAGGAAGCTGTCGTATTGTTCCGGATTCTCGAAGCGTATCCGAAAGTGTCCGCTTGGCTGACGTTCTCGCTTCAAGATGCGACACACATTAGTGAAGGAACGGCACTTGCGACGTGTATTGAAACGGTCGGACAACATCCACAGCTCGCAGCAATCGGTGCAAATTGTTTTCCGGCATCTTACGCGACCGACTTTATCCGTCACGTCAAGGCGTTGACGGATGTGCCAATCATCGTCTATCCAAACTCCGGTGAGGTCTATGATCCGGTCGCAAAAACGTGGTCAGGTACGAATCAGTGTACGTCGTTCCAAACCGTCGCGAAGACATGGTATGAGGCAGGGGCACTATTGATCGGCGGTTGTTGCCGAACGTCACCCGAACACATCGCACAAATTCGTTCGGTTTGTCAGGTTTCTCATACATCATGAAGAATGACGAAAAAACGGACGCGAAATCGATTGATTTCGCGTCCGTTCCTTTAAATGGTGTGATTTTGTTACCGCTCGCGCAAGGCACGGTTGAATTGTTGCAATAGACGTCCAAAATCTTCGGCATCGTCCGATGGCCAATCCGTCAGGAGACGTTCGATGCTCGCGAGGCGCGCTGTCCGGTAAATCGTGAGCTCTTCTTGTCCTTTATCCGTAATATGATAGAAGAAGGCACGACCATCTGTCGGATCTTTTACTTTTTCCACAAGTTGCTTCTGATCGAGCGCTGCAGCTTGACGGCTGACGGTCGAGACATCAAGCTGAAGTTCACGGGCAAGTGTTTTGACACCGACGTTGCCGGAATCCGCTAGTTGTCGCAGTAAGAGGTAGGAAGCACGATCTAAATTGCGATTGTCTGCCGTCGCTGTCGTCAAGCGCCGGATCAGGATTGCTAACTCCAATTCAATGGTTTCGAGTGCTTGTTGAGACATCGGGTATCTCCCCTTTCAAAAAGTCTCTCTGTCCCTCATGATTACCCAATGTGGATAAGCTGTCAATGCGAAAAGCAGGAGGCTTGACAGAGTTGTAGTTGTATTATACAATCATTTTTGTTCTTTTAATTGTATCATACAACTTTCGTAGATGAAAAACGAACGACAAAGGAGAATTCAGATGAAAGCTTATGAGTCGATGAAACAAGATGTCATCACGGTAAACGATACAGATCTGATTCGGACGGTCATCGAACGATTCATTCAATCTGGTATTAGCGGCGTTCCTGTCATCAATGCTGAGCAGGAGGTCGTCGGGTATATCAGTGATGGAGATATCATGCGCGCGATCGGAAAACACAAGGACATCATCGTCGATACATTCTTATATGTAGATGTCATCAAAGGAGACGAAGAAGATTATGAAGATCGGATTCGTCATATCTTGAATCGACCTGTCATGGAACTGGCACGCCGGAAAGTCGTAACTGCGGACGCTGACACAGAAATGGAAGAGATTGCAGCAACGCTCGGCGCAAAACGGATCAAAAAGCTTCCAATCCTTAAAGCAGGACGGCTTGTTGGGATCATTAGTCGAGGCGACGTCATCCGCCATTCGTTTAAACAGTTCATGTAACACATCCAATAGAAAGAAGGGACACTATGGCACTTGCTGAAAAAACAACGACGCTTGAGCCGGAAACGGTATTAGCAGAGAGCAAACATGGATTATTCCATCAACCAGTTGCTGTCTGGGCAGTCTTTTTCGCCAGTATTACAGCATTCATGGGAATGGGGCTCGTCAATCCGGTCTTACCGACGATTGCCGAGAATTTAGAAGCGTCAAAAAGTGAAGTAACGCTCTTATTTACAAGTTATAACGCCGTCATGGCATTCGCGATGTTGATTACAGGCGCGATCTCATCACGGATTGGTCAAAAAGGAACATTGATGCTCGGGATCGCCGTCATCGCAACCGTTGCTGGTTTTGCTTCACAAGCAGACAGCATCTGGACGCTCGTCGCGTTACGCGGTGGTTGGGGGCTTGGGAACGCCTTATTCGTCGCAACTGCACTCGCTGCGATTGTTTCCTTATCGTCAGGCGGAACAGCCAAAGCGATCATTTTATATGAAGCAGCCGTTGGTCTTGGGATTTCGATTGGACCATTGTTAGGTGGAACGCTCGGTTCAATCACATGGCGCGCACCGTTCATGGGTGTTGCGACAATCATGGTTATCGCGTTCCTCGTTTTGCTCTTCTTGATGCCAAAACCAGCAGCATCTGCTGCACCGAAACAGAAGTTGTCGTTAAAAGCACCGTTCCAAGCGATGAAGCATCGTTCGCTCTTGACGCTCGGGATCGTTGCAGCACTTTATAACGTTGGGTTCTTTACGATCATGGCCTATGCACCATTCGTCATGAAATTACCAGCTCAAGGACTCGGATTCGTCTTCCTCGGCTGGGGGATGTTGCTTGCCATCACATCGGTTCTAACAGCTCCGAAACTGAAACAATGGTTCGGAACAATCAAAGCGATGGTCATGATGTTGATTACATTTGCGATCTTGCTTCTGTTAATGGGGATCTTTACGGAAACACCAGCCGTCGTCATCGTCTGTGTCATTTTGGCGGGAGCCGTGCTTGGGAATAACAACACGCTCATCACGACCGCTGTCATGGACGCAGCACCTGTCGAACGTTCGACAGCATCTGCGGCATACAGTTTCCTACGTTTTCTCGGGGCAGCCATCGCGCCATTCATGGCCGGTAAATTGGCTGAAATCTTCAACGCAAACCTACCGTTTTATGTCGGAAGTGGCTTCGTCCTCTTATCCGTCATCATCATCGGGGTCAATCTCAAACACATCCGCCATATCGATCGGACGGAAGGCGGACATTAATTTCAAAAAAACAGCCGAAGCGAATCTGCTTCGGCTGTTTTTGATTGAAATCAAGAAGGGTACATGTCTCGTAACGTGCGGATCGAGTGCTCAATCATTTCCCGAAGAACGTCTAAATCGATGTCAGTCAGTCGTTTTACGTAGAGGCAGGACTTACCGCGTCGATACGTACCGAGAGTGGCAAGCAGTCGTTCCGATACATCGTCTTCACCAAGCGCGAGGTAAAGGACGAGGTTCGTCTTGCGCGGAGAAAAGCCGACATAAAAGCTGTCGCCCTCGTGACCAGAGACATAGCGATAATGATAGGCACCAAAACCAATCAAGGAAGACCCCCAAATGACGGCTTCGTATCCCGTGACATCTTCGAAGAACTGACGTAACGTGATACCATCTGCTTGACGTAGTGGCGGTTCGACTTGTGCCAAAAAGGCATCAACGGACTGTTCGGTAGGACCTGTCTTTGGCGTATCAGACATAAGCAGACTCCTTTCGGATGAAGAAGATATCGGTTACTTTCGAGAAAGGCTAGTAAATATCCTGTAACTCAGAGGTGGAAATCGAATGAAGCATCGCATCGTGTTTCGAGGAGAAGAAGACAGTATATCGTGGGACATCTTACACGTGTATCCAAAGCAAGGTGAACTAACGATTCAGATGACGGGACAAGATAGTAAACACGACATTTCAGTTTCATTCGACGAATATGATCTGTTCATCCGTGATTTTGCCCATGTTCATGAATCGTTACAGGGAGAAGTCGTATTTGAGCAGGGCGTGATACGTCTCCGTTTACGATATGACCGGCTTGGTCGTGTCTTCATCAGTTGGTCTGACGGACAAACGAGTCATCAGTTTCGCAGTGATCAAAGTTATTTAAGTGAGGCATTGGCACAGCTTGGTGTGTACTAAACTAGACACAGTAAAAGTAGAAGGGACGACTTTGGGTATTGCACCCGAATGTCGTCCCTTCTTTTATTTAGTGTGATGAAAGTGGTTGGTGTAGCGGTGTGTTGATCAAGTTGAAGCAAAACGCAATCGTTTGTTCATATTCGGATAACGGAATCGACTCATCGACTTGATGCGCGAGACGGAAATCATGGAAAGAAGCAATCGCGATCGGGAATGCTTTTTTTGCTTGGCTGAACATCGCACCATCCGTTCCGCCTGGGATGGCGATTTTTCGTGGTGTCACGCCACTGACTTGCTCCATCGTATCTGCGACCTGTTGCAAGAAAGGCGCTTGTTCATCGGTTTCACAGGAAGGAATATCCTTGATGACGGTCACGCTCATATCAAAGTCAGGATCTTCTGCAACAAGTCGACGCTCGATATCCGTAAAGGCAGCAAGAACGTCCGCTCGACCGAATCCCGGAATCGTCCGGATGTCCATATAAAACGAAGCCTGACTCGGAACGACGTTTGGTCCTTCGCCTCCTGAAATCGAGGTGATCGACGCAACGACCGGACCAAGTGCCGAGTGATGATTCGTCGTGATCGAAAAACGCTCCGACTTCACTTCTTGGATGACGCGATATACGTCATCAATCGCATTACGTCCAAGTTGCGGGGCAGAGCTGTGTGCACTTTTCCCACGGCATGTTACTTCAATCCCAACGACCCCTTTTTGTGCATAACCGATCATCCCGCTCGTCGGTTCTGTTATCAGTAGAGCATCTAAATCATCCGCATGCCCTTGTTCCGTCAAATGCCGAGCTCCTGTCATGCCATTTTCTTCATCGGATGTAATCAGAAGTTTGACGGTGTTCGGACGGTTTTGACGTTCCTTGTATTGAATGAGCGCTTGCACCATCGCCATGACACCTGACTTCATATCCGAAGCCCCACGACCATAAATGCGTCCGTCTTCGATTTCACCACCGTATGGATCTTTCGTCCAGCCGTCTCCTTGCACAGGAACCGTATCGAGATGACCAGATAGCCCGAGTACGGAAGGGCGTGAAACCTCTTCACTCGCAGGAACGGTCGCGACGAGACAAATCCGTTTAGGTGAGACTTCGATCCATTCTGTCGAGATGTGATGATCAATCAGTACATCGTACACATAGCGTGCGACGGCTTCTTCTCCGTCCGTCGGGTTGACGCTTGGAATTTGAAGACACCGTTGTAAGTAAGTAATTGCTGTTTGCATAAGTATTTCCCCCTTTACCTATCCTATACCCTGCTAAAAATACTTCAGGGAGGTAAACGAATTCGGAAAATAATTTACGGGGATGAACGTCTTGAAATAAAAGAAAACGGTGCAACCAGAGGGTTACACCGCGCGTTACTTATTCACTTTTTTCTGCTTCGTCTTTCCATTTCGAATCGATTAACATCTCTCCCGGCCATGTATAAGCCATGATGCCGCCGTCCGCTGTGATATCCTCACCGGTGACATATGAGCTGTCATCAGAAGCGAGGAAGAGAGCGACCGTTGCCATCTCGCGTGGTTTACCGAGTCGTCCGAGTGGTGTGATCCAAGCGTTCGCATCGCGGAACTGTTTACCTTGCTCTTTTTCTTTTTCACCGACGAGTGTATCGATGAGTGGTGTTTCGATTGTTCCTGGTGATAACGAATTGACACGAATGCCATGACGCGCATAATCGATTGCCATCGCGCGCGTGAAGTTCGCAATCCCGCCTTTTGCTGCGTTATAACCGGACCGGTTCAAGTCAGCTGCGCGACCAGACATCGATGACGTATTGATGATTGAACCACCGTTATCAAGCATGAGTGGAATCAAGAATTTACTGACGAGGAATGTACCGCGCAAGTCGACAGCGATGATCCGGTCGAAGAGATCGATTGGATACTCGTGGACTTTCCCGCCTTGTTCATCGATTCCGGCATTGTTGAAGAGGACGTCGATCGTACCGTATGTCTCTTTGACGTGCTTCGCAAGTTGCTCGACACTCTCGACGTCTGAGACATCGACATGGACGGCTTCCGCTTTCCCACCTTGTTGTGTAATCTGTTCTACTGTTTGTTGTGCTTTTTCAAGTGAGACATCGGCACAGACGACCGTTGCTCCCTGTTCTGCGAAGACAAGTGCAGTCGCTTGTCCAATCCCTGTTGCCGAGCCGGTAATGACAGCTACTTTTTGATCGAGTCTACCCATTATTAAATCCCTCCTAAGTCGTATCGTTCACCTTATGAAACATTCCCGGAGAAATGGAGATTAAACCCATCGATGCGTCTAGTGTTAGAGGATAGGGGGTACATCTACAACAGCACAATCGCTGTATAGAGGGAGATGAGAACGCTGACATCCGATCAATGGCAACTTGCCAAAAAATTATTACACGAAGCCGTCCAGTACCAAATGACACTCGAGAAGAGTGCATTTGCAAGTGAATTGATCGACCAAACGACACCTGTCCTCTGGTTTGGTGATGCGACACGTAGCAGTTGGGTGACGATCGCGACGAACCCATCTCGATCGCAGTTTTTAGACCGAACAGGTACATTACGATTTGACGAGCATGGTCCGCTTTTCATACGTCCGAAGTCGATGGCATGGGAGGATTATCTGCAGGAGAAAACGCTGACGGATTCGATCCGGCGCTTCAATCGTTACTTTAAACAACCAAATGTGTACCGGACCTGGTTCGGTCGACCAGGTGGCGGTAAGCTCGAAGGATTCTTGAACGGACTCGGTGCGTCGTTTTACGAAAAGACGTTTGATCCAGTCATTCACTTGGATTTTTTCCCGTTTCCGACACACCACTACATGGGAGCGATCAAAGAACGCAGCGTGTTGGAAGATAGTCCATTCGGTCAGACATTTTTGTTACGCCTGCTTGAACTGTTTTCGATAAAAGGAATCATCCTGCTCGGTAAGGAGCACACGGAACGATTTGCGAAGCTCGAACCAGATATCGATTGGACAACCTATCGACCAACGGATTATCCGGACGCGATTTTTCAAGTCGGCTTCTCGTCACGATTTCAGGTACCCGTCGTCGGACTCCACTTCAAACCGAGTGAGCAGTTCATCGGTCTCGGTAATCGAAAGGATGAAAACGGCGTTAGCCATGGCACCTACGGGTCAGCAGAACACTTACGTCAAATTGGAATGATTGTCCTTGAAAAAGTTACGATATACAGTGCAAAAGGAGATTGACAGATATTTCGAACTCCCTAATAATAGGAGGTGAATTAGCACTCTATATGATTGAGTGCTAAAAAAGGGGAGGCAGAATGAGCATGGAAACGAAACAATTTAAGGCGGAATCAAAACGATTGCTGGAGATGATGATTCATTCCATCTATACGCATAAGGAGATTTTCCTGCGCGAATTGATCTCGAATGCAAGTGACGCCATGGATAAGATGTACTACAAAGCATTGACGGACGAGACGATTTCGTTCGAAAAGGAACACTACAAAATTACGATCGAACCAAATAAAGAAGCGCGTCAACTCATCATTCGTGATACGGGAATCGGAATGACGAAGGAAGAACTAGAAGACAATCTCGGTACGATCGCAAAAAGTGGATCGCTTGCCTTCAAGGCAGAGAATGAAGCACAAGATGGTCATGATATCATCGGTCAATTCGGTGTCGGATTCTATTCTGCCTTCATGGTCGCAGACGTCGTCACTGTCGTTACAAAACCGTTCGGCAGTGCGGTCGCTTATAAATGGGAATCGCGCGGTGTCGAAGGTTATACGATCGAGGAAGTCGACAAGGAAACCGTCGGAACGGAGATTACGCTCCATATCAAGGCGAATGAGGAAGAAGAATCGTATGACGAATACCTCGAGACGTATCGTTTGCGCAGTATCATCAAAAAATACTCAGATTTCATTCGTTATCCGATCGAGATGAAGGAACTCGAACGTCAGCCGATCGAAGGCAGTGACGAGACGGAAGAGGTCGAAGTCGTCAAGACGATCAACAGCATGGTGCCGATCTGGCGGAAGAACAAACGGGAATTGACAGACGAGGACTATAAGAACTTCTACCAAGAGAAGCGTTATGGTTTCGACACACCAGCGAAACACATTCATATCAGTGTCGACGGCGCTGTTCGTTATCAATCGATCTTATTCATTCCAGAGCAGGCACCGTACGATTATTATTCGAAGGAATTTGAAAAGGGTCTTGAACTCTATGCCAACGGTGTCTTGATCATGGAAAAATGCAGCGACTTGTTGCCGGATCACTTCAGTTTCGTCAAAGGGATGGTCGACTCGGAAGACTTATCGCTCAACATCTCGCGTGAGTTACTGCAGCACGATCGTCAATTGAAATTGATCGCGAAAAACATCCAAAGTAAGATCAAGACACAACTCGAAGCACTTCTGCGCGAGGATCGTACGAAGTACGAAACGTTCTATCAAGCGTTCGGACGTCAGCTGAAGTTCGGTATGTATAATGATTACGGCATGCATAAAGAACAGGTGCAGGACCTCGTCCTCTTCTACTCAGCCAAGGAGAAGAAGTTGATCACACTCGCAGAATACGTCGCAGCGATGCCGGAAGATCAGGCACATATCTATTACGCTGCTGGTGAGAGTACGAATCGTCTGGATAAATTACCACAATCCGAGCTCGTTCGTGATAAAGGGTATGATATCTTGTACTTCACGGAAGAGATCGATGAGTTCGCGATTCAGATGCTCGTGACGTATAACGAGAAGACGTTCAAGTCGGTCACAAGCAGCGATTTAGGGATTGAAGCAGCAGAAGCGGAGACGACGGACGCACAAGCAGAGATGTTCCAAGCTATGCAGGAAGTGCTAAGTGGACAAGTCAAGGAAGTCAAAGCCTCAACGCGTCTCAAATCGCATCCCGTCTGTTTTGCGACGGACGGCGCCGTCTCGATCGAGATGGAGAAAATCCTGAAGGCGATGCCGAATAACGAAGGGGTAGAAGCGGTCAAGATTCTTGAATTGAATCCGTCACACGCAGTGTTCCACTCTCTTGAAACGGCATATCAAAACGATCGTTCGAAATTCGAGCGCTATACAAAACTGATGTATCAACAAGCATTGCTTGTCGAAGGGCTTCCACTCGAGGATCCAGTAGCGTTCGCGAATGATGTGTGTTTATTGATGGTATGAAACGAATAGATGTAAAAAAGGCATTGGATGCGCGCATCCAATGCCTTTTCTCGTACAGTGTTACATTAATCTGTTTGTAAATCAGAAGCAGTTTCACCTTTTTTTGAGAGAACGTTCAAAACGACGACAAAGAGTACGAATGTAACTAAGGCTCCGATGAAACCGAAGACTGAAGACTCGGTGAAACCGATGACTAAATAACCGACTGCCGCAGTAACAGCACCGACTAGCGCATACGGTAACTGTGTCGTAACGTGATCGATGTGATGGGATCCAGCCCCTGTCGAACTTAGGATTGTCGTATCGGAAATCGGTGAACAATGGTCACCGAAGACAGATCCAGCAAGAACAGCAGCAAGCGTCGGTAACAAGAGTGAGGCATCAACAGCCATGACGAGATCCGCACCGATTGGCAACATGATTCCGAATGTGCCCCAACTTGTTCCTGTTGAGAATGCCATCAAGCCGGCAATCAAGAATAATAAGAATGGCAAGTACGAAGCAGAAATCGAGTTGCTGACGAAGCTCGCGAGATAGTCACCGGTTTTCATATCACCGATGACAGCGATGATCGTCCAAGCGAATAACAGAATCACGACTGCTGGCCACATCGAACGCATACCAGCGACAATACTTGCACGGTAATCGCGGCCCGGAATTTTCCGACCGATAAGCATCAGGAAGGCAACGATCAAACTAATGACGACACCTGCGACGAGGGAACGGGTGACGTCCGTTGCCTCAAATGCACCGATTAAAGTAAACGGGCGGTTGTCGGCTGCAAGTGCCTGAGCACCTGTTCCGAGTAACGCACTGATCGTAGCAATGACGAGCACGACGATCGGAACGACGAGATCCCGGACTTTTCCGTTCGTATGTTCGTTGACCTCTTTTGCCATTCCCATCGGTGTTCCTTTTGACGCATCAAAAAGTTCACCATTCGCGGCACGGCGTTCATGCTGTTTCATCGGTCCAACAGAGACGCCAGAGTAAGCGATGTAAAGTGTTAAAAGTAATGCGAAAATCGCATAGAAGTTCATTGGAACGATCATCATAAAGGCACTAAACGCTGAGTAATCCGTAATCGAGTGCGTCGTTAAGATACCGGCGATGATAGAGATGATGAATGCGCCCCAACTCGAAAGCGGACTGATGACACAAACAGGCGCAGCTGTTGAGTCAATCAAATAGGCAAGCTTCGCACGTGAGACACCACGGCGATCCGTTAACGGACGACTGACGTTGCCGACAGCGAGACTATTGAAGTAATCATCGATGAAAATTAGGATACCGAGTCCGAAGGCAACTAAGCGTGCACCACGCGCTGTCTTGACGTGCGTAGAAGCCCATTCACCGAAAGCGCGAGCGCCACCTGATGTCTGAATGAGCGTGGAAAGGACGCCGAGCAATAACAAGAAAACAAGCAATAAGACGTTCCACTCGTTTAAGGCACCGTCCGCCCAAAAGAGGCTGAAGATATTCTTGCCGAGATAGGTTACCGTATCGATCGGGTTAAAACGGTGAAGTAACAGGGCACCGACGAGAATGCCGACACCTAACGAAAGAACGACCTTTCGGGTAAAAATGGCTAATAAGATAGCTAGTAAAGCAGGTACAAGGGCAATAATGGAATCTGAATAGTTGACCATGAAAAATATCCTCCTCTTTAATAAATGGCTTAAAGATGAGACCCCGCGGCACAAAAAAAGCAAGGGCACCGGCAACAAAGCCGACACCCTCGCTGGATGCGTCTTTCTTAGCCGAATTGGAGCGCTCCATACAATTGTTATGTATGGCAATCGATCGGGTGTTTCCCGAATCGACCAACGACGATATGCTCGACACATACTGTCATTTCGGCGATGTCACCTTTCCTGTAGTCGTCTTCGTTGTCATCCTCGGACCAAGTACTGATTGAAATCGCGCCTCTACCTCATCGATAGAATAGTCATATTCTGTTCTTATGGACACTTTATCATGTATTTCAGAAGCGATTCAACCATATATTCTGATAATTTAAGATAAAGTTGTTTATTCAGCAAAATGTTGAATGAGCTGTTTCATCAAATAGGCTTGGTTTTCCTCGAATTGTTTTTTTCGATGACCGTTTGCGCCAGATGGGTGGGGGAAGCCGGAAAGAAGCTGATGCTGTTCGATTCGTCCATCATGAATCAATCCACGGACTTGCGTCTCGACGACCCGACCGAGTGGAATCAATAACGCTGGTTTTTGTAACTGATTAATCTCAGCGACGAAGTGTTCTTCCGCGTAGTGCCTTAATAAAGGGCTACGATTGATCTTCGGTTGATGACCCGAGTAATTCTTTTCGCGATAAAAGACGGGTTGCTTTAACAGTGACGTTGGATGCAATAATTTCTGATGTTGATGAAATAAGCTAGCCGTCGTCTCGATTCCGAGCAATGCTGGAAGTTCAAGTGTATCGAGCATCTGGACGAGGTTACGTCGCATCGTTCCGGCAAAGCTTGCTGTATATTTGACGAGGCGTGCCGTCTCTTCTAATGAAACACTATGGTGAAGCGCATCTGTCGCTTCTTCGAAAGCGATTCGCATCTGTTCAAAACCTGGTGTGATCCCGATAATGACGACTTTTGCTTCAGTATTGACGTATTCGCCAATCGGAGAGTAATAGACGGTCAGCTCGTTCTCCTGTTGCAATAAAAAATCGTCCGTCCATAATTCATCACGTCGTAACGTACGATCGTCAGGTAAGCTACGAATGGCTTGTTCAAATATAGTTAATGAATTCATGAAGGACCCTCTCTCTCTGTAATGGCACTATGATAACAAATAATACCATTTGTGACAATTCGACCCTTTCACTATTTGTGTATAGGTATATAAAAAAGGACTCGATACGAGTCCTTTTCGTGCATCATGCGCGTTCTTTGACCGAAGCGACTTCATATGTCAGAATCTCGCTGCCGAGCATTGGCGATTCTCCTGCCTCACTACTCGCAGGTCGACTATGTGACGCTTTGAAATCGTCACTCTCCCGCCACGCTTGAAAACTCTTCATATCTTCCCAGTACATGTTGACGTTCATTTCATCGTGTTCTTCGATGTTTTGCGTCAATAAGACCTCAACACGGATGAATCCGTCCATCGTATCAAGTCCACTTGGACGTGTAAAACGAGGAGCGAGAGCTGCAGCCATCCCTTTTTTGACTTTAATCCGGTTCGTAACGACGATCATCATAAAATCCCCTTTCAAAAAACGAGTAACGTACTTCTTCAGTATAGTACGATGAGGGAAAGAATGCCGGAAAGAAGGAACAAAAGACGATGAATGAACAGGAATATGATCAACGATTACGAATTGAGACCATTGAGATGCAACACCTTTATGGTGTGTTTAGTCACTACAATCGCTATGAACCGACGCCTTATGCGGCACTCAGCGAATTATGCGAAACCTATCCGTTTCAAAAAGAGGATATTGTCATCGATTTCGGGTGTGGGAAAGGGCGTTTAAACTTTTACTTACACGATCGTTTTGACTGTTCCGTCATCGGAATCGAGATGAACGGACAATTTTACGAGGACGCACTTCGGAATATGGCGAACTACCAAAGTCGACGGAAGCGGCGTTCCGGAAGTTTGCGATTCGAACAGACGTATGCCGAGCAGTATACCATTCCGGATGAGGCGAATAAGTTTTATTTCTTTAATCCATTCTCTTCACAAATTTTCATGAAAGTGATCGATCACATTTTAAGTTCGGTCGAACGTTCCCCGCGTTCGGTTGATCTCATCTTGTATTACCCGACCGATGAATACCGGGAGTACTTGGAGCGCCATACCGTATTCGAGCAAATCGATGAGATTCGATTACGAGACCTCTATGAAAAAAATCATGACGAGCGGTTCGTCATCTATCGCTTTGATCCGAACAAACTGCTTCAAAACGGGTATGAATACAGTGAGGAAAGAAATAAAAGATAGGGAGGTCGGACGATGATCCGTTTGGAGCATGTGACGAAGGAATTTGCGCCGGGGCGTGGGATATTCGATGTCAGTTTTACAGTTGATCCGGGTACGATATTCGGTTTCATCGGACCAAACGGATCTGGAAAATCAACGACACTCCGACATTTGATGGGACTACTGGCGGCGGATGGTGGAAAGGCGACGATCGGTGGTTTTGATTGCTGGAATCAAAGTAAAGAAGTGAAGAAATTGGTCGGTTATTTGCCAGGGGAGATTAGTTTACCTGGAGACATGACGGGAGCAGACATGCTGGATTTGATGCAACGACTACACGGTAGCGATCCGGCACGGCGACAACTGTTGTTGAAACGATTTCCTTTTGAGACGAAGACGAAAATCCGCAAGATGTCAAAAGGGATGAAACAAAAATTGGCACTTGTCGGTTGCTTCATGAAGGATGCACCCGTCTATCTACTTGATGAGCCGACCAGTGGACTCGATCCTTTGATGCAAGAGCGTTTTTTAGAGTGGATCGAACAGGAGAAGCATGCTGGAAAAGCGATTCTAATGAGTTCACACCATTTTCCGGAGATGGAAAAATCGTGCGATCGAGCGGCTTTAATCAAAACAGGGCGCATCATCGTCGAATCGGATATTCATGAGTTGGTTCGATCGAGTCGAAAGACGTACACGATCGTCTTCCGAACGGAGGTGGAAGCAGCACAGTTCGCGATGCAAGTCGGTGTTGAACCGAAGCGGACAGAAGTCAGTTTTCAAACGGATGAGACGCTGAGCTTGAATCAGGCGATCGCTTATTTAACGCAGTACGATGTACGGCTGATTCGTCCGTCAGCAGATGATTTAGAACAGGTCTTCTTGCATTATTATGGAGAGGAGGAATCGTCGTGATATTGCTGATCCGCTCTTTATTCAAGCAGGTTAGAAAGCCCGTGCTTGCTTATGCGATTGGAACGAGTCTCTACTTATTGATGCTTGCGTTGCTTTATCCATCGATGATGAAGACCGGTTTACTAGAAGCAAAACTAGAAGCGTTACCTCCAGAAGTCTTAAAAGCATTTCAATACGATAAGGTGACAGGGTTCGAGAATGTACTGGATCTGCTCGGGGGAAACTATTATGGACTGATTTTTCAAGTCATTGCGAGTCTATTCTTGCTCTCATTAGCAGCGCGACTCGTTGCGCGACCAATCGACAATGGAGAGCTGATCGTCTATCTCGCAGCCCCGATCACCCGGAATGCGTATACGTTTGCTGTTGCGATCGTCATGGGTATCGCAAGTATGGTTCTCGTAGGACTGAATGGACTTGTCTTGATGGTATCCGACTGGTGGATGACAGATATTTCGATCAATGACGTCATCTTATGGCGGATTCAACTCAATGCGCTATTGTTACTCTTCGCGATCGGTGCCTTTACGTTATTCGTTGCGACGTTATTTGACGAAGAACGTCGTGCTTTTTCGCTTGCTGGTAGTGTGCTTGTCCTATCGATCGTCTTGACGATTCTGTCGGAACTAAGTGACAAGACGGAGTGGCTTCGTTATCTATCTGTCTTCTCCTTATTCAATACGACGCAATTACTAGAAGGAACGGATCATTTTCTTCTTCATTCCATTCTTTTACTCGTCCTCTGTCTCGTGTTCTTGACCGGAGCAGTCGTTCAATTCGGACGTCGGAGTCTGTCGATTTGATCGAAAGTGGCGCAAAAACTTTACAGAAAGTGAACATTTAGGATTTGAACGTTGCGTCATGCGCTGATTTTTACTAAGATAAAGGAATGTTGTAGTTCTGGAAAAAGAAATGAGGTCTTTCGAAATGAATAAACCATCCATTTATGGATTAACGCTTGAGCAGATGACAGAATGGTTATCGAATCAAGGGCACAAACCATTCCGTGCCAAACAAGTATGGGATTGGCTCTACCGTAAACGTGTCACGACTTTCGCGGAAATGACGAATGTCAACAAGGATTGCCTTGAGTTGTTAGATCAGAGTTTTACGATTGACTCGATGACAGAAGCGGTCAAGCAAGAATCAGCAGACGGAACAATCAAGTTCCTTTTCAAATTATATGATGGCAACTTGATTGAAACGGTTTTGATGCGTCATAAATACGGTCTTTCTGTCTGTGTTACGACACAGGTCGGCTGTAACATCGGCTGTAGCTTCTGTGCAAGTGGTCTTATCAAAAAGAGCCGCGACTTGTCAGCAGGCGAAATCGTTGAGCAGATCATGAACGTTCAACATCACCTCGATGCAGTCGGTAACGAAGAACGTGTCAGCCACGTCGTCGTCATGGGTATCGGTGAACCGTTCGATAACTTCGACAACATGGTTGACTTCTTGAACGTCATCAAGGACCACAATGGTCTTGCGATCGGTGCACGTCACATCACGGTTTCAACAAGTGGTTTGGCAGACAAGATCTACAAGTTCGCTGACTTGAAACTCCAAGTCAACTTAGCCATCTCGCTTCACGCACCAAACAATGAATTGCGTACGCAAATCATGAAAATCAACCGGGCGATCCCGCTTGAGAAATTGATGCCAGCGATCGATTATTACGTTCAAACGACGAACCGTAAAATCACGATCGAGTACATCTTGCTTCGTGGCGTCAACGACCAAAAGGAACACGCAGTCGAACTTGCGAAACTGTTCGAAGACAAACGTCACCTGACGTATGTCAACTTGATTCCGTACAACCCGGTCGATGAGCACGGTCAATATCAGCGCAGTACGTCTGAAGATATCACGACGTTCTACGATACGTTGAAAAAGAACGGCTTGAACTGTGGTGTTCGTCTCGAGCATGGAACAGACATCGATGCGGCATGTGGTCAATTACGTAGTAAGCAAATCAAAAAAGATAAAGTAGCATCCAAATAATTCGTTGGGCTTCTCATCGTTTCGGTGGGAAGCTTTTTTTACGATAAGAAATGAGGACATTCTATGACACGTACACGATTTAATGATTTTAACTTAAGCGCACCGATTCTCGACTCAATCGAGCAACTCGGCTACACGACACCAACCGAAGTCCAGCAATCCGTCATTCCGGTCGTATTATCTGGAAAAGATGTCATCGTCAAATCACGGACGGGGAGCGGAAAGACGGCATCGTTTGCGATCCCACTGTGTGAACTCGTCGAGTGGGAAGAAAACAAACCACAAGTCTTAGTCTTGACGCCAACACGTGAGCTTGCCTTGCAGGTCAAAGAAGATATCATGAACATCGGACGTTATAAGCGGATCAAAGCGACAGCTGTCTTCGGCAAGCAACCGTTCCGTGGGCAAGTCACGGAGCTCAAGCAAAAGACACACGTCGTCGTCGGAACACCGGGACGCGTACGCGATCATATCGAGCGGGGCACGTTATCGCTTGAGAAAGTCCGTTACGTCGTTTTAGATGAAGCGGACGAAATGCTGAACATGGGCTTCCTCGATCAAGTCGATGCCATCTTGTCTGAGTTACCGAAGGAGCGGATGACACTATTGTTCTCTGCGACCTTCCCAGAAGACATCGAACAGTTGAGTGACCGTTACATGGAGGCACCAAAACGGATCGAAGTGGGTGAAACCGTCGTCTCGACGATTACGCATAGTTATATTCAGGTGACGGACAAGACGAAGTTCGCGATTTTGAAAGATGTCCTGGTCGCTGAAAACCCGGATCGCTGCATGATCTTCTGTCGGACGAAAGAACACGTTGATTTCGTCGCGAATGGTCTACGCGCACATGACTATCCGGTTGAAGCGATCCATGGTGGGATGGAACAAGACGATCGACTCGATGCGATGAAAGCCTTCCGTGCCGGGAAGTTCCGAATTCTTGTCGCAACAGATGTCGCGGCACGTGGGATCGATATCGAGAACATCACGCACGTCATCCAGTATGATCTCCCTGTCGAACGAGAAAGCTACGTTCACCGGACCGGTCGGACGGGGCGTGCAGGAGCAGCAGGACAAGCAATCAGCCTCGTCACGCCGGCAGACGAACGTCGCCTGAAGGAAATCGAGCAGTATCACGGGAAACTGACACGTCGCCAAGCACCGACGGAAAAGGACTTGATGCGAACAGCGGATGCATTTGAGGAGAAGATGGCGACGGAAGATACGCGTTCTTCGAAAACGGAGCAGCTTGATGCGGACATCATGAAATTGTTCTTTAACGGCGGGAAAAAGAAAAAACTCCGTGCCGTCGACTTCGTTGGAACGATTGCGAAGATTGAAGGCGTCACAGCAGACGACATCGGCATCATCTCGATTCAGGATACGTTGACGTATGTCGATATCCTCAACGGGAAAGGTCCGCTTGTCCTCCGGGCGATGAAGACGACGAAGGTCAAAGGGAAACAATTGAAAGTGTACGAAGCATTCAAGAAATAAGACAAGCCGGTCATTCTCCGCTTAAGCGAAGAGGAACCGGCTGTTTTGCGTCAAGGCATGTCCAAGATGGAGTCCGCTTGCGGCTGCTTGGGCAAGCGAGTGTGTAGCACCGGAACAATCACCGATCGCATAGACACCAGGACATGTCGTCTCAAACGTCTCTGATGTCTCAAGCATCGGTGCGTAAAACTTACCATCTAATCCATAAAGCAACGTATCTCCCGGAAGTTCCACTTCAAGGAGTTGCTCAAGACGTTCTAAAAACCCTTCTAAGACGAGCAGGTCTTCTGCAGGCATTTCTGCATGCAAATTACCGGGAGACGCGGTTAGGGAAGGGACAATGGTGTTACGACTCAATTGATCGTGTGCCGTCGCTCGCGATGCTCGGAAATCACTGAGTCGCTGAACGAGAATGCGATCACCACCTTGGTTGATTCCGCCAATGATGCGTGCGGCATACGCATTCGCTTTCGCTAGTGTTGAAAAATACCGCGGGAGAAATAGCGTGAAGTTCAGATTTGTCGAGCCGTCTGTTGTCTCGTGGACATTTTGACCGTCCGGCATGACGAGTCCTTCTTGATATTTGCGGATGATCCGTCCGCGCGGATTCATGCAATAGGTGACGGCTTGACCGTAAGGCGAGTCGTAACCGAGCTTCGTCTCGAACGTCTCCTGTAACAATGTCCGAAATAGTACCTCATCCGTCTCAATTCGCACCCCGAGATCGAGTCGGGTCCGCTGTGGGGTGATACCAAGCGTCGCTAACTGGTGCAACGTAAAGTCTGCACCAGAACGACCCGTCGCGAACACGATCCGTTGACTGACGAAGGTCTCGTCCGCTGTTTTGATCGTAAACGACTTCGACTTCGTGATCTGCTCGATTGTCGTTTCGAATCGGGCATCGAGACGCGGTAATAAGGCGTCCTCAAACGCCGTGAAGACAGCAGCTGTCCGTACTGTGCCTAAATGACGGACGGTCGTCTCGACCGAATGTAGATCGGCGCGACGGGCACGAGACGCTACAGTAGGGGAATGCGTGGAATAGGTCTCAACTGTACCTCCACCATATGTACATAAGAGATCATCGACTTCTTCGAACAGTCGTCGTGTCGTCTCTTCACCGATTTTTGAGACGAGTTCCCCGCCGAATCCCGTCGCATAATTGAACTTTCCTTCTGATTTGCCAAGCCCTGCGAATCCAAGATACGCATCTTCTGCTGTTCGTTCGCGAATCGGTTTTCCGGCATCGAGCAGTAGGACGCGTTGTCCATCTTCAACGAGCTGATGGGCGAGGAAAATTCCTGCCACACCGGCTCCGATAATCGTCACATCATACATCACAGACGCCTCCTTTTCTTTGAGTATACAAAAAAGCCGGATTCCTGTGAAAGGAATCCGGACTAGGTGAGATCGCTTATTTCCACTCTGCGATGTCAGCGATTGGTAGACGAACTGATGGGTATCCTGCGTCGACTGCTTTACCGATTGAAAGCAGCATGACTGGAAGATAACGTTCTTTTTCAAGACCGAATGCTTCTGCGATTTGGTCTTTTTCGTAACCACCGATTGGGTTTGTATCGTAACCGTGTGCACGAGCAACGAGCATCAATTGCATCGAAACGAGACCTGAGTCGATCAAGATGCTATCACGTAATGTTTCAACGTCTTCTGGACGGTAGAAACCTTTGATAGCTGGTACTTGGCGATCACGTACTTCTTGCGGCATAAGACCTTTTTCCACAGCCATATCATAGATTGTCTCGATGCTGTCGACTGCGTTCATGTCACCGAAGACAGCGATGACAGCAGAAGATGTCTCGACTTGAACTTGGTTGAATTTTGCGAGTGGTGCGAGTGTCGCTTTACCTTCTTCGCTATCGATGACGAGGAAACGCCATGGTTGCATGTTAACTGAAGATGGTGCAAGTGTTGCTTCTTCAAGGATTTGTGTCATTTCTTCTTTTGAAATTTTTACGTTCGTGTCGTAGTTACGAATCGAGCGGCGTCCTTTGACGATTTCCATGAAGTCCGTTGTTGTTTGAGTAGTCATAATTATTCAATCTCCCTTGTGTGTGTTTTCTTTTTTTATAGTGTAAAAAAACTTATTTCCAGTCTGCGATGTCGTTGATTGGTAGGCGAACCGATGGGTATCCTGCGTCAACCGCTTTACCAATCGATAGCAACATGACCGGTACATAACGCTCTTTTTCAAGACCGAATGCTTCCGCGATTTGATCTTTCTCGTAACCACCAATTGGGTTTGTATCATATCCGTGTGCACGAGCGACGAGCATCAATTGCATCGAGACGAGACCCGAGTCGATCAAGATGCTGTCTTTCAAATCGTTCGCCGATACACTGCTGTACATACCTTGAATCGCTGGTACTTGGCGATCGCGTACTTCTTGTGGCATAAGCCCTTTTGCGACAGCTGTATCGTAGATGTTCTCGAGTTGATCAACAGCGTTCATGTCACCGAAGACCGCGATGACAGCAGAAGATGTCTCGACTTGGACTTGGTTGAATTTCGCGAGTGGTGCGAGTGTCGCTTTGCCTTCTTCGCTATCGATGACGAGGAAACGCCATGGTTGCATGTTGACAGAAGAAGGTGCGAGTGTTGCCTCTTCAAGAATTTGTGTCATTTCTTCTTTTGAGATCTTCACGTCTGTATCGTAGTTACGGATCGAGCGACGTCCTTTGACGATTTCCATGAAGTCTGTTGTTGTTTGCGTTGCCATATTAAATCGACTCCTCTTTTAATTTAGGTAATGTGTCGGCGTTCGCTTCGATGCGTTGAATCATCTCAGCTAGCGTCCGTTGTTCTTCAGCGGAGAATCCTTCGAGTAAGTTCTCGAGGAACTCATCTTTTTGTTCGCGTAATCGTGCAATGCGCGTCGCCCCTTGTTCCGTTAAGGAAACAAGAATCACCCGATTGTCAGCGGCTGACCGCTCGCGAGCAATCATCCCGGTCGATTCCAGATGTTTGAGATGACGGGTCACTGCTGCATGATCGACATTGACGCGTTTTTGCAATTCTTTTTGACTGATCGTTTGATCGACTTGTAGTTGAGCAAGTAGGTCCATTCGAGTCTGACTGAAACCATCCGTACAGAGATCGAATTTTTGAGCAATCGTCTTATTGACGGAGACGAGTGCATAGATCAAACGTCCTTTTTCGGTGCAGGAAATACTCAATCCATCACATCCTTCCCTTCGTTCGAAGAAACCTTTGACGTATCAAAGATTGATATGTAAACGAATATAACGTGTTTATTTTGATGGCGCAACTTATCTGCTTCTGACATAAAAAAAGATATCATTCACGCAGAATGATATCGAGTCAGGCGACTTAGCTAATTTGGCGTTCAGACGCTGGAATTCCTTTTGCATCAATCGCTGCAATGATCCGGCGGAAATAAAACAACCAAAATTGCAGAAACGGTCCAATCAGGAAAATCGAGAGGATCGTACCGAAGAAAACAGGTCCCCCAAGCAACCAACCGATGCCGCATGCCGTGACTTCCATGATCGTCCGCATCAGACGAATCGACGTTCCGAAGCGCTCTGCAAGTGTCAGCGTTAACCCATCACGTGGACCAGCCCCGTATCCGACAGCGACATACAGACCAGCGCCCATCCCAATGATGAAGATACCGAAAATCAGCCAGAGCGTATTCAACCAGATCGATTCAAAAGAGGGTAAGAGATGAGAACCAAGCACAAGATTCATGAAGACACCGACGAAAATCGCGTTGACGAGCGTTCCGATTTGCGGTGTGACGCGGTCTAATGCGTACTTAACGAAAACGAGTAATAGACCAACAAGTAAGATGATCGTTCCGACGGATAGTGGCGTCTTCTTTTGGAGACCAAGATGCAATACATCCCACGTCGAGACACCGAGTTCAGCCGTGATCATCATCGATGAGCCAAGAGCGAGTAAAAATAAACCAAGCAGGAAGAGTCCCCACTTTAACGTAGCGCGTAACAACCAGGAAGCGCGATGACGCGTCATGTCTGGCACCTCATTTCTTAAAATAATTGATTCGTTAACTGTATCATGAGGAAAGTGGAAGAAGAAAGACGAAATTTTCCGTTTTTTCCATCTTAAGAAGGAGGGGAAGGAGGATTGAGACCCGTATACTGAAGAAAAAAGGAGATGACCGAATGAAAGCGATCCGGCACCTGATTCGTTTTACATATATAGAAGCCATCTGTTGCGTCTTTCCCGTGATGATTTTCGCAGCACTTGCTCTTTCACGTTATCTTCCTACTGAAATGGTTGCTCGATATGATCTCCTGTTGCTATGGTGTATTCTCGTCCAAATCGTCTTACTCGTCACACGTTATGAAACGATGGAGGAATTCAAACTGATCTTATTGTTTCACGTCATCGGTCTAGCACTTGAACTGTTCAAAGTGAACGTCGGGTCTTGGAGTTATCCGGAAGAAGCTTTGACGAAAGTGGCTGGTGTTCCATTGTATGCAGGATTCATGTACGCAAGCGTCGCGAGTTATGTCTGCCAGGCTTTTCGGCGATTTCATTTGCGATTCATAGCATTTCCTCCCCCGTGGCTTGCGATCAGCGTCGGCAGTCTCGTCTATCTCAACTTCTTCACCCACCACTGGATCTTCGATGCACGCTGGCTATTGATGGTTCTCGTCGTCCTCGTTTTCTATAAGTCATGGGTTTATTTTACGATCGAGCAGACGATTTACCGGATGCCGCTCGTCCTGTCCTTTTTACTGATCGCCTTTTTCATTTGGATCGCAGAGAATATCGTGACGTTCTTTAAAGGCTGGGTCTATCCGCATCAAGAAGGAGGCTGGGCAGTCGTTGATCTTGGAAAATTATCTTCTTGGTTCCTACTTGTGATCATCACGGTTTTGATCGTCATCGTCGCGAAATATAAGCGTCAGGATCCGGCTGTGGAAATTCAGCAACGCACCTAAATAAAAAAATAACCCGGTTATTTTTTTGAACTACTTCCGCGTTTTTTCGTTGCTATAGTGAAAAAAACGCAAAGGAAGTGGTTACGGATGATGCAACAGGTGTTGGAACGAGCAACTGAATTGGTACAGATGAAATTAGCGGTCGTGGAGCGGTATGAAGATTGGCAACTCTGGCTCGACGAAGTGAACGGAATCGACGAATGGGTCAAGATGTCAGCGTATTATGCACCGCGCGACGTTCAAGAAACACCGGTCATTGACGAAGTAGTGGAGCTAGAGAAGCAGACCATCGTAATACCATCGCAAGTACCTGTCGAGCCAGTACGCAAGCAACGTTATGCCTATACGTTTCAGCGGGGTTTAAAAGGCGGTACTTTACTAGAATGGTCCGGCAGTCATATTTCAGAACGAGACGTCCGCGATTGGAATCTCGAGCACGGCATGGAAGTCCGGGTCCGTATCGATCGTCAGGATGATCAAAAAACGATGTGCCGTGTTGAAGCCGTCGTCTCGACGGAGCGAATGAGAGAGAATCCGGAACGTGTCGTGTTTGAACAAGCAATCGTCAAGGCACATGGAATCATTGAGGAAACGGTGAATGGTCCACTGCAAGATGAGTCGGGCAGATCGTTCTATTATGTCGTACCGGTAGAAGACATGCGCTATTTCCGACTAGAAGCAGGTCAACTCGTCGATCTCGTCATGTGGCGGGAACGGAAGGATACACTGACGATTGCTTGGAAGCATCCGTTCACGTATGAAGAGCCGATCGTCAACGCATCATCTAACCGCCGATCAGAAGTAGAGCAACCGGTAGTGAAGGCATCTGTGACAACAAAAAAGTCAAATCGGTATGCACGAAAAATGAAACGACAACCGGTGCCGAAAGCTAAAAAAGCGCAGCGTCGCGTCCGTATGCCAAAAGAGCGAACGATTGAACCGATCGTGACGACAGCTGTACCCGGACAATTGATGGATTTCGTTGATAAGACACCGCTTGATTTCACGCGCTTCACAGGAATGCGTCTCGTCATTGTCGGAAACGAACAACAGACCGCTGTCTATCGTGAGTTCTTTGCGCCGACGGGGATCGAATTGATTCATCTGGCAGGGGACGCACAGTCCGCGAAAAAGATTGCCTGTCTCGCCAAAAAGACGGACGCGATCGTCGTCGTAACGAGTCGCGTTTCTCATGCAGCGAGTGCACATGTCATCGCGCAGGCGAAAAAGCATGGTATTCCATTCGCGATGGAACGGCTCGACGGTCGACGCTCGTTATACACGGCGTGTGAACGACAGCTTGAGCGTGCCTGGCTCAACCAGCAAAGAGACGGGAAATTATTGAAAAAAGAGTGAAACATTAGAAGAATTCGACCGTAAAGTAAGGTGAGAACTTATTTTTCAAGGAGGACCTTACTCATGTCATCTCAATTAAAAAAAGCAGCGAAGGAGTCGCTCAGCGGTCGTTGGGGATTTGCCATCCTCATGTTCGTACTTTTTTCTATCATCCAGAGCGTTCCGACGTTCATCGGACCAGATCCTAACGAAGATCTAAATGCGATGAGTGCGGTCAGCATCATTCTTTCGATTTTATTGATCCCAATCGCAGCGGGTTGGACGTGGGTCGCGATGTCGTTCGCACGCAATGAAGAAGTCAAAGTAGCTGATTTGTTCGAACCGTATAAAATCTTCGGTAAAGTCATCGGCGTGTCGATTGTGCAAGCGGTCTTCTTATTCCTATGGACCTTACTCTTGATCATTCCAGGGATCATCAAGTCGTTCTCTTACTTGTTGACGTTCTACATCCTTCGAGATGAACCATCAGTCGGTATTCTCGAGGCAATCACGCGTTCACGTCAACTCATGGATGGTCATAAAATGGAAGCATTCTTACTCTTCCTATCATTCATTGGTTGGGCATTACTTGTGATTGTTACACTTGGTCTTGCTGTCTTATGGGTTGGACCATACTTCAGCGTCACGATGGCAAAATTCTATGATCGTGTTCGTGGTGAACAGGCGCCAGAGCCAACATCAGATTTCGTCGCACCATATTAATCCCGAATCCCGACACGATGTCGGGATTTTTTATGCTCGAAATAATTCCGATTGGAAAAGACGGTTTAATGGTTGCTTTAGTTCAGTGAATTTTGTACGATGAATGCAACACATCTTATCTAGAGAAGTCGAGGGACTGGCCCGAAGACACTTCAGCAACCCCGCCGTGGCGGAAGGTGCTACTTCCAGGAAGGGATACCTTCCGAAGATAAGAGCGGACAGGACAAGATACCGTCGCTCTTTTCGAACTTCGAAAAGAGCGTTTTTTTATGATAAGGGGGACGATGGAGTGGAGTATGGTTTTTGGTTACCGATTTTTGGGGGATGGTTACGTAACGTCGAGGATGAACAGATGCCACCGACATTCGATTATGCGAAACAAGTCGCACAAACAGCAGAACGGATCGGCTTCTCGACGACGTTGATCGCGGAACTGAACTTGAACGATATCAAAGGCATTAAGGAACCGAGTCTTGAGGCATGGACGACGGCAGCAGCGATTGCTGCAACGACGGAACGCTTAGAGATCATGACAGCGGTTCGTCCCGGGTTCCATAATCCAGCGACGACGGCGAAGATGGCGGCAAACATCGATCAGTTGAGTGGTGGACGCTTTACGCTCAACGTCGTCTCAGCGTGGTGGGCAGAGGAAGCGAAACAATACAACGGTATCTTCACAGCGCACGATGAACGCTATGCTCGGACGGAAGAGTTCGTCACGGTCATGAAGGGACTATGGGCAGATACGTCACCGTATAGCTTCTCCGGTCATCACTACACGATCGAGCAAGCAGAACTCCATCCGAAGCCAGTCCAGCGTCCGGGGATCAAGCTCTACGCTGGTGGAGAGAGTGAAGCTGGAAAGCGAACGATCGTCGAACACTGTGACGCTTATGTCATGCACGGGGGCACTGTTGAAGAAGTAGCCCATAAAATCGACGATATGAAAGTACGCCGGGAAGCGACGGGACAAAAGCCGCTCGAAAGCTTCGGTCTTGCTGCCTACATCATTTGTCGGGATACGGAAGAAGAAGCACTTCTTGAATGGCAACGGATCACGGACGTCAAGGAAGACAGCGCCGGTTATGCCGGTTATCAGGATTTCATTAGTAAATCGCAACTGGAGCAACAGGTCGAGCGGAATGATTATTCTGTCTCGAACCGTGGTCTACGTCCGAATTTAATCGGGACACCAGAACAAATCGCTGAACGGATTCTAGCGTTCGAAGCCGTCGGTGTCACGTTACTTTTGTTACAATTCTCACCACAACTTGAAGAAATGGAACGCTTTGCTCGTGACGTAATGCCACTGGTCGAAGCGAAACGAAAGGTAGGTCAACAATCATGACAAAAATTCATATTCTCCACGAAAACCAAGAATGGACGGACCATCTCATCAAACGTCTCGAAGAACTCGAATTACCGTATGAACAGTGGCACTTGAATGAAGGAATCGTTCCGCTGGATGAACTGCCGCCAGAAGGCGTCTTTTACAGCCGGATGAGTGCTTCTTCGCATACGCGGGGACATCGTTACGCGCCGGAGTTGACGGAAGGGGTCCTCGCTTGGTTAGAAGAGCATGACCGGACCGTCTTTAACGGAACGCGTGCGCTCCGTCTTGAAGTCAGCAAAGTCAATCAATATACGGCGTTGCGTAAGGCTGGGATTCGTGTACCGAAGACGACGGCTGCCGTCGGACGTGATCAAATCGTGCAAGCAGCAAAAGAGATCGGTGTTTCGTCATTCATCACGAAACACAACCGTGCAGGGAAAGGTCTCGGTGTCCAGTTATTCCATTCGATTGAAGCACTTGAAGCTTATCTCGATGGTCCGACATTCGACGAACCAGTCGATGGCATCACGTTGATTCAAGAGTATATTCAAGCACCAGAACCGTACATCACGCGTTGTGAGTTCGTGGGTGGAAAGTTTGTCTACGCGGTTCGAGTCGATACGTCAGAAGGTTTTGAGCTTTGCCCAGCAGATGCATGTGTGATCGACGACTTGTTCTGCCCAGTCGGAGAAGAAGCACCGCAAACGCCGATGAAGTTCCAAATCGTTGAAGGTTTCAATGACCCGATCATCCAAAAGTATGAAGCATTCCTCCAAGCGAACCAAATCGCGGTCGCAGGCATCGAGTTCATTAAGGATGCGTCAGGTACGATCTATACGTATGACGTCAATACGAATACGAACTATAATTCGGATGCCGAGGCAGCTGCAGGACGCTACGGTATGCTCGAACTAGCGAAGTTCCTCGGTGCAGCCCTTGAAACAAGCACAGTAAAATAAGAATCTGCTCTCGCCCTGTCACCGGACGTTACAAGACCGGATGACAGGGTATTTCTATAGAAAAGGGGGCGGATCTATGATTACGTGGAGAGAAGAACGACAGCTCGATATTCCGATTGAGGAAGCATGGCACTTGTTTGATCACACGCGATTGCAGCGTTTGATTCCAAACGTCGTCCAGCACGAGGTGATTGAACGAAAACCGGGTGTCGTCGGTTCGACGTATCGTCAAACATACATGCAGGGTAATCGACTTGAAACCTATATCGTGACCGATTTAGCTTATACGAACGAACCCGACTTCAAACAAAATACGATCGGATTCACGTTGGCTAAAATATTCAAGATCGAGATGACCTTTACACTCAAACCGCTCGGACCTGATCGCTGTCTATTGATCTATACGGGAAAAAACGAGGGAGCAAACTTTGTTGGAAAGAGTTTGTTGTCGCTTGGAGGAGAGCGGGAGAACGAAAAAATTGTTCACGGGCTGCTGCAGCGTGTTGAAGAAGAAGCAGCAAAACAGAAGAAGAACAACGCATGAAAAAACGGATTCCTGTGCCTGGGAATCCGTTTTAGCATCTTATCGATGCGTATATGATTTGTGACCACTCGGTAAACCAGAGAGGTAACCGACACCACCTGTTTTTTGAATTCCGATGCCGTCTTTCATCGCTTGTTCGAGCGCTTTTGGATCGACCGCGGTGATTTGTTTGTCAGTCAATGACTCACCGGGATGTTGATAGTTACTTAGGAGGTAGCTATACTTCCCAACATGATCGAGTGAACGAAGGCCAGTTGCTTCCGCTCCGACTGGAACCGAAAGGATACGTGATAACTTTTTCGTCTTCAGGTTATAAGCCCAAACGAAATTGTTCGTGTGCAAGGAGCTGTCTTCACCGATGAAGAGCGTATCAGATGTCGCGGAGTAAGCAAGGTTATCTGGATTCGCGACGAGATCCGGATTCGCTGTGTTGCCGTAAGAATCCGGCTTCTTCAAATCTTCACCAATGACGAGTGCTTGCATATTCGTTGGTACGTAACGGCTGTCGATGCCTTTTGCACGACCAAGATCGATTTCGAATGTCGCACCCGATTCGCGTTTTTCAAGCTGGATGTCGTCTTGGACAGCACCTTCTTGTTTTTCGGTACTGCCTGACACATAAGACAAGGCGATGTAGGCTTTTTTGTCTTGCTCGTTGACCGTGATGCCTTCCATCTTGTTGAATTCTGATGTTGCGCCAAGCAACGCACCATAACGACGTGATTCAAGGAAAGCCGCTTCTTTTTCCTTACCAGGCTTGAGCTTCAAGTATTCGACTTTTTTGCTAGCAGCTGTTTTGACTGCTTTGAAGCCAGGAGTTGGCGCATCGGCTGTCTCGAAGATGTGGCTGAACTTCGTTCCTTTATCAATCAAGCGTTTGACTTCTTTATCGGAAGCATGACCGAGCTTGATCCATTCGAGATCACCAGCTCCGCCTTCCGTTGCGCGTGTTTGTTTGAACTTAGCCGCGTAAAGTGTTCCTTTTGAGAAATCGCGCTTTTTATCTGCGACATACATGAACATCATTGTGTTATTGCCGTCGTCACCAAAGATCGCGGTCTTTTGATCCGGTAGAATCTGCATCATCTCGTGCGAGAAACGACCTGTGCTGTAGTGTTTCACTGCTGTCGCTTTTCCTTTCCGGTCGACCGAGATTTCAGGCGTATACCCGTAGAAGTAAGGATTCGCTTTTTCGGTCGTTCCGAAATAGCGCTCAGCGAAGGCATTTACTTCTTTATAAGCAGCTGACGTTTTGTCTGACTCAAACGCACGAGCATCTGGTTCATATTCCTCTGACCCAAGGTGCGTTCCCCATGGTGTCGTCGAACCGTTACATGGTGTCCAGAGTCCATTGACGTTTTCAAAATCAATCTTGCTGGCTTTTTTGACAGCAAGTTTTCCTGTCTTTTTATCTTGTACGACTTCCGTTAATGTCATCGATGCTGGAAGTCCCTTGACTTCATTACCAGCATTGTCGATCGAGTCATACTCGAAGTGAGAGACCATGTATTTTTTTCCGTGCACTTCAAGCAGACTATTCGAGTCTGGTGCATCTGAGACGAAGGCTTCCGGTTTGTCCGGTACACTGCGGTCGATGATCGGATTTCCTTTAGCATCGATCGGTGTACCTGCTGCAATCATCTCGCCTTTGTTTTCGACGATTTTATCTTGCGACAGGAATAATTGATTATAGTTCAACGGCTTCACTTCCGTTTTGCCGTTCGTATAGGTGACTTTGACTTTTGCTTCTGTATAAGTTTTTACCATCTGATCGATTTTCGTCGGTGCTTCCATCGACAAGAATTCGACCTTCTTGATGTTGCGTGTTGTATGAGAAGAGCTATGGGCATCCGCGAACATCGGGACCATACTTGATGACAAGACCGCTGCTGATAGACCAACCATGAGTGTTCGTTTCATTTTTGTTTCCCCCAAATGAGTTTGTGTTGTTGCTACATTTTCATTTAATCAGTCGATTATGTAGAGGGTGTAAAAAAACCTGGTCAGTTATATCTCAGTTAGTTAATCTTTCCTTTACAGTAAGGTCAGCAAACGAGCAATCTGTGGATCATCTTGAAGGTCCTTTAGTGGTCGGAAACGGACGGTTCGTAATTCCTGTTGATTAAGCGGAAGTTCGGGATCAATCCCGAGTCGAGGTGCAGAAGAACTACCTGAGGGACGTTGAACGAGAAAACATGTCTCGATTCCCTGATCGATTGAAATCTCGTAGAGTTGTCGTTCGATTGTAACGTGAAGATGTGTCTCTTCTAACACTTCCCGCATGACGGCTTGTTCTTTGGTTTCCCCACTCTCGACACCTCCGCCCGGTAACGTCCAGAACGTCCGGGAAGGCGTGTGTAATTCGACCATTAGGATTTGTTGCTCCTCGATCAATGCAGCACATACGCGATGTCGCATATCGTATTCCTCCTTTAATATATTCAAAAAAGAGACCGAAACGACAGTTCCGGTCTCTTTTGACATCATTGTGCGTATAACGCTGTTAATTGCTGTTGGATCGTATCATTGTTCAAGTACTCATCGTATGTCGTTTCTTTATCGACGATACCGTTCGGCGTTAACTCGATGATGCGGTTTGCGATTGTTTCGACGAACTGATGGTCATGCGAGCTGAAGAGCATCGCACCTTTATAAGCGATCAAGCCATCGTTGAGTGCTGTGATCGATTCGAGATCCAAGTGGTTCGTTGGATCGTCGAGTACGAGAACGTTAGCACCGCTGAGCATCGCTTTTGAAAGCATACAACGGACTTTTTCGCCCCCAGATAAGACAGATGCTTTTTTCATGACTTCTTCTCCTGAGAAGAGCATCCGACCGAGGAATCCACGGAGGAACGTATCGCTCTCATCTGCCGGCGAATACTGACGGAGCCAATCGAGGATCGTCTTATCCGAGCCTTCGAAGAATTCCGAGTTATCTTTTGGCAAGTACGACTGCGAAGTCGTGACGCCCCATTTGAACGTACCGCTGTCCGGTTCCATCTCACCCATAAGGATCTTGAAGAGAGTCGTGATTGCGATATCGCTCTGACTGATGAACGCGACTTTATCCGTCTTGTTCAACGAAAAGCGGACGTTATCAAGGACTTTGACGCCATCGATCGTCTTCGAGATGCCGTCGACCATCAAGAGGTCATTTCCGATTTCACGTTCCGGTGTGAAACCGACGAACGGATAACGGCGTGACGATGGACGAATGTCGTCGAGTGTGATTTTATCAAGTAATTTCTTCCGCGACGTCGCTTGTTTCGCTTTCGAAGCGTTTGAACTGAAACGCGCGATGAAGGCTTGAAGTTCTTTGATTTTCTCTTCTTTTTTCTTGTTTTGGTCACTTGCCATACGCGAAGCAAGCTGACTTGACTCGTACCAGAAATCGTAGTTTCCGATATACAGTTGAATCTTACCGTAATCGAGATCCGCCATGTGCGTACAGACGTTGTTCAAGAAGTGACGGTCGTGGGAAATGACGATGACCGTGTTCTCGAATCCGATCAAGAATTCTTCGAGCCATTTGACGGCTTTCAAATCAAGTCCGTTCGTCGGCTCATCGAGTAAGAGAATGTCTGGTTTGCCGAACAACGCTTGTGCAAGCAAGACTTTGACCTTTTCCGATCCAGTCAGCTCAGCCATCGTTTTCGAGTGAAGGTCTTCCTTGATGCCGAGTCCTTGAAGAAGCATTGCGGCTTCCGATTCTGCTTCCCAACCGTTCATCTCAGCGAATTCACCTTCGAGTTCAGCAGCGCGCATGCCGTCTTCGTCCGAGAAATCTTCTTTCATATAGATCGCATCTTTTTCTTTCATGACTTCATAGAGACGTTTGTGTCCCATCATGACCGTTTCGATGACTTGGAATTCTTCGTATTCGTAATGGTTCTGACGGAGAACGCCTAAACGTTCGCCTGGTGTGATGATGACATCGCCTTGTTGTGCTTCGATGTCACCAGCGAGAATTTTCAGGAATGTCGATTTACCGGCACCGTTTGCACCAATCAGACCGTAACAGTTACCTGGTGTGAACTTGATGTTGACGTCTTCGAATAATTTTCGGTCTGCAAAGCGAAGACCGACGTTTTGTACTGTAATCATATAGAGATGAACCCTCGTTTCTAGTAAGTGATGTGCTCATTCGAGTGTACCACAAATCGTGATCTGTCGTAGAGCAGGCAAAGTTCCCTCCATATTAGGACAGAAATTAAAAATAAGCAACCAGACATTTAAAAAAATGAAACATTTTCCAGATAGATACGTAGAAGAAAGTAAGGAATTCGTTAGAGGAGGGGTTAGATGGCCATCTTTTTCACATTATTGTTTTTCGCCCTCATCGTTTTGCTTGGCATGGAACTCTACCGTTATATCCAAGAAAAGATCGATAAAGGAGATTCAGAATGAGAGAAATCAAACCGAAGAAAAAAATTCGCCCATCGATGATCATCGCTGGTGTACTCGTACTAGCATTGCTTGCAACAACGCCGTTCATCGTTGAACAAATTGAACCTGGACAAGTTGGTGTCGTCTATACACCGTCAAGCGGTGTCAAAGATGAGACGTTATCGCAAGGTTGGCATGTCGTTTCACCGATTACACGGGTGACAGAGTATCCGATTCGGACACAGACAAAAGCGCTTGAAAACATGACGCTTGCGACCAAGGATGGAAAGAACATCGTCGTTGACTTTACATACAGCTTCTCCGTCTCACCGGATAAGGTGACGAAAGTCTTCAATAAGTTCGGACCGATCGAAATCGATGAGATCGCAAAAGGTTATCTGAAACAGCGTCTCTATGATGCATCGCGTGAGCAAATCTCGAAAGTTACCGTCCTTGAACTGTTCGGTGAAAAATCAGGGAATGTCTCGACGAGCATTCAGACGCAGTTTGCAGAAGACGTCAAGGATATCGGTTTCATCATCGAAGATGTCGCACTCGGTGCGCCGAAACCAGATGAAAAGACACAGGAAGCAATCGATGCGCGTGTCAAAGCGTCGCAGGAACTTGATAAAAAGAAAACGGATCTTGAAATCGCTAAAGCAGAAGCAGAGCGTCTTCGCGTAGAAGCGAAAGGAGCAGCAGATGCCCGTTTGATTGAAGCCCAAGGTTTAGCAAAAGCTCAAAAAGAACTACAGAAGACATTGACAGAAGAAATGATTCAATACGAAGCTGTCAAGAAATGGGACGGGAAGTCACCACTCGTCAGTGGATCGGGTAGTATGGTTCAATTACCGATTCCGGATGCTACAACAGAAGACAAGAATTAAAACTCGATGTGCTTGGAGACAAGCACATTTTTTTATTTCATCATAATAAAATGACTGTACTAATGCTCTTACGGTATTAAATTTTAATATATCAATAAAAAATGATACATTTTATATCTTTTAAATCCCAAATTAATGGTTTAATTACCTTATTTAGAAGGAAGAAGGTGTAAAGAAAAGTCATTTAGATCAACTAGGTCAATGAATTGTTCCAATTGAAGGAGGAATTTTATTGTATCGAAATCGATCACCAAATCTTTTTATCATCTTAATGATCTTACTGGCAACAAGCTTTCCGATTCCGCACAGTCATGCGACGACTGAGGAATTCGAGATTCCAGACCCTTTGACGTCATCGTTTTGTGAAGAGACGTTGAATGATCCAAAGAAAAAGGACTTGTTGGAAAAAGAGGAAATTGAACAATGCGAAGAACTCGTAGAAGTAGAGAAGACACCATCAACCGAGAGTGAAGACCCACCAACACCCGAGACACCCCCAACCGAGAGTAAAGACCCATCCACACCCGAGACACCTCCAACTGAGAACGAAGACCCATCCACACCAGAGACACCTCCAACTGAGAACGAAGACCCATCCACACCAGAGACACCTCCAACTGAGAACGAAGACCCACCAACATCTGAGACAGTACCAGCCGAGAGCGAAGATCCACCTACACCCGAGATACCTCCAACTGAGAATGAAGATCCATCAACACCCGAGATACCCCCAACTGAAAGTGAAGATCCATCCACACCAGAGACATCTCCAACCGAGAATGACGATCCACTGACACCTGAGACAGCACCTACTGATGAAGAGGAAAACAAAATTCCCGACCAACCTGATTCTGGTAAAGCAGAATCACCGAACGAAATCGAAACTCCTGTCCTAACGTCACCTAAACCAAGACAAGAGAAGCAACAAGCGGTTGTACCGATGCTTGCTGGAGTAGCACTGCTCGGAACATCAAGCTTAGATGCTTCCTATAATGGAACGACTAAAACGATCACACTAGAAAATACTGTTTCTGGATTGTTGAGCTTAAATTTATCAAGTGGATATATTATTTTTCGACTACCACCAGAAGTGATGCAAAGTATTGAAACGAGTTCCGTCAAACTGCAATATCGCTATAGTGGATTACTTGGAATTGGATCGCAAACGAGAGATGCGACAGCAATAATCGATCGAACGAATAACCAAATCTATGCTGATGTTAGCTCTTTATTAAAGCTATCTCTTCTAAGTAGCGATCGATTCACCTTATCTTTCAAAGTCGGAAATCTACCAGTCGGAGTCGATAAAGTCTATACGTTCCGGAGTGTTTTAGCAGATGGGTTAGTTGATTTGAATGTTTTAAGTAGTGGTACGGCTACAGCAACACTTGGAATCGGATCTACATTCAACTTAAGTGTTCCGGATACTCTAGATTTCGGAAGTCATGAGTTGACAGGACGTGAGAAAATCATCCCTCGCTTGTCCCCAATGACGATTTCTATTTCGCACGAAAATGCAACAGGTTACAACTGGAAGTTACAAGCAAGTCTCAGTCGTCCTTTGACGAGTACAGACAATGACGTGTTGAGCGATGTTCTTTATTTTAAGACCACTTCGAAAACCCAATTGTTACAAACGACTGCTATTGAAATCGCAACAGGGACGATGTCGGCAAGCTCGAATCAGACACCGTTAACCTACGCAGAAAACGAAGGGATCATTCTCGACTTAACTGGCAAATATCCAAAACCTTCATCGTATAGCGCAGACATTCAATGGAGTTTAATCAATGCACCATGAAAAGGAGAGAACAGAAATGAAGAAACGTTTCGCTGTTTCGACGGTATTGATGAGTACAGCTTTGGTTTTAGGAACAACCACTGCATGGGCGGCGACTTCTACGGGCGAGTCGACGGCAAAAATTACGTTCACGACGAATGAAGCACCGGTCATCGTGGATCCAGATGATCGGGACCCGAACAATCCATATGAACCAGACAAAAACGGCGGAAATACACCTACAGGAAATACAGGAGCATTGACACTCGACTATGCGCCTAACTTTGATTTTGGATCAAACGAATTGCTTTCCAATAAAGCTGAGTTTAAGGCGACTGATCAAAAACCATTTCTCCAAGTAACGGATCGACGGGTTAATCGGACAGAATGGGAAGTAACTGTGAAGTTGGGAGACTTTATAGATGAAGGTGGAAAACCCTCGTTAATAGGTTCGACGTTATCCATTGATGCCGGTACTGTTCAAACATTAGTGAATGTATCAGGATTCGCAGCACCTACGACAGGAGACATAACATTGACACCAGGAAATGCAGGAGATGCGCAAACGATATTAACATCCCCAGAAGGAACGTTCTCAACTTGGCAAATTTACTGGAAGGGTAATGGAACCGATAACGATTACATCAAACTCAATGTACCAATCAATTCTCAAGTGCAAGGCACACACACCGCAACACTCGACTGGACGCTTACGGATGTCGTGAATTGACTTGAAAGCAGGTGAAGACAAAGATGAAACGATGGGGAGCCAGTTGTCTTGCTATACTACTTTATGGATTGTTATTCTGCGTCATACCTTCGACTAGTTTTGCAGAAGATCGCGTCAATTTTTCGATTGAAGCCGTTCCGAATGCCTACCAAGTCGATTCTGGTGTCTCGTACTTTGACTTACGTATGACGGCAAAACAAAAGACGAACATTCAAGTTCGGATTTTCAATCACGGACCTGATGATCATACGTTTTTGACATCAATCCGGAATGCGACGACGAACGATAATGGTTTGATCGTTTACGATCAAAAGAAACCGGTCCCGTTAGCTCCGACTTCGTTGACGGATCTCATTCAACCGAACGCGACATCGACGTTCATCAAAGGAGGCGAATCGAAAGTCGTTTCTTTACCACTTGAGATCGTGAACGATTTAGACGGTACCTTGTTAGCTGGTGTTCGGGTCGAGAAGAAACCAGAAAAAGAAACAGCTGAAAAAAATACAATCGGTATTCAAAATCGTCACTCTTACATCATCGGTTTGAAAGTCCGATCTTCGATTAAAGACCTGGCGCCCGAGATTACGTACGAAGGGGTAGAGGCAAAGTCGTCTTTTTCTAGACCGACTGTCTTTGTTAAGCTAGCCAATCAGGTACCGACGATCAGTCAGCCTATGAAGTTCGAAGCCGTCGTCATGAAAGGCAAAAAAGTCGTCGTTCGTAAAGAGATGGAAGTTCGATTTGCTCCGTCGATTTATATGAGAACACCGATTGAAACGACGGGAATCTTAGAACCAGGGACGTATCACATTAATATCCGTGTTGAAGGAGAAGAAAAGACGTGGAAGTGGAAAGACAGCTTTAAAATCACGAAGCGTCAAGCAGACCGGATGAAAGAACAGATACCTGAGCGAGAGATTGAGGAAAATTCCAACTCCTTCGTCGGTGAATGGTCAAAGGAACTCATGATTGCCTCGACGTTGATTATCTTTTTGTTGATTGGTTATATCTATCGTTTGAAAAAACAACAACGCCAGACATGAAAAAAAGCAGATTCTCAGCGCTGAGAATCTGCTTTTTGATTAGCGCGAAGCTTGTTCAAATCCTTGAGCGATGGCAATGATCACTTGTGTTGCTTTGACCATATTATCGACCGAAATGAATTCAAACTTGCCGTGGTAGTTCTCGCCACCGGTAAAGATGTTCGGTGTCGGAAGACCCATGTATGAAAGTTGTGATCCATCCGTTCCACCACGGATCGGCTTAATGATCGGTGTGATGTCAAGCGACTCCATCGCTGCATGAGCGATATCAATGATGTGCATGTGGGGTTCGATTTTTTCGCGCATATTGTAGTACTGATCGTGTAAATCGATTTCCACACTACCTGCGCCATACTTTTTGTTCCACTCATCGACAAGGGCAGATAAGAAGTGTTTCCGTCCTTCGAATGCCTCACGATCAAAATCACGAATGATGTAGTCGAGTGTCGTTTTTTCGACAGAACCGTCAAACGAAATTAAGTGGAAGAATCCTTCGAAACCATCCGTGAATTCAGGAGACTCTTCTCCAGGAAGACGATCGTGGAATGCCATCGCATGTTTCTGCGAATTGACCATCTTATCTTTTGCTGTTCCTGGATGGACATTCGTTCCATGGAAGACGATTTTGGCCGCAGCCGCATTAAAACTTTCGTATTCGAGTTCACCAAGCGGACCGCCGTCGACCGTATAAGCATACGTGGCATCGAATGCTTCGACATTGAAGTGATGTGGTCCACGACCGATTTCTTCGTCTGGTGTGAAGGCAACACGAATGCGACCATGCTTGATTTCTGGATGTGAAATCAGATGATGCATTGCTGTCATGATTTCTGCGATTCCGGCTTTATTATCGGCACCGAGTAATGTCGTACCATCCGTTGTCATTAAGGTATGACCAACATAGTTGTGTAGTGCTGGAAAATCAGTTGGCGACAGGATGACGGACGGTACTTCACTTAACGTGATTGGATTTCCGTCATATGCTTCCACGAGTTGCGGACGGACATTCGTACCTGTAAAGTCCGTTGCCGTATCAAGGTGAGCAAGGAAACCAATTGTCGGAATGTCTGCATCTGTATTAGCGGGTAACGTCGCCATGACATAACCATTGTCATCGACCGTGATCTCTTCCATGCCAATTGTCTTTAATTCTTCTACGAGCAAACGAGCCAGTGTCCATTGCCCTTCAGTTGTTGGAACAGTTGTACTCTCATAGTTCGACTGTGTATCGACTTTCACGTATGTAGTTAGACGATCAATCAATTCTTGTTTCAAATCAAAAACGTCCCTTCTCGTCATAAGATACCTTCATCATAGCATGAACGACTAATGTGAGAGAATTCTGAATCATGATAGACTAATAATGAAAAAGGGGGAATTCTTCATGAGAGCATTCGTAGTCGATCAGTATGGAAAAGACGCATCACTTACAGAAAAAGACGTCACACCTGAAAAAGCGGGGAAACACGAATTACGGGTTCAAATCGAGGGGTCGAGCATCAATCCACTTGATACGAAGATGTTCTTCGGACATGTGGCGGCGGCTTCGACGACTGGAATTCTCCAGGGCGATGTAACGGGGAAAGTCATTGAGATCGGCGAGGGTGTGACGTCTTTTTCTATCGGCGATCGCATCGTCGCATTCGGTGGCGGACTTGGAACACGTGCCGGTGCGCTAGCGGAAGAAATGCTTGTACCTGAACAGATGGCAGTCTTACGACCGGAAGGGGTCTCGGCTGAGGTTGCTGGTTGTTTACCGGTGATTGGGTTGACGGCGATGGAAATTTTAAAAGAGCGAATCGCGATTACCCCAGGAATCCGTGTTTATGTAGCAGGTGGAACGGGTGGAGTAGGACATCTTACCGTGCAACTTGCTCATCATTATGGATGTGACGTCACAGCGAGCGCCTCTTCTGACGAGAAGGCAGCTTGGCTAGAAGCAAAAGGGATCCGCGTTCATCGGTACAAGGAAGAATCGGCTGAAGTGTTGCTAAACCGACTGGATCTGGACGGATTCGACGTCATTATTGATACAGTCGGCGGTGACCATTTACAAGAATCGTTCATACTCGCTAAAGAGCGGGGACGCATCATTTCGATCGCGACACGGACGACACAAGATTTAACGATGATGCATAGTAAAGCTTTGTCACTTGAAGCTGTGTTCGTCGCGCTTCCGTTACTGAAAGGAAAAGTAGATGAGATGAAACAACAGCAACGCCACTTATCAGAACTCATTCATTTAGTGGAAGAGGGAACGATTGAGATTCGAATTGAAGAGCAAATTCCCTATGAACGCGATGCACTAAACGATCTCTATCAACGATTTGATCAAACATCACACTTTGGTAAGGTGAGCGTATATCCAACCCCTAAAAAATGATTCTCCATTCATTTTACATTTCCTGTTAAAAATATAAAAAATCCGCTACTGAAAAATTCGGTAGCGGATTTTTTAGATAACACATCATTTACGACGAACGAGAATGCTTTTTGGAGCGAGTTGTGGCATGGAAGGAGGAGTCGGGAAATCTTTCTGCTCCGGTTGCTCCCATACGACTTCGAATTTTTGACGCAACTTGTTGAATGCCTGCTCGACAGCTTTTTTCAATTGTGAGGCATCAAGAGCAGGACTATCTGTCGTAATCGCAAGCAGTCCTCCACGATTCGTCAGATGAATGACTTTTTGGATCCAAAGGGCGAGATCCTGTTCCGTCCGAAACTGACGCGTCCGTGTATTAACTTGTACGGGCGGATGGAATAAGACGACGTCAAAACGAGTTTTCTTATCCGCTTGTTCGATGTAGTCGAACGCATCCTGAACTATAATCTTCTGTTTTTCGGGAGTAAAACTGTTCAACATCAGATTATCTTTTGTCTTATTTCGACTACGTGTCGAGAAATCAACGCTTGTCGTTCGGGCAGCTTCACCATAAAGGGCAGCTACCGTTAACGTTCCTGTATCGGAAAAGAGGTTAAGTACGGTCTTTCGTTCGACGGAATCGAGAAGGATTCGGCGTAGTTCACGTTGGGCAATGTCAAAACCAGTCCGCATGCCAGCATCCAAGTCATACTCATACAACACACCATATTCTTGTGCGACTTCAGGAAAATCGCCTCGTTCCCCCTTCAAAAAGTCGTCGCCTTTGACCGGTTGAAGATCGACGAGGAAATCTCGTTTTTCATAAATGCTTCTATAATTCAGTAGTGATTCAAGAGCCTCAAGAATCAGTGGGCGGAATGTATAGATGCCTTCATTTTCGAATGTAATGAGGTAATGATGATCATAACAGTCGATCGTCAAACCACCAATACCATCTCCAGCACCGTTAAAGATACGGAAGGCTTCTGAATACTCTTCAAAAAATTCATTTCGTTTGTCTAACGCTTTTTCAAAAAGTTGTTTGAAGAAGGCGACATCAATCGCTTCTTGCTCGTCCATTGAGAGAGTCCAACCGACACCTTTTTCCTGCTTGCCAAAATAACCGGTCGCGAGGTATTCTTTATGTTCTGTCATCAGATGAAGCAGTCCGCCTGCCTCTTTGACATGGTGCAAAGCTTCGAACATTTCCTTGCGTAACGCGGGATACCCGCTTTGAATCGATTCAATCCATTCTGGTTTGACGACAACTGGATAAAGTTCACGGGACATGTTAGTTTCCTCATTTCTACTTGTGGATAAGTGCCATAAGTATACCATAAATGGGGTTATCCACATGTGGATAACTGGATATAAATAAAACCGCTATTCTTTGCATAAGTCAAAGGAATAACGGTTTTTTGTTATGATAAGCAGAGAACTGAAAAATCTATAATGATTTGGAGTGAAACATAAAAAATGAAAAAACATGTTCAAGTCGTAGGGGCTGTCATTCGCAACGATCATAATGAAATATTGTGTGCACTTCGTAGTAGCCAAATGTCATTGCCCAACTTATGGGAGTTTCCTGGTGGAAAAATTGAGCTACATGAAACGCCTTCGCAGTCTTTAGTTCGCGAGATCAATGAAGAATTAAAATGTAACATTAAGGTCAAACAACCAATTGAAAAAACGACGTACGAGTACGATGCTATTATTGTTACACTGCATACGTTTGAAGCTGAAATCGTAACAGGAGAACCGATTGCCGTAGAACATGCAGAGCTTCGCTGGGTATCTGTTTCAGATCTTGATCAGCTTGAATGGGCTCCTGCCGATATTCCTGCAGTTGAGTACATTAAGAAAGAGTTTGCCACTCTTTAAACAGTTCAATTGATAGTGGAGAATGAAGTGACCAAGTCACACTAATCGGTTTAGAACCTGTACTTTGAAGATGCTTTAACTGGCCAAAGTATGTGAACGGTAGCGTTTTTCCTTGTTCTTTATCTGCTTTACGCATAAACAAATGAATACGAATTCCTTCGCTCTCATGGTTTTGATATAAAGTACCGGCTTTACCTGTAGCAGTTGCATTACTTTGAGACTGCCAGTGGAAACGATATTGATCTAAGAAATAATCGTTATATTTTAGTTGCTCATCAATGGCTTCATCTTTGTGTAAATTCACGAATAAAATGTAATCGTCACCAGCTTGAGCTACGCCTTCACGCCAAGAACCTTCCTGACTTGGTGAACAAAGAAGACGTTGGATAACAGAACGATTGTATGTTTGATGTAATAGAAACGCCTGGTCTTCGATCAACCAGTTAATTCGATCTGGTAGTTGATGAAATGCAAGTAGACCTGCTTGGATAAAATGCATCATATATGAACGTAATTCAGTTGATTGTTGAAGTGCTTGGACGACTGTATTTGAAAAGCGATAGCGCTCTTCTGATACAGCATCTAGCAATTGAATACGGTCATTTTTAAACGCAGTAGACCAGCGTTTAAAAAGATGATGAATAATAGGTCGCTTTGAAAAAGAGTGATTCGTCGATAAGGCGAATTCTTTGAAAACTTCTTGTTCAATATCTTGTACTGAAGCAGAAGGATGATGCAGTAAATGTTTTAAAATCAGTAAGCTGAAGGGCTCGCGAATTGGGAATAGCCCTTCGAGCTGTTCAACAATTTTGCGTGTTGTGTCATCGAGCAATAAACGTAGTTCTTCATCGGTAGCATGTTTTTCAAGTTGTTTAAGACGTAATGTACTTCTCCATTGCTGAACAATACTTTCAATAGCTGGTGCGTCTTTATGCGTAACTAAATCATTTAAACTCGGAGGATTTCCGATCATACGTGTCAGCCTTTGATAACTTTCACGGAGCTGTTTGCTAGCTGAAAACTCTATTTTTTTCATTTGTTCAATAATAAATCTTTCTGTAATTGAATCTAGAATGGCTAAAGATCCTTCCGGTAAAATCGGAAAATGCTGTTTTACAGCAGTAGCAATTTTATAACGATCAATAGAATGAAACGATTGTTGACCGGACAACACAAGCGGTGCAACAAAAGCCTTTTGACTATTTCCGATAAAATCTAAAATCGTAACAAATTCTTTTGAGCTATGTTTACGTAAGCCTCTCCCCAATTGTTGAATAAAAATAGTAGGAGACTCCGTAGGACGTAAAAATAGCATGAGATTGACTTTTGGAATATCGACTCCTTCGTTAAACAAGTCAACTGTAAAAATATATTGTAGTGGATCTTGATCGTCCTCTAGTCGGCGAATGGCTTCTTCGCGTTCTTCTTCAGACTGTTTACTTGTAACAGCCATTGCTTCAATTTGATGTCGTTTAAATTCTTGCTCCATAAACTCTGCATGATTGATATTGACGCAGAATCCTAATCCAACAGCCTGATTACCACTGAATCCAAATTTACGAATCATTTCAACAATATAATCTGTTCGTGTTGAGCGTTCGAGTGCAACAACAAGATCTTGTTCTACATAAAAGCCGTTTTGTTGAGGAATAAGAGAATAATCAATCGATTCATCATCTTGAATACCAAAATAATGGAATGGTGAAAGTAAATCTTGTGCTAAGGCATCATACAGACGAACTTCGTAAGCGACATTATAGTCAACAAGCTGGAAGATATTTTGACCATCCATTCGTTCTGGTGTTGCCGTTACGCCAAGCAAAAATTTCGGCGTAAAGTAGTTAAGAATGTTTTGGTAAGAAGCAGATGAAGCGTGATGGAATTCATCAATAATGATGTAGTCAAACGTATCCTGTAAAAATTGATTAAGATGAACCTCTTTTGAAAGTGTTTGAACGGTAGCGAAGGTAAATTGTGCATCTTGAATTTGTTGTGATCCTGAATATCTACCAAATGTATAACTTTCATTTGCAAAAACTTGCCTAAATGTATGCTCAGCTTGTGATAGTAGCTTTCCACGATGTGCAACAAATAATACTTTTTTAGCCTGAGCTTGACGGACATCAAATGCTGCTAAGTACGTTTTCCCCGTTCCTGTTGCCGCAATGACCATTGCTTTTTTTTCTTTTCGCTCGCGCAAACGATTCAGTTCTTCTAAAGCTGGAATCTGCATGAGGTTTGGTTCAATAACGGTGTAATCGACAGCGGGTTCGGCAACTGTATCGCGGATAGAAAATGATCTTATAGATGGTGTTTCTTGTTGGTACTGTTCGTATTGAACTAATAATTCTTCTGTACATATAGTCGCTTCGTGGCTGTTCCAAAGCTGTTCAAACAAGTTTTTTGCTTGAGTGACTAATGTTGTGACGGGTGTAGAAGGTATACGAATATTCCATTCCATGCCGTGCGTTAAAGCTGATTTTGATAAATTAGAAGATCCAACAATAGCACTATCCAACTGATCAGGACGTGAAAATAAATAGGCTTTCGGATGAAACGCATGATTTTTTTTAATCGGTTCATAAATTTTTACTTCGATATTGCTGAATTCCATCAAATGCCGGATAGCCTTCGCTTCTGTAATATTCATATAAAATGAAGTCAAAATGCGAATTGGTTTGTTTTGAGCTTCTGCTTCTTTTAAAGCTGGTACAAGCGTTTGGATTCCAGAATGTCGTGTAAAACTCACCATCCAATCAGCAGCAGATGCTGTCCATAATTCTTGATTGATATGATGCAATAACTGTTTTTGTTCGAGTTGGCCAGGAGCAATGAGTTCCCAAGCACGCAAAGAATTTTTATATTGTGTAGGTAAAGCATGAGTTGTGCTAGTAGTGAGTTCACGATGAAGCGGCGAGTCGATCGGAGGTTGATTTAAATGAAGGAGCCATTCATTGACCGTTTCAACCATTTGATCAGGTTTATCTTGTTTTTGTAAATGGTCTAAAGATTGATATAGTACTTGATTAAGGTGTGTAAGTAATTCTGTTGTGTAGTCATGTGCTGGTACAGAGACACTTGTTGTATCAGATTGTGAGTTAGTTTCAGTTGAAGAACGTAGTGTTTCATAATAAGACATGGTTATCCTCCGAATGATAGTAAATGGTATTTATAATGAGCAAATCATCAATAATATACCAATAAATAGATAAATAAAGTAAAAAAATCATCGTTTAACTAAAAAGTTAAACGATGATTTTTGTTTATTAATTTGAGATTCGCTCCACAACAGCCTCAAGCGATACTTTGACATTACCAGCCAATGCTCGCGTAATCATACACGAACCTTCCGCTTTTTCAGCAAGACGTTGCGCCTTCTCCAGATCACGATCCGACAGATCGGCTGGCAATAACAGTTTCGGACGATGAATGATCGCGTCGTATGTGAAGACACCGTTCGTGACATCGACGATGCCTTCAGATTCCATCGTTAACGAGACTTTTGGAATGTGACTACGCTCAAGCATCGCGGCAAGCGTGATGATATAGCACGTAGCAGCTGCCCCGAGTAACATCTCGTCTGGATTCGTACCAACCCCTGGACCATCCATGGCGTCCGGAATTGAGATTTTTGTTTTTAGTTCACCCGTCTCGATCTGACCAACATCATTGCGATTGCCCGGCCAGTCTGCGGTTAAATGAAAGTGGTGCTTCATGATCAATCGCCTCCATGCCTCCATCATACGAAGTTCAGCATGATTTTTCGCCTATTCTGCTCATGTTCAATTAGAAGAGAACGATCAGCTAAAAATTTGGTCGATTTTTTCGATATCCTCTTGTGACAACTGAACATCTAACGTACGCAACGTATCCGTCACCTGATCCGGTCGTTTCGCACCAGGGATGATGGCATCGATACCGTCCTGTGCCAAATACCACGCGAGTACAACGTGTGCGACTTCCGCATCATGTGCTTCTGCGATCGGACGCAGTTGATCGACTTTTGCGAGGTTTTCCTCGAAGACATCTTTTTGGAACAAAGGATCGTTTTTTCGTAAATCATCAAACGTCGTCTCTTTTGTATATTTCCCTGCCAATAATCCAGCAGCGAGTGGGAAGTACGGGACGAACGACATACCGTTCTCAACGATATACGGGAGTAACTCTTTTTCCGCATCCCGTTTGAATAGGTTGTATTCCCCTTGATAGACGTCGACATGTCCGTCTTTATTCGCTTCCTTCAGTTGTTCAAGCGAAAAGTTCGAGACACCGATTGCGCGAATCTTTCCTTCTTTCTTCAGTTCTGCGAGTGCTGCGACTGCTTCATCCTTTGGTGTCGATTCATCCGGAAAATGAATGTAATACAAATCGATATAGTCTGTCTGAAGGCGTTTTAAACTCTCTTCGACCGATTGACGGAGAAAGTCTGGTGAATTGTTCATGACGACGTTTCCGTCAACGAACTGATGCGCACCTTTCGTCGCGAGGACGACATCTTCTCGAGCGACTGTGTCTTTCCAGACCTCACCAACGAGTTCCTCCGAACGTTCTGGTCCGTAGATGAAAGCTGTGTCGAGGAAATTGATTCCTTGCTTCAAAGCGACACGAACGAGATCGCGTCCGGCTTGCTCATCGAGATTCGGATACAAGTTGTGTCCACCGACAGCATTCGTACCGAGACCGATGGGGTGAACGAATAAGTTAGATTGACCGAGTTGAACATGTTTTGTCATGAAAATGACCTCCTTAAACGATATCGAGTGGTTCTTTTTTCGTTGGTGCTGGGAACGCTTGATCAAGTGCAGCGAGCTCTTCCTCTGTTAAATTCAGGAGCGCGGCGCGACCATTGGCTTCGACATGATGTGCCTGACCAGCCTTAGGAATCGCGATGACGTCACCTTCACGAATCGCCCATGCGAGTAGAATCTGTGCCGGTTCAACGCCATGTGTCTCAGCGAGTTCCTCGACGGTCGGATGATTCAGAAGTTGATCACGTAATGAACCACCTTCTGCTAGTGGGCAATACGCCATCACTGGTATACCATGCTCACGTAGTAACGGTAATAGTTCATACTCGATTCCCCGTGATCCAAGGTGATAAAGTACCTGATTGACAGCGCATTGATCACCACCTGGCAGTGCCAACAGTTCCTTCATGTCTGATACGTCAAAGTTCGATACACCCCAACGGCGAATCTTGCCTTCTTGTTTTAAAGCTTCCAGCCCTTCGACGGTTTCTTTGAGTGGAATATCACCACGCCAGTGCAGAAGGTATAAATCGAGATAATCGGTACCAAGACGTTCAAGTGTGTTGGAACAAGCCTGCTTCAATGCTTCTCCGCCAGCATGATGCGGATACACTTTCGAGACGAGAAAGACTTCCTCTCGTCGATCTGCAATCGCGTCGCGAATCAATTCTTCAGAAGCACCTTCCCCGTACATCTCTGCCGTATCGATGAGTTCCATTCCACTATCGAGACCGACACGGAGTGCTTCGATTTCTGCTTCGTGCTTCTCCGACTCTTCTCCCATCCGCCATGTGCCTTGTCCGAGTGCCCGAACATGTGTCTGATCGGGAAACGCCACCGTTTTTTGCTTTAATGCAGCAAGTATCAACGTCTTTTCTGTTGCGTTCATCGTTCTTCCTCCTTTAGTAGAGAGACAATAGTAGGGTTTACCACGCGAACTCCGAACAAAAACGTCTTCTTCAATAGAAGGAGACGTCACCAATGCTCAAACAAGGGACCGTGATCACCGAATACAGGATCTTGAGTTGGACGCATCACCTGACGAATACGTTGAAGATTTTCCGGGCGTTCACTTGTTTGACCTGTCAGCGTGTCGTAATCTTGACCATCCGGATAGGCACCGATCACTCGAAAGTGTCGGCTTGTATCAAGTGCTTTATGTCCTGTACCGGCAGGAAGTAAGAGAATATCTCCACTCGTCAAAGTGAAGGTCTTACCGAGCGGACCACCCAGCTGAACGGTTGCATGCCCTTCAAGAATCCCGATCACTTCATGGGCAATACTATGATAATGATGAAAGTCAAAAATGCCATCCACCCAGCTGTTACGCCAGTCATGTGCATGGAAGGTCTGTTCGATGTGTGATGGCTCTGCAAATGCATGTCGATAAATCAACACGGGGAATGTCGGGTTGTTCGGAATGTGCCCGTCATCCTCAAAGTAAAATACCTCAACGCGCATCTTCGTTGCTCCTTTCTCTGATGTGGCACAAAGTAATAATTACATCTGTAATTACCCGTAATTAAATATCATCAATCGTCCGAGCATCTTTATGGCGTAACGAATTCGGAGGTGCTAAGATGCTTAAGTTAACGAAATTACAAAGGAGGCTTTCCGATGATCGCCATCGAAGCAAAATTAGAAGTACAACCAGCAAAACGAGAAGAGTTTTTAGCAGCAACAAAAACGTTAGTAGAAGCATCACGTGCTGAAGCTGGAAACATTGGCTACGACTTGTTCCAAAGCACAGAAGACGAAAATGTCTTCATGATGATTGAAAAATGGGAAGACCAAGCTGCAATCGAAGCACACAACACGAGTACTCATTTCGGACAGTTCGTTGCGTTTGCACAAACGGCTCTCGCTAAACCATTAGACGTTCAATCGTTCCAAGCATAATCATAAGCGATTGACGAGACACATAAGGAAGGTATTCTAGGTTCGTGACCTAGCATATCTTCCTTTTTTTGTTTCATGCGACATGATCGGTTAAAGCCTTTATTTAAGTTAGAAGTATTCCACTTTTCTTTTACAATCGTATGACATTTCACTGAAACTGTTAGTTTTTCCCTGATTAGGGCATTATTCTTATAAAGACACAAAAAGGAGGCTTTTATCATGAATGAACGAACGAATGCACCAGAGTCGAAGCGATCATTCTTCAAGATGCCTCATACATATGCCATCATCATGGCAATTCTCATCATCTCAGTCATCTTGACGTATACACTTCCAGCAGGACAATTCGATCGTGAAAAGCAAGACGGACAGACTGTCGTCATCGATGGTACATATCGCGCGGTAGAGTCTGCGCCTGTCAATCTCTTTGGTTTATTTGAAGCAATTCCGCAAGGCATGGAAGCGGGTGCTGCGATCATTTTTTACATTTTCTTAGTTGGTGGTGTCTTCGGTATCATTCGTCAAACCGGTGCTATTGAAGCGGGAATCAATCAATTAATCCGTCGATTTGGTCAAAAAGGGCACATCATGATTCCGATGACGATGTTCGTCTTTTCAATTGCCGGAGCAACGATTGGTATGGCAGAAGAAACAATCATCTTCGTGCCAATTGGGATCATGTTAGCACGTGCCCTTGGATATGATGCGATGACAGGAGCCGCGATTGTCAGTCTAGGGGCGGCGGTTGGTTTTGCCGGTGGGATGTTGAATCCGTTTACGGTAGGTGTCGCTCAATCAATTGCGGAAGTACCGCTCTTTAGTGGTCTCGGTTATCGAACGGCTGTTTATATCGTATTTTTAGCGGTGACGATTCTTTATGTGATGAACTACGCACGGAAAGTTAAACATGATCCGGCGCGCAGTCTTGTTTATGATCTCGAACAACGTCGTTCGGAAGAAGCAGCGACGACGATTTCAAGCTTTTCGAAACGTCATGCCTTTGTTTTACTGGTTTTAATCGGTGGCATTACGCTCAATGTGATCGGAATCTTTGAGTGGGGCTGGTATTTGACGGAATTAACCGCATCCTTCTTGATCATCGGGATGATTGCGGGAATCGTTACGCTTGGTGTGAACGGTACGTTCGAGAGTTTGATTGACGGCGCAAAAGCCGTGACGTTCGGCGCCTTGATTGTTGGATTTGCTCGAGCAATCGTCGTCATTCTCGAAGAAGGACGTGTTATCGATACGGTCATTTACGGCTTATCGAATGCCGTAGGACATTTACCGACGTTCTTTGCCGTCATCGGGATGTACGCCGTGCAATTGATTACAAACTTCTTCATTCCATCCGGGAGTGGACAAGCGGCGACGACGATGCCCATCATGGCACCATTGTCGGATTTACTCGGGATCGAGCGTCAAGTGGCTGTCTTAGCATTCCAATATGGAGATGGACTGACGAACATGATTTTCCCGACGAGCGCGCATTTGATGGCATTTCTCGCAATCGCAGGCATTCCGTATGAGCAATGGTTACGCTTCGTCTGGAAACTCTTCGCGATTTGGATTGCCTTGGCATGTGCTGCCTTATTACTTGCCGTAACGCTTGGTATTCAATGAAGTCGACCTTTCGGACATCTGTCCGGAAGGTTTTTCAGTTGCAGGAATCGGGAAGCGTTATCACGAACGGAATAGGTAATGACTAAAGGGGGAACTGAAGTGACATATTCAATCGTTGGGTATTGTGAAAAAGAACAAGCGTGGGGTGTTGCCGTTCAGTCGAAGTTTTTAGCGGTCGGGAGTGCCGTACCATTTGCGAAGGCAGGAGTGGGTGCGGTAGCGACACAGTCGTTTGCAAACACGACGTATGGTCCTGAAGGATTGCGGATGATCGAACAAGGCGCTTCAGCGGACGAGGTGTTACGTCGATTGACGGAAGCAGATGAAGGACGAGCGGATCGCCAGGTCGGGATCATCGATGCGAATGGCAAGAGTGCGACATTCACGGGTGAGGGATGTAACGACTGGGCAGGTGGGATTGCCGGTAAACACTTTGCAGCGCAAGGGAATATTCTTGTAGACGGTAATACGGTGAAAGAGATGGCACGTGTCTTTGAATCAACGCAAGGTCCGCTTGCAGAACGTTTATTGCGTGCGTTAGCAGCTGGTCAAGCAGCAGGCGGGGACTCACGCGGAATGCAGTCAGCGGCACTGCTCGTCGTCAAGGAGGGTGGCGGATACGGTGGATTCAACGACCGTTATATTGATTTACGCGTTGACGATCATCCGAGTCCGATTGAAGAGCTCGAACGCATCTATCAACTGCATACCCTTTATCTACAACCGAGTAAGCCGGAAGAAATCAAGCCGATCGATGATGTCTTAGAGTCAGAGTTGATGGATAAATTATTAGCGCTTGGCTATCGCGGTGATTTCGAAGACGCGTTCCGGACATATCTGCATACGGAAAACTTCGAGATGCGCGAACAAGCGGATCGTGCGATTGATACACGTGTCCTCGCATATATCCGGTCACAATGAAAACGACGAGTTTAACTCAAAAAAAGAATGATTCGTCTTTTCACGCCCTTTCCTCAGGCGAAACACAAGCCAGTTTTCCTGCTTCATTCAAGCAGGAAAGCGGGTCTTGTTTGTCTCTGACAGCGCAAAAATGCGCTTTTTCCTGTAGGAGTGGCGTGTAACGAGTCATTCTTCTTTTTACGAGATAAGGGTGGCAGATCATGAATCTGCCACCCTTATCTTTGTATAGACTGACTTATAAGTCGGCCCCGTCATTTTGTTCATACTTGTGTCGACTGGGCGCGAATCGGTACTTTGAATCCGGTCGCGATGAATCGTTCCATTTCCGGTTCCGATTTAGCGTTCAAGCCAACTGTTCCGTCTCCTTTTAATGCCACGTTCGTCAACTTGATACGCGTGATGTCTGGACCGATCGTAATCCCGTGTTTGGCTGAATCCTCGATGCGGATATCACGAAGGCGTACATCCTCAGCTCCGTTTTCTCCCCCAAAGATTTGGATGTCCGTTTTCGCTTGACGGAATCCGCTCATCTTCAACTGACTGATCGTGACGTTCTGAGCCTTATATTGAATCCCGATCATCGGTTGTTCTTGATAGTCATAATACGGATCACCGAGCACCGTAAAATCATGTATGACGACATTACGATAAGCGGAAACGACGAGTGCGCGCGGTTTTGAATTCGCATATAACTCCGTATACTGAGGAGTTTGAGCGATTAAACGCGTTGCGATGATATTATAAGCCGTTTGAGATGTCGGATCAGTCGCTTGATGGTGACCAATGTGTCGGAAGTTAAAGGCGCGATGATCATCAATCGATAGGTGTCCGACGATTTTGACGGTTGAGGCAGCAGAAGAGGTCGCATGTGCCTTGATCTCAAGTCCACCGAAACAACGACTTGTTGCGTTGTTGAACAACCAAACGTCGCGTGATCCATCATCGATTTCAATACCATTTGAATTCGAGAAACCTTCTGCATGAGCACGTCCACTTGGGTCATGCATGAAGCAGTTCGAGATGAAAAGATGATCACTATGGTGCGTCGTGATTCCGTCATCGCCGAATCCAGAGCCGGTCAATCCGTCAAACCAGATGAATGAACTACTTAAGTTTGCTCGAGCTCCGTCTCCATTGTAATTGTAATACGGTGTCGAAATATCAAAACAGTGAAGTCCCGGGTTGACGGCCTCGACATCAAAGACCCAGCCATAGGTGACATGCGCATACGTAAGACAACTGGAGTGGTTGCCCCATGTGCTACTTTTTTTCGCGTCACCGATTCGTTTAATGTTCCAATCGAGCGTCATTTTCTCGACGAGTAGATGATGATTACCGAGAAGATAATTTTGATTCGTCACGAGACGTCGTCCTTTTGGTGCATCATCGTGCATCTTTAAAATTGTCTTCCCTTTACCGGCTCCTGTTAAAATCGTATAACTAGGCAAACGAATCCCTCGAACGATGTACGTACCGGCCGGAACATGGACTTGTCGATGTCCATCACCGAGTGCGTCGATGAATGCTTGTGTATCATCCGTCTGTCCATCACCGACTGCGCCAAAAGCAGTGACATCGACAGTTTCGACATCGCTGATCAAACGTTCGAACTCATGATTGAGACGACCGAACCAACTCGGTCGAATCTCATCGCGTGGTGTCACGAAAGCGGGTGTCAGCGGTAGAATATGTTTATCACGGTTCGTCAAAAATAATGGCGAGATCATCGAACGAAGCGTTCGACTGAGGTTAGGATTGCGTCGTGGTGCGACGAATGGACTATCGTGTAGCAGTTGTTCCGCTTGTCGAACTGCTTGTTCGTTGGTTGACGTTTCAACGTATTCCTGAATCAACGCCGCATTTTGATACGGATCATGCGTGTGATCGAGTTTTAACATGAAATGGTTCCCCTCTCTGAATAGGTCTGTCTACCTTTTCCCCTCTCCTTACACAATCATTCCTCGTTTTAATACATCCATAAAAATACACAAAAATTTTTAAAATGGATTATAATGGATTTTAAAAGAGGAGGTCTTCTGATGTCACTTCGCAAACGACTCGTAATTGGTATCGGATTGATTTTGCTGCTATTAGGGATCGGTAAGCCACTGACAGAAGTAGCTATCCAAGCATTGAAGCCAAAAGTGGTTCAGCCGTCTGGAATCGAAACAAATAGATCGTGTAAACCGAACTGCAAGAAAAAAGGCGAATTGTTAAACATTCGATTTCTTTCGTGGTTACCTAAAAAGAAAATGAAGAATGATGAAGATTTACGTGCTTGGGATACGAAGGAAAAGCCGAAGAAGCAGAAAGACCTCAAACCGAAAAAGAAAAAGAATAAGATCTTCACTATAGGAGTTGAAAATGCTAAGCGAGGTACGAATGAAAAAGGGGGATCTTCCTCATCGATCTTACTGATGAGCCTGCTTGTTTTACCTCTATTCATCATAAGCTATATCGTTTGGCGGAAACGTCGAAAGACCAAGAAACAGGGTGAGGACTCGATCAGAACTGACACCCCGTTACAGTCCTTAGACAACGACTTTGTTATAAAAAAGAACTCGATCGAGCTACCAGATGCCTGGATTCGCAAACAGCTTATCCAGTTCAATCAGATTCTCCCGGTCCGTTTACAGCGACATGATACAGAGACGTTTCAGGAATGGTGCCTGCGAATTGGATTTCAACCTTCCCATCGCTTAACAAAAGCCTATCTTCTAGAACGATACACAGAACGATCTTTTGCGATATCGGAGATGGATAAACAAACGATTCAGGGAGAATTCGGAGCCTTCGTCCATCAGTTCGATTGAAACCTTTTGAACAAGATGACGTAAATGAAACAGGAAAGGGGAGATGATGATGTACCTAGCAGATGCTGTGAAATTAAAGAGTATTTTGAGGAAACAACTCGATCAGCTAATCGAAGAAATGGAGCGCGTAGCGTTCATTGATTTAGAAAAGGGAGAAGCACTCCCGACGCAACAAGGACGAACGATAACTGACGTAGAAGCCGCAATGGACATTGTGCGTTACGACATGCGGGTCTTAGATCGTCTCGTTTATGCAGCGAATTTAAACACCGTGATCGCGACGGATGAAGGAGACATGCCGCTCGTCGAAGCGATCGAGTGGGCTACCCAATTACGGGCAAAGGCACAAAATTACCAGATGCTTGCGAGTCGACCGAAACGTGAGTTCCAATACGGATTCGAAGGAACGACGGTCATTCGTCATGCCTTGTTTGATCCAGATGCCTATCGTTTAAAAGCGGAGGAAGTGGAACGACGAGCACACAAAGTATCGAATGCAATCAATGCCGCGAACTACCAGACGACGATCGATTTTGATGGTGGACGTTACATGTAATTCCTTGGCGTGGTGAGACTCCGCGTCAAGGGGAGGGGACGGACCTCAATTTTCCTCTGTGGAGAAGAAATGGCGACGGCAAACCGATGACCACGAACCATTGACAGATTGACCTGTTACCTTTGACCACCTATGGAACCCTGATGCTTTTTCCGTCCCCGCTCCCTGTCGTTTCTTTGAGAAACGGCAGGGATTTTTAGTGTGTCGATGGAAACAACAGGGTATAGAGAAGCACAAGCGAAAGGAGAGAGATCATGGAACACACTTTTTCAGCATTCGTCGTTCGCGAAGTCGATGGATCATACGAGGGGAATATCGAGACAAAGCACGTCGATGATTTACCAGAAGGAGATATCCTGATTCGTGTCACACACTCATGCGTCAACTATAAGGATGCTTTATCGATGTCGGGTAATCGTGGGGTGACGAAATCCTATCCTCATACCCCGGGCGTTGACGCAGCAGGATACATCGAACAAACGACAGATGAACGATTTCATATCGGTCAAGCCGTCGTCGTCAATGGCTTTGATTTCGGGATGAACACTTCAGGCGGATTTCAAGAATACATACGCGTACCAGCCGATTGGGTGACGCTACTCCCAGAATCCATTCGTCCATTAGAAGCGATGCAATATGGAACGGCCGGATTGACGGCAGCGCAATCGGTTGATGAATTGTTGCGAATCGTCTCGAAGGATGCAGGACCGATCCTCGTGACGGGAGCGACAGGTGGGGTTGGTACGATTGCGATTTCTTTACTGATTCGATTAGGATACACGGTACATGCTGTGACCGGAAAACGAGTAGAACAAGAACGATTGCTCAAAAAAGGGGTGGCTAAGGTACTAGACCGCACGACATTCCTAGAAGAAACCGATCGTCCTCTAAAAAAAGGGCTTTATGCCGGTGTCATTGATACGGTCGGGGGACCATTGCTCGCGTCCGTCATTCGCTTCGTGCAATATGGTGGTGTCGTCACGACGTGTGGGAACGTCGGTGGAGCAGAAATGACGTTGACAGTCTATCCCTTCATCTTACGTGGTGTCCGCTTGATCGGCATCGATGCGGTGCAAACACCAATCGCCTATCGCGAAGAGCTATGGCAACGTTTAGCGAGTGACTGGCAGGTCGATCTTGCGTCAGAAGTCGATATCAAAACACTAAACGATTTACCTGAAATTACAGAAGCCTTGCTGACTTCACGTCATCGTGGTCGAACTGTCATCGAAATTTAAATATTTCGAGTAAACATTGGTGGTATAGTGGGGAAAAACTGTGTCGACTTTTTCAGGAGGAACCATACATGAGTGAACACCAACAAGAACAAGAACGACAGTCTCGACAAGAAAGACGGAAACAAAAACGCAATCGTCGAGGGATTGCTTTCGGAGGTATTTTAGCAACGCTTTTCATCGTCGGTGGTTGGTTATACATGTTGACGAACAACGACGCTTCTCAAGCAACATCGACGCTCGAGAAGCCGAAAACGACCGATCAAGCAACACAAAACGAAGAGTCAAAGAAGAAAACAGCAGCAACGGATGATAAAAAAGAAGCGAAAAAAGAAAAGAAGAAAGCAAAGAAAAAAGCAGCAGAGTATGCGCAAGCGGCTTGGGTGACGCGTCCGTTCGCGAACGTTTACGGTGATGCGAATCGTAGTAGTGTCATCTACAAAGCAGATTTAGGTGATGTTTATGAGGTACTGGATGCAAAGGACGGCATGGTCCATCTCAAACTCAATGACAGCATCGAAGGATACTTACCGGAAAGTGATGTTCGTTTGGAAGCACCAAAAGGGACGTCAGACGAAGCCGTTCTTGCGGCGCTCTCGCAAGCAGTCGCTAATCAACCGATTGACAAGCCGGAGCAGTATCTCGGAAAACCGATTGCTGAATTCGAAGCGAAGTATGGTGCTGTTGGTAATACACAACAGGATGCCGTCAATACGTATTACTTCTCGAATGCTGGATATCTGCTTGTCGTCTCGGACGGAATCATTGAAGCGATTGACTGGACGAATGCTTCGACTGGTGGATTATCGACACTGGGTGAACCTGTCGTCGATACGAGCTATGGTACGTGGTACGAGGGAGAATCCTTACAACTAAAAGTGTTCCCGGATAACGGAAAGATGCGTTTACGTCTTGCGCGTGATCCTGGACAAGAATGAATGAACGGCGAATTCGCTTCAAGCGAATTCGTCTTTTTTTGCGCAAAAAACCTCCCGAGTCCGACACTCGGGAGGAAATATGAAAATCCTTTGGGAGGAGATTTTCTTAGTAGACGCCTACTGCATCAAATGATTTCGCTGCAGCTGTTGCTTCTGCACTTGTTGAACCGTAAAGGTCTTTCGCCGATTGAACGACTGCTGCACGGAGTGAGCTGAAGTTCGAGTTCGGAGTCAAGTACACGTTGAGAGCACGGTAGTAGATCGCACCGAGTTTCGGCACGCCGATTCCTGTGACAGATACGTTGTAGAACGTTCCACCGTTACCGAGGAGGTAAGCGGCTTTGTTGATGATACCAGAGTTGATGTGGACACCACCGTTATCTTGTGTACCTGTGTAACGTTTAGAGTAGTGATCTGGATCACCGTAAGCTGCTGGGTTCGACATCGAGCGGAGTGCGTCACCGCTGACTCCTGGTGTGTAGATGTCTTCTCCTACGAGCCAGTCGAAGTTCGATCCGACTGAGTATTCAGCAACCGTACCCATGATATCTGAAACGGCTTCGTTGATCGCACCAGATTCGTTTTGGTATACGAGACCAGCTGTGTATTCTGTGACAGCGTGCGTCAATTCGTGTGCAACGACGTCGAGTGCGCCAGAGAGGTATGTGAACGTTGAACCATCACCGTCACCGTATACCATCTTCGTGCCATCCCAGAATGCATTGTTGTAGCTCGTTGAATAGTGAACCGTTGAGTTCAGAGCAGCACCTGCATTGTCGTAACTGTTGCGACCATATGTGTTCTTGTAGAAGTCATATGTTTTAGCAGCGTTGACGTGCGCACTGACAGCTGCGCGGTCATATGTCGTATTGAATTGGTTATCGAGATCAGCCCAGAGTGATCCTGGGAGAGTGTTACGGTTTTTCGCGTCATATGTGTAGATTCCTTTACCGCGTGTTGAATCTTGAAGATAGTAATACGAACCACTTTTCACTGTGTTGAATGTCGCGCTTGTCCCAAGAACCGTTGTTCCCGTACCGACAGCGTTTGTACCTGTTACAGTGTTGACTGGCTTTGCATGTGCGAGTTGGTCATATTTATTAAGTACTTTACCTGAGTTCGCATCGATGAAGTAAGTCCAACGTGATGGCTCTTTGCCCGCGAGGACTGTCGATGTGACTTTGTATGCATAGACAGCATCATCTTTTACTGGATAGATGACGAGTTCTGCTTTTGGAGCGACTTCGAATTTAGAAGCCTTGATTGCTTTTTGATAAAGTTTGATGGCTTTCTTTTCAGAGAGCGTTGCTTTTTTCGCGAGACCTGGTTTTCCTTTGACGTTGATTGCATCGTTTACGACTGCTTTCAAAGTACCGTCTTTCGCGACGTTCCCGACGACGACACTACCAAAGACAGGGACGCCATCCACTTCTTGTTGGAGACGTACGATCTGTGAAGATCCGTCTTTTTCGACGTTCTGAACAGCAAAGTCACCTTTTTTGTTCACGAAATCTTTAACGATCGTTGCAGCTGGTTCTGACGAAGCTTTCGTGAGCTTACCAGACTGAAGACCTTCTGCACCTACTACCGTAGGAACGACAAGTACACTTGCGACAAGCGATGTAGCGAGAAACTTTTTCAAAATAAATCGCCTCCTTGTTTGGGTTGAGTCTAACTATGCCAAAGAATCAGAGAAGCGAGAATAAGTCATTCGAATTAAATAGAATTTTCTGAATATAGTCCGTAGTACCTGTACTGAATTATTAAGTGTAAAAGATATTTCAAGACAAAAAAAGAACCATTCAAGAGAATGGTTCAGCGAATGCGTTGGTAGAGATGATGGACGTCATCTCGTGTCTCATCAATCTTAAAGTCATGTGGATCAAGCTCGATTCCTTGTTTTGAAGCGAAGCGTTGAATTTTCTCGAACGATTTCCAAATTTCGATATCCGGTCCTTCGTGCTTCCAAAAGACATAACGCGCAGCAGGAATCCGATGCCCTTTCATACCTTTAGGAATCTGTTCAAGCGACGAGACGGGATACCCGACACATTGCGAATATTTGGTTCCGTTTCGTTCGAGCGAGATATCGAGCGGATAGCTGTCCAGCTTTGCAGGGATCTCATGCGAACGTCTTGAAAATTCACGCCAGAGTTCCGGCATCAATGTATGCAACTCGTTCTCTTCACACGTCAGTCCAAGTCCAACAAAATAAAATTCATGGCGTTCAACGATTTTTGGATGCATCAGAAACTCCCTTCCTTCTTATGACACGTCCTCGACGGGCGAACGCTTCAAATCTAGAAATAGACGCGTAAAGGTGGCGTCCCATTGTGTACCCATACCTTCTTCTAAAATCGACAAGGCTTTTTCTGCGGACATTCCCTTACGATAAGGACGGTCGGATGTCATCGCATCATAGGCGTCAGCAATCGCCATGATTCGACCGAAGAGTGGAATGTCCTCTCCTACGAGACCTTCCGGATACCCCTTTCCGTCATAGCGTTCGTGATGGTACTTTACCCCAGGAAGAATCGGTTGTAACGTCTTTGGTAACTGAACTTGCGATAGAATGTGCACACCGATGACTGGATGTTGCTGAATGACCTGAAATTCTTCGTCTGTGAGACGTCCTTCTTTCAATAACACATCGTCTCGAATCCCAATTTTTCCGATGTCATGTAACAGCGCGGATTTACGTAACAGTTCGATTTGTTCGTTCGGTAGATTGGCAGCGGTAGCGATTTCGACTGAATAGGCAGCGACACGAACGGAATGACCGGCTGTGTAAGGATCGCGGGCATCTAGTGTCGCAGCGAACAAGGTAAACAAACTATCGAGTAACTGTTCGTTTTCCGCATCACGCTTTTTGATACCTTCCATCATCAAGTTAAAACCAGAAACGAGATGGGAGAACTCGTCTGAATACGGATTCGGTAACGAGACGAGTCGATTGCTTTCGACATCTTGAATCCCTTGTTGCAGGGTAGCGATTGGTTTACGGATGTTTTCATAGAGAAGAAGACTACAAAACGTCGCAACGGATAAGATGACGATTAAAATGAGTGTCGCCCAACTCCAGTAAGAGCGAAGGCTCTCATTTTCAGTTAACTGGACAGCTGAGGCGAGAACGAACAGCATGATCGGGAAAACACCGATGATGAGTATGCTGATGAGCATTTTTTGTCTTAGCGTGACAACTGTCGTTTTTTTAGGAAAATCAAATCCATGTTCAAAAGCGGACTTCTCTAACGTCAGAAGCATGTGCTCCGTGACACGATAAGTGAGAAAAAACTCAATCAGCGCATGCAGAATGGCGACGAGGACCGCACCAAAACAAGCAAGACCAATCAAATAGTACGGCATCTGTAACCATCCTTGTGAGATCGCTAGTGCTGTCAGAAGTGAAGCGGGAACAGAAAGTCCTAAAAAATGAGGTCCCATGATGCGCTGGACAGTCAGTACCGGAAAACGATGTACCGTTTGATAAGCCTCCTGAAACGAGACGAGAGACGGAATATCGTTTTGGAAGAAACGACGTAAAGGGTGAATATGTCGCGAATAGACTGTATATTCGAGTAAAAACATCAGACTGACAGATACAGCCATGAGTCCCATCAACATCAATTGTTCGGTTCTAGTGAAGGTAAGGGTCTCAAAAATAAACAGACATCCGACGCCGAAGACAGCGACGAATGAACCGATTAGATAGTTCCTTAGTAAGTGACGTTCAAAACGTTGTAAAGCGCTCATTGTATCCTCCCTTAAGTGAATTAGAGTGCTTTCAGCGTACCTTTTCACGATACAGAGGGGTATCTTGATTTTTATAAAAAAAGTAAGTGATTTTTTGAAAAACTAATTATTTTAAATTCCAAAAAATAGGTCTGGTCGAAAAGACCCAATTGTCTTAAAAGTGATTGATTAACGAAATAAAATAATCTATGATTTGAATATTCAGAAAAGTATAGTAATCACATGCTTTTCACTATTACATAGGGGGTCAATTCACGTGGGAAAAAAGAAACAGCTTAGCCTAGCCGTTCTATCTGGAATTACGGCAGCTGCATTTGCTGTTGGTCCGGTCTTACCTGGTGGGCAGGTAACGTCCGTACAAGCAGCAGAAAAAGTAGCACCTGGTGCACCGATGGATTTGAACACGGTCGATCAGGATCGATTAGCAAAAGTGCTTGAAAAACGTGGGGTCATCTCAAAAGCAGCTTCAGCAGAAGCAAAACAAAAAGCCGTTCAAAAGTATCTGGACAAAAAGGCGAACGGAAAACCGGCCGTCGATCATGACCACGATCATGAATCAAGTAAAGAAGCCGCGTTTGATAAGAAAACAAAAGACTTCTTAACAAAACAAAAGGAACAACTTGCTAAACAATTAAAGAAAAAACACGACAACTACAAAAAAGGTAATCCGAATGGCTTCGTCAAAGTGGATAAAGCAAAGCAGGCAGCCTATAACGGTGCGACACGGACGGACAAAGTCCTCGTCCTTCTCGTCGAGTACAGCGACTTCAAGCACAACAACGTCGTTCAAGAGCCTGGATATATGTATTCAGATGACTTCAACCAAAAACATTATCAAGATTTAATGTTTGGTGATCAAGAGTTCGAACTCTTCAACGGAGACAAAGTAAAAACGTTCAAACAGTTCTATGAAGAACAATCAGGTGGTAGTTACTCGGTAGATGGTACAGTGTCCAATTGGTTGACTGTTCCTGGAACAGCAAAAGATTATGGTTCGGATAATCCTGCAGGTGGAAACGATAACTTACCTGGCGCAAAAGGACCACGTGGTCTCGTCAAGGATTCCTTGAATGCAGCTGTTAAAGCCGGCATTAACTTAGCAGATTACGATAAGTTCGACCAGTACGATATGGACGGCGATGGCGACTTGAATGAGCCAGATGGTCTCGTCGATCACTTGATGATCATTCATGCTGGTACAGGACAAGAAGCAGGCGGCGGTAAGCTCGGTGACGACGCGATCTGGTCACACCGCTGGACACTTGGTAGCGTGTATCCTGTAGCGGATACGACGGCAAGCGTCAATTACTGGGGCGGAAAAATGGCTGCTTATGATTACACAGTTCAACCAGAAGATGGCGCAGTCGGCGTCTTCGCGCACGAATTTGGTCATGATCTTGGACTTCCTGATGAGTACGATACACAGTACACAGGTCAAGGTGAACCAGTTGCATCTTGGTCCATCATGAGTGGTGGTAGCTGGAATGGTAACATCGCCGGAACAGAACCAACAAGTTTCTCGCCACAAAACAAAGAGTTCTTCCAAAACGTGATGGGTGGAAACTGGGCGAACATCCAACAGATTGATTTTGATTCACTCACTAAGGCAGGAACGGCATCGTACCTCGACCAGAGTGTCACGAAATCAAAAAATCCAGGAATCATCAAAGTCAACTTACCGAAAAAACCGGTAAAAGGTATCACGCCGGCTTACGGTAAGAAGTATTACTACAGTACGAAAGGTGACGATCTTCATACGTCGATGACTTCACCAGAGTTCGATTTGACGAATGCAAAAGAAGCGAAGTTCGACTTCAAAGCCTTTTACGATGTTGAATTTGATTACGATTACTTGACAGTCACAGCTACTGCTGACGGTCAATCGAAAGTCATCGATAAAATCGGTGATCAAGATACAGACGGTGATCAGCGTGCCGAATCAACAAAAGGAGCATGGGTCGATAAATCATATGACCTGAGCGAATTTGCGGGTAAAAAAGTCACGTTGAAATTTGAATACGTGACAGATGGTGGACTTGCACTAGACGGATTTGCACTTGATAACGCGAAGTTGACAGTTGACGGTAAAGTCGTCTTTGAAGATGATGCAGAGGGTACTCCTAAGTTCACTCTAGATGGTTTCGTTGCTTCAGACGGTTTCTCTTATGCCGATAACGCGTACTACCTCGAATGGCGTAACTATGCAGGCTCGGATAAAGCACTCGAGCATGCACGAGGCGTTAAGTACAACACAGGTCTTGTCGTCTGGTATGGCGATTCAAGCTTCAACGATAACTGGGTTGGCGTACACCCAGGTGAAGGATTCCTCGGAGTCGTCGACTCACATCCTGAAGCAATCGTTGGAACACTCAACGGTAAGCCGGTTACGACAGGAAGCACACGTTACCAGATCGCAGATGCTGCTTTCAGTTATGATAAAGCACCTGCATGGTTGATCGACTCCCCATCACGTGGACTCTATGACTACAAAGGTCTTCCAGGTGTGACGAAGTTCGATGATTCGAAATCGTACATCAACCAGTTGATTCCGGACGCAGGGAAATTGCTTCCGAACAACGGGCTGAAGATTCAAGTCATCGGTGAAGCGAAAGACAACTCTGCTGGAGCAGTCTGGATCCACCGTTAAAAACAGAAGAACAGGTTCAGTTTCGGCTGAACCTGTTTTTTATTTTAGTTATGTAGAAGAAGTGGAATCAATTGGAAAAAACATTGGTCTGACAACTTGACTTTTAAAGCGCATCCATTCTATACTTACGTTAGCTTAATATTGTTATTGTCATTACGGATTCACATCGTGTCACGAACAATCTTTTCGTTGCTCCATGTATTTCGGGACAATAATGAATTCTTTTCATATGCCCAGCATATGTATTAAGTAATTTATTTTTGGAGGTTGTTCCCATGAACACAGGTAAAGTAAAATGGTTTAACGCAGAAAAAGGTTTCGGTTTCATCGAAGTTGAAGGCGGAGAAGACGTATTCGTACATTTCTCAGCAATCACTGGTGAAGGCTTCAAAACTCTTGACGAAGGTCAAGAAGTTGAGTTCGAAATCACTGAAGGCGCACGTGGAGCACAAGCTGCTAACGTCGTAAAACTTTAATTTCAACTATTCAATCGTCCCTTTTCGGAGGGGCGGTTTTTTATTAGACTAATATCTTGAATTCAAGATAAATGTGAGATATACTCCAATTACCAAATCATTGACAAGGAGTGAGGAAGATGGAATTACTCGGAATTCATCATGTATCGATCTTAACAGGCATGGCGGAACGCAATTATCAATTCTACACACAAATACTTGGCATGCGTCTGATCAAAAAGACTGTCAATCAAGATGACACGACATCGTATCATCTGTTTTATGGAGATGCGGAAGGGAATCCAGGAACGGACTTGACGTTTTTTGATATTCCGCATCTTGGAACGGGTGTACCGGGGGCATCGAGTATCTCTTCGACATCGCTTCGTGTCAAAACAACGGCTGCACTTCATTTTTGGAAACGACGTTTTGAAGCGAAAGGTGTGGATCACGATGAAATCGTCGAGCGAGCAGGGCGCCAAACACTAGCCTTTCGTGATCAGGAAGGAACACGCTTGATTCTCGTCGCAGAAGATGGTGAGGCAGGTGTCGCAGGTGGTGTACCATGGCCGCAAGAAGAGATTCCATCGGAGCATGCCATTGTTGGACTGGGAGCTGTCACATTAACGGTCAACGATCCGACGTTGACGATTCGTGTTCTGACGGAAGTCATGGGATTCCGAAAAGTAGGTTCTTATCCATCTTTAGCAGGTGACTTTGAGCCGATTGAAGTCTATGCAACTGGAGAAGGTGGTATCGGAGCAGAGGTTCATATTGAGGCACGTCCAGATCTCGACCGAGAACGTCTCGGTCGTGGTGGTGTGCATCACGTCGCGTTCCGAGTGCCGAACAGTGATGAATATGAAAAGTGGGTCGAACGCTTGAATTCCTATCACTTACCGAACTCCGGTAAAGTCGATCGTCACTATTTCCAAGCTCTTTACTTCCGGGAACCGAACCATATCTTGTTTGAGCTTTCAACAGACACACCAGGGTTCGCGACGGATGAGTCCGTTGAAACATTAGGAGAGACGCTTGCGTTACCACCGTTTCTTGAACCAAAGCGAGCTGCCATCGAAGCACGGTTACGTCCACTCGAAATCTGACAATCCTGTGACACAGGTCACAGAAGGATCGTCCATCCCGTATACTAAGAACAGGAATCAAGAAAAAGGAGTGACGGGATGTTAAGAACTACGCTTGGGCAATTCCGAATGATTGCGATACTAGAAGGAATCTCGTTTTTAGTTTTACTGTTGATTGCGATGCCGTTAAAGTATATGGCGGATATTCCGCAAGCTGTTTCGGTCGTTGGCGCACTTCATGGTGTCTTGTTCGTCATGTATGCACTCTGGCTCGCGGTCGTGAAATTCAAATACGATTGGTCGATTATCAAGGCTGGGATTGCGTTCATCGCATCATTCATCCCGTTTGGTACATTCGTGCTCGACTGGAAGCTAAAACAGGAAGCAACAAACGCGTAAATTGTGTATACTGAATAGAGCACGGCTGTGGATAACTGTTTTTGTCTATGCGAAGCAGGTTATCCACAGCTTTTTTCTGTGGATAATTTTTAGGAGGATATATCATGTCAACATTTGAAACATTACACATCAGCGATCTGTGGATAAAAAAATTACAAAAACAAGGCATCAAGGAGCCAACACCGATTCAAGAACAAGCGATTCCGTCATTACTCGACGGACGTGACTTGATTGGGCAGGCACAAACGGGAACAGGAAAAACGTTAGCGTTTCTCTTACCAATCCTTGAGCAAATCGATGTCGAATCACAAACGGTTCAAGCATTGATTGTTGCACCAACACGTGAACTTGCGCGTCAAATTGCCGATGAGACGCATAAACTGATTCGGAACACGGAACAGTACCGTGCGCTTGCTGTATACGGTGGACAAGACGTCTTTAAACAGATTCAACGACTCGGTCGGATGCCACAAATCATCATCGGGACACCAGGACGGATTCTTGACCATGTCGGTCGCGGTACACTTGATTTAAGTGAATTACGGACGCTTGTCTTAGATGAAGCAGATCAAATGCTGCAAATCGGTTTCTTGCCAGAAATCGAAGACATCATCGAAGCAGCACCGGTTGATCGTCAATTCGTCATGTTATCCGCAACGATGCCACCGAAGGTAGAGGAACTCGCAAAAACGTATTTGCGTAACCCGGTCGAAGTCCAAGTAGAAGCGGAAAGTATCACTGTTGAAGCGATTGAGCAGTTCGTCGTCGAAACAACGGATCGCCGTAAACAGGCGACACTGCGGACGATGCTTGACGAGATGCGTCCTTACGCAGCAATCATTTTCTGCCGTACGCAACGTCGCGTCAGTAAATTGAATGAAGAAATGCAGATGCAAGGGTATCCGACGGATGAATTGCATGGTGGGTTGACGCAAGGGAAACGAGAAAAGGCGATGGCGAAGTTCTATCAAGGAAAAACACAATTCCTGATCGCAACAGACGTCGCTTCGCGTGGACTCGATGTGACAGGTGTGACACACGTCTTCAACTACGATTTACCGGACGATGCGGAAAGTTATGTTCACCGGATCGGTCGGACAGGACGTGCCGGGAACGACGGAATTGCTGTTTCGATCGTGACGCCGAAAGATGGTCGGACGTTCCGTGATATGGAGCGGGAATTGAACATCTCGGTCACGCCGATCGTCGTCGAATTATCTGAAGAAGCGATTCGCGCACAGCACGACCAAAGCAAAGGATCACGGAAGACGACAGAAGGACGTGGAAACACACGTCGTTCGAATAACCGTCGCCCGGGACGTGCACATCGTAAATAAACAAAAACAAGATAAAAGAGCCGGTCTACTTCTCTCATAAAAAGAGAAAATAGACCGGCTCTTGTTTTTATTTGGCGTAGACCATCTGACCACCGAGATGTCCGGTATAAGCAAGCAACCCGCTACCGACGATCGCAACAACGAAACTAAGTAACAAAAACATTTTTTTGTTTGAGCGGTAACCCAATAACAGAAATAACAGCGAGACACCAAAGGCAACAAGACTGAACAACGCGAAATGTTCATGATTTTCGATAGCAGCATGAGTAACACTGCTTAAGTTCGCTTCCGCATACTCTTCTGCTCCGTCTCCAGACAAATAGGCAGCGACTCCGGAAATCAGACCGACGACTAACGTAAAAAGGGCAAACAGTTTGAATTGCATCCATTTCAGACTGACGAGTAATAAGATCGTCGCAAATAATAAAAGTGCAATCGGTGCATGAACAAGAAGTGGATGAAGCGGTACGTTCCCCAACATATCAAAGACCTCCTTGGATAAGTATGGTAAAGCATAATTTCACTTTACCCTGCTTATCTGACAGTTAACTGACACCGTTTTAAAGAGTTGGGAAATGAATGATGAACCGTGTGCCTTCACCTAATGTGGAATCAATGGAAATCGTTCCACCATGTTGCTCCACAATGGATTGAGCAATCGATAGCCCAAGACCGGTTCCTGTTCCGTGACGCGAATGGTCACCCCGGTAAAAACGCTCGAATATTTTAGTTTGTTGATTGGAAGCGATACCGATTCCACGGTCCTGTATCGTCAACTGGCGTTCTGTAGTAGTTTCTTCGAGGGAGACATCAATGGCTTCATCGCTGTAGACAAGAGCATTTTCAAGAAAGACCGTCAATAAGCGATTCAATTGATGGGCGTCTCCTTTCATGCGTAAGTCAGAAGCAATCGAAGCGTGAATGACGCGATCCGAGTAGGCATGCTGAAAACGTTCGACGGTCTTTTGAACGAGTGAACTAAGGTCAACTTCCTGTTTCGGTGAAGGTTGTCCTTCTCGCGCAAGCAATAGTAAATCAGAGACTAAATACTGCATCCCTGCCGTTTCTGCTTTGATATCCTCTAGAATCGTGCGTCCTTCATTCGAAAGTGATTCCGCTTCTAGCAATTCAATCCCGCTATAGACGATTGTCAGAGGTGTCCGTAGTTCATGTGAAGCATCGGATGTAAAACGACGTTGGCGATCAAATGCTTGTTGCACCGGAATGACGGCTCGACCAGCAAGGATGTATCCGACTAGCGTCAGAACGATCGTTGCGAGAACGCCAATCCCCGCAAGAACGGCAATCAATCGCTGCAAGGTATCTTCGGTCGGAGAGATGTCCTTCATTAGCAGTAGTCGTCCTTCTTCGGTACTTCGTTGATACAGCAAGAAGTGTCGATCATCCCACTCCACTTGTTTCGTCGTATCATTCGAGCTTAAAAAACGGCGCAGTGTTTTCATCTCGACGCCAGGCGGCAAACTTGCATAGCGTTCGTTTCCTGAACCGTCGAGTAACTGGAAGTAGATCGGATTTCGGATGAATTGATCTTCCCCGTGTTCGATCCGTTCGAAGATATCTCGATCAGATACGCCCTTCAATTGATTCAATTCCATTCGATTCAGCAATTGAGCGTTCGTGACATACACACCAATCAGGATGAGGACTAGTACAAGAAAAAACGAACCACTGAATAACAAGGTCAGTCGTTTTCGAATCGATTCAAGCATGCGGATCACCTAAACGATAACCGAACCCGCGAACTGTCCGGATCAAATTAGGAGCACCGACCGCATCTAATTTTTTCCGAACGAGTCGGACGAGCGCATCGAGCGCGTTATCCGTAATATCCGCACCGATCCCCCACACGACTTCGATGATTAATTCACGACTCATGACCTGTTCAGGTCGTCTTAATAGTAAGGAAAGGAATTCAAATTCACGTCGTGTTAAATCAATCGGATGATGTTCATAGGAAATTGTTTGTGACGATAGATCGAGTACTAGTCCGTTGAAGGAGACCGTCGACACGAATGCCTTTTGTTGACGACGACTGAGCGCGCGCAGTCGTGCCAGTAATTCATTCGATTGAAACGGTTTAACGAGATAGTCATCGGCTCCACTATCGAGACCATGAACGAGATCGATTTCCGTATCACGAGCAGTCAACATCAAGATGCCGCCTTCGAACTGTTCTTGGCGTAAGGTAGCGGCGACTTCGATTCCGCTCTTACGAGGCATCATCCAATCGAGAACGAGTAAGTCATAGCGATACGTCTGACATTGGAGGAGCGCTTCCACTCCATCCTGCGCAACATCTACCTGATATCCTGCCCGCTCCAAATGGAGGCGTAACATCTTTGCAAGACGCTGATCATCTTCTGCTACCAAAACGCGCATGCACATCGCTCCTCTTTTTTCTCATTATCCCATAGTTGCCGTCAGTTAGTTGTCAGTTTTTTTCGATACAGTAAACGTAACAAGAAGGGAGAGGAAACAGATGAAACCCAAACCATTTGCGAAATGGCTTGTCGGGCTTAGTAGTTCCGTCTTCATCGGACTCGCCATTGGTCAGTTGAGTGTCAGTTCGAACGATTCCTCGACGACACCTGTTTCGACAGGCGATACGTATTCGAACGATACGACATTACCATCTCAAGGGAATCAATATAGCGATGATGAAGGCGAATACGAAGGGGATGATGGATATTACGAAGAAGACGATGATGATCAATGGCAAGGTGATGAATCATCTGGCTTCAGTCAACCCGGTGGATCGAGTGACGGGCAGTCTAGCCATTCGAGGTAAGGAGGAGGAAGATGGAGCGACAATTGTATGCGATGCATAATCAGGTGCGGTTCGTAACGGATCAGCCGATCGATGAAGCAGAATGGGAGGAACTTGTCCGATTCTTTCATTATGTGGATCGGCAGTGGTCACGCTTTGATGAGCAAAGTGAAGTCAGTCGATTGAATCGCTTACGGATCGGCGACACGTTATCGGTGTCCTTACCGTTAGCCCGCTTGCTTGCCCGCGCTACACGATATTTCGAGCAGACCGAACGTTATTTTTCCCCATTCCTGCTGGCGCAACAACAAGCCAATGGCTATCGGCAATCATTTCCTTTCACACAAGCTGTCGCTTATGAAGAGGTTGCTCCACCAGAAATCGCTCCATTCATCATTGAAGGATGTGACGTGACTCGAGTCGGAGGCGGTTTTATCGACCTAGGTGGCATCGGAAAAGGAGCTGCCGCGATGATTGCAGCGCAACGACTACGAAAAAGCTGGAATCGTGGATTGATTGAAGCGGGAGGCGACGTCATCGTCTGGTCCGATGAGGAACCATGGAATATCACGATCACGCATCCCGAGACCGAACAACGCGTCGCTGATGTGCAATTGCGACAAGGCGCGGTCGCGACATCGAACCGTGTCTATCGATCGTGGAAGACGGACGAACAGACGCATCATCATTTATTGGATGGACGAACAGGACGTCCGACGAAAAGTCCGATTCTTCAAGTGACCGCATCTGCGCCACAACTCTATGAAGCGGAAGTCATGACGAAACTTGCCTTTCAGATGACAGAGACAGAACGTCAAGAAAAGCTGTTTCGTTGGTTTCCAAAAGGACGATTATTGATTTTGGATACTGCTGGGGAATGGCGAAGTGAACAGAAAGGAGTGAGTGAGACATGGACTGGATGAAATGGTTGTTCTCAACATGGACGATGATCCGGTTGAGTGGATTAAGTGGGCACTTCTTCATGACGATTTCTGTCTTAGCGGGATTGCTCGGTTCCTACCCGGTACTCAAAAAACAAAAAGCACGACTGCATCACGTGCACTTATATAGTGGCTGGGCAGGTTTGCTCGCAATCGTCCTTCATGCGACGCTCATCATCGTCGATTCATACGCGCCACTGACAATCTTTGAGGTCCTAATTCCGGGCCAAGCTTCTTATGAACCACTCTGGAATGCGCTAGGAACGATCAGTCTCTACTTATTCGGGTTCGTTCTCGTGACTTCGGATTTCTTAAAGGAGACGTTAGGCAAGACGCTTTGGAAATTGACACACTGGCTCGTCTTACCTGCTTGGCTATTAATGACGGCACACGGTCTATTCATCGGTACGGATACCGGAACCTTGTTTCCGACGATCTGGTACGCTGTCTCAACACTGACGATGTTTACGCTCGTCCTATACCGGATGCGGATCCGTCCTGTGCAACGGACTCGAACTTCAGCAAAAGAGCGCTCAGTCGTACGCTGAGCGCTCTTTTCATTGTCGTGCGAGCCAAGACGTCCATTCGTTAAAGGCAGCGTCCCGATTCTCGATATAGTTGTGATCACTATCGACAATCGCTTCCTCGAACGGACTGTCGGGTAGCAATAAGTCATGATGGAGCGCTTTGATCGATGTTTCGTCCCGTTCTGACGTCATAAGCAACATCGAGCGATCGGCTAGACGTTCTTTTAGCGTCAGTAAGTTCCAAGTCGTATGATGATGCTTCAACTCGTCGAGTAACGCGTCAGCAGCGGCACCATTCAGGAAAGCAGCTCCTCGCTCGAGTACACCGTGTAGCGCAGCTTCGTATTCCGGATGTTCGAGGACGAGCTGACCGACGAGACCAAAATTAAAAGGAGAAATCCCGACATAATGTGCAGCCTCCGGTGTCTCAGCAAAAGCATGCAGACCGGCGAAGCCGCCCATGCTATGACCGACGACGGTAACCTGATCTGCCTTGATGCCATGTTCGGCAGTGAAAGACTCTGAGCAGACGTGCTGTAGTGTCGCGGTCGCGTCTTCCAAAACATGTTGGAATCGGAAGGTTCCAGGGCTCCCGATCGTTCCACGATACGACGTGACGAGTACATGGTATCCTGCGCTTTGAAGTTGAACTGCCCAGTCCATGTTCAACTGTTTCCCGGGAAATCCGTGGAAGAGGACAATCAGTGGAGCATCCGCTGTGTGTTCAGGTGAATAGAGACGGGCAATCAACTGTTCTGAACCACCGCTTGGAACATGGAGATAGGATAGTGTTGCTTTTTTCGTGATCGTTTCCAAAAAAACACGCTCCTTCATAATCATTTTCTAAGTCTTAGTGTGCGTGAAGATGCACGATCATGCAATGATTAAGTGTGTGAACTAAAAAGATGGGATACCCTTCTGGGCATCCCATCTTTTGTATGGCGTGGCTTAGAATACTTTTGTCGTCCATGATTCACAGTTCCATAAGTCTGTCGCAACAGCTTCATAGAATTCTGGTTCGTGTGAGATCAACAGGACTGTTCCTTTGTACTCTTGTAACGCGCGTTTTAATTCTTCTTTTGCTTCGACGTCCAAGTGGTTCGTCGGCTCATCGAGTACGAGGATGTTCGATTCCGTATTCATCAATTTACAAAGACGGACTTTCGCTTTTTCCCCACCGCTGAGCACTTCGATTTTCGATTCGATGTGTTTCGTCATCAAACCACACTTCGCGAGCATGGCACGGACTTGTTGTTGTGTCAGAGACGGGAACGTATTCCAAATCTCTTCGATACACGTATTCGAGTTCTTCTCTTTGACTTCTTGTTCGAAGTACCCGATATGCAAGTTCTCGCCTCGCTCAACGATACCTGAGACAGCTTGTATTTCACCGAGCAAACTCTTGAGCAACGTCGATTTCCCGATTCCGTTCGCACCGTGCAACGCGATCTTCTGCCCACGTTCAATTGTCAGATCAAGAGGGCGCGAGAGCGGCTCGTCGTATCCGATGACGAGACCTTTTGCTTCGAACATCAATTTACTTGGTGTCCGTGCTTGAAGGAAGTGGAACTCTGGTTTTGGACGCTCTTGCGCAAGTTCGATGACATCCATTTTATCGAGTTTCTTCTGACGTGACATCGCCATGTTCCGTGTCGAGACACGTGCCTTGTTCCGGGCAACGAAGTCCTTCAACTCAGAGATTTCCTGCTGCTGACGCTTGAACGCAGACTCGAGTTGCTTTTTCTTCGCTTCATGGATCGTGACGAAGTTGTCGTAATCGCCGACATAACGATTCAATTCTTGATTTTCCATATGATAAATCAAGTTGATGACGCTGTTGAGGAATGGAATATCGTGCGAAATCAAGATGAACGCATTCTCATATTCATTCAAGTAGCGTTTCAACCATTCGATATGCTGGACATCGAGATAGTTGGTCGGCTCATCAAGTAAGAGAATGTCTGGTTTTTCAAGAAGGAGTTTGGCGAGCAGGATTTTCGTCCGCTGTCCACCACTGAGCTCTTGTACATCCCGGTCGAGTCCGATTTCATCAAGACCAAGACCGCGCGCGATTTCTTCGACTTTTGCATCGATCGTATAGAAGTCGTTATTCGTCAGAATGTCCTGCAAGACGCCGACTTCTTCGAGCATCTTTTCAAGTTCTTCTGGCTCGACTTCGCCCATTTTACCGTACAAATCATTGATTTCCTGTTCGATGTCGAACATATACTGGAATGCACCTTTAAGTGCATCGCGGATGGTTAATCCTTTTTCAAGGACAGCGTGCTGATCCAAATAACCGACGCGTACATGCTTCGCCCATTCGACTTTTCCTTCATCTGGCTCAAGTTGCGACGTAATGATGTTCATGAACGTCGATTTTCCTTCACCGTTCGCACCGACGAGACCGATGTGCTCGCCTTTTAACAGGCGGAAGGAGACATTTTCGAAAATGGCGCGGTCACCGAATCCGTGACTTAAGTTAGATACCGTTAAAATACTCATAATTACTCCTTATTTCATGAATTCCTGTGACTTAGACGCCTGTCCGTTTTTTCTGGTTGTTTGCTTTTTTCGTCTGTTGGCTCGTCAATTGTTTCGTTTGTGTTCCTTGTAAGCCAGTCGGACGTTTTGTTTGCGCTTGTTTTTTTGCTTTCAAGCGTTCGATCATTGCCTCTTGCAACGATAGTTTTTTTGATTGTTCACTCATGTTCGTTCACCTCGATTGATTCGTTCTTACTTTCTAGTATGCCAAAAAAAACGTCTCTTGGAAATGAAGAGACCTGATTTTACATCTCAAAGTGTATCGGCGAGATAGACGACGTAACAATTCCGGTCGATATCGATTTCACAGCTGTCACGCTCAAAAATACCGTGGCCTTCGACTTCGATCTTGTCTTTGATCAAAAAACGCATCGCTTGGATGTGATTCGGAACCGTTGATGTCTTTAGGAGCGGTTGAGCGCTGTCGGACAAATACTGTCTGAACTCGATATGAATTTGGTGCGGTGGATAAACGCGTTCTTCTGTCGCACGCGGTGATGCCTTGATATGATCGACGATCAATTGATCGTAATCACCTGCCATCTCATTGGAACGAAGCTCGTATTGATGTCCTTCGATGATATGGAATTCACAGAGTTGGTGGGCGATGATCTCTTCCGGTTCGATCGCATAGCGATCATATTGATAGATCGGATGGAATTCACCATTTTCTTCAACATAGTAGGCAAGTGACATGCGTAAATCCTCCTTTTCATTCTATAGATACTATTACCACCTTCAAGGAAAAAAAGTTCCGGCAGAACAAAGAAACTTTTCTCTCTAAAAAAGCGTATACTATCCATAACGAGAGTAAAAGGAAAGGGGACTGAGACGGTGAATTGGATGAAACAAGCGACACTGGCTGCAACACTGTTGATCGGAACGACACTGAGTGGGTGTGGATCGGATGATGCACGGGCGGAACGACCAGATGATCCGGATTGTGATGACTATGAGTATGATAATGATGAAGGCGTTTGGTACTGTGATGATAGTTCGTCAACCCATTCAGGCTACTATTACTGGGGTGGCAGTTATTTCGCATCTCGTGCCTTGATGCATAGTGCGATGCGAACAAAAGGGTATACGCCGAAATCAAAAGAAGTAAAAAGTTATAACACGAAGACAAAGGGATTCGGAACAGGCTCATCTTCCGGCTTTTTCGGCGGATGAACAGACGACAAACCTTTTACGGAGACATCGATCGTTTTTGGGATGTGCTAGACGGGGAACCGTACGCTGTGACGGAAATCATGCCCATCTCGGAAGAACAAATCGACCAACTGCATGATGCGGCGCAAGAAGTTTACCGGATATTCGAAAGAGTGCTTCCGATTCTTCGATCGATGGATGATGAGGCGCTGCTAGAGCTTGGCTTCCCGTCTGAGAGTCTCGCTTTTTTACGACTCGAGACGATGCGACCGTTGACCGTCATCGGACGCTTTGATTTCATTGCGACGACAGATCGTATTTCACTCATGGAATGGAACGCGGATACGCCGACTTTCATCAAGGAAGTATTCGAAGTCAATGATGTCGTAGCGGAAAAACAAGGTTTTGAACGGGTCAACGATGGGGAAAACAAATGGCTGAAGGCAACTGTCCGTCGTGCGATCGAAGCCGCGACACATCGGACGAAACAGCATCCGCATGTCGTCTTCACCTCACATGGTGACCATGTCGAGGATCGGTTGACGGCTGAGTATTTGCAGTCGTTTTGGGATGAGGCGACGTATTGTCCACTTCATGCATTAGAGATTCGTCCGGAAGAAGGTCTGTACGATGAGGCAGGTAAAAGAATCGATATCTTATATCGTCAAACCTTTCCGATTGAGATGGCCTTACTTGACCGAGATGAAGACGGAAGAAATTTAGGACAATTACTCCTGCAACTCGTCGAGACAGGGCGACTCGAAATCATCAATCCGCCGTCTGCCTTTTTAATGCAAGCCAAGTCGGTTCTTGCATTGATCTGGATGTTGCATGAAGCCAATCATCCGTACTTGAGCGAAACGGACCACATGACGATTGCGCGTTATTTTTTACCGACGTACTTATCCGCTGATCCATTCATTTCAAGCCAGCGATCATTCGTTAAAAAACCGATTTTCGGGCGTGAGGGAGATACCGTGACGGTCCATGATGGACACGGAAATATCATGTTAAAGAACGAACAGCATACGTTTCGTGATCAACCGGCTGTTTATCAAGCGTATCAAGAACTACCGACGTACTCACTTCAGGAAGAGGGAGAAGTCGCGTATATGTACGGTGTCTTTATTTTAGGAGGAAGACCAAGTGCGATCGGTGTACGTGCCGGAGAACGGATCACTGGAAACCGTTCTTATTTCGTACCAATTGGTCGATAGCATGAAGGAGGGAGAAACGTATGAGAGCAGCAATTTTAGGAGCATCTGGTCTAGTCGGACAAGAACTCGTGGATCGTTTGTTGGCAGAAGATGCATATAGCGAGGTACATGTTCTCGTTCGCCGCCCGATGCGCCGTTTTCATCCGAAATTGGAAGAATGGGTGATTGATTTTGATCGTGTGACAGAAATCGAATTACCTGTCGTCGACCATGTCTATTGTGCACTGGGAACGACAATCAAACAAGCAGGATCGCAAGAGGCATTTCGTTTGGTTGACTACACATATCCGATTGAACTTGGCCGTGAATTGTTAGACCTCGGCGCGACACGATTTGCTTTAATTTCGGCGCTCGGTGCCCATCCGAATGCCAAAACCTTCTACAATCGCGTAAAAGGGGACACGGAAAACGGATTACGTGTACTGGGGTATGACGCGTTATTGATTTTTAGACCATCCTTGTTATTAGGGGATCGAGATGAATTCCGCTTAGGCGAACAAGCGGCTGCGAAAATTTCGACGGTCTTACGCCCCTTGTTGAAGCGGAGCGCCATTGCTCCGATCGAAGCTGGTCAAGTCGCTGCAGCGATGATCCGTGAAACATTACATGCACCGCCTGGAATTACAATCATCGAATCGAAACAGATGCAATCCTGAGCAGTCGAGTAGTCGACTGCTCTTTTTGTTATTCTTGTAACGTAAATAATATTTGACTCGTCAAATGATTTGCGGTTGAATGGTAAAGTGCTGTCTCATATATAAAAAAAGAAGTGAGACAATTCAGGCAAAACAGTGTATTCGTATCCTATCTGTTTCGTCACGCTTATCGTTTGGGGAAAGCGGGAAAAGATGATGGATTATGCACTTATTTAGGATTGATGAAAGGAGCCGATCATATGGCAGAGTTTGATCGCGATCAGGTCTATAAGACCGTTCCGCAAAAAGGATTCTTCGGGAATCCGAAAGGGTTGTTCACCCTCTTCTTCACTGAGTTTTGGGAGCGTTTCTCCTACTATGGCATGCGTGCCATCCTTATCTTCTACATGTACGATTCAGTTGCCAACGGTGGTCTAGGTATCGATAAGACGACAGCTGCGTCAATCATGGCCGTTTATGGTTCGCTCGTCTACATGTCAGGGATCATTGGGGGATGGGTAGCTGACCGTTTACTCGGTACGTCACGGACCGTCTTCTATGGTGGTATCTTGATCATGCTAGGACATATCGTCCTTGCTTTACCAGCAGGCATTACAGCCCTCTTCATCTCAATGGGACTCATCGTCATCGGTACTGGTTTCTTGAAACCGAACGTATCGAATATCGTCGGTGACTTGTACAGCAAGACGGATAACCGCCGCGATGCTGGTTTTAGTATCTTCTACATGGGGATCAACGCTGGTGCATTCCTCTCACCACTCGTCGTCGGTGAAGTGGCTGACCGCGGTGGATATCACGCTGGTTTCGCACTCGCTGCCATCGGGATGTTCGCAGGACTTGTCGTCTTCGTCTTGACGAAAAAGAAAAACCTAGGTCAAGCGGGTACGTACGTCTTGAACCCATTAAAAGGGGACGAGAAAAAACGTTTCATCACGATCGCATCAATCGTTGTCGTCGTAATTGCTGTACTCGGTGTCGTTGCATCGATGACAGGACTGCTGACGATTTCTCGTTTTACTTTAATGGTCACGATTCTCGGGATCTTGATTCCGATCGCTTACTTCACAGTCATGCTTCGTAGTCCAAAGATCACGGATGATGAGCGCTCACGTTTGATTGCGTATATTCCGTTGTTCATCGCAGCAGCGATTTTCTGGGCAATCCAAGAACAAGGTTCATATGTCCTCTCAATCTTCGCAAGTGAACGGACGAATCTTTCATTCTTAGGATTTGAGATTCAACCGGCATTCTTCCAATCGTTGAATCCGCTCTTCATCATCGTGTTAGCACCTGTTTTTGCGAGCTTCTGGGTCAAACTCGGTGACCGTCAACCAACGACGATGCAAAAGTTCTCGTTTGGTCTTCTGTTCGCTGGACTTTCGTTCATCGTCATGACACTACCAGGTATCCTGTTCGGTGTGGAGACGTCAGTTAGTCCACTCTGGCTTGCACTGAGCTTCTTCCTCGTCGTAATCGGTGAGCTCTTCTTGTCACCAGTAGGTCTATCGGCAACAACAAAACTGGCGCCGGCTGCCTTCTCAGCGCAAACGATGAGTCTGTGGTTCTTGACGAACGCAACGGGTCAAGCGGTCAACGCACAAATCGTTAAATACTACACGAATGACACGGAGATTTTGTACTTCGGTATCACGGGTATCGTTGCCGTCATCTTCGGATTACTTTTGTTCGCTTTCGCACCAAAACTTCAAAAATACATGCGCGGTATTCGCTGATGCATGAAAAAAGACGCTTTCTCGATCGAGAAAGCGTCTTTTTATTAATCATTCGTCCGGATATGGCGTAACCCTTCTGCGAGCAAGGCGACCAATGTTCCAAGGACGAGACCGTTTGACATCAGGGTCGTCACGAGTGGCGGTAAATCGGCCGTTGCTCCTTTTGGTAGTAACAACGCACCGATGCCGACAAGGACCGGGAGACCGACCGTGATCATCGCCGTTTGACGATTCAAGTCGCGGGCTGCTTCCGTGACGCCGATGATTGCCATTCCGGCAACGATCGGTGCGACCATCGCATAACCGACAGCGACGGGGATTTTAGCGATCAATCCGACGAATGGTGTCACGATACTGAGGAAGAGACACGTGATGTTCGCATAGACGAACGCTTTGCGGTCCGTGTTATCTGTTGAAGCAATGAACCCAGCCGTTCCGGAAATGGCGACAGGACCCACCGTACCGAACAGACCAGCGAAGAGTTGTCCGATACCAGCCGTGATACCAGCTGTTCCGACTTGTCCTTTGACGGTTTCACCACGCTTGGCACTGATGATCCGTTCGATGACCTTGATGTTCGCTAAGACGTTCGTCATTAACAACAACGAGATGATGAGAGCTGTCGGTAATAAGCTCCAGTCGACATGAATACCGCCGAACGGCAATAAACTCGGTAAAGTGAACAGTGGACCATCGAAACTTGGCATCTCGGCACGACCGATCAATGCAAACATGCTCCAACCGACGAGTAGCGTGATTAATAAAGCGTACTGGCGTAAGCGATCACTTCGTTCTAAATAAAGCGAGATCAAGACCGTCAGAATCGAGATGACGGCAGGTAATACTTGAATTCGTCCATCCTCGATATTGAGCAATCCTTTCATGACGGATCCGGACAGTTGTGCCGACAGCAGTAGCATGTAGACACCGATGACTTGCGGTGTAAAAAGAGGGACTAAGCGCCGTAATACACCCGTCATCGTCAAGACGATACAGATGATACCGCTGAGTAGGAGTAAGAATCCAAGCGACTGTAAAGTGTTTGAATAACTGCCGTACAATGTGACACCAATCGACGAATAGAGGGCAAATACACCCCACCAAATTCCAGCAGGACCTTCCATGATCGGTAGACGGTGTCCGAGCAGGACTTGAAAGAGACTTAAGATGGCAAATACGAATAGACAACGAGATAAGAAGGAAAGCGTCTCGGCACCCGAGAGTTCAAACGATGCTGCGATGGCAAGGGGCGGGGCAATGTTAGTACAGATGATGAATAAAAACCATTGAATCGTAGACACAAGGGTACGCGGCAAAACGTGAATCTCCTTTCGAAAAAACAATATTGGTTTCATCTTAAACCAATTCATGAAAAAGCGATAGGGATGCTTACAATGACTGAAAATTCTAATATTTGTTTTCATATGTGATTTAACACATAATATGGGGTATAACGGTAACGGGAGGGAATGAAATGAAAAAATGGAGTATTCGAATCATTGGAACGATTGCTGCGCTGTTGGCACTGCTCGTATTTGCATTCATGATCTGGGCGCAGTTCGATTATGATGCATCTCCCCAAGCGATATCTTACGTGGAGACAGCTACACCACGTGAAGTGACATTTGGAAAAAAGACGAGTGACGTTGGATTCATCTTTTATCAAGGGGCAAAAGTCGATGCAGCGGCCTACAGTTATTACGGCAAGCAACTAGCGAAAGACGGGCACTTCGTCGTCATCCCGAAGCTACCGTTTCGGATTGCGTTGCTTGACTCAAGCGAAGGACTCGATGTCATCGAGGAGTATCCGCAGGTCAAAAAGTGGTATCTGATCGGGCATTCGCTCGGTGGAAGCGCAGCTTCGACGATCGTCGAACAACATCCGAAAATTAAAGGAATCGTTTTCCTCGCGTCCTATCCGATTGATTCGATTGATGTGCCCTCGTTGACGATTTATGGTGGACGAGATGGTGTCTTACCAGTCGCTGATATCGAAAAAAGTAAACAGGACGTTCGAAAAGATGCCGTATTCCATGAAATCAAGCAAGGGAACCATGCGAACTTTGGTATGTACGGTCGACAAAAAGGGGATAACAGCAGCCCATTAACGCCAAAAGAACAACAGGACGAGTCGTTAGATGAAATCAAACGATTTATCGATACACCTTAATCAATTCTCTAGTGAATAAACGACTCATCAATCAAATGAAAAGGATGGAGAGATTCTGGCACTGGGTCCGGAATCTCTCCATCCTTATTTCTACTGAGTTATCGATTCAATTCAAGCGATGAGCGACTTCGTCGAGCGTTGGCAAAGCAGCCATCGCTCCTTTGACGGAAGCAGCAAGTCCGCCTGAAATCGCTGCGAATCGACCGATGTCGCGAAGTTCATCTTCAGACCAATCAAACGAAAAATCGCGTAGCGCGCACTGGTAGAGTAAACCGGACATGAAGGCATCTCCAGCTCCTGTCGTATCGATTGCGTCGACCGTAATCGCATCGATGACAGCCATCGCACGATCCGTATAGAGAATCGATCCTTCACTTCCTCGCGTGATGGCAAGAAGACGAATCGGATATTCAGCTAACAATTCAGCAGCCCCGTCATCAAGATTTGTTTGTCCAGTTAGAAACGTCAATTCTTCCTCAGCAAGTTTGACGATTTGTGCATCCGGTAGGACAGACCGGATCGTCGTCCGCGCTTCGTCAAGATTCGGCCATAGCGACTCTCGTAAGTTCGGATCGTAAGAGACTGGTACTTGGTGCGCTTTTGCACGTGCGATGGCTTTTCGTGTCGCGTTGACGGATTCTCCAGTGATCAAAGAGATCGAACCGATGTGTAATAAATCGACGGACGTGAAATCCTCCGGTACATGTGTTTCGTGGAATTGCATATCAGCGCGCTCCGCGTTGATGAACTCGAACGACCGCTCTCCATCCTGACCGTTTGTAACGAGCACAAGTCCTGTTTTTTGCGTCGAATCGTGGACGAGATGATCGGTACGAACACCATAATGATGTAACGTATCTTTCAAGAAGTGTCCCATCGAATCATCACCGACAGCTCCAAGAAAATAACTATCAGCGCCTAATCGAGCGAGTCCGACAGAGACATTGGCAGGAGCACCTCCAGGATTTTTTTGAAACGTCATGTTTTCAGCATCAAGAGGAATCAAATCAATCAATGCTTCCCCTAAACTAAAGATTTTCATACGTAGAACTCCTTTCAAGATCCGGACGAATCCGTTCGATGTGTAAAGCCATATAGCCGATTTCTGATTCAGGTACACGTGTATCGAGTTCGACAGTCAACCAATTGCCCATTTGACTCGCACAGGCATAAGCCTCAGCATAACGTGTTTTGACGGCAGATAAAATCACATCATCCATGTCGTGTAAGGTTTCTCCTTGTTCAATCCGGGCGAGGACCAATTTCATGTGCGTAAAGAAACGATAATACGTCATCGATGAGGTCTCGATCGTTTGTCCAAAAAAGACTTCGATCTGTTCACGTAGTTCATTGAGTAACGTAACCGTCTGCAACGCAGTGGCCATATTCGGATGCGTTTGGCGTGCATTGTATAAGTGAAGCGCGATGTTCGCAGCTTCTTCTTTCGGTAGCGTGACCTGTAAGGCACGCTCGATCTCAAGAACTGCCCATTCTCCAATCGCATACTCCGGTCCATACAAAAGGCGAATCTCTTCTGCCAATCGATTATGCACGACGAGTTGTTCACGTGCTAATCGTACGGCATGAGCAAGGTGGTCCGTCAGACTGACGTGAATATAGTCATGAAACGGCGTTTGGAGCTCACCTTCTGCATGTGAGATGATGCGTTCCGATAAATCAATGATCTCAAGTGGTGTCGTTGTCAGAATCTCTTTGAACTGTTCTGCATTTTCAAATGAAGGGATGAACATTTTTTCAATCTTCGTCGCTTGAATCGGATCTTTTTTCTTTTTTCCAAAAGCAATGCCTGGTCCCATGACGATGCGTTCCTGTCCATTTTCTTTGACGACAACAGCGTTGTTATTGAGGATCTTATGAATAATCAGCCTGACGTCCTCCTTTCCGATCTTTTCTTTTATTATAAAGCGAACTTCAGCGCTTTGCGAACCGACAAATGCGACCACCGAGCCCGAGGACTCGGTTTGGTCGCATGAAGGATTAAGCAGCAACGTCCGTTTCTTTTTGTTTCCGTGCATCGAGACGCATCAAGACGACAGTCGAGATGAAAGCAGTGACGACTGCAATGGCGAACCCGACGAGATAGTTGATCAAGTTTGACGCACCGAGTGGCGCGACGATCGCAATCATCGGAATTCCAGTTAATCCATAAGCGTTCGCAGCGACTTGTGTCAAGACGACATAACCGCCACCGATCGCACCACCAATGGCACCACCGATGAATGGTTTTCCAAGACGTAAGTTGACACCGTAGATGACGGGTTCTGTGATTCCGAGAAATGCTGAGAACGCAGACGGTAGGGCGAGTGCTTTGAGTTTAACGTTCTTCGTCAAGAAGTAAACGGCAAGTCCGGCACCACCTTGAGCGACATTCGCCATCGACCAAATCGGTAAGAGGAAGTTCTTTCCGATACTCTTATCTGCAAGTAATCCTGCTTCAATAGCATGGAAACTATGGTGCATCCCTGTGATGACGATTGTCGAATAAAGTCCACCGAAGAGAAGACCGGCGACGACTGAGAACTGTTCATAGAAGAAGACGAGTACGAATGAAATGCCTTTTCCGAGTAACGTTCCGATCGGACCAATGACGATCAATGCCAGGAATCCAGTGACGAGAACCGTAACGAACGGTGTCACGAGTAAGTCAAGCGTTTCGGGTGTCCGTTTCCGGACTTGTTGTTCAATCTTTGCCATGACCCAAACGGTTAAGAGAACCGGGAAGACCGTTCCTTGATAACCGATCAACTCGATGTTCATTCCGAGGAACTTCATGACTTCCGGATCACTATTACCGAGCGTCCAAGGGTTTAAGAGGGACGGGTGTGTCATGATCCCCCCGATGACGGCACCGAGGTACGGGTTCGCACCGAATTCACGGGCTGCCGAGAAACCGATCAGGATCGGTAGGATGATGAAGGCAGAAGACGAGAACATATCCAGTAGTTGGACGATCGGTGAATCACCGTCAACCCAACCGAAGGCCTTGATCATACCGAGTAATCCCATCAAGAGACCGGCTGCGACGATTGCCGGAATGAGTGGAACGAAGACGTTCGAGAGCGAGCGGGCAAGACGGGCGAACGGATTTAATTTTTGCGATGCAGCCTTTTTAACGTCGAGTGGTTCTTCTCCATCGACCTTTACACCGGCAAGTGGTGCAAACGCAGCAAATACCTTGTTGACGGTACCGGTTCCAAAGATGATTTGGTATTGACCAGAACTTGAGAAGGCGCCACTGACACCATCTAAGTCTTCAAGTGCTGCTTGATCGACCTTTGATTCATCATGCAAGACAAGACGTAAACGCGTCGCGCAATGAGCAGCAGTGATGATGTTCTCGCGTCCACCGACGAGTTCGAGCACACGTTTAGCAGTTTGTTGATAATCCATCGGAAAAGTCCTCCTTTTTCATGAAACGTGCTGAATGAGACAAAAAAAGGCAAGACCGAACAACACCTCTCCTAACGAGGTGTCATTTCGGTCTTGCCAGCCGTACTGTCACAATCCGCACTATTGATTTGATTTCATCTTAAAGGAGAAAAGAAAGCGTTGTCAATACTTAATGTTCATTTTTTTGAATCTGAATATCGACCTCAACACCGTAGTGATCGGAAACGACGGGACCGTGAATCCCATCGAATACGACCCCGACGCGTTCGACGTCAATTTTCCGATTCGATAAGACGAGATCGATCCGCAATCCTTGTTGATTGTCTTCCCATCCATCGATGTTGCCATTGATCGTCTCAATTCCGACCGTTTCCTTAGCTAGCAGGAAGACGTCGTGTAATCCCCGTTGCATCATATAGTCATAACCTGTATTTCGTTCTAAGGCATCGTTGTTGAAATCACCGAGGAAGAATGTCCATTCGAGTGGATCCATCCGGGCCATCAAATGATTGAATTGTTCCTGGAACGGTTCGACTTCATCTGCCCACCAGCCAAGATGGCATGTATTGAACGTAATCGGTGTACCGTCGACTTGGATCGTCGCACGGACGATTTTTCGCGATTTCCAATCGAATGTATCTTGACTGCGACTGACATAATAACTGTCCGATTTTAAGATTGGATGTTTCGTCAAAAGAGCGAGTCCTTCTTCATACTTATCATAGCCGATATGAGCAAAATCCCAGACGAGGGAGTAGGTTTGACCTTGTTCTTTTAACGCTTGCTGGATCAAATAGGCAAAGTTATCGTTGCGCACATCATCATAGACGATGGGTGTATCCATCAATTGACTCACTTCTTGCAGTGCGACGACATCATAATCTTGAGCGAGAATTTGTTGAACGATCTGGTTTAATTTTTCGAGTGGCTGTTCTTCCTGCCACGAATGACAGTTTAGTGTGAGTAGACGCATGAGTGGTCCTCCTGATTTTTCAAATAAGAAAGGTGAAACTCTTATAAAAGAGCTTCACCTTTAGGTAGTTCCCTAATCTCGCAGGTTTATGCGCCGATCCGGTCTTGGATATCTGATTTTAAGATATCGGCTTTTGGACCGTAGATGGCTTGCACGCCATTGTTCTTAAGGATCAGACCAAGTGCACCGTTTGCTTTCCAGTCTGCTTCTTTTGCAACAAGCGCTGGATCTTTGACAGTGACACGAAGACGCGTCATGCAGGCATCGACGTCCTCGATGTTTTGCTGTCCACCAAGCAAATCGATGATTTGTGAAGCTTGCGAACCGTCGGCAGGAGCTGATGTCGCAGCAGCCTCACCTGAAGCTTCAGTTGTAGATACGTTGATATCGTCAAGATAGTTCCCGTTACGACCTGGTGTCGCATAGTTGAACTTCTTGATGACGAAACGGAACGTGAAGAAGTTCAAGAAGAAGAAGAACACACAGACACCGATGAAACGAATTAAATCACCAATTAATCCAGCTTTTGCAATCAATGGAATCCGCGTCAAGAGTTCGATCGCACCGAATGCGTGAATCCGAAGATGCATGACATCTGCTAGTGCGAAAGCAACACCCGTGAGCACAGCATAGATGACGTAAAGAACAGGAGCGATGAACATGAACATGAATTCGATTGGCTCCGTGACACCTGTCAAGAAAACTGCAAGTCCAGCAGATAAGAAGACAGGTTTGTATGCTTTCTTCTTATCTTCATCAACTGACATGTACATTGCGACAGCGATACCGATCAATGAAGCAAGTGATGTGACGACTTGTCCTTCTTTAAAACGAGCAGGAACGACACTGTTGATTAAGTCATTGTATCCTTGTGTGTTACCGGCTTGTTTTAAATTAACGAGGTCAGTGATCCAAGCTAACCAAAGCGGATCTTGACCAGCAACCGTCGATCCTTGAGCAGCACCTGTCAGGATTTTGTACGTTCCACCGAGTTCCGTGTAGTTCATCGGGACAGTCAACATGTGATGAAGACCGAACGGAAGTAATAGACGCTCGAGTGTACCGTATACGAACGGTGCAATGATCGGTGCAGAATCACGTGAAGAGGCAATCCAGCGACCGAAGTCATTCAATAAGCCTTGAACGAACGGCCAAACGAGTGATAAGGCGAATGCTGCAACGACTGATCCACCAATGACGACGAATGGTACAAAACGTTTTCCGTTGAAGAATGCAAGCGCATCTGGCAATTTACTGAAGTTATAAAATTTATTAAAGAGAACGGCACCAAGGAAACCAGAGATGATTCCGACGAATACTCCCATGTTGAGAGCAGGTGCCCCTAAAACTGAAGTGAAATAATCTTTTACGATGAGCTCAGAACCAAGCAATGAATCGACCGTTGCTTTTGGGTCCGCGATCATGTCAGCGTTGACACCGAAGATAGCTCCTGTGACACGGTTGATCAAAATGAAGGCGAGTAACGCTGCGAACGCACCACCAGCACGTTCTTTTGCCCATGACCCACCAATCGCGACGGCGAATAAGACATGAAGGTTCGTAATGATAGCCCAACCTAAATCTTCAACGATTCGAGCAATCGTTTGCATTAACGCGATATCGCCTCCATACATGCCGATCAGTTTCCCGACCGAGATCATGATTCCTGCAGCAGGCATAACCGCGATGACGACCATCAAGGCTTTACCGAGTTTTTGCCAAAAATCGAACGAAATAGCATTTTTCAAGATCATTCACTCCTTTTGTATCTCTTTTTCTCTAATATGTGTGTAAGAACAGTGCAATAATGTAAGCGATTAATGCAACCGTTTGCATATAAAATTGTAAGCGATAACTTTTTAAAAAGCTAGTGTTTTACAAGAAAAATATTTGAAATTTTATTTTGATTAGAAATTGATAGTTCGGAAAGGTATTCAGATTTTAAAAAAGTGGGAATAAGACTACAGTGAACGTTGTTTAGTTTTAAAAGAAGAAAGGATGTTTGAAGCGGATGAAAGAAGGGATTCAACCGATCGGACAGTACGGACAGCGGATTCGTACATTACGAGAACGTCATCAGTTAGATCAAAATACATTAGCAGAGTTAACTGAGACGACACCTGAGATGATCCAGCGTATTGAAAGTAGCATTGCCCATCCCTCATTTTCAATGATTGAGCGACTGGCCCGTGTCTTACATGTCCCTTCGGATCACTTAATTCGGCATATCTGGCCACCTGAGGTCATCCGTCAGCATGATAGCCCGTCCTTGATCGACCTTCCATCTAGTTGATGAGCATTAAAAGGGGCTGACTCAAAAGTCAGTTTCCACAAAGATAAGGGTAGCAGAATAGTGATCTGCTACCCTTATCTCATAACAAAAAGAATGACGCGTTTCACGCCACTCCTACAGGAAAAAAGCGCATTTATGCGCTGTCAGAGACAAACAAGACCCGCTTTCCTGCCTGAATAAGGCAGGAAAACTGGCTTGTGTCTCGCCTGAGGAAAGGGCGTGAAAAGACGCGTCATTCTTTTTTGAGTCAGTCTCTTAGTCGTCTTAACGATTATCGATCGTTTCAGGATAGAGATCGTGATTGAATAAACGGTGCTCTGCCATTTGTTCGTATTTTGTACCAGGCTTCCCGTAATTGTAGTACGGATCAATTGAGATTCCACCGCGTGGCGTGAATTTGCCCCATACTTCAAGATAGCGAGGTTCCATCAATTTCACGAGATCCTTTCCGATGACGTTGATGCAGTTCTCATGAAAATCACCGTGGTTACGGAAGCTGAACAAGTACAACTTCAGTGATTTTGATTCGACGAGTTTTTCGTCCGGGATGTACGAGATGTAAATCGTCGCGAAGTCCGGTTGATTCGTGATCGGGCAAAGACTCGTAAATTCTGGTGCATTGAATTTCACGAAGTAATCATTTTCCGGGTGACGGTTCGGGAATGCTTCGAGTACTTCGGGTTGGTATTCAAAAATGTATGGAACGGCTTTTTGGCCGAGTAACGATAAGTCGTTTAAATCTTCAGGGCGCATAAATCATTTCTCCTTAGACGCCACGATCGTTCGCGAAAACGAGGGCGTGTAGTTGTGGTAGGACGCGCGCATGATTGAAGCGCTCATCACGGGCGACGCGTTCCCAAAGTGTTTTTAAATCGTGTAGCATGCGTGGAGCGATCGTTCCTTCTTCGTGCGGATCAGGATTACCGAGCGATAGATAAAGCGTCTTTAGCGCATATCGTTCTGAAATCATCGCCGCGAAGTCGAGGTCTTCCTCATTAAAGATGACGATTTTAACGGCACGCTGTTGTTCCGGTAAACGTTTAAAAAAGACATCCAAGCGATCGAAATCAATCTTCATCCCACTTGAAGGTGGTTTAGGGCTAAGTGTGACGTCATCGATATCAAGCAACCAATTTTGCCAGTAGGAGCCTTGTGTCTCGACGGACATCGTGATGTTTCGTTCTTTTAGTGCCGCAACCAGTGTGCCGATTGAAGCATGAAGTAACGGGTTCCCACCAGAAATCGTGACATGTCCGTAAGAGCCGAGTGCATCAAGACGTTCTATGATCGTCTCTGCCGTCAAGAGTTCAGGTTTTTCAGAACCATCCCATGTGAAGGCGGAGTCACACCACGAACAGGAGTAGTCGCAACCGCCGGTCCGGACAAACATCGTCTTTTGACCAATCGATCGTCCTTCTCCTTGAAATGTTGGTCCGAAAATCTCGAGAACCGGAATTTTTGGTGTTTTCGTTAAAGCACTCATGCTTCGTTCATCCACTCACGACGGACTTCAGCAAAAGCAGTCGGTGTCTCATAGAGCTTGACGAATTCGACACGAAGTCCACGCTCATCCGGAAGGTGTTGTCCGAGCGTCTCGAAAATCCAAGCCGCCATGTTTTCAGCTGTCGTATTCATGTATGGTAACGATTCATTCAGGTAGCGGTGATCCAATAGTGGTTCGAGATGTGTTTTGAAGATTTTTTTGAGATCACCAAAATCGAGTGTCATACCGCGGTGATCCAGAAAACCACTGATCCCCATATCGACATGGTACGTATGACCGTGAAGGGCACGGCATTTTCCATCATAATCATATAGGTGGTGTGCTGCGTCGAACGTTAATTTTTTAACGATCATAACGCGGGATTTCGTATAGATAAGGGAGTCGCCAGTCGGGCGCTCGACCGTTTCAGGTGCTTCGTAATTGAATGTCATGTGTGTTGAACCTCCTTGATGTATGCATCTAATCCATTTTTCCGTAATTCACAGGCTGGGCATTCGCCGCAACCATCTCCAATGACGCCGTTGTAACACGTCAACGTGCGATTTCGAACGAAATCAAACGCACCGAGCGAATCGGCAAGCGCCCACGTCTCTTTTTTGTCGAGCCACATGAGTGGCGTGTGAAGTACGAATGGATAGTCCATCGCAAGGTTCAATGTCACGTTGAGTGACTTGATGAAGGCATCACGGCAGTCAGGGTAACCGGAAAAGTCCGTTTCACATACGCCAGTGACGATATGACGGATTCCGCGTCCTTTCGCAAGGACGGCTGCGAACGAAAGAAACAGGTGATTTCGTCCATCTACGAAAGTAGAAGGAAGACCATCTTCATTCGTCGTGATGGTTTGGCTGTGGTCAGTCAAGGCGTTACTCGTCAGTTGACTGAGAAGAGAGAGATCAAGCTCATGGTGTTTGACACCGAGCTCAGAGGCGATGTCGCGTGCGACTTCGAGTTCTTGTGCATGACGTTGTCCGTAATTAAACGTCACGACTTCGACTTCTTCGTATTGTTTCAATGCCTGAAACAAACAAGTCGTTGAGTCTTGGCCGCCACTAAAGACGACAAGAGCACGTTCGTTTTTCATAATGTACACTTCCATTCCTAGTTTTTGTAACGGAGGAGGTTACGAACTCCGGAGACATAGTCTCAACTATTCACACTAGCAGAAGCCATTGAAAAAGTCGATGTTTTCTGATGAAGACAAAAAAAGAGATGCGTATCGTCGATCGGACGGTACGCATCTCGTGTAAGAAGATTAAAGCGGATAGTGATAGTAGCGTTCTTTGACGAGTAGATCTCGAATGTTCGAATCTTCCGAGATGACTTTCATCAGACCACCTGTTTGTGAAGCGTGCGCTTCGAGTGCCTTGATCTTTTGATCCGTATAGGCACTGACATCATGAATGAACGTTCCTTCCCCGAGCTCTTCTTTCGTATTGTTCGCAAAAGCGACCGCAAGGAACTCTGGACGATCAGCAGGATCCATCATCCGAAGGGCACGAACGACGGCACGAGCTGTCGCTTCATGATCGGGATGGACCGCGTAACCCGGATAGAACGAAATCAAACGAGTTGGTCGTGTCTGTTGAATCAAGGCAAGAATACGGTCGGCAAGTGCCGCTTCATCCTCAAATTCAACAGTCTTATCACGAAGTCCCCACATTTGGAGATCCGAAATCTTCATTTTTGCAGCAGCATCGATCAACTCACGTTTACGAATCGTCGCGAGCTGTTCCCGGTTCGTAAAGACAGGGCGTCCCATGTTACGACCCATCTCACCAAGTGTCAGACAAGCGTATGTGACAGGACCACGGTTTTCAGCGTGCTCGATGATCGTACCAGCAGAACTGAAGGCTTCATCATCCGGGTGAGGGAAGACGACGAGTAAATGATCTTCGTGTGTCATGCGTCTACCTCCTCTGCGCCTTGAGCGAATGGTGTCGGGCTAAGTTCAAAAGCAATCGCAAGACGTCCTTCGATATCGTGACCGGCAATCAACAATTGATCCCCAGCAAATTCGAAGTCAGTCAATCCTTCACCGTATAACCAGCCGTGGGAAAGTTTCAAACCGATCCGGTAAGGTCCGTTTCCTGTGATCAGACCACGTTCGTAAGTGATTTCCGCATTACGGAAAAACATCCCTGCGCTATGGAAAGTTGGATCTTGGTGTGTCGCGTAGGCACCGTTCGTCGTCTCGACGTGTACATATAACGGTGTATTCGCATGTTCGTCGATATAACGCTGTATTTCTTGTACATCAATGGCTTGCATAAACTTTTCTCCTCTCCTATACAGAAAGAAGTCCGCGGATATCGCGGACTTCTTAAGCGGATCAAGACTGGACTGTACGATGTGCAGCGTGATCAGTTGGTCCGACGTATTCATTCAAACGGAATGAATGACGAATCGCGGAAGTGATGAAAGATTTTGCTGTACGGACAGCAGCTTCTACCGATGCACCTTTTGCGAGTTCGGCCGTGATTGCTGCAGAGTACGTGCAGCCAGCACCGTGCGTGTACGGTGTCTCGATTCGTTCGTCCTCAATCAGGATAAACTCTTTTCCGTCATAAAGCACGTCAACTGCTTGTGGATGGTCAATCTTGCTGCCACCTTTGACAAGAACGTATTGCGCACCTTTTTCATGAATCCGCGCTGCTGCAAGTTTCATCTCGTCGATCGTTGCTGGTGTTTTACCAAGACCCGACAGTTGTCCGGCTTCGAAGACGTTCGGTGTGACGACCGTCGCAAGTGGTGTCAAGACATCACGAAGTGCGTTTGCTGTATCAGGGTTCAGCACTTCGTCTTCGCCTTTACAGACCATGACAGGATCGATCACGACGTTTTGAACGCCGGATGATTTGATTTTCTCAGCAACGGCTTCAATGATTTCGACAGTCGGGAGCATACCCGTCTTCATCGCATCAACACCAATACCTCCAAGGACCGTGTGGATTTGTGTCCGGACGAGTTCTGTGTCGATTGGGTAAACCGCATGGTGCCAAGAGTGATCAGGGTCTTGGGCGACGATGACCGTCAAAGCATTCATTCCATAGACACCAAGTTCTTGGAATGTTTTCAAATCAGCTTGAATACCAGCTCCACCGCTCGTGTCGGAACCAGCAATCGTTAAGGCTTTACGTTTTGTCATGGGGCATTCCTCCTAAAGAAATAGACAATCCTTCTTGTTCTTCATCATAGCGAATTATGGGAAAAACAACAACTATCGACGCTTCTGACGTACACAAAACCCCACCTCTTTTGAGTAGGCGGGGCAAGTACTTATTTAATGAATAAGAAGTCGAGAATATAGTAGATCAAGGCAGCGAAAGCCATCGAAATCGGCAATGTGATGACCCATGTAATGAGCATGCGTTGTGCTGTTCCCCACTTTACACCTTTCTTACGGTGTGATGTACCTACACCCAAGATGGCAGAAGAGATGACGTGTGTCGTCGAAACCGGAAGATGAATCGCTGTCGCTCCAAAGATGATTGCTGCTGATGTTAAGTCAGCTGCAACCCCGTTGACTGGACGGATTTTCATGATTTGACCACCAACGGTCTTGATGATCCGCCATCCACCGACAGATGTTCCGAGACCCATCGCGATCGCACACGAGAGTTTAACCCAAGTCGCAACTTCGTGATCTGTTTGATAACCAGATGAGATCAAAGCAAGCGTGATGATCCCCATCGCTTTTTGTGCGTCGTTCGTACCGTGTGTATACGACTGCAAAGCAGCGGTTGCAATTTGAACATGACGGAAGCGACGATTCGTCTTCGCCAAGTTCCCTTTTTTGAAGATGACTTTAAAGATTGCATAAACGATGAAACCGAGTGTGAATGCGAGCACTGGTGAAATGAGCAAGGCTTGAACGATTTTCAAGAAGCCTTTTGCTTCGATTCCTCCGAATCCGACAGAGGCAACAGCGGCACCAGCAATCGAACCGATCAGTGTATGCGAAGAACTTGACGGAATACCGAAGTACCAAGTCAAAAGGTTCCAGGCAATGGCTGAAATCAAGGCAGCGATGACGACGTAGCTACCATGTTCAAGTGTTGACGGGTCAACGATGTCACCAGAGATCGTTTTTGCGACTCCAGTGAACGTGATTGCACCTAGGAAGTTCATCGATGCAGCCAAGATGATGGCATGACGTGGTTTCAAAGCACGAGTCGACACCGAAGTCGCGATCGAGTTCGCTGTATCGTGGAAACCATTGATGAAGTCGAAGCTAAGTGCGAGAATCACGATTATGGCGGTGATGATAAACAGGCTATCCATCTCGTTAGCTCCTCACTTAAGCGTTTTTCATGATGATCGTTTCAATGACGTTAGCTGCATCTTGGCAGTAGTCCGCGATTGATTCGAGCGATTCATAGATTTCTTTATATTGGATGATTTTGATCGGATCTGTTTCTGTTGCGAACAATGCTTTGATCGATTTACGGCGTAGGTTGTCACAAATCGTCTCTTGTTCTTTGATTTTGATGACGTGTTCACGCATCGGTTGCAATTTACGTGCAACAAGAAGATCCATTGACATCGCGAGTTCTGTGACAGCAATGTTGATTTCATCGACGAACTTGATCATGTGCTCGTCTGCTTGAACGATATTGTAGATTTCGAAGATCGCTGAACATTCTTCAAAACCGTCTAAGACGTCATCAAGTGCGTTAGCAAGTGCGAGTAAGTCTTCACGGTCGATCGGCGTGATGAACGCATTGTTCAAGTCGATGATCAACTGGTGCATCAAATCGTCCCCAGCTGTTTCGAAGTCTTTTACTTTATGTGCAAATTCTTTTACATCCGCGATGCCGTTGATTTTAAAGTCAACGAAGAATTGCGAAGTCGTTTTTAAGTGTCCTGCGATTTCGGATAATTTCACTGCGAATGGATCTTGTTTTTTACTAAACATTTCTTCTGCCTCCATATTAAGAACAAGAATAGAATAGTGAAGTAACTTCACGAGTTCGATTGTAGCAGACGATATTATAAAAGAATACATTTATGAAGCGTCTTTACGAAATCTTAATAAATCTTAATATGAAGGTGATTGTAGATTTAATAAATTGTCTGACAATGGAAAAATAAAGTGTACTTGATTGAAATGAGTTGGATTACGTTGTGATTGCAAGAAATTGTCTTGTGATTGTAAGAGTAGAAGCGCATCAGAAGTGGGAAAAGAGGATATGGCGCACGAAAATCGAATGATATGATTAAGTCTGCGTAATCAGGTAAAAGAGGAGGATTTTATTATGCTCGTACAAAGTTTATGTATTCCGAAGCATCAATGTGTCACGATTTCTGAAACAGCGACGATTCGGGAAGCACTCGACACACTTGAAAAAACCGGATACCGATGTGTCCCTGTCCTTGACCAATCAGGACAGGACTTCAAGGGGAACATCTATAAGATGCACATCTATCGGCATGGGATGAATGGTGGCAGTTTAGACGACAACGTCATGTCGCTGATTAAGAATACATCCAAATACATCTATACAGGAAGTAATTTCTTTGAAGTCTTCTTCTCAATCAAGGAATTACCGTATATCGCTGTCTTAAATGACGATGGTCATTTCTTCGGCATCCTACCTCACGGAAAAATGCTTGGAATGCTTGAAGAAGCGTGGAACCGTGATTCTGGGAGTTACGTCTTGACGGTAGCCCTAAGTGAACAAAAAGGGGCACTTGAGAAAATTTCGAAGATCGTCAACAAATATTCAACGGTCGCGAGTCTGATGACGCTCGATGCGAAGAGTAGCGTCATGCGTCGTGTATTGATTACATTACCGACGGATTGTGACGAGAAGACGAAGAAAAAAATCGTCAAGAAACTTGACGACAAGGGACTTCGTGTCGTTGCTGTCGAAGATTTAGCCGTTCGTGTATAATGGACCCGCACAAGACCAGTTCATGACTGGTCTTTTTTTGAGGGAAAGGAAGGATAGACGATGAAACTATTAATAGTAGGAGCCGGTGCGATGAGTGAGGCACTCGTTCAAGGATGGGTCACTTCTGGATTTGCACGAGAAGATATCACGATGACGAATCGAAGTGGCGGGGCACGTTTGACGGAAGTTGCAGCGCGACATGGTGTTCGAACGGTCGAGCAGGAGGACGTCTCCTTATACGATATCGTCATGCTGGGTATGCAACCCGATGGTGTACTCGACTATGTAGCGAATCAACAATGGACGAATCAGACGATCGTTTCGATTGCTGCACATATTACACCATATGAAATCGAACAGTTGGCAAAACGTCCGACAGTCGCTGCCATGCCGAATACTCCAGTCGCACACCGTTTAGGAATGACTGGACTATGGTTCGGCTCACGCGTGAATGAAGAGATCCGAAGTGTAGTCGAGGCATTATTTGGACGTGTCGGAGAAATTGCGGAAGCAAATGAATCGACGATGCCTGCATTCATGGCGGCAGCTGGATGTAGTCCTGCTTTCTTCTATGAAATCGTAGCTGGCATGGTGCCGGTTTTGACGGATGCTGGTTTTGAAGAAGAAAATGCACGCCGAATCGTTGCTCAAGCGATGAAAGGTTCGGCTGAAATTCTCATGCGCTCCGACGCAAGTACGGATCGTCTCATTGCTGATGTTGCGGCACCTGGTGGACCGACAGATCGTGGCGTCCAAGTGCTACGGGAGCATCACTTATTCGATACGATGCAAGCGGCACTACGAGAGAGTGCACGCGAAGCAGACGAATAATGGATTCAAAAGAGGCTGACTCAAAAAGAATAACGCTTCTTTTCACGTCCTTATCTTTGTAGAGACTGACATTTGAGTCAGTCTTTTTTTCGTTCACGAAAGTTTCACGTGAAACATAAACAAAGCGATTGCATCTTCAAATAAGAATTCGTACACTGTAAAAAGAAACCGTCCAGACGGTACAGTAAATATGAGGGAAGGGGGAGACTATTGGCCAGTGCAAAAGCGCAAGAGACTCGTCGTCGGATTCTTGAAGCAACGACGACGATTATTTTGCAACAAGGATTCACCCAATTGACGCTTGAAGAAGTAGCGAAACAAGCAAATGTCTCAAAAGGTGGACTATTGTATCATTTCGCTTCGAAGGAAGCTTTATTAATGGGGGTCATCGAGGCGCAAGAAGCACGACAATTTGAACTATATGCCCAGCATCAGTTGACGATGGGACCGATGGAAGCGTTCGTGACGTTGCAAATCCAGCAACAAGAGGAGTTCCATCTCGACATGGATGCGCTTCTTTACTTGTTGTCCTTATTAAAGGATCATGCGGCGTTCGTCGAGGAACGAAAGCGACAAGCGGAGCAGTTCTTTCGCCAACTGACAGAACAGATGGATCCGGTTGAAGTGTTATCGATTCGCTTTACATTAGACGGTTTGAAATTGTCGGAGCATTTTCAGTTCGGTGCACCGTCTCCAAATGTGCGACAACGATTAATTCAGCAATTAATAGAACGTGCACGACGACTAGATAAACAAATTGAAGAGTGAGGGAGAACCATACGATGAAAAAGATCATCCAGTTTTCGGTGAACAATAAGTTTGCCCTCTGGCTCATGACGATCATTATCACGGTTGCCGGTATTTATGCGGGAACATCGATGAAGCTCGAGACATTGCCAGACATCACGACACCGACCGTGTCGGTGACGACGATTTATCCAGGTGCTACACCAGAACAGGTTCTAGATGAAGTCAGTCGAGAACTTGAAAGTAAGGTCGAAAATTTATCAGGAGTCGATACTGTACGTTCGACGTCCTTCCAAAATGCATCGAACCTACAAATCGACTATAACTTTAGTACGGATATGGAAGAAGCCGAGCAAAAAGTAAAAGAAGCTCTTTCAAACGTCGAACTACCAGAAGGTGTCCAGGAACCACAAGTATCACGGATCTCCTTTGATGCATTCCCAGTCATCGGTTTTGCCGTTTCGGATAAGGAACGTTCCCTATCTGAATTAACGAAACTCGTTGAAAACGAACTTCAACCGAAGCTTGAAGGAATCGAAGGGGCGCAGACGGTTCAAGTCGCGGGTCAAGAGATTCGCCGGATCGAAATTCGCTTCGATGAGAAAAAACTCGAACGTTACGGTTTGACCGAAGAGAATGCGAAACAATTGATCCAAGCTAATGATTCACGTTTAGCGCTTGGCTTGTACGAGTTAGGAGATAAAGAACAAGCGGTCGTATTAGATGGAAAAGCAACGACGGTCAAGGAATTAAAAGATCTTCGTCTTCCCTATACACCACCAGCATCGAATACTCCTGAAGCAGGACAAGCAGGACAAGCAGGACAAGCAGGACAAGCAGGACAAGCAGGACAAGCTCCATCGTCAGCTCCTGCGGCATCTCAAACGACACCATCGACAGGTGCGGTGTCAGGTCAGGCAACACAGACGGCGCCAACGCAAGTACCAACTGTCACGTTGTCGCAAGTCGCGACGATTGAAGATAAAGGAATCGAGGAATCGATCTCGCGTTCGAATGGTGAACGATCGATCGGTGTTCAAGTGACGAAGTCGCAAGATGCGAATACGGTCGATGTCGTCAATGCAGTGAAGCAGACGATCAAAGACTTTGAAAAAGAAAACGGTTCGGTCAAGGCATCTGTGACACTTGATCAAGGAAAACCAATTGAGGAATCCGTTTCGACGATGATCAGTAAAGCATTGATTGGTGCGTTATTTGCAATCGTCATCATCTTGCTGTTCTTGCGAAACATCAAATCAACGATCATCGCTGTTATTTCGATTCCGTTATCGCTTCTAATGGCAATTCTTGTGCTGAAGCAGATGGATATTTCCTTGAATATCATGACACTCGGAGCCATGACGGTCGCGATTGGTCGAGTCGTTGATGATTCCATCGTCGTCATCGAAAATATTTATCGCCGTTTAACGGATCCGACGGAAAAGTTAAAAGGAAAAGAACTGATCATCAGTGCAACACGAGAGGTCTTCATTCCAATCGCTTCGTCGACAGTCGTTACGATCGCGGTCTTCTTGCCACTCGGATTCGTTACGGGATTCGTTGGTGAGCTCTTCTTACCATTCGCTTTGACAGTCGTCTTTGCACTGTTCGCGTCCTTGATCGTTGCGGTTACGGTCGTTCCGATGTTCGCCGATTCGCTCTTTAAGCGTGGTAAAGCACCAAAACCGGAAAAAGAAGAGGGCGGAAAGTTGGCGAACGGATATCGCCGTATGCTGAATTGGTCTCTCAACCATAAACTCATCGTCTTTGGTCTATCAGTCTTGCTGTTGATCGGTAGTTTTGCTCTCGTACCAACGATTGGCGTCAACTTCTTGAATCAAGAAGGAGAAAAGACACTCTACGTCACGTACAATCCAAAACCAGGTCAAACGCTGGATGATTCGTTAAAAGCAGCTGATCAAGCAGAAGATTATTTCAACAAACAAAAAAATATCGATAATCTTCAGTTTACCGTCGGTGGAGAAAATCCATTGAATCCAGGGAATACAAAGCAAGGGGTCTTTATCGTCCAATACGATCCAGACACAGAAGATTTCGCAGATGTTAAACAGACAGCCATCAAACAGCTGAATGCTGACATTCCGACAGGAGAATGGAAAGAGCAAGACTTCAGTGGTGGCGCAGCTTCGTCAGGCGTCTCGTACTCGATCTTTGCGAATAATATTGAAGATTTAGAAGCAGTAACACCGAAATTCGTTGATGCGATCGAAGGTGAATCGAAGTATGTTCGAAAAGTAACGACAGATTTAAAAGAAGCGTATACGCAATATACGTTCGAAGTCGATCAGCAAAAAGCGGCTGAATTCGGCGTTTCAACAGCACAACTTGCGCAAGGCATTGCCAATGTCCAAGGAGAAGAAAAACCACTTTCTACTATTAAGGTAGATGGGAAGGAACTCGATGTCATCGTTCCAAACGAACAGACGACATACGATTCCGTTCAAGATTTGGAAGAGACGGATGTCGTGACACCGCTTGGCGTTCGCAAACTGTCCGATTTCGTTGAAGTGAAGAAAGGGACGACTCCTGATTCGCTCAACGAACGTGATGGAAAACTCGTCGCTACCGTTACAGCAGAACTAAAAACGGATAAAGCAACAGAGGCTTCTCAAGCGATTGAAAAGTCCGTTAAAAACATTGATCGTCCGACAGGCGTCTCGTATGAGCAAGGCGGAGTCACAGAGCAGATCCAAGAGTCGTTCACACAACTTGGTCTAGCAATGGCAGCAGCTGTAGCGATCGTCTATCTTGTCCTCGTCATTACGTTTGGAGGAGCATTGACACCACTCGTCATCTTGTTCTCACTTCCATTCGCCATCATCGGTGGACTGGTTGCCCTATTGATTACAGGAGAGACGATTTCTGTGTCATCCTTGATTGGTGCTTTGATGTTGATCGGAATCGTCGTGACGAATGCGATCGTCTTAATCGACCGTGTCATTCATAAAGAAGCGGAAGGTTTATCGACGCGTGAAGCACTACTCGATGCAGCAGGTACACGTTTACGTCCAATCTTGATGACGGCACTTGCGACGATTGGTGCACTTGCACCACTTGCGCTTGGACTCGAAGGTGGCGCATTGATTTCAAAAGGGTTAGGTGTGACGGTCATCGGTGGACTCACAAGTTCGACGTTGTTGACACTCCTCATCGTGCCGATCGTCTATGAATTCTTAGCACGTTTCCGTAAAAAGAAGTCAATTGATTCTTAAAAAAACGATTAAATGACTCAAACTGACAGGTACGTAGAAATGGCTATCTTAAGCCATTCTACATCCTGTTTTTTTATTTTGTTACAAAAGTATTACGAAAAATAGTCCGCGTTAAAGAACTGTAATATGATGAAAATCTGGAACGTGATAGGATAAAAACAGAAATTATCTGACAATTCAGACGTACAATACATTCATACATAAGAGGAGAATGAATCGATGAAAGCTGTCACTCGTGTTTTGTTAACCTTAACGTTACTCATCAGTAGTTGGACACTCGTCCCAGCATCAACGCAAGCTGCAACAAGTAAAAAAGTAGTGGTGTCAGTGGATGTGCTGAATATTCGTGCAAAAGCTGCTGTATCGAGTAAACGAGTCGGGCAATTGAAACTTGGACAAGCTGTAACCGTCGTAGGTCAGGTCAAAGAATGGTATCAAATCCGTCATCAGGGGAAATCAGCCTATATCGCCTCTACATACACGAAAGCATATAACGCTAAAGCGACGAAAGGTCTTAGTAAAACAGGATCAACGATCGTTTCGGTAGCAGAAGGTCTCAAAGGACGTCCTTATGTTTTTGGTGCGACAGGTCCTGTTAGCTTTGATTGCTCTGGACTTACACGTTACGTCTATCAAGCACTAGGAAAATCACTCCCACGTACGGCAGCGGCTCAATACTCAGCAACAAAACGTACGGCACCTGGCGCTGGGGATCTCGTCTTCTTTACACATGGAAGTGGGATTCAACACGTTGGAATCGCTGTCGATGGCGGTACGATGATCAATGCGAACTCGTATTATGGAAGAGTCGTCAAAGAATCGTTCCGTGGCGGTTACTGGGGATCACGTTATGTAGCGGCAGGAACTCTGTAAACGAAATGAAGCGACGAATTCAAATCGATGAACTCGTCGCTTTTTTATATGGATTCAGGTATGAGGAAGAACGGTCGTTCCAGCAATGAACGCCGAAGGTACTTCGATTTGTGGACGAGCAACGAGATCTTCGCGGACGGTTAATTGAAAAGCATGTCGCCCGATCGTGGCATAAGGGATCGCGATCGTCGTCATCGCTAAGACTTCAGCGAGTTCACTTCCATCAAAACCAATGACAGACAGGTCTCCAGGAACCTGATAACCTTGTTTTCGGAGTTCCAAGATCAGACCTGCTGCCACGTGATCACTTGCGGTCAAAATAGCGGTCGGTCGTTGTTTTTGTTGCATCCAGCGTCTTGCGACGGTCGCACCGTCTTCAATCGTCAAGGTCTGTTCATAGACAAATTCGTCACGTACGACCTCTTGATACGCATGTTTACGCGCCAAGCTATTCGTACTATCTGGTCGCCCAAGACAGATGCCGATGCATGTATGTCCTTGTTGTCGCAGATGTGCAAGTCCTTGTCGGAAGGCCGTATAGTGATCGATATAGACGGCAGCGACATCTTCATGATGTTCACAAAAGACGATCGGTCCATAACGTTCATACGATAAAATCGCTGATAAGGGAAGACTGTGCGACACGACGATGAGTGCGTCGATTTCCTGTTGCGCCAGCGCATCCAGTGCCAGTTGCTCATGCGTTTCCACATAATTCGTTTGCCACGTCAAGAACCGATAGCTCGCGTTAAAGGCAGCTTGCGCAATGCCCTGAAGAATGGCAGCGTGATACGGATGATCAACGAACGGGAGCATGACTCCGACCGTTTTTGTCATACCCGTCGATAGATGAACGGCAGTCTGATTACGGATATATCCGAGTTTTTCGATAGCTTCTCGAACAGCTTGTCGCTTCTCGTTAGCAACGTAAGGATGATCATTTAGTACACGTGAGACTGTCGTAACGGACACGTTGGCTTCACGTGCCAAGTCTCGGATGTTCGTCATCGCGCATCCCTCCTGGATTACATCTTACGAGATAATCGTCGTTCAAGTCGGCGCCAATCCTGTCGGGAGACGGGAGCCGAGAATGGAGCTGTCTGCTCAGCCAATTCATTGATCTTTGAGAGCAGTTGTGTTTTTTCTTGAGGAGACAAATCAGGGTATTGATCGACCAACGTGTGCTGACACAAATAATAGCCTGCTGGTGTATGCAATTGTTCGATGGCCCACTCAAAAGCAACATTTCGTTTAAACAGTTGTGTTAACCGTGTATGAATCGACATGATGATTACCTCCTTTTTAGTGTATATCAAGACGATAGGCTATGAAACGCGTTTCACGGCAAGAACTATTTTTACGCAGTGGATCGATTGGAAAAATTCAGCAAGAATTGACCAGTTAGACAAAGAAGTCTATGATTGTGACGATACAACACAAAGAGGGGCGAACGTAAAATGGAATCGACAGACTCGAAGCTGGCATTAAAAATGCTCGTTGTTCTATCTCGGACGATGCATGCGGTGACGGAGCAAGTGAAGGCAGACATCAAAACACATCAGTTGAATTTATCGGAATTCGGAGTTCTTGAATTGCTGTACCACAAAGGGGACACGCCTCTACAACAAATTGGCGATAAGATTCTATTAACGAGCGGAAGTGTGACATATGTCGTGGATAAACTTGAAAAGCGTGGGTTGATTGCGCGAAAATCATGTGCGACGGATCGTCGTGTCACGTTTGGGACATTAACGGAAGCGGGACGTGAACTAATGGAAGAGACATTCCCGAAACATGAAGCCTTTTTAGCAGACTTATTTAAGGATTTGTCGGTTTCTGAAAAGGAACAGTTGATTGATCAGTTGAAACGAATCGGTTTACGAGCCGAACATTATACGCCACTCGAAAATGTGTAAGAATTAGCACTCATAAGATCAAGAAAGCTCAGGTCACGGACTTGAGCTTTTTTTTATTCGTTTGGAAGTCAAACTGATTGACAAACGAAAAGGTGGTTGGTATGTTTAGTTACAGAATTTACTTTAAATAAAAGGGAGAAATAATAATGACTAAATTACTTTATGTAACTGTTAACCCGAAAGCTACAGAACACTCTTTCAGCCTTCAAGTCGGTGAAGCATTCCTCGAAAGCTACAAAGCGGCGAATCCTTCAGCTGAAGTAGAAGTTCTTGATCTATATAACGAAACAGTCCAAGAAATCGATACAGATGTTCTTAGCGCATGGGGCAAATTCGCAACAGGCGAAGAGTTAACAGAAGTGGAGATCGCAAAAGTCGGTACGATGACAAAACATCTCGAGCAATACATGGAAGCAGATGAGTATGTCTTCGTCACACCAATGTGGAACTTCTCTTTCCCAGCACGTCTCAAAATGTACATCGACAGCGTTCTTCTTGCAGGTAAAACATTCGCTTATACTGCAGAAGGTCCAAAAGGCTTGATGGAAGGCAAAAAAGCACTCCACATCCAAGCAACAGGTGGCGTCTACACAGGATCTGGTCTCAACTTCGGTGATGACTACCTCCGTCAAGCACTTGCTTTCACTGGTGTAACAGACTACGATGCACTCTTCATCGAAGGTATGGCAATGAACCCAGAAAAAGCAGAAGAGATCAAAGAAGCAGCAATCGCTAAAGCAAAAGAACTCGGTCGTTCATTCTCGACTGTCAACGCATAAGATAAGCGTCAAAAAGGCTCCCGCCGTGTCGGGAGCCTTGAGACTGAAGACAAAGCGTAATTTTTCTCTTAACGAGAAAGATTGCGCTTTTTTGTTCATCTCGCATCGTTTTCCTGGGACAAGCATCGTGCTGCTCCTACAGAAAAAGCGCCATTTTGCGCTGTCGAGACAAACAAGACCTGTTTTCCTGCTTGAATGAAGCGGAAAAACTGGCTTGTGTCTCGCCTGAGGAAAGGGTGTGAGACGCGTCATTTTTTAAGTCAGCCCTTTTTGTGTGCGCTCAAGAGAGCGTTGATTTTTTACGAAGCACGAGCGTCAGGAAAAGTAACAAGTCCTTGAGTTTCTCGAATCCACGAGGATGCGTCGAGATACGATAGAGCCACTCTAGCTTGAAGCGACGGAATAATTTAGGCGCGCGTTTACTGTGTCCGGACCAGACGTCGAACGCACCACCGACACCGATGAAGATACCATGATCGACTTGATCATAGATGGAAGCAATCCATTCTTCCTGTTTTGGCGCACCGAGTGCGATGAGAACAAGATCAGCGTCTGCTTCTGCGATCGCTCGCGTAGCTTCTTCTGTCTTTCCAAAACCATGAAACGTTCCAACGAAGTGGATGTTCGGAAAACGAATCGATAACTGACGGATCAACGATTTCATGACTTCCGGACGTCCACCGAGTAAAAAGACGCGCTTCTCGAGTGCGTCTGCCGTCCGCAATAGTTCACGTGCGGTCTCGATTCCCGGCAATGTCGCAGTGAGCGGTGCTCCCATCCGTTTACTGGCAGCCGTTACACCGATCCCGTCTGGTGTAATGAACGTCGCCCGTCGTAAGATGGCATCGTAAGAAGGTTCACGCAATGCACGCAACACGAGCTCGGGATTCGCCGTGACAATAAAGGCTTTTCCGCGGTCGTGTAAGATTGTTTTAATATGGGTATACCATTGCGAAGGTGTCGCATCGACGAATGGTAGTCCGAATAATTGTTTTGTCTGAATCATAATTTTCCACCTCATCATCCATCATAGCAGAATCAAGACGGACGAACAGCGACTTGAGACTGAAAAAGGAGCGGATTCACGTGCATCCATCTTGGCAAACCGTGTTAAAAGAAGAAAAGGAAAAACCCTATTTTCAAGAACTGTGGGCTTTTTTGAAGGAAGCCTATCAAACGACGACCGTCTATCCTCCGAAAGAGCGGATCTTTCATGCGTTTGATGCAGTCGCGCCAGAAGACGTCCGGTGCGTCATCTTAGGGCAAGACCCCTACCATGGTCCGCGTCAGGCGAATGGACTCAGCTTTTCCGTCCACGACGGAGTTCCGATTCCTCCATCCCTTCGAAATATGTATAAGGAACTTGTCGCGGACATCGGTTGTCCAGCACCGACATCCGGCAATCTCGAAGCATGGTCCCAGCAAGGAGTATTCTTGCTCAATACGTCGCTAACGGTTGAGGAGGGGAAAGCGGGATCCCATGCTAAAAAAGGCTGGGCATCGTTCACGGATCGGGTCATCGAAGTATTAGGAACACAGACACAACCGATCGTGTTCATCCTCTGGGGAAATCATGCGAAAAGTAAAAAAGCACTGATCGATACGGATCGTCATCTTGTTCTTGAAGCCGTCCATCCGAGTCCCTTATCCGCGAGTCGTGGATTTTTCGGTAGTAAACCGTATTCTCAAACGAATGCTTGGCTGAAAGAGCAGGGAAGAGAGCCGATTGACTGGTGTTTGTCGTAAATCAAAAAAGGCTGACTCAAAAGTCAGCCTGAGACTGAAGACAAAGCGCAGTTTTTCTCTTAACGAGAAGGATTGCGCTTTTTTGTTCGTCTCGAATCGTTTTCCAGGAACAAGCATTGCGTCGCTGCAGGGTCGCTCTTACTTGTTTTTCCCTAGGAAGCGATGTCGAGTGAACGAAACGCTTCCTAAATCCTTCTTCCAGGTATAAAAAAATGACGCGTCACACGCAACTCCTTCAGGAAAAAGCGCATATTTGCGCTGTCAGAGACAAACAAGACCCGTTTTTCTGCTTGAATGAAGCAGGAAAATTGGCATGTGTCTCGCCTGAGGAAAGGGCGTGAAAAGACGCGTCATTCTTTTTTGAGTTACTTAGCGGCTTGAGATCGCCGGTTCTTCATCCATCATGAACTTTTCGACGACGAGAGCAACACCATCTTCATCGTTCGAAGCGGTCATATACTGTGCCTTTTCTTTGACGGTATCGGCTGCATTCGCCATCGCGACACCAAGACCTGCCCATTCGATCATCGATAGATCGTTGTTGCCGTCTCCACAAGCAATGACTTCTTCTTGAGCGATTCCCAGTTTTTCAGACAGTAAGGCAAGGCTTGTGCCTTTTGTGACACCATCTTCTGTGAATTCAAGGAAAAATGGCTTCGAGCGAGCCACCGCGAGTTCACCCTCAAGTTCCTGTTGAAGCGTCTGTTCGACGCGCGCGAGGTGCGTCTCTTCTGCCATCATTAAACACTTGACGACAGGTGTTTGGATCGCGGCTTTAAAATCAGCGACAGGGATGACCTCCATGCCTGTCAGTTGTCCTTCGAGCGTCGTATATTCATTCGGTTCCTCTGTCAGAATTTCATGTCCGACATACGTGTGGATGTAGACACCCTCCCGTTTACTCAAATCGTCGAGGCGGTGGACCGTCTCCGGGGAAAGTGTGCTGAGGAAGAGCGACTCGTTCGTTTTACAATCAATGATGGAAGCGCCATTGAAGCTTAGGATGTAACTGCCGTAGCGGGCGAGTTCCAGTTCTTTTGCGAGGTCGAGCATGGCAAACGTCGGACGACCGCTAGCGAGCACGACTTTCTTCCCGCGTCGCTGCGCAGCGAGTAAAGCTTCTTTCGTACGTGGTGAAATCGTATGGTCACTTGTCAACAAGGTATCATCTAAATCGAGAACAATCATTTTATACGTCATACATTCAAACCCCTTTCAATTATCTGTATATCGTAACAACTTGTCCCCCGTTCGACAATATACTCTCCTCGAAGAGAGTATGATAAAGTGGAAACAGAGCCCGTACGGAAAGGATTCCAACTTTATGAAATATCTCTTCATGATCATATCAAGTCTATTATTAGCAGGATGCAGTACGATGTTTCCTCATCCCGCCTCTTTACTCGAACATCCGTCCCTTCCGGCATGGGAGCAGTCGTTGAAAGAACGGATTGACCGCGATTTGCCGAAACAGGCAGAGATCGTGGCACCACGAAATCAAGCGGTATCCCGCCTATACGAACTCGTCGACTTAGATCGAAATGGTAAAGATGAAGCGATCACCTTCTACCGTAGCGAGCAGGACGGGCGCTTCACGATTCATCTTCTCGTCCATGAACGACAAGGCGAAAAATGGCGACTCGTGGCGCGACAGACGGTAGCTGACGGTCGAGCCATCGATCGACTCGAAGTCATAACTGACGCACGACATAAACAAAACCACCTGGTCATCGGTATTACCAGTTATGGTGAAAATACGTTATACATCATTGAGCAGTTACTATCGAAGCAACGAGACGTCACGACAGTCGATCGGTATGATCGTCTGTCGGTAGCTGATTTGAATCAAGATCGAGAGCGGGATATGGTGCTTCTGCAAAAGGGCAGTCCGTCTCGTCTGATCTATTATAAAGACATCCTGTCGAAAGAGCACCAAGAGACGACACTTTCAACGCAGGATGGCGATTTATTCGCAGAACATGATTTATTTGAAGTCGATACGATCAATGCCGCTCGAAATAAAGGCTTGATCGTATCGTATACACGAGATGCGAAAATGCACATCGCATTATTCCGTTTAGCGAACGATACGTTGGAACAGGTTCGTTTCGGTCAGATCGATGAGATCGTCGAACCGATGTATACCTTCCCGAAAGATGTCGATCAAGACGGAATCGTCGAGTTTGGTCATCAATATACGCCAGAAGGCAGTAAAGGGCGTGAGGGTGAACCGAAACCACGCATCACGGCATACTACACATGGAATGGGTCAGATAATCCGCCATTTCTCGAGAGTGGATTCGAATTGCGGGAAGAGCAGTACATCGATCAAGAATACAATTTCGTCATGCGATTCCCTGCCAACTGGGCGACGCGTGAAACGATCGAGAAACGCGAAAATCGTGTTCGGTTCATCAATCGAGAAACGAAGCAGATTGATTTCGAATTAGAGGTCATTCCGAAGAATCAATACATTGCGAGTGATCAAAAACGAAAAATCAAAGAAGGTATCGATTATGTCTATGTGATTGATGCGACGAAGGATTATGAATTGTTCGTCAATCGTGTCACACTCGTGGAATAAAGAATCAGGGGGAGAAAAGAATGACCAAAATACTAGTAGCCGAAGATGAACATGCGATTCGCAGTTTCATCGTCATTAATTTGAAACGAGCAGGCTATGATGTCATCGAGGCGGAAAATGGGAAAGAAGCGCTTGCGCAGTTTGATCAACAAACCTTCGATATTCTGTTACTCGATATCATGATGCCGGAAGTCGACGGTTTTGCCGTCTGTGAACAGGCGCGGGCAAAGGATGAGGTCGTCGGGATCATCATGCTGACGGCACGGACACGAGAAGAGGATAAAGTCATGGGACTAAGCGTAGGCGCGGACGATTATATCGCGAAGCCGTTCAGTCCAGCAGAGCTTCTTGCGCGCATCCAGTCACTGTTACGACGGGTAGAGACGTTACGCCGGAGAAAACAGCCACGTGAACTCGTCTCTGGACCGTTCCGGATTGATTTAGGGGCGAAGCGCGTCCAAAAAGAAGGTGTTGACGTCGAAGTGACACCAACTGAATACGATTTACTTTGCCACTTCATCAAAAACGAAGATCAAGTCATGTCGCGAGATGAGTTACTCGATGCGGTATGGGGTGAGAATTACTTTGGTGATCGGAAGACGGTCGATGTCAACATTCGCCGTCTTCGTCAAAAAATCGAAGAGAATCCAGCGGAACCGAAGTTCATCGAGACATTGTGGGGACATGGATACAAGTGGCGTAACGAAGAATGAAGCGCCAGATATTGATGCGGTTCATGACGATTATCACGGTGACAGTCTTACTCGTCATCGGGATCCTCTCGTTCGTGACCTATAACTATTACTACGTGACGGCGACAGATGTCTTAAAACGTCATGCGAATGCGAGTGCTGTCTTATTTGCGAATAGCGGTCTTGCTTATGATTACGCTGATTCAGAAGCGACGATTCATGATGTACTCGATTCTTACGCTTATCCGGACGCCGAGATCGAAGTGTTGGATGCGACAGGGATTCCGCGTTACTCTTCGACCGGATTCATCTCGGAACGTAAGTTGACGCGAGCAGCGGTCAATCAAGTAAGGGCGGGACAGACCGTCACGAAACGATATGACGATGAAGCGACGGGAGAACATTTACTGGAAGTAACAGAACCTGTTGTATCGTTCGGTCAGACGACGGGAGCGCTTCGTTATACGACGTCGCTTGAGCGAATCGATCGACGTGTGATCGAAATTTGTTTAGCGATCGTCCTCCTGGGTACAGTTATTTGGGGACTTGCCTTCATCTATTCCTCACGTCTCGTCTCGTCGATCGTCCGACCGATTCAAGAAGTCATCGGTGCATCGGACCAAATCGCGAAACAGCATTACGACGTCAAGGTGAACGAGGAATACTCGTTCGAGCTTGGAGAACTAGCGCGGACGATCAATTATATGGGGCAACAGATCAAACAGCAGGAAACGTTGAAAGATGAATTCATTTCTGGTATCTCTCATGAATTACGGACACCGCTGACATCGATCAAAGGCTGGAGTGAAACGTTACTCGTCGAACAGGATCAGTTGCCGGAAGAGGCGTCGCTTGGGATGGGCATCATTCATTCGGAGACGGAGCGTTTGATTTCGCTCGTTGAGCAGTTACTCGATTTCTCGAAACTCGAGACGAGCCGCCTCGTCTTATACCGTCAGGAAGTCAACTTGACGGAAATCATCGAGACCGTAACGGCGCAACTTCGTCAAAAGCTGGAAGAAAAAAATGTCCAGATCGTACAGAAGTTACCGGCGCAAGTCGTCGGTCTATACGACGAAAACCGATTGAAACAAGTCTTCTTGAACCTGCTTGATAATGCGATCCGCTTTTCTCCAGTCGGTGGCACGATCACCATTCGACTCGTTCGTTCAGAGCGTGTGTTGTTCCTCTCCTTCAGTGATGAAGGACCTGGCATTCCGAAAGAGCACTTACGTCACGTCACAGAAAAGTTCTATCAAGTGCAAAAAGGAAAGGGCGGAACAGGGCTCGGACTATCGATTTGCCGAGAACTCGTCGAAGCACATGAAGGCAAGCTATTCATTGATAATCAGCCGGAAGGCGGCGTCATCGCGACGATTCTGCTACCTGTCACGAAAGCGTAAACACTGAGACGGGCAGAGTGAAACAGAAACTGGTAAAGTTAAGTGGATTATAGTACGAAATGGATCAGATGATAGGAAACGGAGGAATCAGTCATGGCACTTGGTGTTTCAAATGGTACGCTTCAACCGCTCTCCGGAAAACCGAACGCGGTATCTACTCAAACCGATCTACAGGATATGAAAATGCGTCCGCTCCCGTTCAAAGGAACGCTTGCAGATTCGAAGTTTCAATTACTACGTATCCTACAAAGCCTCGACCGCGTCAAAGTCGTCAAGGAGGAAGGGACATACATCCACGCCATCTTCACGAGTAAAGTCTTTCGCTTCAAGGATGACGTCGAATTTTACTTCGATGAAGCTGCACAGGTGATTCATTTCCGTTCGGCATCACGTGTCGGGTACTCCGACTGGGGCGTCAACCGTAAACGAATGGAAGACATTACACGTCGCTACGAGGAGGGATCACGATGAAGAACTATCAATTAGTCGTCATCGGTGGTGGTGCAGCCGGAATGACGATTGCTGCCGGTGCAGCAAGTCTTGGCGCACACGTCGCCCTGATCGAACGCCATACGCATCTAGGTGGAGATTGTCTTCACTACGGTTGCGTTCCTTCAAAGGCTTTGATCGAAGCGGCGCACGATGTTCATGTCATGAAGCGGACGGCTGAAAAGTACAACGTGACACTGAACGGGGACGCGGTCTATTCCAAAACGAAAGCAAGCGTCGATCGGGCACGTAACATCATTCAATCACACGATGGAACGAAACGGTTCGAAGACCTTGGTGTCGATGTCTATATCGGAGAAGCGACATTCCTCAGTGCCCATGAAGTGGAAGTGGCGGGACAACTTGTCGTAGGTGAGAAGTTTGCGATCTCCACGGGATCTCAACCCATCATTCCACCGATTGATGGACTCGATACGATTGATTATTTAACGAACGAGACGATCTTCGAATTGACGGAGCGTCCGGAGCGTCTGCTTGTCATCGGTGGTGGTGCGATCGGTCTTGAGCTGTCGCAAGCTTACGCGCATCTCGGAACAGAAGTCACAGTTATCGAGGGAATGAAGACGTTACTCGGAAAAGAAGACCGTGACATGGTCGAAGTCATTCAACGTCAGCTTGAACAAGAATTAACATTACATCTCGATACGAAGGTCACGCACGTCCGCAAGTCAGCCGGGGGCATCGAAGTGACGGTCGAAGCAAACGGCGAATCACGTGTCATTGAAACGGATGCCGTGCTTGTCGCAGTCGGTCGTAAGCCACGTATCGAAACACTACGTCTCGATCGAGCTGGTGTACACGTCGAAAAAGGATTCGTCCAAGTCGATGGTTCACTTCGAACAAGTCAGCGACACATCTTTGCGGTCGGAGATACGATCAACTCACTTCCGTTTACGCACGTCGCAGGGCTTGAAGGAAAAACGGTCGTCACGAATGCTTTATTCGGTCTACGGACGAAGCCGGATTATCGCGCGGTTCCGTGGGTCACATTCACGACACCTGAATTGTTCCATCTCGGATTGACGGAAGACGAGGCACGCAAGAAACATGGGGAGATCAAGGTCTATCAGACCGGTCTCGATGAAGTCGATCGTTTCGTCATCAATGGTCAGACGCAAGGGCGCGTCAAGCTCATCGCCGATAAGCGTGGAAAACTGATTGGAGCACATGCAATCGGAGAACAAGCGGGTGAGTGGATGCAAGAAGTCGTCTATGCGATGGCACGTAAAGATAAGGTCGGTCAATTGTCGCGTGTCGTCCACCCATATCCGATCCGTGGTGCTGCTGTTCAGCGTGCTGCTGATGTCTACTGGCGTGAACGTCTATTCGCTGGTCCGATCCCAAAATGGTTGAAACGTTATTTCGACTGGAAACAAGGAGAATGATTCATGCAACAACCTGCTACTAAACGGAATTTCGTTCCGCTCGTCATCCTGCTGACGCTTGTCATCAACTTGCTCGTGGCCCTTTTATTCTTTGCGCCACCAGTACAAGTTGATTCAGGATTCGATTGGACGTTGCTTCCTTTTTTGAATGCCATCTTCAATAGTTTTACCTTCATGCTGTTGCTCGGCGCTTGGATTTCCATTCGTCGTGGCAACCGGGTGAACCATCGTCGCTTCATTGGTGGTGCGATGACGACGACGACACTGTTCTTGATTTCGTACGTCACGTATCACGCCGTCAGTGAATCGACGAAATTCGGAGGCGAAGGTTTCGTTCGCCCTGTCTATTTCTTCATCCTGATTACGCATATCATCCTAGCTGCAGTCATCGTCCCACTCGTCTTGATGTCACTCGCGCACGCTGTGAATCAAAACTTCGAGAAGCATAAAAAGTGGACACGCTTTACGATGCCGCTTTGGTTATACGTCAGTTTGACCGGTGTCATCGTCTACATCATGATTCGTCCGTATTATTAAAAAAATCCTTCGTGGCGAACTGCCACGAAGGATTTTTTATCGTTAGGACTTAACTTTTGTTTCGTCGAGTACATTCGCCTTCAAATCGATCAATGGTCGAATTAACACTTCGACGCGTCGATTCTGACTGCGACCTGCTTCTGTTTGATTGGACGCGATTGGTTGAAATTCACCGTAACCGCTGACGGTGAAGCGTTTTGGTTCAAGCTTTGGGTTCCGTTGTAAGGCGCGCATGAAACTGATCGCCCGATCAGCACTCAGTTCCCAGTTTGATGGATACTGTGCTGTATTGATTGGAATGTTGTCTGTATGGCCAGAGACTTGAATCTGACGTTGTCCTGCCTTGACGAGCAGTGCGCTCATCCCCTCTGCGATTTGAAGCGAGCGTCCTCTTACTTCTGCTTGAGCTGGTGAGAACAGTGCGCGGTCGCGAATCGTAAAGACGAGTCCTTCATTCGTGATTTCAACCTTGATGTCTTTTTCAAGTTTTTCATTTTTGATGTATTGATTGGCTTCTTCTTTGATTTTTTCGAGTTCTGCGATTTCATAGCTTTGTGCCTTCGTCCGGGCATCGAGTTTTTTTGAATCCTCTTCTTCTTGGGTGGAGAGCGAACTGTTCGTGATCATCCCTGAGCCACCGTTGAAGACGGAGCTAAACGACTGGGACATTGCTTTTAGTTTCACAGCATCGACATTACTCGAAGCAAACAGAACGATGAAGAGGGCCAAAAGCAAGGTCAATAAGTCGGCGTACGGAATTAACCAGCCTTCGGAGATATGTTCATCATGCGGCTTCTTTTTCCGCTTCATAGTTCGCACGCTCCTTCGGTGTCAAGTACACAAGTAGCTTATCTTCTAAGTTTTTTGGTGATTCACCGTTTTGAATCGATAGAATTCCTTCAATCATCATCTCGTACAACTGAATTTCGCTTGCTGATTTTTGCTTCAACTTCGTTGCGAACGGGAACCATAGGACGTACCCGGTGAAAATACCGAACAGCGTCGCGATGAAGGCACCTGAAATGGCGTGACCTAATTTTTCGATGTCCGATAAATCGGATAGGGCGGCAACGAGACCGACAACGGCACCGAGAACCCCGAGCGTTGGTGCGTAAGTACCGGCTTGCGTGAAAATGTTCGCATTGGCATGATGGCGTTCCGTCATGTTTTCGAGGTCACGTGTCATGACGTCCTCGACATATTCGGATGGCTGCCCATCGATGACCATCATGACGCCACGCTTCATGAAGGCATTATCGACTTCTTCAAGTGCTGACTCGAGAGATAACAGACCTTCTTTACGTGCTTGCGTCGAGAGTGTCAAAAATTGTCCGAGCAACACTTGTTTTGTCATCAGCTTTTGTTCGAATAAGATGACTTTAAACAAGGCAGGTAAGACTTTCAATCGTTCCTTCGGGAAGGAAATCATGATGGCAGCTGCCGTTCCGACAAAGATGATGACAAGGGCTGCAGGGTTGAGTAGAGCGACTGGAGGCGCACCTTTTAAGATCATACCTCCGACTAGTGTGATGAGACCAAGGATGATCCCGATGATCGACACGATATCCATGATTGATGTGTGCCACCTTTCTGTATGTAATCCGTATAGGAACGAAAAATAAAAGAGCAGAAGACACTTCTTCTGCTCGGAAATCCAAAAACCGAGAATCAAGCGCCGTTTTCGTCGATTAGCATTTGAATGCTTTCGTTTCGTTCGTCACGCTCTATATCGGTCAGTACGTCGTATTTTTTTAACACTTGATACAATTCATTTAGAATCGGTTGCTCCAAATGTAATGATAAGAGTTCCTCGAATTGATAATACAATTGCGCAGGCATCCATTGTGATTGTCGTTCCAGCCTTCGCCAGACATCCTCAATCGAATGATCAGCCGTCTTAGGGTCCACTGTTTCCCTCAACCTCCTTTAATGATTACACGTCCACTTTTATCTAGTTTACCAAAAAAATACGAAAACGTTTAGTCGATTGCATATTTCGATAGAACTTCTTAATTCGAGGGAGTATGATAAAGACAATTCTGTCTGAAAACAATCTAGGGGGAGTAAGATGTTCTCGCATAAAAGACGTTCACGACTCGCACGCTTCGGGCGTTTCGGTGAATTGATGTATCATCAGCTGTTTGATAAACCGGCACGCTTCATTGCGACAGGTTTTACATTGACGATTTTGCTCGGTGGTTTTTTATTATGGTTACCGATTTCTCAGAACGAGGGGCAAGCGGTCTCTTTCATCGATAGTTTATTCGTTGCCACCTCTGCGGCGACAGTGACCGGGTTATCGACGATCAACATCGCAGAATCCTACGATCTGCTCGGGCAGATCATTCTCATGCTGCTCATCCAAATCGGGGGTCTTGGATTCATGACGATTGCACTCGTCTTACTCAGCGTCACGGGCCGAAAGATTGGGATTCGTCAGCGGATCATCATCCAAGAAATGTTCAACCTCGATAGTCCGGGCGGTACGATTCGTCTCGTTCGTAACATTATCTTAACGACGGTCGTCGTTGAGATGATTGGTATGCTCTTGATTGCATTAGACTTGTTCATTCAATACAAATATACCTTTGGGAGAGCATTGTATTATGGCTTGTTCCATGCAGTTTCTGCTTTCAACAACGCAGGGTTTGCTTTATGGGGGGATAGCCTAATTGGCTTTCAACAAGATACGACATTCATTCTGACGATTGCAGCGCTCTTGATGATCGGTGGTCTTGGTTTTACGGTCATCGCGGATATCGCTGGAAAACGAAACTTCAAGAAAATTTCGCTCCATTCTAAATTGATGGTGCTATCACTACTCGTCATCAATGGACTAGGTGTTTTAGCAATGATGCTCTACGAATGGGTTTCGAACTTGGGTTCGTTAAAAGATGAATCGTTCTTCAGTGCGCTCCATATCGTATTTTTCCAAGTCGTCACGACACGAACGGCTGGTTTCCAGACAATCGATTTAACGACGATGGTGCCGCTCTCGATCGGTTTGATGATGGTTTTGATGTACATTGGGGCAGGTTCCGCATCAACAGGTTCCGGGATCAAGGTCACGACGGCAGCGGTCATCTTGAAAAATGTCTGGACGTATCTCCGCGGACAGCGTGAAACGGTTCTGATGCGACGGACTGTTCAGACGCAAGCGATTCAAAAGGCATACGCGATTGCTGTCTTCAGTTTATTGTTCATCGCTTTAATTACGACGTTCCTGGCGTTGACCCAGCCGAATATTTCCTTTATTGGTCTATTCTTTGAGACCGTTTCGGCATTTGGAACAGTTGGTCTTTCTTTGAACGTAACAGCTGAGCTCAATAGCTTTGGTAAGTTTTTGATCATGTTTATGATGCTACTTGGACGTGTCGGCTCCTTGACGATTCTGTTCACGTTCGCGACGCAACGAGACCGGACGATTCGTTATCCAAAAGAAAATATGTTGATCGGGTAACCGATAAAAAAGTCCAATCGACTTCCCTTGTGGAAGAACGATTGGACTTTTTTAGTGTGTCACGTGTGTTTGATAATACTGGACGAGTCGAGGCATCGTTTCTGCAAGATCTGGACAAATAATACCAGTGTCCCGTAAGTCACGTAAGGCATGTGTCGTATCATATTGAACGGGATGAATGAAGTAGTCAAGTGTCTGCCGTTGCATCTGAAGTCGTTTTGCGACAGCTGGAGTCAATGCCGTGCTGACGAGTCGAAACGGAACGATTCCTCGCGGATAACGTCCATAATAGGCGACGTGTAACATCTCAAAAATCGCGCGTGCGCCATGTGGGAATGGATCTGTCAGATGATAGGTCTTATTTCTTCCGACCGGTGCATGACTGAGATAAGCGGTCGCTTCAATGACGTAATCATAGGGCACGAGATTAACGAGTGCGTTTGCTCGACCTGGGTACGGAAGAGGGGCGAAGGATTGCAGGAGACGCATCGCGTTCAAAACGAAATACACCCCATCCCACTTCGGTGTTTCGCCCGTTTCGGAATGACCGACGACGATCCCAGGACGGATGATCGTATAGGGAATCGTTCCGATTTCTTTACGGAAACGCACTTCTGCTAAATATTTCGTTTCTTCATAAGCATTTTTAAAGGTACTAGCTTGTAACTCATCTTCTAGAACCATTCCGGAACGAAGACCCGAGACATACGCTGTACTGAAGTAAATGTAGCGCTCTAAGGTCCGACACGTATGAGCAAACTGTGTCACGTTCGCGGTACCGATCACATTGATTCGAAAGGCAGGTTCATATGCTGTTGCTAAATCATATAGCGCCGCGAGATGAAAGATGTGTGTGACGTCTTGTTGCAACATCATTCGAGCCTCTGATGATAAAGCAAGCTGTTCGACCGTGATATCGCCTTCGTGCAATACAAGTTGCTCCGGTCGTAAGGATGTACGTTCTAGAAGATCCTGGCGTCGCTTAACAGCTGCGTTTCGCTCTGACGGTAAATGAAGCAAATGAAAACAAGCGATTTGGTCCGGAACACGTGCCAGTTGTTCGATCAGTTTGGTCGCTAAAAAACCGGGGAAACCCGTCATAAAGTAGGTCCGCATCAATTCCATTCCTTTCTTGGATCACGTTCGAGTACAACGGTGAAGGTCGAACCATCATTGATTTCTGATTCAACGGAAATCGCACCTCCGTGCGATTCGATGATTTCCTTACAGATGGCAAGTCCGAGGCCGGTTCCGCCGATTTTCCGGATGTCTGAGTTATCGACCCGGTAAAATTTCGTAAAGAGCTTTTCAAAAGCATTTTGTGGAATACCGAGTCCATAATCCGTCACAGAGAACGTTGCTTGTTCCGGATTGGCTGAAAGAATGACTCGAATATGATCCGCCTGTGGAGAATACTTAATGGCGTTCGAAAGCAAGTTCAAGATCACCTGCTTGATTTTGTGCTCGTCCGCAAAAATCAGAACAGGATCCTCTGGTAGTTCTAGATCAATTCGATGCGTCTCGACGGTCTCGCCATAGGCATCGACGGTTGATGCGAGAAGATCGCGCAACGAGAACGACGTGAAGGTATACTCCTGTTTTCCACCTTCTAGACGCTGAATGTCTAAAAACTCATTTAATAGCTTCGTCAATCGTTTCGTCTCTTCGTGGACGATCTCAACATAACGTTCGATTCGATCAGCCGATTGTTTTTTATATCGTAGTAATTCCATATAGCCAAGAATGGAGGACAGTGGCGTGCGCAACTCATGCGATACTGTACTGACGAGTTCGTCCTTTACTTGATCCATCTTCGCTTCCTCTGTCCGGTCACGGAAAACAAATAGGAAGCCATGACGAGAAATGCGACTCTTCTCCTTTTTGATCGCAGTCGCATAAAATTCGAAATAAAGTGGACTGGACTCATTTGGTCGCTGTAACGTGAAACGAAACGATAGTTCAGAATGTTTTCCGGCGAGTAATTCTTCTACTTGTCGGAGCATCTCGAATCGAGTGTTCAAATCGAGATTCGGAATCAGACTGATTCGTTCTTGAATCTTACTTGGTGCAATGCCTGGGACATCGAGTAATTTGCGTGCTTTGACGTTCATGAAGATGAAACTCCCATCCTCTTCTGTCAGTAGGAAACCTTCATTGGATGCTTGAAGAATCGATTGTGTGATATCACGCTGACGCATGATGGCATTTTTTTCGCGTTCAAGCATTTTCTCAATCTTTTTTCGTTCGGTAATATCACGAACGACGGCGACACGCATCCGGATGTTGTTGTAGATGATTTCACGCGGGAAGACTTCGATTTCGACAGAGGTTCCGTCGGCACGTTGACCGAGAACTTCGTATGGTTCTTCTCGATGCTCCTCGATGCGTTGCAAGACACGCGCGTGATGATCCGGATGAATCAATTCAAGCGTCATCTTACCTTTCATTTTCTCAAGTTTCGTCCGGAAAATGACTTCTGCTGCGCGATTGGCATCGATGATGATTCCGTGGTCATGAAAGATAACGGCTTCAACGACGGATTCCGAGAAGAGTCGGAAGCGGCGTTCGCTTTTCGTTAGATGCCATTCGATTTGTTTTTGCGGTGTGATGTCCTGAATGAGCAGGAAGTACGTATCGTTTGGTAACCGTGTCATATAAAGGCGTCCATGGAACGTTGAGCCATCCAAACGATGATAGGTCCATTCATTTTCGGCTTCCCGTCCATGCAGTAAAAACAGTTGCGCGTCCGATAAGTCTTTTAAGTTCAATTGTTCGAGATGTTGACGGCGGGTAGCGATTTCCTTCGCATCATGTAGAATCGTCGCTTGGAGACCAATGATGTCTTCGGCATGCTCGAAACGGAATAAGGTGCTTGCCACTTCGTTACAAGTTTGAATCCGAAACTCCGAGTCGGTGATGAATAGAGCAGTATCTAGTGTTGAATTGAATAAGTCCTCGATTTTCAAGGGAGCGACATGGACAAGAAAATAGTCCGTCGCTTCAATCGCTGTGACTGTTAATTGATGTGTCGTTGAAATGACGGCTTCCTTCTGTAATGGAAAGAAATCATCCGTGATGGGAAACAGCTCCTGAACGGTTTCGATATTTGGAGTGTTCATGAACTGGTGTTGAAACGCGTCATTATGAAATTGAATCCTTCCATTTGCATCGACAAGAAGAACAGGGTCTTTCATAGCACGTAACGTCGCGTGAATGATTCGTAGCGATGAAGGAGATGAATGTTCTGCCATGAGCTACCTCCTGACTGGTCTTCGACCATGGATTTTAAGACAGCCTTTCCTCGTTAGTTTACTTCTGCAAGACGAGTCGTGTTTCCTGTTGAAGGAAGCAACCGACGAAGAATTTTAGTATAGTGAAAAAAAGGTCACGACGAAGTAGAGGGGAAAAGCACGATGAAACGATTAAAACGAAAACGATTGTTACTAGCAGCTTTGTTTGCAATGATAGGAATTTTCGGAACTTATTTTTTTTCGAGTTCTTGGGAACCTTTAATCTTAATCATCAGTATAGTAGGGTGTATCCTTTTTCTTCTTTTGTCCATTTTAACGCCGTCGCTTGAAAAACGACTCGATCGAATGGAAGGACGAGAATTTGAAGAATGGCTTGCCGATTTATTTGAAACAGCAGGATATCGGGTCGAGTTGACACCTGCTTCACGCGACTTCGGAGCAGATTTGTTGATAGAGGATGAACGAGGGTATAAGATTGCCATCCAGGCAAAGCGATATAGTGCGGCTGTAGGGCTCGAAGCGGTTCAACAGGTCGCTGCCTCGGTTCCATTCTACGGGATGGACGAGGGGTGGGTCGTTACGAATTCGACCTTTACGGAAGCTGCGTATCAGCTAGCTGAACCAAATCAGGTTCGCCTCATTGATCGGGAAGAATTGCTCGCATTTGCAAAGGAGATGAACCTGCATTGAACATGTCGAATGATTGTCGACAAAAGGGGGTTGTCAATTTGGAGAAACGGTGCAATAATCATTTTCGTTAACGAAATATCATACAGATAAAGAAAGTTAAACTATACAGGATGTCTAAATAAACTGGGGACGAAAAACCAGCACGTTTTAGCAGTGAGAGGAGAATTTCTGTTGCGCAAAGTTGTCTATGTGCAGGGTTGCGTTTTTTCGCAAGGTCATGCCGCGATTTATGATGAAGCGCACCAAATGATCGGTGCGGTTCAACACGACGAGAATGGTCGTGTTCAAGTAATGAATGGTGAAGGTAGAGGGGTAGCGTTTGGTAAGTTCATTCCGACGTGTAAGAAGTGGGTCGTGATGAACCATGATGGACAAGAGGTAGGTCAAATGCGTGAGAAGTTTTCGCTCTTCTCGAAGAAATGTGAGTACAACGTGTATGAGCGTGGTACATTCACGATTTCCTTCGACCTGACAAAAGGAAAATTCTCCGTACGGAGTGCAGCTGGAGAAGTCGTTGCTGAATTGTTGCAAGACGGTGATGAGTACCGTCTCGTCAAGGATGCGGACAAACTCTCGATGTACGAACTACTCTCTGTCTTGAAAAGTCTGACGAACAACGTCCACTATAAATCACTGACAGCCGTCTAAATAAAAAAAGATGCCTTCCATGACATGGATGGCATCTTTTTTTCATCATGTCGTTTGCAGAACATGATGGAGGCGTTGTTTCGCTTCGTGTGTTAAATGCGATACACGACGGGCATAGAGACACAGTTGGAGAACGTGGACAGTTTCAGGGCGGTAAGCGTTAATGCGCTCGAGCGAGCGTCTGAGACGCTTCTCCGTCAATTCGATCGGACCACTTGTCTCCGCGTGTTGCGTATAGACGAGATAAAAATTAAGCGGACTGATTAAATCATCCTCATCAATATTCGGATTCTTGAAGACGATCGTCAGCAGTTCTCGTGTTTCTTCTAACGAGAAGAGGTGTTTTAAATCATCCAGTAAATAGATGATCGAAGCCTGATTGATCGAGTACTTCTTTCCGCGATGCGGTACGCCGATGATGTCCCGGACTTCACGTTTCGTCCAGTTCTGGATCGTCGTCGCTGACATATGTTCACCAATCAGGGCATTTGCCAAATGAACGATTTCATTGATGGATAGACCATTTTTTAATGGATCGAATTGCTTCAAGCGATTGATGACCTTCGGCAATTCTGTGCCTTCCGTTGCGACGAGGGGTTCGATTCCTTTTCCTTCATTTAGGCGTTGCAGACAACTTGATAATGTTTGGACTGCTTGAGCATCATACATTTCCAAAACTTCCTCTCTAGGACGTCATTTGACCTTATGTTATCAAATGAAGGTTCAATAGGGCAAATGGCAACTGAAACAACGTACAATAATAGGAAAGAAAGGGGGAATGACGATGGAATGGATAGCTGCTCTTGGCACGATTGGAATCGTCGGGCTAGTTCTCGTCATCCTGGAAGTCATTGGACGCCGTTTCGGCTTTTCTCCCGAGACGGTTCGAAAATGGATTCATATTGCTGTCGGTCACTGGGTATTTCTTGCGCTGCTCTGGCTGGATCACTGGTACGTTGCGATCGTACCGTTGTTATTCTTTGCTGTCGTGAATCTAGTGACACTACGAAAAGGAATCGGTCAGATGCACGACGTCGATCGTCCTTCTTACGGAACGGTCTATTATCCACTCGCTCTAGCGGGACTTGTCCTGTTCTTCTTCGAGCGACAGCCGATGGCGCTCATTGCGGGAAGCATGGTGCTTGCTTGGGGTGACGGTCTCGCGGCTCTCGTCGGAAAACGCTACGGAAAGACGTTTTACGTCCGTGGTGAGACGAAACGATCCTTTGAAGGAAGTATCGCCCTATTTTTGGCGTCATTCCTCGTGTTGACCGTGACGTTCTTGTTTTATGGACAACCGGTTTGGCTCGCTGTCAGTTATGGCTTCTTGCTTGCGAATATCGCAGCCTTGATCGAAGCCATCTCATATCGCGATCTCGACAACTTGATCTTGCCATGGACGATCGCGGCACTCGTCGCATTTGCTTTTTGACGTTCAGTCGCGTAACAACAATTGTTTGAAATAGAGAAAGCGTAATCGAATATAGTCCGGATACGCACGCCAACCTGCATGACGGATGGTCATATCCCGACACATATCCTGAAAGACATGGCGATAGATCTTTTCTTCGGAATCGTCATAAACAGCTGCGAACAAGCCATGCTCGAGCATGTTGGAAAGGCATTCGTCGAGTTTAGCGTAGAGGGTCTCGTCGCTGTCTTCGCGCAATGTAGCATGCAGCTTCTCATATTGAATACTTTGATTGACAGAAGCTGTCGCATGAAAGACGGTGGTTTTGTCGAGATGAGATACGCCAAGGATTAAGGAATAGAGTGCTTCCAATATGTCGATCGAATGACCGTCCAGTTGTTGGATGGAATCAATGGCCATCAGCGTATCGATTCCAGATGCGCCAACCTTCTTTAAATATGTAAACGCATAAATGGCGGATTCCCCATAAAATTGACGATGATTGTAATGGACGGCAAGGAAACGATGTCCTGCTGGCTCTTCAGGGAACCGTGTGATGGCTGAAAGGAAAAACTGTTCTGCTTCGTGCATATATCCTTCATCTTCACTAATGATACCGAGGAGGATGTATCCTTGCACATGTTCGCCGAGTTGCTGATGTGTCTCTTCGATCAGCCGGCGCGCTTGAGTGTGTTCGTTCTTGAAGTAAAGAGAATGAGCTGTAGCAATGTTGAGCAATGGATGAGATGGGATGAGAACACGTAAGCGCTCAGTTGCGGCAATACGTACGCTCTCTTCTGTATCGGATGTCAGTGTTTCGAGTAACGCGACTTCAGCGACGTGGCTCTGAAGTTCATGAGAATGAGCGGTTATGGTTTGTGTCATGTAATGAGATCCCCTCTACTAGTTCAAAATCATAAGTCTTCGTTTCTCATCATATGACAAGCCGAGTGGCGCCTCAAGAAGTAAAAAAAATAGTCGATGGTTCCTCAAAAAGGAATCATCGACTATTTCTACTTTCAAGATTATGCGTGTAGGTGAAGCACATCTTCAACGGATTTGTACGTGTATCCGAGATCGCGTGCGACCGCTTCGTACGTGACGAATCCTTGCGCGACATTTAATCCTTTTTCAAGAGCATCGTTTTCAGCAAGCGCACGGTGTGTGCCTTTGTTCGCGAGCTCAAGGACATACGGAAGCGTTGCGTTCGTCAATGCTAGTGTAGACGTACGTGGAACAGCACCTGGCATGTTCGCGACCGCGTAATGAACGACACCAAATTTTTCATATGTTGGGTCATCATGCGTCGAGATGCGGTCGACCGTCTCGAAGATACCACCTTGGTCGATGGCAACGTCAACGATGACAGCGCCCGGCTTCATGCGTTTGACCATGTCGGAAGTGACGAGTTTCGGTGCTTTTGCACCTGGAATCAAGACAGCACCGATGACGAGATCACTCTCAGCGACCGCTTCAGCAATCGTGTACGGATTGGAGATCAACGTGTTGATCGAGTTACCGAAGATGTCATCGAGCTGACGAAGGCGTTCTGGGCTGACATCGATGATCGTGACATCCGCACCGAGACCAACCGCGAGTTTCGCAGCATTCGTTCCGACGACACCGCCGCCGATGACTGTGACTTTTCCACGACGAACCCCAGGAACACCTGCAAGCAGGATGCCCATACCACCGTGTGGTTTTTCTAAGAACTGTGCACCGATTTGCGATGCCATACGTCCTGCGACTTCACTCATTGGTGTTAACAATGGAAGAGTGCGGTTCTTTTCAACTGTCTCGTAAGCGATTGCTGTGATGTTCGAATCAACAAGTGCACGTGTCAGTTCTGGCTCAGCCGCTAGGTGAAGATACGTGAATAATGTCAGATCCGGACGGAAGTATTGGTACTCTGAAGCGATCGGCTCTTTAACTTTTAAAGCAAGTTCGGCTGTTGCCCAGACTTCAGCAGCAGTCGCGATGATTTCAGCACCAGCTTTGACGTACTCTTCGTTCGTGAAGCCACTCCCCATACCTGCCATTGATTCAATGATGACACGATGTCCTTGTGCATGTAACGCTGCTACCCCGGCAGGTGTTAATGCAACACGGTTTTCGTTGTTTTTGATTTCCTTTAATACTCCAATGATCATGTGAACGCGATCCCCTTTCGCAAATAAACAAATCAATTTCTCTTCTTCTTCAGTATACGAGAAATGAAAGCGTTCTACTTTATCGGCGTTTTCAAAAATAACTGATATCCTTTGTGTAAAATCACAAAGGATATCGGTCTGCTTTTAGGTACAAATAAAGTAAGGAGCGTTCAGGTAAAGATTCCATTCGAATGCCCGCTTCCTCCTCGATCCGTCGCATCCGATAGAGGATCGTATTCGGATGGACATGGAGATGAGAGGCGACTTGTTTGACGTTCCCATCATAATGAAGGAACCATTCTAGCGTCTCACATAAGGAGGAAGCATGTTTCACATCGTAAGCACGCAGACGTTCGATTTCTTCCAAGCGAACCGTCCGCCGTCGCAGACGCTCCGAGAAAATCGGTAAGAGTTGGAATAGGCCGAGACGTTCGTAACGGGTCACGTTCTTCAGCTCAAATGGAAAGGCATCTTTCAAACGCAAGACGATGCCCGCTTCTTCATAGCGCTCGGGAATCGCTTGGACGCCCGTGAAGACTTCACTACTTGCTGCGACGAAGTCCGTATAATCAAATCGCTCTGCGAGTAGTTGTCGGAACGACTGGATGAAGGCATCGAACTGCAGACGCTCTTGTTCTGCGTCGCGATCGTTTGTGCTGATCCACAAGATGAAATCCGTCTCATCATACGCATAAAGTAACGGACGAACCGTCTGCTGGATCGTCAATAAATAGCGCAGGCGATCGGCGAGGCGTGGTGTGATCGCTTCCGAAAAACGGATGACCGTCAAACGACTGATGCCGGGTGGTGCGACATGGAGTTTAGAGAACATCTTCAAGATTTCCGACTCGGATAGTTCTTCATGTAATAACTCGAAGAAGAACTGTTCCGTCTGTTCTTCCTTCCGTTTTTTCTGCATGTCGATCGCCAGCAACTGACGTTGAGCAAGTAGAGCTCCTTTCTTTAAATCGGCTAATTCCGACGGAGTAAACGGAGTGCTTCGCGCAATCGACCAGATATAGCCGAGAATTTCTGAATCTTGCTTGATCGCAATAGCGACACGGTCATTCAGTCCGACACCGGTGCGTGCAGAAATAATGAGTGGATCATCTTGTGTAGCAAGGCTCTGGATGACTTCATCTTTCCAGAGTTGGTCGATGACCGATTCCGGTACCCGGCGACCAATGATCGTTGCGACACGGGCAGGGTCTGTATCAGCCGTATGCGTACTATACGCAAGAAGGCGGTGATTGCGATCTTCAATCGTAATCGGGGCATTCAAGGCAATACCGATCGCTTCCGCTAAGTCGTCTAAGGAATGATATGAAGCTTCTAACATGGGATTTCCCTTCTTTCTCTTTCACTCGATAGTTTTAGTATATCTTCTATTGTGTAAAATCACAAAAAGTATTCTTTTGTATTGTAAGAAAACACAACTACATGCTACGTTAAGCCTCGGAAAAGAGAGAGAGGATGAAATGGCATGGAAGTGTTACGTCTGATATCGGCTTGGGTCTGGGGGATTCCGAGTATGATGTTGTTGGTAGGAACAGGAGTGTACTTTACGATCCGCTTACGTGGTCTTCAGTTTCGGCGTTTAAAACAAGCGTTTCAATTATCTGTTCAAAAATCAGGGCAAGGTGAAGGTGAAATCAGTAGCTTTCAGATGTTGATGACGTCCCTCGCGGCGACGATCGGAAACGGAAACATCGCAGGGATCGCAGTCGCCTTGACGATGGGCGGACCGGGCGCAGTCTTTTGGATGTGGGTCATCGGTTTAATTGGAATGGCGACGAAATATGCAGAAAGCCTCCTTGCCATTCTCTTTAGAAGTCGAAACGAACGCGGCGAAGCCGTCAGTGGACCGATGTATTATATCGAGAAGGGACTAGGACCTAAATTTAAACTACTCGCTATCCTGTTTGCGGTATTTGGTTTGATCGCATCATTTGGTGTTGGGAATACGGTGCAAGCGAATGCGATGGCAACGGTGCTTGAGCAATCTTTCCGTGTGCCGCTGCTATTGTTCGGCATTCTGCTCGCGATTGCGGTCTATGTATCGATTCGTGGTGGACTTGAACGCGTCAGTGCGATCTCGACGATCTTTGTTCCGATCATGAGCTTACTTTATATCGGTGCCGCTTGTGTCCTTTTAATATTGAAGGCGGATCAGATTCTACCAGCCTTTGGTTTAATCTTTGAGTACGCCTTCCAGCCGCTTGCGCCTGCAGGAGCCTTCACCGGTGTATCGATCATGATGGCGATGCAAGTCGGTGTAGCACGTGGTATTTTCACGAACGAAGCAGGACTTGGGACAGCAGCATTGATTGCCGGATCTGCGAAAAGTGAGCGTCCGGTCGAACAAGGATTGATTTCGATGACGAGTACCTTCATCGTGACCTTGATCGTTTGTACGATGACGGCACTCGTCCTTCTGACGACAGGTTTTTGGGATCCATCAGGTGGACTACATTCAGGTATGATGCATGATGCGAATCTTTCCGGGGCAGCACTGACAGCAACCGCCTTTGCGAGTGTTCTAGGATCATTTGGAGAATGGACGGTCGCTTTTTCCGTCTTCTTCTTCGGTTATTCAACGATCATCGGTTGGTATGTCTATGGAGAGAAGTGCTTGGAGTACTTGAGCGGTACGACACGCTTCAACGAAGGATACCGCGTGTTCTTTGCGCTCGCAGCCTGTTATGGTGCGGTCGCGCAATTAGAACCGTTGTGGCTGGTCGCGGATATTGCCAATGGATTAATGATGATTCCGAACTTGGTTGGAATGTTGTTCTTGTCGCACTTAGTCATTGAACAAACGAGAGACTATGAACGAGCCGGTCACAAACGAGTGGCTTAACGGAAAAAAGCGGTGATACCTGATAGGGGCATCACCGCTTTTCTGATGAGACGATTCATCCATTCGTTCGACGACGGCTGTAGACGAGGAGTGTCAGTAAGAAAATCAAACTAAGCGCAACGAGAACGGAAAGTGAAGCGACGTTCCAGCCGATGACTTCGAGTAGGACACTGACCGCAACTGTCAAATAGAAGATACCAAGGTACTTTTTGACGAACGGACTTTCGAAATGCGTCAACTGCTTCGCGCCAATCGGTGCTCCGAGCAAGGCGCCGACAATCAGCATGATCCCGACGAGGATATCGATATTCGTGCTCGCGACCGTATAGTTGACGAGTCCCGATAGGACGATCAGTAACGCGGAGGCAATACTCGTTCCAACCGCACGTTTCAACTCATAGCCAACAATCCCGACGAGTAACGGTGTGATGATGAATCCACCGCTGACACCGAGAAGCGAAGAGATGAATCCAGCGAACAGACCAGTAAAGGCAAGGGCAAGATATCGATTTTTCCAACCTGTCTGTTCTCCGGTCGTTGCTTTCGGACGTAAGAACTTATTCGCGAAGTAGAGTAGGAGTCCGATATAAACGATCGAGATGACGAGATGAGCACCGTTGACTTCCTCTAAACGAAGGACAAGTGGTGTCGCGATCGTCGAACCGATGATTCCGACACCACCGACGACAAGGCTATCGCGCCAGACGACATTTTTAAGGCGTAAGTGAGAGAGCGTACCTGAAACCGTTGATCCGAGAGTCAACATGAGACTGGTCGCGATCGCAACGCTTGGAGCATATCCTAAAATGAGTAGTAGGGGCGTCAAGATGATACCGCCACCGATTCCGAAAAAGCCGGAGATGATTCCAATGAAAAATCCGAGGATTAAGAAATAATAAAAAGCGAGATCCATGTACAGTCTTCCTTTCCTTTTCTTCTCTATTCTTCACTTAGTATGGCAATGAATGAGAAGAATGTAAAAGGGGACGGCTCCTTCAAGGGGGTTGAAGGAGCCGTTAAGGGGAACTTATTCTTTTGACGCGGCGACTTCTGCGGCTGCATCGATACCGGTATTGGCCTTGACTACGATACGTTCGAAGTTACCGGCAACTTCGTTCGATTTCGTCAACAATGTTCCGACGATGGCTCCGAGGAAGCCAAGCGGGATGGAGACGATTCCTGGATTCGTCAGCGGGAAGAGGGCTTCCCCGACGAACAAGGCTGAACCGTCGACTGCCCAAAGGTTTGGACTGAGTGCGACGAGAATCAGTGAAGAGAATAACCCGACGACCATACCTGTGACAGCTCCGCCAGTATTGAAACGGCGCCAGAAGATCGTCAAGAGAATGACTGGCAAGTTGGCACTTGCCGCGACAGCAAAGGCAAGCGAAACGAGGAACGCGACGTTCATCGTTTGCGCGAACAATGCCAGTACCATCGAAATCAAGGCGACGGCGATGGAAGCGAGTCGTGCTGCCGTCATCTGTTCTTTTTCCGTTGCTTGTCCTTTGCGAAGAATATGACTGTAGAAGTCATGGGCAAAGGCGGATGCTGCGGATAAGACGAGTCCCGCAACAACGGCGAGGATCGTCGCAAAGGCGACCGCGGCAACGAACGCGAAGAGTAAATCACCACCGAGTGCTTGAGCGAGAAGTGGTGCCGCCATGTTACCAGCAGCATTGGCAGCAATGATATCTTCAGAACCGACGAAAGCAGCGGCACCAAAGCCGAGGAAGATCGTCAAGATATAAAAGGCACCGATGATCCACGTCGCATATACGACGGATTTACGAGCAGTTGGAGCATCCTTAACAGTGAAGAAACGAATCAAGATATGTGGTAATCCAGCCGTTCCGAGAACGAGTGCGAGATTCAATGAAATCGTATCGAGCGGTAATTTGAACTTGTTTCCGGGATTCAAGAATGAATCACCGAGCGGTGTCGCTTGTTTGACTTCTGAAAACATCTTGAAGATCGAAAAATCGAACTTGGCGAATACCATGAACGAAATGACAGCTGTTCCTGCCATCAAGAGAATCGCTTTGATGATTTGGACCCATGAGGTCGCCGTCATACCACCGAAGACAACGTAGACTGTCATCAAGATACCGACGATGATGACACTTGTCGTGTAAGGAATTCCTAATAACAGTTCAATCAAGGCACCCGCACCAACGAGTTGCGCAATCATATAGAAAATCGAGATCGCGATTGAGTTCATGGCAGCGACTCCTCGAACTTTTGAAGCATTGAAACGAGCGGCAATCATATCCGCCATCGTGTACTTCCCAAGGTTCCGAAGTGGTTCGGCAACGAGGTACAAGACAACCAGATAGGCAACGAGGAAGCCGATCGAGTAGAAGAATCCGTCGAATCCGGCTAAAGCGATCATTCCAGCAATTCCGAGGAACGAGGCAGCAGACATATAGTCGCCGGCAATCGCCATCCCGTTTTGTGCACCAGTGAGTCCACCATCCGCTGTATAAAAGTCGTTAGCAGTTTTTGTTTTACGAGCAGCAAAGTATGTAATGACGAGCGTCAAACCGACGATCGCCGCAAATAAGGCAACGGCAGTATAATTCATTTCGACTCCTCCTTGATCTGTTCGACGAGTCGATCAAAGGCACGTGCTTTTTTGCTGTACATCATGCAGAACGTCCACGTCATGATGAACTGAGCAAAAGCGAAGATCCAAGCACCTGTAATATCACCGAACACCGGCTGATTTAAAATCGTGAAGTAGCTTGTTAAAATCGGAAGCGTAAAATAAAAAATAAGACAGAAACTGATGGCTGGAAGAATGAAGCCATTCTTTTGACGCATCAATTGTTGAAAAGTAGCGCTCTCGACGATTGCTGGAGCGGATTGAGTCGCTTCATTTTTTTGAACTTCGGACACTTGATGCATGAGGACGCCTCCTTTAAGGAATGAATGTAAATTCATTATAAGGATGTCGTTTCTGGAAAAGCTATCCTAATTTTTAAGAAGAAAAGCTCATTATTATATTAATATTGGTCATACCAATTTAATGTAAGCGTTTGCAATATTGAACATTGTTTGAACGTTATTTTTATATATTAATTATGTCGGAAAATGATTCAAAAGACCTAGTACCCGGAAAATGAGAACAACTTAAAAAGCCTGCCTATGGAAGCATAGACAGGCTTGAGTCATTTTTCAGATGGACGTTCGATCTTATCTTCGATTTCCCGTAAATGATCCGCACGTTTTGAGAGCGCACGACGCTTCAGCCATTCTTCCGTACCGCGACTGACTCCCCAGATGGCGAGTAAAATCAAAAATAGAAGGACAAGACGCATCGGACGTTCAAGAAACGTGGACCATTCCTTTCCGATTAGCGAGAAGATGATGACGACGATCAGACGACCGGCACCAGCAGCGATCAAATACGTCCGCAGCGATAGTTGAATCATGGCGGAAATGGACGTGATGATGAACGCAGGCATGAACGGAAGTGAAAAAAAGAATCCGAGTGAGATGGGACTCATGTGACGAACACGTTCGATCCACTGTTGTGCGGCATGGTGTTTTTCAAGCCAACGCGTAACCGGACGACGAAATAGATATCGAATACAAGCGAAGACGACGAGTGATCCAAGCATGCTCCCGACCCATGATACGAGAACACCCATACCAAAACCATAGGTTGCCGCATTCGCGGAAATGATCAGGACGAGTGGCAGGAAAGGAAATAGAGACTCAAGAAACGGGGCAATCAAACCGGTGGCAGCTCCTCCAGGTAAGTCTTGGAGAAAGAAAATCATCTGCTCGATCCAGTCACGAAGTGTATGGAGCATTCGGAATCCTCCTTGCGAGATGTACTACTGTGTTTTATTTTACCTCTTTCTGATTCAGAAAGGGAATGAAATTCCTTGAAAGGGATTCAGGAATTGTAGATTGTACATTCGAAAGGGAGTTGGTATTATACTTAAATGGGTGCGTTTTGCAGGCGTTCCCAGCTAGTCAATAGCTAGACGCTTCGTTTGCCAACGTTCGTTTTACTGCAAAAAACTGACATGGGGGCTAATGAGGAATATGAAACCTTATCGCGTACTATTATTTTATAAGTATGTTCCGATCGAAAATGCGGAACAGCTAACGAAAGAGCATCTTGCTTACTGTAAAGAGCTCGGTATTAAAGGTCGGATTTTGATCGCACCAGAAGGAATCAACGGCACACTCTCTGGAACGGTCGAACAAACGGAACAATACATGAAGGACTTGACGGCGGATCCACGATTCGCTGACATCGAATTCAAAATCGATGAAGTCGAAGGGCACGCCTTCAAAAAGACGTTCGTCCGTTACAAAAAAGAACTCGTCACATGGCGTTTTGAGGATGAATTCAACGTACCAGAAGAACACGCTGCGTATCTTGAACCAGCAGAGTGGAAAGAAATGATGAAACAAGATGATGTCGTCATTCTCGATGTACGCAACAACTATGAATACGACCTCGGACACTTCAAGAATGCTGTAAAAGTGGATGTCGATGCTTCACGGGAATTCCCGGAGTGGCTTGACGAGAACGAGCATTTGTTTGAAGGGAAAAAGGTTCTCACATACTGTACGGGTGGCGTTCGTTGTGAAAAATTCACGGCGTACTTCCGTAAACGGCAACAGAGTGATGATATCTTCCATCTTAAAGGCGGAGTCGTCATGTACGGAAAAGATGAACAGACGCAAGGAGAAGACTGGGAAGGCGAACTATACGTCTTTGATGAGCGTGTACAAGTTCCTGTCAATGCCGTCAATCCTTCTGTCGTCTCAGAATGTTACTACTGTGGAAAACCGGAGACGCGCTACGTTAATTGTGCAAACCCGGAATGTAATCGACAGCACTTCTGCTGTGAAGAATGCGAACCAAAAGTCATGCGTTCGTGTTCCGATGAATGCCGGGAGCATCCGCGCAACCGTTATGAAAAAGAGCAACAAGAAGAATTAGTATAAGGCACGCGTAAAAAGCCGGAAGATTTCTTTAGTAGAAATCGCCCGGCTTTTTGTGTATTCACGAGGAAGGAAACAAGTAACGCAAAACATCCGGTAAACGTTTCGCCCAGGCGGTTTCATGATGAATCGCTTCCGGGATGATCGTATAGCGACTTTGAGTAAGTTTCTGTTCGACCGCGCGTGCTAAGACATCATTTGTGTGTAAATAATCTGTCTCCGTCATCGGACCACTCACTTCTTTTGTCCCGACATCCATATAACAGCGATGGGCAGTAGACAGCGACGGACTGCGCTCGATGAATTCAAGGAGTGAGGAAAAGTTTGCCCATCCGGCAGTCGACAGGGCAGCGACACGCGTGATGACTTCCGGATACGCGAATAATCCATAGAGCGAGATGACGCCACCCATCGAGCTGCCGATCATCGTCGTATCATCAGGACGTGTCGCGTAGTTGGCATCAATGTATGGTTTTAACTCGCGGATGATCCAGTCCATATAGACCTTACCGTTTCCTCCGATCGATTTCCGGTGCGAAGGATAGGCAGTCCGCATCAATAAAGCTTCATCACTCCAAGGCGCGTAGTCGTCGTAACGGTCCATGCCGTCTTCTGGACTGTCGATCGCGACGACCATTGCCGGAATCTGTGTTTGTTGTAGCGCAAGATGAATCTCCCAGCCTTTTCCGAACGAGGCGGTTTCTCCACTGAAGACGTTTTGTCCATCGTGCATATAAATCACCGGTAACGCTTCAGAAGGATCTAAATGGGGCGGACGATGAATCCGAATCGTCCGGTGAGCTTGTGATGTCGGTAGCGTCATTTCAATTTCCGTAATCGACAATAGAGTCACGACCTTTCAAAGATTTGCATAATGCGCGGTACAATTGCGTCCATTGTGTTTTCCGCCGACATAGAGTGCATGGTCGGCTTGACGTAACGATTCTTCGAACGTCCGTTGATATCTTTCCTCCACTGTATCAATTCCGAGGCTGACCGTTAAGGACAGTCGGTGACCATCGACGAGGAAGGGACGATCCATGACCGCATGGCGGACCGTCTCGGCAATCTGGATAGCAGCCTCTTGACTACCATTTCGCAACAGAAGTACGAATTCCTCCCCACCATAACGAGCAGCAAAGACATCATCATATTGTAATTGGATCGCCTTGATACGTCGACCGAGTTCACGAAGGACGAGATCGCCTACTTTATGACCGTACGTATCATTGACACGTTTGAAATGATCGATATCGAACAGGATCACGGAGAGCGGATAGCAGTCAGCGGCAAATTCCTGCCGACCGTGTTCATAAAAAGCACGACTATTCGGTAACTCGGTCAAGGCATCGGTCCGACTTTCCGTATAGAGTTGGACCGTTTCACGTGAGCGTTCTAAGACGCGACAAAAGATACGGAGCAAACGAGATAATTCGTCGGCATTCGTCACATCATAGGCGTCTGCGACTTGATGGAACAGGATGATCGAAACATCGACCTCTCCGCTCGTAATCGAAGGAATCGCTAGCATCGAGTGACGATCGACAGGCAATCCGATTTGAATATCGTTTCCCCAGTCGCAACGCAGCCCATAGATGATCGGGGTATGCAAATCGTCGGCTGACAAGGAATGAAACAGTGGTAACACGTCAATCGGTTGTTTCGTCCGGATATTATAGATGACTTGTTTCCGCTGTTGTTGAATTGAGATCCAACCTTCAGAAAACGGCAATAGATGTGGTAAATCGAGGAGCAGTGAATCGATCGTCTCGCGTTCGAAGCGGGAAATCAACAAGTGTTCCTTCGCATCATCGAATCGCTTCGCATTATCGTTTGCTTCAAGGGAGTCGCCACGCTCTTGCAACAGACGTTTGAACAAAAAGAGAATCAAGGCGGAAACTGTAGCCGCGACGAGCGGACTTTCATCGTAGAACCAGATTCCAAGTAGAGCACTTAACATGCTAATCCCGTAGACGAGGGACTGAAGCTTTACGAGACGTTGCCAATCGTATTTCAAGTAGAGGAAGCGATTGACGAACAGACATTGGAAGTAAGAGACAAGGAAGACGGTGATCAAAAAGCCGGTGAAAGGGAGCAAGGCTTTCGTATACGTAAAGTTTGAGCCGATCGGTCCGCCGAGCGCATAATACGCAAAGGCCGGAAGCGAAATGTAGACTAAATCGAATAAGGCATTGATCGGGTAAAGATAAACGAAACGTTTCCAACGAATCGCTTTTCGATGGGACATGAATTGAAAGACGAGAATACCGATTTGGCTTAAAATCAAGGCGTACGTTAAACCGTAATTGAGGAATAAAAATAAGATAATTCCTTCTTGGAATGTATAGTAAATGCCACCACGACGGACATTATCGAACTGAAACAGGAGAACGAGTCCGAATAAATAAAGGGTGTTGATGATGGAGACAGAAGGATGGAAGGTTGGTGGATGAACGATGCCGATCACTAATAATGTCAAGGCGACGAGACCGAAGACGATCCAGCTCGTCCGGGCTACATGTTGGTAGTAGCGCATGAAACATCCCTCCCCCTGAGAAGTATCTTTTATTCCTATACCCGAATTGTGGAAATTTTGATAAGCCATTTACCAAAAAAATAAGGTTGAGAGAAAAGAAAGAATTGCGTATAATGTGAAAGATATCGAATACAGTCGATGATGAAGAGAGTAACGGTTGATATTCGTCAACTAGCGAATCAGGGAATGGTGGAAGCCTGAGGACGAACCGGTCGTGAAACGCACTTCTGAGACGCTACCCGATTCCTGATGGAAAAGGCGTAGCCGGGGGAACCCCGTTATCCCCGAACAAGGTGGGTGTCGAAATGACACCAAGAAGAGTGGTACCGCGGTCATTCCGTCTCTTTGCGCGTGGCGCAAGGGGCGTTTTTTATTGCCAAAAAATCAGTGAAGCAGGAGGAAATAAAGATGAGTTATAAAGCGCAGTATGCAGAAGTATTACATCACGTCATGGAAGGTGCCTTATCGGTTGAACAAATCGAACAACTGATCGAGCAACCGAAACATGAAGATCATGGAGATCTAGCATTCCCATGTTTCATGCTCGCGAAAGCATTCCGTAAAGCACCGAACATGATTGCTTCGGAGCTCGCAGAAAAAATTGACGCGCCGTTGTTCTCGAACGTTCAAGCTGTTGGTCCTTACATCAACGTTTTCTTGAACCGGGAAGTCGTCTCGCAAGAAATCGTTAACCAAGTCCTGACGGAGAAAGAGGCATTCGGATCAAGTGAAGCGAATGGAAAAACGATCGTCACGGACTTCTCAGCGCCAAACATCGCGAAACCTTTCTCGATGGGTCACTTGCGTTCGACGGTCATCGGGAACGCGCTCAACCAAATCTCACGTAAAAAAGGGTACGACGTCGTCGGGATCAACCATCTAGGGGACTGGGGAACACAGTTCGGGAAATTGATGGTGGCTTACACGATGTGGGGTGAGGAAGAGGCAGTTCGTGCAGAACCAATCAAGGAATTGTTGAAATTATACGTCCGGTTCCACGAAGAAGCGGAAACGAACCCAGCTCTTGAAGATGAAGGACGTCTCTGGTTCAAAAAACTCGAGCAAGGTGATGAGCAGGCGACGACGCTTTGGACGTGGTTCCGTGAAGTTTCACTCGTCGAGTTCAACCGTGTCTATGAGATGCTCGGTGTTAAATTCGATAGTTTGAACGGAGAAGCCTTCTACAACGATAAGATGCAACACGTCATCGATTTGCTCGAAGAAAAAGATCTCCTCGTCGAATCAGAAGGGGCAATGGTCGTCGACCTCGAAGCAGAAGGTATGCCACCTGCCTTGATTAAAAAGAAAGATGGCGCAACGCTTTATGCGACACGTGACTTAGCAGCTGCTGTCTATCGTCTCGAAACGTACCGCTTTGAGCAAGCGTTCTACGTCGTCGGTGGGGAACAAGCGCTTCACTTCAAGCAATTGTTCGCAGTCTTGAAGAAACTTGGATTTGAGAACGTCGACGGAATGCACCATGTGCCGTTCGGTCTGATCATGAAGGACGGAAAGAAAATGTCGACGCGTAAAGGTCGGATCGTCTTACTTGAAGAAGTACTACAAGAAGCGATCGACGTCGCGAAGCAAAACATCGCGGAAAAAAATCCGAACTTAGCGAATGCCGAAGCAACGGCTCGTCAAGTAGGTGTCGGCGCCGTCATCTTCCACGACTTGAAGAACGAACGGATGAACAACATCGAGTTCGATCTTGAGCAGATGTTGAAATTCGAAGGCGAAACAGGACCGTATGTCCAGTACACGAATGCCCGTGCGCACTCGTTGCTTCGTAAAGGTGGCTATGATGGCACACCATTCGCTGGTAGTGCCGATGATCATGCATGGGGTGTCGTCTCGATGCTAAACCAATTCTCGACGGTCATCGATCGCGCGTTCACACGTCGCGAGCCATCAATCATCAGCCGCTACGTCTTAGATCTTGCACAAAGCTTCAATAAATACTACGGACACGTCCGTGTTCTCGAAGATGACGCAGCAAAACAATCGCGTCTTGCACTCGTCAAGTCGGTCACGATCGTCTTGACAGAGGGTCTTCGTTTGCTTGGTGTCGGCGCTCCAGAAGAAATGTAAGACCAATCCACGAATAAGAAGAGGTAGATTATGAAGACTGAGACGAAAGAACGATTACAGCAAGCTGCTTCACAGATGAAGCAGGAGCCTTTGGCAGAAACGGTCGCCTTTATGGCTGATTTTCACGGGAAAGTCGCTGCTTGGTTACCGGGAGAGTCTGTCGATTTCGTTCACGATTTCGTGACGGCGCCGGAAGCTGATTTGATTGCTCCGATTGAAGGAGACGCATTACGGACGAAAGATAATTTTGAATTCTTCATGCGTAAGAAACAGACACGAAAAAAACTGGGGGAATTGTTAACGCTTTGGAAGTCGGCACGTACGACAGAGACGTTGAGTCAAATCGATGCGATCGGGTTGAAAAAATGGCTCGCTCGTAATGAATTCCGTTCGGAAGACAAACCATGGGATTATTTGAACCGTCTGCATGTTCTCTTGTTCCTTGATTTGATGACGACGATCATCGATGATCATCGATTGACGAGTCTGCATGAGCAACTTGTCGGTACGACACCAGTCCCGACGAGCTTCGTACGTCGTCAAGGGGATGTCCGTCAAGTCATCGAAACATTCGCGGAAGAGACGAACTTCACACAAGTAGATGTCGTCAAGGCATCGCTTGTCCGTTATCTCTGATCAATAAGATACACGAACAAAAGCCGTCGAGCCCTGTGCCCGACGGCTTTTGTCGTATCTTCTTACTTCGCCTGATAGAACACGATTGTTTGTTGCTCTGAATCGTAAAGACACCATTCTCGTTCGAACACGACGGGACCTAGATTGACGGCATACCGTCCTCCTTTAATGGATAAAGTTTGACCTAGTGGGCTCGGTTTGGCGATGCCATTTCGAAACAAACCTCTGATATGACTATGACCAAAAAAGAGTAACGGTTCGCGTTGTTGTGACAGGTCGGGTAGAAAATCCCGCGACCAACTGAGTTGGTCTCCATGAATCAACAATGCCCCCTCGATGCGTTGTTTTCGAGGGCAATCGCGTAATGCATCGATGACAGGAGATAGATGTGGTGGAACGAGCGACAGGATGCGCTCTTCTTGATTACCGAGTAACGTCTTAAAATCAATCAGCTTTAAAAAATCATCATCGAGCGTCACGACGAGGGAGAGCGATTCAAAGGAATAGCGCTTCGCTCGCTTTTTACCGACATGACATTCATGAACATCACCGAGACAAAACAAATGCGCATCGGGAGCGAGCCGCCGTATGTCAGCTAGAACAGCCGCTGTGTCGGCTACTGAGCTGTGAAGATCCGCAAAAAGGGCATAACGCATGATCGACCACTCCTTTGTTAAGGAGATACCCGAAAATGCGTCATGCCCATCTTTTTTCAATTAAGTCGTACGAATCTTATTCTGTTTCGACTGTGACGCCACGTTCTGCGAAAACGACTTTTGCGACTTCAAGTGCGTTCAAGACACGTGGGAATCCAGTGTAAGGAACAAGATGCATGATAGCTTCGACGATTTCGTTTCCTGTCAAACCAGCTGTCAATCCAGTATTGATGTGGAGAGCGAGCTGTGGTTCTGTACCTTGTGTGACGAGGGAAGCAATCGTCACGATTGCGCGGTCACGATTGACGAGACCATCACGGCTGTAAACTTCACCGTATGCGAAATCCGTGATCCACTCACCGACTGCTGGAGCGATATCTTTCAGGGATTCAGAGATTTTGTCATGCGTCGATTGTGCAGCGTTTGCGTCTGTGAATTCGCTGAGTTTTTTAACGCCTGTTTCGTGACGTGATTCAAAATGAGTTGCCATGGTAAAGGACTTCCTTTCTTTTTTAACGATGTTCTCATCGTAAAGGAAGAATTTCCATTCTACAAATACATGGTTTTTATGAAAGGTATGCTTATTTGGAATACATATCGCTGACGAATTGAATCCATTTCCGCGTCACGTACGATTGGTAGCGACCGGTTGGAACGGCGATTCCTAAGTGCCACGGGACTCGTGTTTCAAGTGGGATCGTTTTGACGCCACGAATCGAAAAGCGATCCGCGATCGAACGCGGAAGGACGGTCACGGTATTTCCTTCTGCGACAAGTAAACATAAGAAGTCCCACTGCGAGCTCACCCGAGACACGTTAGGCGTAAATCCGGCATCTTGGCAGGCGTTCAAGACAACATCGTGTAGCGAGAACGTTTCGTTGAACAAGACGAACGGCATGTCGGAAACTTCTTCTAACGCAATCATCGACCGATCAGCGAGTGGATGATCACTCGGTAAGAATAAATGGAGTTCTTCTTCAATGAAGGGGTGTGTCGTTAAATGCTCATCCGAAGGAAGCACCGTTGCGATCAAATCGACTTCACCGGCGACGACCGCTTTTTCTAACGCATGTCCACCGGCTTCGATTAATTCGATTTGAATCATCGGATACATCTCTTCGAAGCGACGCAGTAGACCCGGGAAAAACAGCGAACCAATTAGTGGGGGTACGCCGAGCCGAATCGTTCCCTTCGTCAAATGCATGACATCATAAAGGTGGGAAGGCAGGTCAGATAACTGCCGCAGAATCTTTTCACCTTCAATCAATAAGGTCTCACCGGCATCCGTCAGGACGATTTGTCGTTTGCTCCGATCGAATAATTCCATCTCAAGTTCTTCTTCTAAGTGACGGACCATTTTACTGAGTGTTGGTTGCGTGACGTGGAGATGTTCAGCAGCACGAGTGAAGCTTTTGAAGCGTGCCACTTCCGTAAAGTATTCCAGTTGGCGGAAATCCATCAGTATTCTCCTATTCTTTTGAGTTATAGATGTCATAACAAGTATTCATTTTTATTATTCTTTCAATCAGCGTACAGTAAAGAGACCGAACACGTAAAGATAAAGAAAGAAGGAATCCATCATGATGAAACAACTCGAAGGAAAAGTTGCATTAATTACAGGAGCAGCAAGCGGAATCGGTCTTGAGATCGCTGAAGAATTCGCCCAAGAAGGTGCGAAGGTCGTTATCGTCGATCTTCAGGAAGAAGCTGCAAAACGCTCTGCTGAAACACTTCGTGAAAAAGGCTTCGATGCGTTTGCCGTCGCAGGTGACGTGACGAATGAAGAGGCAATCAAATCAAGTATCGAACAGACTGTCGCACACTACGGAACGATTGATATCGTCATCAACAATGCGGGTATGCAACACGTCTCACCAATCGAAGAGTTCTCGACTGAGAAATTCGACTTGCTTCAAAGCATCATGCTTCGTGCACCATTCCTTTATACAAAATATGTCTTCCCGATCATGAAAAAACAAGGCTCTGGACGAATCTTGAACATGTCATCGATCAACGGATTGATTGGTTTTGCAGGGAAAGCTGCTTATAACAGTGCGAAACACGGCGTCATCGGTTTAACGAAAGTCGCAGCATTAGAAGGGGCAACTTCGGGTATCACGGTCAACGCGATTTGCCCAGGATATGTCGATACACCACTCGTCCAAAACCAATTGTCTTCGCTCGCTGAAACACGGAATGTACCACTCGAACGTGTATTAGAAGAAGTCATCTATCCACTTGTCCCGCAACAACGGTTACTCCAAGTCAAAGAAATCGCGGATTACGCTATTTTCCTTGCAAGTGACAAAGCAGCAGGTGTCACGGGTCAAGCTGTCGTTCTCGATGGTGGTTACACAGCGCAATAAGCAACACTATAAATGAAGGGAGGTGCTTCTTGGATACGATCCAGAAAGCACCTCCCTTTTTTGTTTGATGGACTGAATAAGAACGTTCAGCCGATTTAACGCGAGTAGATTAACGGAAGTTAATGAATTGAACGTCGACCGATAACGGAAGCTCACGAACGATTTGCATGACTTGTTGCAAGTCGTCACGTGATTTACCTGTGACGCGGATTTGATCATCTTGGATCTGTGTCTTCACTTTTAATTTCGATTCCTTGACGGCATTGTTGATCTTTTTCGCATCGTCACGATCAATCCCGCTCTTAAGGATGACGCGTTGGCGAACTGTATTGCCAGCAGCCTGTTCGACTTTTTCGTACTGCAGGTTTTTGGTCGGGACTTCGCGCTTGATCAATTTTGCTGTTAAGACATCTTTGACTTGATCGAGTTTGAAATCGTCATCTGAGATTAGAATCAAATCCTCTTTTTCGAGCTTCATGTCGCTCTTTGAACCTTTGAAGTCGAAGCGGTTCGTGATTTCTTTCAGTGCGATCTGAACTGCATTCTTGACTTCCTCGATGTTGATTTGTGACACGATATCAAATGAATTATCTTTTGCTGCCATGTTAATCTCCCCTTTCATTCCACTCTCTATTTTAGAGAGGAATACCGGAAGCGTCCACTGCTTTGAAATTTTGTTATAATAAAAACCATGAAATGAAAGGGGTGCTTAGCTTTGAAACAAACAGCAGACATGTTGACGCTCACACCGCAAGAACTGGATGAGCGATTTGCCTATAGTGGAAATGATTTAGGAGCGACCTTCTCAGAGACAGCGATTCGCGTGCGCTTGTGGGCGCCGACGGCAGAACGTGTCGTGATTCGTCTCTACAAGACACTACGCGCACGAAAAGTCGAAGAGGTCGAGATGGTGGCAGGCGAACGGGGAACGTACGTCGTTGAACTCGATCGAGCGGCATATGAAGGTTATTTCTATACGTTTCAAGCGAGCATCAACGGACAAAAGGTCGAGGCGGTCGATCCGTATGCGAAAGCCGTCGGAACGAATGGAAAACGCGGTGCGTTGATTGACCCGACAAGTGTGACACCAGAACGATGGATCGAAGAACGCCCACTGTTCCATTCTTCGCAAGATGCAGTTGTGTATGAACTACATGTACGCGATGCAACGAGTCATCCGGCTAGTGGTGTCGTCGCACGTGGTACGTTCACTGGATTGACGGAAGCAGGGACTCGGACACCAAATGGCGGATTGACGGGACTTGATTATTTAGCGGATCTCGGTGTGACACATGTCCAGTTACTGCCAATCTATGATTTTGGCTCAGTCAATGAGACAGCGCCGAACGACCCGGATAACTATAACTGGGGATATGATCCGGTGAACTACTTTGCGCCGGAAGGGTCGTACTCATCGAATCCGGATGATCCACGAACGCGGATCCTTGAATTAAAGCAATTGGTACAAGCGTTACATGACCGCGGGATCCGTGTCATCATGGACGTCGTCTTCAATCATACGTATGATGCAGCAACGGTTCCGCTCGGTCAATTCGTTCCTGGATACTTCTATCGTCAAGAGGCGGATGGTAGCTTGTCGAACGGTAGTTTCTGTGGAAATGATACGGCATCTGAACGTTTGATGATGCGGAAGTTCATTCTTGATTGTGTGACGTACTGGGCGAAAGAGTACCATCTGGATGGTTTCCGATTCGATTTGATGGGACTGCATGATGTCGAGACGATGAATCAGGTGCGCCATGCACTTGACCGGATCGATCCGTCGATTCTAATCATTGGTGAAGGCTGGGATCTCGATACGCCACTCGATCCAGAAGAAAAAGCGAACTATTTCAACGCACCGAAGATGCCAGGAATCGCTCATTTCAATAACGGTTTACGGGACGGGGTCAAAGGCGACGTCCAAACGCCGGAAGACCGCGGTTTCATCAGTGGCGCGTTTGACCGGACGAGTGAAGTCAAACGGGGAATCGCCGGCAACGTCTCTTCGCAAGGATTTGCCGATGAACCAAATCAAGTCGTCTCGTACGTCGAAGCGCACGATGATTTGACGATTTGGGATAAATTAACGGTGTCTCGCCCTGAGGATACGGAAGAGATTCGTCGGAAACGGCAAATGCTCGCGAATGCCATCATCTTGACGGGACAAGGGATTCCGTTCCTCCATGCCGGACAAGAGTTCTTCCGGACGAAGGACGGAATTCGTGACAGCTTCAATGCGGGTGAGGTCGTCAATCGTCTTGACTATGAACGGGCGGAAACAGAGCGTCCGGCAGTCGAGTACGTCAAAGGATTGATTGCCCTCCGTCGTCAGTATCCGATGTTCCGTCTCGCAAACGCAGCGATGATCAAAAAACATCTGCGCTTCCTTGAAGAAGGGGAAGGTGTCATTGCCTTTGAACTGAAGAGAACCTATGAAGGATACGTCGAACGGCAGCGTGTCTATCATAATGCGACGGAAGAGGATATCACGATTGAATTGCCAAACGGTGAATTCGAGGTGTTAGTGGAGTCGGGTGCCGTTAAGTTGCACGCACCACGACTGCATGAAGAGAAACAGTTGGTCGTCCAAGCATTGACGACGACGGTCATCGCCGAACGAAAAGCGGATTACAAGAAATATGCGGTAGCAGGCGGTGCAGCACTGACGATCATCGGATTGTTGTACGCAGCGAACAAACGTCGTAAGAAAACCGATTAAATCAAAAAGGACGAAGCGCTATAAGGCTTCGTCCTTTTTTGCGTGGATGACAGTCCGATGTCAGTCTGTCATGCAATTGACTTGCGAAAATCATCGAAACATTGTTTGAAGATACATCTTTCGGGAAAAATTATATGTAGTATTTAAGATATTGTTTTGAAGTGAGAGGGTGTACGGTGTATGTTCGGTTTCGGTGATTTATGGAAATTCTTTTTATCGTTCTTTTTGCTGCTGCCTATCGTGACATTGATTCATGAGATGGGTCATTACTTTTTCGCTCGATTATTCGGTGGAAACATGGAAATCAATATTGGTTCAGGCAAATCATTGCTTCGTGTTGGTCCGATTCGACTGAATCGTGTTTATTTTTGGGATGGATGGTGTCAGTATGAGGCACTACGTCATGAAACGAAGTTTGCTAATATCATGGTCTATGCTGGTGGATCGATCGCGAACTTGGTGAGTATCTTAGTCGTAAATGGTCTTATTTATGCCGGCGTGTTCGAGGCGTCGATTTTTACGTACCAATTTGCGTATTTCTCGTTTTATTTCGTCTTTTTCTCCCTCTTCCCGATCGATCACCCGAATGGTTATCCGAGTGACGGAAAAGCGATCATCAATGTCTTCCGTTATGGTAAATCAGACTATCATCCACAATCTTAAACGAAGATTAAAGCCTCCTTCCGTCATTGGAATAGAGGCTTTTTACTCAAGATTCCGATTCGCTAGACGAATCAGATTCTGTTTTCGCTTGTTCCTGCTCGAGTTCGACGAGCTTTTGAATCAAGATATGGCGCGGCATATGCATCAGTTGTTCAAGTGGTACGTTCAGACGTTTTGCGAGTTCGACAGCCGTCTCTGCTGATAATTGTAAAGGTTTCATCGTGTTCGTCCTCCTTTTTCCATGAAGTTAGTATAACAGGAGGTGCAAGCCGAGCGCATCAATAGTAGCGAGAAACTGAGAAGGTTGATACCGTATGAAGTAGGAAGTGATGCATATGTATAAACCTGCTGCAGAGCTGTTACTCCATGAATCCGTCTCACTGTTTGATCGAATCGGGGAGGATTTGCTTCTTTTTCGAGATCGCCACGGATTTATGAAATGTGATGCGGATTTAAGACCACTATGGGAAACAGCATGTGCGTATGTTCCATTCTCCTGGTACATTGAGCCAGGCGGTGGACGATTGTTCATCGTATTTGAAGAGTCAGCTTATTTTGGTTTACTAGATTTAGAGCAAGGGCATTTAGATTATATCAAGCGACCCGTTGCTTTTTCCGAAGCATGGTTCAGTAATTTATTCTTGTGGCAAGATGATGAGATCTTCCTGTACACGGCAGAAACAGACGTTGTCTGTGTGAACGTTCAAACAGGGGACTGGCGGTACTCAAATTATGAAGAGGCGCCACTGTTCGGACGCTTAGTGGAGCGAGGATATGATACACGTTTGACGTTCGAACGATTCATCGCACCTACGACGATCATTTCTTATGATGATCTAAAAGAACGGTATGTGATTTGGGACGCTGCGACGAATCAGGAATCGATTATTCCTTTTTCGGATTACGCGGAGTACTCGCTCGTTGATCACCGGCACCAATTGTTTTCGATCACCGATTCATCTCGTTTTTACTTGTATGAGAAGAGTCAGCTGAAATATAAGTTCGAGGGATGTCATTCCTCCGTTTTACTCAAAAGTGTGTTACTCGATGAAGAGGCGCGACGTCTTGCGATCGTATCGACATCGGCGACATTCGGCAACACATGGGTTCAAATTTTTCAAAAGACGTAATGAAACATCCTTTTCGCTTTTCAGCAAGAAGGATGTTTTTTGTACGTTTATACAGAAAGGGGACGCATCATGCAACGGCTTGGTCATCTGATGAGTACGTATTTTCGAGGAGTGTTGATTGTTTGGGCAATCCTGCTCGTCGTGCTTGGATATTTCGCTTATCAACTACCCGATCGGCTAGAAGGAAACGGATTTACGCGTGACGGTGATTTTCAACGCGTCGAGACAGAACTCGATCAAGACTTCGGTCAGGATCCGCATACGATCATCGTTCTATTTGAAAATCAAGAGAATCTACAACAAACGATGGTGGAACATGTCGAGCGCTTCCGTGATATCAAAGGTGTCGGGAACGTCACTGGTCCTGTTGAAAATCCGCGAGCGATTCGGGACGATAAGGGATACGTGACGGTCGGGGTACCGACACTTGATGCGAAATGGGCAGCTGCGGTCACACGTCAACTGGATGATACCGGAACGATTCGACTAACGGGTGAACCAGTCGTCGTCGATGATTTGAATACAGCGTCGAAAAATGATCTCATCCGGGCTGAGTTGATTGGAATTCCAGCAGCGTTGATCGTCTTGCTACTCGTTTTCGGTACTCCGGTTGCCGCCATCCTACCGTTGATCATGGGACTCGTTACTTTTGTCTTTGGTGCCGGTGTTCTTTATTTCGTCGCCGGGCAACAAGAGTTATCAATCTTCGTCTTGAATGCGGTCGCGATGATTTCGCTGGCGCTCGGAATTGATTTTTCGCTGTTATACGTCAATCGATTTCGCGAAGAACGGCAGGACGGACAAGATATTCGGAAGGCGGCGATTCGTTCGGTCGAGACGGCAGGGCGTTCAATTTTATTTTCCGGAATCTGTGTATTCGTCGGACTTGCCGGGCTATTGCTGATTGATGTGGATGTCTTCCGCGCTGTTGCGATCGGGACGCTCGTTTCGGTCCTCGGGGCAGTCGTCAGTGCATTAACGTTACTACCGGCACTATTGATCGTTTTCGGGAAGGTGTTAGAGAAAGGACGACTCTTCCGGCAGCGAGCAGGTCGTAGTGAAGATCGTTGGCGTCGCCTCGCTCGTTTCGTCATGAAGCGCCCGGTCGCAGTCACGATTTTGTCCTTATTGCTGTTGTTACCTTGTTTATTGCCGTTACGTGATTTGACGTTGAACATTCCGCAAGCGACCGCTTTACCGGAATCGTATCCGTCGCGTCTCGCCTTTGAGTCGTGGGAAAAAACATTCGGAAACGATGGAACGGACGCCGTCCTCATTTTATCTGCTGATGCTTCCTCAGAGGTGGGACGAGAAAAAATCGAAGACGTGACGATTCGACTCGAGTCGGATCCCGATGTACGTTCCGTCGTATCCGCCGCAACGATTGCCGAACAGCAACAAGTGCCGCTCGAGCAGTTAGTCGCTGTTCCGGCCGGGCGCGAAGCTTTGACGGCATTTCTATCAGAGAACGACCAAGCACGAATTGATGTTAACTTAAAAGGAGATCCCGGCGATGCTGCTTCGCAAGACTGGGTGCGAAAGATGCAAGCGGACGGTTATCTTGTCGGGGGACCGGCAGCCTTCAATCAGGAAATTTATGATGCCATTGAATCGAAACTCCCACTAGCAGTCGGTGTCGTCGTTTTGGCGACATTCATCATTCTGCTGATTGCGTTCCGGTCCATCTTGATCCCAATCAAGGCGATTCTGATGAATTTGCTTAGTCTAGGAGCGACATTCGGATTACTCGTCATCTTGTTCGAGTCCGGCGCAGTTCTTCCGCAGGAGACGATCGGCATTCTGACACCGGTCTTCATCTTCTCACTCGTCTTTGGTTTATCGATGGATTATGAAGTGTTCCTCGTCTCGCGAATGGAAGAGTATTATGACGAGACAGGCGATAACGATTACGCGACCGAGATGGGGCTTGCGAAGACGAGTAAAATCATTACGTCTGCTGCCTTGATCATGATCGTCGTCACAGGGGCGTTTGCCTTCACGGGCGTCAGTCCAATTAAACAACTTGGCGTCGGTATCGCGCTTGCGATATTTATTGATGCTACGATCGTCCGGATGTTACTCGTCCCCGCACTGATGAAACTATTTGGTCACTGGAACTGGTGGTGGCCGGGTGGTCGTCGTAAAGCGATCCGCAAGTGACACATCACGTAAGCACATCAGTAGCTATTCAGAGGAAGACGAGCGTATACTGTCGATATTCAATTCAAGAAATTAGAGGAGGCACTTCACTCATGGCAACTCAAGCAATGTTTGAACCATTTACATTACCAAACGGTGTGACGCTGAAAAACCGCGTCTTGATGGCACCGATGACGAACTATGCGGCACAAGAGAACGGCGAAGTATCGGATGCGGAACTCGCGTACTATGCAGAACGTTCAGGTGGCGTCAGTGCGGTCATTACAGCATGTGCGAACGTCACGGCAGACGGTCAAGGATTCCCGAATGAGTTCGGTGCGCATCGTGACGATCTCGTTCCAAGTCTGAAGCGACTCGCAAAAACGATTCAAGATAAAGGCGCAAAAGCGATCTTACAAATCTTCCACGCTGGTCGTATGGCACCACCAGAACTCGTCGGTGGGCAAACAGTCAGTGCAAGTGCTGTCGCACCCGTACGTGAAGGAGCAATGACACCTCGTGCGTTAGAGGCAGAAGAAGTTGAAGCAATCGTTGAAGCATTCGGTCAAGCGACACGTCGTGCGATGGAAGCTGGATTTGACGGTGTTGAGATTCATGGTGCGAACACGTACTTGATCCAACAATTCTTCTCACCACATTCAAACCGTCGTGAAGATAAATGGGGTGGCAGTTTAGAAAAACGTCTCGCCTTCCCATTAGCAGTCGTAGATGCAGTCGAAGCCGTCGCGAAACAGGATCCTTCGTTCATCGTCGGATACCGTTTCTCTCCAGAAGAGATCGAAAATCCAGGAATCACACTTGATGATACGATGCGCCTCGTCGATGAGCTGGCGAAAAAAGACCTCGATTACTTGCACGTTTCCGTGATGGACTTCTTCGCAGGTTCAATTCGTGACGAAAATGCAACGACATCACCAATCACGCTCGTCCAAGAACGTGTTGGCGAACAAGTACCTGTCATCGGTGTCGGATCGCTTCACACAGCGGACGAAGTTGAACAAGGTTTGGCTGTCGTTCCAATGATCGCCCTCGGTCGTGAACTGATCATGGAACCGAAATGGGTTGAGAAAGTCGAAGCGGGTGACCTTGCGTCAATCCGGACAGAACTTGATCCAGAAGCACAAGCAGAACTCGTCGTTCCAGATGCATTATGGGCAGGCATCACAAGTCGTCCAGGCTGGTTCCCGATCAAACAAACAAGCAAATAATAGAACAGCATCAAAAAGCACTCTAGATTTCGTGTCTAGAGTGCTTTGAGACTGAAGGTAAAGTGCAATTTTTCTCTAACGAGAAGGATTGCGCTTTTTTGTTCGTCTCGCATCGTTTTCCTGGGACAAGCATCGCGCCGCTTCGCGCCGCTTCGCGCCGCTTCGCTTCGCTGCAGGGTAGCTCTTGCTTGTTTTCCCTAGGAAGCGATGTCGAGTGAACAAAACGCTTCTCTAATCCTTCTTCCGGATATAAAAAAATGACGCGTTACACGTCACTCCTACAGGGAAAAGCGCATTATGTGCTGTCAGAGACAAACGGGCTTGTATCTCGCTTGAGGAAAGGGCGTGAAAAGACGCGTCATTTTTTGGAGTCAGCCCTGTTGTCTACAATCTGAAAGCACTCTAGATTTTGTGTCTAGAGTGCTTTTTTGTTTAATAGGCAACCTGTCCCATCCGAACGCCACAAAACGTATGCAAGGTGACCGGATCCTGTAGATTCGTTCGTTCCAACATATCGTTTAAGAGCAAGGCACAGACGTAGGCATCCTCTTTCGCATCATGGTGCTGGAAAGAGACGTTGAGGAATTCTGCCATCGTATTCAATCGATGGTTTGGCAACCACGGATACAGTTTGCGGGATAATTTGACCGTGCACCCGTACGTAAAAGCGGGCATCTGGTACATATCGTATTTTTGAATCGCTTTTTGGAGCGCCCCCATATCAAATGATGCATTGTGGGCGACGACCAGTTGAGCACCTGCGATTAAATCGTATAAGCCATGTGCTTCCATCGCTTCAGGTAACGTCGGTGCATCGAAGACATCACTCGGACGAATTCCATGAACCCGGATGTTTCCGGCATCGAAGTTTTCTTCTGGATTGATTAAGACCTGTTTACTCTCCGTGACGCGACCGTTAGAGAGAACGGACCAACCAAACGCACAAATGCTTCGGCTATTCCGATTTGCCGTTTCAAAGTCAATCGCTAATGTATACATGCTGCAGACTCCTTTCTGTTATTCACTAGTAACAGAATACATGTTCGTATTATAGAAGTCCATCAAAAAAGACCATCTGCAAGGCAGATGATCTGATATCTCTTCCAGTCACTTCGCGGTGGCGACTTTTTGTTCCTCTGCGACGTATTCCTCTGGTTTAAATAACAGAACGCGATCTTTATAGGCGAAGACAAGGGCCGTTAAAACAGCCATCGCATCAGCAATCGGGAAAGCGAACCAGACCCCGTTGACACCGAAGAACAGGGGTAAAATCAGGACGAGTGGAATCGTGTATAACGTTTGGCGTGACAAGGACAAGAATAAAGCGACTTTTGCTTTGGCGAGCGATTGATACATCCCGTTGACAATCATTTGAATCCCGTAGACGAACGATAGAGCGAATAAGATGCGCATCGCACTCGAGCCTTCCTGCAGCAGTGTTGCTTCTTCCGTGAACAAGCCGACCCAAAAACGGGGGAACAGTTGAATCAGTAACCACAAGCTGATTGATAACGATAAGCCGTAACGGATTGCGAGTTTGATGGCAAGCGACATCCGGCTAAATTGCCGAGAACCGAAATTATACCCAACGATCGGTTGCATCCCTTGTACGATCCCCATGATCGGCATACCGACAAGCGCCATAAACTTATTGATGACCGCAAACGTCGCTAGTTCTGTCGTACCCCCGTACCGGACGAGCATGTGGTTGACGGTGATGAACAAAATCGATTGGGAGACTTGCATGATGAAAGACGATGATCCGATTTGCATCATCCGAAACGTTAAACGGAAATCGGGTTTGAAAGCATGTCGATCGAGTGTTAACCCCGTTTGCCGACGTTTCGTAAAGAAGAATCGGAAAACAAGTGCAGCACCGACGATTTGCGCAACGACTGTCCCGAGTGCAGCACCTTGGATGCCCCAATCAAGACCAAAGATGAACAGAGGTGTCAGGACGATGTTGATGGCAACCGTCGTCAGCATGACGCGCATCTGATAGTTCGCGCGTCCTTCTGCGCGTAACATGGCACTCGACGCCATCGTCAACATGAAGAAAGGAGATCCGATCAAGAGGACGCGTAAGAAATCGATGCTATACGGCATGATTTCATCTGTCGCTCCAAAGAGACGAAGTAACGGTTCGACGAAGATGAAAGCACTGATGATGGCGAGCATACTGATGAAGAAAACTGCTATCAAGACGTTCGCATAAGCACGACTGGCACCATCCGTTTGTTTTTGACCAAGCCGTTGTGATGCAATTGCAGCACCTCCGATACCGATTGAGTTAGCGATCGCCATCAACACGAGCTGGACCGGGAAAGCGATTCCGACGGCGGCGACGGCAGCCGTACCGATACCTTGAGCGACGAAAATCGTATCGACGATATTGTAGAGTGCCGTGACGAGCATCCCGACCATCGCCGGTAAAGAGAGACTAAGTAAGAGCTGATTGACAGGTGCTTCACCCAGGCGGGCAGTATTTTTATTCATGGAAGGAGAGCCTCCTTTTTTAGACAAGTGGTAAGTAGGGTTTTACTCAGAGTAGTCGCTTCTTTGATGAGATGCAAGAAATCACTCTAGTCAATGTGTTTGCTCCATGAAAAAAGGATGCGCCATGAAGCGCATCCGATGGAACTCGTTTTAAGATGGTGTAGGCAAGTACCCTTTCGAGTACTCGAAAGCAATGAATAAAATGGCACCGAGCGCCAAGTAAGCAAGGAGCGTGATCGTTTGTTGTTTTTTCGGCATCTGGTGATACTGGACCGACTCTTCAGCGAGTCGGAGCGGCTCGATTCGCTGATCGATTCGTCGCAACAACGCATCGTAGTCGTTCGCAGCATCATATTGATACCGTAACAGATCGTCCGCTTCCTGACGTGCCTCTTCCGGACTCGCTTGTCGCAAATCTTGTAAATCGAGCCGAAGCGACCAAGCAATCGGGTCGTACGTACTTTCGACCGTTTGTTCTTCCTCCACTTCCGGTGCAAGAGCGACTTCCGCGTTTGCACGTTCTTGCTCCGCCTTTGCGCGTAAGACGCGTTCGCGTGCAGCACGGTATAACATCAAGGTCGATCGGTTCTCTTCATATTGTTTTGCGAACTTATACCGTTTCCAGACAGCGCTACCGCCGAAGAAAGCGATCAAGAGCAGAATCAAGCTGAAGTTCGTGATGCCGTAAGCAATCAAGGCAGCAAGACCCGCAACCCAAACGATGATCGGAAGTCCCGCAAGAATCCGTCCGCCGTCAAGCGGACTGACAGGGAGTAGATTGAAGAGATTTAATAGAGCTCCGAGATGGAAGATGACGAGCCAAAAGTCATTTCCCGTCACAGCGTATCCAATCGCAAGCGGAATCAGGGACACAAGACCCGCGAGTGGTCCACCGTACGCAAGAATCGCTTCTTGTTTTGGTGTCCGGAACGTATCTTTGATCCCGATGACGGCTCCCATGAACGGTACGAAAATCGCGGGACCCGTTTTAAAACCGAGTCGTTTCGCAGCGAGTAGATGTCCCATCTCATGAATGAATAGGAGATAGAGTAATCCGACTCCGAACCAGACACCGAATACTTGAGCGTAAAAGAGAAGCGAAACTCCGAACGAAATCAGAGTGCCTCCAAACTTCGAAAATTTCAATAAGGCAAGGATGACCTTTCCTTTCGTTAAGAGAAAGGCGCCGGCAACAGCAAGTCCACCCCAACGTTTTTTAGCCATCGTGAAATTCCTTCTTTCATCATGTGACGTTCTTCCTTAAGTGTACGACACAAATGTAGAAAAAGTTTCATTTAGACTGCTCGGGAATCAGATAGAAACAACTGCCATCTGGCTGACGCGCTTCACTACCGACCTGAAAATGGTGTGTCGTCGCAAGTGCAGCGGCAATCGACAATCCGAGTCCACTTCCTGAACGATCGCGTGCTGCATCAAGTCGGTAAAATCGGTCAAATAACCGTGCACGTTCTTCGTTCGTTAGAGATGTCCCGCGGTCAAGGACAGCAAGTCGCTCCTTGCGCAGATGTAATTCAGGAGAAGTGGCATATTTCAGGGCGTTATCGATATAAATCGTCAAGATGCGTAGCACCGCTTCGCGATTCGCCCGGATCGTTCCAGAGGCATCAACAGGGATGATCGTCCCTGTCGCGTGATACATCCGATCGGCGAGTTCGCTCCCAAGCTCGGCTAAATCGATCTCTTCAACAGATGTTTCTTCATACCCGAGACGAGACAGTTCGAGCATGGGCTCGATCAAGGTCGTCCGCATCGCATGCGTCTCCTGCAAGATGTGTTCAATCGATTCATCGAGGACGTCCGGCTTCGTTTTTCCCCATCGTTTCAACAATTGTGTATAGCCTTCGATGACGGTCAATGGTGTCTTCATCTCATGCGAGACATCAGCAACGAATTGCCGTTGTTGTTCCATTGTCTGATCGACACGCCCAATCATCTGATTGAAGACATGACCGAGGCGACCGATCTCATCATCGCGTTCGGTCTGCACAGTCTCAAGCGTTCCAGAAGACGAGATCCGTTGCATCGTATCATTCAGTTGTCTGAGCGGGCGGAGTGTCTGATACGCAATCCAGAAGCTACTGATGAACGCGATGACGATTCCGACGACCAACACGATGGTAAAGGTCAAGATGAGTGTCGAGACCGTATCATCGACGCTCTCATCTTCGAACAAATAGGCTTGATCCTGATAGACGATACCGAACCAATCGCCAGACTTGAATGGCTCATTCGAACGTGGAATACCGGGTAGATCACTCGCTTGTACGTCTCCATTAACGGTAGACGAGTCGTCATCCTCTTCATCATTTGAAATGACCCATCGTTCATCTTCGTTCGATAAAACGACAGAATCCTCATGAAGCGTCAGTAATGCTCGGACTGATGAATCATCCTCCATCAATTCCTCCGCCTGTTCAAGCTGCGTATAACGGGATTCAATCAAATGATTGCGGACGACGAAGGTCACGACGATGAACGAAAGTAACAACAAGAGTGTCGTAAAGGCGGTGACGGATAAAGCGAGTTTCGTTCGAAGCTTCATGGCGTCGCCTCCCGTAGCACATAACCCACCCCACGAACGGTCTGAATCAAAGCAGGAGGGTGAGCATCGACTTTTTTCCGAAGGTAACGGATGTAGACGTCGACGATATTCGTCTCGCCGAAGTAATCGTACCCCCAGACGCGATTTAGAATTTGTTCGCGTGTCAGGACATGTTCCTTGTTTTCGAGTAAATACGTCAGGAGTTCGAACTCGCGTGGTGTCAAATCGAGTCGCAATTCGTTGCGGAATGCTTCATGTCGATCAAGGTCGAGTACAAGATCGGCGAACTGTAACGTGCGCGATGCGTTATTCGTTGAAGTCGGGGTGCGGAGTAACGCCCGGATACGGGCAAGGAGTTCCTCCATCTCGAACGGTTTCGTCACATAATCATTCGCACCAAGATCGAGTCCTGCGACTTTATCGTAAACTTCTCCACGTGCCGTTAGCATAATGACGGGGACATGAATACCTTTTCCACGGAGCCTGCGCAACACCTCGAAGCCGCTCAGCTCCGGCATCATCACGTCGAGTAAGACGAGATCAACCGAATGCTCAGCGGCAGCGAGACCATCTTTTCCGTTGGGGGCGACACGTGTCGCGTACCCGGCATATTGGAGTTCGAGTTCAAGGAGGCGTGCGATTTTCGCATCGTCCTCAACGATTAAGATGGTGATTGGCATAAACATCCTCCTTTAATGATCATTCATCGATTTCTGTCACTTCGTCTGACGCGTTTAACTCAAGTTTAACGGAACCGCCGACTCGGATGTCATCATCTTGTTCCATGTTTGATGCACGAGAGTACGATTTTTGCGTACCATTCTGTTCGATGATGATTTCTTGATTCGTTATTTTAGCGAGCGTGCCGCGGACTTCTTGTTCCCGTGCATCGTCACTGTCTTCGTCGCGTGTAGCATTACGAACCTCGTCGTCGTCTTCCCGATCAAGCTCACGGACTTGACCGTCTGCATTCAATTCGATTTTTACGATATCCCCAGATTTCGCAGCATCACGTTCCGCACGATCCGCAATCGCGTAGACCGTCTCTTGTCCATCTTGTTCGAGTGTCAATTCACTTTGTGATAGGGCACGAAGGATGCCGTATCGTTCATTCGCATCATCCGATGAATCATCTGAGCGATTGCCATCGTCCTCTCGGTCATTCCGATCATCTTGATCTTCTCGCTCAAGTTCCGTGATTTGCTGATTTGCATTCAGATCGATTTTGACCCAATCGCCTTCTTGCACGGCTTCGCGTTCGACTGACGAAGCGAAATCAAACGTACGAGATTCACCGTTGACATCGATCGTCATCGAACGATCCGATAGTTTCTGTAATGTGCCTTCGAGTTCCTGATCGTCACGCATCGAAGCTGGAAGCTTTTGTTCGACTTGGCGCGAAGCAGCTTCGACTTTTTGCTCTGCCTGCTGTGAAGTAGTGACCGTCGAGTTGACGAGAGAGTGTCCTGGACCTGTGAAGAGTAGGAACGCACCGGCTCCTGTTAAGACTGTACCCGTTACGGCAAGTGTAGCGATTCCTTTTTTGAAGTGTTTATTCCCTTTATCTGTTCGTTTTGCAGTCATGATGATGTCCTCCTTTAGTAGTGGCTGTTGTTCTTATACATAGAATAACCAGACCACGTGAAAGGAAGCTGAGGAACAGATTAGAATTTGATGAGAATTAGATCGTCTTGATGACTCGGGCTGGATTTCCACCGACGACGCTGTTTGCCGGTACATCCTTGACGACAACACTACCTGAGGCGATGACAGCATTATCTCCGATCGTCACACCGGGATTGATGACCGCGCGCCCACCGATCCAGACGTTATTACCGATGACGACCGGTTTTCCGAATTCATAACCGCTGTTGCGCTCGACAGGATCGAGTGGATGGGTCGCAGTATAGATATGTACTCCTGGAGCAAGCATGCAGTTGTCACCAATCGTGATCGGACAAATATCGAGCAAGACACAGTCGTAGTTGGCATAAAAGCGAGCCCCTAACGTAATGTTGTAGCCATAATCACATTTAAAGGTCGGTTCAATGTAAAAGTCGGCTTGCTCCGTCTGGAATAATTGTTGAAGAAGTGCCTTCCGTTTAGTCCCATCATGAACACTCAATTGATTGAACTCATAACAGAGTGATTGTGCTCGGATGCGGTCAGCTACGAGTTCCGGATCTTGTGCTAAGTAGAGTTCCCCTTGAATCATTTTTTCTTTTTCAGTCATCTGATTCACTCCTTCATCGTTAATACTTTCATTAGACTAAATGGTACCCGGTGATGCAACTGATATCCCGTTAAGATATACGTAAAGGGGGCTGACTCAAAAAAGAGTGACTCGTCTTTTCACGCCCTTTCCTCAGGCGAGACACAAGACCCGCTTTCCTGCTTTCTTCAGCAGGAAAGCGGGTCTTGTTTGTCTCTGACAGCGCAAAAATGCGCTTTTTCCTGTAGGAGTCGCGTGTAACGAGCACTTCTTTTTTTACGAGAAAAGGGTGGCAGATTATCATTCTGCCACCCTGGTCTTTGTAGAAACTGACTTTTGAGTCATTCCCGTCAAATGCAATTCTTATGCTAATTCGATTCCGCCTGTGACACCATAGATTTGCGCTGTAACATAGCTCGCAGCGTCTGAAGCGAGGAAAACATACACATCCGACAGTTCGACCGGTTGACCACTGCGTTTCAGTGGTGTTTCCTGTCCGAACTCTGGAATGTTCTCGCTTGGCTGACCGCCCGAGATTTGAAGTGGTGTCCAAATCGGACCAGGTGCGACGGAGTTGACACGGATTCCTTTTGGTGCGACTTGTTTAGCAAGTCCACGCGTGAAACCGTTGATAGCAAACTTTGTCGATGCATAATCCAAGAGGTTCGCGCTTGGGTTATATCCTTGAACGGATGTCGTCGTAATGATCGAAGCCCCTTCTTTTAAGAGTGGCAAGGCTGCTTTGACGACCCAGAAGAGGGAAAAGACATTGATTTCGTACGTTTTGCGTAGTTGCTCCGTCGACAGGTCGAGAATGTCTTCGACGGCTTGTTGTTTACCAGCGACAAGTGCCAAAATGTCGAGCCCGCCGAGCGATTCGTGTGCTTCTTTGACGAGTTGTCCACAGAACGCTTCATCACTTAAATCACCAGGTAAGAGATATGCTTTTTGTCCCGCTGCTTCAACGAGTGCTTTGACCTCTTCAGCATCCTGTTGCTCTTCCGGTAAGTAGTTGAGCACGATGTCAGCCCCTTCACGAGCGTAGGCGATTGCTGCTGCTCGGCCGATGCCGGAGTCGCCACCCGTAATCAGTGCTTTTTTGCCGATCAATTTGCCAGAGCCTTTGTAACTCTCTTCTCCACAATCGGGAACAGGTTCCATTTTTGCTTGAACCGCTGGTGCGTCCTGATATTGTTTTGGGAAATCGTCATTGAAGTATTGGGTTAACGGATTTTTCGATGCAGCCATGTAAACATTCCTCCTGAAAGTTGGTTTTGGTATAGGGTGTATGTTCCCTCAACAGGTCGGATTAAACGTTTCTGATGATAGTAAATTTGGAAATTGATGGTTTACACTAGAAAAAGAGGAGTGTGAAGAAGATGATTACTGGATTGTATGAAGCTCATTTACCGGTCAAAGAACTCGAACGATCGATTGCCTTTTACGAAAAATTAGGACTTGCATGTGCATTCCAAAATGAACGCGTCGCTTTCTTTTGGATCGAGCATGGCAAGAGTTGGTTAGGTTTATGGAAAGCTGGTCAAGCCGAGTTACCGTATCATCCATCGGTCCGACATGTGGCGTTTCGGATGGAGCAAGAAAATATCGATAAAGCACAGGACTGGTTAAAGGAGAGAGGGATTGAAGTCCGATCCGCCTTTGGTGTAGCGGCAGCCGATCAACCGCTCGTTCTCGATAACCATCCACATGCGCACGCGGCGATCTACTTCGAGGATCCAGATGGAAATTCACTCGAGTTGATCGCACCGTTACGCTTTGACATGGAAATAGTGAATGGCACGATGCCGTATCAAGACTGGCAACATCTATTTGAGACTGAATCGGAGAAAAAGACGATATAACTGGTGTTTTCATTAAAACGATTCGAGACGAACAAAAAAGTGCAATCCTTCTCGTTAGAGAAAAATTGCACGTTGTCTTCAGTCTAAAACAAGCAACGATGATTCGTTGCTTGTTTGATTGATCGTGTAATGCGCTTAGACACGAGCGGATTGACGTTCATTCATCGCTTGCAGAGCTGCTTGGTTCAGCAAGTTCCACGGTTTGTTGTAGTGCGGTTGGAAGAAGAAGTCGACGAAAGCGAGCTCTTCAAGTGTCATATCATTTTGAATCGCGACTGACAGTGTGTTCATCGCCTGTGTCAAATCCACTTTTGAGATGATTTGTGCACCGACGACACGATGGGTTGCTGTCTCGAAGACGAGCTTCAATTGGACGTCTTCGGCTGTTGGCATGAACTCTGGGCGATACGCATCTGTGACCGTCGTGCTGCTCACTTCAAGTCCGAACAAGGGTGCCGCTTCTTCTGTCAAACCAGTCGACGCGATGTTCAAATCATATAGGCGAAGACCTGATGTGCCTTGTGTTCCTTGGTAACGAATCTTTGGTGCGCGTAAGTTTTTACCGATTAATGTTCCCATCCGGACAGCATTCGTTGCGAGTGGAATATAGGCATGTGTCCGAGCTGGATTGTAATAGACGGCACAGCTGTCACCAGCAGCAAAGATGTTTGGGTTGCTTGTCCGCATATAATCGTCAACGATGATAGCACCGTTCGGTAGCATGTCGACCTGTCCTTTTAAGAGTTCCGTACTTGGGCGGAAACCGACACAGAGAATGACGAGATCCGTTTCAAACGTTCCTTTGTCTGTGACGACGTGTGTCACGGCGCCGTTTTCCCCTTTGAAGCTTTGGACGGTTTGTCCGAGTTCGAGGCGAATACCACGGTCTGTCAATTCACGTTCGATGACGTCAGTGAACGAGCGGTCGAGGTATTTGTTGAGAATGCGATCCGCGCTATCGATGAACGTGACGTCTTTTCCGTATGCTTCAAACGCTTCGACGAGTTCAGCACCGATATACCCTGCACCAACGACTGTGATCCGCTCTGCATCTGTTGCTTTTTCAATGATTGTTTGAGCGTGGTGATAGTTTTTACAGAGCTCGATCTGATTCAATTCGATGCCGGGAAGCATCGGAATGATTGGCCATGATCCAGTCGTCATGATGAGTTTATCGTACGTATCGTGAACGACTTCACCAGTCATGAGGTTTTTCGCAACGATCGTTTGGCGTTCACTATCGATTTCAAGTACATCATGTTTCAGACGCATCTCAGCGCCGAGTTCAGCGAGTTCACTTGGTGATGAGTAGAAAAGCGATTCCGCATGTTTGACGACACCACCGACGTGAAGCGCGATTCCACAAGAGAGAAACGATACATTGTCATTCCGCTCATAAACGGTGATCTCGACGTCTTGTTGTGAAGCGAGTTCTTTGACTGCTGCTGTTCCTGCGTGTGTACATCCGATGACTGCTACTTTCATGGGTAAAGTCTCCTTTGTGTTTTGTTTGTGATAAATATCACATTCATTTGATATACTTAGTGTAATCCTTCACAAGGTTGTTTTCAAGTGGTTTGTTCAATGTTGAGCATAACCTTGTCTAAATTGTGAATGAGTGAGCAAAAGTGTTTGGATTATGTGAAGAATGCGTAAAACTGTTTTAGTTACTGAAATTCGGGTTATAATGAAGATAGATTTTTAATGAAGGGGTGGAAACCGATGGATACCGAGAGGACCAATCATCTATTCAGCTTACCTGATTTTTAGCAGTACCGGTCATAACGAACAGACGGTAATGGCTTATAAAAATCAGGGAGAGCGAAAATAGATGAATACCCAAACGGGACGTATAAAACCTCTCCCACGATGTAAACGGGAGAGGACAATAAAACATGAAACGAATCGCAACCATCTTAACCGGGACGCTGATCATGGCGTTCGGTTACTACACATTGAATGAACAGTTCGGATTAGCAGAAGGCGGCTTTATCGGATTATCGTTGCTCGGTCGATACTTTTTTGATATCAATCCTTCGATCTCAATGATCGTGCTCGATATTCCATTTTTCATCGGTGCCTTGTACTTCAAAGGGAAACGTTTCGTCAGCGAAGCGTTACTCTCAGCAGGTGCGTTATCAGTCTTTTATGAGATGTGGCACCGACTCGATTTGTTCCACTTTCCAGAACAGGCTTGGCCAGCGACGCTCATCGCAGCGATCGCTAGCGGAATCGTGACCGGATATGGTCTCGGACTTGTTTTGAAAAGTGGAGCGGCAACAGGTGGAGACGATTTGCTATCGATGGGACTCAGCAAACTGACAGGTCTATCGATCGGGACGATCTTGTTCGGACTCGATGCCATCGTGTTAGTCATCTCACTCGTCTATCTGCCGCTCAGCTTAACGTTATATACGTTACTGGCTGTAGCGATCGCTGGACGTGTCGTTGCTGTCATGACACGGGAGCCTGTCATCGTACCGGCACCTGTCGTACAAAAAGTCACGCAGTGAGACAGATGAATGTCTAACAAAATCATGTATCGGATTCGACATCGTCGAGTCCGATTTTTCAGGTTCATGGATTAGAAAAACGAAAGGAGAAGGATGAGATGATTCGACAAGCACATGCTTCTGAAGCGCAACAGATTGCCCCATTGATTGAGCAAGCGATTCATGAGATTGCTGAGACACTGACGGGAACGACAAAGCGGGAGGAAGTTTTAGAGAGACTCGCGTACTTTGTCGCTGAAACCGGAAACCGACTGAGCCATGAGAACATCCTCGTGAAAATCATCGAGGATGAAGTAGCGGGAATCGTCATTGCGTATGCCGGGACGGATGCGGAACAACTCGACGAACCGATCAAAGACCAACTGAAGCGCTGGACGGGTCAAGACGTCCGGATCGACGTCGAGACGGAAGGTCCGGTCTATTACCTGGATACTTTATCGGTTGACGCGCGTCATGGCGGAAAAGGAATTGGTACGAAACTGTTGCAGGCAGCAGCGGAAGAGGGCGAGAAACGGGGACTACGAGCATTTACCTTAAATGCGGATCAAACGAATGCAGGGGCACAGCGATTGTATCGCCGCCTCGGCTTCGAACCGATTCGGACGATTGAAATCAGCGGCGGTACCTTTGATTATATGGAACGTCGTTACGATACGCAGCAATGAAAAAAACCATGTCGATTTCCACGGTGTCATTCGGGAATCGACATGGTTTTTCGTATGCATGCAGTTGTGCCATCAAGGAGTTAGTTGATACAGCATCGCTTGCGCGTCTTCCGGTTCGTATCGGCTATCACTCGTGAAGCGTGTGACCAGTTTGACGTTTGGTTGCACGCCTTGAGCGTGGAGGCGCTCGAGCAATCGACCAGTCACGTAACTCTGATCGGATTTTGGTTCTGCGTTCCATTTACTGACCGAACCGATCGGAACGATTGCGGCATCCGGTCGTTCGGACTGGAATTGGCGAGCTTCCTCGTCGGTAAAGACTGTCGCGCCGATTGGAAGAGTCGTTACGTAACGTGCTAGTTCAATCGTCGCCGGAGGACGCTTTGCTTGTTCGTTCAACGCGATGCTACCGATCGTCAACTGAACGACTAAAAACGGCAGATACATCCGCAACGGAAGCTGACGGATTGACAAGATGAGTAGCAATAGGACAAGTGGTAAGACGTGACGGGGTTTATCGATATTTTGTCCGAGCCAGACCCAGACGAAATAGAGTCCAGCCGTCGCTCCCCAAGCGACATCGACCGTCCAACGTCTGCGTAAGAATAGTAGCAGGCCAGACACTAGTCCGATCCACGTGCCATAACCGATCCCATGCCAGAAGAGTTGCTGAAGCGTCTGAACAAATCGTTGAACGATAGAAGCGTCATCCGTCTGAGCAGAACCACCCCAATCGGAAAAATGACCGCTGACGAAGCGGAGTGATAATTGAAGAAACGAATAGGGTCCACCGACAGAAAAAGCGACCGGGAGCAACCAAGCAAACTGCGCCAGAACAAGAAGGGCGCACTCGGATAAGAGTTGCCAGTAATCCTTTCGTACCTGCCACAGCAGGACAAGCAACATGAAACCAAACGGCGCGTAGGATAGGCGAGTCGCCATCAGTAAACCGAACAGAAGATACGGAAGCCAGCGACGAATCTGATGCCGTGCGCGTTCGATGCTCCAGCCGTACCAGACGAGTAGTCCGAGGGCGAGCCCATCCGACATCCCTGTCGCAGCGAACGTCACGAGTGAGGCAGTGGAGAGAACGGTAAAGGCAGCGATCAGCCGAGTCGTATCATACGCATGACGGCGAAAGAGCGAGTAAAGTGGCAAGAGCGCACTTGCCAGTCCTAGTGTGGAGACGAGTCCGAGCGCTTTGACAGGTATCATCAGTGGCAGAAACAGGTTGGCAAATAAGATGAAAAAGGGATAACCCGGAAAATGCGGACGTAAATCAGCCAGATCATAATCGGTCACAGCTAACGTGAAGTTCGCAATATCGTAGCTCGCGATGAAGGGACTGACGTAAATGATCCGTAAACCAATCCAGCTACCGATGAATAGAAGCGTGATCCAAAAAAGCGATCTTCCACGCGGACGTGAACGATCGCTTCGGACGGTCAAGAAACCTCCTGTAAGGACTTTGATGACTTCGATGGTTTGTTTTGACGGAGCAACATCCAACCGGCAAAGGCGAAGTAGCCCCACCAAGCGACGACTTGTTCGAGCGATGGGTTATGGCTGTATCCGAACATCGCGGCCATGAACGTTCCGATCTGTCCACTGATCAATGTCGAGTTTCCTGTATCACGCAAGTATTGTACCTGATCGATGTAGTGCTCCGGCATGAAGCCGACAATATTGTATACAGCAGCTGGTGTGCCGTCAGCATTCATCAAAAGACTACCGAGCAAACCAAGATCTTGGAAGCGTCCAATCGTTTGGACGAGCATGCCGGCTGCGATGAATAGAATGAGTACGCCCGTCACTTGGAAGAAGCGTTTGACGGGAATCTTCATAGAGCCGGAAACGAATAAGTATCCGAAGATCAAGGCGAGTAACAGACCGGAAACCGCACCGTAACTCGTCAGTACTTTTTCGATTTCCCCACCTGAGATGGCAGCGAAGAAGAAGACTGTCTCAATTCCTTCTCGAACGATGACGAGGAAGGAGTGGATGATCATCGTGATGGCACTACCCGTCGAGACGGCAGCGGCGACCTTCGCTTGGGAGGCTTTTTGATTCTCTTTCGCTTCCTTCCCCATCCAGAGGACCATGTGTGTCAAGAGAAGGACGGAGACCATCATGATGCCGAGACGGAGATACGTATCGCTTCCGAAGCTCGCAAAACTCGTAAAGACGACTTGGAACAGGAACGCGACACCAAGGCTAGCGAGAAGTGCCAACCCAACACCTGCGTAGACCCACTTTTTATATTGTGGAGCGTTCAATCGATCGAGATAACCCAAGATCAACCCAACGATGAGAACAGCCTCGAGACACTCCCGAAGCGTAATCAAAAACGCTTGAAAATCCATCTGTCTTCCTCCTTATGAGCGGCGTTTCTTCTTCCATTGACCAATGACGACGATAATGATGAGTACGATGACGAGTCCGAGCGCAATCAATTTCCAAATCGCGTCCGTTCCGAACGTTTGACCGAGGAAAGAGTCTTCTTCCGTGAAGACACCTGTTTTTTCTTCACCCGGCAGGACGAAGAGAGGAGTCAACGTATCTTCGATCATCGTAATGTTTTTCGTGAAGGATTCTTCGTCACTCGCTTTTTTCCCGACCCCAAACAGACCAGGATTTCCGAGTGCTTTTAAGGATTCATCAAATGCAGTATACACGTCATCGGATGTTTGTGCATCCTTGCTTTCCTTGACATAAGGTGCGAGCACATCGTATGTCCCGCGGGCTTTCGCGAGTAAGAGTTTCGCTTGACCGAAGTCCTCGAACTGCTCTTCAGCAAAGTGCAAGCGACGTTCGATGTTTTGACGGAGAGCGACGCGGTACGCTTGTTTTGCAGCCTCTGCATCTTCTTGTTCGAGAGCCGTGTCGATCTTCGCTTTCGCTTCAGGGAAATACAGTTTGAATTCTTTATCATAGGCGGCAAGCGTCTCTTTCGCAAGCGCGTAATCCTTGGCATCGAGTTGTTCTTCAAATTGTTTATACGCTTCCGCAAAAGCTTCCTTTCCTGGGTCTCCGTAACTATAAGCGGAAACCGTGGAAGTGCTCACGAACAGTGAGAGCAGGAGGAGCGGTAGCAAAAGAAGGCGTTTCATCCGAGGTGCTCCTTTCGTTCCATGCGTTCTTCAACGCTAAGCTGTGTGATCGGTCGTCGCCACTCCCGGTAAATCGCTGGGAGGACACGTTGGACATAATTCAGACGGATAAAAGACTTTCCTGCTTCCCGGACCCGATAACGGATCGGGACTTCGTGAAGGCGGAAGCCTTTTCGGACGAGATTAAGGGTCAATACTTGTGCATAGTTATAATCGTGAATGATCTCAGCATGGTGACACGCTGCGCGTGAAAAAGCACGCATCCCGCTTTGACCATCATGGATTTTACGTTTTAATAAAAGGCATTGCAACCACGTGAAGACATGATTGCCGATATAGCGATAGAGCCGCATCCCGTCGACGGTACCGAGGAAGCGGGAACCGAATACGTAGTCGGCCTGATCGTGTAAGATCGGTCGGACGATATCCGGAATTTGATCGGCCGGATATTCGTTATCCGCATCAATCATGACAGCAACATCAGCGCCGAGCTCGTAGGACTGGCGGAGTCCTTCCCGGACTGCAGCGCCGAGTCCTTGATTCTGCTCGAACCGATAGACATGTGCGCCGTGTTGACGCGCAATCGTACTCGTCGCATCCACTGAGCCGTCGTCGATGACGAGGATCTCGACTGGAATACCGTCAATCATGTCCGGAATTCGTTTTAAGACGAGCGGGAGCGACACTTCCTCATTGTGGGCTGGTAAAAAGACGATGATCTTCATTTAGACTTTGCCTCCTTGAAGGCTTCTGTCAATAGCACACCACGGCTATCGTGCGGAATGTCTGCCCCTAGGACTTTGGTGATCGTTGGTCCGAGTGACAGGATATGGCGGTGCGTATCCACTTTCAGACCAGCATGAACGTTCTTACCATACATCCAGAACGGAACGAACCGTTCGCCTTCATCCAGGTGACCGTGTCCACCGATTCCGTCCGCTTGACCGTGATCCGCCATGACGATGAGTGTCGCATCCTCGAGTTTACCGAGGCGATCGAGTTCCTCACAAAACTCGGCAAGGAGTGCATCCGCTTCCTCGATTTTTTCGACATACTCGGAATAGAGAGTGCCTCGACTGTGTCCTGTTTGATCCGTTCCGATCAACTGAATCGCGAGCAGATCCGGATCCTCTTCATGGACGATTTGTTTGGCACGTTCTACGATATTTCGATCCGCGACATCGTTATGCATGACTGCTGTGACGGTCCGTACGTCGGTTGAACCGAACGCATCGACGAGGTGGGCGATACCAAGAATCTTACCGGATTTATCGACGACACGGAGGCGATCGAAGACGGTATCCGTTTTAACGCCGGTCGTATTCCAGACCATGTTCGAATGAATGCCGTGATCTTCCGGACGAGCACCGGTGAACATCGAACTGAAGCAGACGACGGTCCGGGCAGGGTAGACGGTCTCCATATTCGTATATTCCGTTCCTTCCTGACGCAATCGTTCGAGGAACGGTGTGTTTGCTGCCATGTAGCGATCTTTACGCATCCCGTCGACAATCAGGACATAGACTTTTTCTGAAGTCGGAAGATTGGCATCTACCGTCATTGCCTCAGGCAACTTCGGTTTCCAGTCGAACAGGTAGTGATGCAGGATCCATGCAAAGACGAAGAGACCAATTGGGAACCAGATGAACGTCATGTCGAGTGTCGACGCGTCACTTGCCGTCCACCAGTACATGAGCAACAAGGCAACCTTAGGCAGTTGCTCCTGCGCGTTACCACTTGTCGAATCACTATTCTTCAGAACGAGTTTCCAAAAACGCGTGAAGTTCGTCCAGCGCGTTCCGATCCGGAGATGATAATAGATCGTTCCCCAGAAAAAAATCGTAAAGAAGAAATAGAGACCTGCGCCATAGGCGAACAAAGGTAAGTAATCTGCATTCGTACCCCGAAGGAACAGCCAAACGATGACCGGGATCCAAAGGTAATTTCGTAAAAATAACGGAAAGTCATAACGCCAAAGCAAGATAAATAAAGGAAGCGTCACGATGAAACCAAGACCAGCTTCTGCGAGTGGCATCTGCGTCCATAAGGCGTACGTCAAGAAGACGCCGATCGTAAAAATGGGTGTGAAGGGTTTTCCTTCATTGAGTAAGTTCCAGGCGCGTGCTGCGACTTTTTCAAAGCGAGAAGCACTTTTCATCGTCTTCCTCCTTTCCAATCAGTGTATTTGAGCTGACGAACCAACAACCGAAGCGTAGCCGGATGCCGAATGAGAACGTACAGCGGAATGAGAAAAGCAAAGGCATATTTAAAGAAGTGCGTCATCAAGGCAACGTCGTACGCATGGGCAACACCGGCTTGCCGTAACACTGTACCCATCGCGAGTTCATACGTACCGAGGCCACCCGGCGTGAACTGAATCACACCGGACAGGACACCGGCACTCATCGCAATCAATGTCGTCGGGAAGGACACATCGATACCTGCTCCGTGCAAGAGGAGGAAGACGGCGAGTGCCTCGACTGCCCAAGCGAGCGTTCCGAACAGAACGAGCGATGGGAGATGCGGGACATGTCGGCGTAACACGAGCAATAACGCGGTCGCAAGGAGCGCGACGAGCAAGACGATTGGGTGAAACAACCAACCGATCAGAATGAAGGTACACAGAACGATCAAGTCAATACTTCGTTGTAAGACGAAGATCGCGCTCGTCTGTTTCCATGGACTTCCGACGGCTCTCGCCGTCACGAGTCGGATCATCTCTCCCAGTTTGACCGGTGAGAGATGATTGATCGTCAGTCCGATATACAGGCTCGACAGGTATACAGCAGTCGGTGCACGTTTGGCATCGGCGCGGCGCCAGGCGACCGCGCGTAAATAAAAGGCGATCGCATACGTCAAGGTCGCAAGGATCGTCCAGGGACTCTTGAATAAAGCTTCAATGTACCGATACGAGACCGGTAACTCCAAGAAAAAACGGAGCAGTAAAAAGATGACAAGCCCGGTAAGCGTCAGATACAGAAACGTTCGAATCAGCGGTTTTGATGCCACGCGATCACCTGCTCCAGTCCAACATCGATCTCGATTGACGGTTGGTAACCGAATGCTTCTTTTGCAGCCGTCGTATCACTCCATGTCATCGTCACGTCCCCACGTCGTGCAGTTTGAGTCTGCACGGGCACATCAAACCGTTGACCGATCCGTTCAGCTAGCGTGCGGACGGAGACCGGCTGATTCGCGCCGAGGTTATACGTCCCGACTGCACGAGCCAGCAACGCCTGTTCCATTCCGCGAGTGATGTCATCGATATACGTGAAGTCACGGATCGTATCACCGAAGACGGTGAGTGCCTCTCCGCGTAATGCCTGTTCGATGAATCGAAACAGCGCCATATCAGGACGACCCGAAGGACCATAGACCGTAAAGAAGCGAAACAGCGTCACGTTTACATCATATAAATGAGCATAAGCATGACAAAAGCTTTCGGCACTATACTTGGCTGCCGCATAAGGACTGGCGACGTGTCCCGTTGCCTGATCTTCTTTCAGCGGACCCGTCTGCTCCCCGTAAACGGAAGAAGAAGACGCGAAAAAGACATGCGGCATGCCATGTCTTTTTGCGGCTTCTAACAAGGTCACCGTCATATCGATGTCCTCACGAATATAGTGATGCGGTTCCTCGAGCGAACGCGGAACACCTGGAAGAGCTGCGAGATGGAAGACGGCGTCGAACGATGTCTCCATCCAGGCGTCGAGATCGTGATGAACGTCACCCGTCGTAACGATAACGCCGGCACGTCTTAGTTCATCTGCTCGTTCTTCTTTTAACTGGACATCATAGTAGTCCGTGAAAGCATCAAGGACATGGACGGTATGGTGCTGCTGGAGCCGGAGGGCGAGGGCGGCGCCAATGAAGCCGGCACCTCCTGTGATTCCGATATTCATCTTATCCCTCCGTTTCCATTTCCTTCTTAGTTAAGTGGTTCGAGTGCGTCTGTGATCCGTTCGCCTGTCGTTTCGGCCTTGACGTCGCCTTTTTCGACGAGTGCGAACCATTCGTTTGCGTCTATTGCGACTTGTGCTGCTTTGTCCTTGCCAAGACGATTCTCAAGCGTCGGTTTCATCGCAACGACGAACATGTTCGCTTCCATTGCTTCTGCACGTGCTGTATCGACGTCTTTCTTCTCGATCGCTTCTTGTGCCTCTTCATGATACCCGTCGACTTTTTCCGTCAACGCTTTTGCGAACAATCCTTCGATTTCTTTGTAAGAGACATCAGCTGGTTTTGTTTTCGAGAAATCATAGCGCTCTTTCAGCGTTTTGACAGCTTCTTCGTCTCCACCTGCTAACGATTCTTCGATCGCGAGGAGGAAGCCATATCCTTCTGCCTGCTCCATTTGTAATTCTTTTTCATCCGTACCGGCTTTGACGCCATCCTCGATTTTTTGTGCATAACCGAGTGCAGCTAAATAGAAGGAACGATAAATCGATTTATCCGTCACTTGTTTCGCAACATTGAAATCACCGAGTTCTTTCGCGTCGATGGCTTCTTGCTGAGCTGCAAGACCTGATGTGATCGCTTGAGCGATGGCGTCTTCGTTTTTGAAGCCGTAGCTCGCGTCCCGTTTTTCAGCTGTCGGAATGAAGACGGTCTTCGCCATCGCTTCAACATCCTTGAGTGCTTCCGTTGCAGCTTCCGGTTTACCAGCTACGAGTGCTTCTTCAGCTTTTGCTTGTGTTGCTTTTTGTAATTTATAGAAATACGATTGTAGACCTTTATCCACGAGTTGACGAGCGATGTTCTCATCGAGATCCTTCGCTTCCACACCTGCTAAAGCAGACTGGATGACTTGTTCGATTTCTGGTGCTGTCGTCTCGACACCACCTTTTAGTTTCGATTCATAACTTGTCGTGACCATCTTCCAATCGATCGCTTGTCCTTCTTTTGCTTTGTCGAGTTCTGTTTTGATTGAGCTGAAGATCGTCAATTCATCTGTCAGTGTCGTTGCAGCGATCCCCGCATCTGCTGATTTTGTTTCGGTCGACTGTTCCGTTTTCTCTTTTTTCGGTGCAGTCGTATCCGTTTCATTCGAACCGCAGGCAGCCAAGATACCGGCTACCATGAAGATTGAAGCTACTTTTAAACGTTTTTTCATAATCGTGATTCCCCCAGAAGAATTAATAAGACGTTTTCCGTCATGTAGTCGTTTTCACAAATCTAACTATAGCGAGAATAATTCTCATTGTCAATTGAACTTTAAAGAAAAAAACGGCTTCGGAGCAGGGCTCCAAAGCCGTTTTAAAATGAGAAATTAGAACTGTTCGTACAGTTTTGTCAAATACGTGTAGACTTCGTCTGATGCTTGGAACATCATGACAGAATGTCCGAAGATCGCAGCCGGATTGAAGCCGTGATCAAGATCGATCGTTGATGCGATCGTGACATCACGGTCGCTGTCGAGAACGACGCGGAAGTATTTGAATTCTTGGTTGAAGTCATTGATGGCGTTCAGAATCGGGAGATCCTCGACACCGTCTGGTACGTGTGTCACCGTACGAGCGAACAATTCGACATCTGTCGTCGTCTTACTGAAGACGATCATCATCATCGGTTCTGCTCCTGCAGGTGTTTTTTCTTGTGTCATGAAGAAGACGTGTGTCTCGTTCTCACGTGCTTCCATTGGAATGCCTTTTTCCACGAGGAAAGCTTGGAAAGCTTCCAAGTGTTGTTGCTGTTGTGGCGCGATTCCTTGTTCGTTTGTTTCGGGTTGACGATCTTGGTGAATCGGTGTCACTTTATTGTTCTCGTTTGATTCGTTCGAGTTACGTTCCTGGTCCATTGCAAAATCCCCCTTTATATACTATAAATTCAGTTTCAAGCATTTCAGAAGGAATTGCAACTAATGTCCGTTAAGATAGGAAGAAAATACAAAAGAGTAGAGATATGTCATGTTTGTGAATCTGCGAGCAACTGACTTGAAAATACATACCTAACAGGGTATATTAAGTGGCAGATAGAAAATCGAGGAGGAATCATCAGATGAAAACGATCATCGTAGGCGGCGTCGCTGGTGGCGCTACGGCAGCAGCACGACTGCGTCGGATTGACGAAACGGCAGAAATCATTTTGCTTGAACGGGGAAAAGAGATTTCGTTCGCGAATTGTGGACTGCCGTACTATATCGGAGATGTCATCAAAGATCGTAATAAATTACTCGTCCAAACGCCAGAAGGCATGCATGCACGGTTTAATTTAGATGTCCGCAATTTGTCGGAAGCGATTCGGATTAACCGTGAAGCGAAGACGGTCACGATCCGCAATGTTGAAACGGGTGAAGAATACGATGAATCGTACGATCATCTGATTCTTTCTCCAGGTGCAAAACCGATTCGTCCGAACATTCCAGGACTCGATGACGCAACAAACGTCTTTACGTTACGGAACATCCCAGATACGGACCGGATGCGGGAATACGTCGATACGACGCGTCCAGAGCGGGCAGTCGTCATCGGTGGAGGATTCATCGGTCTCGAAATGGCAGAAAACCTCGTCGAACGTGGGGCGCACGTCACCCTCGTCGAGATGGCGGATCAAGTCATGGCTCCGGTCGACCCGGAAATGGCCGCAATCGTTCATGAACATCTTCGTGCGAAAGGCATCGAGTTGATTCTAGAAGATAGCGTCGCTCGTTTTGAAGAGGCAGGTCGCCGCGTCGTCCTGACAAGCGGACGCGTGATCGAAACCGAGATGAATATCTTATCAATTGGTGTCGCACCGGAGAGCACGCTCGCAGCAGATGCTGGTTTAACACTTGGCATCAAACAGACGATTCAAGTCGACGATCAACTGCGGACATCCGATCCATCCATCTTCGCGATTGGTGACGCGATCGAAGTCAAAGACTATATCACGAAGGAAGCGACACATGTTCCACTCGCGTGGCCGGCAAACCGTCAAGGACGCCTCGTTGCTGACATCATCGCCGGACGTGACGTCCGGTACAGCGGTACGCTCGGAACAGCGGTCGCAAAAGTCTTCGACTTGACGGTCGCTTCGACCGGTAACAATGAAAAACGGTTACGTCAGCTCGGTCTTCGTTACGAAGCCGTACATCTCCACCCGGGATCGCATGCGGGATACTACCCAGGGGCGAGTCCGATTTCGATGAAGCTACTGTTTGATCCAATCGAAGGAACGATCTACGGAGCACAGGCAATCGGTATGACGGGTGTCGAGAAACGAATCGATGTTCTCGCGACAGCGATTAAAGGTGGATTGACAGTGCTTGATCTACCAGATCTTGAACTGTCATATGCACCGCCATATAGTTCAGCAAAAGATCCGGTCAACATGGCAGGATATATTGCGTCGAACATCGTGCTTGGTGACAGTGCGAACGTTCATTGGCACGAAATCGATGCGATTGTCGCCAACGGTGGCTTATTACTCGATGTCCGTGAACCATCGGAAAACGAGTTAGGCGCGATTCCGGGATCGGTCAATATCTCGTTACCGACGTTACGTGAGAAGTTGACTGATCTGCCGAAGGATCAAACGATCTATGTGACATGCCAAGTCGGATTACGTGGATATGTTGCGAGTCAACTGTTGCAACAACACGGTTATGATGTGAAAAACTTAAGCGGCGGATACAAAACATGGTCGGTCGTGCATCGTGATCAAGAAGCACGAAGCCAAGCGAAGGAGGAGACTGCTGTGACGGTAACGAAACGTGAGCCAACAACGAAGACTGCACTAGAACAAGTGGCGCTGCTCGATACATGCGGCTTACAGTGCCCAGGTCCAATCTTAGAGCTGAAAACAAAAATCGATCAGATGACGGACGGCGAGCAAATTTTCGTCAAGGCGTCAGACCCAGGATTCTTGCCAGACGTTCAAGCATGGGCGAAAAAACTAGGTCACACGGTCCATTCAGCGGAAATGAATCAAGGGGTCGTCGAGGTCTTGCTTGAAAAAGGGCAATGGGAGACACCAGCTGCAGCGACGGTTCAAGTCAATCCGGCAGATGATGCGACGATGGTCGTCTTCAGTGGTGATCTTGATAAAGCACTTGCTTCTTTCGTCATCGCACAAGGTGCACAAGCGATGGGAAAACAAGTGACGATGTTCTTTACGTTCTGGGGCTTGAATATCATTCGAAAACCAGACGCACCGGCAGTCGAGAAAGCAGGAATCGAACGGATGATGGGCATGATGATGCCGAAACATGCCGGGGAGCTGCCACTCTCGAACATGAACATGGCAGGCGCCGGTCAAAAAATGATGAAAAAAGTCATGAAGGACAAACAAGTCGATGCGCTTGAAACGATGATGGCAAAAGCGCAAGCTGCTGGTGTCCGAATGATCGCCTGCACGATGTCGATGGATATCATGGGCATCAAGAAAGAGGAGTTACTGGATGATATCGATTATGGTGGCGTCGCCAGTTACCTTGGTGCAACGGATGGTGCTAATTTGAATCTGTTCATCTAATCTAAAAAACTGTTTAAATGAACGTGTCAAACCTGACATCTGATGTGAGGTTTGACACGTTTTTTGCGTCCTAAGGTATAGATGAGTTTGATTTTTCAAAAAAAATTGCGTATGATAATTCACATGTGAAAAAAGTTTACATCTAAAAAAGAGAAACTATGTGGTGGAAGTGGAGGGAATCGGATGGAGAAGCAGGTAATGGATGTAGTCAGTAGAATCAGTGACTACTTATGGACGAACGTACTGATCATCTTACTCGTCGGATTAGGGATTTATTTTACATTCCGGATGCGGTTCGTTCAATTCCGGATGATACCGGAGATGTTACGCTTACTGTTCCAAGGAACGGATAAAGGGAAAGACGGCGTGTCGCCATTCCAAGCATTTGCGATCAGTACGGCAGCACGTGTCGGTACTGGTAATATCGCGGGTGTCGCAACAGCGATTGCACTTGGTGGACCAGGAGCGGTCTTCTGGATGTGGTTGATTGCCTTGATCGGCTCGGCATCGGCATTCGTCGAGAGTACACTCGCGCAGATCTACAAGGTACGGGACGATAAGGCATGGCGTGGGGGCCCTGCCTATTATATGGAGAAAGCACTCGGTCAACGTTGGTTAGGGATTTTATTCAGTATCTTGATTACGATCTCATTCGGATTTGTCTTCAATTCCGTTCAATCGAATACGATCTCGCTTTCACTTCAAAATCAATACGGCTTTGATAAGACATGGATTACGGTCGGACTAGTCGTGCTGACGGCACTCGTCATCTTTGGTGGCGTCCGTAGTATCGCAACCGTCGCGTCGTTCCTCGTACCAATCATGGCCGGTGGTTATATTCTGATCGCACTCTACATCATGGCGACGAATCTTGAAGTACTGCCAAGTATTTTTAAATTGATCTTCCAAGAAGGTCTATTCGAATTCAAGACACTCGCAGGTGGTGCAGTAGGTGCAGCACTTTTGAACGGAATTCGTCGTGGTTTGTTCTCGAACGAAGCCGGTATGGGTTCAGCGCCGAACGCGGCGGCAACAGCGGAAGTCTCTCACCCAGTCAAACAAGGGTTGATTCAATCGTTTGCGGTCTTCGTTGATACGTTGATGGTCTGTTCGGCGACAGCGATGATCGTTCTCGTCAGTGGAGTGGCAACAAAGGATGCTAGTGGTCAACCGGTAGCTGGGATCGACTTAGCGCAAGGTGCGCTCGCATCACAAGTGGGATCACTCGCGACAGGATTCATGGTCGTCGCGATTTTCCTCTTTGCTTTTAGTTCTGTCGTCGGAAACTACTACTACGGTGAATCGAATATCAACTTCATCCGTGAAAATAAACAAGTCTTGATGGCGTATCGTGTACTCGTTCTCGTCATGATCGTCTTCGGTTCACTCGTTGAATCGGCGAACCTCGTGTGGGCGTTGGCAGATATCTTCATGGGACTGATGGCGATCGTTAACTTGTATGCGATCTTCCGTCTCTCAAAAATCGCGAAACTAGCGCTCGAAGATTATGTCGGGCAACGAAAAGCTGGAAAAGAGCCACGATTCTATGCGGACTCGATTCCGAACTTGCCGGGGAAAGATGCGCTTGAAGCATGGCAAGAATCAGAAAAAGACGAAAAAGCAATTTAAGGAAAAGGGAGTCAGAGAAATCTGGCTCTTTTTTTGTATAGAACGAATTTAAAAAGGGAATACAGAGTACAGAAGGGAGGGGGAGAATGGAAAACGTACATTTCGTCCGCGTCACGGATGCGGTCTGGGAGTCGTTCGGAAACGATCCCCACATCATCATGGATTGGATTTTATTCATTCATGAGACACAACCCGATCATGAACAATTGTTCGCCCTCGAACAGACGAACGCCATCTATCATTTGATGAATCAAATCGATATCTATATTGATCAAGACACACATTACAACCTGGGACGAGCGATCGTTGGCGAAGAGTTGATCGTCAATGAGGAGAAAGCGGCGATTGTCGGTATTCTGCCCTTGCCACTCCTCATCATCTCGGCTGAGGTGATGCGGAATTTTGATCAACGGGCACTCGCTTCGATTCATGATGAAGCCGGAACACCGGGCGAATTCGAGGATATCTGGGAACAGTTCGCCGATTTACGTGCCTATTTTCAAAAGGCAGAAGAAGCGGAAGATACGATTTTAATTTATTATGTCTGAACAGCTTAAAGCATAAAAAAGAGACCCGCTTCCGAGTCGTAGACTGGAAACGGGTCTCTCGTCGTTCAGATGAATCAAGAGGCTGACTCAAAAAAGAATGCCGCGTCTTTTCACGCCCTTTCCTCAGACGAGACACAAGCCAATTTTCCTGCTTTATTCAAGCAGGAAAACGGGTCTTGTTTGTCTTACAGCGCAAAGATGCGCTTTTTCCTGTAGGAGTTGCGTGAAACGCGTCATTCTTTTTGTTACGAGATAGGGTGGCAGATCATCGTTCTGCCACCCTTCTCTTTGTGGAAACGGACTTTTGAGTCAGCCTCATCTTTTATGTGAATCGCCAGATTAAAAATCGATTTCGTCCGGATCCGGTCCAAGGCGGACATCCGTTGCGATACGATCAATTTTCTCAAGATCATCAGCATCGAGTTGGAAATCAAAGACGTCGAAGTTTTCCGCAATGCGTGCTGGTGTAACGGATTTTGGAAGAGCGACGATGCCGTTGTCGAGATGCCAACGTAAGACGACTTGTGAAGGTGTCTTGCCGTGTTTCTCTGCGATTTCCTTGAAATCGTTGATTTCGAGGAATTTCCCTTGCATGAGTGGGCTCCATGCTTCGACTTGAATGTTGTGATCTTGCAAGTATTCGTGCAGTTCGTGTTGCGGTAATTGTGGATGCAACTCGACTTGGTTGATCATTGGTGCCATCAAGCCCTCTTCTGCCAATGTATCGAGGTGATGTTCTTTGAAGTTCGAGACACCGATCGCTTTGATCTTGCCTGCTTCATACAGTTCAACCATTGCTTTCCACGCTTCGATATAGCCTTCGACCGGCCAGTGGATAAGATAGAGGTCAAGATAATCTGTTTCGAGACGTTCGAGCGATTCTGCGAATGCTTCCTTCGTCCGACCGGCACGAATATCATCGTTCCAGACTTTTGACGTTAAGAAGAGATCCTCACGTTTCACGCCGCTTTCCTTGATTCCTTTTGCGACACCGCGCTCGTTTTTGTAGACAGCAGCCGTATCGATATGACGATAGCCGACACGTAATGCTTCAGCGACAGCAGCAGGTGCTTCTGTCTCTTCATCTACTTGCCAGACACCGAATCCGATTTGGGGAATCGTAATACCGTTTGAAAGTTTTGCGTATTGCATGTGTTACTCCTCCTCATAAAACGTAGTTTAGATTTGCTCGTTTAGTTTAGCATGAACGAACGAAGACGTCCGTTTCCATGCTCATGGAGGAATGAAATAAGGTAAAATAGAAAAGAATCGTGAGATTTAATCGTGTGTTAAAAGAGGGGGAGAAAAGATGGCTCAAAAGAATAAAAAGCTATCCAAATGTACTTGGCTTAGCATTGGCGCCTTGTTAGTAACGCAGGCAGTGGGTCTGTTTCTTAGTGCGCGAAAGTCAGGACGTAATCCATGGGTGTGGGGAGGCGCTGGACTCGTTCAGTTCCCGCTTCCGGCAATCGCTTACTTAATCTTAGAACGACAAGCGAAGCAGAATAAATAATAAAACAGGTCCAATCGTCGACGCGATTGGACCTGTTTTATGGTTACGAAGAAATTTTTTCTTGCTTCGTCGCTGTCTTCTTCATGCGTGGTAAGCCGAAGAAGATGGCAATTGATCCACAGACGAAGAGGAGGAACGGATAGAACAGATACGGAATCAGTTCCGGTGAAGCCGTTTTCGTCAATTCTGCTGCGATCAAAAGTTGTGCCCCGTACGGAATGATGCCTTGAATACCACAAGAGAAGATATCAAGGATACTCGCCGATTTTTTTCGATCGACTTCATACGTATCGGCGATTTCAGCTGCCAGTGGTCCAGCGACGAGAATCGAAATCGTATTGTTTGCTGTCGCGAGATTCGTTGCACTGACGAGTGCCGCCATACTGAATTCGGCACCACGACGCTGTGAAATCTTGCGTGTCAGCGTCTCTTTTAAGAAGGCGATTCCACCGTTGAACGTAATCAAGCTGACGAGACCACCCATGAGGAGCGTCAAGATGGAGATCTCCGCCATGCCCAACATGCCTTCGGACATCGAGAGGACGAATCCACTTAAGCCGAAGCTACCATCAATCATACCGATGATGCCGGTGAGTAGCGTACCACCAATTAAGACAAGGATGACATTGACGCCGAAGATAGCAAGAACGATGACAGCGAGATATGGAATCAACTTGTAGAATTCAAAGGCTTTTGCTTCGACGACGTCACCAGAACCGGAAACGAATGCGAGCAGGATGACCGTCAAAATAGCAGCCGGTAGGACGATCATGAAGTTCGTCCGGAATTTATCGCGCATGTTCGTTTTTTGGGTTCGGACGGCAGCAATCGTCGTATCCGAGATGAACGACAAGTTATCGCCGAACATCGATCCACCAACGACAGCAGCCGCTGCGATCGCAACGTTGATGCCTGTCGCTTCATGAATACCGAAGGCGATCGGTGCGAGTGCAGCAATCGTTCCGGTAGATGTCCCCATCGCCATCGAGATGAAGGCAGCGATGATGAACAGACCACTCATGAGGAGCGATGGAGGTAGAAACGTCAAAGCGGCATTAACGGTCGCATCGATGGCACCGATTGCTTCTGCCGTTCCAGAAAACGTACCGGCTAGTAAGAAGATGAAGACCATGATCATGATATCGGGATTTCCGGCACCCGTTGCAATTCGTTCGACCGTTTGATTGATGGATCCTTTCGTCGTGATTGCAGCAAAAATCAAAGCGATCAATGCGGCGATAAGGATCGGAAATTTGTAAAAGTCGTCATAGAAGATCCCGGCTCCGATGAAGAGGACCAGGAATACGACGAGAGGAAGCAGTGCCCATTTGTTAGGCGTGATTGTTTCATTCATTGTTGACACCTCGTTTCTCAAAGATACAAAAAAAGACCCCTTCGCAAGAAAGAAGGAGGTCTTTATGAAATAAAGACGCTCTTCTTATCTCTCAAGCTTTCGCTTGCTGGATTTGGCACAGTACGAATCAAATCGTCCGCTGCCGAAACATCATTGGGCCAGTCCCTCCGTTTCTCGCGATAAAAAGAAGTCATTCAATTGTTGTAAAACACGTTTCTTACCGTACCGCATTGAGTAACGCGTGTCAACTGTACTTTACTGAAGTGCTTGTTTTAACGTCTGGACGTTTTCTTCCATCAACTTGAAATACGAGCTATTTTGTTGCGATTTCGTGACCGACTCTAGATTATGAATCGTCACGGATTCAGCTCCGATTTCTTTTTGGATGACACGTGCGACCTTTGGTGAGACCGTCTCTTCGAACGCGACGTATTTCAAATCATGCATCCGTGCTTCTTTTACTAAAGCGGCCAGTTGCTTTTGTGACGGTTCATCGGAAGGAGAAATTCCCGCGATCGGTAGTTGTGTGAAACCATATCGTTCTGCGAGGTAACCATAAGCGGCATGCGTAACGAGAAGTTCTTTTTTCGATCCATCAGCGACGGCTTGTTTAAATTGTTCGTCCAATTCATCAGCTTGCTGATCGAACGCTTTTAAGTTTTTCTCGAATGTTGCTTTGTCTTTTGGTACTTCTTTTGATAAAGCAGTTGTAATCGAGCGTGCCATTGCTTTTGCGTTGACAGGATCGAGCCAGACGTGTGGATCGTATTTTCCATGGTCATGACCCTCTTCTTCATGCGCATGTTCATCCGTTGCATGATCATCGTGCCCTTCTTCTTCGTGGGCATGTTCGTCTTCACTATGCTCCTCTTCTTCATGTGCATGAAGTGTAGCATCCGATTCTAGTAAGTTGACGTCCTTACTCGTCTCGACGAAGCGGACATCCGTGCCTTTTAGACTCTCCTGGATTTTTTTCGAATACGGCTCGAGCGTCGTACCGGTTAAGAGGAACAAGTCGCCCTTAGCAATCTCGGTGAGTTGTTTTGACGTCGGCTCGTAAGAGTGGGGGTCTGCTCCAGGTGGGACGATCATCTTGACGTTGACTTGATCCCCTCCGATTTCGCGGGCAATAGCAGCCGTCGCGAACGTTGATGCATAGACTTCTGTCTGGGTTTTATCTGAAGTCGATGAATCGGTATTCGAACCGCAAGCAGCGAGAACACTTGCACTTGCGAAAGCGACTGTTAAAGCGGGAATGATTTTTTTCATTATATGATACCTCCATTATTAAAACGTAACTATTCCGATTTGGACTTTCTCACTATAGCGGAACGCTGGTGAAGCGTCAAGTACGAATACCGAGACGTTCGACTTCTTTTAAAACGGGGTAGAAGGATAATAAAGTGAAGAAACTGGCACGTCTTTTGGAGGTGATCAAGTGAAACGTGAAACTGCATGGCTAATGGGGGGAGCTGCGTTATTGACGACGGCAGCAGCGGGAGCGAGTATCTGGAACAATTATGGTGCATTGCTTCGATGGACCGAACCCGCCTTGCCACTCACTGAAAAACAACTTGCACCGCGGACGCTCACCTACAAACAGGTGGGAAACCGCATCTTACAGCTCGATCTCTATTATCCACCGGGAGAAGGACCGTTTCCAGTTGCCATCTATGCACACGGTGGTGCATTCGTTCGTGGAGAGCGCGATGACATGTTCTGCTTTAGTCCAATCGTCGACCGTCTGCTTGAACTCGGAGTTGCCGTCTGTAGTATTGAGTATCGTTTGTTCGAAGAGGGCAGTTATTTTCCGGATAACCTCGAAGATGTACGGGATGCGTTATGTTTTTTGAATAAGGAAGCAGAGGGTCTTCGCATTCTAAGAGGACGGATGATGGTATGGGGAGACTCAGCCGGAGCCGCACTCATGCTGACGACGGCACTTGCCCCATCTGCTTTCGTTGGTGAGCGTGATGAGCGCCACATGCCATTGATCAGTGGTGTGATCGCTTTATATCCACCGACGAACTTTTTGTTGTTTAATTTCATTCAGACTTGGATTGCCCACATTAAGTTCTACAAGGGGGGACGAGAAGAATGGCGCAAGCTGATGACGCACGTCTCACCTGTCACACATTTATCGTCGGATGCCCCGCCCATCATGCTCTTGCATGGGAAAAAAGATCCGATTGTTCCGTTTTCTCAAGCCTTGCATTTCGTTGAGAAGGGAGCGGATGTCGGAGCCGATGTTCGTTTGTTTTCCTTCCCAAATGGCACCCACTCACTTGCCAGTTTCGCTCAGACGGAAAATCCGTTAAAGATTGAGCGATTGCTTGAACGAATTGAACGTTTCACCTGTCAGGTGCTACTGTTGGCACCGCGACAACTTCCGAATGGAAAACATGATACAATCAGTCATATTTCTTAAATGAGGGAGACAGAGACATGACTGAAATTTGTTTAGTGCGGCATGGTCAGACGGATTGGAACTTAAACGAACGGATTCAAGGAAGAGAAGATATTCCGTTAAATGCAACAGGAAGAAGACAAGCGGAACTCAGCGCCGCTTATCTATCGAATGAAGAGTGGGATGTCTTGTTAGCAAGTCCCTTGTCGCGTGCCGTTGAGACAGCGGAAATCATCGGTCGTGCTGTTGGTTTAACGATCACAGCGACAGACGAGCGACTTGTCGAACGCGAATTCGGAGCCGCTTCCGGTGAACCGGTCGCAGCGATTTACGAGGCTGTTCAAGCGAACGATACGACACTTGTGCCGGGTCTTGAAACGGAACAAGCCATCCAGGATCGCGTGTTCGATGCGATACAGGAAGCGACACGCATGTATGAAGGGAAACGAATTCTAATCGTCTGTCACTCGCATACGATCAAGGCAGCCTTATCATCGATTGATGCGACGTTCAGTTACCGGACACCTTTGAAAAACGCGTGTGCGAATTATATCCAGCATACGGATCACTATACGATTGACCGAATCAACGTAGCGGATCACATCACGGATGAGGTCGAAAAACCTTAAGAAACGGGTGCGTTCGGATGCTCTGTCAAATATTGCTTGAATGTTTCTTTAGCGATGCTTGTGATATGGGCGCCACGTTTCGAACGACGATCCTTATACTCTTGAACGAGTTCTTCGCCAGCGAATCCATCTTCGACGACTTCGCGTAAAATCGATTCAGATAAATCATTTTTCATCATGACCATCTTACCCGTGAAGACATACGAGACGTTTTCGCTTAAGACAGTCCGTTCGAGAGGCGTGACGATCATCGCGGCAGGGTCATTATCAGGTCGTGAGATCGTGATTTCAATCAAAGCACGTAAATGTTTTGTGAACAATTCATCGACGATCGGCTGATCCGTTGGAGGAACGACGATTTCTGCAACCCACTGTGCCGTCTGTTCGGTACTGACCGTCAATCCGTCCTGAATGGCGACGGGAATCGTCGTATCACGTCCTGACTCATCCATTAAAATGCGTAATGTGCATAACTTAAAGGTTTTCATGAAAAAATGCCCTCCCTTGATCGCTTACGATTTTCCTACAGTATACCGTGAGGAATGTAAGACGGGAAACTTTTCCTGACGAAATTCGTATGAACTATGTTTAAATAAGACTAGATACTACTAAACAGGAGGATCGTTCATTATGCCGCAAGTACTCATTGGAATATTAGGAATCCTGGGTATCGTTCTACTTGCCCACCATATCATCATGTATTGGCATGCTGAACCGACAGACCGCCCGACGCTTGCATATCGCATTGCGCTCCTGATTGCCTGTTTGCTACTCATTAGTGGAAGTGATCATTTAATCAGTATTTTCTACGCGGATTCCTTAGCTGAATTCGGTCAACGCATCACGTATATCGTCTTCATCGGAGGTGCACTTGGCTTCGCATGGTACTTTCGTAAGAAGATGGAACAAGCGCCAACAGAAATGACACCTGTCGGAAACGAAGCAGGATTAACATGAGAAAAAGCGCCGTTCATCCCGATGGAGGAAGAACGGCGCTTTTTGGCGTCTTATTTTAACCCACTTGCCAGTCGAGTATCCCGAATCATGTCGAGTTTGAGCTTCCAGAGACGATCGCTGAATGTGACAGCATAAATCTCTGGTAAACGTAGCCGTTTGTACTCTTCCCACAGACGACCGATCTGTGTTTCGTGGAAGTGGCGACTTTCTTCGATCGTTGGGACCGTATAGACCAGTTCTCCATCTTTGAAGATTGGTTCAAGTAACCGCTCGACCTTGAACTGTTCGATGCGATTTCGGAACGATGGGTCCCGGACGTCGATGAGATCGACAGCTTCAAGTGTCGACGGATCTTCGTCCATCAACGTCACGTAATCGCCTTTGAACTTATCCGTCACCGGATCAATGATGCGATAGACTTCTTTGATGTGAGGTGTCGTCGTCTTGGCTTTTGACGAGGATACTTTGATGACGGGTGCGAGCTCGCCATCTACTTCACGCGCGACCAGTTTATAAACCATCCCAAGAGCCGGTTGTTCGTAAGCTGTGATGCCACGTGTTCCGACGAGGAACGTATTGGCTTGGGCACCTTGGATGCGCAAGTCCTGGATGACGTATTCGTCGAGATCCCCTGATAAGACGATGTCGACTTCCGGGAAGCCAGCTTCGTCAAGCATGTTACGGGCACGTTTTGACAGGTAGGATAAGTCGCCAGAATCGATCCGGATGCCGCGTAGTTTATGCCCTTTAGCTTGGAGTTCCTTCGCAACCGTGATCGCATTCGGAAGACCACTCTTGAGCGTATCGTACGTATCGACGAGTAATGTCGCCTGATCCGGATAATGAGAAGCGAATGTCCGGAATGCCGTCAATTCGTCATCGTGGAATTGAATGTCGGCATGTTCCATCGTTCCACCACACGGAATGCCGAAGTCGCGTCCTGCTGAAGCAAGGCTTGTGACGTCAAAACCAGCCAGGTACGAAGCACGCGTTCCGAAGTAAGCGGCATCGATGCCTTGCGCGCGACGGGCACCAGCTTCGAGGAACTTCGCACGGGGAGCCGATTGACGAATACGTGCGTACTTCGTCGCGATGAGCGATTCGTGGTTCGCGATGTTCAGAATCGCGGTCTGTAAGAGCTTCGCTTCAAAGATGCGTGCCTCGATCCGAATCAGTGGTTCGTTCGGGAAGACGATTTCGCCTTCTTTGACACTTGAGATCGAGCCATTGAACTTGAACTGACGCAGTTCATCCTTGAACTCATCCGGGAAGCCAATCATCTCTTGCAAGTACGTGATATCTTCTTCCGTGAAACGGAGTGTTTGAATATACTCGATGATATTTTCGAGACCCGCAAAGACGACATAGCCTCCTGCGAACGGATTCGAACGGTAGTAAACATCAAAGACGGCACGTTCATTATGACGTCCTTCTTTCCAATAGATATACATCCACCGTGGTAAGTACAGATCGGTATGGAGTGCAAGATTACGTTGTAACATGACGGACAGATCCCTTCTTATTCGCCGACGACTTCTGCGCCGATCGATTGTTTAAAGTGTGTAAGCGCCCACTCGTGACCAGTCGCGTTAAAGCTTGCGACCGCATCGGCATGGACGACGATACGATACCCGAGATTGTAGGCATCGACAGCTGTATGAAGGACACAAATGTCCGTACAGACACCGACGAGGTGGACTTCGCGGATACCGCGTTCACGCAAGCGTAAATCGAGGTCCGTCCCGGCGAACGCACTATAACGCGTCTTGTCGATGACGTGATCGGCGACCCGTGCCATGGCTGCGACTTTCCCGAACAGATCACGTCCATGTGTTCCGCGGATATTATGTGGTGGGAAGAGGACGGTTTCCGGGTGGAATGTATCGCCTTCTTCGTGAATATCGTTGGCGATGACGACGTAGTCTTCCGTTGAAAACTCCTCCATCAACGTAGCAATTCGATCTTCAATCGCTTGTCCTGGTTTTCCACAAGTCAGCTTTCCTTCGTCAGCAACGAAATCGATCGTGTAATCAATGACAATCAGAGCGCGCATATGCGTAAGCCCCTTTCCGATTTTGAATTAGTGTTCTCTTTCACATTGTACTCTATCTCACACAGAAGGCAAAAGGAAGAAATCGGATACAAACAGGTATAGAGAAGTAAAAGAATGGGGTATAAGGTATAGGACGAAAATGATAGTAGAGGAGGAGAAAGGGATGGCTAGGTTGAATGAGTATGAAGTGGAAGAGCGTCTTGAGCGGTTGCAGGATTGGAGTGTCGTGGATGATGAAATCGTCCGGACCTATACACTTGCATCGTTTCCTGCGGCACTGGATTTCGTACAAGAAGTCGGAAGTATCGCTGAAAACTTGAATCATCATCCACGGATCGTGATCGACTATAAAAACGTCACACTTGCAGCGACGACTCATGATGAAAACGGATTGACGGAAAAAGACTTTCAACTTGCGGAGGCCTGTGATGCCATCTAAACTTTCGATTACATTCGGTAGCGGTTCGTTCGTTGAACAAATTCGTTCCCGTGATGCTCATATTCGTGTCGCTAGCGGAAGCGGCGATGCCATCCTCTGGATGGAGACGGACTCGAAATCACCTTTTCAAAGTGGCAATACCTATACGTTGCTTGAATCACGTGGCAATTTTTCGGACGAAGGCAGTCTCTTCTACTGGTCGATTCCGGCAGATCAAAATAGCGGGGATCTATTCGTACATCAAGTGATGTCGAATCCGAAAGTCATCGGAGCAGAATATGGTGGCTTCCAGGCATTTCGGATTGGACGTGTCGAGAAGGGAACGGATCTTGCCTTATTGATTCAGTTCCAAGAGACAGGGGACGGAGCTCGTTATGCAAAATCAGTTGAACGTCTTACGGTAGACCAGTATGCTGAAGAGGCAGGGAAGTCGTTCGCGCCTTCTCCCGTCATGAAACGGTATCAAATCGTACCACCAACAAATGAGTGAGATGCAGGGGGACTAACAGATGAAGAAGAACTATTTTGTCGTAGCAACACTCGGTGGCGCACTTGTCGGCGCTACTTTATCACTACTGCATAAAGATACGCGCCAAGCGCAGTTTGCAGCAGTGAAACGGACATTCAGCGGCGCAGGAACACAATTGTCTGCCGTCAAACAAGATCCAAAAGGGCGCTTTGAGGAATTAAAAGCACTCTATACGGACAATCAGGAGACGATCCATAACCTGATTGACGACGTGAAGGACTTAGCAGAAGTACTTCGCAAATAAGCAAAAAAAGGACTCACGCGTGTAGCGGAGTCCTTTGAGACTGAAGACAAAGTGTAATTTTTCTCTAACGAGAAGGATTACGCTTTTTTGTTCGTCTCGCATCGTTTTCCTGGGACAAGCATCGCGCCGCTTCAGGGTCGCTCTTGCTTGTTTTTCCCTAGGAAGCGATCTCGAGAGAACAAAATACTTCTCTAATCCTTCTTCCAAGTATCAAAAGAATGACGCCTCATACGCCACTCCTACAGGAAAAAGCGCGATTTTGCGCTGTCAGAGACAAACAAGACCCGTTTTCCTGCTCGAATGGAGCGGGAAAACTGGCTTGTGTCTCGCCTGAGGAAAGGGCGTGAAAAGATGCGTCATTTTTTGAGTCAGCTCTTTTATCTACAATCTGCAAGAACTCGATTGGGTAGCGGAGTTCTTTTTGTATGCTGGTTTACAAGTAGCGGAAGAATAATCCGAGTACGGCAAACGCGATGATGATATAGAAGAAGATCCGACCGAGTTGACCAGAACCGCTTACGAAGACAGGTCCACCGCTCGAACGACGACCGGTTTGAAACGGACGTGTGAATGGAACGGCGCGATTACCAAAGACGAATCCAAAGAGGAATCCGAGGACGAAACCGTACAAATGACCAAAGACAGCAACGTTCGATCCGAGCAACGTAAAGACTGCCGTGACCGCAGTGAAGATATACACAAGACGTGTATCATCTGCTAGGATGACCGTCCGCTTGAATCGACTCAAGTAGACATAAAAACCAAGCAAACCAAGAATGGCACCCGATGCTCCAGCTTGACCATAAAACGGTTCATTGATTTTCGTGAAGTACGTCAAGATGTTCGCGAGCGTACCAACGAGCAAGTAAAAGGCTGCAAATCGACCGTGACCAATCATCCGCTCAAGCGGTGGAGCGAAGATGACGAGAGCAAACGTATTGAACGCAATGTGCCAAAAATCGTAGTGCAAGAACGTTGCTGTGACGACACGCCACCATTCACCTTGTTCAATTAAGAGATTGATGGATGCCCCTGCATTTAGAGGAGAGAATGTCAGATTAAGGAGTGGGCCCAACTGTTCGATGACAAACAGGGCAACTTGGATTAAAATGAACAACGAAACGACCGGATAAGAACGTGTGAACGTTTGTAGGTTTTCCGTTCGACTAAACATGACAACACCTCGCTTCATCTTCATTCTATATGAAGATGGCGAAGAATAGAACTGTGGAGGCGTCTCAGATGATTTATGGAATTGGAATCGATTTGGTCGAACTGAATCGAATCGAGCAAACGCTCGAGCGACAGCCGCGTTTTGCTGGGAGAATCTTAACCCAGGCAGAGCAGGAACGATTTCAATCGCTCTCGGGATATCGTCGCATCGAGTATCTCGCTGGACGTTTCGCCGCAAAGGAAGCGTTCGTCAAAGCATTCGGAACTGGCGTCGGAAAAGAAGTCTCTTGGCAAGACGTTGAAGTCTTAAACGATGAGACAGGGCGACCGATCATGAGTGGACCATTCGATGGCGTCATCCACGTCTCGATCACACATTCTGAGCATTATGCATCTGCGCAAGTCTTATTAGAGAAGAGGGAATGGGATGTACCGACCAACTTGGATTGAAATCGATCGGGAAGCGATCGCACATAATATACGCGAAATCAAAACACGGATGGGCGAGCAACAGGTGATGGCGGTCGTCAAAGCGGACGGCTATGGTCACGGGGCAGTGACAGTCGCTGAGATCGCTCTTGAGAACGGAGCCGACTTACTCGCTGTCGCACTCCTTGAAGAAGCGATCGAGTTACGCGAAGCGGGCATCCAAGCACCGATCCTGATGCTTGAAGCCTTACTACCAGAACATGCACCAGTCGCTTCGAATTATGATGTCGCCGTTCCTGTCTTTTCAGCCGATTGGCTTCAGGAAGCGAAACGTCATTTGACGGAAATCGATCATCTCCGCTTGCATATCAAGATCGATACGGGAATGGGACGACTCGGACTACAACATGTCGATGAGTTGAAGCGAATTCTTGCTGAGTGCGATGATGATCTCGTCGAGCTCGAAGGCATCTATACGCATTTCGCGACCGCTGACGAGTTGAACAGTCAGTTATTCGAGCGCCAGCTCAAGACATTTTTATCGTATGTCGCACTAGTACCGGATATCCGTTACGTCCACTGTGCCAATTCGGCGGCAGCGATTCGTTTAGCAGGTCAAGCGCCGTTTAACGTCGTACGAGTCGGTATCGCGTTATATGGGGCGATGCCGTCGGATGAGATGGCAGGACATTACGAATTCTTAAAGCCAGCGTTTTCACTGAAAAGTCGTCTGATGCAGGTCAAACAAGTCGAACCGGGTCAAACAATCAGTTACGGAGCGACCTATACAGCGCCGACGGATGAATGGATCGGTACCGTTCCGATCGGTTACGCGGATGGCTGGTCACGCAAGTTCCAAGGCTATTCGTTGATCGTAGACGGTCTACCGTGCGAAATCGTCGGTCGTGTCTGCATGGATCGGCTCATGATTCGTTTACCGCGGGAATATCCGATTGGAACGGAAGTCATCCTGATTGGAGAAGGGGCACCGATCGAGGAAGCAGCCCATTGGCTCGGAACGATCAACTATGAAGTTCTCTGTCAATTCTCTAAGCGTGTTCCGCGTCAATGATTCGTACAAGACATCAATAAGATGGCAAAAATATGTTATTTGTTTGAATTTTGATTGTATTTTCTGAATTCGACTGATATATTGAAGTAGAAAGTGAGTCGTTCGTTAAGGTTTCAGTGAATCTGGAGGTGCCATTATCTTGGTCCAACAACGGGAAATGCAGTTTGTTGAGCGAAATGTAGCGAAGGAGACGATTGGGATGAAGTCGAACCATACGACCGAAGAACGCAAGCGTCAGCTACGTGAGGAATTGAAGCGTGGTTACGAAGAAATGGCAGCAATCAATTTATCGATCGTTGGCGAAATGTTCCAGATTGAAACGGAGGCGGAGTTCTCACTCCTACGTCAAGTAAGCGGGGTGTAAGCTTTGATAGTCAAACGTGGCGACGTGTTTTATGCAAATTTGTCACCTGTGGTCGGATCGGAACAAGGGGGAGTTCGTCCCGTGCTTGTTCTACAAAATGATATTGGTAACCGATTCAGCCCGACAGTCATCGTGGCTGCGATCACGGCACAGATCGACAAAGCCAAACTACCGACCCATGTGGAAGTATATCGAGAGCGACACGGATTAGAACGTGATTCGGTCATCTTACTTGAGCAAATCCGGACAATTGATAAACGCCGTCTAACGGATAAAGTCACACATCTAGATCCAGACACGATGATGAAGGTAAATAGTGCCGTCGCAATCAGCTTAGGCTTGGTTGATTTTTAGGCACTTACATAGAAGCGCAACACAAGAAGAGTCGATACTAGCGTATGCGACTTTTTTTGACCTCTTTTTTTATAAAATAGGTTTTAAAGTTTTCTTTATGGGGAAACATACCCAAGTGACCTTTTTATAAAGGGATGAGGTAGGATGAATAGCAAGACCACATAGACAGATTTTCCTTGAGGAGGAACTTGAAGATGGATTTAACAATTAAAACAGAGCAGCTTGACGGTCAGACGCATCTTTATATCGCAGGTGAGATTGATACGTATACAGCACCAAAACTTCGCCAAGAACTAGTTCCGGCAGTTGAGACAAACGATGTCGTCGTCCATTTGGATGAAGTCCACTACATGGATTCGACAGGTCTCGGCGTGTTCGTCGGAGCACTCAAAGCAGCGAAAAAGAACGGTACATCGTTCACGCTCGTCGGTGTTTCTGAACGCATCCGTCGTCTATTCGAAATCACAGGTCTTTCAAGCATCATTACAATCGATAGTGGTGTAAGAGGTGGAACGCAATGAAGAACGAACAACTAAACATGACATTACCGGCAAAACCGGAATATGTAGCCATTGCCCGTTTGACGGTTTCAGGCGTCGCGAACCGGATGGGATACACGTATGATGACATCGAAGATATCAAGATCGCTGTCTCAGAAGCATGTGCGAACGCTGTTCAACATGCGTACGAAGGAAAAGAAGATGGTAGCATCGCCTTGACATGTAACGTCTATCCGGATGATCGTCTTGAGATTGTCGTCAAGGATAACGGCATTACGTTCGATAAAGATGAGGTCAAACGCCAAAGTGAACCGATTACGGATGCACACGATCTCGATTCCTTGCATGAAGGAGGACTCGGCATCTTGATGATCGAAGCATTGATGGATCAAGTAACGATCGAGAAAGCGAACGGCGTCACTGTCCATATGACAAAATATATGAATAGAGATGAGGTGGGTCAAAGTGCCAGCAAAGTCTCAACAACGCCATCACAGTGATGATGAAGTACTTCGACTGATTGATTTGTATCAGCAGGACGACCAAGATGAGGAAGTGCATGCGGCATTACTCGAGCGTTATTCAGACTTGGTAGAAGCTTTGGCCCGGAAGTTCTCGCGTGGTCGACCGATTCATGACGATCTCGTTCAGGTCGGTATGATTGGGTTGCTCGCAGCGCTTCGCCGCTTCGATAAAGAATTCGGTCGCAGTTTTGAGTCGTTTGCTGTTCCGACGATCATCGGTGAAATCAAACGTTTCATCCGCGATAAGACATGGAGCGTCCACGTTCCACGTCGCATTAAGGAACTCGGACCGAAAATCAAGAAAGCAGTGGAAGAATTGACGACGGAGTTGCAACGCTCTCCGCGCATTGATGAAATTGCTGCGCGTCTTGAAGTATCGGAAGAGGAAGTCCTCGAAACACTTGAGATGGGTAAAAGCTATCAAGCATTATCTGTCGATAGTTCGATTGAGGCAGATCAGGAAGGTAGTACTGTTACGTTACTCGACCTCGTCGGGAATCAAGAAAACGGCTACGACTCCGTCGATCAGCGTCTGATTCTTGAAAAGGCATTTGCTGTCTTAACGGACCGCGAACGTTCGATTCTCGAATGTGCCTACTACCGCAATATGAGTCAAAAAGAAACGGGCGAATTACTCGGCATTTCACAAATGCACGTTTCCCGTCTCCAACGACGTGCTTTGCAGAAGTTACGTGAAGCGATCAAAGTCGAACCAAATGAAGTATTCTCAAAAGACTGACCTCGTGTCAGTCTTTTTTCTTTTCCATGCGTTCTTCGGTATAATGAATGAGAGGTGAAGCAGATGGAAAAGAGAATCGCAAGTGAATTGAATGTACGTCCTGCGCAAGTGAAGGCAGTCTTACAATTGACGGAAGAAGGCGGTACGATTCCGTTCATCGCCCGCTACCGAAAAGAACAGACAGGTGAACTCGATGAGGTCGCGATCAAAGCGATTCTTGATCGACATAAACAATTAACACAACTTGAAAGTAGACGGAGTGACGTCCTTGAAAAAATCGAGGAGCAAGGTGCATTGACGCCGGAACTCCGTCGAACGCTCGAGGAAGCGACGACGTTACAACAAGTCGAAGATATCTATTTACCGTTTCGACCAAAACGTCGGACAAAGGCGGAAATTGCACGGGAAGCAGGGCTTGCACCACTTGCTGACTGGTTCCGCGACAAGTCTGCTTATGATGAAGCGACATTCCATCGCTTGAGCAATGGGCTGGATCTGGAAGAAGCTCTTACCGGGGCACAATCGATCATTGCCGAGGAGTGGGGCGAACAAGCGACGGTGCGTGAGTTCATTCGTAAGCAAATGCGCCGTTCAGCAGAAATCGTTACGAAACAGAAAAAGGATGCAGTCGATGAAAAAGGCGTCTTTGCACAGTATTATGCCTACAGTGAGCGGATCCAACAGATCGTTCCGCACCGGATTCTTGCGATTAACCGTGCGGAAGCATTGAAAATCGTTTCTGTGAAAGTCGTGTTAGAGGAACAACAGGTTTTACCGACATTGCTTCGTTCCTACGCACAACTGGCGCCAAAGAAACGTGATATCGTCGAAGCAGCGATCACGACGGGCTATAAAAAATCCGTCTTTCCTGCCATCGAACGAGAAATTCGAAATGAACTGACGGAAAAGGCAGAGCTCCAAGCAATCGACGTCTTTGGTAAGAACCTCCGCCAACTCTACATGCAGCCACCGATGAAAGGGAAAGTCATGTTGGGACTGGATCCGGCTTACCGGACAGGATGTAAGTGGGCAGTCATCGATCCGACAGGTGAAATGAAAGAAGTCGGCGTCATCTACGTGACGATGTCAGAACACAAAGCGAAAGAAGCACGTCAAACTCTTTCGCAGCTCGTCGATACATACGGGATCGAATTGATTGCGATCGGCAATGGTACAGCTTCGCGGGAAACAGAAGCATTCGTTGCGGACTGGATGCAGGGGCAAAAAGATATCGCCTTTACGATCGTCGACGAGGCAGGGGCAAGTATTTATTCCGCTTCAGAGATTGCCCGGACAGAGTTCCCAGAGCTTCAGGTTGAACAACGATCCGCGATTTCGATTGCGCGTCGCCTGCAGGATCCACTGGCTGAACTTGTCAAAGTCGACCCGCAGTCTGTCGGAGTCGGTCAATATCAACATGATGTCTCGCAAACAAAACTGAAGGAGACGCTTGATTTTGTCGTCGAGACGGTCGTCAACCAAGTCGGAGTTGATGTTAATACAGCGTCAGAACCGCTTTTGAGTTATGTCGCAGGAATCACGAAGGCGACGGCGAAAAAAATCGTCGAACGCCGCTCGGAACTTGGGACGTTCAAGACGCGTCAGGAATTATTGAAAGTTCCTCGTCTTGGTGCAAAGGCATATGAACAGGCAGCAGGATTCCTACGAATTCTAGAAGGTACGCATCCGCTCGACCGGACGCCGATTCATCCGGAACAGTACAAAACAGTCGAGAAGTTATTTAAGACACTCGGCTTAACGCTGGATCAAGTTGGAACGGATGCGGTGCGGGAACAATTGTCTACATTGTCATTACCGGAGATGGCACAGACGCTCGAGATCGGAGAGCCGACATTACGTGACATCATCGAAGCGTTACAACGTCCGGGTCGTGACCCTCGGGAAGCGCTCGATAAACCGTTGCTCCGCCAAGATGTTCTATCGATGGATATGATCCAAGTCGGGATGGAGTTCCAAGGAACGGTCCGAAATGTTCTTGATTTTGGTGCGTTCGTTGATATCGGAGTGAAAGAGAATGGTTTAATTCATATCTCGAAGCTCAGTCGTAAACGTGTCAAGCATCCACTTGATGTCGTCGCTGTCGGGGATATCGTGACAGTATGGGTGACGAATGTTGAACCAGAGCGGGGACGGATTGGTTTGACACTGGTTCCGCCGAAATGACGAATGAACAATTACAACGATACGTCGAGCAACTTTCGCTCGACGTATTTTCCTTACCGTTTCGACATAAAGCTTATTTTAATCCACGGCTGAAGACGACAGGTGGTCGCTATTTCTTAGGCGATCATCATTTAGACTTCAATAAACGATATATCGATGACATGAAAGTCTTCCGCGGAATCGTGATTCATGAACTGTGTCACTATCATTTACATCTAGCAGGAATGGGACACCGTCATCAAGATCAAGACTTCAAGGAATGGTTAGAGCGCTATGGTGGGCTTCGATACAGTCCCAGAAGACAAGAAGACGAAAAAAAATCCTATCTTTATGAATGTGAGAAATGCAGCACATTATATAGAAGGAAAAGACGCATGAATACGGAAAGGTATCGATGTGGTCGATGTCGTGGAAAGATTTTTTACAAAAGTAGTTGACGTTCATTTCGGAGCATGATAAATTATAGAAGTCGTCAAAACGACAGCAACTAAACAACTTATCGTCGCTAAAAACTTTTTTAAAAAAGCATTGACGGAAAGAAAAAAAGTTGCTACTATATAAAAGTGTTCCGAACAGAACGTAACGTTCCGCAATAGCTCAGCGGTAGAGCAACCGGCTGTTAACCGGTAGGTCGTAGGTTCAAATCCTACTTGCGGAGCCATTCTTTTGGAGATGTACCCAAGTGGCTATAAGGGGCGCCCCTGCTAAGGGTGTAGGCCGGGAAACTGGTGCGAGGGTTCGAATCCCTCCATCTCCGCCAGACCTCTTATGTGAAAATGTTTCTTGAGAATAATTATTAATTACGATATGGCCCGTTGGTCAAGCGGTTAAGACACCGCCCTTTCACGGCGGTAACACGGGTTCGAATCCCGTACGGGTCACCATATGGAGGATTAGCTCAGCTGGGAGAGCACCTGCCTTACAAGCAGGGGGTCGGCGGTTCGATCCCGTCATCCTCCACCATTTCTTTTTAAAGAGTTGTTTACAACTTCAAATTGCGGTCCTGTGGTGTAGCGGTTAACATGCCTGCCTGTCACGCAGGAGATCGCGGGTTCGAATCCCGTCAGGACCGCCATTTTTGGGCTGTAGCCAAGTGGTAAGGCACTGGATTTTGATTCCAGCACGCGAAGGTTCGATCCCTTCCAGCCCAGTTTTTATGTGTCATTAGCTCAGTTGGTAGAGCATCTGACTTTTAATCAGAGGGTCGCAGGTTCGAATCCTGCATGACACACCATTTTTAATTTCATATTTGCGGTCGTGGCGGAATCGGTAGACGCGCTAGGTTGAGGGCCTAGTGGTGGCAACATCGTGGAGGTTCAAGTCCTCTCGACCGCACCATATCGCACCCTTAGCTCAGCTGGATAGAGTACTTGACTACGAATCAAGGGGTCGGGAGTTCGAATCTCTCAGGGTGCACCATATTTTGTTTGCTTTGACGGGCCTATAGCTCAGCTGGTTAGAGCGCACGCCTGATAAGCGTGAGGTCGGTGGTTCGAGTCCACTTAGGCCCACCATTTTCAAAACAAACAATGACGAACTTTGAAAACTGAACGATGAGGCAAAAATCGTATTCTACGGAATACAAAAACGAATGAAGCGCAAGCTTCGTCAATCGTGACTCCGGTCACAAAAAAGAGCAAGTCAAACACTTCATGGAGAGTTTGATCCTGGCTCAGGACGAACGCTGGCGGCGTGCCTAATACATGCAAGTCGAGCGCAGGAAACTGACGGAACTCTTCGGAGGGAAGGCAGTGGAATGAG
>NZ_JACSNC010000002.1:0-324676 GCF_018618955.1 Exiguobacterium sp. s191 | reverse complement strand
ACCCTCTCAGGTCGGCTATGCATCGTCGCCTTGGTGGGCCGTTACCCCACCAACTAGCTAATGCACCGCAAGGCCATCTCAAGGTGACGCCGAAGCGCCTTTCATCAACGGACCATGCGGTCCGTTGAACTATCCGGTATTAGCTCCGATTTCTCGGAGTTATCCCAATCCTTGAGGCAGGTTCCTTACGTGTTACTCACCCGTCCGCCGCTCATTCCACTGCCTTCCCTCCGAAGAGTTCCGTCAGTTTCCTGCGCTCGACTTGCATGTATTAGGCACGCCGCCAGCGTTCGTCCTGAGCCAGGATCAAACTCTCCATGAAGTGTTTGACTTGCTCGTTGTGTGACCGAAGTCACGATTGACGAAGCTTGCGCTTCATTCGTTTTTGTATTCCGTAGAATACGATTTTTGCCTCATCGTTCAGTTTTCAAAGTTCGTCTGCCGCCTTAGCGACTTTAATAGATTAACAGGTTGTTTTGATTATGTCAACCATGCTTTTTAAAAAACTTTTCAGCCCCAACGAACCGTTTATAAAAGGCGTCTCGCTGGAACATTTATTAATATAACAACAAAATTCGACAAACACAAGCATTATTTTAAAAAAACTTTGCAAAGAGTTTAAATCCTCTTCGCAAAGTCTTTACCTTCTTAACATGGCTCCTACTGTAAACGCGATATTCGCTGGGCGTTCTGCTAACCGTCTCATCAAATACGTATACCAGTCCACACCATGCGGAACGTAGATAACGACACGATAACCTTGTCGAACTAACTCTTGTTGTCGTTTCGGTCGCATGCCTTGAAGCATTTGAAATTCAAACCGTGATGGATCAATCTGTTTCATTTGAGTAAAGTCAATGATTTGCTGAATGATCTGTTCATCATGTGTCGCGATTTGCGTGTAGTTCCCATTTAACAAATTGACTTTTACTAATTGAAGGTATGTCTCATCGACTGTCTTCTTCGGTTGAATATAGAGTTCATCGTCTCCATCGTATGCCCCTTTGACGATACGTACTGTTGCCTGAAGACGTTCTAGATCAAAACGACTACGGAATACATTTGCCTGTAGCGCAATTCCGACGTTTGGATAATGTTCATGTACGCGTTCGAAGACTCGGACGATCGACTCGACCATCATCGCTTCTTCCATATTGACTGTCACACGCATGTTTTGTTGATCTGCAACCTCTGCAATACGACTTAACTGTTGATAGGCGATATCCGGATCAATTCTTAATCCGATCGATGTCAGCTTTAAAGATACTTGTGCGTCTAGATCGTATGCTTTGATCTGTCCGATGACTTTGATGCATTCATTTGCGATGTCTACAGCGTCTTGTTCTGTCTCGACGAACTCTCCTAGACAATCTACTGTCGCGGCTCGTCCATCTTGATTAAATTGTTTCACAGTGCCGAGTGTCTCTTCTGCGCCCTGTCCTCCGACGAATAATGTTCCACCAAGCGGTAATCCAACTTTTCTCGCTAATTGAATCAGTAACCTATTCTCAGCCAAGTTCTCAAATACAGGTCCAGTAATCTGCTGTAACATCTGAATCACCCTCTCTCTTCTCCCTTACCCTCTCCCAAACAAAAAAACGTCTTTCTTCTATATAGAAGAAAGACGTAGTTTGGATTAATGCAACCAGATGAAGTAACCGAGGAAACCGAGTGATAATACATACATGATCGGATGCACTTCTTTTGCTCGTCCTTTCGCGATCATCGTGACCGGATAGAAGAGGAAACCGAATGCAATCCCTGTTGCGATTGAATACGTTAACGGCATCATGATGACGGTCAAGAACGCGGGAACCGCATACTCGAATTTTTTCCAATCGATCTGGAGCAATGAAGCTGCCATCAACACACCAACGATGATCAATGCGGGTGCTGTGACCGGTGCGGTGATGATTGCGAGCAATGGTGAGAAGAATAAAGCGAGACCGAAGAATAAAGCTGTGACGATCGCCGTCATTCCTGAACGACCACCTGCTGCAACCCCTGCACTTGATTCGATGTAAGAAACCGTCGTCGACGTTCCAAGGATCGAACCTGCTACTGTTGCTGTTGAATCAGCGATCAATGCGCGACCAGCGCGTGGTACTTTATTTTCTTTGATCAGACCGGCTTGGTTTGCTACCGCAACCAGTGTACCTGCTGTATCAAAGAAATCAACGAAGAAGAAAGTTAAGATGACGATCATCATTTGAACCGTGAAGATTTCATCGAAGTGAAGGAATGCTTGCCCAAATGTAGGTGCGATGCTTGGTGGTGCTGAAATGACTTCACCAAGACTTGTTGGAATCGGAATCAAACCGAAGATCATTCCAGCGACTGCCGTTAGGATCATTCCGAAGAAGATCGCCCCTTTGACACCACGCGTCATTAGGACCGCAGATACGACAAGACCAAATACCGCGAGAAGCGTTGTTCCTTTACTTAAATCACCAAGCGAGACGAGTGTTGCTTCATTCGCAACGACGAGACCACCTGTTTTTAATCCGATGAACGCGATGAACAATCCGATACCTGCTGCAACTGCCATTTTCAATGGTTCTGGAATCGCATTGATGATCATCTCACGAATACCTGAAGCTGTTAATACCATGAAGACGAGACCTGAGACGAGAACGCCTGAAAGTGCGGTTTGCCATGGAATACCCATTCCGATGACGACGCTGTAGGCGAAGAAAGCATTTAGTCCCATTCCTGGTGCGAGCGCGATTGGATAGTTCGCTAGTAATCCCATCGTAACGGAACCGATGATCGCAACGAGTGCTGTGGCACCGAAGACTGCTCCTGCGTCCATTCCTGCTTCGGCTAATGTATTCGGGTTAACGAATAAGATATACGCCATCGCGAAGAATGTTGTCATGCCGGCGATGAACTCTGTACGCATGTTCGTACCAAGCCCATTGAAATCAAAGAAACGCGCAATCGCATTTTCTTTTGCTTTCGGTTGGTGTGGCTGTTTCAATTGTGTGCTCATGATTGCCTTCCTTCCAAATAAGCCGTCTCCTTGAAAACAAAAAACGGCCCTTACCTAAGCGGTAAAAGCCGTTTCAATAAGCGCACGATGTTGCGTGTGCGCCGTAGTAGGAACCTTTACGGTGTTCCTGTAGAGACTTCCGGGCCCTATCCCCAGAATTATACGGCATTATTTATGTTTTTTTAGTGGTATGAAAAATAAGAACAGACACATCGTAGCACGGTCAAATTCATGGGTCAACCATAAAAACGAAATTTAACCACTTAATTTATCCGAACGTTCGGTTTTGTAAGCGTTCTTCTGTTCGGAATTTATCATGATCCATTTCGATAGTTGTAGTGTCATCGGGAATTTTCCGAGTAAAACTAAAATTAGAATCGTCATCACACCAACCCCTATACCATGCCAAATCCCGACATTATTATAAAACGATATCGCAACCAACGCTTTTACAATAAAACCGTGTCCGACATAAATCGGTAATGTATGAGCACCCAGTGTTGTTCCACTTCCATCTCGTCGTGGTATCCAAGCAAAAAAAGCGCAGACTAAAAGCAGTTGCAAACCATACAAAGAAAGTCGAATACCTGCTCCTTCTAAACCGAGACCCATAGAAGCATAACCGCTTGTACCACTCAATAATTGAAAGTTCAAAGTCTCTGGGTAACGTAACAGTAGGACGATTGCGATTCCGCCCACCCCTAATCCAAAAACCTTTGCGCCACCCGACGTCGGAAAGGTTAACTTGTGTCGTCGGAATGTATAGCCCAGTAAAAAGAACGGGAAAAACACGATAATCCGTGAAGCGCTGAGTGTCCAACCAATCGTTTCAAAAAAGCCGAGATAAACACTGACCATGATGCTTCCCGCGACAAAGTACCATAATGACACTTGTAGAAAGTGATTGATCCAGACGATTCCCCACAACACGAACGTCCATATAAATACGGCAAACAGATACCAATAGATATACGCCGGTTGCAGCGTCCAAAACGCATATTGTGTGATTCCCATCCACTTTGTCACTGCGACGAATATCGTTTGTACAAGTAGAAATAGTACAAGATAGTCTAGTGTGAGTCGAAGAAGACGAGATGCCGTCATGTGTCCTTTCGTAAAGTAACCGGAAATGAAAATGAAAGCTGGCATATGAAACAGATAAATGAAATGAAACAGGTTCGTCATACCGACATCTTTTGAAATCATCGGTTCAATCAAATGACCGAATACGACGAGCGTAATCAATCCGAATTTTGCATTATCCCAATATGCATCACGTTTGTTCATAACGAATGTCCTTACCTAATCCTTTAGAATAATAAGCTCCATCTCATAGTGTAGCAGGAGATAACAAAAAAGCACCACGTTCTTTTACAGAAACGTGGTGCTGATCACTTATTACTCCCACTCAATCGTTGACGGTGGTTTCGACGTCACATCGTACAGGACACGGTTAACGTTCTGGACTTCGTTGACGATTCGGACCGAGATCTTCTCGAGCACGTCCCATGGGATACGTGCCCAGTCTGATGTCATTCCGTCAATTGACGTGACAGCACGGATTCCGACCGCATAGTCGTATGTCCGCTCATCGCCCATGACACCAACCGAACGGATTGGAGGAAGGACTGTGAAGTATTGCCAGATTTCGCGCTCGAGTCCTGCTTTTTTGATTTCATCGCGAAGAATGAAATCAGATTCACGGACGATTTCGAGTTTCTCATCTGTGATTTCACCGAGGACACGAATTCCGAGACCTGGTCCTGGGAACGGCTGACGCCACACGATTTCATCGGAAAGACCGAGTTCTTTCCCGAGTTCACGGACTTCATCCTTGAACAACGTGTTGATCGGTTCGATCAATTCAAACTGCATGTCTTCCGGCAATCCACCGACGTTGTGGTGTGATTTGATTGTTTGTGCCGTATCCGTACCACTCTCGATGATATCCGTATAGAGTGTACCTTGCGCAAGGAAGTCCATATCCGTCAGCTTCGAAGCTTCTTCGTCGAAGACGTAGACGAACTCGTTGCCGATGATTTTACGTTTCTGCTCTGGATCTGAGATACCACGGAGTTTGTCGAGGAAACGGTCCTGGGCATCAATCTTGATGACGTTCATGTGGAAGTGATCCGCGAATGTCTTCATGACGCTCTCCGCTTCACCCTTACGCAATAAACCGTGATCGACGAACATACATGTCAATTGATCACCGATTGCTTTGTGAATCAAGGCTGCGACGACAGACGAGTCGACACCACCAGAAAGGGCACAGAGGACTTTTTTGTCGCCAACTTGTTCTTGAATCTTCGCTACTTCGATTTCGATGAAGTTCTCCATCGACCAATCGCCTGCACATTTACAGACTTCAAAGAGGAAGTTCTTGAGCAATTCTTTTCCGAAGACCGTATGGTTCACTTCCGGGTGATACTGCACACCGTACATTTTCAATTCTTCGTTCTTGATCGAAGCGATCGGACATGACACGTTCGTTCCATCGACGACGAATCCGTTTGGCACAGATGTGACGAGGTCGCTGTGGCTCATCCAGACCGTTTGTTCAAGCGGTAGGTTCGCATACATCGGTGACGGGTCTTGTAACGTCAATGTGGCTTTTCCATATTCACGATGTCCCGCACGTTCTACTGTTCCGCCGAAATGTTGTGACATGAGCTGCATGCCGTAACAGATCCCGAAGATTGGAATACCGAGGTCGAAGATTTCTGGATCACACCGGTACGCATCCTCTGCGTAGACGCTACGTGGACCACCTGAGAAGATGATACCAGCAGGTGCGATTTCTTTTACTTCTGCTGCAGTGATTTTATGCGAATGCAATTCACTGTAGACACCAAGGTCCCGAATACGACGTGTGATCAATTGATTGTACTGTCCTCCAAAATCGAGGACGAGAATCATTTCCTGGTCCAAATGTGCTTCCAAATCTGTTCCCGCCTTTCTGATTTCATGCGCACCCTATGAAAAAAGCCCACTCTTCGCCCATGGATAAAATGGAAAAAGAGCAGGCCGCTTCACAAAAAAATGTATACGAAGGGTCTGCTCCTTCATAGTCAGGTCGTTTAAGGTGACCCGGTAGAGACTCTCGCGCCATATTCGCGAGTATATACAAAGGAGATTGCATGTGTGTGATTTACGTTGTTCCCATTGTAACTGTATCGTTTCGTAAATATCAACCCTCTACATGACGAATGATATTTTCGAAATATTCACGTTTTTTCTCAACCGATAGTGATTCTCCACCATAGACCATCCGTTCGTAAGCATCCGTCAACGGTCGCATCGCATACGTCTCGTAGTACCCATCGACTTCGTGAGCGAGTTCCGCAAGCGTCCGACCATCTTGATAATGGAATCCTTTTTTATCAAGACGTCGTAAGAGGTACCGGTACATCCGGCGGAATCCTTCCGGTCGCTCGATTTGTCTCCGGAAGAAGAGAATCGCGAGTGTTCGAATAATTGGTTTTCGGAACAAGTACAAGAATAAGAGAGCAAGTGCCGTCAGGAAGATTGGCCAAAATGGAATTGACTTCTGCTCCGTCTGTCCAGCGCTAGTCGTCTGTTCTTCATCAAGAAGATTTTCTTGCGGACGATTTGGCGTCGTCGTCTCCGTATTATCTTCTGTCTCACGTTGCGGATTTGCTTGTTCCGTCTCATTATCCGTTTCCCGATCGATCGTGTATTGTCCTGCTCCATCGAAACTGACTGTTGGCTCAAGCGGTACCCAGCCTGGTCCTTCGATATACACTTCGACCCACGAGTGCGCATTTTTATTTCGCACTGTATAACTCGTCACGGCAGCTCCGATGACGTCGGATTCGCCTCCCGTGAACCCTTTCACCCAGCGTGCGGGTAACCCGGCTGCCCGTAGCAAAACAGCAGCCGACGTCGAGAAGTTATCACAGTATCCGAGCTTCGTCTCGAATAGGAATTGATCGACGTAATCTTGATTTTCTCCTGGTACGGCAACTTCCTCCGTATTGTATTCAAAGTTCTCTTCTTCGAAATAATTTTCAATCGCCCGTGCTTTGTCCCACGGTGTCTCCTCCCCCTCAACGATTTGTTCCGCTAAATCACGGACACGCTGTGGTAAACCATCCGGCAGTTGGAGATACCGCTCTGTTTCATTCTCCGATAAATTGACGGGTTCATCTGTCTGGAGTTGTTCTTCCGTAAAGAGCGGATACGAGTAGTCAATTTGATAATTGCGTTGACGATCCGCCTCGTCTAGATACGATATTTTTTGATTCTCTGGATCAACCAGTACATTTTGTCGTTGTTGATCGACCGAGACCCGGACGTTATCTCCGTTATATGGCACGAACGGTAATTCACGTGCCATCTCAAACGTCGCTGTTTCCTCACGTGTCTTGACTTCTCGCCCGAAGTGCGAGAAGAAACCCCGTCCATCGATTTCCGGATTCGATTCCGACAGCACCCAGCCTTTGCCGGTATAAATGTCTTTCGTCTCGACTCGCCAGTATCGGTTCCCTTCACTCTCGACCTGGAAGACTTCCCGATCGTCCATCTGGAAGGGTCCTCCGAGTTGCTCGTCATTGTTACCGTAACCAACCTTTTGAATCGCATTCGTCGGCTCTCCTTCACCTTCAAGCCCGGACGTCAAATCGTACCAACTGTCTTGCCATGTCGCATTGATGACAGGACTTTGGACAGCAGCGACGATGACGGCACCCATGATGAATAAGGCACTCAGCGGACGAACGTAAGAAGCGCGTGGTCGTTCGTTGACTTCCGTCGCATAGAGCAATAGCAAGGATAAGATGATCGGATAGAGAATGAGCGTCTCTCCCGAGTAATCCGTCCATGTATCACAATAGGCGATGAATCCGATGACTCCGAAGGCAAGTCCGAAGACGAACCCACGATTCGGGAATGTCCGGCGCGCGAGATACGCAATCAAAAAGCTAATCAATCCGATCGAGAGCGCGAAAGCGGGTCGTCCTGGTAATTCACCATTGATGACGCTCTGAATATCTGAACTGATTTCCGTAAAGATGCCCCATGGTGCTGCTCCCGGCGTCAAAATCAGATAGAACGACAGCAGTAATCCACCGAGACTTCCGAGTAAAAAGTAACGCCGCGATAGATGCGACAACAGCAACGGCAGAAACAGCATCGGTAAGAAGGACCAGAGATGCTCGAACGTCGTCAGTTCGAGAAGTGGTGGCATGAAACAAGTCAGGACGGCTGCCGCGATGGCGTTCCAAATCAAGCGTCGCATCATCGCACTCCCCTCCGTTCTGGTGTATAGACATGAACGGTGGCTTCTTGATTAATCTTCGAAATCCATAGTTCATTGTTCGATTCAAGATCCGGTGTGATGAAAAGGACGTTGCCACTCAATCGAAGTGCTTTTGACGAATACTCCCATGACTCGATGAACGTCCGCGTCCGACTCGGCTGCGCCGTCATCAGGTAATGCGTCAGTTTCGCTCCTTCAAGAGGTAGCGACAACGATTGAACAGCATGTCCGACGAGGTGAATGCGGTAGTTCAGCCGTCGTTTGTTCAACTGATCCGTCGCTTCTGCCAGCATCGAGATGACGCGTTCGAAGGCTTCACCCGCTTCCGTCCCCTCATCAAAGACGATCGTCGTCTCCCGTTCCTGCTCTCGTTCGAACGTCTTCGTCATTAAGCCTTGACGTTTCGCTGTCGCTTTCCAGTCGATCTGATTCATCCGGTCACCACTGACGTATTCCCGGACCCCGACGACAGTAAAGGACGACTGACGAAGATCAAGCGACACAGGGGAGATTCCTCCATCGCCGCGATCCTCCTCATGCGGAAGTTGAACGGCAAGGCGTGCCGGTTCGATCGCAAGATACGTCTCGACCGGAAACATCCGCTTCCGCTTGAACAGACCGAACGGATCTGTAATTTCAACGATACAGCCAGGAATCTGGTACACTCCTCGACGAATCGATGGAATCGTGTAGTCGATGTGCTCTGTCTTTCGGTAGTGGGCACGGAGCGGACGACTAATATCGAGTTTTTCTTCACTGAGTTCGTTTGGAATCGCCTCCGTCACCTCGACGGCTCCGACCAGAAACGGGAAACGTCGGCGAACCCGTAAGGAAACCGGGATATCCGTTCCGGCAACGAGCATCTTATTTGAGACTTCGCGCGTCGCCAGTGCCTGCGTGACAGGCCAAACGAGGAAGAGCGTCCAGTAGACGGTCAAACCAGCCATGACATAAAACAGCAAGGAAGCGACATTTCCGCCATCGACGCGCGCATATGTCCATAAGGCAACCGTCGTCAAAAGGAGTACAGCGTAACGCCAACCAATTTGCCACTTCGTCATAGGGACTCCACGTCTTGTTGGATGGGTACAGCAATCTCTTTTTTGATTTGTTCTAAAATCCGTTCAGACGATTGACCGTGATAACGCGCGTCCGCTGTCAAAATCAAGCGGTGTGACAGGACCGGAATCAAGAGATGTTTGACATCATCCGGTAAGACGAAACTGCGTCCTTCCATGTATGCCCATGCTTGCGCGACTTTCATCAAGGCAATCGAAGAACGGGGACTCGCGCCGAGATAAAGTGAACCGTTCGTCCGGGTCGCTTGGACGAGATGGACGATATATTTTTTGACAGGCTGTGAGACATGGACGTTCTTGACTTCTTCTTTCATCTGGAGCAATTGCTCGCGACCAATCACCGCTTCGAGCGTTTCAATTGGTTCATCCCGTTCGAAACGTGTCAGTAGCTTCATTTCTTGTTGGAAATCAGGATAACCCATTTTGACTTTGACGAGGAAACGGTCGAGTTGTGCTTCTGGTAACGGATACGTTCCTTCATGTTCAATCGGGTTTTGTGTCGCCATGACGAAAAAGGGATTCGGAAGCGTATGAATCTCACCATCGACGGTGACGTTCGCTTCCGCCATTCCCTCGAGTAAGGCAGATTGAGTTTTCGGTGATGTTCGGTTGATCTCATCGGCTAAGACGATGTTCCCCATTAGAGGACCCGGTCTATATTCGAATTGGCTTGTTTTCTGGTTATACATCGATACACCCGTCAAATCTGACGGAAGTAGGTCTGGCGTGAACTGAACACGTTTGAAGGTCAACCCGATCGATCGGCTGAACGCACGGACGAGCATCGTCTTCCCGACTCCCGGTACGTCTTCTAATAGGACGTGACCGCCCGCTAGTAGTGCTGCCAATGATTGTGTGATGACATCTTCCTTACCGATGATGACTTTCTCTACGTTGTCGATAATCGCTTGAATCTCCTTAGTGTATGTTCGCATTGTCAGGCCCCTTGCTCTCGTAGTAGTTGAATTTTCTGACTTTTTATATCATCTCATATTCCGCTACGCTTTTAAAGAAATACGAGCAGTTTCTAGCACATGAAAAAGGGGGAACGCCGTAGCGTTTCCCCCTTATTTGTTTCAGGAACGAACACATGCCGTGATCCGTTCTTGAACCGTGCAGTTGCACGTAAAACACGAATACATCCGTGTCAATGGACAACGTTCGTCAAGTCCGGTGATCCTCTTCTTTCAGAAGCGACATGCGATCGTTCCCTCTACATTGGTAATCATTCATGTGCATCACCATCCTTTCATATATTGAATATTACCGAATATGTTATAAACGAAACGTCGAATTTTAATTATTTTTTTCGATACCGCGCATAGGTCGTCGCGAGTGCGACCGCAAGGACCAGCCCTTTGATGATATTCAACGAATAGTATGGAACAGACAGCATGACGAGACCATTTTCAAGAATCCCGACGAGACAAGCCCCAACGAGTGTGCCAAGCGCATTCGGCTTCCCTTGTCCTGCGAACGACGAGCCGATGAATGCGGCTGCGACCGCTGGCATCAGATAACCGGAACCGGCATTGATTTGTGACGATCCGACTTGTGACGCAAGCAAAATCCCACCGACCGCCGCAAGTAACCCAGCAATCAGATACGCGAGTGCCCGGTAGCGGTTGACACGAATTCCTGTCAGTCGTGCGGCTTCCGGATTCCCGCCGATGATATAGAGAAAACGACCGTGTCGCGTATGGCTTAAGAAGACGTGGGTCACAGCGACGACGACGAGCATGATGACGATGATCCAAGGTGCCTGGCTGATTTTCGCGAATGCCTCCGGAATCGTGCCGACTGTTGGTGTACCGTCCAAGCGCGGCATTCCGGCACTGATTGAACCACCACCGGTATACGTCATCGCGACACCTTCGACGATAAACATCGTCGCAAGCGTCGCAAACAAATCCGGAATCTTAAACCAGACGATGAGTAAGATGTTCACCAGAGCAACGCTAAGAGATAAGAGAAGTGCTAAACCAATCGAGACACCGAGCGGTAGACTGTACCAGACGAAGAACGAGACGACGAAAGAACTCGCAAGCGTCGCGGTCGACCCGACCGATAAATCAAATCCATTGACCGTCAAAGAAACGGTCAAGCCGATCGCGATAATCGTCACGATGGAAATACTTCGTAAAATATTAATTAAATTCGTCCCTTGTAGGAATGTTGGAGCCGTCGTCGCAAAAAACAGGACGAGGGCAAGGATCGCGAGGACGATCCCCCAGTCGTTCAAGAATCCGAGGACAGGACGTAAACCCTTCCCTCGGTTCGTTTGTTTTGATACTACCTCATTCATCGTTGCCCTCCTCCTGTCGCATACCACAACAAGGTTTCTTCTGATGTGTCCGCCGTCTTCGTTTCATGGACGATCCGTCCATCGAACATGACGTAGATTCGGTCCGTGACGGTCAAAAGTTCATCCCATTCACTCGTCGCGTAAAGGATCCCTTTTTGTTGTTGCGCGAGTCCGTCAATCAGACGATAGATATCTTGTTTGGCTCCGACGTCGACACCTTTTGTCGGTTCGTCCAAGACGAGTACAGAAACATCGGTCAGTAACCATTTTCCGATGGCGACTTTTTGTTGATTCCCACCGGATAGTTGACCTACTTCCTGTTTCACGTCTGCCACTTTAATGCCCAGCTCCTTGACCCATTGCGATGCCTGATCTGCTTCTTTGCGACGATCCATCAGCCCCCAGCGGTTGACGAAATCATGAGCTGCCGCTGCTGTTAGATTTTCTGCGACAGAATCGGCAACAAGAATTCCTTCTTTTCGTCGTTCTTCTGGAACGAGACCGATCCCCGCTTGAATCGCAGCTTGTGGATTGCGAAGGCGATGGGCTTTTCCACCTATCCGAACCTCCCCTTCCTGAAACGGACGATCACCGAACAATGCTTTGCATAATTCCGTTTTACCGGCACCGACAAGACCCGCGATACCAACGACTTCACCTGCTTGAACCGTCAAGGAGATCTCGTGGACGTCCGCATTCGTAGCACTCTCGACGGTCAATACGTTCGTTGCATTTACCCGTGACGTTTTCGCAACAGACGTAAGCTGACGCCCGAGCATTTGCTCAACGACAGCTTCCTTCGTGATGTCTGTCAAAAGATATCGTGAGATGAGTTGACCGTCGCGCATGACCGAGATGGAGTCGCAAATCTCATATAGTTCCTGTAAACGATGCGAGATGAAGATGATCCCAAGCCCTCGTTCGGCTAAACGACGCACGACTGAAAAGAGATGGCTTGTTTCCGCCTGACTGAGAGGTGCCGTTGGTTCATCTAAAATCAAAAAACGGCGTTCTTGGACGAGGGCGCGAGCAATCAGTACGAGTTGCTTTTCAGCAAGCCGCAACTCCTCGACACGTGTCTTGACGGAAATATCCGCCTGTAATGTCGCTAACGCTTCCTTGGCACGCTGTATGTAACGGCGTTGGGATACGAAGCCAGTCATCGTTCCGTCCGTCAACAGATCGAGACAGATATTCTCAGCGACCGTCAAATACGGGACAAGCGCCACATCGACCTCTTGTTGGACGAGGTCGATTCCAATCTGTTTCGCATCACGTGGTGACGTGATGGACAACTCCTTCCCGTCGAGACGGATCGTTCCTTCGTCCGCCGTTTCCGCTCCGGATAAGACTTTCATCAACGTCGACTTACCGGCACCATTCGCACCGACAAGCGCGTGGATTTCACCGGATTTCACTTCAAACGAGACTTGTTTTAAGGCTTGCACTCCTGGAAACGCCAGTGAAATCCCAGTCATCTTCAAGTGATGATTGGTAGACGTCATTGTTTTTTATGGACGTCACGCAACCGGTCCATCCACGGTTCATTGAATTTGTCCGATGTACTCCATCCTTTGATGATCGTATCGAGATTGTACATCGTCGTATCCTGCTTCAACGCCTTCTGCTCCACGAGTTTCGCGTCGAGATCAAAGCTATCCGGTGTCTTCTCGCCAGCGATTTTCTTAGCCAGTAATCGCATGTCCGTTTGTCCAATCAAGAATGGATCCACCGCACTCGTCGAGACCCAGTTACTGCCTTTTTCACGCATCAGGTTGATATCCTGATTCGAGACATCGATCGAGATTAGCGGGATTTCTTGACGTTTATTATCCTTGAGCGATTTGTAAGCCCCTTTTGCGACTTCGTCCCACGCTCCCCAAACCGCATCAATGCTTCCTTTCGGATATTTCGCGAGAATCGCATTCATCTTCGTTGCGATATCCCCTTGGACATCTTGGAAGTTTGTCGGTCCAACCGTCTCAAGCGTTTTGATCTTACCGTCTGCTTCGTACGTCTTATAGATTTCCTGACGACGATCGAGCGGGGCAAAACCTGGTCCGAACCAAAGTTTGATGACACGGACCGGCTTTTTGTCCGTCACCTTCGTCACTTCATCAAGCGATAGCTTCGCGAGTTGATGATCGTTTTGGAATGTTTCCGTCACACCTTTTAACGCCGTTCCTTTTTTCTTCGTGACCGTATCGAACGTCACGACCTTCAGCCCTTTGTCGACCGCTGGTTTAATCATGTCATAGGCGTAGTCTTCCTTACCATGCGAGATGATGAGCCCATCATAATCTTGCTGAATCGCTTGCGCGACAAGCTCCTTGAACTTGACGTCGTTACCTTCCGAAATGAACGTGCTGACTTTAAAGCCAAGCGCTTCGCCTTCACTTCGCGCGCCATCAAGGAATTGTTTCGTATGGTCGTCCGATGCTAGGTTGCGGATGACGGCGATCTTGACGTCCGATTGAACCCCTTTTGGTACATCCTTGACGACCTTCGTCGTCGTGGCTTCTCCATTCGCACAAGCCGCTAGTAACAGTGCCGGTGCTAGGACGGCGTAAGCTAGTTTTTTCATGACATATCTCCTTATCCGAGGGGTTGAAGCCCTGTTAATTGTTCAATCGTTTCTTCATTCGGTTGCGTGATGACACCAAGTTCGGTGATGATGCCTGTGATCAATGTGTGTGGTGTGACATCAAACGCCGGGTTGAAGACGGCGATGCCTTCCGGTGCTGCCGCAATACCTTGGACAGTCGTCACTTCCTGCGGATCACGTTCTTCGATTTCGATCGCGTCTCCGGAAACGAGCGAGAAGTCGAACGTCGAGAGCGGTGCTGCGACGTAAAACGGAATACCAAAAGCTTGCGCGAGCAATGCCAATTGGAACGTCCCGATTTTATTCGCGGTATCTCCGTTTCGTGTAATGCGGTCGGCACCGACGATGATCGCATCGATCTGTTTTTCTTTCAGCGTATGGGCGACCATGTTGTCCGTAATTAACGTGACATCGATGCCGGCACGTTGCAGCTCCCATGTCGTCAATCGTGCTCCCTGCAGTAACGGTCGCGTCTCACTCGCAAAAACGGATAATTCGATGCCGCGTTCTTTTGCGATGTAGAACGGCGCAAGTGCCGTTCCATAAGCAGCGGTCGCAATCGATCCAGCATTACAAATCGTTAGGATCCGGTCGCCTGACTGGAACAATTCCAGTGCATGAATCCCGATTTGACGTGACGTCTGCGCATCCTGGTCGTATAAGGCGACCGTCCGTTTTTCCAACCGTTCGCGAATCTCTTCTACCGACGTCCCGTCTTGAATGATTGGATTCAATTGATCGAGGACATTTCGCAAGTTGACGGCCGTCGGTCGTGTCGCGAGTAACGTCGCCGATGTCTCAAGCAAGGCTTGCTTGTAGACCGGAAGCGCCGCTTCAAAGCGGTACGCTTCTTGAACGAGCACGAATCCACCGAATAAGCTGATCGCAGGTGCGCCCCGGACACGTAGTTGTTTAATCGCCTCAACCGCTTGCGCGAGATCAGCAATGACTTCATAGTGCTCTTCTTGCGGTAGACGTGTCTGATCGAGAATCGTCAAGACACGATCTTCGTAACGGATACTTTGAACGAATGTAGTCATCGGCTGAGTTCCTCCGTTACGTCAAAGTTTCGTAAATCATCGAATGTCCGGCATTCTGTACGGCGTTTGATTAACGCCGCTCCTAGACGAAGAGCGTGACGTTTCCGCTCTAAGCGTTCCGTCGTTGAATCGATTGATTCTAAATCAGCGACCGGTGCAAGACCAATCGTCCGCCGAATCAATTCGCAACCAGCAAAGCCAAGGGCATCCTGCAAGATCGTGCTCAGTACATCATCGACGAGTCCTGATGCCTGGAACGGTTCGACGGCTTCCCGTTCCCATAAGGCACGGAACGTTGAAGCGAACGTCAGCCAGAACGTATCGATATCCTTGATTCGGGCGTCACGTCGTGTAGGGTAATCCGGATATGCCGCGAAGAATAGATGCGCAATGAACTGTCCGACATCGAATCCGAATGGACCATAAAAGGCGAATTCTGGATCGATGACTTTCGTTTCCGTCGCCGAGGCGAAGATGCTTCCTGTATGTAGATCGCCGTGCAGCAATGCATCTCCTTTCGTGATGAAGAGCGCTTCGAGTTTTGCGACTTCGCGTTTTAACTCATCGTCTGCCCATAGACGTGCCACCTCTTCTTCGAGTCCGGCTTCAATCTCGTTCGTCTCCGCGTCATGAAACGGATCCGTGAAGATTAATTTTTCCGTGATGTCGCACAAGTCTGGATTGTAGTACGTTCGGGCGACACGTTTCTTTTCAACCGGACCAAGCGCAAAGTCCGATGTATGGAATAACGTCCGAGCGAGATAAGAACCGATATGTTCCGCAAGCAACGGATACTGTTCACCTGCGAGTAAACCGCTTCGAACGATCGTCAGATGTGAAAGATCTTCCATGACCGTATACGCCTCTTCATGACTAGCATGAAAGACACGCGGTACGAACGGCACGGCATGCCGTGCGAATTCACGGAGTGCGGATTGCTCGATCCACGCTCGTTCGAGCGATAACGGCCAGCTCTCCCCGACGACCTTCGCATATGGTAATGCTTGTTTTAGAATCAATCGATGTTCACCCTCTCGAATTCGGAAAACGAGGTTGAGGTTCCCGTCGCCAATCTCTTCTGCTTCGACGGCTCCATCGCCGATCAGTCCTAGTGTCCGAACACGATCAATCGCGTCCTGTTCTGTAAATGCTTTATATGTCATCTCAGTTTCCCCCTATGTGATACACGAAAAAGCGCCTCTTTTCGTCATCGAAAAGAGGCGCAGAAAAGTCACTGCGTCCTCTTATCTCTCAGACAAAACGTCTGTTGGATGTAGCACCGTGCCCAGTGGTCGGTTGCTGCGGCGTCATCGGGCCAATTCCCTCTGCCAACTCGCGATAAGAGTCGTATGTAGTTGTCGTGTGTGATATTGATTTGAATCTTACGCAATCGACTTCCTCGCTGTCAAATCGAAATCAAGCAGAAACGGATATCATTTTTATGCCATCTATAGAAATAGTATTTTCAAAAAAATAAATTTTCTAAAAATAGTTTGACAAGTGGCGATTCTCATGTAAAAATTGCAATTAGATTTCACAATTTCATCCAATTCTTATCAAGAGCAGACGGAGGGACAAGCCCTACGATGTCGCAGCAACCGACCTTTTGGCACGGTGCTAATTCTTGCAGCTACTAAGCTGACAGATAAGAGTCCACGTTCGAATCATTCATGGTCTCTTGTCGCTGACGAGAGACCATTTTTTTGTTGAAGGAGGAAAGACATGGCTTATATCACTGCTACTTATCAATTGACTGCCCGTGATCGACTCGAGCAACGCGCTGAACAACTCGCGCTTGGTCTGACAGTCGGTTCTTGGACGGAACTGAATCATCTCGAACAACAACAACTCGCCTCGTTCAAAGGGGAAGTCGTACATACCGAAGAGCGCGATGGCAAAGGATATATCACGATTCGTTACCCGGAACATAACGTATCGCGCGACTTTTCTGCGATTCTGACGACCATCTTCGGGAAACTCTCACTCGACGGTGAAATCAAATTAACGGAATTGCTACTACCCGATACATTTACGTCGGACTTTCCAGGTGCGAAATTCGGGATCGAAGGGGTCCGTTCCTTGATCGGTGTCGAAGATCGCCCATTATTAATGAGCATCTTCAAAGGAGTCATCGGACGCGATTTATCGTTCCTTCGTGATCAACTCGAAGGACAACTCGCTGGTGGGATTGATCTCGTCAAAGACGATGAGATCCTATACGACAATCCATTGACACCGACGATTGATCGGGCACGGATCGGACGTGAGGTCATCGATGCTCACTTCCAACGGACCGGTAAACGTGCGTTGTATGCGATCACACTCAGCGGTCCTGTCTTTACGCTCAAGGATCAAGCCAAGCGATTGATTGATGCTGGAGCGACTGCTTTCTTGCTGAATACCTTCACATACGGACTCGATGTCTTACGCGAACTGGCAAGTGATCCGGAAATCAACGTTCCGCTCTTCAATCATCCGGCATATAGCGGTGCGTTGATCGCTAGCCCGAATCACGGAGTCGCAGCCCCTGTCTTACTCGGCACATTACCGCGTGCTGCTGGAGCAGACTTGACGCTATTCCCGTCTCCTTATGGCAATGTCGCTTTACCAAAGGATGTCGCTCGTGGCATCGCGGTCGAAGCGACCCGTCTCGGGCAGACGAAATCGATCTTCCCGGTTCCTTCAGCCGGTATTCATCCTGGACTCGTCGCTCAACTCGTACGAGACTTCGGGATCGATTCCGTCATCAACGCCGGTGGCGGCGTACATGGTCATCCGCAAGGTGCTGCGGCTGGCGTCATTGCTTTCCGTCAGGCACTCGATGCGGCACTCGCAAATGAATCCCTATCGACGGCAGCATCGCGTCATGAAGAATTACGAATTGCCCTCGACGCTTGGGGGATCAAGTCATGACCGTACGGATTCTTTGTGACTTCGATGGGACGGTGACGACGCAAGATAACATCATCGCACTCATGCAGGCATTTGCGCCAGCGAGTGACTTCGAACCGTTGAAACGCGGTGTACTCGACCGGACGTTATCGATTCAGAGTGGTGTCGGGCAAATGTTCGCACTTCTGCCGTCTGACGGAAAAACAGCCTATCTTGACTTTTTGTTGGAGCGTGCAGTCATTCGCGACGGATTTTCGGAGTTACTGCAGTACAGTCGTCGTCAAGGCATCGATTTTTCGATCGTCAGCGGTGGAATGGACTTTTTCGTCGAACCGATCTTAGCGCCCTTCCTCGACCAAGAACAGATTTACTGTAACGTCGCTGATTTCAGTGGTCCATTCGTACATATCGATTGGCCAAACGCCTGCGATGCCCATTGTACGAACGGGTGCGGCTGTTGTAAAACGTCCGTTGCCCGGACACTACGTAAAGACGGTGACGTCATCATCGTCATCGGCGACTCGGTGACGGACTTCGAACTCGCAAAACAAGCGGATCGTGTCTATGCCCGTGATTATCTGATCACGTTGTGTGAAGAGAACGATATCGCCTATACACCGTTTGAGACGTTCCACGATATCGTTCATGATTTAACACGAGCGGAGGTGACAACATGACATTCATGCGACGGTATGAAGAGCTACGCGCCATCAAACAAGAGCTTGCGGCGCGCGATTGGTTCCCTGGTACGAGTGGCAATCTCGCCATCCGGACATCCGGTGTCCCGGTTGAATTCCTTGTGACGGCAAGCGGAAAAGATAAACGGCAGACAACTCCTGACGACTTTGTTCATGTCGATGCGACCGGTCAATTGATCGGTGAGCAATCCGGGCGTCCTTCTGCTGAGACATTGCTCCATGTCGAAGTGTTCAATCGAACGGACGCCGGTTGTTCCCTGCATGTCCATACGATTGCGAACAATGTGATTTCGGAACTCTATGGCGATCAAGGCAGTATCACCTTTTCCGGTCAAGAAATCATCAAGGCACTCGGACACTGGGAAGAGGATGCGACGGTCACGGTACCGATCATTCCGAATCATGCGGACATCCCGACGCTTGCCGCTGCTTTTGCACCGCATGTCACAGCAGACAGTGGTGCCGTCCTGATCCGCAATCACGGGATCACGGTCTGGGCACCGACCGCCTTTGAAGCAAAGAAACACCTCGAAGCCTTCGAGTTTTTATTCAATTACACGTTGACGTTGCAATCATGCCGTCAATCCATTCATTAAAAGGAGGAATCATCTCATGGCAACAGTCTTATTCCAAGAAACAAACACACGGTATACGGATCAAACGGAAGTCGCTGACTTCCTTGCGTCACGCGGCGTTCTTTACGAACAGTGGGACGTTTCGAAACTTCCAGCGCCTCTCGTTGAAAACTTCACACTGACGGATGCAGACAAACAAACGATTCTCGATACGTTCGCTCCAGAAATCAAAGACGTATCAGAACGTCGTGGGTATCAGACAGCTGATATCATCTCACTTTCGGATACGACACCGAACCTTGATGAGTTACTCGTCAACTTCCAGAAAGAACATCACCATACGGATGATGAAGTTCGTTTCATCGTTAGCGGTCATGGCGTCTTCGCGATCAAAGACGAAGAAGTCGGCTACTATAACATCGAACTCAATCCTGGTGATTTGATTTCCGTTCCTGTTAACACACGCCACTACTTTACGCTTCAAGACGATCGTAAAGTAGTTGCTGTTCGGATCTTCGTCACGACAGACGGCTGGGTTCCGATTTACGAGAATGAGACGTCAACGGTCTCTTAAAATCGATAAAAGCGCTGATTTCCTTTATATGAAGGGAATCGGCGCTTTTCTTATCGCACAAACATATCACTACATTGACACGTAACCGATATAATGAAGGAAAAGCGATGAGGAAGTGAGCGTCATGCATATTCGTCCCGTAACGGAACACGACTTACCAGCGATTCTCGCCATCTATAACGAAGGCATTGAAGATCGGATCGCAACGCTTGAGACCGACCAAAAGGACTTATCCTTCATGACCCAGTGGTATGCGGAACGCACCGATCGATATGCCGGTTATGTCGCTGAAGATGACACAGGTGTACTCGGCTTCATTTCCCTCGATCCGTATAATCCGCGTCCTGTCTACGCATCCGTCGGTGAGATTTCGGTTTATATCACCCGGACACATCGTGGACAAGGGATTGGCACACGTTTGCTCGAAACGATTGAACAACATGCCCGTGATCATCAGATGCATAAGCTGATCCTCTTTACCTTCCCATTCAATAAAATCGGACAAAAACTCTATATCCGCTCCGGGTTCCGGATCGTCGGAACGTTTAAGGAGCAAGGACAGTTGAACGGTGAATATGTCGACGTCATGGCGATGGAGAAACGCTTGCGATAGGATTCATTGAATGCCAGACAGGGAATAGTCAATCCGAGTCATTGAGAGAGGATGAACCTAATGGATATTCAACAAATTCGTAATGCAACACTCGTTGTCACGTATGCCAATCAAGTCTTACTGATTGATCCGTTCCTCGGCGAAAAAGGCAGCTTGCCTCCCTTCGGTCAAACACCAAATGCCGTCGCCAATCCACTCGTCGACTTACCGGTCGATGTCAACACACTGCTCGATCCTGACGCGATCTTCGTCACGCATCTGCACGCTGATCATTTCGATGATGCTGCAAAACAACTTTTACCCAAGCATTTGCCACTCTATGCGCAGCAAGAAGAAGACGCGCAGCACATCCGAGAAGCCGGCTTCACGAACGTTTCTTCCTTCGATTCCGGTGTAACGATCGGTGATATCCAAGTCCATCGAACAGGTGGACAGCATGGTGTCGGTGAAATCGGCGAACGGATGGGACGTGTGTCTGGGCTCGTCCTCACCCATCCGGACGAACCGACACTTTATATCGCAGGTGATACGATCTGGTGTGACGAGGTCGCGCATGCGATCGAACAACATACGCCCGATATCATCGTCGTCAACAGTGGCGCCGCCCAGTTCTTGACCGGAGAGCCGATCACGATGTCACAGCGTGATCTCCTTGCCGTACACGAAGCGGCGGCGGAAGCGACGATCATCGTCTCGCACCTCGAGTCCGTCAACCACTGTCTTTTGCGACGTGATATGATTGCTGACTTTTTAACTGCTTTCCATCTCTCTGCCCATTTCCTGATTCCGGAGGATGGCGAAACGATGTCATTTTAAGAACAGTAACTTTCATTAAAAAGAAGTCCTTGTTTCGAATATCCATCGAAACAAGGACTTCTTTTTGTTATGGGATGACGAGACCTAACAAACGAGCAAAGGCAACTGCTTGCTCTTCCGTAATGACAGCACCTGGTAAAAATCGCGGATCGATCGTAATACCAGAGAGCTCCGTCTGCCGGAGGTCGAGACCTTTTAACGGCGTTTCAATCCATTGACTATCCGTAAGCCGGACCGCTTCGAGTTTCCACTGGGTCGGTTTCACTTCGAAGAACTGTGCTTCTTTCATCGTCGTTTCGCTCCAGTGTTGGTGACGGACCGTACTGCGAATGAACTGTGCGTAATCCGCAAGTCCTTCCTGAATCGTCACATGGTCCAGCGTACAATCTTCGAACTGAACACCCGTCATCCGGCATCCGACGAAGGACACGCGGTGAAAACGAGTTTCTTGGAAGTGACATCCCGTTAAGTCACATTGCTCAAAACGGATATCTTCGAACGAACCACGGTCAAAGGTGAGATTCGCGAACGAGACATTTTGAAAACACACTTGATAGGCATCGATGCGTTCTGTCAGTTCACTCGGCATCGACTCTTTCTCATAACGCGCTCCTTTTAGATACGGGTCATCGATTTCGACTTGATCGAACGTCTCTGGTTGAAGCGTTTTCGGTAATTCTGGTAAACGGATAATGGTCTCTTTCAATGAAGGTTCCCCCTTTTTTCTCTCCCTTAGTGTATCAAACTCCTTTTATATGAGGGAAAATCGTTCAAATTCCCCTTTTTTCAACAGTTTTTATTTTGAGACACTTTGAGACCATGCTATAGTCAAAGAAAATTAAAATAAGAACATACGTTCTTTTATGTAAAGGAGTGATTCAAATGTTTCCTTCCGTCGTTTTACCACAAGATAAACGGATTTTTTGCGTCGACAGTGTGTCCTTCTACGCCAGCTGTGAATGCCAGTATCGCAATCTCCCCCCCTTGACGACACGCCTGGCGGTCGTCTCCGATTTAAAACGAAGCGGGTCCGTCATTCTCGCTGCCACCCCTGCCTTAAAAGCACTTGGAATCAAGACAGCCGGTCGATTATATGAAATCGAGCAATTGCCATACGCTGTTCGTCGTACGATTCGACTTGTCGAACCACGTATGCTCGCTTATATGAAGACGTCGATTCGTGTCCTGGATGTCCTGCACCAATTCGCCCCACCTGAAGCCATCCGCGTCTATTCGATTGACGAAAGTTTCATTGACATGACCGGAACCGATCGCCTATTTGGTTCTGACCTGCAAGCTGCCCTCAAAATTAAAGAAGCAATCCTGAAACAAACCGGCATCCACGTCCGCATCGGGATTGGTCCAAATAACGTCATCGCGAAATTGACGCTTGATTTAATCGGGAAAAAAGAAGGCATCGCGCGATGTGGATATGCTGATGTCGCACGACGTCTTCATGATTTTCCGATTCGAAAGATGTGGGGAGTTGGACATCGCATGGAACAACATCTGCAGATGATGGGGATTGAAACGATCGGTGATCTTGCCATGCGCCCCGTTGAAGAGTTACACGAACGCTTCGGTGTCATCGGTGCCGAACTGTGGCATCACGCTTGGGGACTCGACGCGTCACCGACACTGCTTCCCCCGCGTCATCTGTTCGAGAAAGCCCCTCAACGGACGATTGGACACGGTGTGACCTTAATGCAGGACTATTATCAGTTCGAACGCATCCGGAATGTGCTCAATGAACTGGTACAGGATGTTGCCGCACGTTGTCGCTTTTCGAATCAAGTCGGCTGGACCGTTCACATCGGTGTCCGTTATTCTCGAAACGTCGTCCGAAGTGGTTTCTCCCGTCAAGTACGGTTGCCTTATCCGACATCCGATGAACGCATCATTTTGCGTCACGTCTTACAATTATTCGAACCGAATTGGCTCGACGGAGAACCTGTTCGTTTTTTATCCGTCGCAGTGGGGCATTTGACTGCCGATCAAGGCACCTTACAGTTGTCTTTGTTCGAGGATAATGCGCGGCTCTGGAAACGGCGACGGTTATTAAAAGCAATGGATGTCGTCAACCTTCGCTACGGAAAAGGAACGATTCGCCTCGCTGTCTCGTTTCTTGATACGAGTGTCGCCAAACGTCGCCTTCGTTTTGTCGGCGGTCATCCGGGAGGTGATCTTCATGACAGCGTATCGTGATCGGGGAAATTTAAAATGGATTCCTTTTCTCATGCCGGAACATTTGCAACTGCTGCGGGAATACTATGTCCAGATGCATCAGCTCGACTTGCCTGAAATTGATGAACAGTTGCAAGAATCATGGCACTTTCTGCTTCAAGAAGCTTTAATAGAAGGAAACGAACTTGAAATCACGTATTATAAGGAAAGTAGCTACGTGACGGTCGTCGGTTTCGTCGAACGACTAGAACCCGAACGTTCCGTTCTCTTTCTGCGCGGACGTGAAGTCATTGAAATTCCCTTCACACGAATCGTCCGGATCGAAAACGGGTAAGCTCTCATACAGATGGATGCTTTAAATCGTCCCCGGAAAGAAGGAATAGTCATGTTGGATTGGTTTACTTCCCTCCCCGTCGTCGTGCAAGCATTGCTTGCCGGAATGATGACGTGGGGGTTAACCGCACTTGGTGCGGCACTCGTCTTCGTCTTTACGACGATTGAAAAACGCGTCATGAACATGATGCTCGGTTTTGCCGCCGGCGTCATGATTGCCGCGTCGTTTTGGTCGCTGCTTGCTCCTGCGATCGAGTTCACGGAGCAGGATGGAGGAATCGCCTGGATTCCTGCTGCCATCGGTTTTCTCGCTGGTGGATTTTTCGTCCGTCTCCTCGACTTCGTCACGCCGCATTTGCACTTATCTGCACCACTCGAGACAGCGGAAGGTCCTTCGACAGGACTCAAGAAAACGACGTTACTATTTCTTGCGATCACGTTGCACAATATTCCCGAAGGTCTTGCGATTGGTGTCGCTTTTGGCGCCGCTGCCTTAAACATGGACGGGGCGACCGTCGCCGGTGCCTTGACGCTCGCACTCGGTATTGGGATACAAAACATGCCGGAGGGAGCTGCCCTATCGATTCCACTACGCGGTGAAGGAATGTCGCGCCGGCGCGCCTTCCATTACGGTCAATTGTCAGCAATCGTCGAACCGATTGCCGCGATGGTCGGAGCAGCCGCGGTCTTCTTCGTTCAACCGCTTCTACCGTATGCGTTATCGTTTGCTGCCGGAGCGATGATTTTCGTCGTCGTCGAAGAATTGATTCCGGAATCACAAGCAGAGAACGGATCCGATTTAGCAACGCTTGGTCTGATGGTCGGGTTTACGGTCATGATGATTCTCGATGTCGCACTCGGGTGATCTAAAAATATGCGATCATCTCCTCAAAAGAGGAAATGATCGCATATTTGTTCATGCACGTATCTTTAATAGACGCATCGCATTCAGGACCGCTAACATTGTCACACCGACATCAGCAAAGACGGCTTCCCACATCGTTGCGATTCCAAAGGCTCCAAGTAACAAAAAGATTGCTTTGATTCCAAGGGCAAAATAGATGTTTTGATAGACGATCTTTCGCGTCGTTCTGGCAACATCCATCGCATCGGCAAGCTGTTTCGGCTCATCGGTCATCAAAACGACATCCGCTGCTTCAATCGCCACATCACTCCCGATTCCGCCCATGGCGATTCCGACATCCGCCCGTGTCAGGACAGGGGCATCGTTGATTCCATCCCCTACGAACGCTGTTTTTCCTTTTGCTGTCTTCATCAGTTCTTCCAGCGCTTCGACTTTTTGATGCGGCAACAAGTTCGCAATGACGTGATCGAGATCCAACTGTTTTCCGATTGCTTCTGCCGTCTGTTTCCGATCGCCTGTCAACATGACGATTCGACGGATGCCTCGCTTTTTCAATTGGATGATCGCTTCCATCGTCGTCGTCTTCAGTTGATCTGCAATTCGAATCCATCCCAGATAGTCTTGGTCCTGAGTAATGTGAACATAGGTACCGATTTCGGTTTCTTTATCAGGTGTAAAGCCCAGTTCCTTTAACCACTCGGCATTTCCTGCACGCAGCAGTCGACCATCGTACTCCCCACTGACGCCTTTCCCTGCTATTTCTGATAAGTGAATGCCACCATCTTTAGATGGTAAGCCATCAACCGCCCGGACGATCGAAGTCGCGATCGGATGATTCGATTGCCGTTCCACCCGAGCTGCTACTTGTAGTAACTCTTGTTTCGTCATCGTATGTGCTTGAATAGCGACGACTTCAAAATTCCCTTTCGTCAACGTACCTGTTTTATCCAAGACGAGGGTATCGATTCGTTGCAACGATTCTAGATGATTTCCGCCTTTGACGAGTATGCCTCGCTTTGAAGCAGCACCGATTCCACTAAAAAAGCCGAGCGGGATGGAGAGCATGAGCGCACAAGGACAACTGATGACGAGAAAGACAAGCGCCCGGTACGTCCACTCGCTAAAGGAAGCATTCAGTAAGAGAGGCGGCAGAACCGCTAAAATTAGCGCAATCACGACAACAGCCGGCGTATAAACTCGCGCAAATCGTGTGATGAACTTTTCCGTCGGTGCTTTATGACGAGAGGCTTGTTCTACCAGTGAAATGATTTTCGCGACCGCCGAGTCCGTATACGACCGATCTACTTCAATCACTAACTGTCCGCCCGTGCTGATCGTACCGGCTAGCACATGATCCGTTTCATGTACACGCCGAGGAACCGATTCTCCTGTCAATGCTGCCGTATCCAGAAAGGCAGTACCTTGCTTGATCGTTCCATCAAGTGGAATCCGTTCCCCAGCACGGACGATGATTCGCTGTCCTGGAATGACATCTTCCGGACGCACACGTCGCCCATCCTCAAGCACGGCTTGCTCTGGTCTAATATCCATCAATGCTGAAATCGAGCGTCGTGATTGATTGACAGCCCTATGCTGAAAATATTCACCGATTTGATAAAACAACATGACTGCCACCGCTTCTGTATACTCCCCAATGACGAATGCCCCGATCGTCGCGAGCATCATCAAAAAATTCTCGTCAAACAACTGTCCGCGTCGTGTCGACCGAAGTGCATTACGTAATACTTCATTCCCGATGAATACATACGCCGTAAGATACAACCATATTTGTATGGACTCGGGAACAAGAAATGCTATTCCGAAAGAAGTCAGACCTATGAGTGTTTGAAGTTTCTTTGACCTTGTCCAAAATACCATTTCAGTCGTGTCTCGTGTATCCTGCTCGCGTTGCAGGAGAGCATCTGGTTCTAGTTCGTGAACACGCTGAACAACGTGACGATACGTCTGTTCTTGGATATCTGGGGATGCGTATGTGATATAGAGACGTTGCCCTGCGAAATCCAACGTCGCTTCCTTGACTCCTGTTACGTTTGCCACGCCACGCTCTACTTTCGCTGCACAGTTCGCACAATCAATTCCTGAAATCCGGATCGGTTCAGTCGCTTCACGCATTCTCTCACCTCATTCAAATATTTGTTTGATTATACAGTCATCGTACGCCTTTTTCCTTCCGTTATCAATCCATACTTTCCTCGGTCTTGCGCCCGATATTCCAATTAGTTCTATCTCACAAGAATAAAACATGATATGTTTTTAACTAGCACATCATATAGAAGGAGATTATCATGACAATCATTGAACTTTTAAAAGCGCTCTTACTCGGTTTCGTCGAAGGGATGACGGAATTTGCACCGGTCTCTTCCACAGGTCACATGATCATCGTCGATGACATGTGGTTGCAAACGACCGATTTTCTCGGTAAATATTCGGCGAACACCTTTAAAATCGTCATTCAGCTCGGATCGATTCTTGCGGTCGTCGTCGTCTTTTGGAAACGCCTCTTCAGCCTGATCGGTTTGTATAAGATTGAAGGCGAACATGACGCATCAGGGACACACAAGTTAAAACTACGTCACGTCTTGATCGGTCTTCTACCAGCAGCTGTTCTCGGGTTGTTATTCGAAGATTTCATCGATGAGAACCTCTTCTCGATTGAAACGGTCATCATCGGTCTTGCTGTCGGTGCCCTCTTGATGATCGCAGCCGATAAATTCGGACCAAAGGAACCAAAAACGACATCGCTTGATCAGATTACATATCGCCAAGCAGCACTCGTCGGTCTGTTCCAATGTATTTCCCTTTGGCCTGGCTTCTCCCGTTCTGGTTCAACGATTTCCGGAGGGGTCTTCCTCGGGATGAATCACCGGACGGCAGCTGACTTCACATTCATCATGGCTGTACCGATCATGTTCGGTGCTAGTTTCCTTTCGCTCGTTAAGAACTGGGATAACATTCAACCGAATCACTTCGCATTCTATGCTGTCGGTTTCGTTGCGTCGTTCGTGTTTGCCCTCTTATCGATTCGCTTCTTCTTGAAGCTGATCAACAAGATCAAACTCGTTCCGTTCGCCATCTACCGCCTTGTCTTAGCAGCTGTCTTAGCTGTCATCGTCTACATGTAAGTTCAAACCGTTAGCTATTTTAGCTGACGGTTTTTCATTTTTTTGAAACTAATTCAGTCGCTTAAGGGTATATAGGGATGAGACATAATTAAAGGAGTGAATGCCACATGGCACGCAGAAGTCGGAGTAGATCAAAACTCCCATTAATCATCGGAGTCGTTATTGTTGCCGTAATTGCCTTTTTAGCAATCGGACAATACAATAGCCTCGTCAATGTAGAAGAAGATGTATCGAATAAATGGTCGCAAGTCGACAACCAGATCAAGCGTCGTGCGGATTTGATTCCGAACCTCGTTGAAACTGTCAAAGGTGTTGCAGGTCAAGAAGAAAAAGTATATGGAAAAGTCGCAGAAGCCCAAGCTGGTCTTGCGCGTGCTGCGTCAACTGAACAACGAATTGAAGCCGACCAACAAGTCACGTCTTCGCTTCGCGGATTGATTGCTTTGCAGACGACTTACCCGGAACTAAAATCAAGCGAACGATTCCAATCCTTGATGGACACGCTGGAAGGAACAGAAAATCGTCTCGGGATCGCCCGCAAGGATTACAATGATGCTGTAACCCTCTACAACAAAAAACGTCGGAGCTTCCCAACGACACTCTACGCATCCGCCTTCGGATTCGAGAAAAAGCCGTATTACGAGATTTCAGACAGCGACCGGGAAAATCCGACCGTCGACTTTAACAGTGATTCGAAATGATTCGGCGGTGGACGCGACTTCTGTTGAGCGCGTTCCTCGTCTTCTTCCTCTTCGTTCCAACAGCTAGTGCCGTTTCAGAACGGACGGGAGCAGCCTTCTTCATTCAGGATGATGCTCAGCTGCTCACCCCTTCGGAAGAAGCCGAACTCGCGCAACTCGGTCAGGAACTCGAACGATATACGACAGCACAAGTCGTCCTCAAGACGGTTCCCGATCTAAAGGGACAGGATTTAAGCTCTTACGCCAATGAAACGTTCCGGCGCCAAGGCATCGGTCAAGAAGGAAAAGACAATGGTGTTCTTGTCGTCGTCGCTCCGAACGAAAAGGATCGCCAATTCCGGATCGAGGTCGGTTATAAACTCGAAGGGATTTTGACAGACATCACAGCCGGACGTATTCTCGATCAGTATGCTGTTCCTTACAAGGAAAACAGTGAGTATGGAAAAGCAGCCTCCGAAACATATAAAGCGGTCGTCAGTGTCATCTCAAAGGATCAATCGCTTGAGTCACAGGATCCTCCGAAAACACAAAATGACAACGGACTTCCGCTTTGGACGAAGATTCTGATCGGTGCTGGATTACTGATCTTATTGTTCCTCGATATGAAGTTCACCGGTGGTATGTTCTTCTTTGCGATTTTGAACATCTTCTCCGCGATCATGCGTGGTGGCGGTGGAAATGGTGGCAGTCGCGGTGGTGGCGGAAGTTCCGGCGGTGGTGGTGCCGAACGGTAGAAAAGGAGTCGTTTTTTCATGAGGATCATCTTAGGGTATTACCTCCTCCTGACACTCATCGGATTTGTCTCGATGTGGCAGGATAAACGTCGGGCGCGGCAACATGCTTACCGAACACCCGAAGCGACACTATTGACGATTGCTTTCCTCGGTGGTGCGCTCGGTTCTTGGATCGGTATGTACACAGTTCGGCACAAGACACGGAAAGCGAAGTTCCAATGGCTCGTTCCAATGGCTGCTGTCTTGCATCTCACTTTCTGGTTTGTTTACACTTCACAATGAAAGAATGTGACCGATAGAGGAGAGAACGTACGGAATTGTGTCCGTCGTTCCCTTCTCTTTTTTATATGAGGTCAATGATTATGAAGAACAGGTTTAATTTCTTTTTCTCTTAGGGTAAAGAATTTAACCAATTTAATAAATACATCTTTTTTTGATGTACTGAGAGGTGGACATCCCTTTATGTGGCATCCTTGCGCCGAATGTACGACATCAATCCGTTTTGTTGAAGCGGGAGCACTCCATATTCAATCACCGACGCCAGAAATCTATTCCTATCAATCGTTTGAACAGCTCGAACAGTTACTGACATCGCTCTTACGTGTAGCGGATTATCCGGTGTCTTGTCGCGCCACACAATCGCGTTACGTGACAGCACCCATCCTAGCTTCAGCACTTCTAGAACAACTGAAGCATCGGTCTGCGATTGATTTCATCCAGCATGGGGTCATGACAAGCCACCTACAACCGATTTATGATATCCAGCGCAACGTGCTCGTCGCGAACGAAGCCTTGCTACGAGCAGCTGATGATAACACGTCTATCTCGCCTGGTGTCTTGTTTTCAACGGCCTCGAAGATGGGACTCCATTCCCGTCTCGATCAGCGGGCGCGTGAAGAAGCCATCCGTGCGACGCATCATATCGGTGGCACAACAAAAACGTTCATCAACTTCCTTCCTTCGACGATCTATAATCCGGAGTACTGCCTTCGCCATACGTTTGAGATCGTCGAACGTTATCAAGTCGATCCAAGTCGGCTCGTCTTCGAAGTCGTCGAAACGGAAAAAATTGAAGACGTCAACCATTTGAAACACGTCTTCGAACAATATAAAAAGCAAGGCATTCAAGTAGCACTGGACGATGTTGGCGCTGGTTTCTCGACACTCGATATGTTGTCCTTGCTTCAACCGGATTATATTAAGATTGATCGTTCCTTCATCGATCACTGCGATACGAACTCAGAAAACGAAGCCTTTTTACGAAAAGCCCGTCATCTGACACGAGAAATGGGGATTCAAATCTTAGCGGAAGGCATCGAACGGCAAGAAGAACTCGATCTTTGCCGCGAACTCGGCTTCGATCTTGGTCAAGGATACCTACTCGGTCGCCCTGCTCCTTATGCTCGCTTTGCGAAAGCACAATAAAAATACGCACATGGACCGTCTGATTCGGCACATGTGCGTATTTTTATTTTAAGTTGTCGAAACGGAAACCGTCTCGTTCCGTGTAATAGCATCCACTAGTTGTTCCATTGACACGATCGGACGCAACAGACGACACAGTTCCTCTTTCGATGTCCGTAAAGCAAGTGTTTCGACGACATCGAGCGATAATGCGAAGTCTGCGAGTGCCGTCGGCTGTTCTTGTGCAAGAAGATAGTCACGCAACTCTTCATAATCATCATCATGTCCGAGTAGCTTCTCCTGAACGAGTAGTCCATAACCGACCTTACTCCCGTGTAAAAACGCGTGTGTTTCCGGATGAGGAGATAACGCGTTATGCACTGCGTGTCCGATTGCACCACGCGTCGCCGCGTCACCAAAACCGCCGATACTTCCAGCTAACGGAATGACGGTTTCGACGAGATGTTGCATTTCAACGGGATACTCACGAAAACGCGTTTCCGTTATATTCGTCGACAAGATAAGATCCTTACAACGTTCAGCTGTTCGAAGCGCCATCTCAATGACGGGATCTTCAGCTGATGATCCGCTTAAGGCACGTGCTTCATACCACTTCGCTAGCGTATCGACGAGTCCGGCTACGAAATAATCATACGGACTTGCTGCGATGATCCGATGATCGAGTAAAAGGGCTTCAATCACGACGGGGAACGTATCAAATCGGATGTACTGTCCCTCTTCGTTATACATGACACTGAGCGGAGTCCACGGAGCACAGTTCGAGACGATCGTCGGAATGACGATGATCGGGCGTTGTAATTGAAACGCGACTTGTTTTGCCGTATCGATGACACTCCCACCTCCGAGCGCGAGAATCACATCGTATGGAGCACATACCTGTTTGAAAGCTTCCACCTGTTGATCCGTACAATGCCCTTCAAATAAAAGACGTGGTAATGCTGGTAAAGCAAAAGCGGCTGCTTCATAGGCTTGACGTCCATGAATCAGGACTGCTGAACGATCACCTATTACTTCTTCGAGTTGATCGAGTGCGTGTTGCTCATGTATGTATTGTAAAACAGCTTGTCGAATCACAGGATCGCCTCCTAATATTTGTTATCGCTCAGTATACGCAAAAGAACTCACTTCGGCAATCATTCGATTTTTACAGGAGGAGCGCGTACACTAGAAAAGAGAAGAATTTACTACAAAGGAGTCGATGAATCGATGCAACAGATTACGTTAAATAACGGCATCAGCATGCCCCAACTCGGATATGGTGTCTTTAAAGTACCGGAAGAAGAAGTATATGAAGCGGTCAGCGAAGCACTCCGCGCCGGGTATCGTTCAATCGATACGGCGATGATTTACGAGAACGAAGAAGGTGTCGGTCGCGCGCTGCGTGACTCGGGCATTCCCCGAGAAGAGATCTTTCTAACGACGAAAGTCTGGAATTCCGATCACGGCTATGAAGAGACACTTGCCGCTTTCGAGACGAGTCTGCAAAAGCTTGGTGTCGATTATGTTGACTTGTATCTGATTCATTGGCCGATGCCAAAAGAAAATCGTTATGTCGAGACATGGCGGGCGCTCGAACATCTCTATGCAGAAGGAAAGACGCGTGCCATCGGTGTTTCGAACTTCCATATTCCGCACTTGGAACGAATTTTAGCCGAAGGATCAATCGTTCCTGCCGTCAATCAGATTGAACTCCATCCGTTCCTCAGCCAAGAAGCGATCCGAGACTTTTGCCGCAAGCACGGTATCGTCGTTGAAGCTTGGAGTCCATTGATGAAAGGACGCGACGCGTTAACGCATCCGGTCATCGTCGATATTGCCGATCGTCATCAGAAAACGCCAGCTCAAGTCGTCCTCCGTTGGCACTTGCAACACGATATCGTCGCGATTCCGAAATCTGTCACGCCAAGCCGCATTCGCGAAAATCTTGATGTCTTCGACTTCACCTTGTCAGACGCTGATATGCAAGCCATCGATCAATTGAACGCCAACGTGCGTACAGGATCAAATCCGGATCATAAATAAGACGAGACGATTCTCGTTTAATCTCCATACAAAAAGAAGGTACCTTTCGGAATTGATCCGGAAAGTACCTTCTTTGATGATGACCCTGATGCGTGATTCTAATCTATTATTTTAGCGGTCTAAATTATTTCCATGGTCTTGCTTGGCGATGTCATCTGATTGATGTTTCGATTGACGATGTTCTTCGCCGTCTTGCGTTGCATCATGTTCTTTTTCCTCGCGTTCTGTTTCCGGACGTCGGAAATCATCATCCCGACGCATCGCGATGTCCGGTTCCCGGTTCCCGTCGAGTTTTTTTGAATGATCGATTGCCTGCTCGTCTTGCGGCATCTTATCCGTACCGGCACGATGCAAATCAATCTCTGCATGCTCTTCCTTCGAATCTTTATCAATATCAAGCGGATTACCGGAGCCGAGCTGTGCATTGGAATTCGCATCTGATGACGTATGCGTCTCTTCGCCACTACCATAACGAACCTTTACATCAGGATGCGTATTATCTGTATTTAAATGTGGATCGAACTGGATGTCTTGGACTTCAAGCAACAGAACGAAGCCTCCACCTTCGACTTCCGTTTTGCGTTGTTCGATCTCATTGTCTGATAGATCAAGTGACCCGAACAGATCATCGACTTCTTGATCGCGTCCTTTGTTTCCACGAATCCGGTCGATCCAAGACGGTTTCGTCGTCGCGATTTCTGCGTCCATCTGGCTACGGACGAGTGCGATGTTCGACTTCTCCTTGACGATAACGTAGAAGTCTTCCTCCCGATGTCCCTGAATGTGTAACTCATCCATTTTTGAGATCAATTCTTCTTCTGAATAGAATGTTCCGATATATTGTTTCGTTTTCATGAATATTCTCCCCTTATCGACACGATTTGTCATGCGTGACTTCTATAAGGAGTATTTCCTCTTTTGCGTTAAAATATGCCAAAAAACATGCGTTCCATTAAAACGTCATCTGTTTGACATGTAAACGATCATTCACCGACGAGTTTCAAGCCGATTGTAGCACTCAAGACAAGACCGATGCAGACCAGTCGCTTCCAGTCTTTTGATTCGTTATAGAGCACCATGCTGAGAATCGCACCACCCGCTGCTCCGATTCCCGTCCATACCGCGTACGCTGTTCCCATCGGTAAACCATTCATCGCAAGTGTCAAAAATAGAAAACTGAGTCCGAATCCTGTTCCCATCAACAGTAGATTCTTCGCATTCTTATTTTGATTGAACGTATTGATCAAGACGACACCAAACATCTCAAAGATTCCGGCAATGATTAAATAAATCCAACTCATGCTGATTTCTCCTCTCCACTGACTAACTTCAGACCGATGACGCCGACGAGTAAGACAGCGATCAATGCTAATTTCATCACGGAAGCTGCTTGATTGAATAACACGATATCCGTTACGACCGTTCCTGCTGTTCCGAGACCGACGAAAACAGCATAGACCGTTCCGACTGGTAAATGGTTACTCGCTTTAATTAGCACGGTAAAGCTAACGATGATACAGACGATCGTTGCAGCCCACTCAAGTGGTGTTGCCGCATGTTTTAATCCGATGACCCAGCCCACTTCAAAACACGCTGCGACGATGATGCCAATCCAATACTTTGCCATAGTAATTGCCTCCTGATAGGTAAATTCAAATGAAAAAGCCCGGGAGCAAGCGAGACGATTCGCTTTACTCCCGGGCTTTTATCCCTCCGTTGCATGGACAAACGTCCATGTTCCTCCCTCGGTCCAGCCGTACGGAACCCTAGAGGATACTCCCTATTCCATTCGATACAACCACCCTAGCACGCCCTTTTTCCCATGTCAAACAGGAATCCGTTCCCCATCTGTCAAATAGAATCAAAGTGACTTCATCTGAAAGAGGAGGATGCTGCATGCGTTATAAAATCAATGATCAACTTCGAATTCGTCGTTTTACACCAGAAGATGTGGAAGCGGTTCACGCCTATGCCTCACAACCCATCGTCAGTCAATTCCAATCATGGGGACCGAATACCGAAACGGATACGAAACAATTCCTACATGATGCGCTTGAAAGTGAACTCGAGACACCAAGACGTCGTTATGTCTTTGCCGTGACGTTTTCAAGTGACGTCGTCATCGGTGCCGGTGAACTCGTCATCACAGACGTTGATAATAAAATCGCCGAAATCGGATACGTCCTCTCGCCTGATGAATGGGGGAACGGATATGCGACGTCGATCGCCTCTTTCCTTCTCCAATTCGGTTTCGAAAAACTAGAACTACACCGCATCACGGCAACGTGTGACCCACGGAACGTCGCTTCCGAACGCGTGTTGCAAAAGGTCGGCATGACGAAGGAAGGACAGCTTCGCGAGACGGTCTATCTCGAAGACCACTGGCGCGATTCCTTGATTTACGGCATGCTCGACTGGGAATGGCAAGTGGATCACGAAGAAGATAACTAACATATGACTTCAAACGGTGTGCCGAGGCATACCGTTTTTTTATGGACAATCTCCTATTTTTTTGATTTTAATCAATTTTTAAACAAGCGCATGCTACACTATTCATAATGACAAATTTTAAGAATTGGAGTGAACTTCTTGATGAAAAAATGGACTACTCATGTTGCTGGACTTGCCGCAACGTTAATGTTGAGCTCGGTTTTACCCGCACCCGCTTTCGCTGAATCGCCACCTGCTCAACCAACGGCAGAAACACAAACAGTCCCCGAGACGACCAGGGCGGCTTATTTGAAAGAGGATGCTGCGTTGCTACAAACGGCTGATTCCGCAACGGTCATCCAACAACTACCAGCAGGAACGACATTCAAGACACTTGGCACGGACGGTGACTTTACCCGTGTCAGTTGGCAAGAAGGCGCTGCTTATGTCGCAACAAACGCGTTAACGCAAACAGCACCTGTCTTTCAAAAACAAGCAACACTGACGTCGAAAAGTCCACTCTCATTAGTTGCTTCACCATTTGATTCCACCGTCGTGACGACACTTCCCGCCTATCAGCGAATCGATACATACGGCACTTTCGACACGTTCACACGTCTGAAATGGAACGAGCAATACGTCTACGTATCTACGACACAACTCGAGCAACTTCCGAAATTAGTTGGAACGCGTTATGCCAAACGAGCGACTTCTCTTTTCGTTGAACCGAAGACGACGAGCGCGAAGTCAGCTGTCACTCAAAATCAAGCATTCGAAACGTTCGGTACGACGGGTACTTTTACACGCGTGGCCACTAAAACGGGTTACGCCTTCGTATTGACGGCTGATTTAGCTGATGCACAGGTCGAAAATTATCCGGAAACAGGACTGCGTTATGCCAAACGAACGACTTCTCTTTTCGTTGAACCGAAGACGACGAGCGCGAAGACAGCTGTCACTCAAAATCAAGCATTCGAAACGTTCGGTACGATCGGTACTTTTACGCGTGTTGCGACTAAGACGGGTTACGCATTCGTATTGACGGCTGATTTAGCTGATGCGCCGGTCGTGAACCATCCGGAAACCGGGCTACGTTACGTCCAACAGCAGACGACGGTCTATGCTACTGCGACTACGAAAGGAAAAGTCGTACAATCGCTTCCTGTGAATACTTCGCTTCAAACGTACGGCGTCGAGGGTTCATTTACACGAATCAAACGAAACGACGAGTATGCCTATGTGCTGACGGCACATCTCGGTACGTTGAAATACTATCCGAAGACTGCACGCCTCTATGTTCAGCGCGCTACACCAATCTATTCGGATGCCAAATCTTCAAGTCCTGTCTTGAAGCAACATCAAACGAATACTTTACTAACAGTTTACGGGGCGAACGGTGCCTATAGCCGGATCATCTTCCGTGGAGTTCATGCTTACGTCAAGACAGCTGATCTCGGTACTGGAAAAGTCTATGCATCAACCGGGACACGATACGCGAAACGCAACTTGTCCGTCTACACGTCTGCTTCGACGAAGAGCAAAATTATGTATTCCGTCAAACGAGCTGACAAACTAACGATTTACGGCACAAGCGGTAGTTACACACGCTTGAAAAAAGGATCGGTCTACGGCTACGTCAAGACGACGGATCTCGTGACGAAAAAGCCGGATCTGTATGACGTCACTGGTCAACGCTATGTGACGGAAGACGATGTCGTCATTCGTTCGCAGGCAAAACTATCGGGTAAAAAAATCGGCACATTCAAAAAAGGGACCTCGATTTCGATCTACGGAAAAAGCGGTTATTATACACGCGTCAAATATAAAAACACCTTTGGTTTCGTCGATTCGAGTCGTATCGGACTGAACAAGCCGACGGCAAAAGCAAAAAAAGGCACGACATTTTATGTCCACCTGGACCAGACGCCACTCTTCTCTGCCGACGTGGCTTACAGTCGCCCAGCTGCCTATTTGAAGAAAGGAACAAAACTGATTGGTCTGAAATCAATTGATGATGATTTTTGGCAAGTTCGCCTGGCAAATGGTCAAACCGGTTACGTCCTCAACCCTTATATCAGCACGAGCAAACCCTATATGAAACTGACACAAAAAGCGATCGACCGGACGAAAATCTATACGGTCAAACAGACGACATCCTTCTTCGCAAGTCCGACAAGTCCAAAAGGCAACGGACTCGTTGAACAAGGCAAACGGGTTTATCCGCGTCATCGAGTCGGAAACTTCTATGTCATCCAGTCAGGCTGGACACCTGTTTATCTTCCTGTATCCGCTGTGACGATCACGTCCGATAAACGGGTCGTTAAAAAGAATAATACGCGTGGTGAAAAGCTGATCCAAGCAGCAGTCCAACATATCGGCACACCATACACATGGGGTTCGCAAGATGCCGTGAACGGTGGTTTTGACTGTTCCGGTTTGATTCACTACGCGACGAACAAGGCTGGAAAATACGGTGGTCGGACGAATGTTCGTGGCTACTGGTACGGTGCTTTCTTTACGAATCGCCGGACGAGTATCTCGAGTGGTAAACGCTCGGATATCGTCTTCTTCCAGAACACCTACACGGATGGTCCATCGCATATCGGAATCATGCTCGATAGCGAACACTTCATCCATGCGGGCGGTTCACAGCTCCAAATCAATTCGATTTATGAACCGCGTTGGCAAGAGCATTTCCTCGGATTTAAATCGATGTAAGACAAAAAAAGACGAAGCCGTCGAATTCGACGGCTTCGTCTCTTCTTATCGCAACACGTCAGAATGTCATCTCGACGTATTTCGTTACTTGTCGATCCATCAAGTATAACTCGATCTGTTCACGGTATGCTTTATAATGATCGGATGCGATATGCGCTTCAAGCGCCTCTTCGTCCCGATACACTTCGTACAGCATGAATTGATGCTCATCCTCGATCGATTGGTGCAAGGAATAACGTAAGCATCCTTCTTCTTTTTGTGAGGCATGATAGACCGTTTGTAGAATCGGGAAAACTTGATCCGCTAGTCCTGCTTTGATTGTAAGTACAGCGTTGACGACGATTTCTCCCATGTTTCATTATCCCCTTTCGTGATTACCTGTATCTGTACCCATTTTCACGAAAAGACACACGTCAAAGGAGCTTGAAGATGCAAACTCAACTTTTTGAAGCACTTGAACAATTTGAACCCACGATGATCGCGTTACGTCGTGATTTCCACCGGCATCCGGAACTGTCCTTCCAAGAAGTCCGCACACCAGAACGGATTGCTGCCTTTTACACAGAACGAGGCATTCCTCATCAAACAGCCGTTGGAGGTCGTGGGGTCGTCGCGACGATCGAAGGTAAACAACCTGGTCCGACGATTGCTGTCCGCGCAGATTTTGACGCATTACCACTTCAGGAAGAGACAACGCTTGCTTTCCGGTCGATCCATCCTGGTATCATGCATGCTTGCGGGCATGATGGTCACACGGCAATGGTGATGGCCCTGGCTGCTACGCTCTATCCGTTACGTGATCAATTGCAAGGAACGATTCGAATCATCCATCAGCATGGAGAAGAGGTCTTTCCTGGCGGAGCTATCCAAATGATCGAAGCCGGCGTCCTCGAAGATGTCGATGCGATTTTTGCGACACATCTCGAAAATGATTTACCAGTTGGTACGATTGGGTTTCGGGAAGGACATACGTTATGTGCAATCGACGAATTCGAAATCATCGTTCATGGTCAAGGTGGACATGCGCAAGCACCTCACAAAACAAAAGATGCGCTCGTCGCTGGAGCGCAGCTCGTCTGCAACTTACAGCATCTCGTCAGTCGACGGGTCGATCCGTTCGAGCCTGCTGTTCTTGCAATTGGTTCTTTCCATGCGGGAACGGCTCCGAACATCGTCACGGGTGAAGCACGCATCGTCGGTGAAATTCGGACGTTTAATGAGACATTGCGGCATCAGCTCCGGCAAGAAGTCGATCTTGTCGCCAAAACGACATGTGCCGGCATCGGTGCCACCTATTCAATCGACTTCACGACTGGTTACCCGGCGCTATGGAATCATCCGGACGAGACAAAACTTGTTCAGGAAGCCGCTTCTTTCTTACCGGAAGCATCCGTCCGGGCACTCACACCAATGATGGCTGCGGATGACTTCGCGCATTATCTAACACATGTCCCGGGAAGTTATTTCTTCACTGGCTCCGGATATACGGACGGTCGCGTCAACTACCCACAGCATCATCCGCAGTACGAAATCAACGAACAGGCGTTGTTGATTGGTGCGAAGACACTCGGAGCGACGGTTTTACGTGCCTTGAAACCTAAGGATTGACTTTATTTCTGTGTGAATGGTATCATCACAACAATGATAACGAATGACATCAACTTCATATACCCTTATCAAGAGTGGACCGAGAGATCTGGATCGATGACGTCCCAGCAACCTGCGCATAGCAAGGTGCTACGACCAGCAAAGCGAAAGCTTTGGTTGATAAAAAGCGGCGACTCCTTTTGCAACCAAGCGAAGGAGTCGTTTTCGTTTTCTCGCTGTCAGACATACAATGGGGATTTCCCACGGAGAGGAAGAGACAGATGGAAAAAGCAACATTTGCAGGTGGATGTTTTTGGTGCATGGTGACACCGTTTGAAGAATTACCAGGAATCGAGGGAATCGTATCAGGTTACATGGGCGGTCACGTCGACAATCCGACATACGAGCAAGTCAAGACAGGAACGACGGGACATCTCGAAGTCGTCCAAATCACGTTTGATCCGAGCCTGTTCCCGTACGAGCGTCTGCTCGAACTCTACTGGCCACAAACGGATCCGACGGATGCAGAAGGTCAATTCCAAGATCGCGGCACGCAGTACGCACCAGCGATCTTCTATCATACGGATGCGCAGCATGAAGCAGCAATCGCTTCCCGTGACGCTCTTGCTGCAAGCAATCGTTTCAAACAACCGATCGTGACGCGGATCGATGCCGCTTCTGAATTTTATCCGGCGGAAGAGTACCATCAAGACTTCCATAAGAAAAATCCAGAACACTATAAAAAAGATCGTGCTGCTTCTGGTCGCGATGCTTTCATCGAGCAGGAATGGAAAGATACGACGACGGTCTAATCACTTCGAACCATATACAGTAGCTGAAACTGATTTCAAACATCTCGTTCTTACCCTACTTTCAGTAAAAAGTGGAGGATGACCGAGATGTCACTGGAGTCAGTCTTTTTGTATGTAAACAAATGATGTCTTCTTTACCAACACCCTCACACAAATTTGTAATCGTTTACAAATGAAGTCTTTTGTTTTACGGTTAATAAAAATTAACCGGTTAAAAAGGAGATGATTGTATGGAACAAAAAGCGATTCACATATTAGAGAGCTATGAACAGTTAAAAGTGATCAGTGATCCGTTACGAACAAAAATCCTCATGTTTCTCGTCGAAAAACCACATACGGTACATCAGTTAGCCCACTTGCTGACGTTATCCCGTGCAAAGATCCTCTATCACGTACGGGAACTTGAAAAGCATGACTTGATTCACCTCGTCCGGACGGAAGAACAGGGCGGCAATCTATTGAAATACTATCAAGCGATTGCTCGAGGATACATTCCTGCCGATCATCTACTGAAATTCGTCGAGACGAATGAAGCGACCCGGCAGTCGTATCTCGAAGTATTGGACCGGGCAAAGACACGCGTTCTTACGGCTCCGACAGCTACTTTTTCTCCTTCATCTTCGAACGTCGAGGACTGGATGAGCTTATCACTTCAAAAGGAACTGACGATGTCTGAAGCCGACTTTCAACGCTTTGCTACAAAATATCGTGCTCTATTGGACGAGTTCACACGGTCCTCTTCACTAGACGAAGAAGATAAAAAACACTTCTATATCATGACGACTGCCTTTGCAATTGATGAACCACTATTTGAGAATGACGACGTCTAAACCGGAGGTGCCACATGCTGCCTATTGAAATCGATACGCAACAATCGCTGTTTAAAAATCGATCTTTTTTATTTTTATGGGGGTCCGGTATGTGCTCTGCCCTCTCCCTATCAACCTATCTGTTTGTTGAACAATGGTATGTCATCCATACGCTAAACCAGGCATCATATCTTGGATTCGTCCTCATGGCCACCTTGTTACCCCGTATTTTTCTCATGTTATTCGGTGGCGTCTTATCCGATCGCTATAAACGTTCGACGATCATGCGCATCTCGAGCGCTTTACGAATCAGTTTCATTCTCTGTCTTCTCGCATTACTTCATACCGATCAGCTTACATTGCTGACGATTTTAGGATTCGCCTTTCTATTCGGTAGTGTGGATGCATTCTTTTCGCCGGCGAATGCTTCCTTACTTCCTACACTCGTTCCGAAAGAACAACTCACTAAAGCCAATTCACTGATTCAGACATCTAATCAAATCGCCCTCTTTTCAGGTCCGATTCTTGGTGGAGTCATTCTCAGCTATTCTTCTTACTCGCACGTCTTTCTCATGATTTTCGGGACACTCTGTCTGACGCTCCTTTTCACGTATGGTATTCGTGAATCTAAGATCAAGCGATCGCTTCAGCATTCAGCTCTCTTTGAACTAAAAGAAGGGCTACATTACGTCTTTAACCTTCAGCAACTCAAGCAGACACTTTTTCTTGTCATCTGTGTCAATTTCTTTTTCTTTGGACCACTCTTACTCGGAATCCCCTTACTCGTTCATGATGTGCTCCAAGGAGATGCGATGGATTTAAGTTATATGCAAGGGGCTTATCAAATGGGAATGCTCGGAGGGGCGCTCTGGAGTGGTTTTGCGCAGACGAAAGCAAATGGGCTTACCTCATCGGTCCGATTAATTGGCGCCTTAGGTTTGCTTTTCTTCCTGCTTAGTCAAGCGCAGCAGATCTTGTTGTACCTGATCATCCTGTTATCACTTGGTGTCCTTTCTTCGATCATCAATATTCGCTTCATTACGTTCATCCAGTCTCAGTGTGCGGAACAGACGATGGGACGTGTCATGAGTGTCGTGAATGCCGCGTCAAACGGTCTCATTCCATTATCTTACGCGCTCCTCTCGTTTCTACTGTCGTTTCACGTTTCGATCACGACAATCATGTTGTACTGCGGTCTTCTCATTATTGTTCTCTCGCTTTACTTCGGAAGACGAATGGTTCATCTATTCGATTGAGATCAAGTCACAACACATAAAAACATGCGAATCTCCCGATCGAATTAGCGGGAAACGCGCATGTTTTATTTAGTCAATCTAGAACGTGAGTGTTCATCCTCGACTCCTGCAGGGAAAGAAAGCGCGAGTCGCGCTTTCGTCAGGGTCAGGTAAGACCCGGCAAATCGCATAGAATGCGGGATGACGCGGCTTACCTCCCGCCTGTGGAAAGCGAGGATGACAGAAACGTTCGTCAGTCGATCGAACTAGTATCAGATTTTTTAAGAGACTTGCTTCGGTATATCCTTCGCCCTCTCTTCCGGCGCGACGACTTGATACCGTTTCAAAACGAAGATCCCACATACCATGACGGCGAGACCGACGAGCTGACCGAATGATAAATCAATTTGTGGTAAACCGAACCAGCCGAACGTATCGACAGCGAGAGCAAAGCTTAACTGCGAAATCAGAACGACAGAGATTGCGACGGACGGACCAAGTAACTGAATCCCACGCATGACACAAAAAACGACGCCGACACCGACAAGTCCACCAAACCAATAGAGTGGCGATACGTTTTGAATCTGTCCGATTGTTCCACCACGAAACAGAACATACGTGACACTTGCTCCGATGAAACCGACGAAGAAGACCAGCGTCGTCGTCGCCCAAGCGCCAAACGCGTCACTCATCCGAGCATTCAATACCGTCTGTAAACTGATTAACATCCCTGCCAACACGGCACACACGATGCCTATTATCATGTTCGTTCCTCCCTACTCATAGCTGTTGCCGTTCGCCTTCTCGCGAATCCGCTCCAGATCGACGATGATGATTTTCCCGCGTCGTCGAACGAGAATCTCTTCTTCACATAATTTCGTGATGATCCGATTGAGATGGCGATAACTCGTTCCAAGCCAGTCGGCGACGTCATGTAAGTTCGACGTCCGCATCTCCTGATAAAACAAACTGTCACTGGCTTCAGAAGCGATCGACAACAAATACCCTGCAAATCGCTCTTCAACTGTATACAACACATGGTGCGACGCTGATTTCGAGTCGGCATACCACTTCGCTGTGATCGTGCGTAATAAGAATTGCAGAAAGACGTTCGTTGTATTGTGCTCGCGTAAAATCGCATACGGTACGCTCAACACCTCGACATCGGTCACTGCTTCGACCGTATTCAGCACTTCCCGTTCATTGATGAACTCAGCGTCACCGATCACCGTCAGTGGTGTCTTGAATCGTAGAATCCGTTGTTTCCCTTCTGACGAGGCAGCAGATATCTTAACTTTGCCTGCGACGATGAAGTACATCCGGTCGATCGCTGCCCCTGTCGTACAGAGGAGTTCCCCTTTTTGGAAGGTTTCTTGACGCAACCAAGCGCGCGTCTCTTCCGTCAAAATCGTATCCAGTCCATACTGTTGAATGACGGTTTCCATGTTCATTTCCCCCCTTTAGGCAAGTGAGAAAATCGCAACTCCTGCAAGCATGAGACCCACACCAACCCACTGACCACGATTTCCTTGTTTTTTTAAGACACCGAACCATCCCTTTAAATCAATCACAAAAGCACATAAAATCTGTGCGACGAGTAATAAACACATTGCCCATGTCATCCCGAGCGTTTGGATTGCTGTCAGTTCCGTTACGACGACTAGCACGCCAATCAAACCGCCGCTCGCATAAATCCACGGTAACTGACGGAAGCCACCGATTTTCCGATCTCGTACGAAACTGTAAATGACTAAACAACCCATCAGACCAACAAAGTGGACGATCAATACGGACAACCACGGTCCGACGCCTGTCGTCGCAAGGCGCGCATTGAATATGCCTTGCAGGGCGATGAACAGACCGCTCATCAAAGCAAACACGACTCCTTGCACGTCATCTCCTCCTTTAATCTCTACACTAGAGTAGACCTTACTCGTGCCCTACTTGAAAAGGACAAATGTCCCATTTTCAAAAAAACATGAAAAAACCCGCTGTCCACAAGTGGCATCACGGGTCCCTCACTATATACTCATGTCATAAAACGAGTCGTCGTTTGTTTCAGCTGTTCCTCTGCTTCCGCCATCATGCGCGTAAACAACTCCGCAACAGTCGGCACATCATGAATCAATCCCGCAACCAGTCCAGCGTTGACATACCCTTTCTCCTCATCGCCCTCAAGAGCGCCCGTAATATGATACGACTCATTCGTCTGATCGAGAAAAGCAGCAGGTGTCTCTGCTGTGAGTCGTTCGACGTAAGGACCATCAAGGACACGTCGGACGAATCCGACGGAACGTCCGATGATGCGTGTATCGGTATCGGTCGCATTCATTAAGTGCGCCTTGTATGCCGAATGAACCTTCGCCTCTTCCGTCGCAATCAATCGTGTTCCGAGCTGGGCGCCAGCCGCACCAAGTAACAGAACAGCTGCCAGTCCACGCCCGTCACCAATCCCACCCGCTGCCAGGACCGGAATGTTGACTCGATCGACGAGTTGCGGAATCAAGGTCAGCGTCGTCAACTCGAGCGGTGAATTGATGCCTGCTGCTTCAACTCCCTCCGCTACGAGTACATCAGCGCCTGCCTGTTCTGCCTTTAACGCCTGTTTGACTGAAGCGACAACAGCAATCGTTTTGATACCGGCAGCTTGAAGTCGCTCTATGTACGGTGCTGGATTTCCTGCCGACAAGGAGACGACCGGAATCTTTTCTGCAATCGCGAGATCAATCAGTGCTTCCGTATAAGGAGACACCCGAATCGCGATGTTCAAGGCAAATGGTTGAGCCGTCAGCATTCGTGTCTCGTGAATCCGCGACGCCACTTCATCGACCGACAATGTCCCGCACCCGAGCGTTCCGAGTCCTCCGGCATTCGACACCGCTGCCGTCAGCGCCGCATGACTAATGTTACCCATTCCTCCTTGGATCAAAGGATATCGAATTTTAAAGAGCTCACAAATCGGAAACATGTCTTTCCTCCGTTCTCGACTTCACTCACATGCTATACTGACATGGAATGAATAGTAGTTCATATTATTATAGAAACGAGGTCATTCTGTTATGAAGATTCCGTATCAATCGATTCATCCGAACGTCGCCTCCGATGTATTCATCGCTCCTGGCGCTTATCTGATCGGAGACGTCACGATCGGTTCCGAGTCTACCGTCTGGTTCAACGCTGTCTTACGCGGTGACGAAGGACCGATTACGATTGGGAAACGATGCAGTATCCAGGACAACGCGACGATTCATTTGTATGAAGGGGCACCCGTCGTCATTGAAGATGAAGTAACGGTCGGACATAACGCAATTTTACACGGTTGCAAAATCGGACGTCGTTCGATCGTCGGAATGGGTGCGACCGTTCTTGATCACGCAGAGATCGGTGAAGAATGCATCATCGGGGCGAATACGCTAATTCCATCGGGAAAAGTTTTCCCACCCCGTTCGCTGATCATCGGCTCACCCGGTAAAGTCGTGCGTGAACTAACAGAAGCGGATCTTGCGATGATTCAGGAGTCGATTGATTCTTATGTCGATAAAGGATATGCCTTCCGAAACATTCTCGCAGAATCTGCTGAACAGAACACATCTGAATGACACGAATGCGGGGCGGATCAACTGATCCGTCCCGCTCTTTTCATTCGAATAAATGCTCACCGTTCCGCAAACAGCGGATGTTCCGCCGCGTCGTACGAGGCACTGCGTTGCGACACATCGTGCGTCTCTTCAAAGATTGATTCGAAGAACCGACTCGCTGGTTGTGCGAGCAATCGGTAATATTGTTCGAACAAGAGCGCCGCGTGATGTCCGCTCCAAGCATCTGGTAACAGTTCTTGCGGTAATCCGGGATCCGTGAACAGAAACTTCCGGTACTCATGTACGAGCATCGTCCGTTCGACGAAACACTGTTCATCCGTCATTTCTCCGAGTTGGAGCTGACTCTGATGGACGATGTATTGCCGGCTGTAATCCGTGATGAATGTCTCGTAACGCTCCTGCAATTCCTCCAGCGGAAACGCACGCTCGACAAGGGATTGATCCTGCTTCGGACCGTGGTATTCACCGACGAAGAAATCGACATACTCTTCGATCTCGTACGCTTCGATCAATCGTTCCGCCTCTTTTTCAAGTGGATTCGGTGAAATCCAAACCCCGTTCGATAAGTTGCCAAACCCACTCCACGTCAGTTCTTTGCGGAGCTCATCACGAATCTGGCGTTTATCCTCCGGAATCGTGTACATCAGCGTCCGCCACTTCCCGTCCCAGTCGTGCGGTGTTGATCTGTAGATCCGGCGTGCGGCCTCCTCCATCCGTTCCACCCCACGTGGTGTTAATGAATAGAAGCTTTTATTTCCTTGTTTCTCGGAGACGAGCCAGCCTTGTTTAACCATTCGGGACACAGCAACCCGAACGGCCTGCTCGTTATGTCCGAACTCTTTGACGAGTCGAATTAAACTCCCGACCCAGATTTGATTGCCGTAATGGCGGATATAATCGCCGTAAATCGTAAAGATCATCGATTGGGTGTTCGCACTCATGGTATTCACTCTCTCTTCAGTCGTTCATAGTGTGTATCGTTAGTATACGGGTTATTTCAAACGTCGACCATCCTCATCTTCCTTCAAAGCGCGGTGGTCGTTTTTCAGCGAAGGCTTGTAACGCTTCCTGACGATCAGCCGTCGGAATGACGACTTCATAGGCTTCCGTTTCGAGCTGTAGTCCTTCTTCGAGTGAGACATCCCGCCCTTGATCAATCGCTCGTTTCGCTTGGCGCAAGGCGATTGGTCCGTTCTGTAACATCTGATTAGCAAACTCAAAGCACGTCGTCATCAACGCTTCCCGGGCAACAACGGCTGTCGCGAGTCCGTACCGTTCTGCTGTCATCGCATCGATTTTTTTCGCTGTGAAGATCAATTCCTTTGCCCGCGTCTCCCCAATCAGTCGTGGCAAGCGCTGTGTTCCACCAGCTCCCGGAATGATTCCGAAGCTGGTCTCCGTCAAGCCGACGAGTGCATCCTCGACGAGAAAACGGAAATCACAGGCAAGGATCCACTCGAACCCACCGCCGAGCGCGTGACCGTTGACGGCTGCGATCGTTGGTTGCGGCAATTGTGCGATCGACGTGAAGACATTGCGGATCGCAAGGACATTGCGCCGAACTTCTTCTTCGTTTAAATGCACGCGTTCTTTTAAATCGGCACCGGCGCTAAATGCTTTCCCCGTTCCCGTAAACAGGACGACCCGCGCTTCCGGGTCGACCGATAACGCATCGACCTGTTCTTGCAAAGCGACAAGCGTCGGATAATCGAGACAGTTCAAACGTTCTGGACGATCAATCCGGACGATTGCGATATAGCCTTCTCGTTCTAAGTGAATCATACGAGTCCCTCCCGATCGACGACAAGTGCGATCCCTTGTCCGACTCCGACACACATCGTCGCGAGACCATACGTCCGGTTCGTCCGGCGCATCTCATGCAATAATGTCGTCAAAATCCGGGCCCCACTCGCACCGAGTGGATGACCGAAGGCGATCGCACCGCCGTTGACGTTGACTTTTTCGCTTGGTAAACCAAGTGCTTCGATACAGGCAAGACTTTGAGCCGCAAAAGCTTCGTTCAACTCAATCTGATCGAGCTGTTCGACCGTCAACCCTGCCCGTCGGAGGACTTTTTCCGTCGCGTCGATCGGTCCGATTCCCATAATGGCAGGTTCAACCCCAGCCGTCGCACTCGCCCGGTAATACCCGAGCGGCGTCAAACCGAGTTCGTTTGCTTTTTCTTCACTCATCAATAACAACGCCGACGCACCGTCGTTGACACCAGATGCATTCCCCGCCGTCACGGTACCACTTGGGAATAACGGACGAAGTGTCGCCAGTTTCTCACGTGTCGTCTCGGGACGAGGATGTTCATCGCGATCGAAGACGCTGACGTTGCCTTTCCGGTCCGTCTGCGTGACCGCAACCAGTTCGTCCGTGAAGCGCTCTGCCTCGATGGCTCGTTTCGCGCGTTGTTGGCTTTCGAACGCAAAGTCGTCCTGTGCTTCGCGCGAGATTCCGTACTGACGGGCGACGTTCTCGGCTGTCTCCGGCATCGAATCCGTTCCGTATTGATCTGCTAAACGATCATTGACGAAGCGCCAACCAATCGTCGTATCGTACATCGTCTGATTGCCACGTGGATTGGCTTGATCCGGCTTCGCGAGAACGAACGGTGCACGCGTCATGCTTTCCGTCCCACCAGCGATATAGATTTCGCCTTCACCTAAGGCAATTCCGCGCGCCGCCGCGATGACGGCGTCGAGTCCTGATCCACATAAACGATTGATCGTCGTACCGGCGACTTCGACCGGTAGACCAGCTAGTAATCCCGACATCCGCGCAACGTTGCGATTGTCTTCTCCCGCCTGATTCGCATTGCCAAAAATGACTTCCTCGATCGTCTTCGGATCGACTTGTGGATTACGCTCAAGCAACGCTTCGATGACGCGTGCTCCTAAGTCATCTGGACGAACCTGACGCAACGCGCCGTTATAGCGACCGATCGGTGTCCGAACGGCATCGATGATGGCGACCCGTTTCATGATGTCACCTCGCGATTCGTATAGTCATAGACACCACGACCGGTTTTACGACCGAGTCGTCCGGCTTTGACATACTGTTCGAGCAGTGGTGCCGGACGGTATTTTTCGCCGAGCTTCTCATGCAGATACTTTAAGTTGTGGAGCCGAGTATCAAGTCCGACCAAGTCCCCGAGTTCGAAGGGGCCCATCGGATAGTTTAAGCCAAGTTTGATCGCTTTATCGATCTCTTCTGGTGTCCCGAGTCCTTCTTGTAACATGTAGAACGCTTCGTTTCCGACGAGCGCACTGATCCGCGAAGTCACGAACCCAGGAAACTCACGGATGACGACCGTTTCCTTCTGCATCTGACGCGCTACCTGTTCAATAGCTGCAACCGTCTCATCCGATGTCTCAAGACCACGAACGAGCTCGATCAGTGGCATCAGATGGACCGGATTGAAGAAATGCATCGCCATGACCCGGTCCGCCCGGTTCGTAAAGGAGGCGATCTCCGTTGGACTCATCGTCGACGTGTTCGTCGCGAAATAACAGTCCGGACGTGCATTCGCTTCTAGCGTTTCAAAGACTTGCTGTTTGATGCTAAGTTGTTCCGGTACTGCTTCAATGACGAGATCCGCTTGTTGTGCCGCCTCAGCTAGGTCGGTCGACAGATGCAGTCGATCGAACAGTCCCTCGACCTCACTTGCGGACATCTTCCCTCGCGTGATTCCTTTCTCTGCGATGCGTTCGAGTTCTCGATAGGCACTTTCGACATATTCTTCTTTAATATCAACGAGTGTCACCTGAAATCCGCGGTGTGCGGCCACATAAGCGATACCACGTCCCATGACGCCGGATCCGACGACGACGATTTGTTCTACCATCTGAATTCCCCCTTATCCCCTGTGCTGTAAAAAAAGGCTGGACTTCCCGACGGAACTCCAGCCTTCCCTCTTGCTTATAGTCCGAACGGATTGAGTGGACGACTGCCGTAATACGACAAGATACTTTTTGTTTCCGTGTACAGATCAAGCGTCTCGATACAGAGTTCTCGACCGAAGCCCGATTGTTTATAGCCACCAAACGGTGTACCCGGGAAGGCAGAGAACGGGCAGTTGACCATGACGATGCCGGCTTTGATTTGATTGGCGACACGTGTCGCTTTCGCGCCATCTTTCGTCCAAACAGCTGAGCCGAGTCCAAACGATGTATCGTTTGCTAGACGAATCGCTTCTTTTTCATCTTTGAACGGCATGACGACGACGACCGGTCCGAAGATTTCTTCATTGACCGCTTTCATCTCGTGCGTGACGTCGGTAATGATCGTCGGTGCGTACCAGAATCCTTTTTCGTATCCTTCTGGTGCTGAAGCATGACCTCCTGTGACGATCGTTGCGCCGTCCGCTTTCGCCGACTGGACATATCCATCGATGACGTCGACCTGCTGTTGGTCGATGATCGCTCCAACGTGTGTCCCTTTATCGAATGGGTTACCGAGGACGAGTTGTTTTGTCTTCGCGACGAATTGTTCCATGAACGCTTCGTAGATCTCTTCGTGGACATACAGGCGCGAGCGCGCTTCACACGATTGACCACTGTTATAGAAGATTCCGAACAACGAACCATCAACGGCTGCTGTCACGTCCGCATCTTCAAAGACGATGTTCGGTGATTTCCCACCGAGTTCGAGCGTGACCCGTTTTAGCGTCTCGGACGCACGTCCCATGATGTCTTTACCGACTGGCGTCGAGCCCGTGAAGGCGACTTTATCGACGTGAGGATGCTCGACGAGATGGTTGCCGATCTCGCGTCCGGATCCCGGGATGACGTTGACGACACCTGCTGGTACACCAGCTTCTAGACAAATCTCACCGAGAATGATCGCTGTCAATGGTGTCAATGTCGCTGGTTTGACGACGACCGAGCAACCGACGGCGATTGCTGGTGCGACTTTCCAAGCTGCCATCATTAACGGATAGTTCCACGGAATGATTTGTGCACAGACACCGACCGCTTCTTTTTCCGTGTAGTTATGGAATTGTCCCGGTACGTTATTGACGACACCACGGTGACCGACGATCGCACCCGCATAGAACTCAAAGTCTTCAATCGCTTGCGTGACTTGTCCTTGCGCCGCTGCCAGTGATTTCCCTGTATCAAGAATCTCCAGTTCGACGATTTCGTTGAAGCGGGAACGCATGATGCTCGCAATCTTATTCAAGATTTGTGCCCGACGCCCGACCGGCCACATCTTCCACTTCCCGTGATCAAACGCATCGCGCGCGGCTTGAACGGCGCGATCGGCGTCTTCCTTCGATGCTTTTGCAACTTCCGCGATCACTTCGCCCGTTGCCGGATTGTATGTTTTGAACGTCTCGCCTGTTGCACCCTCGACTTGTTCGCCGTTGATGAGCAAATGATAGACGGACCGTTTCATTTCAAGTGTTTTTTCATGTACTGTCGACATTGTATTCACTCCTGTTCCTGTTGATTGAAAATCGGTGATCGTTTTTCGAGAAATGCTTGCATGCCTTCTGTTTGATCGGCTGTCGCGAACAAGAGATAGAAGTTACGGCGTTCGTGCTCCATCCCATCCTGTAACGATAAATCGACGGCTTTGTTTGCTGCGTCCTTGATCAGTCGCAACGCCATGCTCGGTTGATTCGATAACCGCTCTGCCATCGCCAGCACCGTCGCTTCGACATCAGCCGTCACCCGGTTGATGATACCGAGTCGTTCCGCTTCCTCTGCCTTCATCCGGTCTCCGGTGAAGAGCCACTCGAGCGCTCGCGTCCGACCGATGCATTTCGTCAAGCGCTGCGTCCCGCCTGCTCCTGGCATGACGCCGAGTCCGACTTCCGGGAATCCGAACTGTGTCTCGGGATCGGCGTAGATTAAATCACAAGCGAGTGCCAGTTCAAAGCCTCCGCCAAGGACGAAACCGTGGACACCCGCGATGATCGGCTTTTTGATTCGACTGATCCGGTCCCAGTCTGCGAACGGATCGAGGAGTTCCATCGAGATCGGTGTCGCCTCGAGCATCTCCTCGATATCGGCGCCCGCTGAGAACGATTTTCCGTTTCCGGTCAAGACGATGACCGTCACCCGTTCGTCTCGGTCGAATGTCTCCATCGCCTCGACGATTTCCCGGACCATCGTCCGGTTCAGCGCATTGTATCGTGCCGTTCGGTCGAGTCGAATCCGACCGATCCGATCAACCATTTCCGTCTTAACGTACTGTTGTGTCGGCATGGACATCTTCACCAATCATCAATGTGACGAGATCCCCCGCAAAGCTCATCAAGTCTTTCCCGGACGCTTTTCCTTCGAGCGAACGCATGCCTGCTTGCATCGCTTCCTGACTTTCATAGACCATCTCGCACATCAAGTAATATTTTCCGTCTCCGCCCATCGGTGACCCAACAATTTTCGTGACGTTCATTTCTTGCAGTCCTGGAATTTTTGCTGTCAATGGACCATGGACCTCAAAGTAATGCTGATCGAATGCTTCCTTGTTTTCCGGATGTTTGTACAGTGCGATTAATTTTGCCATATTGATTACCTTCCTTCACATGAGAGTAGAGACGGGTTTCATCGCCTCGAATGGATTTTTACACGATTTACAGTAGAGAATACTTCGACAAGCGGTCGGTCCGAATAAGTTTTCCATCGTCACGTACGTCGATCCACAGTACGGACAGTCAATCTCCCACTTCCCTTGCTCGAACCGAGGGGGAGCGATCCCGAATTCCTTCAATCCTTGCATGCCTTGTTCCGTGATCCGGTCCGATGTCCACGGTGGATCAAATCGGAACTGGACGTCGACCTGTTCGACGTTCGGAATCACCTGCAAGGCAGATTCGGTATTTTTTTTGATGATTTCAAGCGCCGGACAACCGAGGAACGTCGGGAGAAGCGTGACGCGCACCAGGTAACCATGCTCCGTCGCTTCCGCGTCCATCGTCTCGACCATGCCAAGATCTAAAATACTGACGCTATCAATTTCCGGATCCTTCACCCCATTCAGGGCTTCCCGGATTGCATCCTGGAGTGTCGTCGTCATGCTTCCCTCTCCTTTCACCACGTCGCCGTCTGATCGATCAAGTAGACTTCTCCGAGTGTCGCAAGCGCGTCGTTCAAATCTTCCGTGTGATCGCCGTCCCGCCCGTTACGCGTCATCTGCATTTCCGGAAGCGTCACGTTCAATTCGACGAGTAACGGTGTGATCGTCTGATACCAACGATCGAGTAAAATGCCTTGCCCTTCGATCAACCGCATCTCTTCGATCAATTGACCGTGTTCGCCATAATCGAACATGTCACCGAAGTCATAGAGGACTTTTTCTAGGGCTGCATCCATCTTCTGCCGCGCCGTCTCCGTCGATTGATAAAGCTGGGTAAACCACGTTTGCCAGTGCAGCAAATGATAGTACAACTCCATGTTGATCTTGACGGCAGCCGTAGCGAGTGGCTCGTAACTGCTCGACTTCAAAGCATCAATCCGGATCTTTTTCGCGACCGTGTAGCAATAGTTCCGTACGACGGCGAATGCCCAGTCATATTCAGGCTTCTCCATGTAGTAGCCAGGTCCGTTGACGCGTTCGACGAGGATCGAATTCTTCCGTTCATGCGCTAGTCGGACATGAGCTAATGCATCAGCATTTCCTTCGCCGAGTTCTTCGAGGAGTTGGTAATACATCGCCGCGTGTCCCATTGAATCTTGCGCAATCGAAGACGAAGCGACGTCCTCTTCGATATGCGGTGCGAGTCCGAGCCATTCCGAACCACGATACGCGTAAAGGAAATCATCATCCGCGAGTTGATAGAGTAAGGAGGCGAGTGCCGTCCGTTCTTGTTCCGTCATTTGGAATCGCCTCCTTGCCAAGACATGATCTCTTTTTCATCGAGCATCTGTTGCTCGTAATGACGCCATTTTTTCTTCAAGTAGCCGTACCCTTTCGTCGTCCGGTAGTCCTTATTATCAAGGCGTTGTAACATCTGCTTCTCATCGGGTGATAAACCACGGATATCTTCGCGTTTGACGACCCAGATGTCGACGACCGGTTCCCGGCGCATGAAGTTTTCTTGCGCCATCAACAGTGCCATCTCCTTGTTCGGAGCGAGCAAGCTGAATTGATGGGTAAACGCCGCGTTCGGCGTTCGTTTGCTAAAGACTTCGAATTCGTGATAAAACGTCTCGTTCATCGTGCTTTCCCCTCTCATGCCTTCGTTTCAGCGAGTGCATCCCGTACCCAGGCGTTATTTTCATAAGATGTCCGGCGCAAGTCCAGTCGCTCTTTCGAACGTGGTCCTCCCCCTTGGATGATCGTCTTGAATTTTGTCCAGTCTGGCTGTGCATATTCCCACTGCCCTGTCTCTTCATCAAAACGTAACGTCGGATCCGGAATGACGAGTCCGAGTGAACGAATCCGTGGTACGTACTTCGTAAAGAAGTTTTGCCGTAACTCTTCATTCGTTTTCGTCCGAATCTTATAGGCGATCGTCACGTCCTGTTTCGATGTCCCGGTCGTCTCTTTCGAGGCTGGTCCAAAGAACATCAACAAGGATTCCCACCACTCATCCAGTGATTCCTGAATCATCGCCCGCTGTTCCGGTGTTCCTTCCGCGAGTGCCATGATGATCGACTCTCCGTGTTGCGCATGGAAGACCTCTTCCGCACAGATCCGTTGTAAAGCCCGTGCGTAAGGTCCATATGAAGCACCGAGCATGTTCGTCTGCGTGATGATCGCCGCGCCATCGACGAGCCAACCGATCACCCCGGCATCGGCCCATGACCGCGTCGGCATGTGGAAGACGTTGTGGAACTTCAATCGTCCTGTGAACAAATCATCCATCAAATCCCCGCGTGTCTTGCCATACGGTTTCATCAAATCCTCGACGACACGAAGCAACAGTTGTCCATGCCCCATCTCATCCTGGACCTTCGCCATGATGCCGAGCTTCCGGCGAAGTGATGGTGCTTTTGGAACCCATTCTTTTTCCGGAAGTGCACCCATGATTTCACTGATACCGTGCATCGAAATCAATTTAATCAGCGTGTCCCGGTAAAAAGCAGGCATCCAGTCATCGGCTTCGATTTTTTCACCTTGCTCGATCCGCTCCTTAAAGCGAGCCAATTTTTCCTCTTCCGTCAGTTGGACGGGTTCGAACAGTTGTGTTGCATCATACATGCTAGTTCCTCCTTTGAATCAGACGAGTGATGTCGAGCGTCGATCAACGATTCGAACGGCTTTCCCTTCCGATCGTGGTAACCCTTGATGCGGGTGACAGACGAGATCAATAGAAATGAGACATTCCGACTTGATGGCGTCACATATCGAACGCATTTGTTGCTCCGAGATATTTTCGAATTCGATATGTAGCTCAACGGCATCGAGTCCCGCTTTACGCACGAGATGGATTTGATAATGTGGCGTCACGTCCGGTTGTTGGAGCAAGACTCGCTCGATTTCTGACGGAAAGACGTTGACCCCTCGGATGATCAGCATGTCGTCCGTTCGCCCTTTGACACGTGACATCCGTGTTGTCGTCCGACCACAAGCACACGCTTCGTGCGTGATCGATGCTAAGTCACCTGTCCGGTAACGAATGATTGGAAGCGCTTTCTTTTTTAAGCTTGTAAAAACGAGTTCCCCGACCATGCCATCTGGTACCGGTTCCCCCGTAACGGGATCGACGACTTCCGTAATGAATAAGTCATCCATGATATGCAGACCTGCCTGCTCTTGGCACTCCATCGCGACACCTGGTCCCATGATTTCACTGAGTCCATAAATATCAAATGCCTGTAGATCAAAGGTCTGTTCGAGTGTCTGCCGCATCTCTTCCGACCAGGGTTCAGCTCCGAAGATGCCATAACGCATGCTTGTCTTTCGTGGATCAATTCCCCGTTCGATCATGCGTTCTGCTAATCGCAAGATATAAGAAGGTGTCCCACAGATGCCATCCGGTCGGAAATCCTCGATTAACGTGATTTGGCGATCCGTGTTGCCGCCGGAAATCGGCAAGATCGTCATGCCTAGTTTTTCAGCACCTGCATGAAGACCGAGTCCACCTGTGAACAGTCCGTAGCCGTATGCATTGTGCAACAAGTCAGCTGGTGAACCACCAGCTAAGACTAAGCTCCGTGCTACGGCATCTGCCCAGTCGTCTAAATCTTCTTGCGTATACCCGACGACAGTCGGTTTACCACTCGTACCAGACGAGGCGTGAATTCGAGTGACCTGTTCTCGTTCGACGGCAAATAGCCCGAACGGATAATGATCGCGTAAATCTTGCTTGCGTGTGAAGGGAAATTTTCGTAGATCTTCGATCGTTTGAAAATCATGTGCCGTCATCTGCAATGTCTGCAGACGTTCTTGATAGAACGGGACGCGCGTGACATGTTCCATCGTTTGACGTAATTGCTCCATCTGTAGCTGCTCCCGCGTTTGCGCATTCATCGTTTCGTGATGTTGATCGTACATACCTGCACCTCCTCATCATGTATACAATAATTAAACGGTCGTTTATTTTTAGTTATATGTTTAACGTACGATACGTTCACAATGTTGTCAATCTTGTTTTGTTAAATGCTCCCAAACGATTCTCACTTTATCACTTCAACGCACTTTATCAGTAAATCAATTGGCTTATAAAGCTATTTTTCATGATCGAGAGTCTTTTTTTGGAAAATATTTCTGAAATGATTTGCTCATTTTGTAACGGGTTGATAAAATATCGTGTGACAAGTGTTATACTATTTTTGGTAAGACCACTTGATTGAATGAGGATTCGTTGTAGCGAAGGGGGATCACGATGAAACCAGGTTTAGCTGTCGGGGATACAGCAGAGATTCAAGCGGTCGTCTCGCAAGATATGTTTGCACGGTTCGAAGGTCAATTGGTTCATCCAGCATACTCCACCGTTTCGATGGTCTACCATATGGAATGGGCAGCACGTCAACTCATCCTGCCTTACCTAGAGGCAGGCGAAGAAGGTGTCGGGGGCGCGGTTTCGTTGAAGCATCTTGGCATGGCAGCAGAAGGCGCACGATTGATCGTGACCGCTACAGTAACACGCGTCACAGCACGTCGCGTTGACGCTGACATCGAAGTCCGAGATGGACAATCGATCATCGGTACAGGAGAAGTGACACAATTCATTTTAGAAAAAAGCCGGATTCAAGAAAAATTGCAAGTGAATGCTCCAACAAAATGAAAGCGCTTACTTATATTTGATAGAGGAGGACTCTACTATGAACATGTTAAACCCATCTACGAATCCAACGCTCTCGATCATGGAAAAAATCGCGGGTCACGAACAAGTCGTCTTTTGCAACGATCCTGTCTCAGGGTTACAAGCGATCATCGCCATCCACGATACGACGCTCGGCCCCGCTCTCGGTGGTTGCCGCATGGCGCCTTACGCTTCTGTCGATGAAGCACTTGACGATGTCCTCCGCCTGTCACGTGGCATGACGTATAAATGCGCTGCCGCTGATGTTGATTTTGGTGGCGGTAAAGCCGTCATCATCGGCAATCCGGCAACAGATAAATCACCAGAGCTTTTCCGTGCCTTCGGTCGCTTCGTCGATTCGCTCGGCGGACGTTTTTACACCGGAACCGACATGGGTACGACGATGGATGATTTCGTTCATGCTAGTCGGGAGACGTCACGCATCGTCGGCATTCCAGAAGCCTTTGGCGGAAGTGGCGATTCATCGATCCCGACGGCTGAAGGTGTCGTCTATGGACTTCGGGCGACGATCGAGACGTTATTCGGTTCGGACGACTTAAGTCGCGCGACTTATGCGATTCAAGGACTTGGAAAGGTCGGCTTCAAGGTCGCCGAACAACTGTTACTCGCCGGTGCGACGATTTATGTTTCAGACGTCAATGAAGCAGCGCTCGCAGCAATCGTGACCCAAGCCGAAATGGCACCTGGCACGGTTCGCGTCGTCTCACCTCACGAAATCCATCTAACAGACGCTGATATTTTCGTTCCATGTGCATATGGCGGTGTCATTCATACTCAAAATATCGCCCTCTTACCGTGCAAAGCCATATGCGGTTCGGCAAACAATCAGCTTGCAGATGAACAGCTCGCTCACGTCTTGATGGACCGCGGCATCTTATATGCACCAGACTATATCGTCAACGGTGGTGGATTGATCCAAGTCGCTGATGAACTGTACGGAGCAAATCACGAACGGGTTCTCCTGAAGACGCGTCACATTTATGACGCCGTGCTCGAAGTCTTCAAGGAGTCGCAAGCAGAGAACATCACGACGGTCGAAGCCGCGAACCGGATGTGTGAAAAACGGATGCAGATCCGGGCAAAACACAACAACATCTTCACGAATACGACAAAACCAAAATGGGATATCCGTAACCACTGAAGGAGGGACTGACATGGAGCAACATTTTCCGATTCAACGCATCATCGATGAAGAAGGTCGTATCATCGACGCCTCAAAAGAACACGATCTGACGAAAGAGCTCGCCCTCACCCTATATGAACAGATGCATCGGATCCGGACGTTCGACCGGAAGGCGATCAACTTACAACGCCAAGGGCGCCTCGGCACTTATGCACCGTTCGAAGGACAAGAGGCGGCGCAAGTCGGTAGTGCACTGGCGTTGTCAGAGCAGGACTGGTTATTCCCGACCTACCGAGATCACGGTGCGACGTTGACGTTCGGTGCTGACATGGTGCGGACGCTTCTCTACTGGAACGGTCGTGTCGAAGGTTGCGTGCCATCTGAGAAACACATCTTCCCTCCTGCCGTACCGATTGCGACGCAAATTCCGCATGCCGTCGGTGCCGCGTGGGCGGAAAAACGAAAAGGTACGACGAACGTCGCGGTCGCCTACTTTGGTGACGGGGCGACGTCTGAAGGCGACTTCCACGAAGGGATGAACTTCGCGAGTGTCTTCCAAGCACCAGTCATTCTGTTCAACCAAAACAATCAATTCGCGATTTCTGTTCCGATCGAAAAACAGATGCATTCCGAAACGATCGCACAAAAAGCGATCGCCTACGGGATGCCAAGCGTCCGAATCGATGGGAACGATGCATTTGCCGTCTATTTCACGATGCAAGCAGCCGTTGCGCGTGCCCGTTCTGGCGGTGGACCAACATTGATTGAAGCCGTCACATGGCGATTTGGTGCGCATACGACAGCAGATGATCCAACGAAATACCGTGATCAAGCCCGCTCGCGTGACCGGGTCGATCCGCTCGATCGACTTGAACAGTTCTTAAAACATCAAGGCTACTTTGACGAAACCTGGATGCAACAGCTGCAGGAACGGCACCAGGCAGAAGTCGAGGCGGCAGTAACTGCGATGGAGCAATTCAAGGCACCAGACGTCAATGATCTGTTCGACCATACGTACGCGACCTTACCGGTTGATGTCCAGCAACAAAAAGAAGCGTATCTGCTAGCAAGGGGGAAATGAGATGGCAACACCAATCAATCGTCAAACAGAGATGACACTCGTTCAAGCTGTCACGGATGCCCTGCGGACAAAATTGTCGGAGGATGAGACAACCCTCGTCCTTGGAGAAGACGTCGGAAAAAACGGTGGTGTCTTCCGAGCGACGGACGGCTTACAGGAAGAGTTCGGGGAAGACCGGATCGTCGATACACCGCTCAGTGAAGCCGGCATCGTCGGTACGTCGATCGGTCTTGCCATCAATGGCTTTAAACCGATCGTCGAGATTCAATTTCTCGGCTTCATCTACCCTGCCTATGAACAAATCATGACGCACGTCTCCCGGATCCGGATGCGAACGAAGGGACGGTACAGTGTGCCGATGGTCATTCGTGCGCCTTATGGTGCCGGCATCCGGGCACCGGAAATCCATTCCGACAGCACAGAAGCACTCTTTACATCGATGCCTGGTCTCAAGGTCGTCTGCCCGGCGACGCCATACGATGCAAAAGGATTATTGATTGCTGCGATTGAAGATCCAGATCCCGTGTTGTTCCTTGAGTCGATGCGCAGTTACCGCTCATTCAAAGAAGTCGTACCGAGCGAATCGTATACCGTTGAAATCGGAAAAGCGCGCTGCGTCAGCGAAGGGACGGACGTGACGTTGATCGCCTGGGGAGCAATGGTTCAAGTAGCCCAAAAGGCAGCAACGGCTGCTCAGGAACGCGGGATTTCTTGCGAAGTCCTCGACTTACGAACGCTTTATCCGCTCGACCGGGAAACGATCGCTGCTTCCGTTCAAAAGACGGGTCGTGCCGTCATCGTTCATGAAGCCGCAGCAATGGGTGGTCTCGGTAATGATCTCGTGACGTTGATTAATGATACGGCGTTTCTTTATTTACGGGCACCGATTGCCCGCGTGACCGGTTTTGATGTTCCGGTTCCACTGTTCGCCCTCGAAGACCATTACATTCCGACGCCAGAACGTGTCCTTGCGACGATTCAGCGTACGGTCGAGTTTTAAGGAGCTGAATGCCATGATCGAAGTTAAATTGCATGATGTCGGTGAAGGAATGACAGAAGGTGAAATCGCCCATTATCTCGTTCAAGTCGGAGACCATGTCACGACGGATCAACCGGTCGTCGAGGTCGCGACCGATAAGATGGTCGCCGAACTACCGGCTCCCGTCTCCGGAATCGTCAAGGAAATCATCATCCCGGTCGGTCAGACGGTGCAAGTCGGTACGACGTTATTGCACATCGAAGCAAGTAACGCTTCCGACATGCCAGTCGCGGTAACACCTGAAGCGTCGCCCGCTCCTGAACCAGCATCGGTTGCTGTCACCGCCCCACCTGTTCAAGTTTCTCCAGCAAAACGGGTCCTTGCGACACCATATACACGAAAAATCGCTCGTGATCACGGGATTGATATCGAAACTGTCACGGCTTCCGATCCATCAGGTCGCGTCTCGGAGGACGATGTGCTTCGCTTCGTCCAGACTGCTACTGCTCCACAAGAATCAGTTGCGCCGATCATTGAAGAGGTCACGTACCAAGAGACCTCACCGGAAACGATTCCGTTCCGCGGCATTCGCAAGCAAATCGCGAAAAAAATGACCCAGTCGCTGTACACGATTCCCCATGTCACTCACTTCGAGGAAGTCGATATGACGCGTTTGCTTGCACTACGTGCCGAATGGAAAACAGCTGGACGAAACATCAACGTTAACGCCTTCTTCATTAAAGCCTTGATTGTTGCCTTAAAAGAGTATCCTGTCTTTCATGCCAAACTCGATGAAGCAAATGCATGTATTCGATTAGAGCAGGATTTCCACTTTGGCATGGCAACCGAAACACCGGACGGGTTGATGGTTCCGGTCATCCGTCATGCCGATCAGCTCTCACTGACGGAACTGCATGAACAATTGGTCGCGTTGCAACAACGTGCTCAAAACGGTGCCTTGCGCGCAGCGGACTTAAAACCAAGCACTTTTACGATGAGTAATGTGGGTCCGCTCGGCAGTACGGGAGCAACACCGATCATCAACTATCCGGAGACAGCACTGATTGCCTTCCATAAGACGAAAAAACGAGCCTGTGTCGATGAGAATGATCAAATCGTCGTTCGCTCAATGATGAATTTGTCGATGTCGTTCGATCATCGTGTCGCAGACGGGGCAACGGCTGTTGCCTTTACGAACCGATTCGTGTCACTGATTGAACATCCGACTACCCTACTTCTGGAGTTGATCTAACATGGTTGTTGGCGAACTTACACAAGAACGGGATCTTCTGATCATCGGTGGAGGTCCCGCAGGTTATACGGCAGCGATCCGTGCTGCACAAGGCGGTCGAAACGTTACATTGATTGAACAAGCTGAACTCGGTGGACTTTGTCTGAACCGAGGCTGTATTCCGTCCAAGGTCTATGCGCATGCGGCAGAAGAGATGTTACGCTTGCCGCATCTTGAAGACCTTGGATTCACCGCCCCTGCTGTCCATGATTTCAGTAAACTGAATGCTTACCGGAATCGTGTCGTGCAACAATTACGTCAAGGAGTGGTCGCCCTCTGTCAGGCGAACCAGATTGAGCATATCTCTGGTGCAGCCTCCTTCCTGTCAGAGGACCGGATCGGCGTCGAGTCGGGACATCAGTTCGATACGTACCGGTTCCAGGACGTCATCATTGCGACCGGCAGTCACAGCATCCAGCACGAGGAATCGTGCCGCTTGAATGCCGAACAGCTTTATCAACTCGAGCAACTACCAGAGAGCTTATTGATCATTGGATCTGACACGCTAGCACTCGAAGCGGCCGCCTGTTTCCATGCACTTGGGACAGAGGTGACGTTGTTCGCGGATCAATTGTCACTCGAACCAAGCCTTGAAAAGGAACTGAAGCGGACATTCAAAAAACAAAAAATCCGTCTCGTGTCGGATGTCGTGACACGTATCGAGGCTTCATCGGACGCGACCGTCACCGTCATGAAAAACGGAGAAGAAGTCGCCTATCAGGGTGCCTATCTGTTCCAGTCCCTTTCCCGGATCCCGAACAGTTTGACACTCGGTCTCGAACGGATTGGTGTGACGCTTGCAGAAGACGGAACGATTTCAGTTGACGCAACTGGACGAACGAATCAACCCCACATTTACGCAATCGGTGATGTCACACCGGGTCCACAGCTCGCCATCCGTGCGATTCATGAAGCGAAGCGGACGGCAGCGCATCTGTCCGGTCAAGACGTCGATTCAACGACACCGTATTATCCGACAGTTCTACGGACCTTCCCACCGATCGCTTCGGTCGGGATGACAGAACAAGAAGCGGTCGAAGCCGGACATGCTGTTCAGAGCGGACAGTTCCCGCTGAATGCAAACGGAGCGACGACGATCGAGGGTGGCAGTGGATTCGTCAAGGTCATCGCTGACGAGCAAACATCACTGATCCTTGGTATTCATATGATCGGGGACGATGCCCATCGTCTCGTCGGACAATTCACCCAAGCGCTGGAACTGGCAGCAAAACGGGAGGATCTTCTCTTCCCTGTCATGGCCCATCCGAGTCGAAGCGAAGCCTTGACGGAATCGATGGAAGCCTTATTTGGTCAATCGATCCATCTTCCACCGCGGCAACAAGTCGGTTCGCGCGCGTAATCCAAAAGAGGTGCCTCTGCGTCAGAAGCACCTCTTTTGGATTCATCACTTCATTTCGTGTAGAAAGGAAAACATGTCATGGAACTGTACTTCACTCGTTTGCACTGGAATACGCATACGTTTCCGGTCGCTGCTACAGCAGATGGTCTCTGTTATGTCGGCGCTTGGGATGAACCGGAGGAGTTATTCGACGACTGGTCGCGGAAACACTTCCCCCGAGCCGATCGGATTGCTTCTGATACCGCGCTTGCTCCGTATACGGAGCAGCTACTAGCTTATCTAAATCAGCAGTCGACGACACTGTCCTTTCCAATCGCACCAGTCGGTACCCCGTTTCAACTTGAAGTCTGGAATGCTTTACGCGCGGTACCGTACGGTCAAACCGCCACCTACTCCGATATCGCGGAACGTCTCTTCCGGCCGAACGCGACTCGCGCGATTGGCACGGCAATTGGGAAAAATCGATTACTGCTTGCGATTCCGTGTCACCGGATCATTGGCAAAAAAGGCGATCTGCTCGGCTATCATGGCGGTCTGAATATGAAGCGGACACTACTCGCGCTCGAGCAACGCCTCTGATTCTCGTCCCTCTTCGCTGAACGATAGAGCGAACAGAATCCCGAACGGGTCGCGGACTTGCGCATACCAACCTCCAAAGTCTGCTACCGCAAGGGGTGTGACGATTTGACCGTCTGTCGTTAATCGCAGATACACTTGCTCGAGCTCTTCAAGCGACGTAAAAGTCAACAACAGATGGAGCGAAGAAGAGGTATTCGGTGCGGCACTCTCATCCCAGAGCATCAATTCAAACGCGCCATTGGATAAATGCGCGTGGTAGACGGTATCTCCTGCTTCATCCATTATGATACGCCGACGTGTCATCGCAAATACGTTTTCGTAGTACACGATCGCCTGCTTGGCTTGTCCCGAAAAAACGAGACAAGGAGTAGCGGCATACTGCATGAAAAGCCCTCCTTTCATTATGCTTTAGTATCATCTTTCGCACTTTTCTTCCCGATTTCCTTCTATACACAAAAAGCCCCACTTTCCTGTCCAACCGGACATGGAAAGTGGGGCTTTTTTCAAGAAACTACACCAAAGCGATAAGTTGTTTTCCAGTGATAGGTTTCACCGGGTGACAACAAGATTGATGGAAAATCAGATTCATGGACTGCATTCGGATGGACTTGTGCTTCAAGGCATAAACCAAGTGATGGTCGAGCCGGAACACCATGAATCGTATAATCTGTCAGCAGTTGCGTTCCCGTATAGAGCACGACCGCCGGCTGATTCGTTGTCACGTCGACGAAACGACCGGACACCGGATCTTCAAGTCGAAGTGTGTCATCCCGCAACACGAAGGGATGATCATAGCCGTTTCCAACAGCAATCGTCTCGGGATGCTCCAGCGTAATCCCGTCACGAATCGACTGACCGTTCCGGAAATCGAACGGGGTTCCGGAGACATCCCGTTGTTCCCCTGTCGGTAAGCCGTCTGGCTGGACCGGTAAGTAGCAGTCGCTTGGTAACGTCAAGACATGATCTAACACATCCCGCTTCGCATTCCCCGATAAGTTGAAGTACGTATGATTCGTCAGATTGAGTGGTGTCGTCTGATCCGTCACGGCCGTCATCTCAAGCGTCAGTGTCGTTCCCTCTAATCGATAATACACGTCGAGTGTGACCGTTCCCGGATAACCTTCTTCTCCATCCGGACTGTTCAAGCGCAAATGGAACAATGTATCCGTCGCTTCAATGACATCGAACCATGCTTGATCGAATCCGTGAATCCCACCATGCAGATGATTCGCACCGTCGTTTGCGACAAGCGGATAGACCTGTCCCGCTACTTCGAAGCGCGCCTGTCCGATTCGACCAGCGACGCGTCCGACGATTGCCCCGAAGTAAGGCGAGTGCTGTTGATAATCTTTCACTGTCTCGAGACCGAGGACGACACTTTCCAAATGACCATCCCGATCGGTCGTCCGGATATCTTGGATGATGCCGCCGTAGTTCCAAAGTGTCACTTCGATGCCTTCCTGACGTAACGTATGTCGGATCAACTCTTTCTCAAGTAGTTGCGTCATCGTTGTTCCTCCACCGGTTGGCGCGTCACGAGTTGAACGAATCGCCCAAACGCCGCCTGACCTTCTTCCGTCTGTTTAAAGACGCCACAGTCCTCGAGACCACGTACGAATTTCGCAGCGACCGCTTGCTCGACGTACATCGTGACATCTTGTCCGACGTACGCTTGTTTTAGTTCCTGCGCCCAGTCAGCATGCGCGACAGCCACTTCGTCGACTTCACCTGTGACGAACTGTTCGACCTGTTGCAACTCTTGGAGCAGGCGTGCCGGTAAGACCGCCAGTCCCATCACTTCGATTAAACCGATATTTTCCCGCTTGATGTGGTGAATATCGGCATGCGTATGGAAAATACCGTCCGGATGTTCTGCTGACGTCCGGTTGTTCCGTAAGACGAGATCGAGCTCGAATTGTCCATCACGTTGACGGGCGATCGGCGTCACCGTATTGTGTCGCGTCTCACCGGTATGTGAACGGATCTCTTGGCTCTCATCCGTATACGTCAACCACGTCTCATAGACGGTCGTCGCAGCATCGAGTAGTGCCGACGCATCTTCACTCTTCAGACGCAACACACTCAGTGGCCAGTGTAAGGTTTCGCCAGTGACTGTCGGCTGATCTGGGAACGTAAAGGAAGTTAAAGCGTTTGCCCGGTCCATCGCAAACGTATAGCGACCGCCCTGATAATGATCATGCGTCAGGATCGATCCGCCGACGATCGGCAGGTCCGCATTCGAACCAGCAAAGTAATGCGGGAACTGCTCGACGAAGGCGAGCAGACGTGCAAACGCATCCCGATTGATGACCATGTCACGATGTTCCTGTGACAAGATGATGCTATGTTCGTTGTAATAGACGTACGGTGAGTATTGTAATGCCCACGGTTCTTCCAGCAGTGTCAGTGGAACGATTCGGTGATTTGCTCGGGCTGGATGATTCGCACGGCCCGCGTAACCGACGTTTTCGACGCACAACAGACAGGTTGGATAGTTCGATGTCGTCGGTGCCTCCGTCCGAGCTGCTGCGATTTCACGTGGATCTTTTTCCGGCTTCGATAAGTTGATCGTGACATCGATCGTCCCGTAAGCCGTATCCGCTTGATAACGTTTATTCTTAGCGATCCGTTTCGTTTGGATGTAATTGCTCGCTTGGCTGAGCTGATAAAAGTAATCCGTCGCCGCTACCGGTGATTCAGCGTACAGACGACGGAACGTCGCTGTCACGTCAGACGGACGGGCGACGAAGATATCCATCACATCTGCTGCGAACTGCTCTTTGTCTTCAAGACGCGCCGGTAACTGTCCACTTACGATCAACACTTCAATCATGTCATCCAAAATATCGGGAATCGGGCGAGATGGTACGTCTGCCTGTTCTTCAAAATCGGCTTGACCGATTCGCGCTAGAATCCGGTTCCGGGCGTAGATCGCATCTTCCGATTCAATCAAGCGTTCCTGGATTGCTTGCGCTACTAACTGTTGGATGAGTTCATTCATCGCCGTCACTCTCCTCATTCTGTCTCTCTTTAACGAACGCTCGTCCGGTACCCTTCTGGATTGTGCGCATGCCAATTCCAAGCATCACGGATGATCGTTTCGATGTCGGTGCGTTGTGGTGTCCAGCCGAGAACTTCCTTTGCTTTGGCGGATCCGGCGATCAAGATACTCGGATCCCCTGCACGACGTTCAATGATGCGTTCTGGAATCGGATGTCCCGTTACGCGGCGGGCTGCTTCGATGATTTCTCGCACGGAAAACCCTTGGCTTGAACCGAGGTTAATGACTGCGCTGTCGTTGCCGTCCGCTAAATAATCGAGTGCGCGTACATGGGCATCGATCAAGTCTTCAACATGGATGTAATCACGAATGCACGTGCCATCCGGCGTTGGATAATCATCGCCATAGATCGAAATTTCTGCCCGTTGTCGGTTGGCGACTTCAAGGACGAGCGGAATCAAATGTGTTTCCGGTGTATGATCTTCTCCGATCTCACCTGTTGCTCGTGCACCGGCGACATTGAAGTAACGTAACGCGACGTAACGTAAACCATACGCTTGTTCAGACCATCGCATCATCTTCTCCATCATCAACTTCGTCTCGCCATATGCATTCGTCGGACGCGTTTCCGCTGTCTCGAGAATCGGCATCTGTTCCTGTTCACCGTATGTCGCTGCCGTCGAAGAGAAGACGATCTGTTTGATGTCGTGCGCGATCATCGCTTCAAGCAACACTTGTGTCCCGTAAACGTTGTTATCAAAGTAGCGTAATGGTTCCGTCATCGACTCGCCGACGAGTGAAAAAGCAGCGAAATGAACGACTTGTTCAATCGTCTCTTCCGTAAAGACGCGATCGAGAAAAGCACGATCGCGAATATCTCCTTCATATAAACGTGCTTGCGGGTGAACCGCTTCACGATGTCCGGATTGCAGATGGTCGATGACGACGACATCCTTTCCGGCATCAATCAATTGATAGACGGCATGGGAGCCGATATAACCAGCTCCGCCTACGACTAACGTTGCCATTTAGATGACCTCCCGTTCGATTTCACGTGCTCCGTCACCGACCGTCGCCGTATAGAACGTCGCCGGGTATCCGATCCGTGCTTCATAATGTTCGCCGACAGCTTGTTTGAACGCGTCGACTGCCTCGTCTTCAACGATTGCAATCGCACAGCCACCAAAACCAGCACCTGTCATCCGTGCGCCGAGCACGCCCGGTTGTTCCCAAGCCGCTTCGACGAGTGTATCGAGTTCAATCCCTGTCACTTCATAATCTTCCCGTAACGAGACGTGTGACGCGTTCATCAACTGACCGAACGTCGTCAGTTCTCCCGCTTCAAGTGCTGCTAGTGCCTGAAGCGTTCGTTCATTCTCTGAAATCGCATGGCGTGCGCGACGCATCAAACGTTCGTCTTCCCATGCGACTTTTGCAAATTCTGAAGTCGTCCATTGTCCGAGTGCTTCCCGTGGCGTGAATTGATTGAGATAAGCGAGTGCTGCCTCACATTCCGCCCGGCGTTCATTGTATTTCGAATCCGCCAGTTCACGGCGTTTGTTCGTATTCATGATGATGATCGTATACCCTGTCAAATCGAGTGGAGCATACGTATAATCGAGCGTCTCACAATCGAGCAACAATCCCGCTCCCGCTTTTCCCATGCCGATCGCAAACTGATCCATGATACCACTGTTGACGCCAATATAACGGTTTTCGACTTGTTGACCGAACCGGACGAGATCAAGACGTGGAATCTCTAATCCGTATAATCGATCGAGCAAGACACCGATGACGAGTTCAAGCGAAGCCGATGATGAAAGACCAGCTCCATTCGGAATGTCACCTTGAATCAGGATGTCACATCCTGAATCGATTCGGTACCCTGCTTCCTGTAAGACCGTGATCATACCCTTCGCATAGTTCGCCCAACCGTGCGTCGCGTCATACGCGAGTTCATCGAGCGTGACTTCGATGATGCCGTCCTGCTCGAAATTCAACGAGTAGAAGCGGAAATGTTGATCGTTTCGTTTTCGTGCGATCGCATGTGTACCGAACGTCAACGCACATGGAAAGACGTGACCGCCATTGTAATCCGTATGTTCGCCGATTAAATTGATCCGTCCTGGTGCAAAGAAGCGATGCGTCGACGGTGAGCCAAACCGCTGTTCAAATTGTGCTTCTAACGTCTGGTCTGTCATACGATCGTCTCCTTTGATTTGAGTAATGAGAGCGCACGGTGGACTGGCTGAATCCGCAAGCAGCGGGCTTCATAGTCCGTCGTGTATGAGAACGTCAAGCCTTGTTGCATCAAGTAAGCGCCGCTTAACGTCCGGTCCTCGACTTGATAACGCATTGCTGGGTCGAGTCCTTTTAGTTTGAAGTGATACTGATGTGTTCCGTACTGTCGAAGTGGCGCGATCGCAAGTAGGACCGTTTCTTCTTCTGATGTATACTGCATGACGCTTGGCGTCTGTTGTGTAAATGCAGATAAGCGATACTGGATACCGCGTTGAATCGTCGGACGAATCGCTTGATATGTCTCAATCCAACCTTTTGCTTCCGCAAGTTCATCCGTTGACCATTCGCTCAAGTTACCACCGATACCGAGTGTGCCTTGCATCGAGGAGACAAAGCGTGTCGCAAGCGGTACGTTGCGTCCATTTAACCAGTTCGGTCCGTCCGTCACCCAGCAACTCATCATTTTCGCATTGTAGGCATACGAGAAGTCGTGCTGAATTTGTAAGCGATCGAGTGGATCGGTGTTATCACTCGTCCAGACTTGTTCTGTCCGTGAGAGGATTCCAAGGTCGATCCGTCCGCCACCACCGGCACAGGCTTCGAAGTCGACCGTCGGATGCAAGCGACGTAATTCGTCAAAGATCCGGTACAATGCATCGACGTGACGTTTCCACAGTTCTTGCTGTCGATCCGTCTGGTCTTTTGGAACGCCTGGTTCTGAGAAGGCACGGTTCATATCCCATTTGATGTAGTCGATCGCGTGACGCGTCAGCAACTCATCCATCATCTCGAGAATGAACTGCTCGACTTCTGGTAATCCAAGATTCAAGACGTATTGATTCCGTGACGTCGTCCGGACTGCATCGCGCGCATGGTAAATCCAGTCTGGATGCGCCCGGTATAGATCAGAATCCGGATTGACCATCTCCGGTTCGACCCAAAGACCGAATTGTAACCCTTGCTGTTTCACATACGAGATCAAAGGCTCTAGACCGTTCGGGAATTTTTTCCGATTAACGTGCCAGTCCCCGAGTCCCGCTTGATCGGAATGGCGTTCACCGAACCAACCGTCATCGACGACGAACAGCTCACAACCGATTCCTGCTGCCAGATCAACGAGTTCACGTTGACCAGATTCCGTGACATCGAAATATGTCGCTTCCCATGAGTTATAAAGAACAGGACGATCGGTCGCACGTGGCATGATGACGTCACGCTGGAACGCATGCGCATGAGCGCTCATATCCGCGAAACCGTCCGCATAGCCGATGTAGAACGTTGGTGTCGTCAACTGTTGTTGATGTGATAGTTTCCAACTGAAGTCAAACGGATTCATGCCACCTGATAGTTGGACAAAACCGAACGCATCTTGTTCGACGTGAATCGCCCAGTTGCCGGAATAGGCAAAATGTCCGTAGACGACTTCACCGCTGTCTTCTGTCGCGTCCTGCTCGAGCGCGAACCAGGGATTCGCTTGGTGACTTGTCACTCCACGCCGGCTTTCAATTGTCTGACGCCCTGGTGTCACCGGTGTGATCTGTTTCTTGAACTCACCTGTCCACATCCCAGCGAAGTGATGCAGTTTTAAATGCGGTTGATGCCAGCGGCCCATCGCGAAGGACTGGGCTGCTGTCAAACGAACAGGTAATCGTCCCGTGTTTTCGACGACGATCGAACGACCGATGATGTCATAATCAGCGAACACTTCGTACTGCACTCCGACACGCATTTCCTGCAAGGGATCAAACAGCCAGAGCGTCAATTTCGTTTCTGTCTGCTCGGAGCGTTCAAATTGGAACTGGTGAATCCGTTGTCCATCTTCTCGTTCCGATTTCAAAGTTGGCTCCGTGTACAACATCTCGCCGAATGGTACGAAATCGTACGTCGCGACGCCATCTGGTGATTCAAATGAACTGTGTGCGACGATCGGACTCGGTAATGCTTCATAATCATCTCGATATGGTAACTTGGCACCGAAATACGTGTGAATCAGCTTACCGTTCGCACCAATCGTGACGACGTGAGCGACCCGTTTCCCTTCGATGACGAAACGACGTCCTGCTACTTCAAAGATTGCCATGGTTCTCTTCCTCCTTACGTCGTCAGAATCAGTGTCTCAAGTGGTGCGAGCTGGACCGTTCCACGATATGTCTCATCTTTTGTCAATGCTTTGTATGTTCCGTCTAACGTGACGTCCCGCGTTTCTTTCGTGTCATGATTCATCAAGAAGAGGAAATCACGTTTTTCGCCGTGACGACGCACGATTTCGACTTGATCCGGCGCCTCGATCATCTCGATGTCGGCCTCAGTGAACGCTTGACGGTAAATCGTATCAATCATCGCGTCATCAATCGATGAGCCGATGTAGGTAATCATTCCTTTATAGGCATTGCGCGTCACAGCCGCTACACCCTCGTAGAACGTATCTTTATAGACAGCGAGCGTCTCTGCTGTCGTTGGTGTGATGAGATCACACCAGAGGCGGGCTGTTGAGGATTGTCCTGCCATCTCGCCGATGCCTGTCACCTGATGTTGCTGAACGGATTGGAGTGACTCGTATTCGTCGATCTCGATGCCCGCATACGGCGCGAACTTACCTGGTAACGTCGTCGGCACGACATGGTTCCGTGCATCCTTGACGCCTGTCCGGTACGTGAAGATGACGTGACCGCCTTGTTCCATGTACGCAATCAAGGCGTCATCGAACGTTGGATTCGTCAAGAAATAGAGTGGAACGATGATCAGTTTATAATGCGACAAGTCGTCATCTGGGAAGACGATGTCGGTTGCGACTTGTTGACGAACCGCTCCACCATAGAAGCGGACGAACTCCGTCCGGAAATCAAACGCATCACTGTGTGGCTGGTGTGTCCACGCCCAGACGTTTTCTTGATCGAAATAGACACCGACTTTCGCGTCATAACGGCTCGCGTTGATCTCATCGCCATACGTATTCAGTTCCGTCATGATTTGTTTGACCTCTTCGAATTTCCGCTTCGGTTTGCCGTCATGATCGATGATGCCGTGACAGAACTCCTCTGTTCCGAAATGAGCAGCCCGGAAGCGGAAGTAGACGATCGCTTCTGCTCCCCGCGCGACCGCTTGGTACGTCCAGAGGCGAATATGTCCTGGTCGTGGCAAGTAACCGATTTTACTCCAGCCTTGCGCGCCACTCAACTGTTCCATGACCCAGAACCCTTTTCCTTGCTTCGAAGAGCGGCAAAGATCGTGATCACTTGCCATCTTCTCGAACCGGTTCGGCTCCGGTAGTCCACCCCAGACCGGGTAGTTATCGAACGCCACGTAATCGAGGTCTTGCGCCATTTGTTGCTGATTGACCGCCATGTCACTGTAGACCAGATTGTGCGTGATGAAGACGTCCTCTGGAATGTAGCGACGTAAGACATCAACTTGTAATTTGTTGTAGTACGTATAGCCGTCGGCACAGAAGCGATCGAAGTCGACGAGCAAGGATGGGTTGTGTTCCTGATAGACTTTACGCGGTACCGGGATTTGCTCCCACGCCGTGTACGTCTGACTCCAGAAGACGGTTCCCCATGCTTCGTTCAAGGCATCGAGCGTTCCGTAATGGTTCGCTAGCCAACGCTGAAAAGCAGCGCGGTCGATATCACCGTAAGAACGATCCGATTTCTCATGCCCGTATTCATTATCCGTTTGCCACCCGATTACCCGAGGATGTTGACCGTATCGTTTCGCCATCTCTTCCGTGATCTTGACGGATAGACGCTGGTACGTTTCGCTGTGGACCGTATAATGGCGACGAGCACCAAAGCTGATCGTCACACCGTTCTCATCGACCGGTAAGATTTCTCGATACTTCGTACATAACCAAGCCGGTGGTGTCGCAGTTGGTGTCCCGAGTACGATATCGAATCCTTCCGCACTCAAGCGTTCGATGACGTCATCCCAAAAGCTGAAGTCATAGACGCCTTCTTCCGGCTCCATCATCGACCAAGCGAATTCCGCGAGACGAACGACGTTGACGCCAAGTTCCTTCATCAGTCGGAAGTCTTCCTCCCATAGTGCTCGTGGTGTTTGTTCTGGATAATAATCGACTCCTAAATACATTGTGCTCCCCCTTACGCAAAAACAATTATTTTACTGCACCCGCCGTCATTCCTTTTTGGAAGAAACGTTGGAAGAAGATATAGAAGATCATCGTTGGTAAACTGATCAAAACAAGTGACGCGTAGATTTTTCCTGGGTCACCACCGAGCGCATCCTTGAAGAAACTTGGTGCCATCGTCACTGTCTGATAGGCAGGATCCGTCATGAACGTAAGAACCATCAAGTATTCGTTCCATGAGTTAAGGAACGCATAGATTAAAGCTGTTGCGAGCGCTGGTTTTGCGAGTGGTAGCATGACTTTGAAGAAGACTTCAAGAATCGTCGCCCCATCGATATACGCCGCTTCCATCAGTTCGTTTGGTAGTTCATCAAAGTACCCTTTGATGAGCATCAGACCGAATGGTAAGAAGAATGCGACTTCCGCTCCGATCAGTCCCCAGTGGTTGTTCAATCCGTCAAACGAACGGAGCGTGAAGAACAATGGAACGATCATCGAAGCGACGGGTAACATCAGACCCGCTAAGACCATGTTGAACAACAGGCGTTTTCCAGCAAACTCAAGTTTCGAGAAGGCAAACGCCGCGAATGCCAGAATCGTGATCGAGATGATGATCATGAAGAAGGCAACGAAGAAACTGTTGAAGACGAACGTTGGGAAGTTCGGGTTTTGCAGTGTCGCGATATAGTTGTCGAATCCATTGATTCGGAGACTCTCTTTGAACATGACGAAAATCGGGAATAACCAGACGATTGATGCCAGCAACAATACAAGGTTGATCATCCAGCGGCTTTTTTTAGATTCTACATCCATGGGTCGTTCCTCCTTAGTTATCCATTTTCTTTTGTACGCGCAATTGGAAGTACGTGATGAGTAAGGCAATCGTCAACAGGATGATGGCAACAGCACTTGAGTAACCGACTTCCTGTTGCAACATCGATTTCCGGAATAGATAAGTCGAAATGAACTCCGTCGACGATCCCGGTCCGCCGGCTGTCGTGATCCAGACTAAGTCAAACGTCTTCAGACCACCGATGACACCGAGGATCGAAAGTGTGAACGTCGTTCCTTTCAAGTTCGGGAAGACGATGCTCCACAGTGTCCGGAAGAATCCAGCTCCATCGATTTTTGCCGCTTCGAAGATTTCCTTCTCAATCGTCAACATCGCCATGTAGTACATGACCATTGAAGAACCCGTCCACTGGAAGATGTTGATTGCAATGACGGAATAAAGCGCGATATCCGGGTCACCGAGCCAGTTCTGTTCGAGGCTACCGAGACCAATTGCACGGAGGAACTCATTGATGTAACCAAACTGGAAATCATAGATTTGTGAGAATGCCGCACCGAGTACGACAGGGCTCAAGACGACCGGGAAGAAGAAGACCGACTTCATCGCCGTCCGCATTGGTCCCGGTGTATGCAGGAAGTACGCCAAGACAAGACCGATACCGGCTTGGATCGTGACTGTTAAAATCGTGAAGATGAACGTATTCTTCAGCGAGAGATAGAAGTCTGGATCTTGGAACATCTCAGCATAGTTGTCGAGTCCGACGAACGCTTTGTCAAACGAGATTCCGTCCCACGAGAAGAACGAGTTATAGGCGTTATAGAAGATCCCATAATAGATGAAGCTGACGACGAACAAGACGATCGGGGCAACGAAAGCCCATCCGACCATGTTCCGCTTCATGTTCTTTTTCTTCCTTGGCGCAGGCGTACGTGTCGCTACCGGCTGGAGCGGTTCTGCTTTTGGTTTAATCGGCAATTCCTGTCGCTCTGTCTGCATATGGATTCCCCACTTTCCTCAAGTCCAAAAATCAGGAAGTGGCACGCAGGCGTACCACTTCACTGTCGAGTCTTATTTCGCTGATTGATCCGCTGCGTCTTGAACGCGTTGTAATGCTTCTTTCGGATCTTGTCCTGTCGCGATGTTTTGAAGTTCCTTACCGAGGATATCGTTTAATTTTGTATCCCGGATACCACGGCTAGCAACCGCTTTTGCTAATGTGTCGTTCAACATCTTGTACGACTCTTTTTCACCTTCCGATGTGAAGGCAGCATCTGAATCGACTTTGACGTCCTTGATTCCAGGTGCCATCTCGAACTCACCCATGTAGACTTCTTGTCCTTTTCCTTGGCTCATGAAGGCGATGAACTCCGCTGCACCTTCTTGTTGTTTTGACTCTTTGTTGACACCAAGTGCCATGTCGATCGATGCGATGACGGGTTGCTCTGTTCCGCCTGCTAAGTTCGGGAGTGGAACGAATCCGAGCTCATCATCGATTTTCCATTTTTCTTTTTTCTCTTTCGTCGTCATCGAGTGCGCTTCCCATGAACCGATGACCCACATCGCTGCTTTTTTATCGAAGAACTGGTTCATCCCGTCATTGTACGTCGCTAGACCAAGTGCACCTTCTTGGAAGACTTTATCCTTAAAGAGGTCTTGCCAGATTTGTGCTGTTTTGACCATCTCGTCGTCTGTCCACTTCGCTTCACCCGAAAGAACTTTTTGGATGTAACCTGGCGCCACTTGGTGACTGAGGACGTTGTAGACGTCGATATCGATCCACGCATCTTTTGCTCCGAGCATGAGTGGGATGACTTTATCGCCTGAGTCTTTGATCTTCTTGACTGCGCTGACTGTTTCTTTGTAGTTCTTCGGTGGTGTCACGCCATATTTGTCGAGCATCGTCTTGTTGTACATCAAGTACGCTTGACCTGTGAAACCGATTGGGACCGCGTATTGTTTACCGTCGAGTGTCGTCTGTTCAATTCCAAGCTCGACGAACTTATCTTTCCAGCCTTTGCCGGCTGCTTTATCCATGTACGAATCAACCGGTACGACACGATCCTTGTACTGTTGGATCATCGGTTCTTTTAGACCGATGATGTCTGGACCCTTACCTGACAACATCGCGACTTGTAATTGTTTTTCATAGTCTTCACTGTAGCGTTTGAATTGAACGACGTATTTGTCTTGCGATTCGTTGAACGCATCAACGACTGCTTTCCCCGCTTCAGGTTGTGGCGCCCAGCCCCACCATGTGACGATCGTCTTACCGTCTTTCGTTTTCGTTTGTTGCTCATCTTCTCCACCACAAGCAGCAAGGAATGCGGATAATGTCAGGACAGATGCTGCAGCAACGAGTTTCGTTTTTTTGAATTTCATGTAAGAGCTCCCCTTTTATGTGTAAGTAGTCAAGCGTATCGTCTAGCGTGTTCCCCTTCAATTTGTGCTTGTTTGCACCATTCTTCGATCACTTTCGTCTGAATCGGCATTCCCTGTAGCTGAATCAATACGCGGGCAATCAATCGAAGACGGTAAGCCAGCGTATCGACGTCCGGTCGGACGAAGAGATATAACTCCCCACCGAGCGTCAAACAACCGGCAGAGCGCATGTGTTGCATGAGTGCGCGTAATTCAATGTATCCGCTCTCATTTTTTCGAATGTGTAGCTCGGATGAACGGATCGTCAGGACCCCTTGTACCGATGACATCCGGAATTGAAACACACCGTCACGTCGTGGTCGGACGAGCACGATATCCTGCTCGTCTGTCGGGACATCGCCTGGACCCTGTTCTGTCATCTGTTGCGTCGACCGATGAAAATAAAAACCGCGGATTGCTCCGTAACGCCCGAAAGCTTCACGGTACGAAACCCATGGATCGTGTGGTTCCATTGCGCGATGCCTCCCTTTCCTGCTTCAGCTTGATTAGCCCCTGCTAACCTGCATCCACCTCCACTTAGTTGACCATGAACTTAGTAAATTAAATTTATTATCTAACTTTACATCGACTATAGCACATCACTTTTTAGATTGTAAACGGTTTCATTAAATTATTTTTGAATAACAAAGCCGATCCCATCTCCTGCTGGTTCGCAAGACATGGAATCGGCTTATTAAATCGTTTGAAATAAACTGTTTGTTGCAAGGGCCGCAGCACTGAGCGCTCCCTGTTTTTCACCCCACGGGACCATCTTGACATCGGTTTCACGTGAAGCAGCGGTCAACGCCGTGTGCTCGACCCGTTCCTTGATTTGATCAACGATCGTAGGTGCGAGCTCGAACATCGGTCCCCCAAGTAAGATCCGGCGTGGATTCAAAAGATGAATCGTATTCAAGACCCCGATTCCGATATATTCCCCCGCCCGTTCATACGCACGAACCGCCTGCTCGTCTCCCTCGTTCAATCGCTTGCGCAAATCAGCAAGCGTCGAGACTTGTGGATCAACGACAGCATAATCCCGTAACAATGCTTTTTCGCCTGCCAACGCTTCAAGACATCCTCGGTTCCCACACGAGCAAATCGGACCATCGAGATCAAGGCGCATATGTCCGACCTCTCCCGTAATATGATGTTGTCCGTCGACAAGCTGTCCGTCGAGCACATAAGCACCCCCGATCCCTTCCCCAGCATAGAGATAGAAGAATTGTTCGACCCCGACGCCTTCACCGAACAATAACTCAAACGAAGCGAGTGCCCGGACATCATTTTCGATGAAGACAGGATAGTCAAAACGTGCTTCGAGTTGTACCTTCAACTCAACATCATGCAGATGGAATCGTGGAGCAAAAAGAATGACACCTGTCTCCGGATTGACCATCCCGTGGACGGAGATCCCGATTCCGTGAATCGTTCCTCGTCCTTGTGTCTGTGCAATCAAGTTCTCGCATAAGCGACCGATTGCTTCAATCAGTTCTTCATTCGTCTCAAAGCGTCCCACGGCTTCGGACTCATGAATCGTGTTCCCACTTAAATCCGCAACGACACCGATGAATTGGTGACTTGTTGCATCGATACCAATGACATACTGTTCTGTTGCGACGAGTTCGAGCATGATTGGTTTTCGTCCCCCATTTGATACCCCAAGCTCTCGCTCCGTCACGAGTTGTTCTGCAATCAATTCACTGACGATGTTCGATACCGTCGGCTTCGTCAAGTTCGTCCGTTGTGCTAACTCGACCCGCGAAATCGGTTGATGCATCCGGATCAGCCGCAAGACGAGTGCTCGATTATAAGAACGCATCCATTTAGAATTACGCGGTGTTTCTTTCGCCATGTCCCCCTCAACCCCTTTGGTCTGTCTCTTTACTATCTTCGCATATTTTGTAAGGGATTTCACGGTCTCACACAAAAACCGTTCATCTGCTGAACGGTTTTTGTGCACTTTCATGCTTCGTCATATGGTTGTTCCAAGATCAAGACACGTGAACCGTCCGGATTTTCGGTCAGTTCAATTTCGACGATGGCTTGACCGACCAGCAAAACGATTGGTAGAGAAGGATCATTCTCGCGAAAGAAACCGATTTTCCCGTGGTGTGCGTCCATATAGTCTGCATATAAAAATGTGCCGTTGACGTGTAACTCATCCTTCATGCGATTAAACGTCAGACGTGGCACACCGTACCAGGCTTCCCCATTCAAATAAAGCAATGGACGCTCGCCGACCGATTCATTCATCGCCCGTCGGACCTCGATCGCCCCCGTCGTATCGTAATACAATCGATCCTGACCACGTGTCGCGATGACGATCGGATGTTTTTGATACAAGACGACTTCTAAAATTTCATCCGCTTGTTCGACGAAATAACCAGTCTGATCCGACTGGGCAAAACTAATCGTATATAGCTGCATCCAGGAAACAATATCCGTCACTTGAACCGGTTTATGAAAAAGCGCAGAAACAAGCAGTGTTTCTTGCGGAGTCACAATCAGATTGACGGAGATATCCGCTAAGCGGATCGTCCGGATTTGTGTCGAAGGATACGTATGGTCATAACTCGGAACAAGCATCGCTTCATAGTGATCATCCTTTTCGACCAGTTCAATCGATGGCATGCGTCGATCAAAATCCGCAATTTGAATTCGTTTCATCCGACATCTCCTCTCATCTTCTCGAACAGCCTCATGCATGTTATTACCCAATATCTGGTTTTCGTGCACTCCCCTCAATTCAAAAAACCGGAACGCATGCGTCCCGGTCATTGTAGATACAGATCATATAGTAGATATAGAATGCCTCCGACGATGATTAAAAATGAGAAGATGCCCGCTTTCCCAAAAAAGACGCGATCGACGGTCTCATCTCGTTCGAATCTTTGCTTCGTCATGTAGTACCGCTCCCTTTAACAAGCTCGTAGTACTTCTCTTTTTCGACGTCTCGTATCCAATCCCTTGTTATGACCTGTCATTTCATTCCATTTGCAAAATAAATCAATGTTTCGGTCTCATCTTCTGTCAACGGTCGTCCGGTCTCTTCGGCATACAAAGTCCGCATATCCTTCAGTCGTCCTCCGGTCGCTTCCGTTACGCGAATGGCTCGACGCAATACCTGAACCTCTTTTTCAAATTCCGACTTTGGCATCGCTTCTCCATGCGACCAGATATAATAGTCGGCATCTAAACGATCGAGCGCTGCTAATAAACGCGTCGTCCGCTCGACCGTATAATTCCACTTCGGCGAAAAAATATCGGCATACATCGCGTCGCCTAAGAACACGACACGTTCTTCCGGAATGTAGACGAGTAGACTTCCCGGGGAATGATCGTTTTCGACTTCAATCAACTGACAGTGTACCCCGCCCAAATCAAGATCCAGTTGTCCTTCAAAGCCGATCGTCGGTAAAACGACTTCGATATCACGTGTCGAACCGAACTCGAGCTTGATCGCGTCCGCACAAAACGGAATCTCGATGCCTTGATCCATTCGTTCTTGTAACGCTCCATCCGTCCAAGCGTATGGTTGCATCTCCTTCATTCGTTCGATCGTTTGCTTAGTCGCGATTGACGGCAGACCGAGATGTTTCATGCCAAAAATATGATCCCAATGCCAGTGGGTCAATGCCAATAAGTCAGGTGATCCAAGATTGTGTGTCTTCATTTCTTCTAAGAATAGTGCTGCATGAGCTGACGAGTTTCCCGCATCGATCATCAATTGATGATTTTCCCCACGTACGACGGCGAGAATCGGGCGGTCCGTCTCGCTGACCGGTGTCTGATACCAAATCCGTGAAGTCAGTTGTTTGAAGTGTTGCATGCTCTACCTCCTTATCATCTGCTCTTAGTATACGTCATGACAAAACCGGGTTCATCTAGAAGACGAACCCGGTTTGGTTAGTTCTTATTTTTTAGCGTTTGGTCGAAACGGCCACCAGACCCCTTTACCAAACGATACTGTGATCGCTGGAATCAAGAGCGGTAAGACGATCAAACCATACAAGAGTAGACCTGTGATGACGATCGTCGCGATTTGAACGAGACTCAAGACACCAGACGGCATCATCGCTCCGAAGGTTCCTGCGAGGATGATCGCTGCCGTGATGATGACAGATCCCATCTTTTTCATCGACAGGAACATCGCTTCCTTCGTATCGAGTCCCTTGATCGTCTCTTCCCGGAAACGGTCGAGGAGGAAAATCGAGTAGTCGATACCTAGGGCAATCAACATGACGAATCCGAAGAACGGAACGGCCCAACTGATACCGTCATATCCAAGTCCATTGACGAAGATAAGCTCTGCGATCGACATCGACGTATAATACGTCAGCAATAACGAACCAATCATGAACAACGGCATGATCAACGAACGGAACATGATTGCTAGAATCACGAAGAGACTGATCAGCATGACCGTCACTGTTCGTTTGAAATCGGCTTTCGACGTATCGTTTAAATCACTGTTGACGCTTGAGATACCACCGTATGCAACACTGCTGTCTTCAAACGGTGTCCCTTTGATTGTCTTCGCTGTCGTCTCTTTGATGGCAGCGACGGTTTGAATCGCTTCCGGCGAATACGGATCATCTTCGAGAATGACTTCGAACTTCAATCCCGTCTGTTGATCGATGGCGTAACGATCAATCGCTGGTTTAAAGGCTTTATCCGACAGCGTATCTTTTGGAACGAACACACCTGTCCCCCGAATCGATGTCGCTTGTCCCATCTCGGTCAGAAGGTCGGAAATGTCTTCAAGACCACTTTCGATTTTCGTTAATCCTGCGTTTGCCTGACCGACACCATCCGCGAGTTGCGTCAACCCACTTCCAAGTTGACCCGCTTGCGCACCTTGAGACGCGATACCACTTGCGGCTTGACTGATGCCAACTTGAACTTGGCTCAATTGACCAGACAAAGCATTCAACGTTCCGACGGTTTGCGGGATGTTTTGGGTCGATTGTAGACCTTGACCGACGAGCGTCAACTGTTGGTTAATTTGCCCAAGTCCGTCTGCTGCTTGTTGCAACTGACTCGCACCTGCTGAAGCCGCATCTCCTGCCGGTAGCTGTCCTGTGATACCGTTGAGATTATCTTCAACGGTCGTCAGACCAGACTGAACGTCCCCAAGACCTGCTGTTGCTTCTTTCATGCCATCAGCAACTTGTTTTAATTGACGATCTACGTAGAAATCATTGATGACTTCGCCTGTCGGACGAGAAATCGAACGAACCGATTTGACTCCGTCAATCTTCACCAGTTCACGACTGAGTTGTTCTGCATAAGGAACTGTTTTTTCAGTAATCAAATCATCGTCACTCTTGAGGATAACGTTGACCGGGAGTGACTCACCTGCCCCAAATCCATCCGAGATCGCATTGAGTCCTTTGACTGTCTCATACTTCGCACCAATCTCGTCGACGGTATTAAACGAGAGGTCATCATCATACGTAAAGAGTGTCGGGACCGTGATGATCGCAACGATGATCATCGCAAGCAACGGACGACGAATCGATAATCCACCATAATGTGACCACAGTTTACTATCTTGGTGACTCGCTGCCTTCTTCGATGGCCAGAATAGCTTTTCTTTTAGTGTTGCCATGAAGAATGGGACGAGTGTGAACAAGACAAGCAAGAGCACAGCAATCCCGACTGCAACGGCGACCGACGATTTAAAGATCGGGAAGTCCGCAAAACCAATCGCTGAGAAGCCGACGAGAACAGCGAGACCACTGATGAGTAACGTACGCCCTGCTGTCTTATACGTGTTGACAATCGCTGTCTCAACGTCGTGTCCTGCCGTCAACTCTTCCTTGTACCGGCTCAGGAGCAAAATACAATAGTCTGTTCCAATCCCGAACAGGATGGCAACAAGGAAGATTTGCGTATAGTTCGATACCGGGAAGCCGAACCAGTCGACAAAAAAGGCGACAAGTGATTGGCTAATCAGGTACGTAAACCCAACCGCAACGAGTGGGACGAACGGTGTGACGACTGAACGGAAGACGAGCAGAAGCAGTCCGAAAATCAATCCGACGGTAATCAGTTCCGTCCGCTTCAGTCCCTCTTGCGAGCTCGTATTAACGTCATCGTTGATTAACGCTTCACCCGTTAGATAAATCGTTTGATCCTTTGGTAAAAGATCCGTCCGGATTTGTTTTGCCAGTTTGACGATCTCTTCTTGCGAACCGTCGACTGTGATTGGTACGAGGACCGTCTTTTTGTCTTTTGAGACGAGCTGTCCTTCCGTCTCTTTGTTTTCAAACGGATCGAGCACATCCGTGACCGGACGATCGAGTGCTTCTAAATCCTGAACGATTTGCCCGATTGATGTTCGATCGGCATCGCTGACTTTGTCTTTGAGCGGAATGACGAGAGAAATCGTTTCTTCACTTGCCCCCGCTTTTTCTAAAATATCAGCTGCTCGCTGTGAATCGGCATCATTTGCGAGCTGAATCGCACCTGCTTCTTCTGCTTGTTTAGCCAAGTTTGGTGCCGTAAATAGTAACCCTACTGTGACGATGAGCAATAACGCAAGAATTGCCCAACGCCATTTGACGATTTGTCGCATATCCGATTCTCCTCTTCCTTTAATTCTGTCTTTAGTCGTTTAACTGCAAAATCTCTTTGATTTTCTTAAAGGTTTCGATGAACTGGATGATTTCTTCTTCCTCGACCTTTCCTTCAATCAAATTCTCCAGATACGTATAGATTTCTTGCTCCGCTTCAGTTGCCACTAACCGACCTGATTCCGTCAGTGAGATATACTTCGTCCGGTGGTCGTCTTCTCGTCGTTCGACGATGACGAGACCTTTTTCCGTCAACTTTTTCAGCCGGTTGGAGATGGCACTTTTGTGAACACCCTGCACTGCCGCGAGACGCCCAGACGAAATCGGTCCATATTTTCCGACGAGCTTCAACACATGAAGTTGTTCCGGTGAATACATTTGCCAAACGGGTGCTTCGACCGACTTCAACACGCGTTCTGTTCCGTGGATCATGACTTCTTCAAACAGGAGGACTGCTTCACGTAAATTGTCTTTCATTTTTAGTTTACCCCCTAAACTTATGAAGTTAGTTTAGCCCCTCAACTAGAAGCCTGTCAACTCTAAACTGTCACAACTTACCGATGCAGAACATGACCAATTTCTGTATGATAAAGGGAGAGAGGAGCATGCTTATGTTGACTTTGTTTTGGATTGCGTTAGTCATCTGTCTCGTAGGTCTTGTCTTTACGTTACGGATTGCCAAGCAACCAGCAGAAGAAAAGTATGACCACAAAACTTCGGCCAAAAACATGTCTTGGATGTATTTCATTTTTCTTCCGATTATTTTGATTTTATTAGGCATCTTCTATTATTTTTTAACATGACGTAAAACAGCACACATCAACCGATGTGTGCTGTTTTATATCACTTCAAGGTTTTCGGACGGACGATATAGATATCGCATTTTGCATAACGGGAGATGTTTTCAGAGACACTCCCGATCATGATGCGTTCCATCGCATTCATCCCGACCGCCCCGCAGACGATCAACCCAGCACCGACACGTGGTGCGATGACCTTCGGAATCAATGTTTTTGGAGAGCCATTTTCGATGACCAGTTCAACTGTCTCGACGCCTGCTTCTCGTGCCCGCTTCTCGTAACGATCGAGCAGTCCTTGTGCATATTCCGTGACGTTTTGATCAATGAAACGCTTATTGGCACGTACATTAGCAAATGTCTGAATATCGATGACGTGGGCGATGACGAGTTTGGCATGATCGAGTTTGGCGAATTTCACTGCTTTTTCAAAGGCAAGATCTGCCGTCTTTGATCCATCGACTGCCACTAAAATCGTATGATACTGGCTCTCCATCAAGAATCATCCTTTCTGCACGACTCTCTTACAGCATCCGGTCATTTTCATTTTCGAGGGCGCGGTTTTCGTGATCGAGTTTTCGTTCTGCCTCGATCCCTTCTGGTTCTGTCTCCAAAATACTTTTTGGTTCCGGTGCAGGACGTGCTGCACCTGCTTCGTCTGCTAACAGGACATACTCACCTTGCTGGACACGTAAGACATGTTGACGAATATCCGACTCTGGTAATCCGAGTTCCGTGAAGGCGGTTTGAATTTCCTCAGCCGAAGCCGGTTTGCCTGTAAATCGCTCAAATAGTGTCCGTTTACCAGAGACGAGTTGCGCTGCTGATTGCCCGCGTAACATCGCCATATCGGTTTTGTCTTGCAACACGACATACAAATCTTCTTCTAGATAACCAGCAAAATGTAGATCCTCAATTTTTCGAATCAAATCCGTCTCATTTTGATAGACACCAATCCATTGTTTTTTTCCCATGACACACGTCTCCCCCTTTTATAGCAACTATATGAGATATACCCCAAATTCATCTAAAACATGACTAGGATGAAGAAGACTTCGGCGATTGCTGTCGAAAAAGACGTTGCCGTTTATAGAAGACGTAATAGCACAAGAGTAAAACACATACGATTCCGACCCCTGTTACGATTTGTTGCAGAAGAAAGAGGCGATCGTTAAAGTACAATCCAATCAAATACCAGACGAGCGCGAGACCGAATACCCAATCGGAATGAATGACGACAAACAATAGTCCTCCGATAATCGCTACGATGAGTGCAATCGTACTCCATTGCTGTTCGGAAAGACCAAATAGCGAAGTGAACTGAAAATCCGATAAGATCCGAAATGGTAAAATTAACAGCATCGTGCTCATCCAGGCAAGTAATACTGAAAATGGGGAGCGCATCCAAGGCGAGCGCCGAGGATGATACTGAATTTTCATATAGACTAAACAAAGACTGATGAATGAAATCGTAGTCCAGACGAGTTCCCAAGGTGGTCCGGTCATACTACTGACGCCAAGTGTCAGGAGCGATAACGCGAGCCATCCCCCGATGTCTTCAATCAGTTCTCGATCCGCTGGAAAAGCTCGGACCGGTCGAATACACCAAATTAACAACGTCGTGAACACGACACCTGTAATCGCATCAAAAAAAGGTGCTGGAACAAGAGGCAACGCAGGAAGGGTGACCGGATTTGACCAAACGACGCGCGCTAGCAATGCAAAGAGGAATGCTCCTATATTCATGAGGCGTAAAAATGTTAAATACTGCACGTCCCTCTTCACCTCCTCGTTCATTCTGTTATTCAATTCCCCTTGCAAGAGGCAGAAAAACAAAAATGTCGCTTTGTTCTGTTGCCAAATTCCGGTACGATGAAAAGAAAAGGAGGAACGCGAATGGACGCATTTTTATTGCCCTATCAATACAACTTCATTCGGAATCAAGTCGACCTGTTACAACATCAATTCGCTGCCGTTCATGATCCCGATGTTCGTGATGCTGTCCGGTATAGTGCTGCTGAAAAAATATTCGATCTATTGCCCGTACTTACACCAGAACAGGAAGCGCTGTTGACGAACATTCGTGACGCTGAATCCGAACAAGATCTCCTCGCGTATTTAGCACACGTCGAACCATTCGTCCAACCGTTTCCGAGCATTTCTGAATCACGCATCCGTCAGCTCTTCAAAAAAACGAAAAAGTTACATGTTCCGCCACTTCACTCCTTTGAATGGGTTCACACGACGTTTTTAAGCTGGAACGATACCGGAAATCGAAAAAAATACTTCGTCTATCCTTTGGACGGTCAATGGATCGGCGTCGAGGGAACCTATCTGCCATCGATCCAAAAAGGGATCTGTGCGATTTGCCATACGTATAGTGACATCACGCTCGTAACCGCAACGACACGTCGTTCAGCTGAACAGCATCAGACGATTGGTCATCATATGTGTATCGACAGCGATGCATGTAATCAAGCTGTGACGAATCCAGAAGTCATTGAAACGTTCTTAGCACGCACGCAAAAGAAATGATAGGCATCAAAAAAACACGTTCGTATGACTGATCCACTTGGATCAGTCATACGAACGTGTTTTAATGACATGACTTCATTTATATCTTTGTTACCGTCGAATCATGCATACAAAATTGATTCTTCCCGCGACGTTTTGCCTCATACATCGCTAGGTCTGCTTGCTCGATCAAGTCTGATCGAGAGGCTGCATGCGCAGGATAGATCGCTCCACCAATGCTTGCCGTTACGGGAAGTGGAATGATGCCATGGTGAAACGGCTGTTGGAACAAGGAAACGAGATGTTCTCCACACTGCACCACTTCTGCTTCTTGTTCAACGTCAAACAATAAGACGACGAACTCATCTCCGCCTTGTCTTGAAATGACTGTATTGGGCGGCAGTTTCTTTTGTAAGCGTGTCGTGACATCGACGATGAGTTGATCTCCGACGCGATGACCGTACGTATCGTTAATCTCTTTGAAGTGATCGATATCGATAAAGAATAATCCGACTTGTCCTTCACTCGCTTCCGCCCGGTACAAGGCATCTTGGAACAGTCGCGCAAACAGATACCGATTCGGTAACCCTGTTAAGGCATCGTGGTATGCCATGTGCCGCATCTCCTCCATGGCAGATGCCAATGCTTCCGTTCGCTCTTCCACCTTCGCCTCAAGATTTTCGCGCAACCGTTGATTGTCAACAACGATCCGAATTTGACGGGAAATCAACAACGGTATCGCAATCATCAACCCAATCGTCAAACCATTCCAACTGATTGTTTGCCGTGCCATTGTCACGAATAGAATCAACAAGAATAAGTAAGGTGTGATCAAACGCAAGACATCGATCCATCTCCGCGCGATATCAAAGCTGACGAATGATTCCTCAGCATCAAAACGATAAGCTGCTAATCCGACGATCATGACAGTTGCTAACCATAACGGATCGAGCCAACTCGAAGGAATCGGATAATCAAATCGTTCTAGCACGACGTATAGGAGGTCGGCAAGTAACTGAAAATGAAAAGCGAGTAAAATTAATAACAACGATCCGCCATTGCCACGCTTCATCAAACCAAAGAATAAGACAATCATCCCACCGAGTAATAATAAATCGCCAATCGGATAACGGAGCCATAAAATTGTTTCGATCGTCAGCAAGGCATTTGCTTCTAAATAAGGCGTTACTAAGTAGTGCCACGAAAGAGATCCAGCAACGACTAAGATGATGAACTCATCGAATAAAAAAACACGCAAGTTGACCTCGCGTCGTCGATTGCGAAGAAAATAGCCAAAAGCGATTAGATAAATCAAGATTTGAAGACTGAAGATTAAGTCGATCCAGTCAAACAGTTCCGTTCGCGTTCGTCCTTGTAGAAAATATAGAAGCTGTCCACATTCGCCTAATCCAAGCATGGCGTTAGCGAACAATAAAAGAAGAAATAAACGATAGGTAAAAGGGCGTCTTGTCTGACGTCGTTGTGCCTGCCAAATCAAATAGAGGGAGATCATCACACCACCGATCGTGAACAGACTGTTGACGACTTGTCCGATAAATGTATCCGTTCCAACGAGCGTCACCCAACCAATATGAAACAACAACCAACCGATGACGACTCCCAACCATTTCTGATACATAACGAATCCCCCCCTTTCCTTTTTTAACCATAGTTCGTTTGTCCTATAAGTATATCGGTTCACGATTGCTGTTTATTCACTCTTTTTTTATTTTATTAAAAATATTTTTGACAAGATTACTCATTTTTAACACAGGCAAAAACCGTGTCCACACCTAAACGGTCTGAACACGGTTTAACCGTAACGTATCATATTGTCTTTAACTAGAACGTCGATTCTTTTCTGTCGACTCAATGGATTCACTTAGACTGAGCGGTAACACGATGATGAATCGACTACCTTTGCCGACTTCAGATTCGACATGGATGATGCCTTCGTGTTCTTTGACGATTTCCTTACAAATCGATAAACCGAGTCCCGTTCCACCGATTCGACGTGTATCCGAGTTATCGACACGATAGAATTTATCAAACAAGTGAGCAAAGGCATGATGCGGAATCCCAATTCCTTCATCCTTCACTTCAATGATGGCTTGATCGTCTTTCGTATCAATCCAGACATCTATGCGCCCACCATCTGGAGAATACTTGATCGCATTGTTGATCAAGTTACTCATTAATTGTTTAATCCGGTCTTCATCTCCTAAAATGAATGGACGATCCGGGCTGAGCAACTGCAAATGGAGATCGTGCTGTTCACTTGAAGCGTCATACAAGGACATCACTTGTTCAGTTAGGGTAAACAAATCGAGATGTGCCATTTGGTACAACTGTCCACCTGACTGCATTCGCTGAACGTCTAAGAAGTCCGTGACGAGGTTCGATAACCGTTCCGTCTCGTTATGGATCGTCGCTAGATATTTCTGCTGTTTTGAGTCATCGATCTTTCGATTCAGCATCAACTCTGTAAAACCATAAATAGATGAGAGTGGTGTTCGTAACTCATGCGATACGGTCGAGACGAGTTCTGTTTTGAGACGATCGGCTTCTGTTTCCCGGGTAATATCCCGTAAGACGAGGATGATTCCCTTCCATCCTCCGACAACATCAATACGTTCCGCGTAGACTTCGAGATGAGCGGTGTTGTTTCGAATATCAAATCGGACCTTGTCCGGTGAAATCTCACCGGAACGAATCAAATCTAGATACGTATTAAAGGCTTCGACGTCATCCACCAATTGACGCATTACATTGATGACGTACTCACTCGACGGTAACGTTCGATCTACCGTAAATTCCGATTGTAGTTCTGGAATCAACTCAAACAACGGACGGTTGACGTATAATTCTCCATTTCCATCCTCAAGATAAATGATTGCTTCTCGGATCGAGTCCAACACTTGCTCGGTCTTTTCTTTTTCTTGACGCATCCCTTCGTAAGAACGCGTTCGTAGGAGCGATAACGTCATCTGTTGCGCGAACTCGCGAATATCCGTTAACTGCTGTCCTTTATAGGCAGATTTATAACGAACCAGATAGATGGCTGCAATCAATTCATGCGTTTCTGGATCTTCGATAGGAATCGTCACTTCATACGTGCTAAATGAATATGGATGGTCTTTTTGACGCGTCACCCGTTTTTCCGATTGGACGAATTCCATCTCCCGAACCGATCGATTGATGACGGACATCTCATCTTTCAAAAGAACTTTTAAATAATCCATCGTCATCCCATTCGTCGTCGCACCCATGAACTGTCCTTCTTCATAGAGCAATAGGGCACCGTACTCCGAAGAGGTGATATCGATCATCTTTTGAACGATTGCCGGGTACGATTCGACGGTTTCACGAACAGCAAGCGCCTCGGTCAATTCGCTACGCAATCGGAGCTTTTCCTCATTCTTTTTCGTTGTTTGATACGCTTCTTCGAGTTCTTCTTGTTGCGCTTGCAGTTCTTCTTGTTGCGCGAGCAACTCTTCACTTTGCGCCTGCAACTCTTCGTTTTTGCCTTGCATCGCATCCGTATGGGCATTTGTCGTGACGACCATCCGATTAAAGGCTGCGCGCAACAATCCGATTTCGTCTGGTCGCTGTTCGGCAGCTTTATCAATCTCAATCGGTTCTTTCCGAGCGAGCTTCTGATTATCATCGATTAAGCGTAGTAATTGTCGTGTCATCCGGCGAAGGAACGGGTGCACGAATAAGAGGATGAAGGCGATGAGCACAACAATACTGGAGATCCAAATCCATTGTGATTTTGCGACCTCACTCCGAAGTTCACCGACAGCCGTTTCTTGTTGTTGGCTGAGATTCGTCCGGTATTCCTCAAGTGCTGCAGATGCTTTTTCAATATCTGGCGTAATATCAATCGAACCATCGGCAGTTGGCTTTAATCGCCCTTGATCAACAAGACGCTCGGCAATCGGCAAAGAAAACAGACTATCCCCCTGTAAGAAGTCCTCATTGATCCGATTCGCCTTTTTTTCATTGACGTAAGACTGGGTCAACGGGAACAAGGCATCATAGTATAACTCATATAAATTCGTCATTTGCGCTGCGAATTCTTCTTCTTCATCTGTTTTTGCGTTTCGCATGAACCAATCCGTCTCACTTTTGATATCTGTTCGGAGCGCCTGAATCTCATCAAACCGTTCTTGGTTACCAAAAATGACGAATCCTCGCAATCCAAACTGGACGGTTTGCCAATTGTCCCACAAATCATTGGCCCGGCGATTTTGTTCACTGATCGTCTCGAGATTCTGTTTTGATGTTTCGATTCGTCCTTCCATGTAGTCATAGACAAAGAACGAAGTAATCGATACTACGATCAGTACCGCATAAAAAACAGTCAGCAACTGCCGACCGATTCGTCGCCGAATCCAATTCACCATGAATGTATCCTCCTCATCATTCATCGAATGATGCTTTTTCATTTGTTTCTTTAAATATAATAGAAACGCTTTCGAAGCAACAGCTAGGATATACAAAAAAAGACCTTTTCTCGGAATGTACCCGAAAAAAGGTCTTTTTATCCGCTTATTTTTTTGCTTTCTTCACGGTCACAGAAGTCACAGGGCTCACTTGACCACGTGTATTCTTAACGTAGACGGAAAGCTTCGCTTTTGCTTTTTGCTTCGGAATTTTGACAGAATAGTTGCCTTTTGCAGAAACTGTTCCTTTTCCGATGACTTTTTTCTTCGCATCTTTTACATAAACACTCAATTTCTTTTCAGCTGTCCCGGTTACTTTCGTTTGTCCGGCATAGACTGATTTCACTTTGGGTGCTGTTGGTGCTGGTAGGACTTTTACGATCGTCGGTTTACTTGTGCGTTTGGCAATATCCGTCACTGTGACGATCAAGCTTGAACCACCGACTTGTTTTGGTAATTTCGCACTGAAATGACCTTTTGCATCAACTTTTGCTGTGGCGACTTTCTTTTGTTTCGCATCTTTGACAGTAATCGTACCGCCAGCGAGAGCTGTACCTGTCATTTTTGTCGCACCAGCAAGAACCGGTTTGACCTTCGGTGCTTTTGGTGCTTTTCCAGGAAGGACTTCTGTCCGTTCCGACGTGACGTCTAGTCCATTCGCATAGCGAACCGTCAAGACCGTCTTTTGGTTTTGCCGCGGAATCTTGACGCTGTATTTTCCTGCTTGAGCCGTTGTCGTAGCTAGCTTTTTATTCGTCGTCGTTTCTTTACCATTCTTATCTTTCGTTACGAGTGCTGCCCACACTTCAACTTTCGTTCCTGTCTTGACTGTTCCAGAGACAAACAATTGGTTATCGTAGACGTCATTGACATTCCCGCTCAAGTTCAACTGAGAAATCGCGCGTGGAATACTGACTTTTCCGTATCCAGAGACTGGGCTGACGTAAGCTGGGAATTCAGGTTCCATCTTTTCCCCGTCTTCATCTTCTTCAAAGTCGAACCAGTCGTTTGGATTTTCAAACGCAAGCGGCTCTGCACTCTTACGCAAGATCTGTTCGATTTGTGTTGGTGTCAGTTTCGGGTTCAGTGACTTCAAGATTCCCGCTACTGCTGCAACGTGTGGTGAAGCCATACTTGTTCCATCCATGTATACCGTGTTACCGTCTGGAATCAAACTAGCGACTTTCGATCCTGGTGCTACGACATCAAGTCCAACACCATAGTTCGAATAATCAGCGACCATTCCGAGTGGGTTCGTCGCTCCAACAGAAATCGCATATTCCGAGTTCGCTGGGTAACCGACCATCATGTCATAGTCGTTTCCTGAAGCCGCAACGACCGTAACACCATGATCTGCTGCATATTTCATCATATAAGCCATCGTCCGGCTCTCACCGCCACCAAGACTCATGTTGATGACTTTGGCGCCATGATCGACTGCATATTTAATCCCGAGTGCGATCGCGTCTGTTTCTCCTTCGCCGTTTGCATTCAAGACTTTAACCGGTAGGATTTGTGCTGATTGATGAATCCCTTGGATCCCGTAATCGTTGTTCATCGTTGCTGCGATGACGCCTGCCACGTGTGTTCCGTGACCGTTGTCATCAAGCGCATCTCCGTCACCGTTGACGGAAACATAGTTCTTTTCATTTGCGATATCAACTTTTCCTTGTAAGTCCTTCAAACGATAATCAACACCTGTATCGATGACTGCAATCTTCACAGGCGCTAACTTCTTCGAACCGAAACGTTGTTGGAACGCTTCAAAACCGATTCCAACGTTATCGAATTGTTCAAAAACGGTCTTTTTATTTACGGCCCATTGATAATCGAAGTTGATATCATTCGTCGCCCGGTACGTCTGAACTTTTTCAACGTACTCGACCGCTGAAGAACGGTTGAGTGATTGTTTTAATGCTGCCGCTGATTGTCCTTTGACCGTTGGATCTTCCGTTACGATGACGAAGTCTCCCGCATTACCAAGGGATAAACGTTCCACACCATTTGCTTGAACACCTGCAATCTTCATCGAACGGTTCATCTTACCTGGTTTTAATTTAACGATGTAACGTGTCGCTTCTTTTGATTGAATGTTCATACCCATTGACTTGAATGTCTCGCTTAACGAACTACCACTTAATGTAGAGACATCCATTTTGTTGGCGTATCCATCAATCTCTTCCGCAATCACAGCAGGAGATGCGTCACGTGATAATTTGTAGAGACGATCGACAGCTTGTTGATCGGCTTTCGTAAGCGTGTACGATGTTCCACGTACGAGTGCCTCCATTGCCGGCTTCAATGTTTTTAAATCTTCATATGCTTGTTGACGCTTTTCTTTATTGAATAAAAGCGTTTTGACGACGTAAGGAGACGCTTTGTAGTAAAGCGATGTCAAAGCACGTCCTGCATCCGATTGGCTCAACACTTGCTTTTGGATCGAGTGCATGAGTGCAAGCATCGGTTTTTCTTCTTTTGTTTGCTTGAGTGCTTCTTCTGCCATACAGCTGATGTCATTGATCGGCTCATACTCGACAGGTAGTTTGACATTGTTATACGTCAATTTGACATGAGCGGCTTTTGTCGTCTTACCTTCTTCGATGTTCGGGTAATATTCGACTTTGACATAATACGGTCCATCCCATGCATATGGAACAGCTAATTTCGTCAGATTTTTTTCATCTGGCTCCGCTTCTGTCCGGTAACGATCAAACGTATCGTCTTCCGCAGCCATCGCTTCACTCGGATACGCTGTTACTTGAACAGGTTGATCCGTATCGATCGATAGTTCGAAGTGAGACGCGTTCTTCTCTACACCCGCTTCATGGTTGACGCGGTACCAATATGTATTTTTTTCTTCCGTTCCTGTTTCAAGCGTCGTTTCTTGTCCTACTTTCAAGAGCGTTGCTTTAGCAAGGGCTGTTTCCGCCTTTGCTGTCGTAGGTCCTACTCCAAGCGTCAAAATCAGACAGCTCAGCATGACCCAAATCATCAGTTTCTTCACACATGTTCCTCCTTCAAGATGGATGTACTTTATCTTGATTATAAACAGGATATGGATAAAATGGATATTTATTTTATGGATGTATCTTACAATTTTGAAAGGAAAGGCATCCTATGCATATGAGCATCGGATGCCTTTTAATGATTATTTAAAATCTGCTACATATTCACCGTATCCTTCTTGTTTCAAGTCCTCTTTCGGAATAAAACGTAAAGCGGCTGAGTTCATACAATACCGAAGCCCCGTTGGCTCTGGACCATCCGAGAAGACATGTCCAAGATGGGCATTTCCATGTCGACTCCGGACTTCCATCCGTTTCATGCCGATTGAAAAATCACTTTTCTCAATGATATTACCCGGCTCAAGTGGTTTCGTGAAACTCGGCCATCCTGTCTTCGAATCATATTTATCGTTTGATGAAAACAATGGTTCGCCAGAAATCAGATCGACATAGATACCGTCTGCTTTCAAATCGTGATACGGATTATCAAACGCCGGCTCCGTCCCATCTTCTTGTGTCACCTTGTACTGGATGTCGGTTAATTTCTTTTTGATTTCTGCGTCTGATAATTTTGGATAGGTTGGAAGATCAAGCTTTGGTTGATCGTTCCAGTAACGGTTGATGAAGTCGTCGCGTCCAGAAGCTGCTCGGTAAAATTTATATTTCTTCTCACTCTTCAAATAGTAGTCTTGATGATACGCTTCCGCTTCATAAAAAGGACCTGCCGCAATCAACGGTGTGACGATGTTATCATCGAAGACTTGTTGTTTCTCTAAATCTTGTTTCGATTGCGCTGCGATTTCTTTTTGTTTCTCATTCGTATAGAAAATCGCCGTCGTATAAGACTCACCACGGTCGACGAATTGACCATCTGCATCCGTCGGATCAATCTGGCGCCAGTAGACATCCAACAATTGCTTGTACGAGATGACGTTCGGATCAAATGTGATCAATACAGCTTCCCGATGACCTGTCGTCTCCGCTGACACTTGATTATACGTCGGATTTTCAACATCGCCGCCCGTATAACCAGAAATGACGGATTTGACGCCTTTTAACCTTTCGAACGGTGGCTCCATACACCAGAAGCATCCGCCAGCTAAAATCGCCGTTTCTTCCGGTTGATAGCTCAATTCCTTACTTCCACTTGATTTTGCCTGCTGTTGCTGGAACACGAAGTATCCCCCGACCATGATGACGATGAGACCGATGACTGATACAATCGTCCACATTCGTTTCTTCATCTCCCTTCGCCTCCTTTATTTAGCTTACGTCGCATGACGTCTATTGGATGTTCTTTTATTTAACTGTACCGCGCTCATGCCGTCTTGTCGTAGCATGTGCTCAAACAGAGCACATTGGACCTTCCGGATTAAAGAAGTTCAATCAGGGAATAGACTATATATCAAAAAACACCAGGAGGGGTATTTATGTTTGATTACACTGTAACGTCACATCACGATTTGGATCACGTCATGTCTCAACTGAAGCAAGCTCTCTCAGAGGCATCGTTCGGTGTCTTATGGGAGTTTGATTTAGCAAACAAATTCGAAGAAAAAGAGCTCTCTTTTAATGAAAGTTATCATATTTTAGAGGTATGCCAACCCAAAGAGGCGCACCGCGTCGTTTCTCATGACTTACGGGCCGGTTACTTTCTTCCATGTAAAATCGTCGTCTATACCGAAAAAGGACAAACGAAAGTCGGAATGCCAAAACCAACTGCCTTGATGGACTTAGCAGACGAGGCAGCACTTCAAACTGTCGCCAAAGAAGTCGAACATACGTTACGACACGTAATCGATCAAGCTACACAATAACAAAACGCTCTACCTGTACATTGTTTCGTAAAGGAAACATCATACAAGTAGAGCGTTCTTTCGTTCACAGGATGTCGATCCAAATCTTCACGGCTGTCGCTAAAATCAGGACAGCAAGAATGACTTGGAGAATCTTCGTGTTCATCTTCTTCCCGGCGATTGCGCCAAGTGGTGCTGCAATTAAACTAGCAACGACCATGATTGCCGCAGGACCCCAGTCGACTTGTCCGGTCGTGATTTTACCAACCGTTGCGCCGATCGACGAAATGAACGTGATCGCTAATGACGAAGCAATCGTCATCCGTGTCGGGATTTTCAAGAGGACGAGCATAATCGGGACGAGTAAAAAGGCACCTGCCGCACCGACGATTCCGGCTCCGACACCTACGATGAATGCCGATACCGCCGCAATAGTTTTGTTGAACTGGACCTGATCAAGTGGAATGTCGTCGATTCCCTTTTTCGGAACGAACATCATGATCGCTGCCGTTAACGCAAGAACACCATAGACGATGTTGATTGTGTCTTCAGCCAGGATATTTGAACCATACGCACCGATGAAGCTACCGATTAAAATCGATCCCCCCATGTAGACGATCAATGATTTATTCAAATAACCGCCTTTTCGGTAAGCCCAGACGCCACCAATCGTCGCAAAAAAGACTTGAATCGCACTGATTCCAGCAACCTCATGGGCAGAAAATGCTGCAAAGCCGAGTAGCGGCGGGATATACAATAACATCGGATATTTAATGATTGAACCGCCAATTCCTAACATTCCTGAAATGTAGGATCCGACAAATCCGATTAAGAAAATCGTCACGATAAAACCGAATTCCATCGTTTATCACTCCTTAAAAAAGAGAGCCGTAAATCAGCTCTCTTTTCGAAATTAACCTTTTTGAATCCAGAATTTGAGGACGCTTGCTTCTTCTTCATGTTTGACGAGTTCATGACCACCTGATGTCGCCCACGCCTGAAGATCGTTTTTTGCCCCTTTATCCGTTGCATGGACTTCAAGGATTTGACCTGATTCGAGTCCAGCGATGGCTTTTTTTGTTTTTACGATTGGCATCGGACAAGCAAGTCCTTTTGCGTCGAGTACGAGTTCTGATTTCATGTTGTATTCCTCCTGAATGATTTGATGTTCGTTATGCATCGGCTTAGCGTACCGCACAGCGGTTCGGTCCGACTTCCATTTCCCGTTGTGTTTCAAGATCGGGTGTCTGTTTTCCCATGTTTGTTTCACGGATATCTTGATACGCGTTCGGTTGTGGCGGCAGGTTCTCTGTGACCATTTTCCGGAATGTTGCTTCATCGTCGATGTTGAGACCATGATTGTTCGCAAGCAAGATGCTTAATTTTTCCGCTACACTACCATCCGTGTTCAATTCTTCAATGATCATGAAATGTGCCGGTAAGACGATGAGTTCTGGTGAAAGATCACGATACGTGTTGTAGAGCGAATCGCGTAAGTCACCAACCCAGTCTTCCGCGAGACCGGCTAAATCCGGACGACCAATCGAGTCGATGAACAAGATATCACCCGTCAATAAATAACGCTGATCGACGATGAATGAAGTCGATCCAATCGTATGTCCTGGGGAATAAAGAGCGCGTACTTCAATCGCTGTATCCCCTACTTGAACCGTACTACCGTCTTCAAGTGGTGCATAATCGAATGTGACATCCGTCGCATCTTTTGGCGGCAACCAGTATGTCGCGCCTGTTTTTTCGGCGATGTCGCGTCCTCCAGAAATATGATCCGCATGAAGATGTGTATCAAACACATGCTTAATCGTGACGTTGCGTGATGCGGCATAATCCAAATACACATCTGTCATTCGTGTCGCGTCGATGAGTACGGCCTCTCCTTCTGAGATGACCATATACGAGAGACAACCTTTACCGATTCGAACGAACTGAACGACTTCGCCTTGATCAGTTCCTGTTTCGTTCAGCGTTCCGAGTGAAATCGGTTCTAGATGTTCACTCCATGCTTTCATACCGCCTGACAGATACGATACGTCTCGTCCTGCTTCTTCTAGCATATCGGCGACGAAAATCGATGAACCTTCTTTTGCGCAAACGACGAGAACATCCTGATCCGTCGGAAGCTGATCGAGAATCTCCTCGACACCATCCAACAATTCAAAATACGGAATGTTGAGGTACTTGAAGTTCTCTCCTTCGATTTTCCAATCTTGAAACGCATCCTCATTCCGGACATCTAAGATGAACAGAGACTCACGTCCAATGATTTTTTTTGTAACTTGTGCGGCTGTCATTGCTTGTGCCATATCTACTCGTTCCTCCTCTACTTTACGCTGTTGTATTATTTCGCTGAAACGAGTGTCGTCGTTTCAGACGCCCATTCCTGCATACCCGGTACGACATTGTGGACCGTATACCCCTTGTCACTGAGCTGTCGGCATGCCATGTCACTTCGGCTACCTGTCCGGCAGATGACATAAATCGTCTGATTTGAATCCAGTTCTGCATGGCGTGTCTCCAGTTCGCCTAACGGAATATTGATGGCTCCCGGTACATGGGCGAAGGCATATTCTGCTTGTTCACGAACATCAAGCACCGTGATCGAGTCGTCTTGGCGTGCTGCTTCGACTGTTGCGTTGTCGACGGTTTGAGCGAATGCTGCTGGTTCCGTGACATCACCTGTTGATTTCCGAACGTAATGACGGAGCACTTCGCCTTCTTCAATCGTGCCTAAATAATGATTGCCGGTGCTGTTTGCCCAGGCACGGAGATCTGCAGTTGATCCTTTATCCGTCGCCTGGACTTCGATGACTTGTCCTGGTTCTAACGTCTTGATCGTTTTTTTCGTCCGAACGATCGGCATCGGACAAGCGAGACCTTTGGCGTCCAATACGATATCTGATTTAATCATAGTCATACAATTCGCTCCTTTACGGTGTGGGGTATTATTTCGTTTCGCCTTCGTACGACATCATGCCGCCATCCATGTTCGTCACGTCATATCCTTGTCCTTCGAGATATGTCGTTGCGCGACCACTGCGCGCACCAGAACGGCATACCATGACATACTCTTTTTTCTTGTCGAGTTCGTTCATCTTGAATTCAATCAATCCGAGTGGAATATGGATCGCTCCCGGAATCATTCCTTCTTTGACTTCATCGACTTCCCGGACATCAATGACGTTCAGTTGTTCACCACGTTCGATTTTTTCCTGTACTTCTGTTGCTGTCATGCGTTTCATGTTCAATTCCTCCTCTTGATTCGATTTAGCGCCAGGCATTCATTCCGCCACGGACTTCCGTGACATTCGTATAACCGGCTCTTTTTAGTACTTTGACGGCTTGTTTGCTTCGCATCCCGCTTTGACAGATGACGAGCACTTCTTTGTCTTTCGGGATTTGATTCAGTTGACTGTTTAGCGTTTGTAACGGAATGTTCTTAAATCCTTTGATGTGATTGCCTTTGAATTCTGCCGGTGTCCGAACATCGAGATAAAATCGTTTGCGGTCGTTTAATAACGGCTTCAGTTCCGTGGTCGACACTTGCTTGACGCCTTTTGTTGGGGCGAACATCTTATAAGCGAGATAGCCGACGACGAGCAACAAGATAATCGATAGTACATCCATGCGTCATTCCTCCTTCAGATCATTAGATGAATAGATTGACGTTTCCGTTCTCCGCATCGGCGAGGTAGGCGGCAACACCTGCATACTCAATCCCGTCGTGTAATTCTTCCTGTTTCAAACCGAGTAAATCCATCGTCATCGTACAGGCGACGAGTTTGACGTCCTGTTCTTTCGCTAATTCGATTAAGTCTGGAAGTGGCATCGCATTGTGCTTCTTCATGACATTTTTAATCATTTTTTGACCTGCACCACCGAAGTTCATTTTCGAGAGTGGCATCTTATCAGCACCGCGTGGCATGAACTTACCGAACATCTTCTCAAGGAATGTTTTATCCGGCTGGATCGGTTCATCCTTACGCATCGCATTCAAACCCCAGAAGGTATGAAAAATCGTGACTTCGTGATCGTATGCGGCTGCACCGTTAGCAATGATATAAGCTGCCATGACTTTGTCGTACTCTCCACTAAATAAAACGATGGTTGTTTTTTTCGTATCTGACATGAACGTAATTCCTCCAAGTTTTTACCCTAAGGGGTATATTAATTCGTAAAAAATTTTATCTGCTTTTCATTAAGAGTTGAACAGCCTCTGCAACGGCTTGTTCATGATTTTCCGTCGCATCATCCTGACGAACACAGTCGATCAAGTTCTCACTGACGACGAGACCGATGACGCGATCGATTGCACTACGTGTCGCACTCAGTTGTGTGACGACATCCTTACAAGACGCCTCTTCTTTCATCATTCGAACGATTCCGTGGATTTGTCCTTCAATCCGATTCATCCGATGAATGATGCGATCTTCATAACCGTTTTCCATATGAAGTCCATCTCCTTTTTTAAATGTGACATGCGTCATACCTCGTTGGTACATTTCATACAATAATACCTAGAGGGGTATAAGTCAACGAAAAAGATTTCCGATTTTATCGCCATTGTAGAACGTCCGGAAATCTTTTTACATTTAACCTTTCCAATTCGCCTGTAAAAAAGTGATCCAATGTTCTGCAAGGCGAGTCGGTATCTTCTCTGGTAACAGGTAGCGAAACGTTCGTTTAGAAATCCCTTTCGCATGAAGCGTAAAGGACTCGGACGGGAAAGACGTGACGAGTCGTTCCGACAAGGCTGCAATGCCACTCCCATTAAAAACAAGTTGACGCACTAAATAGTTGGCATCGACTGTAATCGTTCGTGCGGGAACGATCGACGAAGCATCTAGCCAACGATCGAGCGCATAGCGGGATGCAGATCCTTCTTCACGAACGATCCACGTTGCATCTTTTAACGAAAGGTGGGACGCACCAATGATATACAGTTGATCTTTCGCAAAGACGATTTGTTTGATTCCATCAAGTGTCAGTTCTCCTTCGATCATCCCGAGATCAATCTCACGATGCCGTAAAGCTGCTGCCACTTGATCATGGTTCATTAACTGGATATCTAGTGATACCTTAGGATGAACGCTTGAAAACAGATGAATCATATTATCGAGCAACATTTCGTGAATCGTATGCGTTGCTCCGATCCGTAAGGTTCCGCGGAAGACACCTTCCGATTCATCCAGCTGGGACTGCATCTGTTCGAGCTGGAAAAGAATTTCTTTTGCGTGGCGATAGACAATCCAGCCCATTTCCGATACCTCGACCCCTATTGCGAATGAATCACGTATTAACAATGAATGTCCGATCTCTTCTTCTAGTCGTTTGACGTGAACACTGACCGTCGGTTGCGATAGAAATAACTGTTCCGCTGTTTTCGTAAAATGACGTGTTTCAACGAGTGTGACGAACGTTCTCAGTTCAGTTAATTTCAACAATACCCCTCCTCATTACATTTCATAATCATTTATATACAATTAATTCATTTTTATAATCTTGTATTCCTCTTTCATACTCAAGGTATCACGTATTAGAAAGAAGGACTGTTTCATGATGTATATCTCATTTATGTTATTAGGAGCAATCATCGGCATACTCTCCGGCTTTTTCGGAATCGGTGGCGGCATCATCCTGACCCCACTTTTATTGATTCTCGGCTATGAAGCCAGCACCGCGATTGTCCTCAGTCTGTTGCTGACACTCGGATCGACTGTGACCGGCACGCTCTCGCATCTTCGATTAAAAACATTCCGTTTTCGTGATGCCGGGATCATTGGTCTGTCTGGCATCATCGGTTCTGCGTTGATCACACCAGTCGTCTTTTGGCTCGAGCGTCATGCTGGTGCTGATGTCGTCTTATCAAGTCTCTACATTGTCTTACTGATTGGTTTTTCGATTCAATTCCTTCGTCCCCGTTCAAAGGAACGTCCGTCTTTTCCGGTCCATCATGCTTCCGTCGTGAAGCTCGCTGTCATCGGACTTGCTGCCGGAATTCTCTCTTCATTGATGGGTGTCAGCGGTGGATTCTTGTTGACGCCGCTCTTGCTCGCCTGGGTTCGCTTTCCGCTCAAACAAGCAATCGGAACGAGCATCGCCTCTGCGACATTGATTGTTCTTGGAGGCGTGACGAGTTATGTTGCTTCCGGAACCAGTGCTCCGTTATCACTCGGGATTGCTTTAATCGTCGGTGCGTTCATCGGCTCACCACTCGGTGCTTCACTCTTGCATCGCTTCAATGAACCGTTCGTTCAAAAGACGTTAGGAATCTTTTATGGTGTCGTCGCCTTAAGCGTCATCGTCAAAGTATTCGGTCTTCCTTATCTGTCACTCGTCTTACTCGCTTTATTCACACTCAGCCTGTTGAGCGTCTTCGGTTACCGGATTCTTAAAACGGCCTAAATGAAAAAGCAGCTGACACATCGTCAGCTGCTTTTGTGCGTGCTCAATGATTAACGCACGCTTTCTTCTTTGATTTTTTGTGGTTTCATGATTTTTGCCTCTTTTTTCTGACGCATGCGTTCCGCATTCATCAATCCCCCTAACATCAGGACGACAGCGGACAAATAGAACCACGTCATCAAGACGATGATTCCGGCAAGCTGACCGTAAAGACGATCGTAACTCCCGAACTCAGCATAGTAAGAGAAGAATTCCGAAACGACTTGCCAAGCGATCGTCGCAAAAATGGCTCCAGGGAGTACTTGACGAACCGTTAGTCGGACACTCGGTAAAATCCGATACAATAAGATGAAAAAGACAAGTAAGAACAACGTCCCGAGTCCCCAGCGGAATAAGAACCAGATCCACGAATAGTTCGTCACGAAATCAGCGACGATTGCAAAGTGGTTGATGAAACGCCGTGTTAACTTTTCTGAAATCGGAACAATCAATGAAATCGGTAAGATGATCATCATCCCGATCGTAAAAGCGAAGTCTTGCAACAGTCCGCGCCAGAATGGCGCTTTTCGTGTCACTTCGAGCGCATCGTTTAGCGAACGGACAAGTGACTGGACCGACATCGAAGCAAGCCAAAAGGCGGCGAGAAAACTGATCGAGGCAAGTTTGAATCCTCCTTGATCAAAGATTCCAACGACGTTCCGCTGAATCAAATCGTACGTTTCTGCCGGAGCAAACGGTCGAATTAAATCCAGCACGTTATCGGACGTAAACGGTAAGAACGAGACGATCCCAACTACGAATAATAAGAACGGGAATAAGGACAACATCAGATAATAGGCGAGCTGAGCCGATTTATCAAAAAAGGCTTCACCAAAAAAACGGGCAAATACAGGTTTGATTAAAGACATACAAATTTCCTCACTTTCAACTAATTCTCTACACTATCCCCCATTTCATACCTCCTTTAAACTTTTGGAAGTCTTTTGAACTTATAACAACCTTATACATCATTCAAGTTTGGCGCTTCGGTTCTGCGCGGGGTACACTAGGAACAGAGATTGTATCGTGCTTGTTTTTTAGAAAGGATTTCGATTCGTGTACTCACTCATTCAAACCGAAGCAGAACGCTTCTTTACTTCTTATATAGAGCAATACCCCGAAATGGCCGGACGTCAGCAAGAAGTCATCCGTTCGATTGAAACAACAGGAACGTACGAACAGACGGCTTCCGAGCTAGCGTTCGGTGCCAAGCTCGCTTGGCGGAACAGTAACCGATGTGTCGGACGTCTCTTTTGGGAACAACTCCATGTCTTTGACGCGCGGGATGCGTTGACCGTTGAAGCGGTCCGCGACGCGTTATTTGAGCATATCCGGTTCGCGACGAACGAGGGACGAATTCGCTCAACGATCACGATTTTCCATCCGACACGTGTCCGGCTGCATAATCACCAACTGATCCGCTACGCTGGTTATGAGACCGCAACAGGAATCATCGGTGATCCGGCTTCGATCCAACTGACGCGACAATGTGAAGCACTTGGTTGGACCGGAGCGCGTACACCCTTTGATATCCTGCCCCTCTTGATTGAACTCGATGGACAAGTCAGCCTGCATCCGATTCCAGATGAGCTCGTGCTCGAAGTCAGCATCACACATCCTGACTATGATCTGTTCGGTGGTCGCGAAGTCCGCTGGTATGCCGTGCCGATGATTGCCGACATGCAGCTTGAGATCGGTGGCATCGTCTATCCGTGTGCTCCGTTCAACGGATGGTACATGGGAACAGAAATCGGTGCCCGTAACCTCGCTGATACGGATCGTTACGATCTGTTACCGCTCGTCGCGACACAACTCGGTCTGAATACCTCGCGTGAACGTTCGCTTTGGAAAGACCGAGCGCTCGTCGAACTGAACGTTGCCGTACTCGAATCGTTCGAACGTGCCGGTGTTACGATCGTCGATCACCATACGGCTGCCAAACAGTTCGCTCGTTTTGAAAAAAATGAAGCCGCGTGTGGTCGTGATGTCACCGGGGAATGGTCCTGGCTCGTGCCACCGATGAGTGGGGCAACGACGCATATGTTCCATAAGGATTACGACCCGGAAATCAAACGACCGAACTTCTTTCCAAAATCAACACAGACGGCACCTGTGACCGGCTGTCCGTTTCACCAAGGAGCATTGAAATGAATTATGTCGAACAGTTACGTCAAAAAATCGGTCATGACCCAGTCATTCTCGTCGGTTCTGTCGTCCTCGTCGTACAAAATGAACACATTTTGCTCGAACAACGGAACGAAGCACAAGCCCGCTTTGGTTTACCAGGAGGATTGATGGAATGGGCGGAATCACCGGAAGAGACCGCGCGTCGAGAGCTTAAAGAAGAGACTGGCTTAGAGGTAAAACGATTAACGTTACTCGATGTCTACTCCGGTTCGCAATACGTGACGACGTTAGCGAACGGAGACGTCTTTCAAAGCGTCACCCTCGCCTATATCGGTGAACATCCGATTGGAATGTTAAAACAAAGTGATGAGAGTATCAAGCTCCAGTTCGTACCGCTTGATGACTTACCTGATCACTTAGTCGGTTCTCACGCTCGAATGATTGAAGACTACAAAAACCGCCGCTAAATGAATAGCAGCGGTTTTTGTTTATAGCGACTGACGCATGATGTATTGTTTCAAATCCCGCTGAGTCCACCCTTCAGAACGTAACGCCTCCCAAACCTGCACATCTGTTGATTGATAATGGTAGGTCGTTCCCGGTAAACGACGGACGACTTCTGTCGCATGTCGTGCTTTTTGTTCTGCTGGACCGACGACTGACAAGAGAGATGATCCGGCTACTGCCACTACACTTGCTTCTAATTGGTAATAATCCGTTTGTAATTGCTGCATGACATGAGGATCTTGCTGCCAGATGTATTCTCCTTGTCCATGGTATTGTTTTAAAAACTCCACTTCTTCGATCGTCGGCAGAGCGACCTCTTGACGTTCATCTGTTAAATGAAAATAACCGATTTCTCCAACAATCGTGTAGTGAAGCGATTCATACAAGCGAATCGCTGGGTCGTTCCCTTGAATGACTTCAAGCATCAGACCATCCATTCCGATTTCTTTAGCATGGCTCAGTTGTGCTTGATACAAGGCTTTTGCGATCCCAAGACGACGATACTGTGGTGAAATCCCCAGTCCTCCACACCGCATGATGCGTTGACCCTCAATCTCCTTCCAACCGTTCAGCCAGAGACCGACTGGTATTTCTCCATGATAGGCAACGAATGAATGCTCCAATTGGTTCCCGTCTCGTTCGATGATGCGCTCTTGGAATTCTGCTTCCGATAAGTGCAGTGGAATCAAATAATCTTGGAATCCATCCTGCATCGCTTTGTATGCTGTTTTTACGTCAGGTGAACGTTGAATGTGAATCATCGAAAAACCTCCTTTTCCACTGAGCTGTTTCGCTTTCGTTCGCCTCATTTCCTGCATACAAAAACACCCTTGTCACCAAGGGTGTTTAGTCGATTCATTGATGGAGTTTCGAACGCTTGCGTCCATATCCGAAGTACAACAGTAATCCAATGGCTGTCCAGATAAAGAAGGCAATCCACGTGAATGGTTGTAAGTTGAACATAAGCATGATACAAGCAAGGACCGACAAGATCGGTAAGACTGGGACGAACGGAACCTTGAAAGCACGCTTCAAATCAGGACGCGTCCGGCGTAGGACGATGACTGCGATCGAGATGAGTGAGAAGGCTGCCAGTGTTCCGATGTTGATCAATTCAGCAAGTGTACCAAGCGGCACGAATCCAGCGATTAAACCAGCAATCGTTCCGAGAATCCAAGTTGCTTTAACTGGTGTGTGCGACTTTTCGTTGACGTCTGAGAAGACTTTCGGTAATAATCCGTCACGGCTCATCGCGAACAAGAGACGGACAAGACCAAATGTCATGACGAGGATGACCGTCGTCATACCAACGATGGCTCCTAAATCGACGAATCCAGCGACCCAGTCTTGGCCTGCCACTTTTAAGGCAAGGGATACTGGGCTATCAACACCTTCAAACTGTTTGAATGGAACGATTCCGACCATGATGGCAGAGACGACGACGTACAAAACGGTAACGATCGCAAGCGATCCTAGAATCCCAACCGGTAAGTTACGTCCCGGGTTTTTGACTTCTTCTGCTGCCGATGTGACGGCATCAAATCCAAGATAAGCGAAGAAGGCAATCGCTGATGCTTGCAGGACACCGCTCATACCGAACGGCGCAAACGGTTTGTAGTTGCCTGGTTCGATATACCAGATCCCGACGACGATAAACAAGACGACGACGGCAACTTTGACGAGTACCATGATGTTGTTGACGCGTTTTGTCTCTTTAATCCCAAGCGAAAGCAAGAGCGTAATGACCATCAGAATCAAGAACGCCGGTAAGTTAAAGAACGTCTCGCTTCCTGGTACAGCACCTGGAGCAGCTGTTAAAGCTGTTGGTAAATGGAGACCAAAACCTGCTAACAGTGACTGGAAGTACCCTGACCAGCCGGTTGCAACGGCACTTGAAGCAAGTCCGTATTCTAAAATGAGACACCAGCCGATGATCCAAGCTACGACTTCCCCGATCGTTGCGTATGTATACGTATATACACTACCTGAGACGGGAATCATCGACGAAAATTCAGCATAACAAAGGGCTGCGAGCGCACAGACGATAGCGGAAATAATGAATGAGATCGGTAAAGCAGGTCCTGCGTAAAGAGCGCCCGTTCCTGTCAGAACGAAAATTCCGGTCCCGATGATGGCACCGATTCCGAGTAAAATAAGGTCAAACCCTGATAAATGACGTGCCAGTTTGGAATGTTGTTTCATGTCCATCATTACACTGACATCTTTCTTGCGAAGCAAACTCATGTTTCATCCTCCGAACTTTTCTCTTTTTTCTGAATATTCAAATCATTGAGGTAATTGACTTTCTAATCATAACAAACGATGTCAGGTTCGATAAGTCTTTTTTTCTGTATTTTTTCACAAAGTGGTCAAACCACTTTTGTGAAAAGACGACAACGCTTTGATGCGTCAACGCAAAAACACCCTTTCCTCCAAAATGAGAGGAAAGGGTGTGATCGTATTACGGGCGATCGTTTGGATGATCGAGGTTAGGACCTTTATGATCATCTGGATCGATCGAGTAATCATCTTGTTGTGCTAAATCGTTTTCTGGCAATGCACCTTTTGGTGTACCATGTGTCGTCTCATCCGTTGAAGATGAACGCGCTGAACGTGGTGCACGATCTGGTGTGACATCATCAGCTGCTTGTGAAGCTGCACCTTTTGCTGCATCTTTTAAGCTCGGTGATGATGAAGTCGATGCTGACTTACTTGGAAGGTTCGATGTGTCGACTTCCGTGTTCTCTGCTTTCTTTTGCAAACGATCGAGATAACGCGACGCATTATCACGTCCACCAAGACCAAAGGCAAGACCGAATGCAAGTGCAAGTGCCCCAAGGATCAAGATGAAGGCTGAGTTGACGATCGTATCAGCAACACCTAGTTGATCAAGTGCCATGAAGACAGCAAGTGCAAGAATCGCATACTTCGCAACGCTTGAGAGGACTTTTAGTTCAGAGTTGCCGAACAAGCTGTCCATCGTACGTTTGACGAGGTTGCTGACGATGATCCCGATTGCGAGAATGATGATCGCTGTCAAGACGCTCGGTAAGAACGCAAGGACGGCACGACCGAGGTCGACCATGAAGTCAAGACCAATCAAGTTGAAAGCTTCGACGACGAAGAGAACGACGATGACGATCTCAACGAGTGCACCAACGATTGAAGCTGGAGATGTAGAAGCTTGGTTTGCATCCCACGTACCGATTTTTAAGTGACGTGTCAGGTTGTTGAAACCAAGACGTGATAAGAGATCCGTAACGAATTTCTTGATGAAACGTCCGACGTAAAGACCGACAAGAATCAGAACGACACCTACGATGATGTTTGGAATCATACCGAGGACATCGTTCAACATGTTGATCGCTGGTCCTGTGATTCCTTTAATGTTCAATTGATCAAGTGCTGAAATCGTGATTGGAATCAGAATCAAGATGAAGACGACTGTTCCGAGAATCGACGAAAGTGATTTCGCATCTTTTTGATCCGTTGATCCAAGGTTGAAGCGAGCTGCAAATTTATCCGTTCCAACAGCATGAAGGAAATTCGTCACGATATCGCGGACGATTTTCGCTACGAGGAAACCAACGAAGAAGATGGCTGCCGCAGCAATCAAGCGTGGAATGAATCCAAGGAATGACGATAACAATTGGCTGAACGGTTGTGAGACACTCTCAATGTTCAAGGCACCGAGTACACCCGGTAGGAACAGAAGTAAGACGAGGTAGAAGACGATCTCCCCTGCTACTTTTGGATAAGCTGAAAGATCCGTCTGACCTTGAAGCATCTTGTTCGAACGTACTTTGTCGTTCGCCATCAGCTTCGTTCCTGCTTTGACGATGATCATGCGAAGAACGACCGCGATGACGTATGCCAAGAGAAGGATGAGAGCTGCTTTCAAGATGTTCGGGATTGCCGCGAGTAATGTACTCATCGTATCCGCAAGTGGTCCAGCAATGATGTTCAGATCAAGGATGTTGAAGACCAAGATAAGAACGAAGACCATGAGAACCCAGAAGACGACGGTCCCGATGATTTTTTCAGGTGTCCACTTTTTCTTCTTTGGTGGCGTACCCTCTTTTTGAGGTGACAACTTGTTGACGACCCCAGACTTCTCTAACGCTTTTTGAACTCCGTTCGCGATCAGCTTGGCAATGAGCCATCCAATCAAGAAAATGATGATCGCTCCAAGCAAGTTGCCGAGTGATCCGAGAATGCCGTTCAAGTTCAACGACGTTCCGTTCCAAATGTTATTCATCCTGCCACACTCCTTCACCTAAATAAAATTATATATTTCTGACACTTCTTTAATTTCCCCAGCTAAAGGATTTATTAAACCCTTGTCCGTACCAGAATGTGGCGTTTCTTGTTTCTCCTACAAAAAACTGGATGTTTACTATATGTGAGGATACACTGCTACAACAATCATTTCGTAAAAAAGCAGTATCGTCTAAATGACGACACTGCCTTATATCAAACGACTTCTTTTTCAGAGAATTGACTGTTGTACAGATCCGCATAAAAACCATCTGCCTCGAGCAATTCTTCGTGTGTTCCCTGTTCGATGACACTTCCTTGATTCATGACAAGAATCAAATCGGCATCCTTGATCGTTGAGAGACGATGGGCAATGACAAAGCTCGTCCGCCCTTCCATCAAGCGACGCATCGCTTGCTGGATGAAGACTTCCGTCCGTGTATCCACACTAGAGGTCGCTTCATCGAGAATCATGATCGGAGGATCGGCAAGAACGGCCCGAGCGATCGTCAACAACTGTTTCTGACCTTGCGAGATGTTCGAGGCTTCCTCATTCAAGACCGTATCGTACCCGTCCGGCAACGTCCGGATGAAGTGATCAGCGTGCGCCGTTTTGGCTGCGGCGATGATTTCCTCCTCGGTCGCTCCACTCTTACCGTAAGCAAGATTATCCCGGATCGTACCGTTGAAGAGCCACGTATCTTGTAAGACCATCCCGAACGTCGTCCGTAAGTCTTCGCGTGACATCTCGCGGGTATCGATGCCGTCAATCCGAATCGTCCCCCCGTTCAACTCATAAAAGCGCATCAATAGATTGATCATTGTCGTCTTACCGGCACCCGTCGGTCCAACGATTGCGACGGTTTGTCCCGGTGAGACATCGATGTTCATGTCCTCGATCAAGAGATCGGTTCCGTAACCAAAATCAACGTGTTCAAACGCGACCGTCCCTTCAGCCTGCGTAAGACGGTGTGTCGTCACTTCCTTGATTTCTTCTTCTTCGTCCAGTAATTCGAAGACACGTTCCGCTGCTGCGACCGTCGATTGGACAATGTTCGCGATGTTCGCCGTCTGTGTGATCGGTTGCGTGAACTGGCGTGTATAGGTGATAAACGCTTGAATATCCCCGATCGAGATCGCCCGTTGCGTGACGAGAATCCCGCCGACGATACTGATCAAGACGTAACTGATATTCCCGATGAACATCATCATTGGCATGATGATCCCGGAGATGAACTGTGCTTTACGTCCTGCTTCATACAACTCTTCGTTGACGGCATCAAACTGCTCGACCGCTTTGCGTTCATGTCCGAACGCCTTGACGACCGAGTGTCCGGTATACATCTCTTCGACGTGTCCGTTCAATTGTCCAAGCGTCCGTTGTTGATCGGCAAAGTATTTTTGGGACCGTTTCAAAATCGGACGGATCGCAAAAATCGAGACCGGTAATGAGACAAGTGAAATCAATGTCAGAATCGGACTAATCGTCAACATCATGATCAGAATTCCGACGATTGTCACAATTGAGGTAATGAACGATGTCACACTTTGTTGTAATGTACTGCCGATCGTATCGATATCGTTCGTCACGCGGCTGAGTGTCTCCCCGTTCGGACGACCATCGTAGTATTTCAACGGCAGGCGTTCGAGTTTATGATTGACGTCTTCGCGTAAATCGTAGACTGTTTTTTGAGCGATACCTGACATCAAATACTGTTGCAAGTAATTAAACAGACTACTGATGATATACAGTCCAGCGAGCCAGAGCAGGATCTGTCCGATTTTCGTGAAATCGATTGCCGCTCCCGGTACACCTTGGAACTTCGCATATGCCCCTTCAAACAATTCCGTGATTGCCGTCCCCATGATTTTCGGACCGGCAATCATGAAGACCGTACTGAGGATGGCTGCGAGGAAAACACCAACGAGCGCCGTTCGACGCGGACGCAGATACCGAAGCAGACGACGGAACGTTGCTTTGAAATCCTTTGGTTTTTCTCCGAGCATCATCATATTTCCGCCACCGGGACCACCAGGCGGAGGACCGCCGGCAGGTCGTTTTTTCTCACTCATGCGATTTCCTCCTCTGATAGTTGTGACTTAACGATTTCCTGATAGACGGCATTGTCAGCAAACAATTCATCATGCGTTCCGATTCCAGCGACTTTCCCTTCATCCAGGACGATGATTTGATCGGCATCGATGACGGTGCTGACACGCTGAGCGACGATCAAGACGGTTGCCTCGCGTGTTTCTTCCCGTAAGGCTTTCCGAAGTGCCGCATCAGTTTTAAAGTCGAGCGCTGAAAAACTGTCATCAAAGACATATAAATCTGGTCGACGAACGAGTGCTCGCGCAATCGACAACCGTTGTTTTTGCCCACCGGAGACGTTCGATCCACCTTGTTCGATCCGTGCTTCGTAACCGTCCGGCATCCGTTCGATGAAATCGGTCGCTTGTGCGATTTGCGCCGCATGCGCGACTTCTTCGTCTGTCGCGTCCTCTTTCCCGAAACGAATGTTTTCAGCGATCGTACCCGTGAACAGTAGCGCCTTTTGAGGAACGAAGCCGATTTTCGACCGCAGTTCCTCTTGCCGTACATCCTGGCTATCGACACCGTTGACCCGGATGCTCCCTTCCGTCACGTCATAAAAACGAGGAATCAAATTGACGAGAGTTGATTTACCGGAACCGGTTCCGCCGATCACAGCCGTCACTTCACCTGGTCGTGCCGCAAAGCTGATGTCGGATAAGACAGGTGTCTCAGCACCTGGGTAACGGAACGTGACACGATCAAAGACGAGCGTTCCTTTTTCACGGTCAGCGGTTTGTGTCCCCTCATCTGTCATCGTTGGTGTCATCTCGAGAACTTCATTGATCCGTTTCGCCGAGACAGCTGCTCGCGGAATCATGACGAACATGACCGACGCCATGACGAGCGCGAACATGATTTGCATGACGTACTGGATGAATGCCATCAAATCCCCGATTTGCATGCCACCATTATCGATCCGGATGCCCCCGAACCAAATGACACCGACGACCGTCAAGTTCATGACGAGCATCATGACAGGCATTAAGAACGCCATGATCTTATTGACCTTGATCGAGACTTCTGTCAAATCCGCGTTCGCTTTCGTCAATCGTACTTGTTCATCGCGTTCTCGGTTAAAGGCACGGATGACACGAATCCCGGTCAAGTTCTCCCGCAAGACGAGGTTCAGACGGTCGAGTCGTTTTTGAACCTTCCCAAACAACGGAACGCCTTTCCACAGAATCAACAGGATCGAAATAACAAGGACCGGCATCGCCGCGACGATGACGAGCGATAGTTTGGCATCTTTTGAGACGGCCATGATCAATCCACCGATGAACATGATCGGTGCACTGACGACCATCCGCAACATCATGATGACGACTTGTTGGACTTGTGTGATGTCGTTCGTCGTCCGCGTAATCAGTGACGCCGTTCCGACCTGGTCGAACTCTTGCAGGGAGAACCGTTCGACATGGTTAAAGACTTGGCGACGGATATCCCGTCCGAGCCCCATCGACGCCTTCGATGAATAATAACTGGCGGCAACTGCAGCTAACGCTCCGATACCGGTAATCCCCAGCATGACGGCACCAATTTTCCAGATATACGCGGTATCGCCGGTAACGACGCCTTTATCGATGATATCCGCCATCAGTGTCGGTAAATACAAATCGGACATCGATTGTGCAAAAACCAAGACGAGCACAGCAAAGACCGCCCATTTATAGACCGTCAACCGTTTGAGTAACTTAATCATCCGAACATCCTCCTTTCAGATCTGGACGTAAAATCTGACCGATTCCCTCAGCAATCACTGCGTGTGTTTCAAGCATCTGTTCGAATACGTCCGGGTCAATCGTCGCAAGCACTTGCTCCAGTTGACGTTGCATCCCCTTCTCTTGTTCCTTGATGTCAGTGACGAATTGCTGACCTTGATCACTAAGCTTTAAGACGACTTCCCGTCGATTGTCGGGATTCGTCTCCCGAATGACCCAGCCCGATTGGACGAGACCTTCAATCGACTGACTGAGCGTACTTTTCGGTAAGTGCGTATGTGCGGCGAGCTCTTTTTGTGAGATCGGTCCACGCGGTGCAATCGTCATCAAGCTATGAAATTGCGGTAAACTGAGTCCGTTTTCCTGTGCCGTCTGGTGTGCTGCCCGGACGAGGTGCCGTTGCACGTTCCAAAACGACTGCATCATCGCAGTCGAACGGGTCGTTTCCGTTTGATCCATCTTGTTTCGCCTCCTTGTTCCATTTCAAATCGTTCCAAAAGGAACAATTACTTATATGAATTAAATTACGCCGATTATTTTTATTTGTCAACGAAAAGGCAATGTGAAAAATCACATAGTTTTTGCTATGCTCAAGGAACACAAGGAGTGAGCATAGATGAGACATGAAATGGGCTTATTTGAAGAACCGTTTCGTTCGATTGAACAAGGACGAAAGACCGTCGAGATTCGATTGAATGATTCAAAACGACAACAGGTACAAGTCGGTGATCAGATTCAGTTCACCCATACGGAAACAAGTGAGACGCTACTTGTCCGCGTGACAAAACGACAAGTCTTTCCTGATTTCCGAGCGCTTTATGAACACATCCCAAATGAAGCTATCGACTGTGTTGGTTGGTCGCTCGACGAACTCGTGACGTCAACCTATGCAATCTATTCACCGGAAGCCGAGCAACAGTACGGGGCACTGGCTCTGACGATCGCATTAGAACCATAAAAAAACGTCTTTTCTACAGTCAACGTAGAAAAGACGTTTTTGAATTCATTCGGGTTCGACGTGTACATGGATATCATAGACACCGTATTCTTCCGTCAGTGTATCTTCAACACGTGTCGCAATATCGTGTGCTTGGTGGATGTTCAAAGTTGAGTTGACGAGGATGACGACATCGACGACTTCATTGTTTCCATAGTTGCGTCCTTTAATTGACTTGATCCCTTTGACACCTTCGAGATCGAAAATGACATCTTCGTACATCTTCAGCTTCTTCTCATCGAAGCCATCCGTCAGTTCGTGTGAGGCTTCCGTAAAGATGTCCCATGCCGTCTTACAGATCAAGAAGCCGACGATGATCGCGGTCACGACATCGAGCCATGGCATGCCGAACTGTGATCCGACGATTCCGATCGTCGTCCCGACACTGACCCACGCATCGGATAGATTATCTTTCGCTGCTGCCATGACGGCTTTGCTTTCAATCTCCTCGGATAACTTCTTATTGTAGCGGTAGACGAAGTACATCACGAGAGCTGAACCGATTCCGACGTATGCTGCAAGAACATCAGGTGATTCCTGCTTGCCTTCGAACAACGTCGAGATTGTATCGATCAAGACTTGAAGACCGACTGCCATCATGATGAAGGAAGCTACGAGCGAGGCAATCGTCTCACTTTTCCAGTGTCCGTACTTGTGATCGTCATCTGCCGGACGTTGTGAAATCCGTAAGCCGATCAAGACAGCGATCGACGCGATGATGTCAGTCGCGTTGTTCAAACCGTCCGCCCGGAGTGCGGCAGAATCTGCTGTATACCCAATGATTAATTTTAAAGATGATAACAAGATATAGGCTGCGATACTAATCATCGCACCACGTTCGCCACGTTTTAGATTATCGTATTTTTGTTGTTCCATTCTCGTCGCCCCCACTTTCTCTGCGATTAGCAAACCTCATCGTACCAGTCGGAAATCGAGTGGGTCTAGAGAAATCATTTTGTTTCAAACTAGGTAATTAACAAATACGCAATAATGTTTCCCTATACCAAACCAAATTTGATTGGTTCATGTGGCTCTTTTAAAGAAAATCGGTAGCATTATCTTAAAGAGCAACCAACTTTTTTGACTTGTCAGACTCTTCGACGAACATAATTCGTGCAAGTTCTGAAGGGAATCGGTAGACTAAAGGTACAACACCAAGAGGAGGAGTTCTCACAATGGCAGAATTCATTAAGAGTGAAGAAACATTCAAGGAATTGATTTCAAGTGATGCACCGGTCATCATCAAGTTCGAAGCAGACTGGTGCCCCGACTGCAAACGGATGGATTACTTCATGCCGGACGTCGAGTCACAATTCGACCACTTACCAATCCACACGATCGACAAGGATGAGTTCCCTGAAATCGCATCGAACCATGATGTTATGGGAATCCCAAGCTTGCTCGTCTTCAAAAACAATGAAAAACTGGCGCACTTGCACAGTGCAAATGCTAAAACACCAGAAGAAGTTACAGCCTTCTTAAAGCAAAACTTCAACTAAGCAAAAATAACCTGACGCCGCAGCGTCAGGTTATTTTTTTAACGTTCACACGCGATACCGTCTTTATCCCGGTCGCTCTTCGTGTTTAAGTTATACGTCGCAAGGCTCACGTATGCTTTGTACTTTGTTGCTTTGTAGATCGGTTTTCCGTTCTTGTCATACCCTGTCCGATTTTTTAGACCCGCTTTTTTCGCGACGCCGCCTTTGTACGTCTTCTGCATTTCCGTACAGTTCTTAAAGGCTTTTGCTTTCGTCGCCGCTTCACTAGCTGCTGGAACATGGATCAAGGCGAGACTGACGACACCCGCTAGTACGAGCCGACTCCATTTTTTCATAGGGACTCCTCCTTTTTTCAAAAAACAACGATTCGTCTTTTGATTATAAGAGGTCATTTTTAGAAATTGTTTCCTTTTTTCATTTTTACGTCAATGTTTTTTAAAATCTGACAATCAACGAATATAGGTCGAACTGACGAGGTCATCTTTTAAGATCGACGTCGGGATCTTAAACTCAACGATGCCCATATATCCTGGAGCGATGCTGTACTCATCAAACGACAAAACTAATTTGTGATCTGCCGTAATATAGAAGTTTTGCTTCGCTGAAATGTGCTTGAACTGTTCGTCCTCTGGTACATCCGGTGTTCCTTCGACGAAGTAGACCTTCCCTTCATCGGCTTTCATTTGGCGACGCATCTCTTCTTTTAGATACTCACTGATCGTCGTGATATATCCGTCATCCTTGAACAAGGATGGTAACGTCAGGACCAGCTGTTGTTTTTTGTCGATTGTATCGTACTGGGCGCTTTCCGATGCACTTGCCCGTGTTTCGGTGACGGTTCGCCCAATCGACAACAAGTCGTCCGTATCCGTCTTAACGTCATAGCGGCTATCGACGGCAAATACCCCTTCCTGTCCGTTCGTCTCCTGTTTGAACTTTTCGTAGAGTGCTTGTCCTTCCGCAATATACTTTTCGTTTAGTTGTTGCTCGAGTGCTTTGTCCGGTAACGTCACTTGAGGGGCTTTGATATCAGCCGACTGTTGTGTCTTCGTCTCTTTCCAGTCGATCGTCACGATCTCAGTCAGTTGACCAAAGACCGGCACCTTCGCCATCGCGTCCGCAAATGATGTACTGCTATTTAATCCGCCGACAAATAACGTGATGGCGGCAGCTGTAATCAACACGGATCGCTTCGTCCGCGAAGGACGCGTCCGGTGCTCGACTCGGGCAATCATTTCATCGAGTTCTTTTGGAACCGGTGGTTGTTGGTATGCCTGTTTCAGATCATCAAGTTTGTTCGACATCTAAATCATCTCCATTCAATTTCATTTTCAGTAAGGTCAACCCTTTATACAGCCGGGACTTGGTCGTACTTAAATTCAGCTCTAAAATCGTCGCGACGTCTTTTAAGATCAAGTCCTCGAAATAGTGTAAGATGACGACTTCCCGGTACATGACCGGTAGCTCCTCGAGCGCTTGTCGTAAATCGGAATCCGGGTATGTATCTTCTTTTGTCGCGACAAGTTCGATCAGTCGATCCGTGTCGTAACTGATACTATGCTGACGCTTCCGGATCGCATCAATCGCTGTTCGTGTCAAAATCTGATAGAACCAGGCTTTCATCCGTTCCTCATCCTCGAGTCGATCGAGCGACTGTAACGCTTTTTGGATGCTGTCCTGAATGACATCCAGGCTATCCTGTTCATTTTTCATATAACTGTAGGCTAACCAGTAGAGATTCGGTTTGTATTGCTTTAAAAAACGGACGAATGCTTTTTCCCGTTTTCTCATTTGACGAGAGGTCATAGGCCGCGGCTCCTTTTTTCGATATCGTTCTGTGTATACATCATTAAGACGGGCGAGTCGAGAAAAAAGTTGACGACACAACAAAAAAAGGTGACACCAGGTCACCTTTTCATGGAGCAGACTTCATTAAGATAAGGATGCTCAACAGAAACGAAACGATGAAAAGTAATGGAATGCCGACAATCGTGACGCATCCCACATCGATTTTCCGTTGTTTTCGGCGTTCGCGTTTCCCCGTCCGTTCTTCGCGCTCATTCACGGGACTCAACATACCATTCACCTTTTCTACTTAATAATGCAAATGCCGCGATGTATCATTCCAGACCTTTACGTAGAGCGTAATCAAGGCGATACCGTACAGGACACTCATGTATAACGAAAACTCACCAAACAATACATCCGTCCAGGCATTTAATCCAAACAATGGGACAACGAAGAGAAAATAGAACACGAACTGAACACTCGCCAATGCATCAAACCAAATCGTTTCAGAAAATGCGCCTTCGAGTAACGAAACACCATAAATGAATAACGCCGCAACGAGACCAATCCGGATATACCAGACCACGAGGCGAAGCGCCTTGTCATCCTTCATATAGAATAGCGACCCGACTAGACTAACGAGCCAGACGACGGAGGCGATGCTTTGCCAGCCGTTAATCGTGCCGTCCGGATGGAGCATGGCGGACCATCCATTGATGCCGATCATGCCAAGTAAACCTACGATGAAGATGAGCCGATACGGTATGTACCTTTGACGCATGACGTTTCCTCCTCTGAAAACGAATAGATGTCACTTCTACGTTGTATATTCCATATGATGGGTTTTATTCCTTTTTCATCACGAAAAATAGTTCGGCTTTTTTGTTTAAGCTGATGACACTACAACAAGGGCTAACTCATCAGTCAGTCTATACAAAAGATAAGGGTGACAGAATGATGATCTGCCACCCTTATCTCGTAAAAAAATGACACGTTACACGCCACTCCTACAGGAAAAAGCGCATTATGCGCTGTCAGAGACAAACAAGACCCGCTTTCCTGCTTGGATGAAGCAGGAAAACGGGCTTGTGCCTCGCCTGAGGAAAGGGCGTGCACGATGAGTCATTCTTTTTTGACTCAAACCCTTGTCTCGGTCATTCCTTCACTTTAAGATTCACATCATCAATCGTCACGTCATGGGCGGCGAACGGCGAACCTTCCGCGCGTCCCATCAAGAACTTCAACGCACCTGTATCGGCTTGTCCCATTGTAAAGGTATAGCTATACGTTTTCGGTGTTGTCGTGATTGGTTCGACTTGGCTGAAGTAACGCGTATACGAAGCATTTTCGATCGTCACTTCGATCGGACGCGGTACGGTCGACGATGCCGTGAAGCTCAACTCATATGTTTTGCCTTTCGCGAGCGACAAGTTTCCTTGCTCAAGCAAAACACTCCATGGTTCTTGTCCTTCTGCCGTGACTTGGACTTTTGCTGCTTCATTGACCGCTGCGATAACAGCTTGTGCATCATAGTGGACGTACGACGACCACGATGTTAATCCGTTCGCAAACGATCCATTTTTAAGTGGTGACGGATCAACTGGCACCGGTGTGACATCAATCAACTCCACATCATCGAGCGAGATTTTCCCGGCTTGTCCACTGAAGTCAAACACAAGCTGATTGTCGTCTGCCGTTTGTGTAGCTGTGAACGGAATGTCGACAGTCGTTGCTTGTTTCGTCAACGGTACAGTCGTCTGTTTCAATTGCTCTTGTGCCCCAGTGATCTTGACCTGAAGTGACTTCGCTTTTTTCGCACCTGCCGTGAATCGAAGCTGATACGCATGCCCAGCTTCCAGTTGAAGTTCCTTTTGTGTTAAGCGCGCCGTCGTTTTTTGACCATGCCCTTCATAACGGAAATCACGTGACTCGGGATCAACAGATCCTGTCGTCCGCTTGCTACCGTCAAAGTGCCAATACGTCAACCGATCCATCGCCCCTTGATCGAACGTCCCGTTATAGACGAGGTTCCCGTCCGGTAGTGCCGGTTTCGTTGCATCTTCATCGATGACGCCGCGTGGAATCTGCTCGACACGAACGTTCCCGATCTGAATATTGGCTTTTTCAAGTCCGAGGTTGAACTCAAGACGCGCTGCGAGATCCGTCTCTGCCGCCATATCGAATGTGAACGTATGTCGTTTGACGCTCGGTGTCAGAGCAATCGACTGTTCATTCGAATATTTCGTGTAGCCACGCTCTGCTCCACCGCCGACTTTGACCATCATCTTCCGGTCTGCTGTGCTGCTCGCGTCAAAGCTAACTTGGTAACGTCCACCTTGCGCAAGGGATACGTTTTGAATCAACTGGTGGGAATACGTTTGTGACCCCGGCTGATCAATCGTGACGTCTGCCATCCGTTGCCCCTCTTTTTCGATGATCGCAAGGCTTCCTTTGCCACCGAAGTCTGGGAGCGTGACGTAGTTCCAGTACAGTGGATCAAACGACTGATTTCCGGTGATCATCGTGACCGGTTTTTCAAAGGCTGCATCATAGACGAGGTTGCCCTCGATTGGTTGCTTGGCTCCGTCTGGTAACGTCACGTTTTCGTAGGTCGGTTCGACCGGTTCGCGATACGCTCGGTTTTTTAAATCATAGACCCGGACGTAGTCGACTTCCATCTCGGCTGGGAACTTCGTCGTTGCATCGACTTCTCCATCGAACCAACCGCCGACCGCGAGGTTCATGACGAGATAGAAGTTTTGGTCGAACGGTGCCGGATAACTATAGTTCGTTGCTGCGTTCAAGCCTTTGCTATACCAATCGTTTTGTGTTTGATAGAGGTTGCCGTCGACATACCAACGGAGTTCGCCTGGCTCCCACTCGACCGCGTACGTATGCCATTGATCGATCCGTTGTCCGTCTGGGAAGTGATAGTCTTTCCCTGTATATTTATTGTTCGGCCAGTTTTCCCCGTAGTGAATCGTTCCGGCAACTTTGTCCGGTTGACTGCCCCAAGCTTCCATGACGTCAATCTCACCAGACGCTGCCCAGGCACCGTACTTGTCTTGCTCCGGTAACATCCAGAACGCAGGCCAAAGCCCTTTTCCGGTCGGTAGCTTCGCTTTGATTTCATAACGACCGTACGTCTTACTGAACAAACCTTTCGTCTTCAGCTTCGCTGACGTGTAATCGTATGTACCGAGATCATCCGCCGTCTTTTCCTGCTTCGCCTTGATGACGAGTTTCCCGTTGCGAATAAACGAGTTGTCCTGCTTCGTCGTATAGTATTGTTTTTCGTTGTTCCCCCAGCCCGGTGAGACCGGTTGTCCGTTCGCATCCTTGATCCAGTTCCCCGTATCATACGTCCATTTCGTTCGGTCGAGTTGTTTTGCCTGAAACTCATCTGACCAGACGAGCTTCCACTTCGTCTCTTTTTTGTCTGCCTTCGCGTCGACCGCTTGACCGCTCAGCAATAAACCGGTCCCGACTGCTAGTGCTACCCATGTCTTCATGTCTGTTTCCTCCTTTTAGTCAAAAAGAGGCAAGGACGAATGCTCGACCTTGCCTCCTTTGTCACGCTTCTTGCGGAATCGTTGCCTTATGTTGCTCGATGACACCCGCATACCAGTGGGCGCTGTCTTTCCAAATCCGTTCCTGCGTCTCGAAATCGACGTAGAGAATCCCGAAGCGCTTATCGTAACCGAAGCTCCACTCGAAGTTATCGAGCAGTGACCAGAGATAGTAGCCTTGGATGTTCATGCCTTCTTCGTTTAAGTCAGATACTGCTTGGAGATGTTGTTCGACGTAATCGATCCGGTTCTGGTCGGCGACGCGACCATCGACCAATTCATCGTCGAAGGCAGCACCGTTTTCTGTGATGTAAATTGGTAAATCCGTATACTCGGCGCGCAAGCGACGAATCAAGTCCTTGAATTCGCTTGGGGCGATGTCCCAGCCCATGCCTGTCTTGTCGTAATCCGAGTACGCATCCTTCTGCAGGAAGTCGTTCGCAGCACTGAACTCGACGAGGTTACGGCTGTAGAAGTTAATCCCGAAGAAATCACACGGGACAGAGATCGTCTCCATGTCACCTTCCTCGATGAATGCGTAAGAGTGAACGTATTTCGAGAACAGGTTCATCATGTCGACCGGATACTGACCTTTGAAGACTGGGTCGAGGAACCAACGATTCGCGTATCCATCTGCGTTGTTCATCGCCAGCTGGTCGTTGACGGAATCCGTCTTCGCATATTTCGGCGCTAAGTTCAACGTGATGCCAATCGGTGTGATTGATTTGAACTCACCCTTCAACAATTCAACTGCTTTTCCGTGTGATAACAACAAGTGGTGCACGGCACGAACGGCTTCGTTCATATCCGTATGACCCGGTGCATGTTGCCCGAGATGGTAGCTGAGAAACCCAGCACACCACGGTTCATTGTGTGTGATCCACGAATCGACGATCCCATCGAGTTCCGCAAAACACGCGCGGGCGAAGTCGAGGAACCAGTCGACCGATGCACGGTTAACCCAGCCGCCTTCTTCATGTGCCCAGAGTGGTAAGTCCCAGTGGTACAACGTTACGGCTGGCTTGATGCCTTCTGCCCGTAGACGTGTCGCGAGCTTCTTATAGAACGCCATGCCTTCCGGATTGTAGACCCCTTTTTGCGGGAAGATCCGTGGCCAGGCAATCGAGAAACGGTACGTGTCGACGCCAAGACGTTTGATGTGCTGAATGTCCTCTTCATAACGATGGTAATGGTCACAAGCGACATCCCCATTATGTTTTTCGAAGACTTTTCCGTCCTCATCACAGAAGGCATCCCAGATCGAAGGTGTACGTCCGCCTTCGTCGTGGGCGCCTTCGATCTGATACGACGACGTCGCCGTTCCGAATACGAAGTTCGGTGCAAATTTCATATGTGTAATCTCCTTTAAGCTACTTATTCTTTAACGGCACCTGCCGAGATACTGCTGACGATATATTTCGAGAGGAACAAGAAGGCGATCATGATCGGCACGACGGAAATCGCGATCCCGAGATAGAGCGAGCCTAAGTTCTCTGCGACTTGTGACCCTTTCAAGAAGCCCATCAAGACCGGGAGCGTATACTTCTCTGGAGAGAAGAGTAAGACGAGCGGCATGATGTAGTTGTTCCATGAACCGATGAACGTAAAGATCGACATCGTTGCGATCGCCGGCATCATCATCGGTAAAGCGATCGTATGGAAGATTCGGAACTCACTCGCTCCGTCCATCCGTGCTGCTTCGATCAAACTCGGGTGCAAGACGGTCTGGACATATTGTCGGACGAAGAAGACCGTGAACGGACTCGCGATCGCCGGAACGATCAATGGGATATAGCTATCAAGCAACCCGAGATTTTTACTTAATTCATAGAACCCGATCAAACCGAGTTGACCCGGAACCATCATCATGACGAGCATGAAGACGAACATCGCGTTCTTCCCTTTAAACTGATAGAAGGCGAATCCGAATGCTGTCAACGCCGAGAAATACCCTGATAAGACGGTGACGAGGACAGCGATGATCAAACTGTTCTTGAAACCGGACCAGATGTTGACGTAAGAACTGAGTGCGGCGTAGTTCTCAGCGAGCGAGTTCCCCGGAATCAACGAGAATCCGGACAAGACTTCTTCGTTCGAGCGCGTCGCGTTGATGATCATCATCAAAAACGGGATGATACAGGCGATCGTTAAGACGACGAGACCAATATAGATGACACTTTTACCGAACCAGGCTTTCTTTTGTTTCGGTGGTGGCGTCAACTTGAGCGGGCGTTCGACACGCTCCGGTTGTTCCTCCGTTTGTGGCACGATCCGACGTGCTTCTGCATTTCGTTCCATCGGTCAGGCTCCTTTCGGTGAACGTTCTTTTCGGAACATCCCTTTGAAGACGATGATTGAAAAGACGAGCGTGATGGCAAACAGTCCGTATGCGACAGCAGCGGCGTAGCCATAGTTGTTGTATTTGAAAGCTTGGTTATAGAGATAGAGCACCATCGTGTTCAAGGCACCATCTGGCGCACCGACACCATCCGTGATCAACATCGGCAGGTCGAACAATTGCAGACCACCAATCAACGACGTGATCATGATGTAGAGCAAAATCGGTTTTAAGAGTGGCAATGTAATGCGTGAGAAGATTTGCCAACGTGTCGCTCCGTCAATCAAGGCTGCTTCGAAGTAATCCTTCGAGATCCCGGATACGCCTGCCATGACGACGATGAACGAGTGCCCGAGCCACATCCATGTCAGGATGAGCGAGACGGAAATTTGTGCCGTCACCGGTTGCGTTAACCAGTTGATTGGCTCCGAGATGATTCCGATTTTCATCAACATCATGTTCAGTGAACCATGCTGCCAGTCGAGCAAGATACCGAACAATAAGGCGACCGAGCTGATCGTGATCAAGTTCGGTAAGTAGAACGTCGCCCGGAAGAAGGCAAGCCCTTTTAATTTCAATTGGAGATCCGAGAACAATAAGGCGAGTAATAACGCGCCGCCAATCTGAAGGATGAAGTTAAGACCCCAAATCTTCAGAGTGTTAAAGAACGCTTCGATGAAGTACGTATCCCCGAGTAACCGCGTATAGTTCGCGAGTCCGACGAGTTGTTCGCCTTCAGCGCCCGTGTAGTTCGTGAAGCTGTAATAGAAAGTCAAGGCAACCGGATAGATGCTGAAGATCAAGAAGACGATCCAAAACGGTGCGATGAACAGATACCCATGGCGATCGAGTTTTTTCACAGGTCAAACCCCTTTCTTAAACAAGAAGAGGTGAGGCGAGGATCGCCCCACCTACTCTCCTTATTCCGGTACTTTTACGTCCGGATACGCGTTTTTGACTTTTTTGTAGAATTCAGCAAGTGCTTCGTCTTTTGATTTTTTACCTTGGACGTATTCCATGACCGATGCACCGTACAATGTATCGAGCTGCTGGTCATACTTCGTGACGATTCCTGGTGTGATCTTGTCTGCTTGATCAAGGAAGAACTCATAGTTGTTCTGTCCGCCGAGGAACTCATCTTTGAAGTCGGTCTTGATTTTTTCAGTAACTGGTTTGTACGCTAACACGTCACCTGTTTCTTTTGCCCAATCTGTTAGGAACGCTTCGTCTTGTGTCATCATCTTGACGAAATCATACGCAAGCTTTTGTTTCTTCGAATCTTTGTAGACACCTAACCACGTACCGCCCCAGAAGTATGGGCTCGGTCCGCTTGTGACAGCCCAGTCACCCGCTGATTTTTTCGCGTTTTCTTTGAGAACACTGTGAAGACCCCACGTCGGGAGGACGTAAGAGAAGACTTCTGTTTCAGTCTCCTTACCGTTTTCTTTGACTTTGACTGGTTTATCCATCCCTGCGAACCATGATGGTGACCATTCTGGTGCAAGTGCTGTATATTGTTTCGTCCGAAGTTCTTTCGCGTAATCCATGTAATCCTTCTTGTCTTGCGTCAAGACGAGCTCTTGCTTATCGTTGACCCAAGGTTGTGGATCATTCCCTTGTGCGAACCAACGGATCGATCCTTCATCCGGGAACATCTTGTAGCCTTTACTCTTCATTTTTTCAGCGACTTCGAAGACGCCGTCCATCGAGTCCATCATGCCGCCGATTTCTTTTGGATCGTCTGTACCGAGAACTTTTTTCGCGATGCTTCGTTTGTAGTAGACGCCACCTGGTGTCGTTTGCCATGACAGCGCACGCACGTTACCGTCCTTATCTTTCCCCATGTCATAGACGTACGGGATGTAGTCATCTTTGACTTCGCCTGCGTTGAATGGTTTTTCAGAGAGGTTCGCCCAGTACCCAGCATCGACCCACTGCTTGAGGAACGCAATCTCACCTGTGAAGATATCCGGTGCTCCGACACCACTCTCAAGTGCTGGTTTCAATTTCGTCGGGTAATCGGCGATCGGCACGATCGTCAATTCGACTTTGACTCCGTTTTTCTCTTCGAACTTTTTGATAGGTTCTTTTAACTCATCCGTGAACGACCAGATTTTCAAGACTTCTTTCCCGCCGCTCGTTTTTTCTTCGCTGCTACCTGAACATCCAGCAAGGACACTTGCTGTTAACGCACCGACTGTTAACACGCTAACTAACTGTTTCTTCATCTCATCTCATCCTTTTGTTAAGTATTCCGCTCATAGGTAAGCGGTTTCAATTTGTTATTCAAAAATATCGAAAGCGCTTTCGAAAAGGCTTTAAAGAAAATTCCCGAAAGCCCTTTCGGAAAAAGTGATAAAAAATGATTTCGAAATCGCTCTCGCTTTTCCTCACTGACAACGAGCGAGAGCGATTCCGAAACAACCATTGTGTTATTCAGGTACTGGACCTGTCGATTGACGAACCATCAAGTTAACCGGAATGACATCACGTGTCGTAACCCGTTTTTTGTTGACGATCTGTTCAATCAAGACGGATGCTGCGTGCTGACCGATCGTTTCCGTATCTTGTCGGACCGTCGTCAACTTCGGTGTGATGTACTGCGCCATGTAAATATCATCGTACCCAACGACTGAGATGTCTTCTGGAATCCGTAACCCGGCTTCATGAATCGCTTCAATCGCACCGATTGCCATTTCATCCCCGGCAACGAAGACCGCTGTCGGTCGTTCAGGTAGTGCTAGCAACTCGTTCATTGCCCGCTTGCCTTCTTCTCCGGAAAAGAATCCGCCATTGACGAGATAGCCGTCTGGAATCGGCAAATCAAGTTGTTCCATTGCTTGCTGATAGCCTTCAATCCGCGCTCTTCCGGCATCTGTCGTTGTATCCCCTGCAATGTGGGCGATCAGACGATGACCGAGTTCGTGCAAATGATTGATGGCAAGTGTGCCCCCGGTAATGTTATCCGAGTAGACGACACTACAATCGGCACTATCCATGTCGACGACGACGATTGGAATCGTACTTTGAATCAACTCCTGGACGTGCTGGTCCATCTGATCGGAGCAGATGACGACGATGCCGTCGACTGCCCGGTGTCGGAAATGCTCGAGGTAACTCATATCGCGATTGCGTAAGTTCCGCGATGCGAAGATGAGGTCATACCCTTGTTGTTCTGTTGCTTTTCGGAAACTCTCAATGATCGCGTTGAAGAACGGATGCATCATTCCGACGCCATGTGCTTCCGAGAACATGACACCGATCGTCCACGAACGTTTCGTCGAGAGCGACTGGGCGTGCGCGTTCGGTAAGTATCCCATCTCGGCTGCTGCTTGGACGATTTTTGCTTTCGTCTTTTCGCTGACATCCGAATAATTATTTAAGGCTTTTGAGACCGTTGTAATCGAAAAACCGGTCATCTTCGCTAAATCATAAATTGTTCCCATGCTACTCACTCCATTTCACCGAAAGCGCTTTCGATAAATTTAGTATACGAAGTCTCTCTGGAAGTTGCAACCTATTTTTTAATGAAAAATCAGATAAATTGAAAACGTTATCATTTATACTGGATTCAATGCAAAAAGCGTTCGATCTCCCTTTTAATACGAACAAATGTTTGGTATACTTAAAGAAACTTACTTCGCCTTTTAAAGAGAGGAGCTTTCCCATGCCAATCAATCCGTATCTTGTCTTCAACGGCAACACGCGCGAGGCACTGACGTTCTATGCACAGGTCTTTGGCCAAGAACTACCTGACATCATGGAGTTCGGGCCAGGTCCCGGTCCTGATGGTCAGCCCTACCCTGAAGAGATGCAGTCACTGGTTCTACATGCTGAACTGATCGTTCATGGTACCCGCTTAATGTTCTCAGACGCAATGCCACATGATCCGGTCACGATCGGTCAGAACGTTACCTTGGCGCTCCACTTATCTGACGTCGATCTGTTACAGAAGACATTCGATCAACTCGCAAAAGACGGTAACGTCATCATGCCGATTCAAAAGACATTCTGGAGTGAAGCATACGGAATCGTCGAAGATACGTTTGGTGTGCAGTGGCAAGTCAATCATGTAGTGAGTGAAGTGTCGGTGTAATATCACATTTTATATTTACTAAAAGGCGATTCCGTGACTTGGAATCGCCTTTTAGTTAGCTCTCGCTTAAAGAAGTTGAACGCACAGTTGACTGAATCAACTGCTTTAACCAGACTTGTCTTGTCTCTACTGAAAAATCTTCATTTCCGAATACCTCTACTCTGAACGGAAGTATTTCTAACAACTGATGCTCTAATGCTTTCCGCGCCTGTAAAATCGCAATCGCCCCATCTACTCCTGATAAAGAGCGATCTACACCATATGCTTGCTCGGTGTAATAAGCTACGAATCCATCCGCCCATTCTGTCGGACGATCGTTTAGTGCTTTAAGAAAGCTTCGTTCTACATTCGGTTGATCAACATAAACGAGAACTGGTTGTAGCGGCGTAATGATCGTTGCTATGCGTTCAATATACGCTCGCAACGTCGCTTCCGGTAGATCGTATTTGATGAGCCCCATCGTCAACGGATTTTGCAAGAAACAGCACTCAAAAACATATGTTGTATCCGTCGTTAACGCTTGAGCGACGAACGCTTCCCACTTTTTAAAGATCATTGACTGATATAACTCAAATGGTAGTTCATAGATATCTCTTGCTTGCAGAAACGCAAGTACTGCTTCAGGAACATCCTGTTTTGACTGCCACTGACGATACGATATTAGCACGTAGTCATTGAACACCTCAGCAAATCGTAAGACATCGAGTGAAGCATACTTGCTTTGAAAATCCGTCCATTCATCCATCTTTAAGTAAGCGACACTCTCATAATCCGCTGGATGGTTGAGATCACCTTCGATATGAAGGCGTGTATTGATTTGTTCCTTTTGCAATAGACGAGTTAATGCTTCAGCTGTTGTTGTTTTACCTGAGCCCGGGAGCCCTTCCATTAGATAAAGTTTGGCTTTCATACTGTACACTCCTCAAATCATTTTCGCTTCACTTTTTGATACTTCATCTTTATAGTACATAAAATAATAAAAAAGAGGTATATATGTAAAAAATAGGTATAATTAAAAAGAAAAAAATAAAGGAGATTCTTAATGGCCTTACTAACAAACGAGCTAGAAATACTTCCATTACGTGATTTGTTCAATATTCCTCTCCGTATTCCTTCGTATCAACGACCTTATAAATGGAGTGCACGCTCAACGAATCTTTTGTTCATCGATACTTATGAAGCATTTCAAAATGATTTAGATGAATATCGTCTGGGATCTGTCATTCTTCAAAAAGATCAAAGCAATACATACAATATCGTTGACGGTCAACAACGACTCACTACACTTTCGATATTACTTTATTGTCTAGGTGATACAGATCAATCATTATTGCAAGAAGAATATTCCGAACTATCTACAAATGCAATAATGACGAATCACAGCATTCTCTCTAGAAAAACGAATGAGTTGAACCCTGATGAACAAACTCGCTTTAAAAATTATCTTTTAGAAAAATGCACAACCGTTCAAATCGTCACAGATAAGGAACAAGAAGGTTTTCAATTTTTTGATTCTCAAAATTCACGAGGAAAATCATTAGCCCCTCATGATCTCCTCAAATCTTATCATCTCCGTGAAATGACAGCCGAAGATGAGTCACAAAAGGTGAATGTCATTAGTCGTTGGGAAGCTTTCAATCAAGAGGATTTAAGTAACCTATTTAAAAACTACTTATATCCGTTAACTCAATGGTATAAAGGAAAACATGGTCTTGGTTATTCCACGAGTAAAATTGATGCTTTCAAGGGAATCGACGCCACGCACGTCTACAATTATGCGTTATACCATAAAGCTAGTAATTTATTCATAGAACAATTTAATAAAAATGGTCATCATGAACTGCTCGCTTCGAATTCTTTGAATCAGTTCCAACTGACACAACCTTTAGTTGCCGGAAAGCGTTTTTTTGACTACATCCTTCATTATGGACAGCTACTAGAACAAATTCAGAAACTCATTAAACAGTCCTATGCAGAAGACGAAAATCAAATACCACGTAAGGGAACTGGTGATACTTACATCATGCAATTGTTTGAATGCTCCTTGCTATTTTTTGCTGATCGTTTTGGGATTGAAAGCTTGAATAAATCGGTACTCGATTACTTTTATACTTGGAGTTACTCTCTCCGATTAGTCATGAATGCTGTCTATCAGGAAACGACTAACAAGTACGCAATAGGTAAGCATGAACGTCTCAACGAGGGACTCGATATTTTCACGATCATCAGTGAAATGAATACACCGACAGAATTAGATTTATATGTACTAGAGCAACCAGCCGTTGATTTAAACAACAAAAAGAAATACCAAGCAGTGTATAACAAACTTTCTTCCTTGAATGGATGGTGCTAATATGAGCGATAATCTGAAAGTCATACCAGTAGCAAATGTATTTGCAAATACTAATTATTCAGTTCCGATTTATCAGCGGAATTATGCTTGGAACGAACTGCAAATCCTCCAGTTGATCGAGGATATTGATAGTGCCATTCTTGATAATGAAGACCAGACATATTTCCTCGGAAACCTAATCGTCAATCAGACCGACAACAACGTCTACGAAGTTATTGACGGTCAACAACGTTTAACGACATTATATTTACTTGAGCGCTATCTAAAGTTCTCTTTTTCAAGAGATTCCCTCCGCTTCGAAGCGCGTGATACATCAAATCGTACACTTGCTAATCTTAGTGATGATAAAGCTTACACATTACCAGAAGAACTAGCTTCCGCTGAAATTTTAAATGGGTATCATATCATTCAAAATTACTTCGAAACGAATCCAATCAAAAAAGAAAAATTTGCTAAAAAACTAGAATCCGTCTTTTTGATTCGAGTCCAAGTTCCAAAAAATATTGATTTAAATCATTACTTCGAGATTATGAATACGCGTGGTGAGCAATTAGAACTTCACGAAATCGCAAAAGCAAAATTACTCGAAGTGCTTAAAACCGATCAAGATAAACACGTTGGGGCAATGATTTGGGACAAGTGTTCAAATATGAATTCTTACGTACAAATGAATTTTGATACAAATCACAGAAACCTTCTCTTCACTAATAATTGGAGTAGTCTTCAATCTAAAATTGAGAGTTTTGATACGATCGTTTATCAGATCGATAATCAAAAGAGTACCTCACAATCTAAAAAGTCGTTACTCAATATCCTAACTAGCAGTAAAACACCGGACACGAAGAGCAAAGAACTTGAAGACGAAAATGAGCGGTTCGAATCAACGATCTCTTTCCCTAATTTCTTACTACAAGTGAATGCCGTCTTAAAGAATCCTAACTCAAACTCTAGTCTAGACGACAAACACTTTCTCCAAACTTTAGAATGGTCTTGGACAAGTACTGACAACGCCAAGCACTTTTTATTCACTTTGTTGAAATGTCGTGTTTTGTATGACAAATACATTGTAAAACGTGAATTTGCCAAAGATTATAAAGAAACAGGTAAGTGGTCTTTGCAACGGTTAGAAAAGTACCGGGATACAAAAAGAAAAAGTGATAAACCAGCGTATGTCGGAACACTGAAACGTGAAAAGCAGAATCAAAAATTAAGAACGCTTCAATCGTGTTTGCGTATCACTTACACTTCCCCAAAAACCATGCACTGGATATCACTAGTCCTTTCTGAATTACTAGGTGATGAATCAACGAATCTCATTAAACTACTCGAGCAGTACTGCTGTGAGAAAGTCAGCGAATCTAATTATGAAACGAAATCAGGGTTTGAAATAGAACGAATCGTTTTTTCTTATCTAGATTATTTAATCTTCCGTGATGGCTACTCATATAAGAACAAACAACTCGTATCTCCATTAAATGATGACTGGCAGTTCCAGTTCAGAAATTCTATCGAGCACTTCTATCCACAACATCCAATTGACGGAATGAAATGGGATAACCGTGATTTGCATAGCTTAGGTAACCTAGCGTTAATAACGATTTCCGGAAACTCGAAATTCTCGAATTTATCTCCGCTCAGTAAAATCGACTCTTATCCAAATCTAATCAAACAGAGTCTAAAGTTAACGATCATGCAAGCCATGACGATATCTAGTGAAGAAAAGTGGACGACAGAAAAAGCAAATGAGCATCAAATGGAGATGACGACTATTTTGAATAAAGATTTAGCGAAATATGCTAGTGTATCATCTTCAATATTGCAGGTAACACCTTGAACCTTAAAAGGAATTAAAAAACTTTCCGGTAAAAAATACGGAAAGTCTTTTTTATATTCCCTTACACAATAATTGCATTTCCGTTAAAAATAGCGTCCTTCTAACTTTATTACAGATTATTAATTCACTATTTTTCTTAGATGAATTTTTTATTTGATTTATGAAGCAATTAGTCATATCTTTATTCATCTTATATTATTGTCATTTTACGACCCGCCCTGTATAAAACACCTCATCTTCATCCATATCATAATCACCTAGAGAAATGATTGTTCCTCCTACATCCAGTACGCGAGTAATAGACTCCATCAAAAATTTACTATCTACGCCAATCTCAACGTCTTTATTTCTCGCATCCACATACTTCAATAAATAAGAGTCTGGTGTCGCTAATTTTGAATCGGGTCGCGGTTCTACATCCACTTCAATCAATTCGACATGAACTTCTTTCGAATTCTTAAGATTTAACTGCTGTAATGTAGATGGCTTATTAAACGATTCCCCATGCGTCAACATACTTTCTAACATTAATTCTAAAGCATCTTTCGCCATGAACAGTGCATGTTCATACGTCTCTCCATCCGTGAATACATTATCTAAATCTGGAAAAGAAACATAGTATCCATCATTACCTTCATCACCAAATCCCTCACCTTCTTCTATTTTTGTCAGTACTGCATAATACTTATATATCGCCATCCACGTTCTCTCCCTTGCTTCTTGTTATATTCAGCTCATAGCGTGTCTAGTCCATTAATTCGAAAAATACATATGCAGTCGGAAATGAATTATGTCATATATGACGTTAAATTGCTCCCGCCCTGATGTCTGCTGTTCGATTGATAACACGTCACCATCAAATGCAAATGGCTTCCCCATCTTCGGAAACGGCATCTTCTTCAATAACCGTTCTACTTTTACAGGATCAAACGGACCTTTCAACTCCGCTGTTTGCGCATCCTTCAACTCTCGATACTTTTCTGCATGCAAATACTCATAAAAGAATGGCGCTACTTCTTCGGTCGTAATCGGCTCCATCCAACGCTCTTCTCCCCGCTCAAGCATTGCTAGCAAGACGACCATCTTATAACTGCGATTCATGATCGTCTTTTCGACCTGTTCGATCAATTCACGATTTTCGTCGTACGCTTCGACCTCTTCGTCTGATAACTCCTGATGCTCCTTCAAGAACCCAACGTAAGAGCCCCACTCTTGTTTATAACCTTGTGGAACTGCTGCATATTCTCCAATCTCAACATAGGATGGTCGACGACCGAGTTCGTATTTGATTTGCTCGTATTGCTCGATTAATCGTAACTTTCGCTGACTTGGTTGCCGGAGTCGATGAATCAATTCCAGTGCCCGCGTGTCAAACTCAATCACACAGCCGGGCGGTGGCGCAATCGGTTCTATTTCTCCTCGCTTGAACGACTCTTTCATCGTTCCGAGTAGTTTCAGCTTCGTCTCAACGTTACGATAGTTCCCGATTAAATCAATGATGACGCAGTGCGATTTGTCTTGCGCTAAACGTAAGCCGCGTCCGATTTGCTGTGTATAAATGGCGACGGATTCAGTCGGTCGACAGAACAGCAGTGTATCGACTTTTGGAATATCGACACCTTCATTAAATAAATCGACTGTAAAAAGAACTTCAATCTCGCCTTGTTCGAATGCTTGCATATACTTTGCACGATTCGTCGTCTGCCCGGTTAGTGCAAATGCCGTTATTCCTTTATCCTGGAATACGCGCGCCAGATATTCCGCCTGTTTGATCGACGAACAAAAGCCAATCGTCTTCGTTTGACGATGTTTCTCCCACGAATGATAGATATTTTCTGCGACTTCACGATCAAGTTGTCGATGCTCGAGCTGCGACGCATCATACGTCCGACCGATTCGTCGAATCTGAGAATAGTCGATCGTGTCATGAATACCGTAATAATGAAACGGCGTCAAAAAGCCTTCAGCAATCGCTGCTGTGAAGTGCATCTGGTAGGCAACATTGTGATGACAGATCGCGTAGACATCCGCACCGTCCATCCGGTCTGGTGTCGCCGTCAGACCAAGCAAAAAGCGGGGCGTGAAATGATCAATGATTTTCCGGTAACTCGTCGCTGCCGCGTGATGGAACTCGTCAACAATGATGAGATCAAACTGATCCGTTGCAAAACGGTCCAAGTGACGCTTTTGCGCCAACGTCTGGACGGAAGCGAAGACAATCTCCGTCGTCTCCGTGACAGTCCGGTCACTGCCGATATAAAAGCCGCTCTGCCACGCCGGATTGACTTTTTGAAACGAACGCTCTGCTTGCACTAATAGTTCTTTTTGATGTGCCAGGAATAGGACTCGTGTAAAGTCTCCCGCAAAGAACGCACTCAGATAGGTCTTCCCTAATCCAGTCGCAAGCACTGCCAACGCCCGTGTCCGTCCTTCTTCCATCGTTTCCCGTAACGCGTGCAGCGCTTCTTCCTGCACTCGGTGTGGCAGAATTTCTGTTGCAACAACAACGGTTCCTTCGTCGTACTCGACTTCTGGTTCCGCCACATATTGACGTGCTGCGTACTCTTGACGGTAGGCCTCTAAAACAACTGGGTTCAGTTCTTCTGCCGATTCACTGAGATAAAGATCCATGAAGGCATCAATCGCGTCATCAAGGATTTTTGGTGCGACAGCTTGCGGTAGATGAACGTTCCATTCGATACCGGACCGAAGCGCACTGTTCGAGATGTTTGACGACCCGACGATTGATAAGCCAGTCTCTGCGTTTCGAAACAGATATGCTTTCGGATGAAACGAGCGTCCGCCTGACCGATAAAAGCGAACTGACAACCCATCCAGCGCAAGCAACTGCGCCAATGCTTCTGGATCGGTGATATATAGATAATCGCCAATCAACAGCCGAATCTCGGCTCCTCGTTGCAAGGCACGACGAAACGCTGGGACGAGTAAGGCGACGCCTGACTTCTGGGCAAACGCTGCGACGATATAGACTTCCTCCGCCAAATCAATGGCTTCGACGAGTGAGTCATATAAGTGATGCGTCGTCAGCTTCGCTTCCGGGATCAATCTTCGACCTCGATCAAGTAAAGACGTTCTTCGAATCCGCCGCGTTGTTGCTGTTTCTTCGCCCGGACAGCTTCCAGTTCCTTGACTGTCACGCCATGTGTCCTCGCTAACGCTTGAATCAGCTCCAGTAAATCAGCTAATTCCTCGACAGCATCTATGTCTGTCGTCGCTTCCTCGTATTCAGCGAGTTCTTCATGTAATTTCTTTTTCGCTTCCACTAGGAATTCATTTTCGTCCAGCGTTCGGAATGTCGCTTTTTTCCCGGTTTGGTCGATGATGTTTGGAATCGCGTCCCGAACTAATTTATGATAAAGTGGCATATCAATTCACTCCTTTGAAGGGTTGAGGGATATCCGAGTCGAATCACTCGGTGTCGTACATATGTATTTTACAAGAGGAGGTTCTTTTCATGTCTACATTCAAACAAATCGACACAACGAACGCCCCTGCTGCAATCGGTCCTTACTCACAAGGCTTTATCGCGAACGGTACACTCTATGCTTCCGGTCAAATTCCGATTGATCCGGCAACGGGTGAACTCGTACCAGGCGGAATCACGGAGCAGACGGAACAAGTCATGCGAAACGTCGATGCCATCCTGAAAGAGGCAGGACTGACACCTGATCGCGTCGTCAAGACGACATGCTACTTAACGAGCATGGAACACTTTGCTTCTTTTAATACGATCTATTCCGATTACTTCGCACCGCACAATCACTTCCCGGCTCGGTCTTGTATCGCGGTTAAGGAACTACCAAAAGGTGCATTAGTTGAAGTCGAGATCTTAGGACTCGTGTGATCTGATCGCTACGCACTCCCCGCGTAGCGTTTTTTTCTATTTAGAGTGACTACATACTATCTGCCTTCTTCACCTAACTCCTTTTTCATCGCTTTGTTTTGAATCGCATTCATCACAATTGGTATTTGTACGACCAGATTCAAGACGCTGACTCCAAGAACCAGTTGACTAGCTGTCAATGGCTTGAAGTATCCTTCGCCGTATCCTTCTCCTACACTGAGTGCGATCCCGTACGAAATCGCAAACGAAACCATGTTGCCGATGACGATGTATTTCGGTTTTCCGCTCCGTGCAAGTGAATACGACAGAACACCAAGTCCAAATAAAAATAAAGCATATCCTAGTATCGAACCCTCTTTCCAATCGAGATAAGGTCCTAGCCACGCAAACGGAATCAGATACAATAGTGCTCGTTTCATTGTTCACCCTCCCCTTCTTCATCTTCTCGGTTACTCCCGGCATCGTAGTAACCGTATAAGAGTTCCCGAATCATCCACCATCCAGGTGGATAGATATTTGATCCTGAAAGTTTCTCTGTACCATTTTCTGTCATCACATGAATTTCCCAATCCGTGCCGTCACAAATCATAACGCCTTCAGGATACGGATAGTTTCGCCAAACTTCTGCATCGAACCGATCCGACCACATGTCGATTAAGTAGATGTCCTCTTCTGTCAGTTCTATCAGTAACGGATTCAATTCCTCTGGTAAATTTAGTTCTTGAAACCACCATCCGGATAATCGTCTTTCCTCATCTTCCGCACGAACCGTCCGACTTGCACGGTCCCACCAAAACGTCTGTCCTCTTCCCATACCGGACTCCCGAAAATAAATGTGTTCAACTGTTTGCATCATGATCATCCTCTAAAATTGATATTTCCATTATAGCCCATTTGTTATTTTTAACCTGTTACATTTTTTACTATGGTTCTGCTGATTTCTGTTGCTGTGAAACATTTTTCTTCTTCTATCAGTAAATGGAGTGAAAGGAGATGTTTACTATGCATGTATCCATTCAGCAAGCCGGTTATGACGTCGGTCAACCTGTCCTACAAGAGATTGCGTTTACCTTACACCCTGGATCCATCACCGGTTTGATCGGTACAAACGGTGCAGGAAAAAGTACGACGATTCAAGCGATGTTCGGTACGCTACCGTGGGTCGAAGGAGAGATCGATTTACCGGTCTCACTCGCCTATATTCCGGAACAGCCGACCTATTACGAATATTTGACGCTCGCCGAGCACCTTGAGCTGGTCGTCTCACTCCACGAGACGGATCATGCCTATACGGAACGACTCTTAAAGACGTTTGAACTGCATGCCGTCACAGGTGACTATGTCTCTTCTTTCTCTAAAGGAATGAAACAGAAGGTGATGCTCGTCTGTGCCTTGATGCAACGCGCAGACTGCCTGATCATCGATGAACCGTTCGTTGGTCTCGACGCGGTCGCGACGATTCGGTTGTTACATTTACTCGAAGCAGAACGAACGCGTGGCGTGGCGATTCTGCTCGTCACTCATGTCCTTGATTCCGCGGAACGTCTGTGTGACGACTTCGTCTGGATTGATCAGGGGCGCATCAAACATCAAGGAACACTCGCTCAAATCGGTGAAGCCTCTGGTCAGCCAGGCGCCCGCTTATTCGACATCATGGAAGCGATGGTACTCGAGCATGATTGAAACCTTTTTGAAGCAACGGATCCGTCGACGGCATGCGGAACAGCGTCGCTTCTTTCGAGAAATTTTCGATTGGACGATTTTGCTGTATCTCGTCATTCCAGTCGGTCTGTTCATCATCTATGAGACGGTTCAGATCTTAAACGGTCAAGCGGACTGGGTTCAAACGGTTCCGGTCGCTTGGATTTTACTCGGATGGATCTTGTATGGATTCTTGCCCGCTTTTTACGCTTGGTTCGAACCAGCAGATCGCCTCTTCTTCAAACCGGTTCCTGGAGCGATCGTTCGAATGAAGTGGTATTCCGTTCGGTATCATTTCGCGCGGATTTTCTTATTAACGGCCGGCTTACATTTACTCTGTTTTCCATTACATCGCATCCGGTTTGACCAATCTAGTATCACAGTACTGCTGATTAGTCTCGTGCTCTCTTTGCTCCAGCCGTTCTTTAGCTTTTGGACATACCGGTTATCTGGGCAACGGTTCTTGCGGAAATGGAGCGGTCATCTCGCCCTGGCAACCGGACGCATCACTCTGTTGCTCCTGCTTTGGCTTCAACCACACCCTGTCCTCTTCGTCGTCGCACTGTGTGTGTTGCTGTTCGGATCCCTTCATGTCCGGCACTGGTCACAGCGTGAGGACGGATTAACGGAGGATATCCTGTTGTCAACGAAACGACAGTCGAGTTTATCGGCGACCGTCCTTGAATTGAATGGTGCCTTACCGAAGCCGTCTCACCGAAAGCGTCCGTTCCTTCATCTGCGATTATTCAAGCAGACGCACCAGCAACTCCCGCTGATCACGTATCTGCGGGATCCGAGTAAACGTCGTTTCTTACTCCAGCTGTTTGCTGCGATGAACTACGGTCTTCTCGTCTTACCATGGATTGGACGCGGTCTCGTTTTCGCCTTCGTCCTGTTCGTTCTTTATCAGGAAGTAAAACAACATACCCAGTGGTTCAGACAGCAACGTTTCTATCGGCTCATTGACTCGAGTTCTAAAGCGCCTAAGGAAAATAAAGTCATTTAAAATATATGGTAATGTAGTACTTTCCCCTTGTTTCCTTTCGTACACTAAAAGAAATCCAATAAGAACGGAGTGTATGCGGATGAAGTGGGGTCTGTATCCGAAAATGTTACTCGCTTTTCTCGGTCTTGCAATTGTACCGATCGTCTTGATCGGCTCGTTCTTGTATGTCGAAACAAAAGGTGCCTTAACGGACGAAGCCTATTCAAAGCTTGAGGCGATTCGTGATGCTAAAAAAGCAACGGTCACGCAACATATCGATGAGAAGTTCTTGAATCTCGAAGCGTTAGCTGAGAACGAACAAGTTCAGCAAGCATTCGCCCCCTTGACGAAACAGTTTGCAGACGGTGGACTTGCGAACGACGCCTACCAACAAGAAGCGAAGAAATTCGATACGTATTTCAATCAGTACATCGAACAGTTCGGCTTCTATGACGTTTTCTTCATTGATCCAGACGGAAATGTCGTCTACACCGCATTCAAGGAACCGGACCTCGGTCAGAATGTCGTCACGGGTGATCTCAAATCGTCCGGGCTCGGAAAAGCCTTTCAAAACGCCTTAACACAACAAAAAGGCGTCATCGCCGATTATGCGTATTACGAACCATCACAAGCTCCCGCTGCCTTCTTTGCGATCCCCTATGTTGATCCAAAGACGAAGCAACCACGTGGAGTGCTTGCGCTTCAACTCGCTGGAGACCGAATCAATCAAATCATGAAATCAACAGCAGGACTCGGTAAAACTGGTGAATCCTATCTCGTTGGTGCCGATCAACGCTTACGCTCTGATTTCCGAGCGACAAAACAGACCGAAGTCGGCGAAAAACGTATCCAATCGACGCCGGTCAAACAAGTCATTGCCGGTCAGACGAAAACGACAGAAACAACGGACACAGATGGTCATGAAGTCGTGACGTCATTCACACCCCTAAAAATCGCTGGTCTTAACTGGGGACTGATCACAGAAGTCCATACGGAAGAAGTCTTTGCTTCCTTGTCTGATTTCGTCCAAAAGCTATTGATTGCGTTAGTGGCGTTAATTGCTCTCGTTGCACTTGCTGCCATCCTCTTTACACGCACGCTCGTCCGACCAATCCGCGCGTTACTGCACAGTGCGGGTGCGATTGCCGAACACGATTTATCACAGCCCGTCGTTGCGACGTCACGTGATGAGATTGGACAGCTCTCCCGTTTATTCGAGACGATGCGCCTATCTTTGATTGATCTCGTGAAACGAGTCGATACGATGTCACGGACGATTGATGACTCTCTCGTAGAACTCGTCGTTGAAGCCGAAGAAACAGGACACGGAACGAAAGAGATGGCACATGCGATGACCGGCATCGCCGCGACCGCTCAGCAACAGTCCGGCGCGTTCGATGGACATACAGCGTCCTTACAATCCTTGACGGCAACAATCGAGCAGACCGCGCAGACATCGGCTCTCGTCGTCGATAGCGCCAGCCGTTCGGAAAGTCTTGCGACGACTGGACGTTCGGATTTACATGCGGTCACAGAACAGATGCAATCGATTCAAAACGCGATTGACGAAGCAGCCGATAAATCACGCCGCGTTCAAACCGCTTCTCAAAATATCTTAGAAATCATCAGCATCATCGAATCGATCGCTAACGAAACGAACCTCCTCTCGTTGAATGCTTCGATCGAAGCGGCACGTGCCGGGGAACAAGGCAAAGGATTCGTCGTCGTCGCGCGTGAGATTCAGAACCTTGCCAATCAGTCAAAACAATCGATGGGACGTGTCCAAGAGACGATCGATTCGATCCAACGCGAGACAAAACAACTCGAAGACGCGATGGCACGCGGAACCGTCGCTGTTCAGGACGGTGTCGTTCGTGTCACGGAAGCAACGCAATCGTTTGATTCAATCGTCACCCAGTCCAAAGGTGTCACCGTTGATATGTCGGCCCTTTCGGAAACGAACCGAGGCGTCTTATCGACCGCTTCGCAACTCGTCGCGCAAGCCGAACAATTACGTGCTGGGATCGTTGCCAGCGCGCAAGACAACCAACAGGCATCCGACCAATCGCTTACCTTCAGTGAACGAATGGATGTCGTGCATACGCTAACGGAAGAGATTTATACGCTCTCACGTGAGTTGCACGAGACAATCAACCGCTATACACTGGATTAAACTTGAAAGGAGACATGCCTCATGCCGACTCACTTATTCCTCTTTGGAGGCGGTCCTCCTTTTACACCGCACTTACGAACACGATTCGCCGCATTAACGAATGGTGGACCGGTTGCGATTCTATACGTTCCGCGGACCGGTAAGGATTGGACGAGTTACGCCTCGATTTATACGAAGCCGTTACAGGAAGATGGCATCTCGTCGTTCGTCCATCTGCCACTGTCTGACGCACCAACGGACGAACAACTTGCGCAACTGAAGCAGTGTCAGGGCATCATCATCTCCGGTGGCGAGACCGAATTGTATCAGCAATACTTGGTCGCTACACCGATTGGTGACATCATTCAGTCGCGTTTCGCAGATGGTGTTCCGGTCGCCGGCTTTTCAGCCGGTGCCCTCGTTTCGCCTGAAAGGTGTGTGATTCCAGAGATCGACCAACGCGACAATCAACGTCTTCGCTTGCCTGGTCTTGCCTTACTGAAAGACGCAGTCATTTGTGTCCATTACGAGACGTGGGGCGAAGCTGCTCATCTCACACAATCCTTTATGGAAGAAAGCACAGACCGTGCCTTCGGACTCGCTGACGAGAGTGGGATCTATCTACGCGATCAGTACCTCGTCGAAACAGAAGGAATCGATCCCGTCATATTGTCGCGGAGTTACGTCAAATGACAGCAATCGTTCCTGCCGTCAAAGGCATCATCATTCACGAGCAACGTCTCCTGATCGTCCGCCGGGCTGCTGCTGACTTCGGTGGCGGCACGTGGGAATGTCCGGGTGGCAAGATTGACTTCGGTGAATTGCCAGTCGACAGTCTTGTTCGCGAGATTGAAGAAGAGACACAATTGACAGTGATGCCAGAGCATCTACTCTATGCCTCGAGCTTCCTGACGCATCCCGATCGGCAAATCGTTCTCTTGATGTACGTCTGTTCGACGCATCAAACGGACGTTCAGTTATCAGAAGAACACGACTCCTATCTCTGGGCGGACGAAGAAACGATCCGTCAGTTGATTGCACCGAATATTCTCGCTGATTTTGAACGCCATGATGTATTTTCGTTACTGCATCGCTAAACACAACTGCCCCGCCTGACCATTTGGTCGAACGGGGCAGTTTTTATTTACAGTAAGGGATCTCGGTAACAGACGACGCGATTTCGTCCGGTTTGTTTGGCTTCATACAATGCTAAGTCCGCTTTCTGGACGGTCTCAAATACGGTTGATGCCTGATCAGATGAAGCAGCACCTAGCGATAACGTGACATGAAAGACGGGATGCTCCTTATAAACGAAGTGTTGATCGGCGCAGGCAGAACGAATCCGCTCCCCCAGTCGTTCCGCTTGTCGGAGTGGTACGTCCGGCAACAGTAAGACAAACTCCTCACCACCGTACCGACCGACGACTCCTTGTTCCGGACAATACGATTGCAAGAGATGACTGAGTTGCCGTAAGACGACGTCGCCCCCTTCATGACCGTATGTATCGTTGATCGATTTAAAATGATCGAGATCAAGAATGAGGACGGAAAAGACCGTTCCGTTCTGAGCGTACTCGGCTAACGTCTCATCTAGCTTCCGGCGGTTTCCCAGTTGCGTCAGCCCATCGGTTAAAGCCAGTTCCTGTTGCGTATGCACGAATAAAAAGTGCTTCCTTAGTTCTTGTAAGAAACGATAGGTGACGTAACCACCAATCATGATGACGATGATGTAGACGAGCGCAATCTCTAAAAACCGCTCGAACGTGTTCGTCAATAAATAGAGCGCCGGTAAGCTGTATGCGATACCTGTTCCAAGCAACACGAGATAATCCTTCATTCGCTGAGCAGCAAACCGACGATAAATCGTCGCTGTCACGAGTAACGCGACACAGATCAAGGTCGTCAGAATCAGTCCTTGGTATTCGCCAGCTGGTGTCACCGCAAATCGGGCCCCGATGATGAACAGCATCGTGATGCTACCGCTGACTAACCCGCCGTAAAAGTACGCTGTAACGAGCGCAACGAGACGCAAATCAATCTTTGCAACGTCATAGGAGATACTGTTGAAAATCAACAGGGCGCCAATCACACCGGCGATACAACCAATCGCCAGTCGGACTTGTAAGGAGGAGTTGGGTGAGATTCTCTCAATCCGTCGTAGTGGTAAAAACGCAAACAGCAATGTCGCAATCAACAGTGAGAAGTTCAACAATAATGAATTGAGCAACGTAAGCACGACGACATCCTCCTCATTCCATTTCAGATAGTTACTCTATTCCCTCCACATTACACATTCCCCTCTTTTTCCAAGGTTTTCAAACAAGAGGAGAGGGAATCAAACAAATATGTCTATCGTCTACATCATTAAGGGGGAATCTTTCATGGATCGTCAGGCTGAAAAACGAAAAAGTAAGATGCCGTTCTTCATCATTCTTGTCATCGCCATCTTCGTCATCGTTGCTGCTGCGTTGATCATTTACGTCACATCTGAACCAAAAGAAGAGACACAAGCACTTATGACACATCTTGCGACTGTCCTACCAATTTACGTGAATTAGATTCACAAGACCTTTACACAAGCCGTACAACACCTTCATACATGTTGCTTCATCTCCTTCCGATAGGTACACGGGAGGAGATGTTTTTTATGCTTATGAAAAAACGATTACTGGCACAACAATTAAATGGATGGTTGATTCCGATCGTCGCCATCGGACTGATCGTGATCAGCGGTCTAAGCGTCTACGCTTCCTATCAACAATCCGTCGCAGCAACCGAGGAACGGCTGATGCGTGAATTAACGATGTTCGACGCGAATGTCCGGGCAACGTTTCTGGCGTACCCGGATGACGCAGCAGACCGCTCGCGTGCCATTAAACGATTGCAACAGCAACAGCGAACCGACTTATCACGTGACGACTACACGGTTCGCTTCCAAAGCCTGAACACGAGTGAGGCGTTCCGACCGCTGACACTCGAACCAACCAAACGAAAACAATTACTACAGCACTTAAAAAATGCGCGTACATATGCCTTTTCGAATCAAGACCAGTTTCTAGTCGCAATGACGATTCCAGAACTCGATGACGTCATCTTACTGACGACCGACCGTGATAAATTAATCGCTCCTGCTCGAGATTTAGCTTGGACACTCGTCTGGGTGAGCGTAGTCACACTTGTCAGCATCAGCCTCTTGATCCGCTGGCGGATTCAACGCCAACTGGCACCGTTATCGAAACTCGCCTTACAGATTGAAGAAGCGCATGCGAAGCGATCGTATCGTCCATTAACGCTCAAGACGACGACCTTTGAGTTACAACAGCTGACGTTTCAATACAATCAGTTGATGCAACAAATTAATGACTTAACGACGGAGATGCAACAAGCCAGTCAGGAACTTGAATCCGTCCAGCCTCACTTTTCTTCGCGCTTATCCGCGATGGATCAATCGGTCCAAGCCGTCGATGAAGTCGCCGGTTCTTTACTTGCGCAATCGACGCAGATGGATCAGACGATCGTCGCTTCAACACGTTTGACTGCCCAAGGACACGATGCGTTAAGCGAGATGCAAACGACACTTCTGAACAGTCAACATGCCGTAACCCGTTTTCAACAGACCGTCCAGACGAATCATGCGACCCTCGAAACCTTACAAGAGGAAAGCCACTTACTGAAGGAACAATCCGCGACGACAGAGCAGATTTTGCAACAGACCTCACATCTACAGCAGCAGATGGATACCTCGATTTCGCACATCCAGCGCGTTGCTGAAGAGACACGCCGTTTGTCGCTGAACGCGCTGATTGAGGCAACCCGTGCCGGAGAAGCTGGTCGCGGCTTCACGGTCGTCGCTAAGGAGGTCGAAAAACTAGCGATCGATATTAGGACGAGTACGGACCATATTCGGCAGGTCAATCAGATGTGGACGGCGGGGCTCGATCAAGTCGAACAAGCACTCTCGCAAATGACGGAACGTTTTCTTTCGACGTCGCAACAGCTCGAGACGGCAACGGAGCATTTAAAACAGATGCTGACCGAAGCGACGACGATCGAGACGACACTGGGTACCGTGGAACACCAACGCCAGATCGTCGCAGATGTTCAGTCGAACATGCAGGAACATCTACAGTCTGTTCAACAGTTGATGTCGGAGCTCTCGTCCTACAGCCAGGTGCTTGGAGAACAGATGCAACACCACGTCACCCAGCAGACGGAACTGAAGACACATAGTGCGGTACTCGAGTCGCGCATCAGTTCGTTGCAACAGACCGTTCGTGCCGGCGAACAATCGTCTTAAATCAAAGGAGCGCCTACCATCTCTGGTAAACGCTCCTTTATTCTGGGCTCAGCCGATATAACGTGCTTCCTTCTTATCGATGATGTTGCGAATCCGGTTCTCCGTCACCTGATACTGCTCTGCCAATTGACGAATTGTTTTCCCTTTTTCGTACTGCACGCGAATCGTTCGAATCTGAAACGGTGATAGCGTCACATGTTGATTTAACAAGAGATCAAACTCACCAAGTAGTTCGTTATACTGCTGATCGATTGAAGGCAGAATTTCTAAGTTCGACAACTGATCGTCAGCCCGTTTACCATTGCGCCGGACGAGTTGCGCTTCCGTGACGTCTGTCGTCAGAAAGGCTTGTGCGACAAGCAATCCGACCTGCATCCGCTCTCCTCGACCACTTTGATAGAGCGTGACTTTGCGGTATCCTTCCCGATTGAGCCGTGGACGGAGCAAGACACCTTTTCGGCGTTGCTGGACACCGCGACACGTCACGATCGTCCGGTCAAGCGACCTTACGCGACCAAGTGATGAGACTTCATATATACCTACATAGCCGATGACGGCTTTCCATTGTTCTTGCATGATTGTCCTCCTTCAGACAAGGACACGACGGGACTTCATACCTGAATTATATCAAATTACGAACAAACGTTCTAGTGATGTCACTCGTCGGAATGTGCTATTATTAGCAGAAAAAGGAAATGAGGTTCGTCCATGAAATTTGTCTTGTTACTTGGTCCGCAAGCGGTCGGAAAGATGACGATCGGTCAGGAAATCGAACGGTTGACGAAGATGAAAGTCTTCCATAACCACCAGACGATCGACCTGTTATTGCCTTATTTTGATTTCTCAGAACCCGCACACCATCGTCTAAAGGATACGATCCGCCGCGAAATGTTCAAGGAAATGGCGAACAGTTCGCTTGAAGGTGTCCTGTTTACATTTCTCTGTCTATTCGGCGTCGAAGGCGGTGGTCTCGAGTTCATCGAAGAGACGGTCGAATTATTCGAACAAGCAGGTGCTGACGTCTATATCGTGGAACTGGATGCGCCGGTCGCAACACGCCTGCATCGGAACACAACGGAAAACCGATTGACGCATAAAGTAACGAAGCGCGATCTCGCTGCTTCTGAACAGGACTTACGTGAGACGGCAGACGGATATCGGACACGTTCGCTGCCAGGCGAATTGCCGGACGTCAACTATCTCTTCCTCGATACGGAACAGTTAAGTGCACGTGAAAGTGCTGAAACGATTTGCGATCATTTCAACTGGTCCAAAACAACGGTCTAATCACTAAAGCCCCGTCCTGCTCAAGCAGGCGGGGCTTTAGTGATGGAGTTCGCGTGCATATCGATTCGCTTGCAACTGAAATCCGTTCCGACGCCAGACCGCCGCACTGCCCGCTTCGCCGTAAATACGCGTCAGTAATAACGTCCGTGCGAGATAAGACAAAATCGACGTCAACGCTTCTGTGATATATCCTTGCTGATCACCCTCATCAGTCATCGTGTAACGTAAGTTTCCGATCGATCCATTCCATGTGAAGGTAATCGTCCCGACGATCGTTTTCTCACGTAACGCATGTAGCGTCCACTTACAACCCGATTCTTCATCCGTTGCTTCGACAAACAGGCGTGACGTCGTAAAATCCGGATGTCGTCCTTTCATTCAGCTCTCCTCCTCGACCTCGAACGTTGCTGTCACGTAAGCCTCTCCGTTGATCAAAATCGTCAATGTATGTGTCCCGGGATAATGGACACGCGTCGTCATGTTCCGAAACGATTGGCGTCGTTCGACTTGTAAGACACCTTTGACTTCCCGCTCCCGCAGTTGAAACACCTTCCGACTCGTTCCACGTTGTTTGACGTAATCGATCGCATATTCAAGACGTAGACGTTGCTCAACGGAACTGTGCACTTGAAACGAAAATTGTAACTCCTGACCAATCGTCACCGGTGAGACGACCAAGTCCGTCACCGCGACCTCACCTTGCGTAACGTGTCCGAACAACTGCAACACGTCAGGGTTTCCGCGCTTCAGTAACGTCCGCGAAGCATGGCGTAAAATCCAGTCCGTGTTCGGATCTGTTCCTAAGTGACGTTCGATTCGCTCGATCAAGTATTCCGGATGTGTCTTTGAAATATCATTCAAATGATTGGCGACGCTTTTTCGGACGTAGAGGGACGGATCTTGTAGTAAGGCGTCAAGAATCGGTAATGCTGGACGCGGGTCAGCAATCAGACGTGGAATCGCTTGTCCCCACGGTAGACGTGGTCGTGTCCCTTCGGACGCTAAGCGCCGGACGTGTTCATCGTCTGATGTTGTCCATTTGAGTGCCTGCTTAAGATAACGTTCCTGATCAACAAGTAAAAAGCGACGAACGGCGAACTCCGACGTCGAATGCGGCGTCAACTTGGCAAGTGTCGCTAACGCAAGCGACCAATCAGAAAGGTCTGCCGTTCGTTCGACATACTCTGGAAAAACAATTCCCGGTAGCCCGGTAAACTGCGGTGCGAGTCGCTCTAGCTCCCCCGCTGCATCCGGAAACGGTGGCAAGATCGTCTCTAGCGTCTCCGCCACACGACGGACGCGTTGTTTAAACGCGAGTTCTTCCCAGTCTCCCTGCTCGACTTGTCTTCGAAAATCCGGTACGTTGACCGCTGCTCCTAAGCGGTCGAGCCAACTCGGTGAAAATACATCTTTAATCAAACTCATCCTTCATCCAGTCCTCTCTGTGTGCGCTCCAGTTTGAGCAATGTTTCCTTGCGTGCGAGTCCACCCGCGTATCCACCTAAATCTCCATTCGTCCGAATGACCCGATGGCACGGAATGACGATTGCCAGTTGGTTTGCTCCATTCGCTCGTGCGACGGCACGAACAGCAGTCGGTTGACCGATCCGGATCGCCAGCTCTTGGTACGAAATCGTCTCCCCACTCGGAATCCGCTCGAGTTCTTCCCAGACGCGGCGTTGAAATGGTGTTCCGTACCGCATCAGTGGCGTCTGAAACGATACCGGCTCTCCTTTGAAGTAACGACGGAGCTCCGCTTCGATCTGTCCAAAGACCGGTGATTCCCCGGGAACGATGACAGCGCGCGCTTTTAAACGCAATTGTTCGATTTCCCGCTCCAGTCCACGTCGGTCGACGAACTCGAGCAGATGTAAGAGTTGATCGTCGGCAATCGCCAGCATCGAACCGAGTGGTGTATCAAGCCATTTCGCGCGTAAGACCTGCCCGTCAAAGCGCGATGGTGCCTGCCCGAGAATCCGTGCTGACGCCTCACGAAAACCACTACTCGATTCATAACCTCCAGCTAACTGTCCTTCGATGATCGGCTTACCGGTCCGGATCTCCTTCATCGCAAGCCCCATCCGTCGTGCCCGGGCATACGCGACGAACGTCATTCCGAAGCGTTTCTTGAACTGGCGGCGTGCCGTTGATTCATCGAGACCAAGTGCTCGAAAATCGGCTTCCTTGAATCGTTTGTCTGGTTCTGCCTCGACCGCTTCGATCAAGCGTTGAATCGTACCATGATCTCCGGGATAAGCAAGCGGATGACAACGACGGCACGGTCGATAAGAGGCAAGTAATGCCTCTTGCGCCGTCTCAAAAAACTCACAGTTCTCTGCTTTCGGTTTTCGTGCCGGACACGTCGGACGGCAAAAGATGCCGGTCGTCTTGACACCAACAAAAAACGTTCCTTCGTACGTCGCGTCCCGGCGAACGAGCGCTTCATAATACGTGTGATGTTCCATCGCCTTCCCCTCCTTTGTCCTTAGTATACCGACTTGTCCGGTCATCATGTCGCCGAAAATCAGGCATTGATATGTTTAAGATTCACTTAAGAAACATCGTCCTGTTTTCGAAAGGGACGATGTGCATACTACATGATATACTCAACGGAAAGTAGGGTTTTCATGTTTGATTTCTTAAAAGAAGCACTTCACGCACCACTCCGTGTCGGAGCCGTCGCACCGAGCAGTCCACGTCTGGCTGAGATGATGGCACGACGCGCCGTCGCCGATCGTCCGCGTCAGATTCTTGAAGTCGGAGCGGGTGACGGAGCGATCACCAAAGCTTTACTGGCCGCTCGTTCACCGGAAACACATCTCTTGATTTGTGAACGGAGCGAAACGTTCCGCCCGGCACTCGAACAATTACTGGCTCAGGAAACGAATGTCACTCTCTTGATTGGTGACGTTCAAGGATTATCCGATTCATGGAGCGGACAGATCGACGTCATCGTCAGTGGTCTCCCGTTCGCGTCGTTCCCGGCAGCGTTACGGCATAATTTATTGGCACAATTTCAAACGTTACTACGATCAGGCGGTCACTTCATCGCCTTTCAATACACCCGGTTTCAGTTCAAGATGTTCCGGGACTATTTCCAAGAACACAGTTATTCGCACACGCTCTACAATCTGCCCCCCGCTTATGTTTTCGAGGGGGTGCAACAGGAGGAATCTACACATGCCCACGCTCTTGATCGTTGATGATGAAGCAGACATCCGTCAATTGCTTCGACTCTATTTAACCAATGAAGGGTACGAGATCATCGAAGCCGAAAATGGTGAGGAAGCGTTAGCGACTCTTGCAACGCGTCCAGTTGATGCGATGTTACTCGACGTGATGATGCCCGTTCGCGATGGCTTTTCGACCGTTCAGGCGGCGCGCGCTGCCGGTCACACGTTGCCGGTCTTGATGCTAACAGCGAAACGCGAAGACATGGATAAAATTCAAGGGCTGACTTTCGGAGCGGACGATTATATCGGCAAACCGTTTAATCCGCTTGAAGTCGTCGCGCGCGTCAAGGCGTTACTCCGCCGCGTCAGTCAATATCACGTCCCAATTACAGCTTCAGCCGTTCAGGTCGGTCCGTTCACACTCAAAGAAGACGAACGCGTCATCTTTAAATACGATGTGCCGCTCGCCCTGACCCGCCGTGAATTTGATTGCCTCGCACTCTTCTTAAACCACCCGCGTCGTGTCTTTTCAGCTGACGATCTATATGAACGGGTCTGGCAGGAAGAAGCACTCGGTTCCGCGTCGAACGCTGTCATGGTCCTGATCCATAAGCTCCGCGACAAGATTGAGGACGTTCCGAAAGAACCACGCTACCTCCAGACGGTCTGGGGCGTCGGTTATAAGGTCGAACCATGAGACGGATCAAATTGACGGTCTGGATGCTTGTTTTGCTACTGCTCGCTGCATTTTTGAGTACGGCACTTGCCTGGTTACTGGCGAGTCAATTGCCGCTTGGTGGAAAAACGGTTCCCCGTTACTACTACACGACGGAAGAAGACACTGTGATCGCTGTTAAAGAGGACATTACACGTTATCAAAATGGACAAATACCGACCGGTCCTTATGAGTGGGCAGTATACGATGCGAATGGTCGTCGAATCAACGCTTCCGACAAGTATCCGGAAAACTTAACACCGAGTCGACTGCTTGCTGAGCAAACACCAACGGAGCGGGAGCCATCAGACACAGGAAAGGTTAGGACATTGCACCATATCGAAGCAATCAATCTTGGAACTAGTGAGCCTGGCTATTTTTTAACTGTTCAGTCCGATAAACCAACACTCAATGAATATCAAGTCGGGAATTCGAACGCCTTCTTCATCTTACAAGTCGTCTTGTTCATCGTCTTTCTACTGCTTTTAACACGTTGGATTGCTGGTTTGTTCCGCCAACTCGAACGACGGCTTGAACGATTGACGGTCGAACCAGCGCCAACGGAACCGTTACCTCCCGTCAAAGGACCGAAGGAATTTAAACTGTTCGCCCAATCGATCGAACGAATCGAACAGGAACTCCGCACCTTACGCGTACGCGACCAGGAGCGGTTCGTCGAGCAGTTGCGCTTGATCACCAGTCTATCGCATGACTTACGGACACCCTTGACCTCAATCCAAGGTTTCATCCAGTGGCTGACGGAAAAACATGAGACGTTATCCGCGACAGAACGCGCGGAACTTCTAGCGATCGTCACCCGCCAGTCGGAAACGCTCGCTGCCAGGATCGATGAACTGTTCACGCTCGCTAAATTATCGAACACCGATTATCCAGTCGAACGGATCTCACTCGATCTCGTGACCTTAACGGAACAAGTCCTGGAACTGTTTCCTGGCACTTCTTCTACTGTCAATGGTCCTGCACACGCGACTCTCTTCGCCGATCCGATGCTCTTACGGCGCTTGCTTGAGAATTTGATTCGCAATGCAACACTTCACGGGACGGGAGATCTTCAAATTACAATCAAAGAAGAAACAGAAGGCGTCCAGCTGATCTGCTCGAATGCGATTGAATCGACTTATACGCTAGAGGAACTAAACGAATGGCTGACGCCGTTCGGGACGTCCGATGCTTCCCGCTCGTCTGGTGGCTCTGGCATCGGTCTGTCAATCGTTCAGCAAATCATGGCACGTCATGCGGGTAGTGTAGCATTGACTTCACAAGACAACCGCTTCATCGTGACCTGTCGTTTTCCACATGTTTCATAAGCCTGCATCCGATGTGCGCATCGGGTGCTTTTTTGGTCAGGTTGTTACTTCTTAGACACTTCTTTGAAAATGGAATTCGATACACTAAAGACTGTTAGAAATTAGTTGTCGTTTTAAAGGAGTTGTTCGTGTCTTATGAAATCCTCGTCTCGTTCGATTACATATATGCCAGGGCTTGATGGCTTACGTGCCTTCGCCGTCCTATCTGTCATTCTCTACCATCTGTCTATTTCATTCTTCTCCGGTGGTTTCCTCGGTGTTGATCTCTTTTTCGTCCTATCCGGTTATCTGATTACCGGTCTCTTGTTACGCGAGTGGCAGACGACCGGACGCCTCGATTTGAAACGGTTTTGGATTCATCGCTTCCGTCGCCTGTTCCCAGCCCTATTCGTCATGCTGTTACTCGTTCTCGGGTACGTGACCATCTTTGAACGCGAACTGTTGCATACGGTTCGCCAAGATAGTGCCTTTGCGCTCATTTACGGGACGAACTGGTGGTATATCTTCCATGACGTCTCGTATTTCGAGTCGTTCGGTAAACCGTCACCGATCCAAAACCTTTGGTCGCTCGCAATCGAGGAGCAGTTCTACCTGCTATTCCCGATCTTACTTTGGTTCGGAATGAAAAATCGCCGACTGTTCCTGCAATTGATGGGCGTTGCGATCGGTGCATCCGTGCTTGCGATGGCGATTCAGTTCACACCTGGTGAAGATCCAAGTCGTGTCTACTATGGCACGGATACTCGGTTATTCGCCCTATTGATTGGGAGTCTACTCGCTTTCGCGTGGCAACCGACCCGCTTTAAGCTCGATATCCCAAAACGTGGTGTCCGGTTACTGAATCAAACAGGTGCCGTTACTTTGCCACTCTTGCTTATATTGATGATCGTCACAAGTGAGTTCGGCAGTTTCTTATACCGAGGTGGCTTTTTCCTTGTCGCCGTCCTTGCTGCACTATTGATTGCTACAATTGCTCACCCGGCGTCAATCTGGAGTCGCTGGTTTGCGCATCCAGCACTTGTTGCGATCGGTAAACGATCGTACGGTCTGTATCTGTGGCATTTTCCCGTCATCACGCTGATGACACCAGTCGAGCAGATCGGAACGTTCTCGCTGCTCCGGACCGTCTTGATCGTCGTCGTGCTTGTCGCCTTGACTGAAGCATCATATCGCTTCATCGAACGTCCGATTCGTCAGCATGGACTGTCCGGTTACCTAAAACGTCTATCTTTACATCCGCGACAGTTACGTCAGTTTTCAACGGTGCAATGGACGAGTGTTGCCGTGTTGACGATTCTCATCGTCAGCTTCATCGGTAACTTATCGATTCTTGCTGTCTCCGATACGCCGAAGCCAGAACCTGCTTTCGAGAAGATAGCGGCACCGAAAGAAAAACCGAAGCCGGTCCTCAAACCGACGACACCGAAAGCAGCACCCGATCAGCGAAAAATCTGTCGACCGACGCTTGCGATCGGAGACTCGGTGTTACTCGGTGTTGAAGACTATCTCGGCAGTACACTCAAGCAACTGACAATTGATGCAAAACTCGGTCGTCAGCTGCGAGAAGCGATTCCGCTGAGTGAGCAGTATGCGGCGTACAATCAGCACGGACGCCAAGTCATTCTCCACCTCGGAACGAACGGTAGCTTCCGTAAGGATCAATTGAATAGTTTGCTCGATCAATTCGCAAATGCCGATCACGTCTATCTGGTCACTGCACGCGTCCCGCGTCCGTGGGAAACAGAAGTCAATCAGATGTTACGGGAGGCATCGAAGCGGAAGCGTGTCGAACTGATCGACTGGCATGCCGTTGCCATCAAACATCCATCTTACTTCGAAGCAGATGGTGTCCATTTGAATATCAAGGGAGCACGTGCCTATTCGAAGATTCTTGCGAAAGCGACGAATTGTGCTGTTTCAACGAAATAAGACTACGTCAAACAAGGTAGCGGAACGATCCGCTACCTTGTTTTTTTGTACTCACCCTGTCGCTAGCAGCCCAAGATAGATCAAACTGACGCTGAATAAACTCAGCAAGACACCCACTGCATGCCGACGATATCCGAGTAAAAGCAATGGTAGCGTGGCGATGCCAATCATCAAGACCCACCCGTCCCCTGATGGACCACTGACCGGTAGTTGCCCTAGCGTCGGTTGTTCTAGACGACTGAGTGAAGCGCTCGCCATGAACAGCAATACTAAAATGATACTCTCCATCCGGAGTAGTGGACGCGGATCGTACGTTGAGTCAAAACGCAACCGACGCCTTACGAGCGTTCCATTACAGAATGCGTAGAACAAAAGTGGTAGCAGCAGGAGGTGCTTCAGCAACAACGCTTGACCGTATGGCACACCCCAGAGATTCGTATAACGTTCAAGTGGAATCGCCAGTTGCATCAGTAACAGACCCGACAGGATGACACCCGTAAAGGCGATCCGGGCAAACGGACTGAACCAACTTAAAAAGGCGGACCAATGAGCGGTCGAGCGGGCACCGATGGCTATCCAAAACACGACACCGATCCAAGCTGTCACACATAAGAAGTGACTAAATTGAAGCGTCCACCCGAGCGCACCGTATTTGGCCGCCGCGTGACTCGTTCCTGCGATACCAATCCATAACGGGATCGTCAAGAGTGCGAGCAGGATGGACCGCCGCTTTTGCCATGCGAATACAATCAATAGGAGTAAAGCAGAGAAGTAAACGACAAGAAACATCCGACCGATATGCAACTCCAGTAACCCCGTTCGTAGAGCCTCTGTCATCGTTTGCGTCGAAAGTAGAAAACGAACGGCACCAAAGACCGGGATGCTCGTTCCAAGAACGAGCATCCCGAGTCCCGCTACCGCCCACGACGTACCGTCCATTAATGGCGGTTTCCGTTTCCTTGGGATGAAGCATAATACCAAATAGCCCATCCAAAGCGCTCCACCCATGTAGACGAGTAGTTCTCCTAGAAACGCACTCATGTCGTGCGACGACGTAACAAAAGAAGGATGACGATACTGATTAACAGTCCCCCGACGATCCATGGGAGCAGTGTCGGAACGAGTCCTTTTGAAACTGGCTCCGCTTCAGGAACGACTGCTGCTTTTGTTTCCATCGGCTCAGCCTTTTCTACGGTGCTTGTTTCAGCTTTTGCCTCACCTAGTACCGTAAAACGAATCGTTCCTTTAACGGGATGACCATCATCTGAAATCGATGCCCACTTGATCGTGTATTTTCCTTCCGTTAAAGGCTCTGAGACGACAGCACTCAGTTCATTTCCGATGATGAGCGGTTTTGCGAGAGACTGTTCGACGCCATTCGCGTCTACTACACGTAAGGTGCTTGTTTTTTCAACAGCCTCACTGAACGTCAAGCGGATTCGATCGACGGGTTCAGATAATGCCGATCCCTCTGCCGGATTCGAGCTTTTTAAACTCGTATGTGCTTCGACCGATATGGGCAACAGACAAACGAGGAATAGGAGTACAAATCGGATGATGCGCATGTCGTTTACCTCCTTTCTGCTTGATGTGTAAAAGAAAACCCGCTGTTGCCAGCGGGTCGTCCTTTATTGTTGCGGGCGACGACGGAGTGCGAAGAATCCAAGGATCGATGCTGCTGCGATACCAAGCAATGACCAGACGATACCTGTCGTCGATGCTTCTTCTTGCATACCACCGAGACCTGTGTTCGGCATTCCAGGCGCACCTTTGAATTTATCTGGGAACTGATCGACGATTGCTGTCGCTGTTCCTTCCCCTACGCCGTACATATGCGCATACGCTTCGCGAATCGCTGGGTACGTTTTGTCGTAATCTTTTTCATTGTAGCTATTGAAGGCGAGTAAGAGTTGGTCAACGTGGACCTTCAATCCTTCTTCCAAATCTTTCGCTTTCAAGCGACCTTCTGTTGCGGCATCGAGGAATGCTGCTTGCTCGACACGGTACTCATCAAGTTCCTTCACGGCCATGTCGCGTGCTTGATCATCTTTCGCACCTGTTGCTTTGACATAATCAACGAAGTAGCCGATATGGCTCGACCAAATCTTTTTGAATTGTTGCGCTGCTTCACTACCATAAACAGAGCCAATCGAAGCTGTCAGGTCATCCGTATTTTGATTCAAGGCACCAGCTGCAGCGTCAAAGTCTTTTGCTCCGTCAATTCCTTTTTGCATCGCGAGCACTGCAAGCGCCGCGTGTTCAGAGAAGTTTCTGTTCAGTCCAGCCCGAAGATCAGCTGCTGGTGTATCAACTTTCGTATTTTTGAATTTATCCGGGTACTGATCGACGATCGCACCAGATAATCCTTCGCCGACCATATACATATGCTCGATTGCTTTACGTAGATTACTGTAGGCAGCATCATAGTCGCCTGCCACATAGCTATCAAACGATGTTAACAGTTGCGTGATATGGACTTTTAGTCCTGCTTCAAGATCCGCTGCCTTCAGACGTCCTTCCGTTGCTTTATCGAGGAATGCAGCCTGTTCGACACGATACTCATCAAGCTCTTTCAATGCTTTTTGTTTCGCGTCTTCGTCCTTGGCACCAGTTGCTTTGACGTAATCGACGAAGTAACCGATATGGCTCGCCCAGATTTCTTTGAAGGCAGCGCCTGCTTCTTCCCCATAGACAGAACCGACAGCTGCCGATAAATCATCCGTGTTTTGATTCAAGGCACCTGCCGCTTGCTCAAAATCTTCTTTACCATCAATTCCTTTTTGCATCGCAACGACTGCGAGATACGCGTGTTCAGATAGAATTTGATCGAGTGTCGCTCGTAAATCCGATGCTGGAGATGAGACATCGAGGGAGACTTTTCCTGAACTGTGAGACATCTTACTATGGTCCTCATGACCATGTGCACTAACACCTGCTGCTGGAATCAACAATGCGGCACTAAGCGGAACAGCGAGATACGACTTTTTCATCTTCATCTTATGAACACCCCTTTGATTTTTTGGACTTCACATAGATAACGTAAGGAGTTCACGAATGGTTTTATCTTTTTACATTTTTTATTTAAAATATTTTTTCTAACGAAATAAACTTATGCAGCACTTTCATTATTTTTTAGTTTTTATTTACTCATTTTGCGAAACAGCCAACTTATTTTCTAATCATTTCATTAGAATCTTCTTATAACCTCATCTTTTATCTTTTATAGAACAGGAGTGGACTTATGAAACGGATTGTCATTGGCGCAGTACTTGCTTCGCTCGTCGTCTCGCAAGCAGTTGGACCTGTCGAAGCAAAAAGTAAAGCGAAGAAGAAACCTGTCGTGCAAGTCGATCGAGACAAAAATGGGATTCCAGATGCTTGGCAAAAACAATATCATTTGGGATATGGAAAACAAGTCGCAACAAAAGATCACGATCGCGACGGTCTAACGAATACTCAAGAGTATCAACTTCGCCTCAACCCTACAAAATCGGATTCCGATCGCGATGGAATCAAGGATGGGAAAGAGGATGCGGACCGCGACTTACTTACGAATCAACAAGAATACACAGCGCACCTGAATCCGTTGAAGAAGGATTCAGATCAAGATGGTATTTCTGATGATAAAGAAGATCAAGACAAGGATCGATTGACGACACGAGAAGAATTCATCGTGGGTACGCAGCCACTGAAAAATGATTCAGATCGTGACGGCATCAAAGATAACGAAGAGGACCGCGATCAAGATACGCTTCTGAATGAAGACGAATTCGAACTTGGTTCTGATCCAACCAAAGCAGACAGCGATCATGACGGGACTCGAGATGATCAGGAAGATACGGATCACGACGGGGTTCAGAATAATCAAGAACTCAAACGGATCATGATCAAAGTGACGGATACGAATAAGAAAAAGTTCGAGTGGCGTTACAGTAATGAACATCAACGGAAAGAATTGCGCTTTAAAGACGAGATCGGTATTACTGACGTTGCGACGTTAAAAGATCGTCTTCTCGTCACGCCATCGATGACGGAAGAAGAATTATTAACGTTAGTCGCACAGGCACTTCAATTGCCAAACATCAAAACGTTACATGTCCAGATCAAGTTCTATAATGGACAGGAACTCGAATCAGAAGATGAGCACTCGGATGACGATGATTCTTCGGATGACTCAGAAGATGATGATCAAGATGATGATTCAGACGATCATGGAGACGATGACGGGGATGATCACGGAGATCATGGTGATGACGATTAATCGTCTATACGAAAAATGAGAGGACGGAATAGTATTCCGCCCTCTCATTTTGTATTTCCTTATTCTTCAATGATGGTGACCGCTACTTCCGCCAGCTGGTTTTGCTCCACCTTGTAAGATTTTTAAATCTTCTTTCGATAACTCACCGACGATGAACTGCCGTGTTGGCATGATCATCGCACCTTCACTGCTTGCATGCGCTTTGACATAATACAAGCCGGATTTCGGTAGTGCCTTCGCAATCGTATAGACACCTGGCTTTGTCTCCTCTGCCGGTTCCATACTATAGCGTACTGTTCCATCCGCTTTCCAGATTTCGAAATGTACATAATCGACTTTTTGAACCGGTTTGGCTTCACGCCAGACTGTTGCTTCAAACGTCTGCTTTTTCTTCGCATCCGGTTGTAAGTCCTTTGGGATATTCATTTTGATCGATAACGGCTTAGCTACGGCATACTGTTCTGCTGCATCGGAATCGACCGCACAGCCAGCAAGACTCGTCGTCGTGACGAGCAGTCCGCCGAGCATGAGTGTTTGTATCGATTTACGCATTGAAGAACCTCCTTACACTCGGAATACGACGGATGACGAGGAAATCGACCAGCCAGACGACGAGCAACGATAGACCGACGAGCGGGAAGACGATTCCCAGCACGACAAGCACAGCGAGGAACCCTTTCAACATGAATGCTTTCGGTCCTTTCGGCGCCCCCATCCCTTTACTTGGTTTTCGCTTCAGCCAGAGATAGAAACCACTGACTGCCACGAGAATGATTCCGAGACAAATCAACAGACTAATTAACTGATTGAACAAGCCGAATTCCGTTCCCTTATGGAGTGTGATCCCGGTCGCGACGATCTTTCCGACGATACCATAGTTGTCATAACGATAGTCGGCGAGCACGGCACCGGAATATTGATCGAGATGGATCGTCGCTTCATTCTGTGCTTTCGCTGGATACGCAGACAGCGTATAGACACCGCTCGGGTCACTTGGAATACTGATCTTAAAGCTTGGATCCATCCCTTGTTGTTTGCCGATTGCAACGATGTCATCGATCGAAGCCGGAACAGCACCTTCGACTTTCGATTGCGGGACATCAAGTGTTTCGGCAGCCCACGGGACTTCCGCGATATCCTTCGTTTGAAGTGTTGACGTCGGTGCCTCCCCACCCCAAATGGACGGTGGATAACCAAGCCCTTGGTTCGTGACAAGGGACTGGAAGTTCGTTCCCCAGAAACCGGACCACGGTAAGCCAGTCAAGATCAGGAACAGCATCCCTGCTGTGATCCAGAATGCTGGAACAGCGTGGAGATCACGACGGAATAACTTCTTTCCTTGACGAAGGCGCGGGAACAAGACACCTGACAGTCCCTTTTGCTTACGCGGGAACCATAGGAACAGTCCCGTCACGATCAAGACGATTGCCCAACAGGCGACGAGTTCAACGATTCGGTCGCCAGTCGTTCCCGCCATCAGTTCCCCGTGGATCTCTTCGATTTTATTCATGATCCGGTCATCGTCAGATAATGTTCCGATGATCTTACCAGAATACGGATTGACGAAGACTGTCGCCGACATATCTGGTGACGAAACCTTCACTTCACTGGATCGATCGTCGGATTCACCCGGTCGGTACGACGTGACAAGTGCATCGGGATACTTCGCTTTGACGCGATCAATCTGTTCCGTCGCAGTGATGCGATCTGCTTGTGGTGTAACTTCATAATACGATTGATACAGGACGTTTTCGATTTGTGGCTTAAAAAGATAAATGGATCCTGTCACAGCAAGCATGACTAGGAACGGTGCAAAAATGATACCAGCATAAAAGTGCCACCGCCAAATCGTCCGGTAAGCAGAAGAAGTCGGTGCTTTTTTGACCGTCTCTTCCGTCTGCATGAGATTCATATGTATCCTCCTCTGGCAATAAATATGTCCACTCTGTGAACACCTCCTAGTATAAGCGTTTACAATTCAATTTCAGCCACTTGCTTGTGACGATAAATTGCCAATATGGTGTGTAAATCACGTAGCTTTTAAGAAGTGAAAAACGTCTTTTTTTGACAATGATTTCACTTTTCTTGTAGATTACTTCTTATTTCAAAAAACTATCCTTATTCATAAAACCAAACTTCATCTAAAAAAGCGAATCCTGATCTGGATTCGCTTGCTCGTGTGATGTTTTTATATTGAAGAACTTTCCTCGACTGATTCCTTTTGACGCCGATGATATACGATACCTGTTACTACTAGACCGATTAAGATGACTACGATCGCACTGATGATTCCGGGATTCACCTGAAGCCAGTTCCACAGCTCCGACCACGTCACAGCTTCTCCGATCCGGACGATCAAAAAAGTCCAGAGTCCTGTATACACGCCTGCTGCTAAGAATGTCATTACTAAATAACGAGGTAACGGATAACCGAGGAGTCCGGCGACATAATGAATCGGATGTCTGACGCCGGGTAAGAAGAACGATAGTCCGATCGCCCATAACCCGCGTCGTTCGATGATCGTTTCTGCTCGTTCTAAGAAACGTGACTTCATCCACCGTTTGACGAGCGGAATCTCACGGAAGAACCGAGCAAGTAGATAAAACCACGTAAAGGCGATGAAGAAGACCGGCCATGCGGTCAACCAGATGACGACCGGGTACATCCCCTCTCGTAATCGAAGTGCTGCAAAACTCATCATCAAGACATCGTCCGACAATGGGGTGAACATGATTCCGCCAGCCAGGCGGACGAGTGCCATGATATCCATCACGTATCCCTTCTTTCTGTTTCTCTCTATTTTCAGTATCCCCGATTTTTCTGAAGTTGAGCCCTATCCATTTCTTAAGTTCTTCTTTAGTTATACTTTTCCGATCAAAAGAGATCATCATCGATGATTTAAAGTCACGTAGACCGTAGGACATGTATACGCAATCGTTCAATAAAAACTCCTTTTCCCACATCGAGAAAAAGGGTTTCATCCGTCCGTTCGAGAAGGGGTACAACGTACATCTGAACGCTCATCTGATAGGAGGAATTTCCATGTTACATCGCCGGAAGACCTATACGATTCGTCCCGAACGCCTAGAAGAATTCACTGAGTTTTTCCATACCTATTTGTACCCGCTCCAAGTCAGCCATGGTGCCCGTCTTGTTGGTCGCTGGGTGACCGAGGCAGAAGATGAAGTCATCGCCATTTGGGAATATCGCGACCGTGAACATTACGAACAAGTCGATCGTGATGTCCGCAACAGTGCTTTACGTCGCGAAGCGATGAAGAAGCGCGCGCGTCTCGGCAAAAACCTCTATATCAAATCCTATGAAGATTTCATGACAGCGACCGGTACGTATGCTCCCCCTCGCGCGATCGTCAGCGTGACCGCGTACATCACGAACGATGCCGGTGAAGTCCTGCTCGTCCGCAACCTCCACCGGGGTGATACGTATGAGATGCCGGGTGGACAAGTCGAAAATCACGAGTCGATTCTTGACGCCATTAAACGGGAAGTCAAAGAAGAAACCGGTGTTGATGTCACAATCGATGGCATCACCGGTATCTATCAAAATGTCTCAAGTCACGTCCTGTGCGTTTGTTTCCGTGGGAAAGCCGTTGGTGGTGAACTCGCGACACAAGAAGGCGAAACGACGGATGTCGGCTTCTTCCCACTGACACGTGACTCGCTGAGTGAGTATATCAAACGGGAACACTTTCAGTTGCGGACGCTTGATGCAATGGATCCCCATTACTTCCCGCATGCCTTATATAAAGTCAGACCGTATGAACTGATCAGTCGGTACGACGGTAACGCAACGTCGTCTTCACGGTAAACCAAAAATCCCCTTACAGTGTTTTCACTGCAAGGGGATTTTTTTCGGTTACGTTGTCAATCGAGCGGTAATTCCGGCATCATCGGTGACATAGACATCGCCTGCTTGATCCGTAACGGTATAAGCGGAAGACTTCAACGCCTCGATCGCTGCTTGGAGCGTCGCTTGATCCGGATAACGTAGTGTCCAGTAGACGAGTCCGACCGCATCTTCCGGATTCGTCGGTGCGTTGACACCAGACCAGACGTTCAGACCGATGTGATGGTGATAGCCACCGGCAGCAACGAACAATGCACGCATCCGCGAAGCGTCAGCGGCAACTTCAAAGCCGAGCGTCTCGACATAAAATGACCGTGCTGCTTCGAGTGTCTTGACGTGGAAATGGACATGTCCCATGACCGTATCGCTCGGCATGCCATACCAGTCTTCTTCTCCCGCTTCGACGAGCATACTTTGCCAATCGACGGGATCCGTCGTCATTTTGACGTCACCATTAGCTTCATACGTCCACGTCTCACGTGGACGATCGGCATAAATCTCGATCCCGTTCCCATCTGGATCCGATAGGTAAAAGGCTTCACTGACGAGATGGTCGCCTTGACCAATCTCGATCCCTTGTGCAATCAAATTCCGGATGACGAAACCAAGTTCTTTTCGGTTCGGTAGCAAAATCGCAAAATGATATAACCCGGCGACCGAGTTCGGTGGAAAACGGCGGGCATTCGGATGGACTTCAAGTTCAACGAGTGGTGTATCTTGTGCACCGAGTACCGTCAACTGATCCGTTTGCGTCAGCACGCGTAATCCGAGTGACGTTGTATAAAATGAAATCGAACGGGCAAGGTCCGTAATACGCAAGCGAACAGGACCGAGTGTGATTTGTGGATGAATGGACATGTTGTTTCCTCCTTCAATGAAATAGCTCGTATCCCTATTATTACGCGGAAACGATCGAAGCGGAAGTAGGCACGAATAAGTGGTATAGTATCCTAAACGATACCATGAAGGAGGAAGACTGATGGAAGAGACACCAAGCTGTCGGGTCGAGACAGCACTCGAAATCTTGACCGGAAAATGGAAGCCGTCGATTTTACTCGTCTTGATCACACACGGAACGCTCCGCTTCAGTGAATTGAAACGACAATTGCCGAACATTACCCAAAAAATGCTGACGGCTCAACTGCGTGAGCTCGAACTGAACGATATCGTTCATCGCGAGATTTATCAAGAAGTCCCACCCCGTGTCGAGTACTCTCTGACGGATTATGGTCGGACGCTCATTCCAGTCCTTGACGCGATCAATGCATGGGGGGAACAACATGTCCTCCATCTTGAACATAAAGAAAAACTCGCTTCTGCTTCTCAATGAGGAATCCATTCCGATGTGATTTCTCATTTTTTATGGAAAAACCTGTCTATTATCCCGTATACTGACGTAATAGACTTCTGTTTTTGGAAAGGAATGAGTCCTCATGCATCAACTTCATGCGATCGAGCAACTGGTTGCTCGACTCAAACAAGATCCTGCAGTCGAAGCCATCTTTTTGAAAGGATCTTTTGGACGGGGAGAAGAAGATGTTCATTCAGACATCGATCTGTACTGTCTCGTCTCAGAAGAACGTCAAACAAAATTCTTATCACGTCGTTTGTCCCATCTTTCTGCTTATCGTTCGATCATCTGGAAAGATGAGATTAATATCATCGCTCCACAAATGATTGTCGTCTATGATGATCTGCTACATATCGATTTGTTTACGGTGACGCTTGACTCACTGAACCATAAGGATCAATTGCGTGTCTTGTATGATCCACAAGAACAGTTGACGGACTTTACCGATACTTGCGACTTAACGCTTTCTGCTCAAGAAGCGGCCGATGAAGCGATCGATGCAGTCTGGTTCTTGTTTCAATATAAAAAAGCAGCAGCACGGGGAAATGACTTATGGGCAGTCGAGATGCTCCGTAGCGCCTTGATCAAGTTCGCAAAAGTATTACTCCATCATCATGCTCCTGAACGAGCACAACTCGGATTAAAGACGATTCCGACGACATTGCCAGACCATCCACGCCTTGCTCTTGAAGCAATCTACGACGTCCTGACACCCGCAACGCACGCTGAAGCGGTTCAACGTTATTTGGCTTGTTTAGAGACCGAACGAAGCGCGCTCGACCAGACGCTTGCCTCTCATCCGGAGACGCTCGCTTTACTCGATCGATTAACGCCTGAACTCTCGATCCAACAATCAGAACGGTAATAAGAAGGGGCTGACTCAAAAGTCAGTTTCCACAAAGATAAGGATGGCAGAATAATGATCTGCCACCCTTATCTCGTAACAAAAAGAATGATGCGTTTCACGCCACTCCTACAGGAAAAGCGCATTTATGCGCTGTCAGAGACAAACAAGACCCGCTTTCCTGCTTAAATGAAGCAGGAAAACTGGCTTGTGTCTCGCCTGAGGAAAGGGCGTGAAAAGACGCGTCATTCTTTTATTGAATCTCTTCTATGGTCACTCATTACTGTGTCAGTTGAATCTCTTTTGATTGTCCACCTGCCCAGCCAAAGCCAGATGAGACTTCAAGCTTCGGATTTTTCACCTGTTTCGGTAATTCGAAGACGATGTTGCCGGTTTTCTCGATATTCGGGTTGATCGTCTCTAAGAAGAAGCCCATCCCGTCTTCATTCGCATAAAGATCGAGTTCCGTATCGGCTGAGTATTCCGTATCACCGACATTGACTTTAAACATGTTGCTGTCGACGAATCGCTCTTCCTTATCTCCGTTTAGAATCGTCAAACCGATGACTAAAAATTGTCCTGATGTTTTCTTTTCGCCGAGAACGTTCGACAACGTATCGACCATCTTGACGTCGTTGACGACGTACGTCAGTTTCCCGACCTTTACCTGATCATTCACCCCGTACGTTTTCTTGACCGGCTTCGCGGCTGCTTTTGCTTTTACTGGTTTTGCTTCTGATTTGACTGCTTCTTGTTCGACTGCTACTTTTTTCTCCGGTGCTGCTTGCTCTTCGTCATCTCCTAGGTTTCCTAAAATGACTGCGCCGATCACGATGATTCCTGCCCACTTCAATCCTTTTTTCATGTTACTTCCTCCTTTTAATGTGGCTGACTCACGTCTGATAGCCTTAGTATAGGAAGAAGCAACCCCTTATCCTTTACACTTTTTTAACCAGGTTATTTTTTGTTTATGGTTCGATAAAAAGATTGACAAAAAATAAAAGAGAACGCTAATTTCAGCGTCCTCCTCTCCTTATTCTCCTTTGACCCGGATGACGATTTTTCCTTTTGCGTGCCCTTCTTCGCCATAATCATGTGCTTCCTTGATTTGATCCAGATCAAAAATCCGATCAACGACAGGTTGTAGCTCACCACGTTCGACGGCTTTAGCGATATGTCGCAAACGTTCACCGGTTGGTTGCATGAAGACATACGCAGATCGTGCATTATGTTGCTTCGCTTGCTCTTCATCCGGTGGTGTGGAAATCGAGACGAGCATTCCGTTCGGCTTCAGCATCTGATACAGTTCCCCTTGCTTGTCGCCGCCCATCGTATCGAATACAAAATCGATATCCCGAACACGATCGGCTGGGTTTTTTTGTTTGTAGTCGATGACTTCGTCGGCTCCAAGCGCTTTTACCCAGTCGACGTTTTTCGTACTTGTTGACGTGATAACGTACAAACCGTTTGCTTTTGCGAGTTGAATCGCAACCGTTCCGACGCCCCCTGATCCGGCACCAATAAAGATCCGGTCACCCGGCTTCGCATCCATCACTTCGAACATGACTTGCCATGCTGTATGCGAAACGAGTGGAAGAGACGCTGCTTCAGCAAAACTAAGCGATTCTGGTTTTTTGACGACGAGGTGCGCATCGACTGCGACATACTCGGCATATGTTCCTTGACGAGCAATTTCCGGGCGACTGAAAACGGCGTCCCCGACTTGAAGATCCGAGACGTTTTCTCCGACTTCCTGAATCACACCGGCAACGTCCCAACCGATGACGAGCGGCATCTCATAGCTCAACATCTGACGCAAATAGCCTTCGCGTAGTTTCCAATCGACCGGGTTCACACTCGCGGCATAGACTTCGATTAAAACATCATCTGGTCCAATGACTGGCTTGTCCAGTTCTCCGACCTTGAATTGTTCCGATCCACCATACTGTTCAATGTAAGCTGCCTTCATCCGTTGACTCCTCCTTCGATAATCGTTCCCTATCTTCTTCCCCGTCCGTAACAACGACAAACAGTCTGAAGATACACGACAGCTCTCCATCAATCGATGAAGAGCTGTTTCGTTAAGCATTCGTTTGTTGAAGGGTGGATGCTGTCTCATTCAAGGCATGAATCGCCTGCTGCAGTTCCATGACCTGACCGACTTGATGACGTGTCAAACCGGATAATGACTCACTTTGTGAAAGCAAGGCATTCATGAACGTGTCGAGTTGACCGGTTGCTGTCGTGATAGCAGTAAGACTACTCGTCATCGTCGCGAACTGGGTCTGCGCCGACTGGATCGAACCGACGACTTCCGTTGCATCCATCTCAATCGTCTGTAGCGCTAACTGACTCTCGGCCATTCGCTCTTCCTGCTCACGTAGTAATGTCGTACTGGCATGAATGGAGTTGCCCGTTTGCGTAACGTCCTGATCAACACGTTCGATGATCGCATTGATTTCCTTCGACGCTTCTGCCGTCTGTGCTGATAGATTACGAATTTCTTGCGCAACGACCGTAAAGCCTTTTCCGAACTCACCCGCACGAGCTGCTTCGATCGACGCGTTAAGACTAAGCAGGTTCGTTTGTGCCGCAATCGCATTAATGCTCGACGTGATGGCGACGATTTCCTGAAAACGTCCGGCGAGTTGTCCGAACGACGTGACCGACTCATCCATGCTCGTCGTCAATTGTTGTAAGGATTGTCCGGCAAGACCAATTGTCTGCCTGCTCTTTTCGGCTGTCGTTCGCGAGGACGAACTTCGCTCGAGTGCGTGGTCGACAGAAACGGTCACATCCTCCATCCGATTGACTTGCTGGTCGTTCAATTGGCGAATTTCACGAATCGCTTGAACGCTTCCTGCTGCATCATGTGCCAGCTGTTGCATCGCTAGATCAACCTGACTGAAGGAATCCTTCGCTGCGTCGACCGTTTCACTCATCTCTTCCGTGAACGTCGTTACTTCCGTTGCGGTTGCTGCCGTTTGTTCGAGAGCAATTTGCGATGTTGCCGCGTAGGCTTCCGACCGTTCTTGTTCTTGGCGGACGGCTAGCATGACGTTCCGTCCAAAGACGGCGACAAAAACAGCTGCTGAGAAAATCATCAAATAGATGACATAGGCGACGATCAAGTCGAATGTATTCGTAAAGACAATCGTTCCCAGCATTGTGAATACTGCCATCTCAACGAGTCCAAGGATTCCGGCGAGAATGACCAAACGCGGAATCAAATAAACGATTGAAATCGTCAAGTAGAGATAGACGATCGTCCAAATACTCGGCGACGGCAATGTCATCAAGACTAGAGCGAGGACGAAATACGTTAATGTCACTTGGACGTACTTCCCGCTTGGACGATGTCCAAGTAGGCGGTTACCCACAAGCAACGCGACCGTCAAGATCAAACCACCGACTAAAAACTGATAAAACACACTGATTGGGACGTAATTCATTTGCGCAAATAAGAAAATCAATGGATGCGCGATCGTAATTAACGTTGCAATCAGGCGGGACAAAATCTTTGTACTTTGTTGCTCGAGGGCAGATACCATCTTGTTCAAACTCCTTCACCTTATTAAAGTCATACAGTTGTTCATCGGCAGAAAGAATTCAATCGTTAAGTCCCTCGCGTGACTTTTTTTCTTGACGCTTTCTTGAGAGCGGGAGTACGGTTAACGTAGACTTTTTTCAGAAAAGAGGATTCATATGCTGTATGTACTCGTTGGTTTCGCGGGGGTACTGGGTGCCTCTGCGCGTTATGGGCTCGGACTGCTGATTAGCGACTTGACGACTGGTCCTTTCCCGTGGCCAACGCTTGTCATCAACTTGATCGGGAGTTTTCTTCTCGGCTATGCGACACACTTTTTATTTCGAACGAAACTCTTACATCAATATGCGATCACAGCCATCGGCACGGGTTTCATCGGCTCCTTTACGACGTTTTCGACATTCAGCGTCGAGACCGTGACCTTACTCAACGAACATCATTTAGCGGACGCGTTCCTCTACGTACTCGTCAGTCTATTCGGCGGTTTGTTCCTGTCTTATGTCGGTTACGCGCTCGGAACACGACGACTTCGTCACGTGACGAAAGGACGTGAGTGAATGACGTTACTTGCTCTTGCCATCGGTGCTTTTTGCGGCGCCATCAGTCGGTTTGCCGTCAGTCAATGGATGAAGACGGTTTGGAAACGTGAATTTCCACTAGCGACGTTCCTGATTAACGTAATCGGTTCGTTTTTGCTTGGTCTCGTCATCGGTGCGCATCTGGATACGACATGGACGTTACTCTTAGGTACCGGTTTCCTTGGATCATTTACAACGTTCTCAACATTCAAAATCGAGACGTTGCAGTTATTTCAGGACGGAAATCGTAAAGTACTTACCCTCTATCTCATCTCAAGCTACGGTTTCGGAATTCTTGCAGCTTTCCTTGGAATCACACTTACAGCTTGAACGAAACAAGAGGCGACGGAAAAATCCGTCGCCTCTTGTCGTATCCGTTTTAATTTAATCATTCATCCAGAATAGACCAACCGTCTCTGCTCCGGCATGCGTCCCGATTGCTGGTCCGAACGTGCCTTCGAGAATCGTCAAATCCGGGAACTTCGCTGCGACTTGCCGCCGCAGTTCCGCTGCCATTTCCGGTGCCATCGTCGTCGCGACATAAATCCGGTTCTTATAGAACGTGTGCTGACGCATCGATTCGTCGATTTGTTTAACCATTTCAATGTAAGCTTTCTTTAAAGAACGTGCTTTTTTGAATGGTACGATTTTTCCTGCTTCATCCGTCGTGATGATCGGTTTGATGCTGAGTAGGTTCGCAAGGAACAAGTCACCAGATGAGACACGTCCACCACGACGCATCGTCTCCATATTACCGACGATCATATAGAAATGGGTCTTTTTCGTCAACGCTTGTAAGGCAGCGACGATTTCCTCGACGGATTTCCCCTGTGCCGCGAGCTCCATCCCGTAACGAATGAACTCTTGTTGGTTCTCAAACGCTGTATGCGAGTCGATGATATGAACCGGGAAGCTGGCTGCTTCCGCTGCTGATGCTGAACTTTGGACGGTACTTGAGAGCCCGTTCGTACAGTGCACTGCAATGGCACAGTCATAACCTTCTTCTTTCAGACGTTCGTACGTTCCAACGAACTCCCCAAAGATTGGTTGTGATGTTTTGGCAATCAGCTTTTTGTCCGCATCTAGCGCACGGAACAAACGCTCGACCGTGATCGCATTCTCTTGGTACGCCGTATCACCGAGTAAGATTTGAATCGGTACGACATTGACGCCGATCGCTTCTGCCTCTTCCTTCGTGAAATAGGCCATACTATCGGTCACCCATGCTATTTTAGTCATTTTCCTTAGCCTCCGTTAGATTCTTCTCGCTTTATCCTACCATATACAGAAGTGGAAATCGCAAGAAACGTCATGACATCATCTGAAAATGAAACGATGTGCGCTTATGATAGTGTTTGCCGGCATGTAAGACGACGGAAGGAAAATTCGGTTGGTTGATCGCATCCGGCAACCCTTGTGTCTCAAAACAGATGCCAAGGTATGGCGTTGCTCGTCTTCCACAAATCGTAAACTCGCCTGACAAGTGATTAGCGGTGTAAACGACAACTCCCGGTTGATCCGTCACGACGCGCAAACGTCTACCACTGATTGGTTCGTCGAGAACGATTTCCCCACCCTCTCTGAGTAAAAAGGGGTGATCGACACCACTACCTGCTTGACGCAACTCTTCGTCTGGTGCGTGTGTCACTTCATGTAGCGGACGAGCTTCCGAAAAATCAAAGACGGTGTCTGTTACCGGGAGAATGTCACCGGTCGGTACCGCATCTTTTGTCAACGGAACATAAAAAGGTGCATCCATTCGTAACAGATGCTGTTCGATCGTCGTTTTTGCTTCACCCGTCAAGTTAAAGTACGTATGATTCGTCGGACTGAATGGTGTCGAAGCTGTCGTCTCCGCTTCATAATGAATATGCAGGACGTTCTCATCCGTCCATTCGAACGTCAGCGTGAACGACAAGTGACCCGGATAGCCGTTCTCACCACTCGGACTATCTAAACGTAGAACAAGTTTGTCGTCGTTGATTTCGTGTGTGAACATCCGGTTCGCCCAATTTTCGCTTCCTCCATGGAGGTGATGTTCACCCTCATTTTGCTCAAGAACGTACGTCATCCCTTCTAACGCGAATGCGCCATTCGCAATTCTTCCGCCGACGCGTCCGATCGTGGCGCCTAAGTGATGCGGATCATCCTGATATTCTGATAGGTCGTCAAACGCGAGTACGACATTTTCGATCATTCCATGCTGATCCGGAACCCGGATGGCAAGAATTTTTGCGCCTCGGTTCAAGATATCGATACTATGCCCATGCACATTCTGTAACGTGAATCGTAACAAGGACTGATCACCTAGTTGTCCCACTTCTGTTGTCGTAATCATCATCTGCTTCCTCCTGTACGATACATTTTCCTGTTTTCGTATTTACCCTCGGAACGAGACAAAAAAACAACAATGGCAAAAGACCATTGTTGTTACAGAGACGGAAGTGGTAATCGCACTTCGATCCGAGTCCCTTGATGGATGATCGAGTGGACGTGTAATGTTGCAGTCGGACCGTATGTCACGTTTAATGCGCGTCGAATCAGGAACAGGTTCGAATCTCCCGCTTCCTGTTGATTCAGTTGTTGCATCACGGCAAGCGGCATCCCTTGTCCATTATCCGTGACTTCGATGACCCAGTCCGTCGTCGCCCTAAAGGCACGGACATCAATCCGGTGATGTCGTCCTGCCTTTACGAACGCATGACGCAGTGCATTATCGACAAGCTGCGTCACAAGGAATGGAAAGACGAAGTATTCTTCAACAGCGGTCTCGATATCAAGATCGACCGTGATATCGGCGGAGGTCAGTTGATTCGGGCGACGCCGTGTTCCTTCTAGTGATAAATAGGCCTTCAGGGTCGCCAGTTCCTCGCGTAGTGGATGTTCATCATGTCGCGTCGCTGCCGTCAAAAGTTGAAGCAGGGCATTCAATTGATGTTTCACAGGAGTTCCCGGATCAGCTGTCCGCTGGATTTCTTCGATGATACCTTTTAGATAGCTGACATGTAACATCGGTTTCATCTTTCTCCCACTTAATCGGAGCAACTGATCTTCTCGGTGCATGTGTAGCTCTCGTGCTAATAAACGGACGAGTTGTTCCGTCATCCGCTCGACAGTGTCGTCAAATAAGTCTTTCGAAAAGTAACAGATGACACCTGCCTTTTGACCGTTAATGCGCATCGGATGAAAACTGAGAATTTGTCCCGTCTGCTCGTCTTCCTGTCGGACGGGTTCTTCTGCTTCGATCCATCGTTGTTCCTCACGTCTCGGTTGCTCGCCACAGACTGCTGGTTGCTGGTCCGTCATATCGATGACGACCTCTGTCGCCCCGAGCACGACGATCCGTTGCATCTTCGTTTCCTTCAATAACGTCGCTCCAATCTGCCGCGCGACTTCCGAAGTCAATCCCTGCTTTCGTAAAGGTTGTAACGCTTGCAATAGACGATCGGAACGCTCGGTCTGGCGGACGAAGAGATCGCCTTCGAGTCGTAGTTGTGTCCGTAAGATCATGATGAACAGTACGACCCCACATATGTTCGCGAACAGTAACGGAAAAGCAGCACGGCTCATCAAATCAAGCGCTTCTGCCGTATCGGGGGCAATTAATAACGTAATCCCACTTTCGAACAATAATGCCGTCAATACGATACCGATCGGTGGAACGAGCGCATAACCATCATGCAAACGCCAGCGTTTTCGATACCAACCGCTCGCAAGTCCAGCGAGCATTGCGATGATCCAACCTGCTTCTGCCCCTAACGAACCAAGTACGTAGCGGTGTAGACCGACTATACATCCCGTGATGCCGCCGATCACTGGTCCACCAATCAATCCGCTCGTCACGATGACAGCGAGTCGGGTATCGAGCAATAGGGCATCCTTTTCGACGGCTAATCCAAGTAACGGATCAATCGTCGTATCTTGCGAAAGTTCAATTCCTGCGTAGTTCATCAAAATACCGGATGACACGAATGCAAACAGCAGTGGAAGATTCATTCCGCGGTCCATCTTGAATATGTATCGGGAAATGCGCCACTGGGACAATAAAAAGGCTAACAGTGCTAACATACCTAAACGACTCAGTAAGAATGGAATCTGCTCGAGCACGGAATACCTCCTCGTTTCATAGGACGCGATTTAACAATAAAGTAGCTGTAGATTACATTCCCGCTCCTCTCTGCATTCTCCTATCATGACTGCCGAAAGTTCGCACAATCCGTCCATTCTTGATTTTTTGACTGATGCGATGAAAAAAAAGCCGGTTCCTCCATGAGGAACCGACCATTTTATGCTTCTGCTTGTTCAGCTGGATGCAACCAAATCTTGACGCGGTTGATTTGATAGTTTTCCATCTCCATCACTTCGACGGAGAAGTCTGGTGTGTCGATATGCTCACCTGGCTGAAGATCGATGTTGTGCATCTGAATCCAGCCACCGATCGTATCGACATCTTCGACATTCGTAAAGCGAATGTTGAAACGTTCTTCCAGGTCAGCGAGCAAGACTGTACCGTCGAGCAAGAACTCGTCCGATTTGACCTGTTCGATTTCTTCGACTTCATCTGCGTCGAATTCATCACGGATTTCACCGACGATTTCTTCGAGTAAGTCTTCCATCGAGACGAGGCCTGCCGTTCCACCGTATTCGTCGACGACGAGAACGAGATGGGTCCGGGTCCGTTTCATCTTGCGAAGTGTCTCTTGAAGCGACGTCACTTCCGAAACAACCGGTAAATCCTTGATATAATGCGTTACCGGATGCTCATTCCCGTTCGCATAATCCGTCAAGACTTCCTTGACGTTGACGTATCCGAGAATCCGGTCTTTATCATTTTCTTCTGTGACCGGGTAACGCGTGTACGGATTATCCATGAAGATTTCCATCAGTTCATTTTTCGTCAAACGTTCCGAGATCGTCTCCATCCGCATCCGCGGAACCATCAAATCTTTGACGATGTGCTCATCAAACGCAAAGACGTTTTGCATGAGGGCAAGTTCCGTTTGGTTGATTTCACCACTTTGGAAACTTTGCGCCATGATGATTTTCAATTCATCTTCCGAGTGGGCTTGTTCGTGCCCTGCTGGTTTGACACCGAACAGACCGAGGAATAAGCGCGCTGAACCGTTGAGTAACCAAATGAATGGGTACATGATTTTACCGAACACATAAAGTGGACGGGCGAACAACAATGTCATGCGTTCTGCATACTGAATCGCAAGCGTCTTCGGAGCGAGTTCACCGATGACGACGTGTAAGAACGTTACGGATACGAATGCGATACCGAACGACAAGAGTGTCGAAACAGCAGCAGAGATTCCGAAGTCGTCGAAAACAGGATGCAAGATCTTTTCAACGGTTGGTTCACCAAGTGCCCCAAGACCAAGTGCCGTGACCGTGATACCAAGCTGACAGGCAGACAAATAGTAGTCGAGATCGCCCGCGATTTTTTTCGCAAGGACGGCACTTTTGTTCCCTTCTTGAATCATTTGATCCAAACGCGACATCCGAACCTTAACGACAGCAAATTCCGATCCGACGAAAAACGCCGTCAACGCAATCAACAAGACCACTAAAAATAAATTGATGAATAATATAGTATCCAAAATCCCCTAAACAGGGGTCACCTCCATTGTTTTGTATTAAAGCTGTGCAATCAAGGAAGCAATCAATGTCAGACGCCGGGACAGTTCTAAGCGGATCGCTTGTTTTTCGACATCCGTCGAATGTAACAAACGCTGCTCGAGTCCTTCAACCGTCGCCTGAAGTTGTTTCACTTCCTGATAAATCGTCTCCCCTGTTTTTTGTTCCCGTTCCGTAAAAGAAGCAAGAATCTCTTGCAGGGAAAGCCGTTGAGACTTCAAATATTCAATCTTTTCGATTTGATGAATGACCGATTCGTCATACAGACGGTAGCCAGACGCAGTACGCTCTGGTGTTAACAGACCGAGTGATGTGTAATAATCGATCGTTCGTTTTGATAAGCCGGTGGTCTCCGCGACCTGACCGATTCGAAGTAACGCCTTCCCAAAAGATTCTCACCTCCTTTCCATAGCTAGTTCTTTTATCTTATCATGTCAAAACCATACAGTAAAACGTCGCGCTTTTTTAGAGAAAAAAACGACTACTCCCGTTCGCACGAGAATAATCGTTTCATCTCACTTTTTCATACGGTTGCGACAGGTTCTTCGACTGGTACACCGACGATCGACCGTTCCAGTAATTCAACGACATCGTACGTAGCAACCGCCTCGTCGACTTCCTTCGCCTTCGTGCCGTCACTGAGCATCGTCAGACAGTACGGACATGCTGACCCAATGACAGACGGTTGGACCGTCAACAATTGTTCCGTCCGTGCGACGTTGACGCGTGCGCCGACTTTTTCTTCTTGCCACATCATGCCGCCACCAGCACCGCAACACATCCCTTTTTCCCGGTTGCGTTCCGTCTCGACGAGCGTGATGCCTGGAATCTTCTCGAGAATATAACGTGGTGCGTCGTAAATATCATTGTAACGACCAAGATAACACGAATCGTGATAGACGACACGCTCCTTGACTTCATGGAGCGGTGTGATCCGTTTTTCGTCAATCAGTCGTGCGAGCAATTCCGTATGGTGATAGACTTCAACGTCCGGACTCAGTCCGAAGTCTGGATACTCGTTTTTAAATGTATTGTAGGCATGCGGATCAATCGTGACGATCTTTTTGACGCCATATTTCTCAAATGATTTGATGTTGGCTTCTGCGAGTTCCTGGAACAAGACTTCGTTCCCGATCCGGCGCGGTGTATCCCCTGAGTTTTTCTCATCGTTTCCGAGAATCGCAAACGAGATGTCTGCCTCATTTAGAATACGTGCAAACGCCATCGCGATTTTTTGACTTCGGTTATCGTACGATCCCATCGCACCAACCCAGAACAGGTACTCGAAGTCTTCGCCCGCTTTTTTCTTCTCCTTTGCTGTCGGAACGACGAGTTCATCCCGGTTTTTCCGCCAGTTTTCGCGTTCTTTCCGGTTCATCCCCCATGGATTACCTTGACGTTCGATGTTTGCCATCGTCCGTTGCATCTCCGGATCCATCTTGCCTTCCATCATGACGAGATGACGACGGAGGTCGATGATCTTATCGACATGTTCGTTCATGACCGGACACTGATCTTCACAGTTCCGACACGTCGTACACGCCCAGATCTCTTCTTCCGTAATGACGTTCCCAATCAATGAATCCGGAACGATATCCATCTGTCCGGCTGCTGCCAGTGAAGCGATTTGGTTTCCTTGCGATCCTTCGAACGCAAAAGCAGGTGCCCATGGCGAGCGCTGTGTGATGGCTGCCGTTTTCATGTTGAGATGGTCCCGTAATTTAACGATCAAATCCATCGGCGACAACATCTTCCCCGTTCCACTCGCTGGGCACATATTCGTACAGCGTCCACACTCGACGCAGGCATATAGATCAACGAGCTGTTTCTGATTGAAATCTTCGATTCGGTTGACCCCGAAGCTGAATTCCGCTTCGTCGTCTTCTGCCTCTTCCATGACCGATAGATCGATCGGTGCCAAACGCCCGACTTTCGACGTTCGACCGAGCCAGACGTTTGCTGTACCGGCAATCAAGTGTGCATGTTTACCTTGCGGGATGTAAACCATGAAGCTAAGTAAGAACAGCAAGTGCGCCCACCAGAAGAAAACGAATAATCCGAACGCAACTGATTCCGGCACCCAACTGAATAAGAACGCGATGCTTGAAGCAACTGGTTCACCGAGCGTCGAATGATTCTCATAAACAAGGAAGAATCCATTTCCGAATAGGACGGCGACCATCAAACCACCGATGAAAATCAACGCAAGACCCGCCATGAAGTTTCGTTTCAAACGAACGAGTTTCTCGACGTACCGGCGATAAAATCCCCAAACGACGGCAATCAAGATGACGAGCATGACGATTTCTTGGAAGAATGTAAAAATCGGATAAAGCGGACCGAGTGGGACGTGCGGGAAACGCTGACCGACGGCGAGTCCTTTCCAGATAAAATCGATCGCTCCGAATTGAACAAGTAAGAAGCCGTAGAACATCATGACGTGGATAGCGCCACTTTTCTTATCCTTTAATAATTTCTTTTGACCGAAAACGTTGACTAAGACCGCGTCCAGTCGTTCTTTGTTCGTCAGTGTCCATTCCGCCTTTTTCCCCCGTTTAATGGCGGCATAACGACTTTTGACGAGTGACGTGAACAGATAGCCCGCATAGCCGATGACGAGTAGGAAGGCAATCCAGTTAATGAGTAAAAACGTATTCATGTTCGAACAAACCCCTTTCCCCCTAAAGCAGTTGTGTTGAAATGAGTATAGCATAGAATGAATGGCTATTCATTCATTTTTTTCATTTAGTTTTTACTGTGTCACATAAGCAGATAAGTACTCAAAAAAATCAAGCAGTGGATCATCCACCGCTTGATTTAATCACATCCGATAAGTCATTTTTTTAATTTCATCGCATTGGCCATCAGACCAGGGATGTCCGTATTTTCATGCAATCCACTGAACTGTTCGCTTTGTGGACCGTACGCGTAGAGCGGAACGTCAACACCTGTATGCACGGCAGTCGTCCAGCCGACATACGCTCGTTTACTGATCATCTCATTCAATGTCATGACGCGTTTCTTCGCATCCACTTTTTGCAACGTCTGAATTTCTTCAGCCGTCAAATCAAACGTCGTTTCTCGTTTGACGACAGTTGCGATGTTCGATAAGTCGTTGTTGAACTGACGAACCATCTCATCTCCCGTCGCCTTGACGTTTTTCAAGACTTCCGGTTTCGCTACGTACTCATCGTATCCACCGACTGACATACCACCTGTATCATGGTCACCGGCAACGACGACTAAAGTATGTTTATCTTTTGCAGCAAAACGAAGCACTTTTTCGACAGCCTGGTGGAACGCTTCTGCATCCTTCATCGCCCAAGCAGCATCATGCGCGTGACCCGCCCAGTCAATCTGACTTCCTTCTACCATCAAGAAGAAGCCATCGCGATCTTTCTTCAATGTTTGCAGGGCTTTCGATGTCATCGTCGCAAGACTCGGTTGATTCGTGTTTTCCCGGTCCAGTTCTGGTGCCATTCCTTCTTCTGCAAACAATCCAACAACTTTACGACCGTCCGTCTCATTTAGACTTTCGAGTGAATCCGCATACTGGTATCCTGCTCGTTCTGCTTTCTTCACTAGATTACCAGCCTCTTGAACGCCACCATTTTTCTGATCAAAAAAGAACTTCTGACCGCCACCAAGTAAGACGTCGACTTTCATTTCATCCATGTATTGCTTCGCGATGTCCGCTTCGTTCGCGCGCGTTGCGACGTGTGATGCAAAAACAGCTGGTGTCGCATGGGTGATGGCTGATGTCGAGACAAGTCCTGTTGCTTTGCCGGCTTGATCCGCCCGATCAAGAATAGACGCCACTTCTTTTCCACTTGGATCCATACCGATTGTTCCGTTGTTTGTTTTTGTTCCTGTTGCCATCGCCGTTCCGGCAGCAGCTGAATCGGTCACTTTCGTGTTTGCCGAATACGTCCGCATCATTCCTTTTAAGTGACCGTCGAGTTCCGTCTCCTCGCCTCCTTGATACCAGCGATAGTTCGTTGCATAGGCAGCTGAATAACCGTCCGGGATCATGAAGATGACATTTTTAACCTTCGCTTGTTTCGTGTTTTGTTTTGCCTCAACCGGCTGAGCCGATTCATATGTATAGCCCGCAACTCCCGTCATAAGCACTGTACCGAGAATACCTGTCGCCATCCATTTCTTGTTCATTTGTGTTTCCTCCCTGTTCACGATGATGGTTTCATCATACCGAGCGAATGTAAATGAACGATGGAGACCGCTTTAAGGAATGTAAAGAAACGATGACACCCGAGTTACCACTTCATCTCTTCAAACATGTAATAGCCTTTGTGCTGTTCTTCTAAATATGCCGATAATGGAAGACGGACGTCTTCACTCGTGATGTACTCCGCTAACTCTGTTTGGTTGATCCACTTCGTCTCAATGATTTCTTCATCGGGATCATTTGGATCAAGTACACCACTCACTTCGCAATTAAAATAAGTCACGAGGCTGTGCGCTTGATAGGTCGGCATGAAGTTCTCCGTTAAGAAGGCAAACGACGACGATGTGACCGTCAAGCCGGTTTCTTCTTCCACCTCGCGACGCAGTGCTTGCTCGAGGGTCTCTCCAGACTCAATCTGTCCACCGGGTAAGCTCCAGCGCTTCTCCTGACCTGATTGATTATTGACGACGAGCAGTTGATCGCCCTTGCGGATGATCGCGACAATGATTCGATAGAGTGGATACATGGCGCTTCCTCCTAAAAAGACCACCTTGCCTAAAACAAGATGGTCCACTGTGATTGTTTATTCTAGACCGAGCGACTGTGGCAGACGGACTGCACGTGCGAAGGCATTTTTATAGTCCTTTTTCGCGACTAACTTTTCGACTTCACGGATTGCTGGATGCTGTTCGTCCGCGAACGCACCAAGAATCGTCAAGTAACGCTCGTATACTTGATCGTCTTCCTGACGTGCTTTCAAGAGCGCTGTATACAGCATGACGGTATCTTCGCCGTATAAGACGGGTAATTCTTCATTGATTAAAAGTAACGTATCGATGGACTCCGGATCGACCTTCGGATTGTATTCCGTGATGACCTGCTCTGCGAGTCCTTCGAGTTGATCGCGCCATTCGTTGTAACGCGGCTCATCGTTCTCGAGCCATTCAAACCATTCCTCTTCCAACATCTGCTCCATTTGACGTACTGTTTGTTCAAATGCCATTCGTCTCACTCCGTTCCCAAGTTAAATCAATCGTATACGTACCGACTGCTTGTCCATTCATCTTTAATGTATAGCGAAACTGCATCTGCTGCCGTTTCATCTCAATCGTCTCCGTGTCCGTTTCCATCAACATCTGACCGAATTGACTGCCATATTGGCTTTTGGTCGTCTCTCCTAAAATGAAGACGTGATGCATCGCAACAGGACCTTTGCGATTCAAAGCGATCTGGTCTTTTGACCATTTGATCGTCGTATCGATCGGTTGTTCATCCGGCTGAACGAACTTCACGGCAAAACCGTCTTTTGTTTCGAACAACGTGCCGTCCGCCTCAAGTTCGACCGATTCACGCATCGGACCATCTTCGATCGTCGTCACTTGTCGTAATGACACCGGGTACTTTACTGGTTTCACTTCTATCACCTCATCGTTTAGCGTACACGATTTTTTCGTCTGATGCACCTTCTGCTTACATGCAAGAAAAAAACGGATTCGATGTACTTCGAATCCGTTCAAAACATATTAGCGCACACGGTATAGACGAGCTTCGAATGGACGAAGTTCCAGTTCTGTTCCTTCATGATGCATCGTCGGATAGTTGCCAAGCAACATATTGTCCGAGTGCAAGATGATGTCCGTATCGATTTCTGCTGTTTCGCCTTTTAAGTTTGTAACGATCAAGAATTGTTCGTCACCAAACGTCCGTGTATACGCGTAGACTTTCGTGTCTTCCGGTAAGATGAGATCGTAAGCGCCGTAAATCAACGTCTCTTCCATCTTACGGATTTGGATCATTCGTTTGTAGAAGTTCAAGATCGAATCTTCATCTTGTTCTTGCGACGCGACGTTGATATCCGCGTAGTTCGGATTGACACCAAACCATGGAGATTGATTCGAGAAGCCACCGTTTTGCTCATTCGTCCACTGCATTGGTGTGCGTGAGTTATCACGGGACGAGTTCCAGATGACTTCCATGATTTCCTCATGTGTTTTCCCGGAAGCAAGTTGCATCTCATACATATTTTTTGTCGCGACATCATCATAATCCGAGATATCCGGGAATTGAACGTTCGTCATCCCGATCTCTTGTCCTTGATAGATGAACGGCGTGCCTTGCATGAAGAAGTACATCATCGCAAGCGACTTCGCGCTCTCTTTCCAGTACTGTTCCTCGTCACCCCAAAGAGAGACCGAACGAACCTTATCGTGGTTTTCGAGGTACAAGGCATTCCAACCTGTTGCTTCAAGTCCTTTTTGCCATTTCGTCAGCACTTGTTTCAGTTTGACGACGTCGACGCCTTTTTCTGCATCGGCACGCCAGAGATCCATGTGCTCGAACTGGAAGACCATGTTCATCTTGCCATTCTCTTCTCCGACCCAGAGATCTGCTTCTTCCGGCGTGACGCCATTTGCTTCTCCGACTGTCATGATATCGTATTTCGAGAATGTCTCATCCTTCAACTCTTCGAGATACGCATGGATGCCTTCGACGTTCATATGCATGTCGAATGACGGAACATACGGCATACCGAGCGGGTTCGGGAGATCAGCGAATGATTGATCCTTGTTGATGTGACTAATTGCATCGATTCGGAAACCGTCGATGCCTTTATCGAGCCACCAGTTGATCATCGTATAGACAGCTTGACGCATGTCGCGGTTTTGCCAATTCAAGTCTGGTTGACGACGCGAGAAGACGTGCAGGAAGTACTGCTCTGTCTTTTCATCATATTCCCATGCTGATCCACCGAAAATACTTTCCCAGTTGTTCGGTTCTCCACCATTGACGGCATCTTTCCAGATGTACCAATCGCGTTTATCATTGTCTTTTGATGAACGTGATTCAAGGAACCACGGGTGTTCATCCGATGTGTGGTTGACGACGAGATCAAGCAAGACCTTGATGTCACGCTTGTGCGCTTCTTCCATTAAGAGATCGAAGTCCGCCATCGTACCAAACTCATCCATGATATCTTCATAATCACTAATGTCATATCCGTTATCGTCGTTCGGTGACTTGAACATTGGGCAAATCCAAAGAACGTCGACGCCAAGATCCTTCAAATAATCCAGTTTTGCGATGATACCCGGAATATCGCCGATTCCATCGTTGTTTGCATCGTAAAAGCTGCGTGGATAGATTTGGTAAGCAACTGCTTCTTTCCACCAAGCTCGTGTAATTGTTTGTTGGGCCGTTTCAGGGCGCGGTATCATTTGTGTCATGTGTCGTGAATCCTCTCGTAGGTCAGTCTTTGGGGTGTTATTTTCATCAGTCAGTTAACTTCTATACATATAGCGCAACCGATTGCGCAATTCCTCTACCTTCATCTTATCAAATCCACTTTTAAAGTCAATGTTTCGGGGGTGATTCCACCATTTCACATCAACGGTTGTCACTCTTCGTTCACACTGAATATTTCAGGTTGTTTTACATTACATTTACTGAATTATCCTACACTGTTTATCGGTCGATTTCTACCCTTTTGCATAACCTTTCCTTCCGAAAGTGAATCTTTTTTTCTTCGTTCGGGTATACCCTTACCAATGCATCTAAAAAAGGGGGATTTTCAAGATGAAGGGACAATTCTTTATTGGTGGACAATGGCTAGATCATGGACGAGAACGGACGGATGTTACGAATCCAGCTACTGGAGAAGTCGTCGGTAGTGTACCAAACGGAACAAAATCAGACGTCAACGACGCAGTAGAAGCAGCACGGAAGGCATTTCCTGATTGGTCGAAACGGACAGTCTACGAACGTGCCGAACTGCTCGAAAAGTTATATGCGAAGATGATTGAGAAAAAAGATGAACTGGCTCGCCTGATGACGCTTGAAATGGGGAAACCGCTTGCTGAATCAGAAGGTGAAGTGCAGTATGCCGCAAACTTCGTCAAATGGTTTGCAGAGGAAGGAAAACGCGCTTATGGACGTGTCATTCCAACGCATGATGCTTCTAAACGACTTCAAGTCATCAAACAGCCGGTTGGTGTCGTTGCTGCGATCACACCATGGAATTTCCCGGCTGCCATGATTACCCGAAAGCTTGCTCCAGCACTCGTCGCCGGATGTACGTTCGTCATCAAACCACCAACAGCGACTCCGCTTACCGCGCTTCGTCTTCTTGAACTCTGTCAGGAAGTCGGGATTCCAGAAGGCGTCGTCAATGCCGTTACAGGGAGTGGGAAAGCACTCGGTGAATCACTCGCGACACATCCACATGTCGATAAGATCACCTTCACTGGTTCAACCGAAGTCGGACGGACGCTGATGGCTCAAGGAGCAGAGACGATCAAGGCGATGTCGCTCGAACTCGGCGGACATGCACCGATTCTCGTCTTTGATGACTGTGACCTTGATTTAGCTGTTGCTGAGACGATTAAGTCGAAATTCCGTAATGGCGGTCAAACGTGTGTCTGCGGAAACCGGATTTACGTATCCGACTCGATCTATGACGCGTTCGTTGAAAAACTCGGGCAAGAGACAGCGAAGCTGAAGACCGGAAATGGTCTTGATGCTGAGACGAAGATTGGACCGATGATCAATAAAGCCGGTTACGATAAAGTTAAAAAACATGTCGATGATGCGACAGCCACTGGTGCGCGAGTCGTCACGGGCGGAACAGGAACGACGGATGAGGAGAACGATGTCTATTATTATGAAGCAACCGTTCTCGCGGACGTAAAACCCGGCATGCTGATCATGAACGAGGAGACGTTCGGACCTGTTGCTCCCGTCCAGCGTGTCAGTTCTGATGAGGAAGCGGTTCGTTACGCCAACCAGACACCGTTCGGTCTCGCTTCGTACGTCTTTACAAAGGATTATGCGCGTGCGATTCGTGCAATCGAGGGGCTTGATTACGGAATCGTCGGCTGGAATGACGGCGTCCCTTCTGCTGCACAAGCACCATTTGGTGGAATGAAACAGTCTGGTCTCGGACGCGAAGGTGGTAGTGAAGGACTCGAAGCGTATCTTGAGACGAAGTACATTTCCATCGGTGGACTAGCGTGAACGCCGCGGATTGGTTCGTCCAATGTTTAGAGGCAGAGGACGTCACGCATATCTTCGGTGTTCCCGGTGAGGAAAACATCACATTACTTGAATCACTCAGTCGTTCGTCGATCACCTTCATCACGACGCGTCACGAAACGAACGCTGCATTCATGGCAGCGATGTTCGGTCGCCTGAGTGGGCGACCGGGTGTCTGCCTATCGACGCTTGGTCCCGGTGCGACCAACATGATGACCGGTATTGCAAGTGCAACGATGGATCACTCCCCTGTCGTTGCGATTACAGGTCAAGGCGCGACAGCACGGCAACATAAAGCATCGCATCAAATGTTTAATCTCGTAGACCTCTATCGTCCGGTCACGAAGTCTAGTACGTCCGTTCTGTCGGCGGAGGTCATTCCGGAAATTGTTCGACGTGCCTTTGCGACGGCACAAAGCGAAAAACCAGGGGCAACCCATATCTCTTTTCCAGAAGACATTGCAAAACAAGAACGTGATCAAGCAACGACACCCTTACAGCAGGACAGTACACCAACGCATCTTCATTCCTTGACGATTGATGATCCCGATGCCTTACGTCTGATTGAGCGCGCAAAACGTCCAGTCATCATTGCTGGATTTGGCATTCATCGGCAACAAGCACTCGATGCGTTTCGAGCATTCGTCGAAAAGCTCCAAGCTCCCGTCGTCGAGACGATGATGGGAAAAGGAGCGATTTCTTCGCACCATCCGCTTGCTGCACACACGATCGGTTTACCGGACGTCGATTACAACCAGCGGATTCTCGATGCGAGTGACCTCATCATCACGGTCGGCTACGATATTACGGAGTTACCTCCGCAAAAATGGAATCCGAAAAAGACACCAATCGTCCATTTGGATACGAATCCTCACGAAATCGATGCCTATTATCCGGTCGTCGCGAATCTAGTCGGACCACTCGTCGATATGCTGACTGTATTGACTCCTTTACTGCCCGAGCGTGCGTGGAACGACTGGCAACAAGATCGCGATAAATTACGCGACGAGATTCAAGAAACGTACTCGCTTGCCTTGCCTTTACATCCTCAAAGTATCGTCCGTGAACTCGAACGAACCGTCGGGGAGGATGGCATGGTCTTCTCGGACGTCGGCGCACACAAAGTCTGGCTCGCACGCCATTATCAAACGACACGTCCGGATCAGTTATTCATTTCCAACGGATTTGCTTCGATGGGCTATGGTTTATCGAGTGCGCTCGCAGCCAAACTGTTATATCCGGACCGGCGAATCGTCTGTGCCGCTGGAGATGGTGCCTTTTTGATGAATGGACAAGATCTTGAAACCGCCGTTCGTCTGAAGCTGCCGCTCGTCGTATTGATTTGGCGTGACGGTACCTATGGACTCATTGAATGGAAACAACAACAAGCGTTTGGGCGGTCATCCTACATCACGTTTGACAATCCAGACCTCGTTCAACTGGCTCATGCCTTCGGCGCACTCGGTCTCCGTGTCGGTGAACACGGCTCTCTCGCACATTGTCTTGACCAAGCATTTGCGAGTGATGGACCCGTTTTGATTGACTGTCCGGTCGATTACCGGGAAAATCTAAAGTTAAGTGAACGTCTCCGGACGTATGGAGGGTGATATACATGACACAACCACGTAAGCTGCAATCCATTTCTGATTTTGATCAATTTGCGTCCGAACACAACGCGTTCGTGATTTGCAAACACAGCACGACATGTCCGATTAGTGCCGCAGGATTCTCGGAGTATACGAAGTTTGCAGATGAAACGTCTGTTCCAACAGCGTATCTTTTCGTCCAAGAAGCTCGGACGTTATCGAACCACATCGCCGAACATTACAGCGTTCGGCACGAGTCACCACAAGTCTTATTCATTCAAGACGGTAAATCGGTCTGGACAGCCTCGCATTACGACATCACGAAAGATGCACTCGAAACGAACGTCCAGTAATGCTAGACTTCCGGCTGTTTCAAACTGAAGACAAAGCGCAATTTTTCTTTAACGAGAAGGATTGCGCTTTTTTGTTTACCACGAATCGTTATCCTAGGAAGCGATGTCGAGTGTACAACATGCTTCTTTCTTTGTTTACTTCACTAGAAAAACGCTTTCAATCTTACATAAAAAATAAAATTATCTTTCTTAGCTATTATTATTTGTAATTCGAACTAAATCGGATTAAGATAAACTACAGATAGAACGACCGTATAGAAATATGTACCGTTAGTTTAGTTAGGAGGATATTCATGCAACAAAGTGCAACTCACACAGCTCGAGCTCCTTACGGCATTCTCGCCGTTTTGATGATCGGGGCATTCATTGCTTTCTTAAATAATACGTTGCTCAACATCGCCCTGCCTTCCATCATGAAGGACCTAGCGATCGAACCATCGACTGCTCAATGGCTGTCAACTGGTTTCATGCTCGTCAACGGTGTCTTGATTCCGACATCTGCGTTCTTGATTCAAAAATATTCGGTTCGTCGCCTCTTCTTACTCGCGATGACGCTCTTCTCGGCTGGAACGATTCTTGCCGGCTTCGCAGAAGTCTTCCCTGTCTTGCTTGCAGGACGGATGATTCAAGCATCTGGTTCTGCGATCATGATGCCGTTACTGATGAACGTCATGCTCGTCAGTTTCCCGATTGAAAAACGTGGGACTGCGATGGGCTTCTTCGGATTGATCATGATGGGGGCGCCAGCGATCGGACCGACGTTGTCTGGTTGGATCATCGAGCACTACGATTGGCGGATGTTGTTCCACTTCATCACACCAATCGCCTTGATCGTGCTCGTCGCTGGTTTCTTCTTACTTCGTGATGTCAAGGAACGGTCTGCCACTCGGATCGATCTCGCTTCCGTGGCACTTTCGTCACTTGGTTTCGGTGGCTTACTGTATGGATTCAGCTCAGCTGGCTCTAAAGGTTGGGACAGCTTCCACGTATATGGAGCGCTGATCGTCGGAGTCATCGCACTCGTGACATTCATTTACCGTCAGCTCCATATGGAACGTCCGATGCTCAACTTCAAGATTTATCGTTACCCGATGTTCGCCTTGTCTTCTGCCATCTCGATGGTCGTCACGATGGCGATGTTCTCGGGCATGTTATTGCTTCCGATTTATGTCCAGACGATTCGCGGTATCTCACCACTTGATGCGGGTCTCATGCTATTACCAGGGGCGATCTTGATGGCCGTCATGTCACCAATCAACGGGAAACTGTTTGATAAGATCGGTGGACGTCCTCTTGCGTTGACTGGTTTGTTCATCACAGTCGTTACCAGTTACTACTTCAGTCAGCTTGAGATGGATACGACGTATACGCATCTGATCGTCCTGTATTCGTTACGGATGTTCGGGATGTCAATGGTCATGATGCCAGTCTCGACGAATGGTTTGAACCAGTTGCCAACGCGCTACTATCCACACGGAACAGCGATGAACAATACGTTGCAACAAGTATCCGGTGCGATCGGAACCGCCTTGCTCGTAACGATCATGTCGACGCATGCCAAGACGCGTGGGACAGAACTCGCGGCTGAAGCGGCGAAGAACATGACGAGTCAACCGACAGCTGAAGCGGCTGCTGCTCTGAAACAGCAGATTACGATGCAAGCGACGCTTGACGGAATCAACTATGCGTTCTTCATCTCGACGTTCATCGCTGGTCTAGCATTCGTCCTTGCCTTCTTCATTAAACGGGCGACACAAGCCGAAGATATCATCAGCGATCAACGCTCATTGAACGAAACGATCGTCAAACCACAAGTTTCCAATCAGTAAGTGCAAAAGCAGTCGCCTCTCGCGACTGCTTTTTTTATTTTTTAAGCTATATACTGGTACCCCCCACACCTATATGTTAGAGTAAAGATAACAACAAAATCACCAAAGGAGGCACGACTATGACACACGATCACCCCGTCGTTCCACGAACGAATGAAGAACAAGATGCGTTGATGAAGCGATTGAAGCGCATCGAAGGACAAGTCCGCGGGATTGCTAATATGGTCACTGAAGATCGGTATTGTATCGACATTTTGACGCAAACGGCATCAATCCAAGCAGCACTAAGACAAGTCGAACTACAAATCATCGAACGCCACGTTAAGATGTGCATGCATGAAGTCGCCACCCGTCAAGATAGTACGGACGCTTACGTCGATGAATTGATGTCGGTCATCGCTCGATTGAAAAAGTAAGGAGGGTTTTCTGATGTCAAAAACGATTGAGTTTGATATTGAAGGCATGACGTGTGCCGCCTGCTCCGCCCGGATTGAAAAAGTCCTCAACCGGATGGACGGGGTTGAAGCAACGGTCAACTTGCCGCTTGAAACCGCTCGTGTCTCGATTTCTGATGCCTATGACGATCAAGCGATCATCGAAAAAATCCGAAAAATCGGCTACGGGGCAACGGTCAAACAAGCACCACACGCAACAAAATCGAATCGCCGGATGCTGTATCGCTTTATAATCGCGGCCATTCTATCGTTACCGTTGCTCGCGAGCATGCTGACGCATATTCCAAACAGTCCGTTCCACCTTCCATTCTTGATGAATCCGTGGCTACAGTTTGCTTTAGCGACACCGGTTCAATTCATCATCGGAGCGCCCTTCTATAGTGGGGCCTATAAAAGTTTACGGAGCGGTAGCGCCAACATGGACGTTCTCGTTGCACTCGGAACATCGGCAGCTTACTTTTATTCCGTTGCTGAAATGCTACTCGTCTCTGATATGCCGCATCTCTACTTTGAGACGAGTGCGATTCTGATTACACTCGTCTTGCTCGGCAAGGTCCTTGAAGACCGTGCGAAACAACAGACGACGGGAGCAATTAAAAGTCTGCTCTCCCTACAAGCAAAGGAAGCCGTCATCTTAGAGGACGGACAGGAACGAACTATCTCCATCGATGCGATTCAAACCGGGATGATCTTACTCGTAAAACCTGGGAATAAAATTCCGACAGATGGTGTCATTCGTGCAGGCGACGCGTATCTCGATGAGTCGATGTTGACCGGTGAATCTGCGCCTGTTCATAAAACGGTTGGGGCATCTGTCATTGGCGGTACGCTGAATACGAATGGATCTTTACAAGTCGAAGCGACAAAGATCGGACAAGCGACGGTTCTTTCACAAATCATTCGTGTCGTCGAACAAGCGCAGACTGAAAAAGCACCGATTCAACGACAAGCCGATCGGATTTCTGGTGTGTTCGTGCCGATTGTCGTCGCCATCGCGCTTCTGACATTAGCCGCTTGGTGGATGATCAGTGGATCCTTTGCGGAAGCGATTCGTCCTGCCATCGCGGTGCTCGTCATCGCTTGTCCATGTGCACTCGGACTTGCGACACCGACTTCGATCATGGTCGGAACCGGAAAAGGGGCAGAACGAGGTATACTCTTTAAAGGAGGCGCTCAACTCGAAAATCTCCAACATGTCGATGCTGTCGTCTTTGATAAGACCGGAACACTGACAGTCGGTCGCCCTGTCGTCGTCGAAACGTTCGGTACGGAGACAGCGCTCGATTTCGCTGCTGCGCTTGAACGGCAATCGGAACACCCTCTTGCTCGCGCCATCACAGCAGAACGGGATGTCGTCTTTGATATCGAACGGTTCCACGTCGAATCAGGACGTGGGATCACGGGACAAATCATGGGACATGATCTCATCGTCGGATCGGCGCGAATGATGCAGGAACGAAACATCGTTCTTCCTGATTGGACATCACCTGGAGCGACTCTCGTATACGTCGCTGTCGATGGAGAAGTCGCGGCCGGATACGCCATCCGTGACGCGCTAAAAGATTCAGCGAAAGAAACGATCCAGCGTTTGCGCCAGACAAAAGAAGTATATCTCTTGACCGGTGACCGCCGGGAAGTCGCCGATCATTTAGCAACAGAACTGGGACTGGATCCAGCGTTCGTCTTTGCTGACGTTTTGCCGATTGAAAAGGCAGATGTCATTCAGTCACTTCAACAAACGAAACGTGTCGCGATGGTCGGAGACGGTATCAATGATGCCCCTGCTCTCGTAACAGCGGATGTCGGCATCGCGCTCGGTAGCGGAACGGATGTCGCTCTTGAAGCAGCCGACGTGACGTTGCTTGGACACGATTTGAAACAAGTTTTACTTGCGATCGAGCTGAGTGAGCAGACGATGAAAAACATTCGTCAAAATCTCGTCTTCGCACTTGGCTACAATACGATTGGCATTCCGGTCGCTTTTCTCGGTCTGCTTGCCCCATGGCTTGCGGGTGCCGCGATGGCATTCAGCTCTGTCTCTGTCGTGACGAATGCGTTACGATTAAAACGTACCCCACTATCTGAAGGAGGAACTTCATCATGAAAGAAACAACGTTATCTGTCATCGGTATGACATGCAATCACTGTAAAGCGAGTGTCGAATCCGCTCTATCTGAAGTCGAAGGTGTCCAACAGGCAACTGTCTCACTCGAACAAAACCAGGTTACAGTCCAGCACGAGGATGTTCCTCGTGAACGTCTCGTCGATGCGATCGAAGAAATCGGCTACGATGTACCGACTGCTTAAATTTTCATGCCAAACTGCTTCTAACACGCAGTTTGGCTTTTTTATTTTTTGAAAAGCGGGAATGTACGGAGTAAGGAGGGGTTCGTATGGTACCGAAAATCGAATTCGTAGAACACTTCGACGACAACAAAGGAAAACGATTTAAAATCGAACTTTGGAATCTCGGAACCTTCACATTCAGTGCCGAGTCAGCTCGTGGACCTGTCACCCGTTTCACCTCCATTGACATTCAATTCGTTCAAGCTTGCGTTCAACGAATGCGCTCGATCGTGGACGCTAAAAAAGCATTTCAGGAAGATCAACCGGTCTAATCCTGTTCTTTTTCTATTCTCCTCATGGCACTTGCCATGAGTTTTTTTGTTTCCGGTCAATGTTTTTCAATATTCTCGTCTTTTTTTCGAAAATCAGTATCGCTTCGTCAAGATGAACCGATAAGAAACAGACATCATTTTATTCACATCTTGAGTATTGGAGGCAACTACGTGCGTAACCCTTTTAAAAGTAAGACTACTTCGGCTTATCAAGCTACAATCGGCTTTCCTGATTCCCGTCTCATCACAAAGACGGCAGATCCTGATCTCACATCCCGTCTCGTATACATGGGATATACAGAAGAACAGCTACAGACACTTAAATCGATGGCACCTGTCGTTCAAGGGATTTTAGATGAGGTCCTTGAACAAGTTCTCGATCACCTTCTCTTAAATCCAGAGATGGCAACGATCGCGAAACAATCATCGACACGCGAACGACTGAAGAAAGTTTTCGCCGACTATTTCACGAGTCTACTGACAGGAAACATGGACGAGTCGTTTCTCGCGATGCGGACACGGATGGGACAGACGCATAAACATAACTTCGTTCCCGTCACTTGGTTCATCGCTTCGTATGCTGCATTTCAGACGTTGTTGATTCCAAAAATCGTTGAACATTATCAGCATGACCCAGCGCAACTGACGACAGCAGTACTCGCCTTGACACATGCGATGAACTTAGATGCTCAAATCGTGACGAGCCAGTATGTCGATTCTCGTCTTCATGAAGTGACAGCAGCGGACGAGTCGCGTCGTCAACTTTTGACAGACGTCGTTCGTGTCAGTCAAGAAGTTGCAAGTTCCGTCGAGCACACGGATCATGCCATCATTGAGACCAGCCGTCGTGCCTCACAAGTATTAGCAGAAACAGCTCAGACAGAGCAGACGAGTCAGCAACTCGTCCAAATGACGATTGCCAACGAACGACAGATGCAACAGATGGAGCAACAATTCGCTCAATCGACACAACAAGTCGGTACTTCGCTTGAAAGCATCCATGAATTGAAGACAACGTCGGATGACATCGTCCAGATGACGCAAAGCATCGAAGCAATCGCCAATCAGACGAACTTACTCGCGTTGAATGCTTCGATTGAAGCAGCACGTGCCGGTGAACACGGTAAAGGATTTGCTGTCGTCGCGACCGAAGTTCGAAACCTTGCCGAGAATGCGAAATCGTTGAGTAGCAGTATCAACGGTCTGATTCAAAAGAACAATGGTAATATCACACAACTCGTTTCTCAGATGGAAGACATCACACGCGCCAACACCGCATCTCAGCAAGAATTGCAACAAGTCAAACAAGGAATCCAAACCGTCAAGAGTGAGATGGAAAACTCTCTCACCTTATTTGGACGAAACAAGGAAAACCTCGGACAAATCGTCGAGACGATCCAAGGTCTCAGTAAGACGACACAAGGATTGACGACACTGACGACGGATCTTGTCGCTGCTTCCGAAACACACTAAAAAATAGGCAATTCTTATTCTCGGTTTTAACCGAAATAAGAATTGCCTATTTTACTTTACTCGTCTTGTTCTGCTGTGACGACAAGACGCTGATCATATCCTTTTGACTCTGAAAACGTACCTATACATGAAATGAGCGTCAGTTTATTCATGACGGTCGCACCGAAGATTGATCCGACAGGTGCTTCATCGACAGGATAGGACATGACGTTCGTCACCACGTACGATACCTGTTGTCCTGCTTTTCCCGTCACTTCAATCCGTTGCCCTTTTTTCATCTTGGCTAAATCATAAAACACAGCGGGACCTTCTTGATCATCCAAGTGTCCGGCTAGTACGACATTTCCGGTTTGCCCGGCTTTTGCTCCGTACTTGTACCAAGCAACCTGATCAGTCTGTTTCGGAACATCCATCCGTCCTTGTTTATCCTTCCCGACGACTTCGATGTTCGCTTTCACATCGAGCGTCGGAATTGTAATACGCGTTGGTATGAACGCCTCTTCATCCACCTTTTCAGATGGAGTGGACGAAGAAGACGTCGTTGTTTCGGTTTGTTTTGGTTTTTCCGGCTTTGTAGCATCTGGAGGTGATCCCGATTGACATCCGGCTAATACGAGTAAGAGAAGAAGACTACTCTTAAGCGTTTTGTTTACGACGGACGACATACGCTGTTCCTACTAACAAGGCAGCTGCTGCTGCGACTGCCCATGGTGTAGCAGAAGCCGTATCAGATGAACCACCAAGTCCTGTTTCTGGCATTGATGCCATTTCACCACCGTCTGGGATCAAGAGGACTTCAAATGCTGGTTCGCCTTCAAGCAAGCCAATTGCGAGTGCTGTATAGTTTTTACCACTGTCAAGTTTGACACCATCCAGTGCTTTGACGACATCCGTTGCGCCTGCAGGACGGACTTCAAGGTCATACGTACCTGCATCGAGTGTACCGTAGTCAGAAACTTTCGAGAATTCAAGGTTACTGAAGAGTGGGTCTCCACCTTTTGGTGCGACATCAACAGCTGGTGCATCTGGTGCAAAGTGTGCGACACGAACCATTGATTTTCCATCTTCGCCTTTACCGTTATCTTCCATGACCGCGAGTTTGATATCAGCTAATTTGCCGATTGCTGCGACCGAATAGAATTTACCAGCTTCTACGTTGAGTGTTTGAGAGAGCACAGGATCTTTCGTAGTTCCTGCAGCGAATACTTCTACTTTATGTTCGCCAGCTGGTAGTGTGAGATAATCTGTGACATCTTTGAATTTTGCTCCTGATACCGCTTTTTTGCCATCGACCGCGATATCGACTGCCGGAGCATCTGGTGAAGCATGAATGACACGAACCATTGCGTCATCTGCTGCGCCTACTGGTAGCACGAATAGTGCAAACAGTAACGTAGCGGTCACAAACGATAAGAGTTTCTTCATCTTTTTTCCACCTTTCTGATTGTCAAATGTACATCGCTCTCAAACCAATGTTCTTACACTTCAGAACATTTCCTTCGTGGTGACATCTTAAACTTAAGACACTGCCGTAAATGTGTAAAGATTTCAGTGTGCTATGAACTTGTTCTACAAACACATTGACTTTTTCTTTCTTTTCGAAATAAAATATTTTATATAACAACAGAAAAGAAGGTTAAAGCCTATGGATTCCTACGATTTGAAAATTATTAATTTTTTGAAAAGGGATGCCCGGATGAAATGGTCAACACTTGCACAACACATCGGCTTATCGGCACCGGCTGTTGCAGAGCGCGTCGCACGCTTACAAGAGCAAGGTATCATCCGTCAGTTGACGACGGTGCTAGACCCCTCCTCCTTTGACTATCGTCTTGCTGCATTCGTCGCTGTTTCACTCGAGCGACCAGAACATCGGGCACCGTTTCTAAAACGGATTCAAGAACTTGAACATGTACTGGAATGCCATCACGTCGCCGGGGACGATGATTACCTACTTAAAATCCGTTGTCGTGATACAGAACAACTTGATGAAATCATCACCTACCACATCAAAGAATTAGCAGGTATCCTGCGGACGAAAACGACGATCATCATGCGAACGGAAAAGGAGTCGCTTCATTTTCCGTTACCCGAGGTCGACTGATGTTTACGACTGGTTTTGGAATCGGGTTTGCCTTAGCCGCCCCCGTCGGTCCAATCGGACTTTTATGCATGCAACGGACTCTTCGACATGGACGAATTTCCGGAATTGTTTCCGGACTCGGAGCCGCAACGGCAGACTTTACTTATGGATTGCTTGCCTTATCTGGTTTTTCACTCGTCCAATCTTTACTCACCCAAGCATCCTGGATGCAACTGATCGGCAGTCTGTTTTTGTGTTACATCGGCTGGTCGATGTTTCAAGCTCCTTCGACCGCCTCAATTTCCGATACAGCCTCGTCACGATTAAGTAGCTATCTATCCGTCTTACTCCTGACGTTCTTGAACCCGATGACGATCACACTGTTCCTGGCGTTGTTCGCACGATTTAAATTGACGATGACGAACGGACAGGATGCCTTTTTGTTTCTAATCGGTATTTTTCTCGGTTCTGCAACTTGGTGGGTCATTCTAGCGAACATCACGCACCTGCTCAAGCACCAGCTTGCGACACCCACTTTACGTATCATCCAGTGGACGTCTGCCAGTCTAATCATCGGATTCGGTGCGTTCGGGGTCATTCAGTTGTTCTTCTGAGCAAAACAAAAGAGACCGACATCACGTCCGGTCTCTTTTGCTTTTTCATTTAATGAATCCAATCATCATTTCGCGTAATACTTTCGCTGCCGCGATCGCTGTCATGTCGGATTGATCGTACGCTGGGCATACTTCTACCAAATCCGCGCCGATGACGTCGACGTCTGCTCGCGAAATCATGTGAACGACTTCGAGTAGTTCCTTCGTTGTCACTCCACCGATTTCTTGTGTCCCTGTTCCTGGTGCTGCTGACGGATCGAGAACATCGATATCGATCGTGACGTAGACTTTTTTACCGGCAAGTGTTGGAAGAACTTGACGAAGCGGCTCGACGATCTCGTATTTGAAGAGGTTGTAGCCTGACGTCTTCGCCCATTCGAACTCTTCTTTCATCCCTGAACGAATTCCGAATGAATAACAGTTCTCTGGTCCGATCAAGTTCGCGATCTTCTTGAGTGGTGTCGAGTGCGACAATGGCTCTCCTTCATACTCATCGCGTAAGTCCGTATGCGCATCAAAATGAAGCACGACAAAATCATCATAGTGTTTATCGAACGCTTTGACGACGGGCCATGTGACTAAATGTTCGCCACCCATACCGAGCGGGAACTTGCCTGCTGTCAATAACGAATCGACGTATTCTTCAATCATATCAAGTGATTTTTGTGCGTTCCCGAATGGTAACGGGATATCTCCCGCATCAAACAATTTTGCGTCAGCGATGTCCCCATCTAAGTATGGGCTATATTCTTCTAGACCAAGTGAGACTTCACGGATACGTGCCGGACCGAATCGTGAACCCGGACGGAAACTGACTGTCCAGTCCATTGGCATGCCGTATAAAATTCCTTTTGCATCTTCGTGAGTCGGTTGACTCGCGATAAAGACTTTTCCTGAATATGCTTCATCAAAACGCATGATCCATTTCCCCCTGTTCATTTGCCGTTTGCTGATGCAAACGCCTCTTTACCTGACAACAGAGCGATTTCGAAGATCGAAACCGCTCTGTTCATGTGTGCTATAGTGACTGAACTCAGCCGTTCGTCAAATCTTTAACGAACTTCGGAAGCGCGAAAGCTGCCGTGTGAAGCTCAGGCGTGTAATACTTCGTGTCGATCTCGTGGAAACGCTCTGGTGCAACAGCAAGCGGATCGTGTTTCTTTGATCCGATCGTGAACGTCCAAAGACCACTTGGGTATGTCGGAACGTTTGCGATATAGAGCTTCGTGATCGGGAAGATTTCTTTGACGTCGCGTTGAACATCACGGATCAAGTCTGGTGTGAACCATGGGTTATCCGATTGTGCGACGAAAATGCCGTCTTCTTTTAATGCTTTTGAAATACCAGAGTAGAAGCCTTTCGTGAACAAGTTGACCGCTGGACCAACTGGTTCTGTCGAGTCGACCATGATGACATCATACTCGTTTTCTGCTTCTGCGATATGCATGAATCCATCCCCAACGATGACTTCGACGCGTGCATCGTCCAATCCACCTGCAATGTTCGGGAGGTATTTTTTCGAATACTCGATGACTTTTCCGTCGATTTCAACCAAAACAGCTTTTTCGACGGACGGGTGTTTCAAGACTTCACGGATGACTCCGCCATCTCCTCCACCAACGACCAGAACCGATTTGGGATTCGGGTGTGTGAACAATGGGACGTGCGCGACCATCTCGTGGTAAACGAACTCGTCCTTATCTGTCGTCATGACCATTCCGTCAAGTAACAACATCGTACCGAACTCGTCCGTTTCAACCATCTCTAGGCGTTGAAACTCCGTTTGTTCGCTCTCATAAACGTGGTTGACACGGAATGTGATACCGTAATCTTCCGTTTGGTGTTCCGTGAACCATAACTTTAATTTTTGTTCCATTTGCGATAGAACCCCTTTCTTTCATCAAGACAAAAGTTGTTCGTATGCGAGTGGCGTTTACGGCGCTTCTTAATCATACAAATGCGAGTATACCGAATTTCGAAAGAAACTTCTATATAATTCGAAAATTTTTGTCTTCCGTCTTTACTCGACGAACGTCACGATTTCCTCAAGCGGACGACGTTGCTTCTCACGTTTTGGTTCGTCTGCCCGGTAACCGAATGCGACCATGACCGGCACCGTGAAAACAGAACGATCGAGCAGTCCACGATCGACGAGTAATTGCTCGACAGCTTGCTGGTCGAATCCTTCGATTGGGCATGAATCGACACCGATTTGTGCCGCCGTCGACATCATGTTCCCAAGTGCGATATAGGCTTGTTTAGCTGCCCAGTCTTCCATCGCTTTTGGGTTATCACCAATCGCAAAATCCTCCTCTAAAAACAGACCGTAACGCTTCGTCCGTCCGGCTTTCGCTTCTTCGGATAGACCAAGGAAATCCATCATCTGCGTGACATGCGGACCATCTGCCTGCATTTGTTCTCCGGTACGGGCAAGGAACAAGACGAAGTGACTCGCTGTCGGTAATTGTCCTTGTGCGCCCCAAGAAATTTCTTTTAAGGCTTCTCGGATTTCTGGATTTTGAATAACGAGCATGTTCCATGGCTCATATCCGAACGAGCTCGGTGACAGACGCGCCGTTTCTAAGATGAACCGGAAATCGTCTTCTGGGATCACTTGACCATTAAATGCCTTTGTCGCATGACGAGATTGAAATGCTTCAAGAATCGCTTGTTTTTGTTGTTGTTTTTCCATGGGAAATGCCTCCTTCAAAATGATGACTGCTCTTGTTATATCAAATCTGATTTCAGACCGCCTCTGATTTGCTCATATCAGTCATTACGTTAGTTTTTAAGTAAAACGGGAAATAAGAATATTAACGTCTTTCTTTTCATTATTTAAAAATTATTTTAAACATTTGATGATCCGCCATTTTACACCTTTCCTTTCTGGTAATCCCCTAGTTTCTATGGTTTCATTTCCCAAACGGTTTGCTTTTTCGCACAAATGTTTGTTACGGTAGTCACCTGCGTGATTAGGTTTTGTTATCGGACAAACGGGGAATCATTATTGTCGTTGTTATCATTCGATTCAAAACAACCATGTAAAATTCGAAAGAAGGTGTGGAACACGATGGAAAATAATCGAAAAAGTAAGATCACAAAAGTCTTTATGGTATCTGTCATTTTCTGTGTGCTCTTTACCATATGGGGAATCTTACCGGAATCCCTAATCGGTGCAGCTAGTCTCGGAAATGTCACATCAATAGCACAATCGTTTGTCTCCAACCGTTTGGGTTGGCTTTATCTCCTCGGAATGAGCGCATTTCTCTTAATTGCCATCTTCCTTATTTTTTCCCGCTTCGGTTCAATCCGACTCGGTAAGGATTCAGACCGTCCTGAATACAGTTTGCTTTCCTGGTTCGCCATGCTCTTTAGTGCTGGTATGGGAATTGGGCTTGTTTTCTGGGGTGTCTCAGAACCACTGACACACTTCCATACGCCACCAATCGCAACAAGTGACCCGACAGAAGCCGGTCCTCTTGCGATGCGTTATTCATTCTTCCACTGGGGCTTGCACCCTTGGGCACTATACGCAGTTGTCGCGCTTGCGATTGCTTACTCGACATTCCGTAAAGGGCGTCCCGCTACTATCGGGGATACCGTCGCTTCCCTAATGAAGCCGCGCTATGAAGCAGCTGGTAAAGGAACAGTTGAAGTACTCGCAATCGTTGCAACAGCATTTGGTGTCGCAACATCGCTTGGTCTTGGTGCGCAGCAAATCTCAGGTGGACTCAACTTCCTGACGAGCAGTGTCCCGAACACATTTACGACACAAATCATCATAATTGCTGTCGTTTCGGTACTGTATATGATGAGTGCTGCATCTGGTCTTGACAAAGGGATCGTCCGCCTCAGTAATGCCAATATCGTCTTAGCGACTCTATTAATGATTGGTGTCATGTTCCTCGGACCATTCAGCTTCATCATGGACCTCTTCGTCCAAACGACGGGTGCTTATCTGCAAAACTTACCGGTCATGAGTTTCCGTGCATCTGCCTTCAACCCAGATGAACGTGAGTGGATCAACGGTTGGACGATCTTCTACTGGGCATGGTGGATTTCATGGTCACCATTCGTCGGAACATTCATCGCTCGTGTCTCGAAAGGACGGACGATTCGTGAGTTCGTCATCGGCATCATGCTCGTTCCAACGATTTTTGGTCTCCTTTGGTTCTCAGTCTTCGGTGGTTCAGCGATTTGGAACGAACTGTTCCAAAACGTCGACCTAATCTCGACTGTCAACGATAAAGGGGTTGAAACTGGAATGTTTGCATTGTTCGAGACATTCGGTGGCTTAGGAACGTTCCTCAGTATCGTTGCCGTCTTCTTGATCACGACGTTCTTCATCACTTCAGCTGACTCCGCGACATATGTTCTCGGTATGCTATCGTCTGGTGGTAGTCTGATGCCAAGCTTACGCATTAAGCTCGCTTGGGGTGTCGTCCAGTCATCGATTGCCGCTGTACTCTTATATGCTGGTGGATTAGGTGCGTTACAGGCTGCTGCCATATTAGCCGCTTTCCCATTCATCTTCGTCGTCGGGATGATGGTCGTCGCCCTATTCAAAGATTTGTCGGATGAACCCGACGCACAAAAAGAAACAACTGAATTAAAACAAGACGCTTAAATCGAATTGATTTCCTCCTTCCGTCGCATACGGAAGGAGGTCTTTTTTGTTATCCTGAATTATGATTAGTGGAAGAAATGAGGTGGCTTATGCGTAAACGTACACGCTGGCTGTTATCCCTTGGCGTCCTCGCCTTAGGAAGCTGGTTTTTATATCGTGAAAACAACATCATCGATGTCTCACAGGTGACGGTGACGTCCAGCCGTTTACCGGAATCCTTTGACGGTTATCGCGTCGTTCAAATTGCAGACTTACACGGTAAAGCTTTCGGATCTGAACAACAACGATTACTGGAAAAAATCAATCAGGCTGAACCAGACCTCATTGTCATGACTGGTGATTTGATTGACTCGAGACGAAACGGTGAAGAAGCTGCCCTTACACTCATGAAAGCGCTCGTCGATCGATACCCGGTCTACTTCGTCACCGGGAATCATGAGGTTCGACTCAATCTAACGATTTTGCCAAAGCTTGAACAACTAGGTGTCACCGTTCTCCGGAATGAATCGCGTGTCATCGAATACCAAGGTCAATCGATTTCGTTACTCGGTATCGATGACCCGACGACGACACGTTGGCGCGAAGGGCTATCGGAACCGGATGGGATTCGTCAAAGTCTCGATCAAGCATTGCAAGACGTATCACCTGATGCGTTTCGACTTTTGCTTGCGCATCGTCCGGAATATAAATCCTTGTATGCCGAGCGTTCCGTTGATCTCGTCTTATCCGGTCATGCGCACGGCGGGCAGATCCGCCTGCCGTTTACAGAAGGTCTGTATGCGCCTGGTCAAGGATTCTTTCCAGCGGTGACGGCAGGTCGCTATCAGGAACAGCAGACCGAACTGATCGTCAGTCGCGGTCTCGGGAACAGCCTGTTTCCGTTTCGTCTGTTCAATCATCCAGAACTCGTCGTCTTGACGCTGAAACGACCATAAAAAAGAACGTGTGCCGTGGCACACGTTCTTTTGTTTAGACCAACGCTTCATGTAAAGCTGCGTCAGCATTTTCCCACATCTCCGGTTTATGTGTCTGCAAGAAATCACGCAGTAATTCCTTTGAACGCTCATCCATGTGATCGACGACGATCCGTCCTTTAAGGGATTTATCCATCTTATTGACGTGATCAGCAAGAATCTTAAATCCGCGACGTGCTTCCGCATCGACTAGCAGATCGCAGGCAGCGACACCACCGTAATAGAATCCTTCTGGCTTACGACCGACCGTCACCCAGACAATCCAGTACAGTTTGCCATTCGGCGTATCGGCTTTATCCGTCGTGAACTTGACGCGTTTCTCGATGGCTGCTTTCGCGTGCATCGCGCCCATATCGATGTAAGCTTCACCGTCTTCCGGAGAAATGATGACTGGTGACATACTATTTAAACTGAGTGTTCCGACACCAAATCCTCCGTGACCGTCTGTAGAGTTATCTGAAATGATATTGAAGTTAATCTTTTTTTCCATCGTGTTTTGTCCCCTTTTAATCCTGTTGCTTCTATCATACCGTATTCCGAGGTGTCTGCAACCCGTCACTCGTAACGGAGAAGCTGTAATTGTTCCTCTGTCGCTCGTCGAATCGTTGGGAGACGATAACACGTCATGGATGCAATTTCCTCGTGAGCCGGGGGATTGACCTCTTCAAGATGAAGCAAAGCGCGGTCAAACAGAGTTTGCGCCGCACGACCGAACAAAAAGAGACGTTCCAGCGAAGAACACCGCGACCGAATCGCACGTAACTGATGCGCCAGTTCTCGCACTTTCGCCTCGACCTCTTCTTCCATGTCAGCCGTCGGTTTTCGATTTTGAAACAACGGTTTGAAACGTACATCGTCTTCAAGCAACGTCAACATCCCGTATCGCTTTGCTTCTTTTTGATTCAGCAGTTGAGCAAGTTCTTTATCCGTTACGAGTCGCCCGAATGGAATATTCTGTTCAAAGACGATATCTGCGACTTCGAGTCCTTTAGCACCAGACAACGGATAATTCGTATCTTCCGGTAACGCCCGATCAAAAATCAGTAACGTATGAATCTTCTTCCGTATGATTGCGTCCATATGTCTCTCCTTTTCTGCCGTATGTGTATGACTACCTTCGCTTCCGACAAGAATAGCTCCTACCTTATACCCTTCTTTTTCGAAAACGATGTTCGAATTGACGAATCCCCTATCGAATGCGCTATACTGATGGCGTATCGTCATCATGTTAGAGGGGGAAATGAAGTCATGCCATATGTTACGGTTAAAATGTTATCGGGTCGTACAGTCGAACAAAAACGTGCCTTGATTGAAAAAGTCACGGAAGCAGTGTCGGAAACGACGAATGCTCCTAAAGAAAACATCACGGTCTTCATCGAAGAGATGGAAAAAACGGATTACGGTCAAGCTGGCGTCATGTTCGCGGATAAATAACCAACAAGAGACGTCCGGTCGTTACCGCACGTCTCTTTTTCCCATCTACTTGATCTCTAAGGAGGAAAACTTATGACTACTGTTACTGTACTTGGTGCGACCGGTCGAACGGGTCGACCTTTGATTGATCGGTTATTAGAAGACGGCTACGATGTTCTTGCACTCGTACGTTCCACGTCACCGGACTTACCCGTCCATGACCGACTTCACGTCCTGACAGGAGATGCGACAAATCCAGAGGATCTCGAACAAGCACTCGCAGGAAGCACCGCTGTCTTCAGTTGTCTCGGTACCGATCAACAGCAGGTCCTCTCGACAGCGATTCCACATCTCGTCACGAAGATGAAAGAAGCAGGCATCGAACGGATCGTCTTCATTGGTACAGCAGGCATTCTCGATGCGTCAGAAGAACCTGGGAAGTATCGTTTCCAATCGAGTGAGTCCCGTCGACGCTCGACGATTGCAGCCGAGGATCACTTGAAAGCTTATCTGACCCTAAAGGATGCAGACGTCGACTTCACCGTCATCTGTCCAACACAACTGACCGAAGACAACGCACTTGCTGCTGACGACCTGTTAATCGAGACGACACGTTTCACTGCACCGACAGGTCCGATTCCCCGGGAAAACGTCGCCCAGTTCGCCTTTGAAGTTTATCGTGACGGAACCCATCATCGCGTCCGTGTCGGGATTGCTTCGCATGGATCAACTGAATGAAAAAACAAAAAGAGCAATGGATCTGCTGATCCATTGCTCTTTCATATGTGTAACGATTATAGCAAGACGCTGACGACGATTGCCGTCAAGACACTGACGAGTGTTGCGCCGTAGAGTAACTTCAGACCAAAACTAGCCGCAACGCTTCCTTGGCGGTCGTTCAATCCTTTAACCGCACCAGCGATGATTCCGATCGACGAGAAGTTCGCAAACGAGATCAAGAAGACAGACACGATTCCGAGTGTGCGTTCCGAGAATTCTTTTGAGTACTCTGGAAGGCTCAACATCGCAACGAATTCGTTCGTGATCAATTTCGTTGCCATGACACTACCGGCACTGACAGCTTCTGCCCATGGAATACCCATGATGAAAGCGAACGGTGCAAAGATGTATCCGAGGATTTCTTGGAACGAGATGTTTAGAACCATCAAGAAGATATCGTTGACCATTCCGATCAAGGCGTTGTAACCAATCAACATCGCACCGACGATGATTGCGACTTTGAATCCATCCATGATGTATTCGCCGAGCATCTCGAAGAACGTTTGTTTTTCTTCGACGATTTCAAGAATATCTTCTTCCGGATCAACCGTGTATGGGTTGATGATCGAGACGATCATGAAACCACCGAACAAGTTCAAGACGATTGCTGTAACGACATATTTCGGTTCGACCATCGTCATGTATGCACCGACGATTGACATCGAAACCGTCGACATCGCTGACGCACACAATGTGTAGAGACGGTTTGCTGGTAATTGACCGATTTGTTTTTTGACTGTGATGAATACTTCTGATTGTCCGATCGCAGCTGAAGCAACCGCGTTGTAAGACTCAAGACGTCCCATACCGTTGACTTTTGATAGGACGAAACCGATACCGCGCATTAAAAGTGGTAAAATCTTCGTGAATTGTAGAATCCCGATCAAAGCAGAGATGAAGACGATCGGTAACAAGACATTGATGAAGAATGGTTGTGCGCCTTCGTTCGCTAAACCACCGAAGACGAAATCAATTCCGATTGCCGCATAACTAAGCAGTTTTTCAAAGACTTTCGCAACGCCACGAATGACGATATATCCGAACGATGTATTGAGTAAAATGAACCCAAGTACGAGCTGAAGAACTAGCATGACCGCAAGCGGTTTCAATTTGATGCCTTTACGGTTACTGCTGACAAGGAGTGCCAAGCCGAAAACGATAGCCAGTCCGAGTAGTGCGATAAGATATTTCATGAAGTACCCCTCTATCTATTAGTTGTTTATCAGTTGTACATTCGTACGATGTCTGACGTTTAATCTCTTTCCAAGTAATAGAATAATCAATATTTCGAAGAACTACAAGAGGAAAAGTTCATTTAGTAACCGCTTTCGTTATTTTCATAGACTTTCAAGACAAACTTTTCCAAGCGTTCCCGAACATTGTCCTGACTAAGGTTTTGCCTTCCATATGCTTTCCACCCCGGATAGACGTCAATCGTTTCCGGTCCAAAATCAAAAATAGCCCGAATATCCCACGCGTGATCGTAAGAACGTTTCGTCTGTTTGAGGTAACTTTTTAAAAAATGATCCGCCATCTCAATGGATTCAAGCAAGGCAAGATTCAAACGACAATGCGCAAGGTCGACTTCAATGGGACCTACACACGCATTCATCCAATCAATCGTATGGCACGTTCCATTCATTTCGTATAACACATTGACCGGATGAAAATCCCGATGAATGAATCGGATCGTTTGACTTTCGTCCGGTTCGACCGCCAGTAGCTGACGCCATCTCTCCGGATGCTGCGTCCACGTCGGAACGTGACGCTCTGTCGCATACGGCTGATAGACATACCGAGATTCTGGTACCGGTAGCGCATGGATCGTAGCAAGCATTTGTGCCAGTCGATCGACATATTGCTCATCCACCTGATCAAGCCGGATCTCTCCTGGTGAACACGTCATATATAACCACGGCGGGACTTCGTCTCTAACATCGGTTTGATAGTCCAACACATCTGGTGCTAAGTCACCTGCTGCTTGTAACGCAAACACTTCATGCAAGACAAGATCCGGCTCCTCATGTAGCCAGTCTTGATTCGTATGGACGCGAAGAATTCCCTCACCGACTCGAAAAACAAGGGAGGATGTCGCGCCTTTTAAGACTTCGACCTCTCCTCCCTCCTGTCCAAGCTGTTGCAAGATTTTCGTAAGGACAGCGGACGATATCATGATGTCACGCTGCCAATCAATAACTGGTCGATCTGCATCTTCTCATTCGCATGTTCGCGCAAGTCGTGCAAAATTTCTTGCGGGAAGAACAGCTTCTCATCAGTCTGGCGTGACGTCGCGATGGCTTGAACGAGCGGTGAAACTTGCGAAATCTCTTTCATCTGTCCATCCTTCATCTGCAACATGATCGGTTGTTTGCTGATTTCACCGTTATCTCCATATAAATCGTAAGGAAGACGACTGAGTTTATCTTCAAGCAGATAATACGTCGGATTCAAGCCGATTGCTTCGAACAACTCACACAACTTATCGTGGACGAGTTCACGTTTTTCAGCCGGATAATCGACATACTTGAACAACTTTCGGTCAACGAATCGCCTCGAGAGATCCGCAAGGATCGAATCCTGCTCATTCGCCCACTGCTGAAAATAGAAGTAGACGATTGTCTCATCCAGCCCAAGGAAATCACGCAACTCCATCTTCTGATCAAATAGCGGCATCAAATGGATTGGTGCAATCGCAAACGGATATGCGGACAGGTACAACTCCTGCGCCCGTTCGAGAATGGCTTTTAATAGGTAATCACTCGATCGTGTCACCGGATGCAGGTAGACTTGCCAATACATCTGATACCGCCGCATGATGTAGTCTTCGATCGAATGCATTCCGGATTGTTTGACGACCATCTGATTATGGGCCGGACGCAATACCCGAAGCATCCGCTCGAGATCGAATTTTCCGTAGCTGACACCGGCAAAATGCGCATCGCGCAATAAATAATCCATCCGGTCAACGTCGAGTTGTGAGCTGATCATCGTAACAAGCAGTTGATTCGGGTGCGTCTTGTTGATGATCGACGCCACTTCTTCCGCAAATCCGTCTCCGACTTGGTCGAGGACTTTCTTGATTTCCGTATCCCCGAGAATGATCCGCTCCGTCCACGTCTCGTGGTTAACACCGAAGACGTTCTCGAATGCGTGCGAAAACGGACCGTGTCCGACATCGTGTAAGAGTGCCGCAGCCAGCGTCAACTCCCGGTACTGATCGTCCCAATCGGCGCGACCGTTGAAGACATCGATCAGTTGACGCGTGATTTCATAGACACCGAGCGAATGATGGAACCGTGTGTGCTCTGCTCCATGAAACGTCAAAAAGGATGTTCCAAGTTGTTTGATTCGGCGTAGTCGCTGAAATTCACGTGTACCGATCAGTTGCCAAATCAACTGATCACTGACATAGATATAGCGATGAACCGGATCCTTGAAGACCTTCGTTTCCTTTAATTGTCCTAATGATTGATACATATGTTTCTCTCCTTTAAATCGTGTCTATGTCGTTGTTGTTCGGTTTTGTTTCCAAGGATTCCTGTCTCCCGCGGCGCTTCGCACAGAAACTTTACACACCCTGTGCTATAATGATGTCGCAAATCTACAATAAAGGAACGAGCCTATGGGAATCGAACTCTTAAAACAAGAACATTATCGTATTTTTGATCAAACGTCACTCGGAACTGCTTTCCATGCGACACAATCGTTTGCGATGGACGACACATTATGTGCCTCTGTTGCAACAGAAGGAGCCGCACTCCGCTCTTGGATTCACCACGAAACCGTCGTCCTCGGCATCCAGGATGCCCGTCTTCCTCATCTTGCTGACGGTGTAGCCGTTCTGCATGAACATGGTTTCTCGCCCGTCGTCCGTAACTCAGGTGGTCTTGCCGTCGTCCTCGACGCCGGTGTCTTGAATATTTCACTTGTCCTACCGGAACGCGGCGGCATCGATATCGACAGTGGTTACGAAGCGATGCTTGCGCTCGTCCGCCGCATGTTCGCACAAGAAACGGACGCGATTGTCGCTGGTGAAGTCGTCGGATCGTATTGTCCCGGTTCTTATGACTTATCGATTGCGGGTAAAAAATTCGCTGGTATCTCCCAGCGTCGTGTCCGTGGCGGAGTTGCCGTTCAAATCTATCTTTGTGTCAACGGAAGTGGAAGTCAACGCGCCGCTTTAGTCCGTGACTTTTACGAGGCAGCGCTTCAAGGTGAAACGACGAAATTCGTTTATCCGACCGTCGTGCCGGAAACGATGGCGTCACTCGAGGAACTGCTTGGTACTCCACTGACAGTCGAGGAGTGCTTACGTCGTGCATATGAAGCGTTACTTGCGCTCGGCGCTGATTTGACGCCCGCAACTTTGACGGAACTCGAGAATGAGCGTTTCGGCGTCAACTTGAGTCGGATGCTTGATCGAAACGAAAAAGCCCTAGGTTAAGAAAGGAGAGAACGTGATGATCCGATTGATCACAGATAGTGGTGCCGATGCACCAAAAGACATGTTAGATGCTTATGATTTTACGGTCATGCCATTCGGCGTATTGATCGACGAAGACACGTTCTTCGATGGAGAATCGATATCTCCAAAACAACTGTATGATAAGATGCGTGACGGTGCAGCACCAAAGACATTCCAAGCAGAAGTCAGCCGGATGGTCGAAGTATTCACGCGTCACTTCGAACAAGGGGATCCCTTCCTCTACCTCGCCTTCTCGAGCGAATTATCGGGAACATATCAAACCGCGAAGATGCTAGCAGAGGAACTCGCTGAAAAATATCCGAACGTTCCTTATCTCGTACTCGATACGAAAACCGCTTCGACAGGACAAGGATTGTTCGTTCTCGACGTCGCAGAATACGCACAAACGCATTCGTTTGAAGAAACAGTGGCTTATGCTGAAGCCAAGGTGAATACGATTCGTCATCTGTTTACAGTCGAATCACTCGAATATTTGATGCGCGGTGGACGGGTTTCTCGTGCCAGTGCCTTCATTGGTGGTCTCTTATCGATCTTGCCACTGTTGACAGTCGAAGACGGGAAATTGATTCCAAAAGAGAAGATCCGTGGTCAGAAAAAAGTCATGAACCGGATCGTCGAGTGGATGGAAGAAGCACGTCCCGCAATTGACGGACATCGAATCATGATTGGTCATGGGGATTCGATCGAACGCGCAGAACAATTAAAACAATTGATTGAAGCACAGTTTTCACCAAGCGAAGTCATCTTGACGATCGCCGGCGCAGCGATCGGTTCACATACAGGACCGGGACTCGTCGTCATTGGGTATGACCTTCCACGTTAACGGCACTCATTTTTATCTTATAGTACGACAAAATGGGACAGACTCTGTTTAGAGTCTGCCCCGTTTTTTTATGAATTGTATCCAAAGAACAGCAGTGCCATGCTTAATCCAAGCGAAGAGACGATGAACACGATCGCCATCCCACCCATTCCGAAGACTAACAGCTTCGGTAAATCACGTCGCTTCTTCAGAAGGGCAGTCAATAACCCGACGTTAATTAAGAAGACGACAACAAACGGAAGCAACAGCATCCAGCGCTCTTGCAGTAAAAATAAACTATCCATTTCTTTGCTCCCTTCTTTCAGACTCAAAGAATGGTCGGAATAGATTCAGACATAAGAAACGGAATAAAACATAAGCGAACAGAAGTGTCGATACTACTTCGAAACCAACATATCCGATATCACGCCACGTGATTCCTGTCGTCACTCCGGCGAACCAATACGGGAAGTCGACCGTCAACAGACTACACATCAAAGCGAGAACGGCTTCCTGACGTGTTTGTCGATCGTAAAGTGAGTAAGATACCTTCTTTATATTGAATATATTCGCGATTCCGTCATCCGATGTGTACCCTTTGATGATACCAATGACGCCGCCTAGTACCGCTAGTGCATACCATGGAAGTGGCCAAGCGACATGAAAAAGCAGGAGTGCGAACACAATCAATAAGACACGGATTGCCATCAGTCTTCTGTTTTCGACGCTGCCACCGCATCATGGGAATTCAAGTTGACCGTCAACGGTTTTGCTGTTCCTTTACCGGAGAAGTTCTCGATCAATTCTTTGACATCTAATCCTGACGACGCCTTTAATGTCTCTTGCAGTGATGCCATCAAATCTGTCGCGTAACCAGTGACACGGTTCGCACCGCCACCTTCACCACTACCTGTATCAACGACTGTGATTTTATCGATGTTGCCGAGTGGTGCTGCAATCTCTTTCGCGTACTCTGGCATCATCCGAATGACCATGTCGAGAATCGCCGCTTGTCCGAATTGCTCGAACGCCTGCGCGATTTTTTCTTTCGCTTCTGCTTCAGCAAGACCCTTCAGACGAATGATGTCCGCTTCTGTTTCCCCCTGTGCCCGCTCCGCGTCCGCTTTCGCAAGACCATCCAGACGAATTCGTTCTGCATCTGCTTTTGCCGATGCCTCGATCCGGTATTTCGTTGCGTCCGCTTCCGCATATTGCTTCGCACGGTCGGCTTGGGCAGCTTGCTCAATCGAGTAACGATCAGCATCAGCGCGTTTTTTGACTTCCGCGTCGTATTGTTTCTCACGACGGAGAATTTCACGTTCTTCGAGCTCGATTTGTTTTTGACGCTCGATGATTTTGATTTGCATCTGTTGCTCCGTAACTTCTTGTTGCGCGCGTGCATTCTCAAGATCATACGCTTGGTCGGCTTTCGCCTTCGCGATATCTTGTTCGCGGCGGTAGTCTGCCATCTTCAACTGATTTTCTTTTTCCGCTTCAGCGATTTCTGTTGCGCGTTCGAGTTCTGCTTTTTTCGCATCTTTTGAAGCTTCTGCCCGTTTGATGCGTGTCTCTTTTTCCGCGTCTGCCGTTGCGATATCCGCATCACGACGAACCTGTGCAATCCGCGGTTTCCCGAGGGATTCTAAGTATCCGTTCTTGTCACGGACGTCTTTAATCGTAAACGAAACGATGACGAGTCCCATCTTCGCCAGGTCTTGAGACGCGACCCGCTGGACTTCTTGTGAGAACTTATCACGGTTCTTATAAATTTCTTCGACGGTCATCGACCCGAGAATCGAACGCAAGTGTCCTTCAAGGACTTCACGTGCTTCGCCTTCTCGCTCCTCCTTTGATTTTCCGAGGAACTGCTCCGCTGCCGTCGCAATCTCAGAAATCGAGCTACCGATCTTGATGATCGCTGTACCGTCTGCCATGACCGGTACACCTTGCTCCGTATAGACTTCAGGTGTCGTAACTTCGAGTTTACTCGATAACAAACTTAGTGGTGTCGCTTGTTGGAAGACAGGTAATACAAATGTTCCGCCGCCACGAATAATTTTTACTCGGTTGCCGGACTCATCGGTATTAACGTTGCGTCCTCCGAGATAACTACCCGATACGATCAACGCTTCTTCCGGACCGACCGTTCGGTACTTCGTAATGAATAAGACGATCAATGCAACGATCAACGCAACCGCGACGATCGATACGATTAACACTGGATTCATGTAAACATCTCCTTTTTCCATTGTTGAGGGTACGTCACGACAGACGCGACGCCTTGTTTGATCTCGATGACGAGCACCTTCGTGCCTTGTGGTAAGGCAGGTCCTTCAAACAGAACGGCTGACTTTGATACGCGTCCTGAGACGTCATCAAGTAAGATTTCACCATATCCTTCAGTCGGAATCGGCACGATGACGGTTGCGCTGCGACCTTCTAGCATCTGTTCCGAAAATCCAAGCGACTGTTCGGCTTGTGCCATCGGAACGAATAAAAAGATATGCATCAGCGTCGTCACTAATAACGCAATCACACTACTGATGATTAAAATCAATATCGAACGAAGCGGACTGAGCTGTTCGAGTCCGAATCCGATCGCTGACGTGATGATGACAAAAGATAAGATCAACGTGGGATGAAAGATTTGATCGACGCCTGGAATGACGTCTGAGAATAGGATGGACACAAACACACCACAAGCAGCGGCCGCTAACGCATATAAATAAAGTGTACTAACGTCCATCTTCGTTCACCTCGATGTAAGGATGTGAGCCATACAGTTCGTGGTAAGCCCTTAGATAAGCAGTCCGGTTTTCCTCAAACAATAAACGAGCCAATTCTTTGTCTCGTTGATCGATTGCCTCTTCTTGACGGCGTAAGTATTTTTTCTGTGCGGCAAAATGACGTGCTAATCTTGCCTCAATCGACGGTTCTCGTTCACGCTGCAACTCCTGCTTCATCGCTCCACTCCTTTCTGAAGTACTGGCTTTCTTTCTCTTCTACGCTTATTTTTTAGAAAATGTTTCAAAATGAATTCCATTTCTTTTCCTTTCATTAAAAGAAAAAACGCTCGTCCCATACAGAGGACAAACGTTTTTGAATAATTAGCGTTTATGAACGATTTGGTCGACGAACAATCAGACCGTAATAGAGGATGAGCGCCAGGCAATCTAAGGTCATGATGATCAACCCCATCGGAACAGCCGATTGCTCTCCCATGATCCCGACGAGTGGTGACACGAGCGAACCGACGAGCATTGGCAAGAGCCCTAGAAGAGCCGAGGCACTGCCTGCCGTTGCTCCGTAATTTTGCATCGCTAAGGTAAAACCGAGCGTCGAGATCAAACCGACGCTTGAAACGACGAAAAACAGTGGAATCATGACGAAGATCAGCTGATTCGTTAACGTCAAGGCGAGGAACAATAAGATGCTCGCACTCGCAACGATCGTCAAACTGATTCGCATCAGCCGCTCTGAATCGACACGACCCGCAAGGCGACCAGCAATCTGTGCTGCTAAGATGATTCCGATTCCGTTTAAACCGAACAAAAAACTGAACTGTTGCGGCGAAGCGCCATAAATATTTTGTAAGACGAACGGTGAACCGGAGATGTAGGCGAACATCGCGCCCATGACGAATGCTTGCGCGAACGCATAGCCAATGAAGACGCGATCCGTCAACAAACGTCCGAACGTCTTCAACGTCGTCGTCAGGTTTCCTTCAACACGTCTATCAAGCGGAAGTGTTTCCGGTAAACGGAGTGCGACAGCAAGTAACATCATCGTGCTTAAAATCGCAAGCAAGTAGAAGACGAAATGCCAGTCACCGAACCGAAGAATTTGTCCACCGATGACGGGTGCGAGAATTGGTGCTGTTCCGTTGACGAGTGACAAGGCAGCAAAAAACCGCGTCAATTCAGGTCCGTCAAACAAGTCACGAACGATTGCCCGGGAAATGACGATTCCTGACGCTCCAGCTGCCCCTTGGATGAATCGAAGCGCGATCAACACTTCAATCGTCGGTGCCATCGCACAGGCGAGAGACGCGAGCAGATATGCGAGCAGAGCAACCATCAGCGGTCGTTTACGTCCGCGAACGTCACTCAGCGGACCAACAATCAACTGTCCGAGCGCCATTCCGAGCATACAAGCCGTCAAACTCAATTGAATCAGTGATGCACTCGCATCAAACGAGCGTGACATATCTGGAAAAGCAGGTAGATACATGTCGATCGAGAGCGGTCCGAGCGCAGCAAGCGAACCGAGGATCAAGATCAACGTTAAGCGGCGTGGGGTCATGGTTTCTTTCGTCATGACGTCACGTAATCCAAATCATGCAAGACATAAGCGAGGAAAAAGACGACCGATGGATTTTCATATGTCATCTGAACCTTTTTAAGTTGTGCGCGGTAACCGGTCTCATACTCGACCCCGTTCAACTTCCGTTCCATGTTCATTTTAATCAATGCGTCGAGTTTATCGATCACATCGACCATCTGTCCTTCGTATGTCTCGTCTTTTGCTTCAACGACGAACCGACGGAACGGTGCTCGGATTTCTTTCGGTAGATTATTGATCAACGTCTCTCCTTCTGCCCGTTCGTAAGCTTCGAAGGCTGCTGCTGTGACCGGTGTCGCATGTTTAACAGGTCCAAGAACATCTCCCGTCGTTCCTTCAACGAGATCATGACACAAGAGACGCGAGACGACTTCTTCGATGTCGATCGTGACGCCGTACTTCTCTGATTCAATCAGACCATTGAAGATACCAAGCGAGGCTGCTCGAAACGCATGTGTCGCGTCGTTATCATCAATCGTATTGAAACGTCCTTTCCAGCGCCGAATCGTATCCATCATCAAGACGTTTTCAATGAAATGAGACATCTCATCCTCTTCCATGACCGACTGTGTCAAGCGACGGATTGAAATGAGTGGGTGTCGTTCTAGAACAGCCTGTAATTCCGCTGCTTTTTGTTCGAAAAAGACGGACTCCGTCATCCGTGCTTCTCGGCGTGCGTACAACATCGCATCGAACGTATCGATGGCTTCGACGATCCGTCCTTCCGGTGATTCATCTTCTGCATGTACGAGGTATGTCGTGAACGCTGGTTGAAGCGACTTTGAGAGTAAGGCAACGAGCTGTTCACTTGCTTGTTGTTCCATTGCCTGAATGTGTGCATGTAACGTTGGTTCTTTTTTTGTCCGGTGTTTAATGGGTCCAGTGATGACTTCATTCATATCATGGAATAGAGCTTTTCCGAGCAATGTCTGGCGGTCGACTGGTGTTTGCCCGTCTGCTTCTTCTAAATAGCTTGCCATCAAACTGAATAAGGCAACACGAAAGCTGTGACTAGCTGCGTTATCCGGAAAACGTGGTGCATATTCATCCCACCGTGGAACGTTTTGCATCCGCGTCAGCATTCGAATGAAATTACCGTTTTGCATGAAATCTCTCCTAACGAAAGACGGACAGAGAGTACCCTGCCCGCCATTGTATTATTTTGCTGATTTGGTTGAACTGCTTCCGCTACGGAACCAACCAATGATTAAAATCAGAGCAAGTACGACCCAGAAGATCGTTTGCCATAGTGTACTCTCTGGAAACTCATGCGGCAAGACGTCGATTGACGGATGCGCGAGTGTCATGACGACCAGTTTTACACCAACCCATGCAACAAGCCAAAAGGCAGCTTCTTCGATGCCTGGTCGCTTTTGGAGCAAGACGACGAACCAGCTCGCGAAGTAACGCATGATGACAAGACCGATGATCCCACTGAAAAAGACGACCCAGAATTGTCCTGTGTTCAGACCACCGATCGTTCCACCAATCATCGGTAGTGTCGTCGCCATCGCGACAGCGGCAAGCGTTGAATCGACCGCAAACGCTAAATCAGAGAACTCAACTTTCACGACCGTCCACCAAAAGTTCGGTGAGGCTTTTTGTGAGGCAATCGTGTCCGGTACTTGGTGTTTATTCGATCGTGCCTCGACGATTCCTTTAAACGCGACATAAAAGAGATAAATCGCCCCGAGTGCTTGAAGTTCCCAAATCGTCGCTAAGTACGAAGCAAAGAAGATTGCCACGAAACGTAAGACGAGTGCTCCGACGAGACCATAGAAAAGCGCCTTTTTACGTTGATCGTCTGGTAACGGTCGGACGAGGACCGCCATGACCATCGCATTGTCGGCGGATAGTAATCCTTGCAAAATGATCAGTACGAGCCCGACGGTCGCATACTGTGTAATTAATCCAATATCCATACTAACGAATCCCCTTTATTGTTCAGTCTATTTATTATATGCCGGTCGATCGGAAAGAAAAAGATGAAAGCTCGACTCAAGTACTTAACCTTGTGTTTTATTCCCATTGTTTAAGAAAACCTAACACAAAAAAACGACCCGTCATCGACGGATCGTTTCCATTTCTTATAAGTTTTGATCAACTTTCTTTTCAGCATCTGGATTTGGTTTCGTTTTTGGTGAAGAGAACCAACCCCAAAGAGCAAGACCGACCATGACTGTCCAGAAGAAAGCCTGCCACGGTGTACTGTGGGCAAATCCTTCCGGAAGTTTTAAGGCTTCAAAGATTGTTCCTTCGATTGATGCGTGGTATTTCGGGTGTTCGAGCGCAAGAACGGCTAGCTTCACACCAACCCAGGCAACAATCGCAAACGCTGCTGTCTCAAGACCTGGGCGATCTGCGAGCAATTTAACAAAGACACGTGCTGCGAAACGCATCAAGACGACACCCATCAAACCACCTGTTAAGATGACGATGAAGTGACCTGTGTTCAAACCACCGATTTCGCCTGATCCCCAGTTTGGAAGGGCAACGGCAAGTGCTACTGCTGCAAGAATCGAATCGACAGCAAACGCTAAGTCTGCGAATTCGATTTTCGCGACTGTCCGCCAGAATTCACCTTTTGAAACTGGCTCTTCCGACTTCGGTTCTTCATCTAGCTCATTTTCAGCCCCATGGTTCTCACCGAGCTTTCTGGCTTTAACGGTCTTATAAATATGCCGTAGTCCCATGATGAGCAAGTACGCCGCTCCAAGTGCTTGGATTTGCCAAATATCGACGAGGAACGAAATCGCGAACAATGCCGCGAATCGTAAGACGAACGCTCCAGCTAGTCCATAAAAAAGTGCTTTCTTTTGTTGTTCTCCTGGTAAGTGCTTGACCATGACCGCGAGTACGAGTGCATTATCCGCTGAAAGTAATCCTTCAAGCGCGATCAAGACGAGTACGACCCAGGCATACTGTAATAGTAACTGCCAATCCATCTCTGTCATCCCTTTCTCTTACTACCTGTAAAATAAAAAACTTCAATTATTGACCATGACGAAAAAACAATGATTACACGTTCACCTGAACATATACTATAGGATAGTATACCCGATTGCAAGTAAGTTATTCCTATAGATATAGAATGTGTCGATTTTGAGTCGTGCGAGTTTCGTTTATCGAACGTTCGTGATAAAATTCAAGACAATACTTCTAGCGATGAAAAGATGAAACACATTTGCGGAATCATCAGACTTGCTCGTCTCTAGCATTCCTGTCATGTTATTACTATTGAAACACTACAAAAGGACAAAGGGGCCAATGAATATGTCTACCTACCCGATTACGTTACCAACAAAAGAAGAGCGCCATAAGCTGTTCGGTTCGGTACCACCAATCAAAGGAACAAAACCGACTGAAAAAGATAAGATGGTCGACTTGCAAAATACACCGAAGAACTTCCTGTTTGCACTAGATGCTGTCGGAATCTCAAACGTCAAACATCCTGTCGTCATCCAAGACGGAGACAAAACACAAGCGACAGTCGCGACGTTTGAACTGTCGACATCACTCGTACAAGACCGTAAAGGGATCAACATGAGCCGTTTAACGGAGCAACTGGATCAATACCACAACGAAGGTTGGACGGTCACGAACGAGTCACTCATTCAATTCGCGCGTGATTTAGCAGATCGCATGGAACAAACGGAAGGTCAATTGACGATCCGTTATCCATGGTTCTTCACACGTAAAGCACCTGCAACAGGTCTTAGCGGCTTGATGAATGCTGAAGTATGGCAAACGGTCAGCGTCAACACGGAAACGGACGAAGCGACGTTGTCTGTCGGCTTGACGATCAACGTCACGACACTTTGCCCATGTTCAAAAGAAATCAGCGAATACAGTGCTCACAACCAACGTGGTTACGTCACGATGGAAGCATCGTTACGTGATGAAGCAGAAGACTTTGACTGGAAACAATCATTGCTTGATGCAGCTGAATCCAATGCCTCAGCGCCACTTCACCCAGTACTCAAACGTCCGGATGAAAAACGCGTGACAGAGATGGCATACGAAAACCCACGTTTCGTAGAAGACATGGTTCGCTTGATTGCTGCTGACCTGTACGAAATGGACCCAATCGCTTCGTTCTACGTCGAATGCCGTAACGAAGAAACGATTCACCAACATGACGCGATCGCACGGATCACGTTCGATAAAGACGCACAATAAGTAAGTCTGCCGTACTCCCTCTTAAACCGAGCGAGTACGGCTTTTTTGTGTGCCGGCATTGCTCTCCGTTTTGCGAGCGTTTACACTTAACTCGAATGGAGGAATGCACATGTTGGAACTGATTCCTTTTTTACTCGAACGACTCGGTATCATGATCATCTTAGCGTTCATCCTCGCCCAGTGGGGACCGACACGACGGTTGCTGCGTCAACCGGAAGCAGGCTGGCAATTCCGTGTCCTCGTCCTGTTTTTTGCGACGTACGGTATTTTAAGCAATTATACAGGGGTCAAAGTCGACTTAGCTGAATTCTTACCCCATGCTTGGCTCGAAGAAGTCGACGGGACATCAGCGATTGCAAATACACGAACGATGATCGTCGTCATCAGCGGATTGCTCGCTGGTCCGCTCGGTGGATTGATGACCGGACTAATCGTCGGGGTTCATCGGTATTCCCTCGGCGGATTCACAGCGTTCGCTTGTGCGCTTTCCACCGTCATCGCCGGCGGTGTCAGCGGTCTCTTACGCTCCTATTGGCGCGACCGCCTCAGTAGCCAAGCGTTATTGCCCGTGTGTTTGACTGCTTTTTTAATGCTGTTTGAAATGTCGTTGATTTTACTATTCGCCCGCCCCTTTGATGCGGCAGTCGAACTAGTCCAATTCATCTTCTTACCGATGACACTGATCAACGTCCTCGGTGTCTGGTTGTTCTTATCGATCATCCGCCTTGCTGCGCGAGAAGAGGAAACGGTTCGGGCACGAGAAGCCGAACGGTCGTTGCATATCGCCGATTTGACGCTTCCGCATCTGACGCGTGGTCTACATATCCATACGGCAGAAGCTGTCGCGGAAATTCTGTTGCAGCAAACGCGAGCCGAAGCCGTCTCACTGACGGATCGTTCCGTCATCCTGGCCCATATCGGTATAGGGAGCGACCACCATCAAGCTGGAAGTCACTGGACGACGAAACCGACTGAGCATGTCTTGCAGGACGGACAAGTTCGTCTTGTGACGGAACGACTCGATATCGGCTGTCCCGTAACGGATTGTCCCCTTCAAGCCGGCATCATCGCTCCGCTCATCGTCGGGGAAACGACGATCGGGACGTTGAAAGTCTATTATCCTCATGCCGAATTGCTCGACGCCGTCGAAGTCGAACTCATTGAAGGGTTAGCCAAATTGTTCTCGACACAACTGGCACTCGGGAACGCCCAGCGGCAAGCCGGTTTACTGAAAGATGCCGAGATCCGGGCACTCGAAGCACAAATCCATCCCCACTTCCTGTTTAATGCGATCAATACGATTTATGCACTGTGCCGGACGGATGTCGAACAAGCACGCACGTTGTTGCTCGAATTGTCGACGTTCTTCCGCAGTAACCTCCAAGGCGCACGATCGACGAAAATTCCGCTCCAAAAGGAACTCGAGCACATCGAGGCATACACATCTCTTGAAGCCGCTCGTTTTCCGAATCGCCCGTTTCTCGACATTGATTTAGCAGACGAGACGACGTCTTTACTCGTTCCACCGTTCATCTTACAACCGTTGATCGAAAATGCGTTCCTTCATGCGTTTTCTTCTGAACAGACAGGATATGTCGGTGTGACGGCATGGTGTGACGCAGACCAGCTGTGTCTCGAAGTCGTCGACAACGGACGCGGCATTGACGCTTCGCGCCTTGCTCGTCTCGGTCGAGAAGTCGTTCCGTCCTCGGGCACTGGTACCGCATTATTCAATACGGCAGAACGGATTCGAAGTTTATATGGTGAAAAGGGACAGTTTACGATCACGAGTGACGGTCAAAACGGCACAACGATCGCGATTCGTCTCCCGATTGAACTCAGAAAGGAGATCCAGCATGCGCACCTTGTTGATTGAAGATGAACCGCTCGCACGCGATGAGCTCCGTTATCACGTCACTGCAGCCGGTCTTGAAGTCGTCGGGGAAACCGGCAGTGTCGAGGAAGCTGAACGACTCGTTCGCTCCCTTCAACCCGACTTAGTCTTTCTCGATATCGAGCTAACGGACGGAAGTGGTCTTGAAGTCGCCAAACGCTTGAAATCGATGCCACGTCCTCCGGCTCTTTTGTTTGTGACGGCATATGATGCTCATGCGCTTGAAGCGTTTGAGCTCAATGCCTATGACTACATCTTGAAACCGTATGATCCGGCTCGGATTGTCCGTGCGATTGAAAAAGTTGCGCGACCGCTTCCGAAAAAAGCACCTCGACTTGAACGTTTAGCCGTCGAGACGGGCGAACAACTGAAATTATTGTCTCCTCAAGATATCGATTACATCGTCGCTGAGAACGGGAAGACGAAGATCGTCACGGAACATGGGGCGTATCCATCGAACGAGACTTTACTCGAACTCGAACGAAAGCTTCAAGATCATCGTTTTTTACGAGTTCATCGTTCGTATCTCGTCAACTTATCGGCAATTGACGCGATCGAACCTTGGTTCAACGGGGCTTACAACTTAAAGATTCATCGGATCGATGTGCCGGTCAGCCGGACGTATGTCAAACTACTGAAAGAAGCGCTCGGTATTTAAGCGCTTCTTTTTTGTGATTCAGGTGCCGTTTTCAACCTTTCATCGAACAAAAACGACAACTCATCTAAAAAATAAAGAAAGCGCTTCCGCTAATTGTATACTAAATCCATCATAGTTCATTCAAGAGGAGGAATTTTAGATGAGCGCTACTCCAATCGTTATTGCTGTCATCTGTATCTTATTAATCGCGTATCGTCTCTACGGCACGTTCATGGCCGCGAAAGTCTTAAAAATCAAAGATGATCGCGAAACGCCCGCTCATAAATTAGCGGACGGAAAAGATTACGTCCCAACGAGCAAATGGGTCTCGTTCGGACACCACTTCGCAGCAATCGCTGCTGCCGGTCCACTCGTCGGACCTGTCCTTGCTGCACAGTTCGGATATCTCCCCGGCTTACTGTGGCTTTTGATCGGTGCCGTCATCGGTGGAGCGGTCCATGATATGGTTGTTCTTTTTGCCTCGATGCGCCAAGATGGTCAGTCGCTGTCTGAAGTCGCTAAAAAAGAGCTGGGACCAGTCGCTGGTTTTTGTGCCGGACTTGCGATGCTCTTCATCATCACGATCACGATGGCTGGTCTATCGATGGTCGTCTTGCATGCCCTGGAACATAACCCATGGGGTACATTCGCTGTCTTCTCGACGATTCCAATCGCGATGTTCGTTGGGATTTACTTACGTAAAGGTGGCAATTTAGCACTTGCTTCAACAGTTGGTTTTCTACTGATTCTAGCTGCGATTGGTTTTGGTCCTCAGTTAACGGAAACATTCATCGGTGACTGGTTCGATCTTTCGTCCCGTCAACTCGCGATTGCTTTACCGATTTATGCATTCTTCGCTGCTGCACTGCCAGTGTGGCTCTTACTCGCACCTCGTGATTATTTATCGAGTTTCATGAAAATCGGTGTCTTCCTTGCCTTGATCGTTGGTGTCTTCATCATCAACCCAGACATTCGATTCCCAGCATTCACGAAATTCGTTGATGGTGGTGGTCCAATCATCGCTGGTCCAGTCTGGCCATTCATCTCGATCACGATTGCCTGTGGTGCGATTTCTGGTTTCCACGCTTTCGTTGGTTCCGGTACGACACCGAAGATGATCAATCGTTGGAGTGACATCAAACCGGTTGCCTTCGGTGCCATGCTTGTCGAATGTCTTGTTGCCGTCATGGCATTGATCGCTGCGACTTCTCTTGAAGTCGGTGATTACTTCGCTATCAACTCAACTCCTGAAGTATTCGCGACACTCGGCATGAGCACAGTCTACTTGGATGATCTATCCCGTGAAATCGGACTGGATCTTGCAGGTCGAACAGGTGGTGCCGTCTCACTCGCTGTCGGTATGACGTTCATCTTCCGCGCCATCCCGTGGTTCAAAGAGATTGCCGGTTTCTTCTTCCAATTCGTCATTTTGTTCGAAGCGGTCTTCATCCTAACAGCAATCGATGCCGGAACGCGCGTCGCCCGTTACTTGATTCAAGATTTCTTCGGAGAGTTCTACAAACCACTCAAACGTGTCGACTGGATTCCGGGTGCCATCTTCGCTTCGGCACTCGGGACGTTCTTCTGGGGCTATCTCCTGTTCTCGGGTGACATTGGTTCAATTTGGGCATTATTCGGGGTATCGAATCAGCTGATGGCGTCGATTGGCTTGATCATCGGAACGACAATCATCTTGAAAATCGCCGACAAAAAAATCTATGCCCTGACGACGTTTATCCCGCTCGTCTACCTTCTGATCACGGTAACGTTCGCGGATATCTGGATGGTCGCAAACGTCTATGCAAACTCGGATTCTCCAGGTTTCAGCATCTTGAATACGGTCTTGTCTGTAACGATGGGACTGCTCGCGATCGTCATCACGATCTCAGCCGTCAAGAAATGGATTGAACTGTTGAATTCACCACGTTGGGAAAATCAAAAACGATCTGCGTAAGCGGATTGGTCATATGACAAAAGGCAGTGGACGCATCCACTGCCTTTTTCGTATTTCATTTTTAAAACGGATTATAAAAGCGATTGCCATCATAGAAAGTGACAACGAAGGAGAAAACCGTTAATAATACTACGCAACTGATGGCGACATAATCAATCCGTGTCATCGTCTGCTGGTTGTACCACGTCCGCTTTCGTCCGGCACCGAATCCACGGAGATCCATCGCATTACTGACTGTCTCAATCCGTTCGAGACTCGTAAACAATAATGGAAGTAAAATCTGGATGCTATTACGCGCCCGCTGCCAAAGTGAGCCGTGTGAGACTGCAATCCCTCGCGCTTCCTGCGCATTCGCAATTGTCCGGAAATCAGATTGAACGTCCGGAATATAACGGAGCGCTAAGGAGACCGCAAATGCGATTTTATACGGAACACCAATCCGATTCAAGGAAGAAGCAAACTCCGTCGGATGGGTCGTGACGAGAAACAACACAGCAATCGGAACAATCACACTGTATTTTAAGATGAGATTAAACAGATAAAACACTTGTTCTGCTGTTACCGTAAATCGTCCAATACCCTCAAGTAACACGTGACGGGATCCGTAGATTCCAACGCCTTGCTCCGGTTCGAACAAATAAACGGCAAGCGCATTGATCAGGACGAATATCGCTGTAAAGATCAATACGAACCGAACTTCCCGATACCGGATACGCGACAAGCGGAATAATACGATACTGACTAACCCCATCACAAGTAAGACACGTGTATCATAGGTGAACATCGTCGCTGTCGTAAATAACAAGAATCCGATTAGTTTCGTCGTTCCCGTCAAGCGATGAATCGGTGACGTTTTTTCAATATAACCAAGCATTTCTACAGCCATTGTTCCCGCTCCTTTCGCTCCGTCGTAATCACGGACTCGACGAATCGTTCCGGATCGATGTCGAGGTGTTGCGCTATCGTAAAGAGCGATGTTTGTTTTAAATGGGCGTGATGCAGTAATTGTTCTTGATTCAGCAGTCCAAATGATGTCCCAGCATAACGGATACGCCCGGCTTGCACGAGGCAGACTTGATCGCTGTACTCTAAGACGAGGTGCATGTCGTGCGTGATGATGAGTAACGTCATCCCGTCCTGCTTCAATCCTTCTAAAAAGTCCATCATATCCGAATAATGACGGTAATCTTGACCGGCTGTTGGTTCATCGAGAATCAAGATATCCGGTCGTCGAACGAGAATCGAAGCAATCGTCACTCGTTTCTTCTGACCAAAACTCAGTGCTTGAATCGGCCAATTACGAAACGGATATAATCCGCAACGACGTAATGTCTGCTCGAGACGCTCGTTTTCTTCCGTCTCACTTAATCCGAGCGCCTGCATCCCGTAGCGGATTTCCTCCTGCACGAGGTGCTTCGAAATCATATGATTCGGATTTTGCAGAACGAATCCGATCGTCCCCGCCCGCTCTGCGATCGATTGGTTCGTGATGTCGGTTCCGTCAAGTAGGATCCGACCACCTGTCGTCCGTTGGTAACCACTCAACACTTTCGCAAGCGTGGATTTCCCGGCACCATTCTGACCGACGATCGTCGTCAGTGTTCCCTTTTGAAAAGAGGCTGTCACGTTCTCAAGCACCGGCGTTCCTTGGCGATAATGAAACGCCAACTGTTCAAGTTCGAGCCATGCAGTAGAGGTTACAGTCTCTTTTTGAGGCGCTTCCTCTAAACGCTCCAACACGTCCGTCTGATTGAACTGCTTTAAAAAGGGATCGATGCGGCTCGGCTGATCTGAAGGTTGAACGGCAAGCCCAGCCCAGCGCGCGGCACTGACATAGAGAGGTTCACGTAAAATCGCTTGTTGAAGCACGCCATTGCTTAAGATGACATCCGGATGGTCATCGGCAATGATTTCCCCATCGACCATGACGATGATGCGGTCAAACGGAATGACGAGTACATCCTCGATTCGATGTTCGACGACGATCAGTGTGCGGTTCGTATCACGTTGCAGTCGATCCATAAGCGCCATCGCTTCTTGTCCCGCTACCGGATCGAGATTCGCGAGCGGTTCATCAAACAGTAAAATGTCCGCATCTTCGACGAGGACTCCGGCTAATGCTGCCCGTTGCCGTTGTCCGCCTGATAGATCATTCAATCGTGCGTGCAAGAGCGTCTCGACATCCGTCATTCGTGCGACGCGTTCGACGATTTCCTGCATTTCTGGTCGCCTAGTCTGTTTGTTCTCGAGCGCAAAGGCGATGTCTTCGCCAACCGATAAACCGACGAACTGCGCATCTGGATCCTGTAACACCGTGCCAATATGCAACGAACGATCAAATAACGATAACTCCCGGGCATCTTGTCCTTTGATCAGGACCTGTCCTTCCCACGTTCCCGGGTACGAGAACGGAATCAACCCATTGATGCACTGGGCGAGCGTACTTTTTCCTGAACCCGACGGTCCAACGATTAAGATGCGTTCTCCTGCTTGAATCGTTAACTGAATCTGCCGGAGTGTCGGTTCCGACTGACTCCGATATGTAAATGAAAAATCCTGAAATTCAATCACGTTTGTCATGTCTTTCTCCCCCCAAGCCAAATGAGCTATGATCCTGCCGACTCTTCGCACAGGATCATAGCTCATTCGGTCAAACTTCGCGTTTCAAGCTGCCTGCTTTACTTCTTGTTTTGGCATACGTGACGAGCAACAACGTTCCAATGACACCGACTGTCAAGATATTTGATGTCGCAGCGACAGCACCTTGGACGAAGACTTTATTCGCTGGCTCCGAGTAAATTAAGATATCGAGTACCGGTGCGATGATGATCCAACCGATCGCTTGCACGATGGCTTGTGTCGCATTGAATAAGACGATTTTACGTGTCGTCAATCCACCTTCTTCTAAGCGAATCCGGTTAGCGATCAATCCGATACCAAACCCGACGAAGCCGGAGACGATGACCCAACTCCACCACGGGGAACCATATAAAATTGCATCTTTTAATCCATGACCGATTAAACCAATCAAACCGGCTGTGACCGGTCCGAACAAAACTGCCATGAATGCGAGAAATGCATAGGCTGTCTCGATTGACGTGTTCGGTACGCCTGTCGGAATCGCAGCGAATCGACTTAAAATGATGAATACAGCTGCTCCGATCCCGGTTGCGACGATCTGTTTTGTCGTAAATCCTTTCATGTTCGATCTCCTCCTTTGATTTGTTGTACGTTAACACTCCAATCATTTCCGATCCCAACCTCAAATGCATGCGCAAACGAACCTTGATTCAAGGCAAGAGCAATCTGATCTAGCGAATTGATGTAAACGACGCCTGAACCGACTGGTACGTCGGCGAACGAATGACCAAAGAGCAGTGTCTGTTCATAGACGATTCGTTCCCGATACGAAATCATTACCTTGACGTGGCTGCCGATGTCGAGACCCGCCTGACGGACGAGAGCGACTGGAATATTCGTCCAGACATTTCCGAAGCGAACATCGAGAATCTCGACGATACCAGTAACACCGCTGTCCGACGACGAGGCAACTGTCCGATCGAGCAAAACGATGTCCGAAGCAGGTAAAACAGGTCCCACTTCCTCGAAGGTGATGACATGGCTTGATAATCGAGCTCCCGTGAAGGCAAAGATATCTCGTCCGTGGAACGTATACGATTCCCCCATCCGCGGTAAGCGATGCCGTCGATCATCGAGTTGCCTCACTTCAGCAATGTATCCGGCTTGCCAAAGATGCGTCAACGTCCCGTTATCCGGTGTGATGATGTATTGATTCGCATGCGTCCGCGCGACGACACTCTTTCGACTCGATCCGACACCTGGATCAACGACAGAAACGAACACCGTTTGCTCCGTCCAGTACGGCACCGTCTGCAGTAACCGATAGGACGCTTCCCAAATGTGGAACGGTGGAATGTCGTGCGTCAAATCAAAAATCCGAATCTCCGGATTGATGCTGTGGGCTACTCCATACATCGCACTCACTGCCCCGTCACTCACGCCAAAGTCTGATTGCAATACCAATGCTTCTGCCATCTCGTCATCCTCCTCCTGCGCGAACGTCCCCACAAAAAAGACACCACGCCCTCATCTCTCAGGACGTGATGTCTGATCACGTGGTACCACCTTCGTTCATGGCTCAACTCACGTTCAGCCACCTCTAGGAGTACGAGACTCCATGGAATGCTAACGGTATCCGTCCTACCGGTCGGTTCTACTGATGAACACGGTTCACGTTCTTCCGACTGCTCCGGGACCATCTTCAAATGACGAAATCGTCTCATTTCCAGCAACAGAGACTCTCTATCGATTTCTGATCACTTTACTCTTCCCGTCTACGCATGCAGATTTAGTTGTCTGAAAATTTAAATTAATAGTACAACCGTTTCATTCCTGACGCAAGGTTTTTTATTCAGAAATTTTTAAATTCGTCGTCCGGATGTGTCCCCATGGTGACACATCCGCACGGACTTCTAGTGCTTTAGCTTTCTCGTATTGTTTTCCGCTTCCCTGTTCGACATAATACTGCGTCAACTGTGGAATCGACACGTATTGATCGTAATAGTCGCCAGCAACACTTCCGAAGAATCGTTCATTCGAAATCCGGTCGATTTGAGCATAACCAGAAGCATCTGTCTTGAAGCTGACATAAACACGTCCATTTTGAATCGTCGGACCTGGTTTTAAATCCGGATACTGAAGCATCACGTATTCACCGTAAACGGGATCAAACGGATCAAACGGCTCTGCCCGAAAACGGTACGATGTTCCGAACCAGGAGGTCGCAAAAAAGCTGACGATCAACAGACCAACGGCGCACGTCTGCAATACAGGCATTAGATAGCGCTTCATGACGTCACACCTCCTCTACGGCGTAACCACCATAAGACACCGGACAATAGGAAGATGAGGAGCGCACCGATGAGGAAAAACAAAGACATGTTCAAACGATCCCACGCATAGATGACGTATATCGCGATTTGAACGAGAATGAAATAGAGGAAGGCTGGCCAGATGACGGCATGACGACGTTCTTGATACAACAGATACAGTAGCGCGGATAGTTCAACGAGAATGGCGAGTAGAATGGCCTGTTCATCAAGCCACAGGACTCCAACGAATCCAAGCGGAACGATAAACAATAAGGAGCGACGTTTTTGATAGAGGAAAATTCCTAACCCGATGGATACGATAGCTAGCAGAATCGCTTCTGTCATGGATGGTAATGCGGCATTTGATTCCGCACGTACAGACAGATAGACGATCGAACTGATGGCAGCGACGACCAGATAGACCATTTCGACGATCCGACGATTGGACTCCTCACGAACAAGCCAGAGAACTGGAACGAGTAAAAACAGCGACCAGACCGGCCACAGGAATCCGTCATACGATACGAGGAGAAACAAGGAGAGACCACTGAAGAAGAGAAACAGCCAGCTAAACAAAAGCGATGGCAGACGTTGACTGAAGTAAAACCAACTGAACGACAACACGACCATCAGACCGAACGACGTCCAGTCGAGATAACTCGCCTGTTCTTGACCAAAACCACCGAGACTCGTGAAGATCGTCCATCCGGAAAGGAAGGCTACGACACCGTATGCTTCATGACGCCAAAGCATATAATGCACTAATGCGGCGACAAACATACACCAACTGAGCAGTGATCCTTCCATCGGCAAGTGAAAACTTTGAACAACTACGAGAATCGAGGCGCCAAACGCTAGGATTCCACCGATTCGAAAGACGACCGGATGAAGAATACGACGACGTTCCGAAAGATCCGCCATGATGTAACAAATCCACATGAGTGCTACGACAAGTCCGATTTTCCAGCCGATCGGCATCGCTTGCCAGTTGGCAGCTAAAAAGCTGAATACAGCCAAGACGACGAACGTACCCCCTACAATCAACAAGAGCGGGAGGCGTTGTTTCGTTGAATGTTGCTTTTCGTAGTTCATGATTCGTTCGACGGTTGATTCATCCAACAGACCCGCATCCTGCCACTCACGTATCTTGCGTAACTGCTTCACCGTACCCACCTCCTTCGAAGTGTTAGATACTTATTATTTTCCCGTTTTAACCCCGCCTCAAGCCCGGATTCACAAGGATTCCAAGCTATTTGTTCAGTTCGTCACAAAATGGTGACAGACGAAAAAAAGCAAGGAAGACTAGCTTCCTTGCTTTGTATAATCGATAGGTTAAACACGGAAACGAGCAACGAGTACCTGTAGCTCTTCTGCCATATCGGATAATGCTTTAGCGGATTGCGAAATCTCTTCCATCGCACTCAACTGCTCTTCCGTCGTTGCCGCCACTTGTTTCGACGCCGATGAATTCTCTTGCGCGATATGAGCGATTTCGGTTGCAGAGGCAGAAACCTCTTGAACGTTCGCTGCGATTTCCTCGACAGTTGCCGTCACGTCTTCGATTCGTGGTGTCATCTCTTGTGTCCGTTCGAGAATCTTCTGGAATCGTTCTGCTGATGCTTCTGTCGTCGACAAGCCAGCTTTCGTCTGTCCTGAGACTTCCTTCATCATCGTGACTGATTGATCCGTCTCCTGCTTGATGTTTTGAATGAGTTGCGCAATCTGCTTCGTTGAATCTTGTGACTGCTCTGCTAGTTTCCGTACTTCGCTTGCGACGACGGCGAAGCCTTTTCCGTTTTCGCCTGCGCGTGCCGCTTCAATCGCCGCGTTCAGTGCCAATAAATTCGTTTGTTCGGCAATACCGTTGATGACATCGACGATTTTTCCAATCTCATTCGAACGATGGGCGAGTGAACTGATGACACCACCAAAGTTTTGAACGGAGGCATCGATTTCTTTCATCTGCTTAACGTTCTGCAGGACAGCAACCGTTCCGTTCTCAGCTTCTGTTGCCGTTGAACGTGATAGCTCTGAGACGTCCGTTGAGCTCTCAGCGATCCGCATGATGCCGGCTGTAATCGACTGGAGCGAGACCGCATTCGCATCGAGTTGACGTTTCGATTGATCCGCCCCTGCTGCGACCTGTTGAATCGATCCCGCAATCTGTTCCGATGCGGACGTCGTCTGAGCAGAGTTCGCCATTAATTCCTGTGACGAACCGGCCACTTGTGTGATCGACTGATCGAGATTGATGATGATCGAGCGGAGTGAGTCGACCATGACGTTAAAGCTTTGTGCGACCTGTCCGACCTCATCGTTTGATTCAACGATGACCGGTTCCGTTAAATCACCAGACTGAATCCGTTCTGCTCCACGTGTCAAATGACCGAGTGGGCGAAGAATCGAGCGAAGGATGAAGTAGATGAAGACGGCTGCGACGAGTAACATTCCGCCAATGACAGCAAGCGTTGTCCACAGAATACTCGACGTCGCATCGGTGATTTCATGATCGTACAGGGTTCCGGCAACCTTCCACTTCGTTAAATCGTTCGTCATGAAGTCCATCTGTTTACCTTCATTTTCGAATTCATACGAAAATTGTCCGGCTGGGTCATCGTAGAGTGGCGCAACCCAGTTCCCTGTTGCCTTTTCACCTGGTTTTAGCGTCGGGTGCGTAACGAACTTCTTATTCGAATCGAGAATCGTCACATAACCCTCTTTACCAATTTTAATCTTTTTCGCGATTTCCGCGATGCGGTCGACATCGACATCAATCGCCACGACACCTCTTCCGTTGCCCGTCGTCTGCGAGAGCGTGACCATCATCTTGTTTGAGGCCGCATCAACGTAAGGATCGGTGATGACGACTTTTCCACCGGCTGCTTCCGCTGATTGATACCAGGGACGCTCACGTGGATCATAATCCTCAGGCATGACCTGTTCCGGGAAAATGTTCATATCCCCTTCCGTCGTCGCGAAATAGATGTTCGCTGCCTGCGGATGCATATCGAGATATTCCGTCATTTTTTCCTTCAACGCTGCATTTTGTTTTCCTTTTTGATAAAGCGTCCCGTCAATCCGGTCCGCAAAAAAGGCGACATCGCGTCGCATCGGATCAATGATATTCTGAATCTCATCGTTCATCCGATCGACTCCACCATGTGCCGATTGTAGAATTTGCTCCGTCATTGTTTGTTTCGCCTGATTGTAGGCAACAAATCCGATCACGAGCGCTGGGATTACTAATAGGAGAATCGATGTCAGAATTAATTTTTGTTTGATACTCATCGTTCGTTTGATCTTTTGTTCCATATGTCACTCCATTCTCGAGTGCAAGGACTCGCTATTCTACCTTCTTTATCGGAAGAATAGCGAAGAATATTCATAGTAAAAATAATAATCGTTCATTGATTCACATGAAAAAAAGACGACCCGTATGGAGTCGTCTTCCTTGGTAACGCTTACCCTTATGCTTCTTGATCGCCCTTCCAGTTCATCATGCCGCCTTCGACGTTGACGATATCATATCCATACTGCTCGAGGAAACGACCGACGTTTTCGCTTCGCGCGCCCGCTTTACAGATTAAGTAGTAGGTTTCACCTTCTTGCAGCTCCGTATAGCGTTCACCGATCTCAGACATCGGAAGGAAGCGGACGTTCGGAATATGTCCTGCATCGTATTCATCCTGCTCTCGGACGTCAACGACGTGTAACGCTTCGCCTGCCTCTAATCGCTCTTGTAACTCGTCTACATGAATCGTTTTCATCTCGTATGACCTCCTGTATGGTTCTGCCGTAAGTGTAGCAAATCTATCGTTAAAACAAAACGAAACCGTACTTTATGAATCCCCTGATTAATAGATCAGAATCCAAATAATTATCGAAATCGATAACAAAGGTATTGATTCATTTAAATTCATTTCCACAATACAGATTAAAGCCCTAAAAGCAGACGCTTCTAGTCTGTTTTCAGGGCTTCATCTTTTTATTTTGAGACGGAAGTCTGCTTCAATGCAGCACCATTCGTAGCAATAACCTCTTTGTACCAATAGAATGAATCTTTTCGTGATCGGGCAAGTGTTCCCGAACCATCATCGTGTTTATCAACATAGATGAAACCGTATCGTTTACTGTATTCACCAGTCGACGCACTAACAAGATCAATACAACCCCAGCTCGTATACCCCATCATCTCAACGCCATCTTGAATCGCCTCCATCATGGCTTTCAAATGTCCTTCGAGATACGCAATCCGATAGGAATCATGAATCGCACCATCTGGCTCCACTTCGTCGTAAGCACCGAGTCCATTTTCGACGATGAACAGCGGAATCTGATAACGATCATACAGTTTATTTAAGATAATACGTAAACCATCCGGATCGATTTCCCAGCCCCAATCACTCGCTTTCAGATACGGATTTTTGACCCCGCTCATGATATTTCCGCCAGCTTCATCGCCATCTTTTTCTGCTTTTTCCGTCCGCGACATATAATAACTAAGCGAGAAGAAATCGACCGTATAGTCGCGTAACAGATCAAGATCACCGTCTTCGATCACCAACTCGATTCCGTTTTCTGCGAAGAAGCGGTCGGCAAATGCCGGATAAGCCCCACGGACATGGACGTCCCCGCAGAAATAGTTCATCATCCGTTCTGCCTCGAGCGCAAACTGAACATCGACTGGATTTGAACTGTACGCATATACCGGTGCAGCGATCAGCATACAGCCAATTTGCATCGACGGATCGATTTCGCGAGCCGCTTTCGTCGCTAGACTGCTCGCGACGAATTGATGATGTAACCCTTGATATGTTGACTGCAGCATATTTTCATCTTCACGCATTGCCATCCCAAGACTAAGCATCGGCATGAACTGGGCACCATTGATTTCATTGAACGTCAACCAGTACTTAACTTTCCCTTGATAGCGTTCAAACAATACTCGACTGTATCGCTCGAAGAACGTTACGAGTCGACGATCACGCCAGCCGCCGTATTCTTTTGCGAGATGGAGCGGCAATTCGTAATGCGAAATCGTCACGAGCGGCTCGATGCCGTGTTTCAACAACTCGTCAAAAACATTATCGTAAAACTGCAGTCCTGCTTCATTCGGTTCTGTCTCATCTCCATTCGGGAAGATACGACTCCAAGCGATCGACATCCGGTATGTCTTGAAGCCCATTTCAGCGAACAAAGCAATATCTTCTTTATAATGCTGGTAAAAATCGATGCCGTCATGATTCGGATACGTGTATTCGTCTTTTAATTCAAAATCGAATTGCGGATCGTGAATGACGTTCATCCGGTGTTTTCCGCCTGGCATGACGTCAGCAATCGATAATCCCTTCCCATCTGTCGCATACGCACCCTCTAGTTGATTGGCTGCAGTTGCACCGCCCCATAAAAAATCGGATTTGATCTGTTTCATGAAAAATTCCTCCTCTAATTTGGTTTAGACTAAGACGCGTAAAACATCACGCGACGGTTCGACTGTACCTTGGTACGTCGGTAAAACATCCAGGTAACTTGCTGTATTTGTGACGATAACCGGTGTTATGATGTCGTAACCCGCTTGTTTGATCTGTTCAATATTAAAACGAATCAATGGATCTCCAACTCGGATCGACTGATCATTGTCGACAAGCGATTCAAAATATTGACCATTCAACTGAACCGTATCAAGACCAATATGAACTAAAATCTCAACACCAGTGTCAGATCGTAAACCAATCGCATGTTTTGATGGATAGACGGTCACGACTTCTCCGTCAAATGGGGCGTAGACAACACCTTCATCCGGAATGATCGCGAGTCCTTTTCCCATCGCACCGCTCGAAAACACCGTATCGTTCACTTCATCCAACGAAATAATTTGTCCTTTGACCGGTGCAAGTATTGGTAAACCTACTTGTTCACTGATTGTCGGTACTTCTTCCGTGACTTGTTGCTTGTCACGTGCAAAGAAATATGTCAATCCGAACGAGACTACTGTAGCAACAGCTAGTCCGATAAGTGCACCCCAGAACGAGAGGTTGATACCGTCTTGCGGAATCATGACCGGTACTCCGAAAATCCCAAGTCCACCGAGTGCGTAGGAAGCTGTTCCCAGCGCACCGCCTACTAATCCGCCTACAGCACCACCAACGACACCGAAGATGAATGGCTTTTTACGCGGTAATGTCAAACCATACATCGCGGGTTCCGTAATACCGAAGATACCCGCAATCGTCGAAGAAGTACCCAGTCCTTTGATTTTTGGATCCTTCGCCCGCATCGTGATCGCGAAAACCGCACCCACTTGACCGAAAGTTGCCATCAATACACCAACTGTGATGGTATCAAATCCATTGACAGACAAGTTATTGATGATGATCGGTACGAGTCCCCAGTGCAGACCGAACATGACGAAGATTTGCCAAAACGCACCGATGAAAGCAATCGCTATTACTGGACTCAAGTTATAGATGAACGAGTAGCCGGCTGCTAGTCCTTGGCTGGCATACGTTGCAAGTGGACCAATTGCAAGGAAAGTTAGTGGGACAACCAACATGATGACGAGCATCGGTGTCGTGAAGTTTTTGACCGCTTCATGCGAATGACGATTAAAGAATTTTTCAAGTTTTGATGAAACGAATGTTGCCAAGATGATTGGAATAACGGACGAAGCGTAACTCATGAGGACGACTGGAATCGTCAAGAACGTTAAGCCATCACCAGAAGCCTGCAAAGCGACAATCGACGGGTAAACTAGTGCTCCCCCAATGATCATCCCGATATATGGGTTACCACCGAATTTTTTCGCCGCCGAGTGACCAAGGACGACCGGGAGGAAGTAAAATAAGGCGTCCGCTGTTGCATTTAAAACGATGTACGTCCCCATCGTCGGCGTCAACAGTCCCGTCGCTACAAGGATTGCAAGCAAGCCTTTTAGCAGTCCGCTTCCTGCCATCGGACCGAGAATTGGTGTGAAGATACCAGCAATCGTGTCGATGAAGCGATTGAACAGACTCGTTTTTTCTGTTTCTTCCGAAGTTTCCTGACCAATCCCGTTTAGTTCGTTATAGACTTCACCGACATGATTACCGATGACAACCTGGAACTGACCACCACTTTTTACGACGGTAATGATGCCCTCGACTTGTTTTAACGCTTCAGCATCTGCCTGTTGTTCGTCCTTCAATTTGAAGCGTAAACGTGTCGCACAGTGAAAGACGGTTTTAACGTTGTCTTCGCCACCAACCAAGCGCACGATATCTTGTGCAAGAGCTTGATATTTGCCCATTTGACTCACTCCATTCATATTTTTGGAATAAAAAAACCTAAACGACGGCAAGTGGAAAAACACCTGCAATCATTTAGGTTTGGCCCGTCGATGCGGTAACCATCCTTAGGATCGATTTTGTTTCATGAGATTTTCAATGTGAATCATCAAGTACAGACGCTCATCCTTCGAGACTTCATAGTCATACTTCCCAGTGATCAGATTAGCAATTTTCTCGACACAATCAAATGCGAGTGGATAACGTGATTTGACCATTTCATACAACTCCTCGTCTCCTCCAACTTTCAGTTTTGTCTTTGAGACGATTCGTTGTACAAAAAACTTCAGATGCGTTAAAAAACGAGCGTACGCATGAGATTCCTCATCCAGTTCCACCTGGAAATGGTATGTGATGATCGTCATGATCGCCTGTGTCGCCTTCGTCATTTCAGTAACGATATGCAGGCTCTCGCCTTTGACACCAGACATCGATGCATTGACGAGGTGCAAGGCGATCGAGACCGCTTCTTCTTCTTCCAAGTGAACTTCATGCCGGTCATTGATGAGTCGAACTGCCTCTTTTCCAGCAGCAAATTCCGGACCATAAAATCGTTTCACTTCCCAGACGAGCGGGTTTCGAATCACAATTCCCTCCGCATATCGTGATAGCGCATAATGAATGTGGTCGGCTAGCGTTACGTAAATCGTGTCATGGAGCGATTTGTTGAGCTTCGCTTCTGCCATCTTAACGATTTCCTTGACTGTTTCGATTTCAGCTTGCGGCATCTCATTTAAAAAGTCGATAAATCGTTCTCGGCTCTCTTTACTCTCGAGCGTAAAGATTTTTTCAATCCGTGATTCGTCAATCACATCACCCATTCGTTTTTGAAACGCGATTCCTCGCCCCATGACGACGTGTTCCTGCCCATTCGATTCAATCGCCACCACGTTATTATTAAACACTTTCACGATTTGCATGGAATCTCTCACCTCCACCCTTGAGCATCGAATTGAAAAGAAAAAACCTAAATTCATATCCATCGCCGCAACACGCAACAGATATCAATTTAGGTTTTGCCTGCTTTTGCAGTAACAATCCTGAATGGTTTATTCTTTTCCCTATTAGAATACGACGGAATTAGAATGACGTCAACTCATTTATGAAGCGCTTTCAAAATTTGTTTGTAATGAAAAACTGAGCCTAGTATTTACCAGACTCAGTTTATCGAGATCATCTCATATCTTGCTTCCAAACAATCTTGTCTATCCGTTTATTCTCCTGATGCTCGACGCGTCGACTGACGTGTCTCCTTATGCATTCCCCGTGCATAATAGACAGCAATCAGAATCGCGTACCATAGTGGTCCAACGACCAAAGCGATGCGTGTACTTGCGTCAAATGCCATCAAGACGATGACACCAGCAAGCGCCGCGAGGGCAATGTAGTTCGCGACCGGGAAAAACGGGACAGCGAATTCTGCTGAACCGTGTACCTTCCGCGCCCGCATCTGGGCGATCAGAATCATTGCCCATGTCCAAACGGCTCCGAACGTCGCAATACTCGTAACGATCGCAAAGACATCTTCCGGTAAGAAGTAGTTCAAAGCGACACCAACGAGTAAGGCGACACCTGAAAGAATTGTCGCCAGTGCCGGGACACCGTTTTTCGAGATTTTCGAGAAACGACGTGGTGCTTCACTGTTCTCGGATAAGTTCATCATCATCCGGGCTGTCGAGAAGATACCGGAGTTACATGACGAGAGTGCTGCCGTTAAGACAACGAAGTTGATGATGCCGGCTGCTGCTGGAATACCAAGTGAATCAAATAATAATACGAACGGACTACTATTGTTCGCTCCGACTTGATCCCACGGATAAATCGATAAAATGACGAAGAGCGCTCCGATGTAGAATACTAAGATTCGAAGGAAGACGTTATTGACGGCTTTTCGAATCGTTTTCTTCGGATTCTTCGCTTCCCCTGCTGTGACCCCAATCACTTCAATTCCTAAGAACGCAAACATGACCATCTGCATGGCAAGGAGTACTCCACCGAATCCGTTCGGCAGGAATCCACCATGTGACCACAGGTTTGAAATTCCAACCGGTGTGCCGCCGTTTCCAAGACCAATGACAATCGTCAAGGTCCCTAAGATGATCATGGCGACGATCGCGACGATTTTAATCAACGCAAACCAAAATTCGAATTCACCATAAAATTTAACAGCAATGAAGTTGATGCTCGTCATCAAGACAAGTGCTGCTAGTGCCCATACCCACCCCTGAGAATCCGGGAACCATACTTTCATGTAAATACCGACTGCTGTGATTTCCGCCATACACGTAAAAATCCAGAGTAACCAATAATTCCAACCTGTTAAAAAGCCAGCTAATGGACTGACATACTTCCGGGCATACTCCGCAAAACTACCAGCCACCGGCTCCCGCACTGCAAGCTCCCCAAGTGCTCGCATGATAATGAAAATGATGACACCACCAATCAGATAACCAAGTAAGATCCCTGGTCCTGCTAATTGGATCGCTTTTGCTGACCCTAGGAAGAGTCCGACACCGATTGCCGCCCCCAGCGACATCAGTGTAATGTGACGTTCTTCCAGTCCCCGATTCAACTCTGTCTGTTGTTTCATTTTTACGACGTCCTTCCCGTCTCTGTTTGTTTCTTAGCAGTTCCCCGTACCGCTACGTTGTCAGTATAAAGAAGATGTGTCGATTTTGTAAACGTTTTCATATGATATTTCTTACCAAATCCACATACTCGGAATATTCTGATTACGTTAGCAGTATAAAAAAAGGAACCTCCTGCTACTAAGTAGTATACAGGACGGCTCCTTTCGGAAAGTTACAATTGTTAATCAACTTTAGCAAGTGGCGCGTCTACTGACTCCGACTTACTCGTCAATCGGAAGATTCCATTTAGCAATAATGCCGTTAGCGATCCTGCGACGATCGGGCTGTCCGTCAAGACACGGATTTGTGACGGGAGACCGGCTACGATCTCCGGATTCGTACTGATTCCTAAACCAATTCCGAGCGCGAGTGCTACAGTGATGACGTGTTCGTTCTTCGAAAAATCGACCCGCGACAGAATACGAATCCCGCTCGCTGCGACCGTTCCGAACATGATCAACATTGCCCCACCTAGGACTGGTTTTGGAATCAACGTCGTGAATGTCGCCACTTTTGGTAAGAAGCCGAGCAAGATTAAAAATCCACCCGCAAATAAAATGACTTTACGTGTCTTCACGCCAGTCAATTGAACGAGACCGACGTTTTGGCTGTATGTCGTATACGGGAAGCTATTGAAAATACCGCCAACGATCGTCGCGACACCTTCTGCCCGGTAGCCACGTGCTAGATCCTTATCCGTTAAGCGACGATCCGTGATCTCACCAAGTGTCAAGAACACACCTGTCGATTCAACCATCGAGACGAGACCAACGAGTGTCATCGTCAAGATCGCCGTCGCATTGAATGTCGGAACGCCGAAGTAGAACGGCGTCACCATTTGGAACCATGATGCTTCCGCCACCGGACTGAAGTCGATCATCCCCATGCCGAACGCAACGAGTGTACTGATCATTACAGCAATCAAAACGGCGGCTGCTTTTGAGAAGACCGTTCCGTAACGATTCAAGATTAAAATCAAGACGATCGTCAGTCCGGCGAGTCCGAGATAACGTGCGTCACCAAAGTCCTTTACGCCCTGTCCACCCCCGATATCGTTGATTGCAGCCGGAATCAAGGATATCCCGATGATCGTCACGACAGAACCGAGGACGACTGGCGGGAACAGGACGGCGATCTTACTAAACCAGCCTGAGATGACGAGAATGATCAACCCACTCGCAATCAAAGCACCATAAATCGCCGTGATCCCTTGAAGACTACCGATCGCGATCATCGGACCGACTGCGGTGAAGGTACAACCAAGGACGACAGGAAGACCGACGCCTGTATATTTCGTGACGAGCACTTGTAGTAAGGTCGCTACGCCACACATGAAGAGATCAATCGCAACTAAATAAGCAAGTTCTTCTCCCGACAATCCGATCGCACTACCAACGATCAGCGGAACGACAGCTGCTCCTGTGTACATCGCGAGCACATGCTGAAGTCCGAGACTAGCGGCTTTGAAGTTCGATAGTCTCATACGGTCAACGAGTCAACGAACGTCGCTTTTCCGTCCTTCAACGACTCCACACGAGCGAGTGACTCGACGCGGAACCCGGCTTCGATTAACTTTTGACGTCCCGGTTGGAACGACTTTTCAATGACGATTCCAAAACCGGCAACTTCCGCACCTGCCTGCTCAACAAGACGAGCAAGACCAAATGCCGCTTCCCCGTTCGCGAGGAAATCGTCGATGATCAAGACACGTTCACCCGGTTGTAGGTATTTTTCTGCAACCGTAATCGTACTCGTCTGTTGTTTCGTAAACGAGAAGACTTCAGCTGAAATCGTTCCTTCATTCAAGGTGACGGATTTCGTCTTACGAGCATAGACCATTGGTACCCCTAAACGGAGCGCCGTCATCATTGCCGGGGCAATACCACCCGCTTCGATCGTCAAAATCCGCGTGATACCAGCATCTTGGAAGCGATCCATGAACTCATAGGCGATTTCCCACATCAAGGTCGGATCGACCTGATGGTTTAAAAAGGCATCCACTTTCAATACTTGATCCGATAATACGATTCCCTCTTGATTAATCATGTCGTGTAGACGTTTCATACATGCATTCTCCTCTTTAAAAACGAAAAAACGTACAGCCGCTACCCGGGGGCAGCCACTGTACGCCAAAAAAGAGAGCAGTAACTCACCACCCGTAGTCGGACCGTTACGGCGATCCGGTAGAGACTCGTGGGCCAATTCCCACTATTATACGAGCGTTGCTATACGTTTACGTTTCGTGATTTTCGTGATGTGTACCATTGTACGGGGTTTAGCGAAAAAGTAAAGACTTTTTCACACCGTGCTTAGGCTTGGCGTTCTTCGACTGCTTGCGCTGCCGTGATGATCGCAAGTTTGTAGACATCCTCTTCGTTACAACCGCGTGAAAGATCGTTGACCGGTTTGTTCAACCCTTGAAGGATCGGACCGATTGCTTCGAATCCACCAAGACGTTGTGCGATTTTGTAGCCAATGTTTCCAGCTTCAAGACTTGGGAAGATGAAGACGTTCGCTTGACCTGCGACATCTGATTCTGGTGCTTTTGATTTCGCGACGCTTGGAACGAATGCTGCATCGAATTGGAGTTCGCCATCGATTGCAAGCTCTGGTGCACGTTCTTTAGCAATGCGAGTTGCTTCAACGACACGCTCTGTCTCTGGTGATTTTGCTGAACCTTTTGTCGAGAAGCTGAGCAATGCTACTTTCGGATCGATCCCGAATGTTTTTGCTGTTTTCGCAGATGCGATCGCATTCTCTGCTAGATCGTTCGCATCTGGTGCGATGTTGATTGCGCAGTCTGCGAAGACGTATTGCTCATCGTCACGTACCATGATGAAGACGCCTGATGTTTTTTTATAGCCTTCTTGCATTTTGATGATTTGAAGTGCTGGACGAACTGTATCGCCTGTTGCGTGCATCGCACCCGATACAAGACCTTCTGCTTGCCCTGTATGAACGAGCATCGTACCGAACGTGTTCACGTCTTTTAAGATGACAGCACGCGCTTGCTCTTCTGTTGCTTTCCCTTTACGACGCTCAACGAACGATGCGACAAGCTCATCGATTCCAGCGTAAGAAGCAGGATCGATCGTATCAAGTCCCGTGACATCGATTCCGTTCGCTACTGCTGTTTCTTCGATTTGTACACGTGGTCCGATGACGACCGGTGTGACGAGACCGTCTTTCTTCAAACGGACAGCTGCGCCTAGAACACGCGCGTCAATTCCTTCTGGGAAGACGATTTTCGGTTGGTGCGCTTTAATCTTTTGTTCTAACATATCGAATAGTTGCATGAGTTTCTCTCCTTTTTAGGTAAACACGACGTCGTCGATTTGATCGATTTTCTTTTCCATCGTTTATTATACACAGTTCTCAATCGTTGTTAAAACAATTTGCAAAAAAGTTATCTAACAAAAGCACTGAAGCCATATTCACCGACTATTACAGTCATTTTCAAGAATGGTACAGAGACTATTTCCAAGCAACGTAATCTCCACTTCCCCTTTTACCCACTCTCTGCTTTTTTCATGTGTTACGATCTCATGGACAAAGACCTTTTCGGGCGAAGCGTTTCAATAGAATGTGATAAGATAGGATATGGAAAAAGACAACTTATTTCAGACTCAGGAGGTCATCCCATGCAACATCAAACATCTGAACCGACTGCTACGCAACAAGCCGCTGAAACACTCGACGGCTGGTATACATTACATGATTTCCGCCGGATCGATTGGTCACGCTTAAAACAAGTCGACGCAACAGACCGCGCGCGCATGATTGAAGAATTCCAAGCCTTCCTCTCAGAGCTTTCTGGTGTCGAAGCGACAAAAGACGGAAGCCATGCACTTTATACAATCATCGGTCAAAAAGCCGATCTCGTCTTGATGGTTCTTCGTCCAACGATGGAACAAATCCAAGACGTCGAAGTCAAAATGCAAAAACTCGATCTCTATGATTACTTGATCCCGACGTATTCTTACGTCTCTGTCGTCGAACTCGGTACGTACCGTGGTTCAGGCGAAGGAAACCCATACGAGAACCCTTACGTGCGTGATCGTCTCTATCCAATCTTGCCGCAAGCGAAGCACATCTGCTTCTACCCGATGAGCAAGTCGCGTCGCGATGGCGACAACTGGTACACGCTCTCAATGGAGAAACGTAAAGAGCTCATGTATCGTCATGGTATGATTGGTCGGAGTTATGCTGGGAAAATTCAGCAAATCATCGGTGGATCAACTGGATTTGACGATTGGGAATGGGGCGTCACGCTCTTCTCAGACGACATTCTCCAGTTCAAGAAAATCGTCTATGAAATGCGTTTTGACGAAGTCAGCGCGAAGTACGGTGAGTTTGGTGAGTTCTTCATCGGGAACCGTCTCGAAAGTGAACAATTAAGTACTCATTTTGCACTTTAATGTGTTGAATGACGTTTGATTGAAATATCTCATGGGAATATACTCCTTGCGGCTACAAAACAGGCTATAAAATAGTAGGTTGATTACGCAAGGAGGAATTACCATGGGGAATGCTATGAACCGATCGACACGATCGCGTGAATTGCAATTCGCTGTGCTTTCAAAAGAGCTGAAACCGGTTGCAGATCGTGTACTGGATCGCTATGAGCAAGCATTATCGAAGCTAAACAAAACACAAACGACAAAACGATGAACTCGTTTTGATACTTACGCCTACTCCATCGCGAGTAGGCGTTTTTCATACAAAAAAAGACCGTTTTTCTTCATGACGGAAGAAAAACGGTCAATCCTCATAGTCCTTTGTAGGCACCAATTGCGACAAAGATCCATGCTGCGATGAACAAGACGCCACCAATCGGTGTGATAGCACCCAGTTTTGTTACATTCGTCAATGCCATGACGTACAGACTACCGGAGAAGAAGACGATTCCGGCAAGCATCAGCCATGCAGCCAACGACCATTGCGGGATCGATGCTTTTAATAAGAGTCCCCCGAGTGCTAGAATACCGAGCGAGTGTACCATCTGGTAAAGTACGCCTGTCTGCCAGTTCGCGAGCATCCGTTCCGTCAACATATCTTTTAAGGCGTGTGCACCGAATGCACCTAGTGCGACCGATAACATCATCGAGATCGCGCCAATCATAATGAAAACTTTCATGCTTATTCTCCCCCTAACCGTCGTGCTGGTAAATTCCATTCATAATAATACGATAGCATACGTAAAACGGTGATGAGTCCGAGCAATGTGAACAAATGTAGAGGATTCGTCAATTGGAAACGATCAATCACAAGTGCTGCCATGACGGCCCACATCGCATAGATCTCTTTATGCAAGACGAGTGGTTTCCGACCAGCGAGTAAATCGCGAATTACTCCACCACCAACACCAGTCAGCACAGCAGCTGAAATCGTTGCTGACAATGGCAGTCCTTTTGCTGTCGCCATCAAAGCACCTTGAATCGCAAACGCAGACAATCCGAGCGCATCCGCGAGGACGCCCCAACGTGTCCAGTGCGGCAAGAACAACTGGGGTAACATGAAGATCAACAACGCAACGAGAATCGCGACTAAAAAGAGACCACCTTGCGACCAGAGAGCCGATACCGGTACACCAATCAGTAAATTACGAATAGCACCCCCGCCGAATGCTGTGATCAAAGCAAGTAACCAGACACCGAATAAATCATATTTTTCTTCCATCGCAACAATCGCACCACTCATCGCAAAAGCGACCGTGCCGATGATATTCAATAAGTCCCAGGACATGCGCACATTTCACCTTTCTACAAAGAAATTCCAATACTTACTATACTCTCTTTTTAGTTTCCGTAAAGCATTAATTTTCTGTCACCGTTTCGACCGTTTGCGAGTGACGTTTTTAGGTAAAGTAACCTATACTGAAACAAACTGTACAGGAAGCTAGGTGACCGTATGAAACGTTGGGCGCTTTATCGCATCGTCGTCATCGTGACGATGTTCGCACGTTACATCTTTACGATCTATCGATTCACCCGGAAAAACCGGCCAGGTACGAACAACGAAGAGTTTGAGCGCATCATGATCCGGATTGCGCGTGACTATAAGAAAAAAGCATTACGGTTAGAAGGGTTACTGATCAAGCTCGGTCAGTTCTTGTCGATTCGAGCCGATCTATTTCCTCCGTCCGTCTTGATGGAACTGACCGAACTCGTCGATAAAGTTCCTTCAAGTAAACTTGGAGAGTCACGTAAGATCATCGAAGAGGATTGGGGTATGCCGATCGAAGAGATCATCTCGGATATCAGTTCCCGTCCTGTCGCTTCTGCCTCGATTGGTGAGGTGTACAGCGGAATCTTAAAATCAAATGGTAAAAAAGTTGCGATCAAAGTTCAGCGACCGAACATCGAACAAATCATCAAAACCGATTTCCGTGCCATGCGCATCGTCATTGCCATGTTACGCCGGACTTCATTAAACAAATCGACTGATTTACAAAGTCTGTATCGCCAAATGGTCTTCGTCATCGGTGATGAATTGAATTACCGAACTGAATTAAAAAACGGTCTCTACTTTAAAAAAATGTATGAGACGAATCCTGTCATCTATATTCCGAGTTATTATGAAGAACATTGTACGAATCGTGTGCTCGTCATGGAATGGATTGACGGAACACGTATCACCGATCTCGATTATTTAGCGGAACATCAGATTGATCGTGACGAACTAGCGCGTAATCTCTTCTTGAACGCTGGTGAGCAATTACTGTTCGGCGGGAAATTTCACGCTGACCCACACCCGGGCAACGTCCTCGTCCAGTCCGACGGCAAAATCGTCTTGCTTGATTTTGGGATGATTGGAGCGACAACGCCTGATGACATGCGAGCGATTCAACGAATCCTCCAATCCTTCGTCACATTAGATTATGATGCGATCGTCGATGGTCTCGAAGATTTACGATTCCTGTTGCCGAATGCGAATAAGCAAAATATCCGACAAGCAATTGAAAAAGCGGTCACGTTCTATCTCGAGAGTGATATGGAAAACGTCGATACGAAACTGATTGAGAAGGTCTTATCCGATATCGAATTGCTCGTCCGAAACGAACCGATCCAGCTCCCTGCCGAGTTTGCGTTCTTCGGTCGTGCTGCCTCGACGATTCTTGGGATTCTTCAGATTCTTTCACCGCAAATCAACCTGCTCGAATTAGCCAAACCCATGGTTCGACGTTGGCTCGATGACGAAGGAAAAAACCAAAATCGTTATCTCCAGATTGCCGGCTCTTACGGTGCGCGATTGCTCGCCTTCCCGCGTCTTGTTAACGATGCCTTAAGCGAACCGACACGTTGGCGGATCATGGAGCAACAAAAGTTCTCTCGTGTCGCGAACATCGAGTCACTCAAAATCCGACAGTGGACGAGTTCACTCGTCGGAATCATCAGTCTGCCTTTTAGTTATCTCGGCTATTATTTTACGCAATACGACGTCATGGGCATTTCCTTGACGATCGCCGTCATCGCTTTATGGAATGGTCGACGGATCGGACGACAAATCGTCCGGATCGCTGATGAACCGTTCCGTTAAATAGAACGACAATATGCGTCCACTTCGGTGGACGTTTTTTTATTTCAGAATAATTCCTCTTCGCGCTTCGAGGTTTTTCCTCGCGTCTCGCGGGGTACAGCTTCAAGTAGAGAGATAACAGTAAGGAGAGGTGAAACACTTGATTGATATTTTAATTGCCATCGTTCCTGCATTAATGTGGGGATCGTTGCCGCTCGTCGTCTCGAAAATCGGAGGTTCAACGGCGCAACAAATTATCGGTACGACTCTGGGTGCATTGCTTTTCGCGATCGTCACCTTCTTTTTTGTCAGCCCAGAGATGTCGACGACTGCTTGGGTTGCCGGATTCTTTTCTGGTGCCTTCTGGGCGCTCGGTCAAAAAAATCAATTTGCCGCATTCCGTCAAATGGGTGTCTCAAAGACGATGCCCATCTCAACAGGGATGCAACTCGTCGGAACATCGTTGTTTGGTGTTCTCGCTTTTGGAGAGTGGTCAACGACAACTGCGTTGATTCTCGGAATCAGTGCCCTTGTATTGATCATTGCCGGAGCAGCTTTCACGTCTTACAAGGAAGATAAGAGCAAAGAAGATGAGAATATCGGAAAAGGACTGACGCTCCTCCTCATCTCGACTGTCGGGTATGTCGGCTACGTCGTCATTGCCCGTTGGTTCGATATCAATGGATGGGAAGCAGTCTTACCACAAGCGATTGGGATGGTCGTGAGTGCGATTCTTCTTTCTTTACGAGAAGGAGATCTCTTCACGAAGAAAACAGCTGGCAATACTATCGGTGGACTCATGTGGGCTGTCGGGAACGTCGCTTTATTATTTGCGACGGCAAAAGTCGGTGTCGCAACGAGTTTCTCCTTATCTCAAACAGGAGTCGTCATCTCAACGATTGGCGGTGTCCTCTTACTGAAAGAATCAAAAACGAAGAAAGAGATGACGTTCGTCATCATCGGTTGTATTTTAGTCGTTGCTGGCGGAATCATGATTGGATTTACGAAACAATAATGAAGGAGTGAAGCATCATGTATGAGAGTTTAAAAGGAAAAGTAGCCATCGTAACAGGTGGGTCAATGGGAATCGGTGAGGCTATCGTTCGTCGTTATGCAGAAGAAGGTATGCGTGTCGTCATCAACTATCGCAGTCATCCGGAAGAAGCAAAAAAAATCGCAGAATCGATTCAAGAACAGGGCGGCGAAGCCATTACGATTCAAGGGGATGTCTCAAAAGAAGACGATATGATCAACCTCGTTAAAGAGACTGTTGATCATTTTGGTAAATTGGACGTTTTCGTTAACAATGCCGGAGTAGAAATGCCATCTCCTTCACACGAGATGTCGCTTGAAGATTGGCAAAAAGTCATCGACGTCAACTTAACAGGGGCATTCCTCGGTGCGCGTGAAGCACTGAAATATTTCGTCGAACACGATGTCAAAGGTAGCATCATCAACCTATCAAGTGTTCATGAAATCATCCCATGGCCGACGTTCGTTCACTACGCTGCAAGTAAAGGTGGCGTCAAGCTAATGACACAAACCCTTGCGATGGAATATGCACCAAAAGGCATTCGCGTCAATGCGATTGGACCTGGTGCGATCAATACACCGATCAACGCTGAAAAATTCGAAGATCCAGAACAACGTAAAGAAGTCGAGAGCATGATTCCAATGGGCAATATCGGAAAACCTGAGGAAATTTCAGCCGTTGCCGCATGGCTTGCGTCGGACGAAGCAAGTTATGTCACAGGGATCACACTCTTTGCGGACGGCGGGATGACACTTTATCCGTCGTTCCAGGCAGGACGCGGTTAACCTATTTTGAATAGACAAGGAGAGAACCGCTCATGACCACTTTTTTCTCATTGATCCGTCGCGGCAATAAGTCAGCACTTGCTGCTGCAATCGTCAACACAATTATTGCTATCATCAAGTTTGTCGCCTACATCCTGACTGGGAATGTGGCGATGTTCGCTGAAATGATGCATACGATCGGTGACGCGGCGAATCAGTTTTTCGTCTATATCGGTTCTGCTCTAAGTAAAAAAGCACCAACGAAACGATTCCCGAACGGATTCGGTCGGCTTGTTAACCTCGTGTTACTTGCTGCAATCATCGTCGTCGCCCTCCTTGCGTATGAGACGATTCGTGAAGGCATCTTGCATATCGCACACGGTCCTGGCGAAGAGACGACTGGGCTTTGGATCATTTTGACGGCACTTGGAATTGGTGTCGTCCTCGAAGTCGGCGTCTTTTATAAAGCAATGATCGAGATTGCTCATGAAACTGGGCTTAAGTCTAGAGGGCTGACACTAGTTGGTCAAAGCTTCACCCATCTTGGGCAGGCAAAACCAGCGACACGCCTTGTCTTCATGGAAGATCTTGTTGCGACTCTCGGTGGTATCATCGCAATCATCGCCGTCCTGATTTCGCATTACACATCGTTTTATCAAGCAGAGGGCATTGCATCGATTTTGATTGGTCTGATGATGTTCTATGTCGTTTATAATGTCTTTATTCAAAATGCTGCCGGTGCACTCGGTGAGATTGATGAAGTATTGACTGCTAAAATCGGTGAAATCCTATTACGTGATGAAGCGGTTCGTGATATTGAAAAACTTGAAGTCATCAAGGAAGGCGATCACTTCCATGTCGAGACAGAGATTGAAGTGGATCCTAACTTAACGATTGCCCAAGCGGACGACATCAAGGATCGACTGGAGCTACAAATTCGAATTCTTAAAGGGGTCACCGATGTCACGATTTCCTTTGATGAAGATGATAAAGTACAGCAGTATCAATCTCCCTCACCACCTGTAGAATAAACAAAAAGCCATCGATTTCGATGGCTTTTTGTGTGCATTCATTAGCGTGCAGCGCGGACGAATCCGGCTTCTTCTGCTTCTTTTTCCGTACAGAACTGTTGCTCTGGCTTCACTTCATCGTAGGATTGACCTCCCGGTACATGGTAGATTTTTTTACCCGACCGATTGATGTTGCCTTTGATTTCGCAGGATTTCGTTTCTGTAATCGCTTGAGCGTCGAAGCCACGATTTGTGACGTAGCCATCGTGCTCCCAAATCTTTTTCTTCGCCTGCTTGGCTTCCTGTTCGATCTGTTCGAACATATCGACATAACGTGTGTCCGGCTCATAGACGAACGCTACACGTGCGAGTCCTTTTCGAAGTAACTCCTGATTCAACATCTTATCGCCGTACCAGACGTATGCGAGTAATCTTCCGTATCGATCGGTCCGGGAATGATCACGCTCCAACCGAATCGCTGTCCCGCTCGGTAAGGTCTCTTTCGTAAACGCTGAAGCTTCCGTTCCATACGGTTGAACCGGTGTATCCGGTTTGACGGTTTCTGGTGTATCGACAAGGAGTAGACGAACGTCCTCCGTTTTCCCATCCTCCAACTTCACTTTTAACGTATCCCCATCGATGACGCGTTCAACCGTCGCCTTCGTGATTTTTTCGTCATCGGGTTGCTTGATGCCAAGCAAGTCAGTTTCTTCTGGTGCACAACCGATGAGAACGAATAGAAAAAGTAGACTTATCATGGTGTATCGTCTCACTTCTGTTTCGCTCCTTTCCATGAAAATACGGATTCGGTCAAAGTCCGAACCCGCATACGCTATCTTGTTTATTCGTTAGTCTGCTGAAAGAACCGTTTCGACTTCATTTCGGTTCGTATACAGTTGATAGAACGCTTCCGCTACATTTTTCGGATCAAGTGCCGTTCCACGCTTCACTTCCCCGGCAATCGTGACGGTTCCGACGTAGACACCGTCTTCCTTCAACGTATCGTGTAACATATGCGTCACTTGGCGAACGCCTGCCTTCCCGATTGAAAGTCCTGGTAGCGATTTGATCGCTTGCATCGCAGCGCCGCCTCCAGTAATCAGGATAGCGCCGTCTTTCCGTTTTTGCATCGACGGAGCAACGAGTTGTGCGGCATGCAGTGCACCGAGCACGTCGATTTCGAACTCTTTCGTAATCTGTTCTGCCGAGACTTCAAGGACAGACGCTTGATGTAAAATCGAAGCATTGTAGACTAAGACATCAACTTGTCCGTATTGCTCCTCTGTCCATTCGATGAGGGATGCGATATCAGCTTTTCGTGAAGCATCACATTCCACTCCGACCGCTTCCACGCCCGCTTCTTTTAGTTCCGTGATGACGGCTGCGAGTGTTTCTTGCGTCCGCGCCGCACAAACGACTTGAAAGCCTTCTTGTCCGAATCGTTTACTGATTTCATATCCGTTTCCTGGTCCTGCTCCGATGACGATTACTGTTTTCATGACGTATCTCCCCTTCTCGTTTCAACTGTGATGGTTATTCCCTGAATCGCGTCATTTCATTCAAAAATCGAGCAATGAAGTGCCTTTTTCTTCTTTCTCCTGCGAAACACCCATGAAACGCGCTAACATCGGATCGACTGTTGGTGTTGCCTGAGGTGTTGACGTAGGTAGCGATATCGTTGAACTTGATGTCGCCTCAGATTCAAGTAATAGTTCACAGTACGCCTTCATTGCTGCAATCTGCTCTTTCTGCGCGGCTCCTGTCGTTTGCTCAATGCGTTGCATCGCTTGACGCATCTTTTCGATGATGTGTTGTTCCGTAATCATCTTGTATTCCTCCTTATGGTAGATTGAGGGTATGAACTTGAAAAGGATGTGTTTTCCATGATTCGTACCGCTTTAGTTGGTTTTGGTATTGCCGGTGAACATTTACATGCTCCTTATTTACACGCACCTGATTATCAGTTAGTCGCTGTTCAGTCGAGTCGTCCGGAAGCAGTCGCTGCTTATGACGCGACGCTACCTGTTTATTCGACACTTGAAGCCCTGCTCGCTAAAGAACAGATCGATTTAGTCGTCATCGCGACAGCAAATGAGCTACATTATCCACTTGCGCGCCTCGCTTTGCTATCGGGCTGTGATGTACTCGTCGAGAAACCGTTCACTGTCACGCTCGAAGAAGCCGAAACGTTGACAGAACTAGCACGTGTACACGATCGGTTACTGACAGTTTATCATAATCGTCGGTATACGAAGGACTTTCGAACGCTGATGACCTTACTCGAATCCGGACGTCTCGGCACCCTCCAAACGTTTGAAGCGCATTATGATCGCTATCGCCCAGACGTTGAGGATCGTTGGCGCGAACAGGACGTACCCGGTGCTGGTCTCTTGTACGATCTTGGATCACACTTGATCGATCAAGCACTCGTCGCCTTCGATGAAATTCCGGATCGCGTCTTTTGTGACCAAACGATTCAACGGCAAGGTGGGATCGTTGATGACTATACACATCTGATTTTAGCATTCGGTACACGACGCGCTATTTTACACATCGGTTCCATCGTTCCGGCTGTTGGTCCTTCGCTAATGGTACATGGGACAAAGGCTAGCTATTTCGTCGATGAAGTCGATACGAAACGCGCGACGTATCAATTGGCTGAAGCAAACGGTCCCCTTGAAGACTTTCCTTTTGTCTCCGGGCAATTTGGGGATTATTATACAGACCTCGCCCCAGCCATTCGACAGCGAACAACCCCACCTGTCTCTCCGAAACAGGCTGAACTCGTCATGAAAATCATTGATCGTGCTCAAAAAAGTGCAAAATCGGGTACATGGATAGAAGTAGACTAACTATCCATTCAGACGAACAGGGGGAAGACAAGATGTTTTCAAGTACGGAACGGACAGCTTGGTTAGAAGAAATGGGACAAGAACTTTTAGACGTGCTCGTCATCGGGGGCGGTATCACGGGAGCCGGTATTTTGCTTGACGCACAAAGTCGAGGCATGCGGACAGGATTGATTGAGATGCAGGACTTCGCCGAAGGGACATCGAGCCGATCGACGAAACTCGTCCATGGTGGATTGCGTTATCTGAAGCAGTTCGAAATCAAACTGGTTGCCGAAGTCGGAAAAGAACGTGCCATCGTGTATGAGAACGCCCCACACGTGACGACGCCGGAGTGGATGATGCTTCCACTCGTCGAAGGCGGAACGTTCGGCAGCTTCTCGACATCGATCGGCTTACGCGTCTATGACCAGCTCGCAGGCGTCAAACGCCATGAACGCCGGACGATGCTCAGTAAAGAAGAAACATTACGTTACGAGCCATTATTACGTTCGGAACACTTAGTCGGTGGTGGTCGTTATGTCGAATATAAAACGGATGATGCCCGATTGACAGTCGAAGTCTTAAAGGCAGCTGTTGGTTACGGTGGACGTGCCGTCAACTATACGAAGGCTGAATCGCTCGTCTACCACAATGGAAAAGTTGTCGGTGTCGAAGTCCGTGACGTCTTAAGTGACAAAACGTATACGATTCGGGCGAAGAAAATCATCAATGCAACCGGTCCGTGGGTCGACGAACTACGTGAAAAAGATGGTTCGAAAGCTGGGAAATCGCTCCACCTGACGAAAGGGATTCATCTCGTCATCGATCAAGCGCATTTCCCACTCCAACAGGCTGTTTATTTCGACGTTCCAGATGGTCGGATGATCTTTGCGATTCCACGCGAAGGGAAAACCTATGTCGGAACGACTGACACGAACTATAAAGGAGATATTCTTGAACCGGGTGTCACCGTTGAGGATCAGGACTATATCCTAGAGGCGACAAATCAAATGTTCAACGTCGAGTTACGACCTGAACACGTCGAATCGACATGGTCTGGACTACGCCCACTCATTCATGAAGATGGAAAGGACCCGAGTGAACTGTCTCGAAAAGATGAAATCTTCGTCTCGAAATCCGGGCTGATGTCAATCGCTGGTGGGAAGTTGACCGGGTACCGGAAGATGGCAGAACGAATTATCGATATGGTCGCAGACCAATTCAAGACAGAAGAAAATCGGATTTACCTCGCTTCCCGTACGCACGATATCTTGCTTGGTGGTGGTCATCCACAAGGAAGTAAAGGATTTGCCCGCTACTTGAAGGAACAACAACCAAAAGGAGAAGCACTCGGATTGTCACCGAATGAGGCGACATGGCTCATCCAACGTTACGGTACGAATGTCGAACGTGTCTACGAGTTGATTCGGACACGTGGTGACGAGGCGGCTCGTTATCAATTACCGTTACACTGGTTCGGCGCCCTTCTATATGGATTAGAAGCTGAGCTCGTCATGCAACCTGGCGACTTCTTGAACCGTCGTGCTTCGGCCGTCTTCTTTGATTTCCCTCACGCTGAACAGTACGCAGATGGTGTTCTCGCCTTGATGCGTAGCGAACTCGGCTGGTCGGCAGAAGATGAAGCGAGAGCCAATGAAAGTATTCGTCGTGAATTTGATGCGGTCCGCGTCAAAGGACCTGTTCCACTTTCCTAACATCAAAAGACCCGATCGCCTTCAGGCGACCGGGTCTTCTTGTGTGTTACTGTTCTTCTTTCGAAGCAGCGAGTTCCGCTGCTGGCATGTTGCCGGGGTGTAAATTCGAACTCTTGCGTGCAAACGTAAAGTAAAGAACTAAACCGATAGCAAGCCAGATTCCAAAAGCAATCCATGTCTCGAGTTTCAAGTTGAACATCAAGAAAAGACATGCAGCGATTGCTGCGATTGGCACGTATGGCATACCCGGACATTTGAAAGCACGCGGAAGATCTGGCTGTGTCTTGCGAAGAATCAAGACAGCGACAGAAATCAAGACGAAGGCTGCCAGTGTACCCATGTTGACGAGGTTCGCGATGACATCGAGTGGAACAAATCCAGCGACGAGTGAGCTACCGAGTCCGATCATCCAAGTCGCCTTGAATGGTGTTTGGTACTTCGGATGCACTTCAGAAAATACTTTCGGGAACATTCCATCACGCGAGATGGCGAACGCGAGACGCACCATTCCGTATGTCATGACGAGAATGACTGTTGTGATTCCGAGAATTGCACCAAGATCGATGAATCCAGCAACCCAGTTTTGACCTGCCATTTGAATCGCAAGTGAGACTGGGTGATCGATTCCTTCGAACTGTTGATACGGTACGATTCCTGTCATGATAGCTGCAACGATGACGTAAAGGACTGTACAAACAGCAAGTGAACCGATGATACCGCGCGGCAAGTTCTTTTGCGGATCGCGGACTTCTTCAGCTGCTGATGTGACGGCATCAAAGCCGATGTACGCGAAGAAGACGATCGCGGCACCCGAGAAGACGCCTCCCCAACCAAATGGTGTGAACGGTGCCCAGTTCGTTGGTTCGACATAACCGACACCGACGACGATGAACAATACGACGACCGCTAGTTTAATGACGACCATGATGTTGTTGACACGTTTCGTTTCCTTGATTCCCATCGACAACAATGCCGTAATGGCAAAGAGGATTAAGAACGCTGGAAGGTTGAAGTATGTCTTGGCTCCTTCGACTGCTCCAGGAGCTGCTGATAAGGCTGTTGGCACATGGATGTTGAATCCTGCGAGTAAGGACTGAAAGTACCCAGACCAACCGGCTGCAACGGCACTGGAGGCGAGTCCATATTCGAGGATCAAGTTCCAACCGATGATCCAAGCGAAGATCTCTCCCATCGTTGCGTACGTGTACGTATAGACGGATCCACTGACCGGAATCGTTGATGCGAATTCAGCGTAAGCAAGAGCAGCTAGACCACAGGCGATGGCAGATAGAATGAATGATACGATAAGTCCTGGTCCTGCAGTCAATGCTCCTGTTCCCGTCAAAACGAAGATTCCGGTTCCAATGATGGCGCCAATTCCTAAAAACGTTAAATCCATCGCGCCAAGATTTCGAGCAAGTCCACTGTTTCGTTTACTTGCAGCAATCATAGCGGAAACATCTTTTTTCCGCGTCAAACTCATGATGTATTTCCCCCTGTACCTGGTATGATTCGTCCTACGGAGCGAGTCGTCCGTAAGAACTTAATCAAAAATTTACGAAGTTTTCTGATAAATTGATATAGGTCATTATACCTATTTCTATTTTGTTGAACGCTTTCATTTGTTAAACAAAAAAATCTGCACAAAAAAGATGGATATGTAACACATGTTACACATCCATCTGACAAGCTTCAGTTTGTTAGGTTTTTAATTTGTTTGTCGAGTCTTTACCCACTCTAAAAACACTTGGTAATCCAGCTTTGTTCGTGTCACGTAGGCTTCTGACCAACGCTCGATTTGTTCTAAGAAAGCAGTGTCTGAAACACCGATGGCTTGGATGATTTCAACGTCGGCATGATGCGTTAAAATTTTTTCTTTAATCCCAGCATCTTGATCTGCCCGTGCATGTACTTTGGCGGTAATTTGACCTTGAATACATAAGACATTCTCGAGGTCATCCTGACTTTTGATATGCTTTGCTTTTAGCTTTTTCTTATACGGTGAACGCTCACGTACATAATATTCCTTTTGACCAATCGTCAAATAACCAAGATATGGATCTTCATGTGCCTGCATCGCTTTTTGAGACGTAATGATCCGGCGTCCTTGATGAACCGTTTCTGCTTCAGGACGATAGACGGGAAGGAACAATGAAGGAACAGAAGTTTGAGCTTGTTTCATCTCTAGAATCAAAGCCTCTTCGCCTCCCTCCCCCTCAATCAAGATGTAATAGCGCTCAAGACCAATCGATGCTGTTCCACTGTCTAGCTTACGAACGATATCCTTGATCGTATAGAACGCTTCGTCACGACGATCCTCGGCATCAATCGTCTCGATATAGGAGGACCAAGCAGACTCAATCGCCATTCGCGTCGGATCATCTACCGCTGCCATATCTGGTAATGTACAAAAACGTCTCACGCCATCCACCAGTTCCGTCCGCTCTCCCATTAATTCCTCACGTTTCTTTTCTGCTTTTTTGATCAACTTTTTGATTGGTCCTTTTGTATTTTCTCGGGTAAAACAAACATCACTCGGATCTTTTCCGAGAGCGTACTTTTTTAAATCGTGTAAGTATTCAAGGACATAATTACGAATCGCAGGAGTCGGGTCGTATCCTGCCTCTTCAGCGAACAACCGGACGGAGACCGCCATGCGAATCAAATCATATAAATAAGATCCTAAGTATCCTTCATCAAAGTCATTGACGTCGTAGATGATCTCTCCCTTCGCATTGCCATGGACACCGAAATTCTCAAAATGAAGATCTCCCTGAATCCAGGTCGGTTTATCGCGAGGCGTATCAAAACCAAGGGGGATTCGCGTCACGTCATAATAAAACAGATGCGAACTCCCACGGAAAAAGCGAAACGGACTCAAGCTCATCTTGTCGTACTTTTCCTGACGTGCTTGCTCATCGAGCTGACGGATTTCGTGATCGTAGAAATCAAGTACCTTCGCAATCGTCATTTGTCGAATCTCTTCATACACGGGTCGAAACATTCGATTCTCTCCCTTCCATTTGAAAAAAGAGCAGTCAAAACGAAATCGTTTGACTGCTCCTTACGTGTTACTCGAAATGTTTTTTATATTCCCCATATCCTGCCGAATCAAGCTCTTCAAGCGGAATAAATCGTAACGCTGCTGAGTTGATACAATAGCGAAGACCACCAAGTTCTGTCGGACCATCATCGAAGATATGACCGAGGTGACTATCCGCATTCGCAGAACGCACTTCCGTCCGCGTCATCCCGTGACTCGTATCGAGTTCGACTTCCATCTTGTCTTCTGAGATCGGTTTAGCGAAACTCGGCCAACCACAGTTCGACTGGAACTTATCTTTCGATGTGAAGAGTGGTGTACCATCGACGATATCGACGTACAGTCCTGGACGTTCTTCATCCCAGTATTCGTTACGGAAAGCGGGTTCTGTCCCGTTCTCTTGTGTGACTTTATACTGAATTGGTGTCAGACGCTCTTTCAGTTCTTTTTCCTTACCTTGGTCCTTCCACGCTTCCTTGATGAATTTCGCGCGACCTGAGCCGACACTATACATCTGATAACGGAACGGATTCTTTTTATAATAATCTTGGTGATATTCTTCGGCTGGCCAAAACGGCTTTTCTGGACGAATCTCTACCGCGACCGGACGCGAGAAGCGTCCTGATGCGTCAAGCGCTGCTTTCGAACGTTCAGCTGCTTCACGCTGTGCTTCATCGACATAAAAGATGGCCGGTTGGTACGATTCACCACGGTCATTGAATTGACCTCCACCATCTGTCGGGTCAATTTGACGCCAGAAGATCTCGAGTAATTCTTCGTACGTAATGACGGACGGATCGTACGTGACTTCAACCGCCTCCAAGTGACCTGTCGTTTCCGAACAGACCTCTTTATAAGTCGGGTTCTCTGTATGACCACCGGTATATCCTGAAATGACCTGCTCTACCCCATCATATTTATGGAATGGCTTGACCATGCACCAGAAACAACCACCTGCAAATATTGCTTTTGCCATCTATCTTCCCCTCCTCTGTATGTGTCTATTTTACCGCGTTCAGAGAATGGACTCGACTTTCCTGCTCATTCAATCCTCTGGGTTCGCTTTTAGACGACGCATGACGAAGTAAATCGCCGCAAAGACAAGAAGAAGTCCTCCGAGCGAATACCAGATGTTATTCAAACGATAAATCATTTGGTACAAGGCAAGCGTCACAAGCAATAATGCGATCGGTAAGAAGGCACGCTTGAAGTGGTACCAGTAATTCACGAAGATCGCCTCCTGTTTTTCTTTCATCTTACCCGATATGTCATGTCTTCTGCGAGAGGATTATTCTGCTTGACGGTACTCTTCTTCGAGATAGGTCCGGTACTTCGCTTCCCAAGCGTTTAGCGACACACGCCATAATACGATCGTTGCAATGACAAGTCCTAACGTAACCGGCCAGAACCAAATCGATACGATGCCTGCTGTCGAAGCCAGTCCGATTTTTGAAAACAGAACGTACGTCCAAATGATGGATGTGCATAATAAGATCGAAACCGGAATCGCGAACTTCCATGGAGTGAGCTCGACAGACTGTCGTCGATTGACCTTTCTTGACTGGACGACCGGGTAACGATATCCCATGAATACCATGAATAGCACTTCAATCACGAGTAGAATACCGTACCCATGAATATAGCTAATGCCATGATCCCAGCCGAACAGTTGTTTGAAACCGAAGACGAATAAGTAATACGCGAACACGTGAAAGACGATGACGATTTTCGCTGCAATCGCCGGAATTCGTTTCATGAAAATCCCCATTAATACGATGACGAGAATCGGAATGTTGAAAAAACCTGTGAATTGCCGGATCAAACTCCATAAGCCGTCCGGCGCGTACATCAAGAATGGTGCGATGACGAAAGAGATTAAAGCAACGATCGTTCCGAACCATTTACTGACACGAATCAAATGTTCATCACTCGCCTCTTTCGCAAACACCGGCTGATAGATATCGAGGACGAAAAGTGTTGCAATACTGTTTAGCAACGAGTTAAACGAACTGAAGACGGCTCCGAGTAAGACAGCCAAGAAAAATCCCATCAGCGAGACCGGCAGTAACTCCGTAATGAGTCGAGGATATGATAAATCACCGCTTGTTAGTGTGTTCCCATACAAGTGATAGGCAATGATCCCAGGAATCAGCATGAAGATTGGAACTAATAACTTTAAGAATCCTGTCATGAGGACGCCCTTCTGTCCTTCCTTCAAATCTTTTGCCCCGAGCACACGTTGAATGACATATTGATTGAGTGACCAATAAAATAAGTTCGCAAATAGGATACCCGTGAAAATCGAGAAGAACGGAACGGCATCGGTTGAGCTTCCGATTGCGTTCAGCTTCTCCGGTTGCACAGTCGCAATCGTCTTCATCCCTTGAAGTAAATTCCCATCACCCAGTGTGATAAAGCCGAGTACCGGAACTAGGAATCCAACGAAGACGAGCCCGATCCCGTTCAAGGTATCCGAGACAGCCACCGCACGTAGTCCTCCAAAAATCGCATAAATTGCTCCGATGATCCCGACGACCCAGACGACTAACCAAAGGGATTGCGTATAACTAAGACCAAATAGTTCCGGAACATCGAATAGCTGCAAGACAGCAATCCCACCCGAATAAAGCATCGAAGGAATCGTGACGCACATATATCCGAGTAAAAAGAGTAAGACTGTCATCCGGCGAACCGTCTCATCATACCGGTGACTTAAGTATTCCGGTAACGTCGAGATACCAAGCCCGAGAAACTTCGGGAGTAGATAAATCGCCATGATGATGGCAGCAAATCCCGCCGTGACTTCCCACGCCATACTCGACATGTTTCCCATGAAGGATTGTCCATTTAGTCCAATCAACTGTTCTGCCGACAAATTCGTCAGCAGTAGCGATCCGGCAATGAAAACGCCACTTAGCCCTCGTCCCGCTAAGAAGTATTCATCGACGCCTTGTGTTTTCCCACGCGTCAATCGGTAGGATATGTAAGCAACGAGCAACATGAAAAACGCTGCAGAACCTAATGTGAAAAATAATTCAGATGTAGTCATGCGTCTCCCCCTATTCTTTATTCATATTTCTATTTTTGAATACTTATTCATTGATTCCTTTTTTATACTTTTTCAAAACTATATTTTAGAGAACGTTTTCATTTAAGGGAATAAAAAACCACCTTCATTTATAGAAGGTGGTTCCGATTGCAGAAAATGGACTGACTCAAAAAAAGAATGACGCGTCTTTTCACGCCCTTTCCTCATACGAGACACAAGCCAGTTTTCCCGCTCCAGTCGAGCAGGAAAACGGGTCTTGTTTGTCTCTGAAAGCGCAAAATTGCGCTTTTTCCTGTAGGAGTGGCGTGTAACGTGTCATTCTTTTTTATACCGTCAGGAGAATCAGAGAAGCGTTTTGTTCACTCGAAATCGCTTCCTAGGGAATAACAAGCAAGAGCGACCCTGCAGCGAAGCGATGCTTGTCCCTGGAAAAACGATTCGAAACGAACAAAAAAGCGCAATCTTTCTCATCAGACTCATCAGAGAAAAATTGCACTTTGTCTTCAATCTCAATCACCTTCATTTATAGAAGGTGGTTCACACATTATGATTGACGTGGATGTTCCGGGAAGTCCATCTCGTCATAACGAACGATCGACGTTCGATTTTTGAATTTATGTCCTAACCAGAAGGCAAGGAATAATGGAATACCAACATACGTTGCGGCAATTCCGACCCAATCGATTTGATCCGCAAGGAATGCTGCGTAGTTTTGACCAACGATGACGAGGAAACAAAGACCGAATGCGAACAGCGGACCAAACGGGAACGCTGGTGCAACATATGGTAAGTCTTTCAACGAGTGACCTTGTGCAAGGAATCCTTTACGGAAACGATAGTGACTGATTGCAATCCCGAGCCATGCGATGAAGCCTGTCATCCCCGAAGCATTGAGTAACCACAAGTAGACTTGTCCACCAAACATCGACGTCAAGAAACAGAGTGCACCGATTGCTCCTGTTGCGAGCAAAGCGTTACGCGGTACACCGTTTTTCGATACTTTCGCGAACAACTTCGGTGCATCCCCTTGGCGAGCAAGCGTATAAAGCATCCGAGTCGAAGCATACATACCTGAGTTTCCGGCAGATAGAACAGACGTCAAGATGACGGCGTTCATGAGTGCTGCTGAGAAGGCAAGACCCGCTTTTTCAAAGACAAGCGTAAACGGACTAACCGCTACGTCCGTAATGTCATTGGAAACCAAGTTCGGACTCGTATACGGAATGAGCATTCCGATGACGAAAATCGCGAAGACGTAGAAAAGCAAGATGCGCCAGAAGACTTGTTTGACTGCTTTTGGAACATTCTTTTTCGGATCTTCCGACTCACCCGCGGCAATCCCGACCAGTTCTGTACCTTGAAAACTGAATCCGGCAACGAGAATGATACCGATGACGGCAGGAATCCCACCGACGAACGGTGCATCGCCAAGTGCAAAGTTTTTAAAGCCAACCGGTGGCTCTGATGTAAAGACACCAAAAATCATCGCAACACCGACGACTAAGAAGACGATGACGGTAACGACTTTAATCATCGCAAACCAATACTCCGCTTCCCCGAATCCCTTAACGGAGAAGTAGTTCAAGCCAATCATGAGTAAGAGGAACAAGGCACTGAAATAAAATCCAGGAACATCCGGGAACCAATATGTCATGACGATTTGTGCTGCGACGAGCTCGACTGCGATCGTGACTGCCCAGTTGTACCAGTAGTTCCAGCCGAGCGCAAAGCCGAATGATGGATCGACGAATTTCGTTCCATAGGTCGAGAAGGATCCAGCGACCGGCATATACGCTGCCATTTCACCAAGACTTGTCATGAGGAAGTAGACCATCAGACCAACGATTGCATACGATAAGAGCGCCCCACCTGGTCCTGCTGCTGCGACGGAAGCACCGGACGCAATGAAGAGTCCTGTTCCGATCGCTCCACCGATGGCGATCATTGACATATGACGGGCTTGTAATCCACGTTTTAATCCTTCTGCTGTCGAATCTGTTGTTTGTTTCACATCTAGATTGTTCATTTCGTTCGCTTCTCTCTTTAATAAATTTTTGAGAGGACACTTTTTGAATGAAAAAACAAAAAGCGCCCTCATCTTCCAGATGGAAGATGAGAACGCAACATAATAAAATGGATGCGCCTCATTCTACCGTCGTGAAAGATAGCTCTCCACAAGTAGGTGATACCCGACTTGTGACAGTATTAGACCTATTTGATCTAATCCCAATCGATCATCTTCAAAGCGATGATTGATTTCGGCAATTCTTCCTTTCAGGTCACCTCATCTGTCGCTTGACGACATCCGTAACCGTACTCTTAAGAACTGCAACCTCCATCCCACTGGTTGAGTGAGAACTGAATTAAGTTAGTTATTACTACGCCATATTACACAAAACGCCACGAAATTGTCAATTGCCTTTTTCGAATCTGGGGTAGTCGATGGTAAAAATCCGATATGTTTAGTACACTAAATGGTAGAAGTCCACTGAGAGAAAGGATGCTGCTTGCATGCCACAGGAACGTGATTTGCTAACTTATCGACTCGAGGAACAAATGCGTGTCATTCTTCGTACCCTGCGACGTGAACTTAACCGGCTATTTGAAGGAACAGCGACCCGGAGTGAGTTTTTCATCTTACGAAGCCTTTCAGAAAATGGTCCTCAGCGCCCGACGCTTCTTGCGGAACAATTTGAGCTCGCGACGAGTCAAGTCACTGCTTTGACGGATAAGCTGTATAAACAAGGATATGTCACACGGACACGTTCGACGGAAGATCGTCGTTCAATCGTACTCGCTTTGACGGAGGACGGGGAACGTGCATTTCGGGATCTCGAAATCGTCCGGAAAAACTATTTACAAGACCGCTTCGGTACATTGACGGAAGAAGAGCTCGAAACGATGGTTCATGTCTTTGATAAAATTTTACAGACGATGGATGAGGATACCCTTACTTCATCTTCTTAAAAACGGTAGATTTTCTACCGTTTTTTCTATTTTGGTCTAAAGATTTCCCTCTGTCTAACCGTTATCTACTTGAGTATACTGGAAGTATATATATGGAAATCTGTTAGCTGGGGGAGTTGGGAGGATTTGTTGTCCATCATGAATCAATTCATCATTAACTTTTGTCTACTGTTCACAACGATTACTCTCTTGTTCTTACCGTTTCGGAATCAACCGCGTATTTCATTGAACTCCAAATGGAGCATTCGACTTATACTCGGAGCAGTCTCTGGTCTGATTGCGGTCTTATTAATGTTCAATGGGATCCAAATCGATGTCGCCCGTGTTGATTTACGTATCGTTCCCGTCGCGATCGCCATGCTGTTCGGTGGTTTCCCAAGCGCCATCGTTGCAGGAGCAATGATCATCGGGACACGTTACTTTTTAACACCAGTTGATCAAATGGAAGGATTTTATTTATCTACGCTGATCATCGTCTTATTCATCACGACGATTGGGATCATTCGTCGATTCGTCCATGTCTCGATGCGTCATTTTCAACTTATGGTGTTGGTCGGTATTCTCTATTCGTTACCCGCCATCTACATCTTGACGCACAGCTGGTCGACATTCTTTAAAATCTCGATTGCGTACGTCTTCTTTAATTTATTAGCTGGCTTTGTTGCCTTTCGATTACTGACGGAATTACGCCGTCACTTCGAAAACATCCAGTATCAGCAGAAACTCGCCATGACGGATGCTTTGACAGGGCTCGCCAATCGCCGTCGTCTGGATGACTCGCTATCGCTTGTCGGTTCGACCGATCAAGGCTATTCACTTGTGCTCATCGATATCGATTTCTTCAAGCATGTCAATGATACATATGGTCATGATGCGGGCGATGATGTGTTACGCCAACTCGGCATGACTCTCGCTTCCTTGACGCGTCCAGACGACCTCGTCGGACGGTACGGTGGTGAAGAATTTTTAATCATCTTACCAAGTACTTCGGCGAAAGAAGCGCAAAAAATAGCAGAACTAGCTCGGCTGACGGTCGCACGTAACCTGTTCCCGACAGCAGATGTACCTGATCTACAAATTACGATCTCACTTGGGATTTCACATTCCAGTGGTTCGCATACGTCACTTGAAGCATTACAACAGGCAGATAAAGCGTTGTATTATTCAAAAGAAAGTGGACGGAATCGGAGTACGATCTATACGAAAGAACTCGCATTCCGACAGGCTTAAACTGATTGGACACTTCCGCAGGGAAGTGTCTTTTTTACGTCCTCATTCCGTCTCTTTAGGAAAACCGATACTCTCAACCGTTCCAAAGACGATCATCCGACTTAATTGTTCTGCCATATACTCTGATGAATACGGTCGACCGTTTCGTAACCAAGAAATCAACAATCCCAACTGTCCACCAATGACATAGTTCAATAATAAGTCCCGATCGACGAACGTAGCTTCTTCTGTGATTTGCGGTCGAAACACAAGACGATAGTTATCTTTCAATGTATCGAGAAAACGGGAGATGAACGTTTTGATCGGTCCTTGAACGAGCATCGTTTGATAGAATAATTCATTTTCTTCGATATGAATGAACAAACGAGCAAAATAGCGACTCACCTGCTCGACTGTCGGAAAGACAGTTCCTGTACCCGTGATCCGAATTGCTTGTTCAAGTGCCTTCATTTGCTCCTCAACGATTTGGTCGAGCAAATCATACTTATCCGTATAGTGTGCGTAGAAGGTCGAACGGTTCACACCGGCTCCATCCGTCAGCATTTTGACAGTAATACTCGAGAAGCTGTGCGTCTTCAATAAACGAAATAATTCCATTGTAATACGGTCACGTGACCGTTTTGGTCGGGGATCACGGCTCTCATTCATCCATATTTCACTCCTTTTCCATCCTCTTTTCATTAATGAATCCGTTATCATCTATTTTTCCAACATTTTGTCGGAAATTGTCGGTTGTTTGTTAGCTAATGATCCATATAATTAACTATATTAATTACTCCTCCCCCCAGAGGAGTACTTTTTTTGAATCGATTGTACACAAGAAAGGATGCTAACACACCCATGAGTATGAAAAAATTATTGATCATCAATATCGTGACACTCATCGTTTTAATCGGTGGTGGTGTTGTCGGATACTACTATTACGATCAAGCAACGAGCTATGTCAAAACAGACAATGCGAAAATCGACGGTAAGATGATAACGGTTGCGAGCCCGAGCGCTGGTAAATTAACAGACTGGTCTGCGAAAACAGGCGAATCACTCGCCAGTGGAGCAACAGTCGGACACGTCATGACGGCACAAGCCGGACAAAAACCGACGGACCTCTCTGTTTCAATGCCCTCAAAAGCAACGATCGTTCAGTCGATGGCGACAAAGAACGGCTTCGTCGCAGCAGGTACACCTCTCGCCTATGGTTTTGACTTAAACGACCTTTGGGTCACAGCGAACATCGAAGAAACAGAAATCGATGAAATCAAAGTCGGACAAACAGTGGATGTCTATGTCGACAGCTATCCGGACACGACACTTTCTGGTGAAGTCGAGCAAATCGGTATGACGACGGCTTCGACGTTCTCCATGATGCCTTCTTCAAACGGAAACGCGAACTACACGAAAGTCGCACAAGTCATTCCAGTTAAAGTATCACTCTCGCAAGAAAAATCACTCGACATTCGACCTGGTATGAATGTGACCGTCCGCATTCATAAGGATTAAGGAGGGACGTTCATGTCTACTACCTTCTTGTTCGGATACAGTGCGTTCACGATTCTGATCATCATCGGCGTCAACTGGATTGCCCGTCGAAGTCGCTCATCCGACACGGCACTGGCGACGGACGGACCGACACTTGAGGAATCCCTCGAGACGGAACCGACGATGACCGTGACACCACCAGTCGCAGCACCTTCTAAACAGGTATCGACTGAAAACGTCAGTATTCCGAAAGTACTGACGGTCTTACTCATCGGTATGTTCATTGCTATTTTGAACCAAACGTTGATTAATGTCGCGTTACCAGTTCTGATCAATGACTTCAACGTGTCGACGTCCACTGCCCAGTGGTTGACGACGGGCTTCATGCTCGTTAACGGGATTTTGATTCCGATCAGTGCCTTTTTGATGCGAAGCTATACGTTCCGCCAGCTGTTCCTCGCTTCGATGACACTGTTTTTCTTCGGATCGGTCATCTGTTCGATGGCAATGAACTTCCCGGTCATGATGATCGGTCGTGTCGTTCAGGCAGCGGGGGCTGGTATCTTGATGCCACTCGGATCAAACGTCTTCATGACATTGTTCCCACCGCATAAGCGCGGTGCTGCCATGGGAATGCTCGGAATCGCGATGATTCTGGCTCCTGCTGTCGGACCTACGATCACGGGATATGTCATCCAAAACTATGACTGGCACGTCATGTTTTATGCGATGTCGTTCTTTGGATTAGTGACGTTGTTACTCGGTACGGCTTGGTTCCGCCTGACGCAGCCACTCTCGAAACCTTCTTTTGACGCACTGGGCGTCTTATTCAGTACGATCGGATTCGGGAGTCTCCTTTACGGATTCAGTGAAGCCGGGAATGACGGCTGGGATAGCCCGATCGTCATCAGCACGATCGTCATCGGCTTAATCGGAATTGCTGCTTTTGCGATGCGTGAGCTGTCGATGGAAGATCCGATGTTGAATATTCGTGTGTTGAAAGTACCGGAATTTTCGTTCACCCTCTTCATCAACGTCATCGTCACGATGGCGTTGTTCGGTGGGATGTTACTTTTACCGATTTACCTTCAAAGCATTCGTGGTTTTTCACCGGTCGATTCAGGTCTTCTCCTTTTACCCGGATCACTGATCATGGGTATCACCGGACCGATTGCCGGTCGTTTATTTGACCGCTTCGGTATTCGTCCGCTCGCTATCTTCGGTTTGACGTTGATGACGTACGGGACATGGGAATTGACGCAATTGAACATGGATACGTCGTATTATTCCATCATGGGCATCTACATGCTTCGGTCATTCGGTATGGCATTCATCATGATGCCGATCATGACTGCCGGTATGAACGCTTTACCGATGAAGATGATCCCGCATGGAAACGCGACCCAAAACACACTTCGTCAAGTCGCCGGCTCCATCGGAACGGCAATTCTCGTCACCGTCATGACCCGTCAAACGACGGCTCACTTGGCAGACGACGCGAATCAGTTTACGACGATCGACCCGACGCTTTCACAACATTTAAACGATCTTGGACAACAGCTGGGTAGCTCACAAGCCGCTTCAACGAGTTGGTTTACGATGTTGACGAAACAAGCGACGATCCAAGGGATCACCGATGCGTTCTGGATTGCGACCGTCTTATCTGCGCTTGCACTGATTCTGTCCTTCTTCTTGCACGGAAAAAAAGAACCGAATCTGGATTGATTGACGAAAGGGACTGACTCAAAAGTCAGTTTCCACAAAGGTAAGGGTGGCAGAATGATGATCTGCCACCCTTATCTCATAACAAAAAGAATGACGCGTTTCACGCAACTCCTACAGGAAAAAGCGCATCTTTGCGCTGTCAGAGACAAACAAGACCCGCTTTCCTGCTTGAATGAAGCAGGAAAACTGGCTTGTGTCTCGCCTGAGGAAAGGGCGTGAAAAGACGCGTCATTCTTTTTTGAGTCAGCCTCTTTTCTTATACTTTACGAAAAGTTCTTCTTTGCACTTCAGCCTTAAAATCGATACACTAGGAACAATGAGTTTCATATCTAAAGGAGATGCTTTATGGTTGCCTTTCTGCAATTTTATGCGTTCATCTTTGCTTGTTGTTTTGCTTGGCAAGTTGGTCGACCATCCCCTTGGTCACAAAAGATTGTTCGTGCCTTTTTAACAAGTGTCAACGGGCTCTTCGTATTCGCACGTGCCTCGATTTCAATCTTTTTATTGGTTGGACCACTATTACTCGTCACCTATCTTGTCTTCCCACGGTTAATCGCTTTTGAAAATGGTTTAGCGATGGTGATCAGCGTGCTCGTCATCGGACTGGTTGATCGTCTCGTCAGTCTCGTCGTCCTGCCACTCATGCGTTCCTTTTTCTTAAAACGTCAACGCGTCATGCCACAATCGGTGGAAATGGTGCTTTATACGATGGCAATGGCTGTCTTGCTCTTCATTCAGCTTCATGCTGTTCCTGGCGTTCAAATTCATGTAGCATTAACGATTTTCCTTGGTTTTACGATCTATTTCGCCCATTATCTATTTGCCCTATACCGGATTCGTCTTATGAAAAAAAAGCTAACGACTGTTGCTCAAGATCAAGACGAGGAACGAAAAGCCTCTTAATCCGAATGCAACGAAAGATGATTTCCTCACGGGAATCGTCTTTTTTTGTTTTCTGACAAATAACGTTGACAATGATAATCGTTATCATTTATAGTGAAAAAGTACTCAGTGAGGAGATGAAACGGATGCATGCCCAACAAGTGATTGAAACACGCCGGTCGATCCGGTCCTATACGGAACAACCCGTTCCGGTCGAATTGGTAGAAGCATTACTCGACACGGCGATTTATGCCCCGAATCATAAATTACGAGAGCCTTGGCGCTTTGTTCTCGCAATCGAAGACGGACAAACACGGTATGTCGATGCCTTGATGGAATTGCTGACAGCGCGTGGTCAATTCGAGACGAAAACGTCTGAACAACGTCAACAGGCTGAACAAAAATTACGGGAAGTCCCGGTTTATTTAACGGTACTTTGTCAGGTACAAGGGACGCCGGATCAACAGCTAGAGGATACACTTGCAACAGCTGCGATGATTCAAAATCTGCAGTTGGTAGCAACAGAACGAGGTCTTGGATGTTGCTGGAAGAGCGGAAAACACTGGTTCACACCAGAGTATGCCTCACTCGTTGACGCTTCTGAAAACGAACGCGTTCTCGGCGTCATTCAAATCGGCTGGCCTGCCATCGTTCCACCTGTCAAACCTAGAACGTCCGCAAAGGACAAGTTGACGCACTTTTAAGAGGTGCGCATTCTGCGAGCTACCCCTGCTCGCGCCAATCAAGCCCCAATTCAAAAATAAAAACGTTCCGATGACGTCTCTCTCCCCAAACGGAGACGCAATCGGAACGTTTTTCTGTATTCACACTGGTGTTTTCGTATAGACAGGCGCCTCTGGAATCGTGTCATATAACATATGGTCGACGATTCGTTTGGTCGCTTCTCCGTCCTGATACGTAAAGAACTGATTCGCAAATGTCTCGATTTTCTGTGTATCGAATTGCCCACGTTTAATCCAAGCAATGACGTCTTCGAACGTCGACACGATTGGTCCCGGTACGAACGTTTCATATGGGAAGTAGAAATCGCGTTCTGCTTTATACGACTGAAGATCGTTAACGAGAAAAATCATCGGCTTCTGCAACAAGGCAAACTCGAAGATGACAGACGAATAATCCGTAATCAGAATATCCGCAATCTGCATCAGATCATTGATGTCCGGGTAGTCTGTCATGTTAATGATTTGATCCGCATACGCGTCCGGTACGACTGGTGGATTGAGAACGAACGGGTGCATGCGAAGCAAGAGGACTGTATCCGGTCCAAGCTCACGACGGAACTTCTCAAAATCGAGCTCTTGATCGTAATGTGCCGTTGTTTGTCCATTTCCTCGGAACGTCGGCGCGAGTAAGATGATTCGTTTCTTGCGCCATTCTGGATATCGGTCATAGAGCTTTTCTCGAACACGGGCTTGGCGTGCTGTGTTCAGTAGCTGATCCGTCCGTGGAACCCCTAATGGATAGATCCGTTTCTGCTCCATTCCGAAAGCATCCGCATATGGTGCGATACATGCTTCACCGGAAACATAGACCTTGCTATAGTTCCGGTGAATCTGGACCATCTTCAAATAATCATCATCCGGCGAATACGATTTATCAAGCACACTATAGCCGAACTTTTTAAAGGCTCCACAGGCATGCCATAGCTGAATGACTTCTGTTCCTTCCCGTAAGGACGACACATAGACAGGGTAATAATAATCATCAATGATGAAGTAACGAGCAGTCGCTAACTCGTACGTCGCTCGCATCATATGAAAGACGTATTGGATTTGCCCCGCCAACGATTGAGGGAATCGCTTTAACAAAAAAACGTATTCATACCCTAAGTCGCGACGTTCGAGTTCATCGTAGACGGCACGAAAGTTATCGACAAGACGATCGGAACGATACGTCGCAAAGACGACTTTTTTCGGTTGAATCGGTAACCGTTTCGTCAACCAGTACGTCACAGCAAGCAGATAGTGGACCGTCCGTCGTTGCAATAACCGAATTTTTTGTTTCATAGACGATTCTCCTCTTTTTCAGCGCACATCGTTACATGCACCATTCCATGACCGTCTTTCCGAACCGGTTCGTCAAATCGTTTTCAAACGCTTTATGGATATCTTCGATTTGTCGAATTTGGAAGACGCCTGAAACAAGGTTCGATAAATAAGCTGGAATATCAGGATGTGTTTGATACAATTCCATCGTCCGTGCGAAATCAGCCGGTGTACTCCGACTTGAACCATAGACACGAAGACCTTTTTCAAGAATCATCCGTGTGTTAATCGCGACGGCATCTTCTGATACGCCAAGTAACGCCATCGTGCCTTCCGGAATGATATAGTCGATCATCTGATTGATCGCATATTGGCTGCCAATTCCCCCAACACATTCGAAACCGTGGTTGAAGGAGACATCGGCTGGAATCTGATCGATGTGGTACGTCTCGTCTGCAAACGAGAAATAGTCAAGCTTCGACTGCGTTTTGCCAAAGACGAGTAATTTCGCTTCCGGATACAACTTACGTAGCAAGAGTGCTGTGATGAAGCCAAGATTCCCGTCACCCCACACTCCGAACGTCTCGCGACGAGGATGGGCAATCTTTTCGAAACGAGTCAAGGCATGGACCGATACACTGACGAGTTCAGTGAATGCCGCGACTTCAGGGTCAAGATCAGCCGGTACTTCGACAAGGCGGTCTGCTTTTAAGAACACATAGTCTTGCATATAGCCATCGTATCCACTCGAACGGAAACGACTCGTTCGCAAATAGTTTTCACCGATGATGTCATCTTCTTCCGTCGGTGTATTCGGAACCATCGCGACGAGTGTTCCCTTCTTGAATGTTCCACTCGGATCATGTACGACTTTTCCTATGCCTTCATGAATCATGGCCATCGGTAATTTTTTCGCCAATACTTCCGCACTACGGCTACCCGTGAAGTAGCGTTGATCCGCGTGACAAATCGATAAATACGTTGGACGCACGACAACACGATCGGTATTCAATGACCGTTCATCATACGTCACTTCGATTTGACGCGGGGCGACGAGTTGATAGACTTGGTTAATCATTGATGAATCCGCTCCTTCAAGATAGCATTCGCAATCCGTAGGTCGTATGGTGTCGTCACTTTAATATTGAACAGTTCACCCGTGACGAGCGCCACATCTTCTCCTTTAAGTAAAAGAATCTTACAAGCATCCGTCAAAATCGCTCGTTCTTCCGTCGAAAGCGACTCATAATGCGATTTCAACTTCGTGATCTGGAAACTTTGTGGTGTCTGTCCTTGATACATTTGATCACGAACCGGAATATCCGTGATCGTTTTACCGTTCGCTGAAGCGACGATCGTATCGATTGCTGAAATGACCGTATCGCATGAGCCGAATTCTTGTGCTGCTTCAATGTTTTCTTTAATAATGCGGTGCGTCAAGAACGGACGGACGGCGTCGTGTGTGACGATGATATCTTCCTCAGACAGACCGTTTTTCTCTTCGATCCAGTTCACCGCTGCCATGATCGATTCATTTCGATCCTGTCCACCCGGTGTAATGACGAGGCGTTCATCTTTTCCGATGTATTTCTCCAAAATATCGCGCGTATAGTTAATCCAAGCAGTCGGTGTGACGATGATGATGCGGTCAAAATCCTCATGTAATAGGAATTTCTCTACTGTATGGACGATGATTGGACGTTCTCCGATCGATAAGAATTGTTTCGGTCGATCGACATTCCCCATCCGTGTTCCTTTTCCTCCAGCTAAAATGGCTGCATAAATCATCTTCTGACGCAGTGTCTCGTTGGCTCTTTCAAACGAGACGACCTGCTTCCCTCCCTTATGAAATAATCGAATTTCGGTTTTCTTTCCCTAACGTTCAGGGTATGTGTAATGATGCAGTCTGTGTTGAAGTGTTATTTTACAAAAACACAAAAAAATAAAGAAATCCCTATTAATTTTAATGTCTCACGATATAATGAGTGGTGATTTCTAGTTTCACTATACTATGTTCACGTAAAATTTAAAAATCTATCATGATTGTGTAAATGCATTGTAATTATTCAAGCGAGGAGAGATGGTTTTGATAGAAGAGACACTGACCCCTACCTTACATGCTGAGGTCACCTACTTGGAATTAGCTGGAACGACGTTTCGTTTCGAAGCACGTTTAAGTGGATTGGCTGATTTTTTGCGTGCCGAACAAACGTTATTTGAAAATCCTACATCGCAACAGCAACCTGAACTTGAGGAACATGACGATGAGTATATTCAGTCTGAACCTACTGAAGCATTGGTACCGCTTGAACGTGCCATCGTCTTTCGTAATAAACGAAACAAACGGACGTTCATTTGCCGCTTTCCGTTCGAAGGTGACTGGACGGAAGAGTCCTTTACAGGCGAATTGAATCTGAATCATATCACGCCGACCGGTCGTCCATTGCCGATGGGCTATTTTGATGCGTTCTTCGCCATCGTCCAAGGAAAGACGATCTTACATGAAGCGCCTTTTGGTGATACGCGTTCGTTAATCCCAGTCGCTTACCGCGTCGATACAAAACATAGTAACGCCTTGATCTTACTCGAATATGAACTTGTCGTGCAGTATTCGGAATACAGCAACTCTTTAGGTTTCCATTCCCTGAAGAAAGGCGAATCGAAACGTCTAATCCAAGTCATCGATCGCTATAAGAAGTGGAAGAAGAACATGAAGAAGCGCGCGTTCAAGTTCCGTCGTTTTACATTTAAGGCGATCTATAACGTTACGAAATGGACGCAACCAATTCAAGAGAACAAAGTCATCCTCGCTTCGGATTCGCGGAGTGATATCAGTGGGAACTTTGCTTATATCTTGGATGAAGTCAAACGCCGCGATTTAGATCTTGATGTGAAAACCTTCTTCAAACCGAATCTTCAGTCTCGTCGTGATTGGCGTGACAAATTTGCCTTGCCATACCACTTAGCGACAGCAAAGACGATTCTTGTCGATGACTTCTATCCGATGATCTACCCGTTGAACATTCGTAAAGGCAGTGATTTGGTTCAAGTCTGGCATGCCGTTGGCGCCTTCAAGACATTCGGGTATAGCCGTCTCGGAAAACCAGGTGGTCCAAGCGCGAACTCGCTCAGCCATCGAAATTATACGAAAGCGATCGTCAGCTCGCATAATGTCGCCCGTCATTATGCTGAAGGCTTCGGGTTACGGGAAGATCAAGTCATCGCGACCGGTATTCCACGGACGGATATGTTCTTTGATCAACCGTTCATCGAGGAAGCGAAAGCACGTATCTATGAGGAATATCCCATCTTCAAACAAAAGAAAGTCATCATGTTCGCGCCGACGTTCCGAGGAAATGGTGCGAAGAGTGCCTATTATGATTTTGATCAACTCGATCTCGATGCGCTGTACGAAGCACTTCATGAGGAGTACGTCTTCGTCCTTAAACTGCATCCATTCATTCGCCGCCGAATGGAGATTCCAGAAGTCTACGCTGACTTCTTCCTCGATTTAACGGATCATCGTGAAATCAATGAGTTGCTGTTCGTCTCAGACATCTTGATTACGGATTACTCATCGACGTGTTTCGAGTTCTCCCTATTGAATCGACCGATGTTGTTCTTCGCGTATGACCTTGAGGACTATATCTCAAAACGTGATTTCTATTACGACTTCGAGGAATTCGTTCCGGGTCCAATCGTCAAGACATCAGAAGAGTTGATTGAACGGATTAAAAACAAAGACTTCGAAATGCATAATGTCAAAGCATTCGCAGAATATTTCTTTGAACATCAAGACGGAAAATCGAGTGCCCGGTTTGTTGATCAAATCCTGCTGGGTGAGAAAAAATGAATCGCCCCATCAAACCAGTGACCACGCCAACGTACGATCATTGGCTTGGGAACTATAAGGTCTTACTCATCTTCATGGTCGTCTTTGGTCATTTGATCGAGACGTTTCGAGATTTACCGGGAAACGATAGTGTGAGAATGGCGTATAACGTCATTTACTTGTTGCACATGCCTGCCTTCATCTTCATGAGCGGCTATTTTTTCAAACAAGTTCGACCTCAACGCATCCTCGCATTCGTTGCCCTGTATTTCATCTGGCAATCGATTCACGAAATCTATTTGTCCTACACGCAGGATGATTCCTTACATGAGATGCTCGATGGGTTACTCCATCCGCTCGTTCCGAATTGGACGCTTTGGTATCTGCTCGGGATCATCATTTGGCAAACCGTCACCCCGGCATTCCAGGTGATGCGTTTCCCGCTGATCGTCAGTGTCTTATTTGCTTTGTTGATCAATGCCAATCCAGACTCGATCACGAACTTCCTGTCGTTACAAAAAGTCGTCAGTTTTTATCCGTTCTTTTTGATGGGTTACCTCGTCAAAGAGCGTGGTTGGTTAACTGACGCTGGCTGGCGAAAGCAGATGACAGCACCGATCGGTCGACTGACCGGACTAATCGTCTCGCTCTTGATTGCCGTCTTCATGATTCTCTGGACAAAAAATGGATTTGATACGGTCTGGCTCTTCTACCGCGACACCTACGGGGAATTTGAAGTCTCGCTTCTAAAGGGAGCAGCGATTCAATTGTTCCTCTATGCCGTCAGTACGATCATGATCTTCTCGGTCTTGTTGCTCGTGCCGCACCGGTCATTCGGAGATCGATTCGACCAGATCGGCATACAGACGCTTGCGATCTACTTGATTCACTCGTTCATCGTCCGTTTGTTCCGTGATTCGGTTCCACCAGCCATTACGGAGTCGCCACTGTTACTAATCGGACTGTCCTTCTTGCTCGCTACCGGATTCGTCTGGTTGCTGTCGAGTCGACCCGTCGTGACGATCTTCCGACCGTTGCTATCACCGAACATCAAATGGTTATTAAAAAAAGAACAATAAGTCTGAACTGACTTCATCCTTCTCAAAGGATGGAGTCTTTTTTGAATCCTCGACTCGTCTACATTGACAGGTCCTTTAGCTTGAATCTAAGATAATGAAGGTGAAACAAATAACCGCTTACAGAAAGCGGGTCGAAAGAAGGGGTCCCCTTGCACGCGGATCAACGAAAAAAATTAACGGTCCTCATGATCAATATGTTTATTGCGGTCGGGAGCTTCGGGATCATCATTCCGATTCTACCCGCTTACTTAGCTTCGATTGGACAAGGTGGGACGGCGGCTGGATTAATGATCGCCATCTTTGCAGGAGCACAACTCGTCATGTCACCGATTGCCGGAAAATGGGCGGACCAATACGGTCGTCGCAAGATGATCATCTATGGATTGATCGGCTTGACGCTCTCGATGTTCGTCTTCTACTTCTCAAATTCCGTCACGGTTCTTTACATCTCGCGCGCAATCGGTGGTGCCGGTGCCGCCCTTCTGATTCCAGCCATCTTTGCTTACGTCGCGGACATCACGACGATGGATCAACGCGCAAAAGGAAACAGTTACGTCTCAGCTGCGATGTCACTCGGAATCGTCATCGGTCCTGGAATCGGTGGATTCCTTGCCGAATACGACTTAAAATTGCCACTACTCGTCTCAGCGATCGTCTCGGGGGCAGCCGTCTTGTTCAGCGTCCTGTTACTTCAAGAAAGCGAAAAACACGATGCGACAGCGATGGCACCAGACGAAGGTTCGATGCTCAAGAAACTGGGGACATCATTTAAGAAACCGTACTTCGTACCGCTCGTCATTACACTCGTCATGAGCTTCGGTCTCATGGCATACGAATCAGTACTTGGTCTATTCGTCGATGACCAATTCGGTGCTTCACCGAAAGACATCGCGATCATGGTGACGTCGACCGGGATCATCAGTGTCATTGCTCAAATCTTCATCGTCGATAAGCTGTCACGTAGTCTCGGAGAAGGAAAGGTCTTGAACCTATTCCTGTTCATCGCAGCGCTCGGCTTCCTATTGTCATTATTGACATCAAGTTACGGTGGATTCTTTGCGATCACCCTCGTCATCTTCCTTGCGACATCGATTTTACGTCCCGTCTTGAATACGATGATTTCAAAACTCGCTGGTAATGAGCAAGGGTTTGCTATGGGGATGAACAACGCCTACATGAGTATCGGGAACGTGCTCGGACCGACGCTTGCAGGTGTCCTATATGACGTCAATATTCTCTATCCGTTTGCACTCGGTCTGATTTTCCTCGTCGTGACGTTCATCGGATCGTTCATCTGGCAGAAACGTCAATCGCGTTTAATTAAAAAAGTCGAACAAACTTCTTAACGTCAAAAAAGCAATGCGCTCCCGATTTTTTATTCGGAAGCGCATTGCTTTTTCATTCATTCATTGCTTTTAAGTCACCTGTTCCAAAGTCAGCATCAAAGGCACGACACCAAATGACGACACGGCTATGTTTCGTCAAATCGACGTCTTTTGGAATCACATAGTTCTGATTTCCTTGATTCCCTTTTAAGGCACCGAGACGAATTCCATCTGCTGTATCTTCACCGGGTTCGACCAAATACACAAACAGATCCGGACCGTTCGTCGTTTGAAAATCTTCAAAACGTAGATACAACGTATCGTCTACAGTTAGCGTCTTAACGTCCCCTGATGTTTTGTAATTTTTTTCACCGTTCATGAATGTACCTGATAATTCAGCTTCTGTTTCTTCAGGAGAAGGTTGTGACGTTTCGGGGGTGTTTTCCTCCTCTTTTTGTTCCACTGTCGAAGAACCTGGCGGCAGTCCTTCATCGACTGATTCATTCAAAAAAAGAGGTGATGCGAGCCACCAAACTAAAGCCAGTACGAAAACAATGACGATTCCCACGATGACTTTTGATCCTGTTCGCACTACTTCCACTCCATTCCTCTATTAGAGAATCGCAATTTAACCGTATTGTTTTTGATGTTCCCGTTTTAACGCCAAGTACTCTTCATCCGCCCGAATCAAATCCCATTTTTCTTGGAAGATGGCCGCAGATTTTGCTTTTTCTTCGTCGATCTCGCGCGTGTGCAATTCTTTGGTCTCTTTATCTTTATATTTGCGCCCACCCTTATAGTTCGCATAACGTCGTGCGCGCGTATGTCCCATCTGAATGAACTTCCGCGCCATATCCATACCGACGAAGTCTCCGTCTTCTTTATAAGCTAAATACATCTCATAAATTTTCTCAGACGATTCCTTTGCGATGTCCGGCGTCTTAAAACGCCAATGCGGCAAAATCTCACTTTTATAAGGTTCGACGAGTAAGACCCCTTGCTCCCCGCGTCCAACCCGGTACTTTTCCGGCTCCTTACGAAAATCAGTCGTCTTGAAATCGAGATCGTAATCAAACGGCATCCCGGTCACGCTCCCTTCTACTTCGAAACGTTCCCTTCCCGTCCGTTCATCAATCCTCGATCCGGTAGAGTCCTTGCGTATAAATCGTCGCTAAGACGTGCGCAATCTCTTCGATCGTCGCTGTCGCCTCTTCGCGGACGACTTCGAATAAATACATCTCATTCGCAAAGAACCAACCACGGGCGACGAGTTTCGAGTCGACATCCTGCCGCGCAAGTCCTGTCTCCTGCGCATACTGGATATCCTGACTGATCCGATCAATGAACCGTTCCCGAATCGCTTTCCATTTAGCACGGACGATGTAAGACATGCCGATCGCTTGCTCGACAACCCGTAGTATCGCTCGTTCTTCTTCCGCGAGACGCAAGAAATCCGTCGCTTGCGTCACGATGCGTTCCTTTGCCTCTAGCGGCGTCGTCGGTTCGAATGTTCGTTCCGCGATCGCGTGGAAGCGGCTCATGACATCTTCCATCAGGACGACGAGCAGCTCATCTTTTCCTTCAAAATGGACATAAGCCGTTCCGTAGCCGACGCCCGCTTGTTTAATTACTTGTGAAATCGTTGCCGTTTGAAACCCTTGTTCTAAGAAGACGTCACGTGCCGCACTCAACAGTTTCTCGCGTGTCCGCACCGTGCGCAGATGACGTTTATCGATTTTTTCTGGTTGAGAAGATGACATATCCTTCACTCCTTTTGTTTTCTCTATTCGATAATATTGACACAATGTCAATTTGTTTGCTACGCTTTTGTCAAAATTGATTGAGCATTCATTTGAGGAGGATGACGTATGACACTGCAAGCAAAACGGAGCGATGCTGTTACTCAGGATGAGCAAGATGCACTCGCTGCCTATCGTGATGAGTTTTACCTGCAACCGGGTAGTATCTATATGGACGGAAACTCGCTCGGCTTATTGTCGAAGCGTGCTGAGAAGACGTTGCTCGAGTCGCTATCAGACTGGAAAGAACTCGGAATCGATGGCTGGATGAAAGGACGTCATCCTTGGTTCGAATTATCGGAACGTCTCGCTGCTCTCAACGCTCCGCTCGTCGGCGCACAAGCAGAAGAAGTCATGGTAACCGGTTCGACGACCGTCAATCTCCATCAACTCGTCGCGACATTCTTTCAACCAACGGAAGGTCGAGACAAGATTTTAGCGGACGCGCTGACGTTCCCGTCGGACATCTATGCCCTCCAAAGCCAACTTCGCTTACGTGAACTGGATCCAGAGACACACCTCGTCCAAGTTCCGAGTCGTGACGGTCGCTTTTTAGAGGAAGACGATATCATCGCCGCGATGACGGATGATATCGCGTTGATCGTCTTGCCGGCGGCACTTTATCGAAGTGGACAAATTCTCGATATGGAGCGTTTGACGAAGGCGGCACACGACCGTGGCATCCTGATCGGTTTTGATGGTTGCCATTCCGTCGGAGCCGTTCCCCACGCGTTCCATGACTGGGGTGTCGACTTTGCCTACTGGTGTAATTACAAGCACTTGAACGGCGGTCCTGGAACGGTTGGTGGATTGTTCGTCCACGAACGTCATTTCGGAACGTTGCCTGGTCTGACGGGCTGGTTCGGTTCGCGGAAGGATAAGCAGTTCGATATGGATCATACGATGACACCGGCGGCACATGCCGGTGCCTTCCAGATCGGGACACCACACGTCTTAAGTCTCGCTCCACAAATCGGTGCGTTAGAGATGTTTGACGAAGTCGGTATCGAAGCCGTTCGGACAAAATCACTCGCGCTGACGCAGTACATGATGGAACTCGTCAAGCAGGAACTCACACCGTACGGTTTCGTCATCGGAAATCCGATTGACGATAAACGCCGCGGAGCGCATCTCAGCCTCGAGCACCCGGAAGCAGCACGGATCTGTAAAGCACTCAAGGAAAATCGGATTATCCCCGATTTTCGGGCGCCAAACATCGTCCGTCTAGCACCCGTCGCGCTCTACAATACGTTTACCGATGTCTATGACGTCGTCGCGACACTCAAACGAATCATGGAAGATAAAGAATACGAACGTTTCGCGAATGAACGCGAAGTCGTTGCTTAAGGAGTACACCATGGAACAACCTACTGAACTACGGCGTGAACTCAAGACACGCCAACTCACGATGATTGCAATGGGCTGTGCGATCGGAACTGGTCTCTTCCTCGGAAGTGGGCTTGCGATCGGGCTTGCCGGACCGAGCGTTTTGATCAGTTACGCTGTCGGCGCCTTCATCGTCCTACTTTTAATGGGCTGTCTGGCTGAAATGACGGTCGCTCATCCAACATCTGGCTCGTTCGGTACGATTGCCGAACGATACATTAGTCCATATGCGGGTTTTCTCGTCCGCTATTCATACTGGATCGCAAACGTTCTCGCGATCGGCGTTGAAGTCAGTGCGATTGCCATCTATATGAAATACTGGTTCCCGGACGTTCCCGGAGTCGTCTGGATTCTCGTATTCGCTGCCGCGTTGATTTACATCAATGCCACGACAGTCAATACGTTCGCGACCTTCGAATACTGGTTCTCAGTCATTAAAATCAGTGCCATCTTGCTATTCATCCTGCTCGGTGCCTACTTGGTCATCGGTAGTCCAAGTCCTGAGATTGGTCCACAAAACTTCACAAATGACGGTGGCTTCATGCCGTTCGGTTTCTCAGGTCTCTGGATCGCGATCTTCATCTCCCTGTTCAGCTTCCTCGGAACGGAATTGATTGCCGTAACCGCTGGTGAAGCGAAGGATCCAGATGTCGCCGTACCGAAAGCATTAAAAGCGACAGTCTTCCGTCTCTCGACGTTTTATGTCATCACGATTGCTTTGATGTTGATGATCGTTCCATGGCAACAAGCAGGCGGTGTCGATCAAAGTCCGTTCGTTAAAGTAATGGAGATGCTATCGATTCCATATGCAGGCGGCATCATGAACTTCATCATCCTGACGGCGGCGCTGTCTGCGATGAACAGTCAACTGTATGCTTCGACACGGATGATGTATTCGTTATCGAAGGCAACGTATGCGCCAAAAGTATTTGGGCGCTTGAATCGAAAAGGTGTACCACTCTTCGCACTCGCCTTGTCGACACTCGGGATTTTTCTCGCGGGGATCATCAGCAGTCAATCGAGCGTTTCTTATCCATTCATGATGGGGATTTCGATGTTCGGGGCGATTTTCACATGGTTCATGATTTTCATCTCCCATCTGTACTTCCGTAAAGCATGGGAACGTGAAGGTGGACGGACGTTACCGGTCCGGATGATGGGCTATCCGTATTTGACTGCCCTCGGTGCATTGTTGTTATTCGCACTCGTCCTAACGACATGGTTCACAGATTTTCAAATCGTCTTGAAGTTTGGTGTCCCGTGGTTAGTGTTCTTGTCGATTGCCTATTTCTTCTGGAAACGGGCGCATCCGGAACAACCACAGACCGCTGAAAAACGAAAACTGAATTAACATGATAAAGGGGCTGAATGGGAATGACAAAGACAGATCCTACGTCTATTGAAGCATCGATTCAAACGGATTTTAAGAAAGATATGTCCTACGGGGATTATTTGCAACTAGATCCATTGCTTACGAGTCAACATCGCTTATCGGGGCATCATGACGAGATGCTGTTCATCATTATTCATCAAACGAGCGAGCTCTGGATGAAGCTGATCCTGCATGAGATGCGAGCAGCGACGCAAGCGGTCGCAAACGATGATCTCGAATCATCCTTTAAGATGCTCGCACGTATCTCAAAGATTCAGCACCAGTTGATTCAGTCGTGGAATGTCTTGTCGACCTTGACCCCTGCCGAATATCTGGAATTCCGTGACGCGCTTGGTCACTCATCCGGTTTTCAATCGTATCAAAACCGTCAAATCGAATTCGCGCTCGGCTTCAAGAATGAGCAGATGCTAAAAGTGTATGCGCATGACGAAACACTCTATCCGATGATGCTCGAAGACTTGAAGACACCAAGCATCTACGACGAAACGATCCGGGCGATGGCGCGCCATGGGCTACCGATCGACCAATCCGTCCTTGATCGTGATGTCACGCAAGACTGGACGCCGAATGCAAGTGTCGAAGCAGCTTGGGCGACCGTCTATCGGGATGTTGAACAATACTGGGATCTGTATGAGCTCGGTGAAAAACTACTTGATATCGGGAGCCAGCAGCAGATGTGGCGCTTTAACCATATGAGTACCGTCGAACGGATCATCGGACAAAAGCCAGGAACGGGCGGTTCTTCTGGTGTCAGTTATCTACGACGTGTGCTCGACCACCGATTCTTCCCGGAACTGTGGTCAGTCCGCACGACATTATGAGGAGGATGAAGCGATGACACGATGGATTGATGTTTCACAACCACTTGATCGCCACGTCACGACGTGGCCGGGAGATACACCTTTTGAAGCGACATTGACATGGAATAAGGCAGACACCGGTTCCGTTAACGTCGGAAAGGTAACGATGAGTCTGCATACTGGCACTCATGTCGACGCGCCGTTTCATTTTGACGATGCCGGACAAAAAATCATCGATCTTGATCCGGATCTCTACATCGGACATGCGCGCGTCATTTACTTACCAGGTCGTACAGAAATCACAGCCGCTGATTTAGATGGCTTTGAGCTAAATGATGTCCAGCGCTTGATCATCAAAACAGATGGTTGGATCGACAAATCAACTTTCCCAGAAACGATTCCCGTCTTGACGCCAAGTCTTGCTGAGCGTCTCGGAGAACTCGGGATTTCGCTGATTGGTCTCGACTTACCAAGCGTCGATGCGATCGATAGTAAGGAAATGGCGGCCCATCACGCACTGGCGCAGCATGGAGTCCATATCCTTGAAGGACTCGTCCTTGATGCGATCACGCCTGGTGATTACCACCTCAACGCTGTTCCACTTCCGCTCGTCGACGGCGACGGTAGTCCCGTCCGTGCCTTACTTCGTCCATACTAAAAAATCCGTCCAGCAGACTCTCTGTTGGACGGATTTTTTGTTACTTAGGTAGTGGTTCGAACAAACTGGCTTCGATTTGACGAACGACATGTCCAAGGACTGCAAGCGATGGATCGACCTCGAATCCTTGATCCAGAGAATGATTCGCTCCTTCAATAACATCAATCGTCAGTTGTGAGGTGCGACACGTTTCAAGTGCCGCTTCATCATAAAACTTATCGGCTGTTCCGATGACAAGGAGTCCAGCTTGCGACGATGTGGCGATTTGATCGACTACTTCGGCTTCAAGAACGGGTGTTAAGAAGACGAAGCGTGCTCTCTGTAGATTCGGCTTAGCAAGCAATGCCGCTAGCGGAATCGTTCCTAACGACTTTGCGATGAACTGAACGTTTTCGTATGTATGTGTCGCAAGCACTTCTGAGACGACAGCGTCGACCCGGCGCGTCATGCAGACATTCGATTCTGCGTCTGTCATCGAAAAGAGCTCTTCCGTCACATAGTGAATACAGATGACATCGATGTCTCGAGCTAGTAGTGCCATCCGGCTGTAGTAGAAGTAAGGATGATCGTACAAATAAGATGCTCCCGAGATCAAGAAGCAGACCTGTTTGGATCCCATTTGAAAATGATCATATGAAACGGTCGTCTGATCGACGACGATAGATGATTGTGTAATGCGCATGAAATCCCTCCGCGTTTTTTCTAGACTTTACCATTTCAAAAAGTAGACTGTCATGTCTTTTTCGGCTCTCCCTTATAAACTAAAAAAGGCGATGCACCACATTTGGTCATCGCCAATCCTATATCTTTATCCAATCGGAGCAAACACGGACTGTTCGACTTGTTTTAACTCATAGAACGCCCCTTGTCGCGCCATCAATTCGGCATACGTTCCGACTTCGATGACGTGACCTTGATCCATGACGATGATTTGATCCATCGCTTCAAGACCTGCTAACCGGTGGCTAACAAGGACAAGTGTCGCGTCCGCTGCCCGTGCGAACAGTCGATCGAGAATCATCTGTTCCGTCAAAGCATCGACGGAAGACGTTGGTTCGTCAAGCAAGTAAAGCGACGCTTCCCGCAAAAGCACACGGGCAATTGCTAAGCGTTGTTTTTCTCCTCCAGACAAGTTCTCGCCTTTTTCAAATACACGATCGTTTAATTCGAACGTCGTTAATCCGACATCATCGAGCGCTTGACGCATCGCCTCGTCCGTTGCTGCTTCGTTTGCGAGCAATAGATTATCGCGAAGCGTTCCATAAAAGTAATGATTCTGTTGCAAGACGACATTTGCGTGTTGCCAAAGCCCTTCCGGATCAACCGTCCGACTATCTTGACCAGCAATCGTTAATCCGTCTGTCGGATACATCCGTAACATCAATTGAAGTAACGTGGATTTCCCAGAACCACTCGCCCCGACGATTGCCGTCTTCTTGCCGGCAGGAATCGAGACGGTAACGTCACGTAAGACCGGGCGCGGTGCATCAGGGAACGTGAACGTCAATGCATTCGTTTCAAAGGATGGTGCCTGATCGAGAACGAACGTGTCATAGATTGGCTCCGCTTGTTCGGTCACGACTTCATCGAGTCGTTTCGCAGCATGGCGGCTATCTTCAAAGAAGCCTGGTAAAATCGCCATCGGTGCCGCATTCTCGAAGACCGTCAGTGATGTCATGACGAGTAAGGCAAGGAAGACACCTTCGAGTTGTCCACTCGCGACGAGATAGGCACCGACACCAAGAACGAGCCAAGAGATGATCAGCGTCACCATCGTATTCAAAGCCAAGTTCGAGACGGCATGTAATCCATTCCGTTTTTCTTCCTCGACATATCGTTTCGCGACGGCATTCAGGTCCTGTTCTTTTTGATCAAGTTGCTGGTAAATCTTTAAGTCACGATAGCCTTGGAACAACTCTGTCACTTCTGTCGACAAGTCACCACGGCGGACACGAACTGAGCGTGCGAAACGCTGTTCGCGGTACGCGAACCAACCCGGAATCAAGAAACCCGTCAGAATCAAACCAAGTAGTAGAATCCCGGCAATCGTCCACGAGAAGAAACTGACGAAAAAGATCGTACAGAAGAAGACAAGCAACAAGACAATCGGTGGATAGAGAACACGTAAAAACGTATTTTGCAGACTCTCGACGTCCCCAACGATCCGAGCAAGTAAGTCCCCACTCCGGTATTTACCGAAAATTCCTGGCGCGAGCGGCTCGAGTCTCCGGTAGAACGACGTCCGGATATCACTAAGGATCGTAAACGTCGCCCGGTGCGAATAATAACGTTCCGCATATCGACTGGCGGCACGTGTCAAACTCGAGATTTTTTGTAGCGCAATCAAGACGGCAAGCGTCTGAATCGGTGGTAATAAGGCTGCCTTTGAAATCAGATAACCACTTGCTGCGAATAACCCGACCGCCGTCACTCCAGCGAGGACACCGAAGAAGATCGACCAGGCGATATCGCGTTTTTGATGCACCATCAACCGAAAGACTCCTAGTAGTTCCTTCATCGTGTTTCCTCCCCTCTTTGGACGCTACGCATCCGGGCATATTCCGAATCACGTCCAAGCAGTTCATCGTGAGTGCCACGATCGACGATTCGTCCGCCATCGAGGACGACGATTTGATCTGAGCGCTCGATCGTATGCAGACGGTGTGCGACAGTGATGACTGTCGCTGTTTGCCCAAGCTGTTCGATCGCTTGTTGAAGCAGTCGCTCCGTTTTAACGTCGAGTCCTGTCGTCGGTTCATCAAAGACGATGACGTTCGGTCGTTTCAAGAACGCGCGTGCCAACGCAACGCGCTGTTTCTCGCCACCTGATAGACCACGTCCACCTTCTCCGATCACCGTGTCGATCCCTTCAGGTAACGTCGCAATCAGCTCCTCGAGCCCTGCTGCCTGCGCCGCCTCAAAGATATCTTCCGGCGTCGCTTGACGGAGTTCACCGATCGCGATGTTTTCTGCCAGCGTTCCGGCATACAGATACGGATGCTGCGAGATGTAGCTCAACTGACGGAACCAGCTCGCTTCCTCCACCTGACTGCGATTAATCCCGTTGAGCAGAATCCGTCCTTCTTTTGGATCCGCGAGTCCGGCAATCAACTGTAAGACAGTCGACTTACCGGCACCACTGCGACCAATCAATGCCACCTTTTGATACGGCTCAATCGCAAGTGTCACGTCTTGTAAGGCAAAACGTCCTTCTTGATACGTAAAATCAACTTCATCCAAAACGATTCGTGGTGGACGGTTCATCGCAAGTTCTGATTGACCAAAGGCAACAGGACGATCGTCTGCCGTTAGTTCGGCTGCAATCTGTTTCGCTGCCGCGACACTACCGCGTCCCGTATGGAAGGCAGCTCCCATCTCTTTTAAGGCAAGATAGTATTCTGGTGCCAATACGAGCATCAGGAATGCCGGAATGAAGGTGATGCTTTGGAACAGAATCAAGCGCAGACTGACTTCAAGCGCAATCATTCCCATGCTGAGCATCGAGATGAACTCAAGCATCAACGACGACAAGAAGGCGAGCTTCAAGACCGTTAACGTCGCATCCCGGAAATCAAGACTGCTTTTTTCGATGACGTCACGTTGTCGTTTCGCACGACCAAATAACTTCAAGGTCGTCAGTCCTTGCAACGTATCAAGGAACGTTCCCGAGAATGCCGTCATCTTCTCGAGTTGAGCATCGGCCCGCTTTTGCGTCATGATGCCGATGATGATGTAGAACAACGGAATGAACGGTGCCGTAATCATCATGACGAGACCGGTGATCCAGTCATAGCTGAATGCCGCGATCAAGACCATCAAGGGAACAATCGTCGTCTGGACTACTTTCGGCAAGTACTGACTGTAGTAGCTGTCCATCTCGTCTACAGCGTCGAGCAAGACACTGACCTTCTGTCCCGCTTGCCCTTGTAGCATCATCTCGACCGAACGACCCGTGTATTTCGCAACGAGCGCTTCCCGAAGCGCCTGCTTCATGTGTGCCGATAACGTCGTACCGAGACGACCGTTCCAATACGTCACGGCGACCCGGAGCAACAGCATCCCGAGGACGACGAGCAGTAACGGAATGACGGCTTCAAACGGTTTTTCCTTCAAGAAAATCCGATCGACCGTCAACACGATACCATACGATTGACCGACGACCGCAACCCCCATCAGGAAAGCTGCAATAATGAATTGAATGAGAATACTGCGTGGAATCTCGACGATTCCTTTTAATGGATTCATATACAAACGTCCTTTCACAAAGTGTGAACGACTTTTAGTGAATATTTTCACATATCGTACATTCAGTATACCGAATCCGGAACGGGGATGCCATGCAGATGCTGTCGAAAAGGTGTGACGGTTTTGTGAGAGCATATGACTCGACAATTCTTTCGAATAAAACTATTATGGATATACATTATCCACGTTTAACGAAAGGGGATTTCTCATGCAAATGAAAACCGGGGTCGAGCAATCCGTCTACGCGATGTTGCTCTTGACCTTCCTTCCGGATCGCGCTGTGTTGCCCGGTGAATTCATCAGCCAGCAACTTGGTGCCTCGCCGACTTATTTCCAAAAGCTCTTACGAAAACTCGTCCAGGCGGATCTGTTGTATTCCGTACAGGGTGTCAAAGGCGGCTTTCGTTTACGGCGTCCGGCAGACGAAATTCAAATCTTTGACGTCTATCAAGCGATCGAGGGCAAGCAGACGTTGTATGCGTCAAGCGGTGTCTTCGAGGATTTGATGGGAATTCAGGAACAGGAAATCGGTCTACTCTCGAATCTGATGACAGAGGCGGAAGAGGCGTGGCAATCGACGTTGAAGCGCGAATCGATCGGCTCGATCCGTCAAGCGATTGATGCCTCCTGTCCACCGGAGCATTTAGAACGATTGCATGCGTTAATCACAGACCGGATGATGACACTTTAATGTACAGAAAGAGGTTTTTACTATGGTATTGAATCGTTATTTCGACTTATTCGACGCGTCACGCACAGACGCACATGCTTTCGAGGATCTCGTTTCCTTATTCACGACAGACATCACGTTCGTCTTGAACGGACAACCAAAGCACGGCATCGACGCCTGGAAACAGTTCGTCCGTCATGTGTTTACGGCGAATCAAGACATTAAGCACATGTATGCAGGCTGGGAAGAAACAACACCAGGAACATATGAAACACGCTGGGCAGTTTGCGGAAAACGGGCAGACGGTAGTGTCTTCACGCAAGACGGAAAAGATATCGCACGTCTCGATGAAAACGGACGGATCGCTTACCTGGAGAACGTTCCAGATGATCCGACGATGTTCCGTTCATAAGATGGCTTTTAAATACAAAAAACCTGTGTTCCGCGTAAGCAGAACACAGGTTTTTTGTATTTAGCGCTTCAGTACGAGCCGTTTCAACAAATAGCCCGTGATGACAAGTAATGATGCAATCGCGATATAGACCATGTAGACCAACAAGTCTGGCGCAAATCGTGACACGATGTACGTCAATACGACGACAGCCGTATACAGCAATAAAAATAGACTGATCTGCTTCAACTTCGACACTCTCCTTTGAATCCTTCCCTCTTCTTTACGGAAACGACTGGAAGATGTTTCAAAAGGACTGTCGTTGCTCTGTCTTATAGATTCTTCGCTTTGAATGTGTCTCCACCTTCGATCGTGCCGTTATCAAAGCCTTTTTGGAACCAACGCTCCCGTTGCGCCGATGTGCCGTGAGTGAAACTTTCCGGTACGACATATCCTTGTCCTTTCTCTTGTAACGTATCATCTCCGACAGCATTCGCTGCCGTCAACGCTTCTTCGAGATCGCCTTCTTCGAGCAAGTTTTCTCCTTGCGCATGATGCGCCCAGACACCGGCATAATAATCTGCCTGTAGCTCGAATCGAACGAGGTACTTGTTGAACTTCTCCTCACTCATTTGCTCTCGAAGTGGCATGATCTCATCCGACTTTCCGAGTAACGTCTGGACATGGTGTCCGACCTCATGTGCAATGACATATGCCATCGCAAAATCTCCCGGTGCCCCGTACTTCGTCTGCAGTTCATCATAAAAGCTTAAATCAATGTATAATTTCTGATCACCGGGACAATAAAAGGGACCGACGGACTTCCCTGCTTGTCCGCAAGCCGAACTGACTTGATCCGTATATAAGACGAGCTTCGGTTTTTTATAGGTCTTACCATCTTCTTTGAATTCTTTCGTCCAGACCCGTTCCGTATCTGCTAAGACGACGGAGACGAAGTCCGCTGCTTCTTTTTCCTGTGCTGTTTCTTCATATGTCGTATTTTGCTGATCTCCACCGGTTAAGTCTCCGAGTAATTCAGCTGGATTACCGCCCATCAAGGTGATGACGATCAGCAGGATGATCCCGACACCACCACCGATGCCGGCAATTCCTTTCCCTCCCATTCCCCGTCGATCCTCAACGTTCGAACTCCGTTCTCTTCCCTTCCATTTCATACGCTTTCCTCCTACTCGTTTCGTTGTAGGTCTTTACCCTGAAGCCTTTCTCCTTAACGCTCCGACTTACGGCGGACGGAAATTCAACCGATCATTGCTAAAATAAGTACATCCATTTCTAGGAATATCGCCCTCCTGTAGAGAAGAGTGTCAGCACGGATTTTCGCAGAAAGGAGTTGTCCGATGCATTCGTTCCGTCAACGCCTCAAGAACTTCATATATACGTACCGTAAGGACATCCTTGTCCTATCTGGTATGTTTGTATTCATCCTGATCTATAGCTTCCCGTTGTTTCGTTCCGGTATGGTGACGTTCAGCGACATGTCTTTCGGACTGTCCTCACATCGCTACTTAGAAGAAATCTACGGTGCTTGGAACAACCGCTGGAGCACGACGACGCTTCTGAATATCGCACGACTACTCTACATCCTACCGTTCTATGCACTCAGTCTATTGTTTGGCTCTTCCGGTCCTGTTTTGATCAAGTCGTTCATCACTGGACTGTTGACGATTTCTGCCCTATCGATGTTCGCTTTTACGAAACGGCTCCATTCCGTTTATGTCTCGAAACACTTTTCCTATCTCTCACTGATCGCCTTCGCAATCGCTGCGTTGTTTTATGCCTTAAACCCATGGGTGATCACACGGATTCAACATATCTATTTATTGTGTGGGTATTCCGTCTTCCCTTACGCTTTGATGTTGTTCTTCAACATCTTTGATCCGAAGTTTCGCGAACAGCTCGATCCCGGTTTTCGTTTGTCTGATCGCTTGAGTCGACGAACATGGATTGATATCACCGGACTGTCGATCGTCTTCGCCTTCATGGCGGCGGGAATTCATTATTTCTTCTTCTCGCTGATCTATATGGGTATCATGGTTGGACTTATTTTTCTAAAGACGAGTTGGACGCGTCGCAAAGAACGGATTTGGTCGTCATTACTGTGGTTTTATGTTCGGGCAACCTGTGCGTTTGGTCTCGTTTTTCTACTATTCAACGGGTATTGGTTCTTGATGTACGTCGGCTCGATTCTGACCGGATCGCAAGCCTCACAGCACAACATCAATGTCTCCGATACGTTGATGTTGTTCAGTCGGCACTCGAGTTGGACGAATGTTTTATTTTTAACGAGCTATTGGTGGCCGATGTTTGATTTGACGACGTTACCGCTGACGTTTTGGATTGCTGGCGCGATTACACTTTTACTCATTTTACTAGGAGCTATCGTCGCATACCGACAACCAATCCACCTGTTCTTCGGTCTACTCGCGATTCCGCTAATCGTCTTTGCGACCGGTACCCATGAGCAGGTTGCGGATGCGTTCGTCCTGTTCGTGACGAAGACACCATTGATCGGCGCGATGTTCCGCGATCCGAATAAGCTGGTTGGTCTCTTGATGGTCAGTTACAGCTTACTGCTTGCCGTCGGGTTGAACGCTGTCTTTACTCGTGCGTCCCGGACGATTCCCTTACAGCTATACCGGATTGTTTCGATCGTCGGGACACTGATCGTCGTCGCCTGCTTTTTCCTCCCTTATCGGACTGTCTATATGGAAGGCTTTTATCATCCGGTCAAGATGCCTAAGGAATACACCACTATCCAAGAAGAAGTCGATGGGAAGTGGTTGCAGTTCCCGATTGCGGACGAGATGACGCAACCGAGTACCGGCATCGCGACTCCACGCTGGAATCAAAATCCACGAAAAGGTGGCGAAATCAAAGCAACAGGTGACGTGCAAGTCTATACGTCGGCACACGATACCGTCTTTCATCATGAAGGGGCGTCGCCGACGATTGGTTACATGATGACGTTCATGCAGTATCTACTCGACACCGGTCGGTCCGAACAAGCCGGACAAATCGCGAAAGCGTTCGGACTGAAGCAGTTCGCCTACCGGGATGAGTACACGGGGATGAAGGAGCGACAAGATTTCAATCTAAAGGTTCTAAAGGAACAACGTGATCTCGTACAGACGAAACAAGTCGGCTTGTTCACCTTGTTCGACTTGATCGCACCGCTCGATACACGGACCGTCCCACAATTGATTTTGACCCCTTATGGACTCGAACGGTCAATCAGTTATCCGACACTGGATGGCTACGATCTTGGTCGTCAATCGATTTTGTATGCGACACAAGGACATCAGGATAGCCTCTCCTGGATGAAAAAAGGCGATATCGTCGAGATGATCGAGGAGAATGATCTTGTTCTCAGTCAGGTACCGGAAGAATACTATTGGAAACCGTTCGAAGCGATTGATTCAGCGAATGCTTTCCTGAACTGGGGTAAGACGTTCCTCCGAAATAATGACTGGCGCTGGTATTTGCGGACGCAAGGTATGACGAACCCGTCGTTTGACCTCGACTTCGGAGACGGGATCGGTCTATCGTTTGCTTCTGCCCGGATTGACGCGCCCGTCTACAAATTAGACGGATTAAAAGCGAAACAGGTCGCCTCTTTTAATTCCATGCTTGAGGATGAGACATTCTTTAAAGCCGATAACCCAGACATCGTCGACTTGTCTCCGAATCCGATGTCAAAAGATAATAACCTGCCTGTCCTTCATGCTGAAGTCGCAGAAGGCGACCCGAAATATATCTGGCAAGTCGCGAAGTCCGGTAAGCTGCCGGCACGCCCGAATAACGCCTATCGCTTTGATATCACAGCGAGCGGTCGCGGGGTCGACCGGCTCCACGTCAAGGTCCGGTTCTTTGATGAGAAGGATCGCGAGCTGAATCAAACGTATGTCGTCGCCCCCCGTGATTCCGGTGATGTCGATGCGATTCACTTACAAGGTGAATATGTCACGCCGCGAAACGCAAAAACGATGCGGATCGATCTACTCAGCTTCCAGCGCCCCGAGCGGAAAACGTACTGGTGGGTCCATGATATTAAAATCTTCAGCTATGAGGATTATATGATCCCGAATACGTTTACGATGACGAAAGACTTGCCTGCCGGTCGTTACGCTGGTTTTGCTCGCGTACTGTTGAACCAAAAAGGCGGACAACTCGATCTGACATTCAATAAACGAGGCGTCACGATTCCAACTCAACAACGATCAGGTGCCAAACTCGCCTGGGTCCCGCTCGGTTCGTTCACGACGCCGAGCGGTCCTGCGACGCTCAGCGTGACGAACACGGAAGGCTTTAATGCCATTCAAAACATCGTCCTAATACCGGAAGAAAAGCTAACCACTCTACAAAAACGCGTCGACGATACACTTGCCTTCACGAATACCTTGATGGTACTCGAGGCAGAGACCGGATTCGATTACACGGGGCACTTGCAGTCGGAACGAAACTATCCTGGACTAAGCTTTGGGAAAGGGATCGCTGCGCAACGTGGACGTTTACAGCGTTCGATCGATATTCGGGAAACGACCGATTATCAGCTCCAGTTGATGTTAACTCCGCCACCAGGAAACGATGGTCGGATCACTGTCAAAATTCGAGACGGAAAACAGGTCGTCTTCGAACGCGCCTTGTCTCGTTCTGACATTCTAGCCGGTCAAAAGCACCAACAGCAGATCGGTAATCAGACGGTGACGTACGATCCGCTACACTTAGCGTTCCCGTACCGGATGACGGAGTTGAGTGACGTCTACCAAGCGTTATACGATGTGAAGTTATCCGATATCCCACTCGAGAAGGGACGCTATCAGCTAGAACTATCCTATGCGAGCAAGGTGCCGTCACTCGTCGATTGGAAGGATCTACACAAGTTTGATCCAAACGAGATTGTCACCGACAAAGCCCTCGCCGCACCGGAAGCGGCAGCGAATTGTGCGACGTGTGTCTCGATCACGGATGATATGTTCGACGCGAGTGAGACTGAAGATGGCTATACGATTGATTATGAGCCGACCTGCTCGTGCGATTGGTATATATATGCCTCGCAAAAAATGAAGGTGAAACCTGATCACGAATATTTGATTCAGTTCGACGCCGTCAGCAAGAACGTCCGTCAACGACACCTCAAAGTGTATTACCTAGATAAAGATGATCGTGTCATCGGTACGGATTTCATCAATGAAGTCGAAGAAAAGAAAAAGAAGCAGTGGAACCATTACGAACAAATCGTCATTCCACCGAAGAAGACCGTCCGGATGCAACTGCATATCTGGACGCGTGGAAATGAGAAAAAAGCTGGGCAATTGCGTCTGAAGAATTTAGAAGTGTTACCGTACGATCAACTGATTCTAGTCGATCAACTCGTTCTCTCCGAGCAAAGCGGTACGCTGTTCGCAACAGAACCTGCCCGTGCGCTTGACGTCGATGCCTCACAGATGGGACGGGATATAAAAAGTGATGCGCCACTCGGTCGCTTTACGGTTAATGATTCTCCGACACCGTTATTTAAACTCCAGACGGACCAGGAAATGATGCGTGGTGACACGGCATTAAACGGCGTCAGTCAGTTGTATCGTTCGAACGAAAAGACGGCACATGTGACCGTCGTATTGCGTCCGATTTATTACGCTGGACTGACCATTCTCGTCTTAGCGCTCCCACTTAGTACCTTGTTGATTTATTTCATGACAAGCAATCGTGGTCTGGCTATCCGACAACGTCTATCGTCCGTGTTCAAGCAACGAATTCCTAGCCTGAAACGAAACAAGAGATAGTGTATTTAAAAAGGACAACGGGTCGATCCCGTTGTCCTTTTTCATTTAACTGGTGCTTCGTCTTTTCTATGCCGTTGATAGAGACTGAACATCGTCTGCAAGAACGCAATCGAATCCTTAACAAGGTTGACGTGCGATCCTTCGCGTTCGATACAGGTTACGGGCTGTTGATAGACCCGCAAGCGTTCTTTTTTTGCTGCATACATCAACTCTAAATCGATCGCGAGACCACTCTCGACGTGCAGATAAGGCAACAAACGATGAACGACACGACGGTTAATGATCTTTAGACCGGTCTGCGAATCGGTCACACCTTTTGGTAAGAAGAACCGTGTCAGATTCCGTTTACCGAAACTCATGAAACGGCGGACAGTTCCCCGGTCTTCGATCGTCAAATCCTTCGTTCCGACGACGATGTCATAGTATCCCTCTTGCGCTATCGTCAACAACCGGGCGATATCTTCAATCCGAAACGAATTGTCCGCGTCGACGAACACATAATAATCACTCGAGATATTTTTCATCCCTTCGATGAATAGACCGGCTTTTCGTGTATTTTGCTCGACATGATGAACCTCCAGATAGCCGACCGTGAATAACGTATCCGTCGCGTCCATGACAATTGAACGGTATTCTTGGAGGAGTGCCTTGGATCGGTCAGACGAAGCATCATCAAAGAAATTGATCGAAGCGTGGATATAATCTTCACTGATGAAGGTTGCAAGAGACTCTAAAAAATCTTTTACATAATTAAAACGTTTCTCTTCGTTAAATATTGGCAATATAAAGGCTATAGTATCCTTTAAAATGGGATATTCAGGATGGATAATATGCTGGATTTCAGCAAACAATTCATTCGGATAGGCGGGACGATAGGAAAACAGACGGAGCATTCCATCTCCTTGAACGGTATGGTACGGAAAATCGCCCTTTAAACGAACTGCTTCTTTGACAATCAGAATTTTAGATCGCGGACGGACAGCTCGAATTTGATTGGCAATTGCTAGCTCCTCTCCACGCGTCTCATAATCAATGATGTATAGAAGAATATCGTGTTCCTCAGCTTCCTGTATTTCAGTGCTGGCAATCTGTTCGAAGGAGTTCGGGCATTTACCCGGCTGTGTGTAGAACAGGACAGGATAGTAGGAAATCAACGATTCGTATGGAATGTGCCGAGAATGATCGGTAAATACAGCGATATGCCCTTGACTCATAAGTCTCATCCTTTCCGTAAAACAGCTCTGACTGATGGGAGGTGGCTCCATGACAAGTTTCATCCAGCGACATGCCGTTTTATTGATTTTCCCGATTCTAGATGTAGCGCTGAACCTCGTGAACTATGCCTATCATTTGTTATTAGCCCGGGAGCTTTCTAGTACTGTATATGGATTATTGAACGCCTACTTGGCTTTTTTGGGTCTTCTGCTCATCATCGGTGGTGCCTTACAATGGACCGTGACTCGGGACTATAGTCAACAGAAAACGAACGATTACCAAAAGTTACGGTTCCGCATACTGGCGGTTACAGGATGCTTCTTACTTATTTTACTTTATGCATTACCTTATTTCCTGCCGTTTACCAAAATAAACCTGCTTATTGTTTATTTGATCATCGTGTTTCATATCCTTCTATCTTTTCGTCGTGGTGTCTTACAAGCGACTGAACGCTTCTATGCCCTGAACCTCTCTTATTACATCGAATCCGTCGTCAAAGTCTTAGCCACATGGCTCTTGATTCAACAAACGAACGTCAGTTATGCACTATTGTTCATCTTGGCTGGCATGATTGCGTCCTACCTATTAAGCCTGATGCAAGTCACGTTTCCCGTTAGTAGCGGGCGTATCCAGGCGAACGGACTCGTCCATATGGTTCATACACAAGTCGTCATGACGCTGTTTTTCACACTCGATAGTTTACTCGTCACCCGTTACTTCCCACAGTTAGCAGGAGATTATTCGGTTACCTTACGATTTGGTCAACTGCTGTTGTTCGTCGCGTTATCACTCGCACAATTGTTGCTACCGCGCTTAAGCCAAAAAAGTCAGGACGAAGACTTTCTTCTTTGGGAGCGTCGCTTTTACCGCATTTTATTAGGTGGACTCGCTCTTGCCGTTTTAGTGTATTGGACGATCGTCCCTTATTTGATTCCGATTCTATTCGGGAGTGGTTATGACGCGGCAACTCATTACATCAAATATATGGTTTTCGTTTATGTCGGCATCACGTTGATTCAATATGAAGCACTCGTCCAGTTTTCACTACACAGAACTGGGTACTTGAAAGGCTATTGGTTGATTCTGATTCTGTTCATCATTGTCTTGACGACATTTCATTCGACCGTCGAGACTTGGTTGCTCGCGCAAGCAGGTGTCTTTTTACTCGGCGCCTTGATATTACGTTTCACCTTACCCCGACACCCCCATTCAGTGAAGGAGGCGTAACATGAAACCACATCTACTTTTTTTATCTTGGCGCGATATCAAACATCCGAAAGCAGGTGGTGCGGAAGTATTCACCCACGAGATGCTCCGACGTGTCAGTGATGAGTATGAGATCACTCACTTCTCTCCCGCATTTAAAGGCGGACACGATGTCGAGTTTTTGGACGGCATCACTTATATCCGAAGAGGTTCTGCACTTTCCGTCGTTCCGCTCGCCTTTTCTTATTACCAGTTGCATGCTGCGACGATTGATTTAGTCGTCGACCAGATGAACACGCATCACTTCTTCACACCCCTGTATGTTCCATTAGCGAAACGTGCCCTCTTCATTCATCAACTGACACGTGAAATCTGGCAAATCAATGTTCGTCCTCCATTTTCATACATCGGCGAATGGACGGAGACGCCGCGTCTGCAGCTGTACCGGACCGGTCGCGCGTTGACGGTCAGTCAGTCAACTGCAGACGACCTGCTTGCTGTCGGCTTTTCCAAAGACGAGGTGACGATTCTACCGGAAGGTCTCTCCTTTACCCCATGGAACGAGGAGGACTGGAAGCCGAAAGAAGCATATCCGACTTTTTTATACGCTGGACGGATGTCTGCCTATAAAGGAATCAATGATGCACTCCAAGCTTTCGTCATCGTCAAACGGGAGTACCCAGACGCTCGTTTCTGGGTCATCGGAAAAAAAGACGAGGCATATATCGCCGAGCACCTTAATCCGATCGTCCCAGAAGAAATGCGTGACGCCATCACTTATTTTGGATTCGTCAGTGAGGAAGAAAAGCTCGAACGGATGAGTCGCGCGACGGCGCTCCTGTTTCCTTCCAAACGAGAAGGTTGGGGGCTGACGGTCAGCGAAGCGGCGGCCGTTGGCACACCAACGATCGTCTATGACGCACCTGGACTACGCGACGCCGTCCAGTACGGCATGACTGGTTACATGGCAAAGAGTCAGACGCCAGGTGCACTCGCTGCCGAGATGCGCGCCTGCTTACGTGACCCGGAAGAATACGAAATGATTCAAGCAGCCGGTCATCGTTTCGCTCAGACCCTGCACTGGGATCACACAGGTCAAGCGTTTCGAAACTGGTTGCAACGCGAATTGATACCCATCGCACTGAAGGAGGATTTTTCATGATTGGAATCGCTATGTCCACATACGAAAATGAAGCAATCATCACGGAAACGATCCGCTCACTTCAGGCACAACATGCTTCTTTCCTTTGTGTCATCGCGGATGATGGTTCGACCGATTCTACCGTCGCGACGATGCGTCGGTTAACCGCAAATGATACGCGATTTGAAGTGCTCTCGCTTCCGCACGGTGAACGAGGTATCGCCCGCAAGACTGCGATTGATCGCTTGAAGCAACACAATGTCGATTATCTCTACATCATTGATTCCGATATGGTACTCGAAGAACAGCTATTAAAAAGCTGCCTCTTGTATCTTGAAGCGCACTTAGATGTCGGAGCTCTTGTGATTCCTGAACGTGCATATAGCGATTATGATAATTACTTCAGTCAAGTGAAGGTCTTTGAGCGTAACCTGTTCAATGTTCCGACGGATCAACTCGACACGCATACGATGGAAGCCGCGCGCTTCTGGCGGCTCGAAGCGTACGTCGCCTCGGGCGAGATTGATCCAACGCAAATCAGTTTCGAAGAGACGCAACCGACGATCCGTTATTTAGAACAAGGCGGGATCATTCGCCGTGCGACGTTCACCTACGTGCACCACAATGAAAAGCAGGTCGAATTAAACGACCTGCTTCGAAAGAAACGCTATTACTTTGATGTCATGCCCGCGACGCTCGACGCGGAACAGGGCGGCTTCATGAAAGCCTTACGACGTTGGTATTTCTTCCGTCCTGTTCTCTATCATCAGGCTAATTTAAGAAAATACAGCCGTCATCCGCTGTTGACCGTTGGCGTCATCTACATGTACTTGCGCCTCAGCTTCATTGGTGTAGAATCTCTCTTCTTCAAACGGGTTTCGTAATGCTTCCGACGACTGATTGATACAAGATGTAGGTACCGAACTGCGTGGGGAATTCTAAACGCTGTATCTGATCTTCTTCACCCACCTCTTGTTCGGAGTGACTAATGATTAGAGAGCGTTGGCTGGCAATCGTTCCGTCTTCAAAAAATAAACAATACGGACGATCTGAACTCAAAAGCACGCTCTCAAAATGGTTGACCAAATTACGTTTCCGTTGCTTCGTCTCGACGACTTCATCACCAATTTTAGTCATGATAGAGAGTATTCGCTCATCAATTTTCAAAGGTTTCGTCATCATACGACTGACATTCCCTGCATTTACTGCTGCGAGCAGCGTATGCACCTGCATATAATCAGTCAACACGATTTGTTTCGTTAATGGCGCACGTTGTTTGGCAATACGTAACAGCTCGACACCATCCATTTCCGGAAGTCGAAGTTCCGTTAGTAAGACATCAACGTCGGAATTGCTGAGTTGTTCCAAGGCCTCTTCTCCTGATCCTGCTTCCTGTACGTCTTGTCCCGCTGCTAAAAGTTTACGACGTAGAATCTGTCGTGTCGGTTCATGTGAGTCAACTAATAGATAAAGTGCCATATGCTATCGCCTCCGTTTTAAAAAGAAAGGATGGTCGTCAATGTATATTCTTTTACTATCAGGTGGATCTGGAAAACGGCTTTGGCCGCTCTCGAACGATTTGAACTCGAAACAGTTCTTAAAGATCCTAGAAGATCGCGATGGCAATAAACAATCGATGATGGAACGTGTCTTTCAGCAGCTTCAGGAAGTCGGTCTGGACGACCGGACCGTCATTACGACGACGAGTTCACAAGTCGATGCAATTGAAAATCAGCTGGGCTTCCGTACTTCTATCATTCAGGAACCGTCACGTCGCGATACGTTCCCTGCCATCATGCTCGCGACGAGCTATTTGGCAGAACGAATTGATTTAGAAGAGACGGTCATCATCATGCCGGTCGATCCTTACGTTGAATTATCGTTCTTTGAACGCTTCGAGCAACTGGATCAATCCGTCCAAGAACATCCGGATGTGCTTCATTTAATGGGTGTGGAACCGTTACATCCTACATCAAAATATGGCTATATCATTCCGCGAACTTCCGAAAACATGTCTATCGTCGAACGCTTTCAGGAAAAACCGACTGTTGAGGTCGCGAGTGACTTAATCGAACAAGGTGCATTATGGAACTGTGGTGTCTTTGCCTGTCGCCTTGACTTCTTGATGCAGTGTCTAGAAGCGCAAGCTGTGCCGACGTCTTTCGAGGCGCTCCGTTCGAACTATGAGGCACTAGAAAAGACGTCATTTGATTATGCGGTCGTTGAAAAGACCGATTCTTTATTCGTTCATCGGTATGATGGCTACTGGAAAGATCTCGGAACGTGGAATACATTAACGGAAGAGATGCCACATCCGCTTCATGGAAACGCCCGGATGATCCACTCGAAAAATACGCATATCGTCAATGAATTACAGGTTCCTGTCCTTGGAATCGGACTCGATAACTTAATCGTGTCGGTGAGTCCAGATGGTGTCCTCGTTGCGTCAAAAGACGAGACACCTGCCTTAAAGGAATATTTGACGGATGACACTTTGCCACCACAATTTGAATGGAAACGCTGGGGATATGCGACGATTTTACATCAACAGCAACTAGAGGACGGACGTTATGCCGTGACTCGACGGCTGCATATCAAGGCGCATCAACAAATCAGTCATCATTATCATGCGCATACCGACTCGACATGGAGTATCTTACAAGGTCGCGCCGAGGCACTGATCGATGGTCAGTCACAGCAACTCGGACCGACTTCTGTCGTACACATTCCACAAGGTGTTCCGCATACTCTGACAACACTAGAAGATCTGATTATGATCGAAATTAAATATTCCATTGATTGGACAGAGCAGGATAACTATCCGCTCCCGACCTCCATCCGGTCCAAACCATGATGTTAGAAAGGGCACCTCCTAGTGGTGCCCTTTCGTCTGCTCTAGTCTAAAAACACTTCACTCGTCACGAATGTGACGGATCCAACTATCTCGTAATCTCCCGCTCGACGCGGTACAAAGAATTGTTTCCCTTTCTGTAAAGGAATCACGCGATTTCCTTGCCGCGCTTCTCCTTTACCATCGATGACAGTCAATAAACGAAAGACCGGATGATCATGCAATGCATACCGACCGGTCACTTCATGACGGATGACCGTAAAGGAAGGTACTTGAAGCAACTTCGTCATGATGCCCCCCTCCTTGATGATCGTCTCTGGTTGGTTCGTCCACGGCTCATCTGGAATCGTCGTGACAGCGATTGCCTTCTCAACGTGTAATTCTCTCGGTTTCCCGTCATCTCCTAATCTGTCGTAATCATATAGTCGGTACGTCCGGTCGCTCATCTGTTGAATCTCAAGAAGAACGATGCCTGGTCCTAGAGCGTGGATTGTACCACTCGGAATGTAATAGAATTCGCCAGGTTTAACTTTTTGATGCCGAAGTGACGTCTCCCAGTCCTTTTCTTGAGCGCACCGAAACAGGGCATCTCGTGATTGTAGATTGTGACCAAGAATGATTTCTGCCTCTGGTGCAGCCTCTAAGATATACCAGCACTCATTCTTGCCGTATGGTTCTCCTTCTAGCCGTCGTGCCTCCTCATCGTTCGGATGGACTTGAACGGATAAGTAGGCGGACGAGTCCAGAAATTTTACATGAAGCGGAAAGGCATCCAGCAGATAATCACCGAATAGTTCTGTCCGTTTCGTTTGCCATAATTCATCTAGCGTCTTCCCCTGATCAGGTCCATCTAAGAAGTACGTCCGCCCACTCGCGTGAGCAGATGCTGTCCAACATTCTCCAATTTGTCCTTCTGGTAACTCAAACTGAAACAACGCTTCTAAACGTCGACCGCCCCAAATTCGTTCTTTGAAAATTGGTTGAATGGCATACATATCGACGCGGACTCCCGATAGACTAGGAGCGACGCTTCACCTCCATCTATACGTTTGGTTACCTCTTTATACCCATTTTTATGTCTATATTATCCAAATAAAACAGATTGAATCATAAAAAAACCAACTCTTAGTGCGTCCCTAGGAGTTGGTTTTCGTATATTTGACTGGCTCTTTTACTGTTCGAGATAATCGATGATCATCTGCGGATCAACGCGTTTTGTATAATCCGATGGTACTTCTGCGAAACGAATCACACCGTCCGTATCAATGATGAACGTCGCCGGTTTCGGTAACTGCCAATCCTCATTTCCGTTGTGCTTCGCTACATCAAGTCCCGATGCTTTGTAAATTTCAATCAAATAATCTGGCAGGTCGAACACCAAATCAAATTGACGGGATACATGTAAATCAACGTCACTTAAGACAGGGAAACTTAACGCATTCTTGTTTGCTGTCTGCTCAGCAAATTCAGGTGTCTCCGGACTGATTGCAACGACAGTCGCTCCCTGAGCACGAATACGGTCGATTTCCCGTTCATACGCGCGAAGCTCGAGATTGCAGTATGGACACCAGCCACCCCGGTAGAACGTCAAGATGACAGGACCTTGCTCGAGTAATGTCTCGATCGCCACAGGCTTGCCGGATACATCGGGTAACGTAAAGTGTGGAATCGTATCACCGACACCTAAACCTTTTGCGATACCAGAAGCAGCCAGCTCAGCTGTCGCTTCCGCCATCAATCGTTGTTTCTCAGCAGGTGCCTTTTGTCGGAATTCCGATTGATACTGTTTGATTTCTTCGAGTAATCGTGTCATATGTTCTCCCCCTTTGTTGCTGTATAGAATAACAGGGAGATTACTCGTTTGTCTCTTCTGACGACTCCTCCGCCTTCTTCCTGAATCGTTTCACAAACCCCATTAGTTGTTCGGGTGTCAGCTCGAGCTTATTCTCATAGACGTATTTCGTTCCATATCCGAGTGCAAGAGTAGCGGTCGAAGCGACGCCCGCGGCAATGACGGCACCATACCCCGGAACGAGCTTCGCTATTTGCCGAAATGCGGTTTTTCCGGAGTTTCCGACGATTGTCACGACAAGCAACTCCTTCGCACTCTCTTTGGATAACTGTCGTTCGTACAGATTCGATAGCTTGAGCATCAAGCCGATTTGAATTGAAGTCAATGGAATGATATCAGCTCCCGGGAACGGGACGGCACCGATCGCACCAGCGGCTGTTCCGGCACCCACAATCCAGTTGTTGGCGATCTTGCCACGAACGGTCGGATCCATCTGACGAACGAACACATTATCCTTGTCGAACTTTTTTAAGATATCGAGGACCTCCCGACGGAGCCGATCAATGTTCGTTCCTTCTCGTGCTGATACGGGAATGATTTTGGGTCCTGGTAGTTTTTCTGCAATATGCTGAACGATCGTGTCGACATCATCCGTCGCATCCATCTTCGTAACGACGATCAAGACATTTTGGTTATGTTGATAAATCTTACGGAAGTTTTTCGTCTCTGTCTCAGATAAGACGGTACCTGCCGCATTTAAAAAGTAAAGGATGACATCGGCACTTTTATAGTACGTCCACGTCGCTTCCGAGTTCTGTGTATTGGCATCATTCAATCCTGGTGTATCGACGAAGATGACTTTATCTTCCGGATGCTGCCTTACTTGATCAATCCGGACCGTTTCACCCGGGCGCGCCCCGACCGTTGCGACTTCACGACCAAGAATCGCGTTCAAGGTCGAAGATTTTCCCGCATTGACATCTCCGATCAGGGCAACCGTCACGTCCTGCTCCAGCGATTGATTGAAATCCCGTCGCTCCGATTCAAACGACTGATCAAAGATTTCCTCCAGTTTGCGTTTCCGTTTTTGTTGATTGGTCTCCAGTCCTTCACCAAAAAAATCATCCATCGTGATCCCTCCCCCTTCTTCTGCTGTCTGTCTGTCTTTTCCCATTATCCCTTGCTTTCAACACAAAGAAGGCAAGGGAACATTGTGTCCACTTGCCGAATTTTAGAGATATGTGCTGCGTCGCTCGAGCAATACCGTATCGCGCCATCTGCCTCCGAGCCGACCAATTCGCTCCCGGCGACCGACTTCCCGAAAATTAAATCGTTCATGAAGGCGTAGACTCGCTTGATTTTCCGGAAAAATTTGCGATTGCAACGTCCAGATTCCAGCTGCTTCACTTGCTTGAATGACGTCATCCATCAAGCGTGTGCCGACACCTTTGCCGCGTGCTTCTTCCGCGATATAGAGGCTGATTTCAGCGACACCGGCGTATGCCGGAATCGAAGAGAATGGACTTAACGCGACCCAGCCGAGCAGTTGCTCGTCTTCCATCGCAACGAGACGACTGTGTGCGTGGTGATGCTTCGTCCATTCTTCGTACGGTAATGCTTCCGTGCGAAACGTCGCATTCTCCGTCTTTATTCCTTGTTCGTAGATCCGAACGACTTCTGGATAATCGTCCACTGTCATTTGACGTACTTCCATCTCATCAGACTCCTTTGTTGCTCACATGCTGATTCTAGTTCGACAGCATGTCAGGAGTCTCCTGTTTAATCGACGGTGAACGGAATCGGTTTCAAGTCGATTGGTGTATTCGTCACGGTGTTGGAATAGCCCGTTTGTAGATAGAAGTCATCGATTGCATCGATTTGTGACGCTGATAACGTGAACGTCGCCCGAAGTAACTTTTGTTTCGCATCGATGACTTCAACAGTCGGTTTGATTTCACGACCATCCGGTGGTTCGTTTCCTTGAATCAGGAACATACTGTTTTCAACATCCAACTTGATCTCTGAATTTTTTTGATCCGAGTTCGTCAAGAAATCGACTTGTACGTGAGAACCGGACGTCTCTACCTGTTGAATCGTCATCTTCAGCGGATGATGCGCATCTTGTTGCGTATAAGGGAAAGACGTCTTCTTTAATGACAGCCAATGTGTCTTCGGTGAAAGACGTAAAGAAGGATGCAACTTATAGGACCCGGATGGAATGATATAATTTCCGAATCGAATCCGCGAGACATCCGTTCGTTGCGACCCGCTGACCGAACCACTTACTAACGATGTTCCGACTGACCAGTTTTTGATGATTTCATTCCCTTTATCATCAAATAGAGCCAGTTCTAGCCAATACCGATCCGACTTCGGATAAACCACTGTATAATCAAACGTCGTACTTGCCTGTCCTTTTGTCATCCGTTTTAACGTGACATCGACCGCATAATCAGGATTTTTTACCGTCGTATTAAACGTCTGTTCAATCGCTTGCAATCGTTTGACCGGAACCTCGAATTGCCAGTTCCCGTCTAGACCAAACATTTCCGAAATCACGAGTGGTACCTGCATGGAATCACTTAATTTCTGTAAGCCGACATCATATTCAATTCGGGCTTTCCATACCTTACCGTCCTGTTTGAAATATGCCAGTTCTTGATTTTCAGTACCTTCGAATCGTTTATCACCTTTGAACACTTCATAAAACGCCGCTCGTTTCGTTTCGTTGACGTCTGGTACACCAGTTGCCGTCAGGTTCATCCCGATCGTCGTACCATCATAGTAGGCGTCGACGACCTTGATCGTAATGCCTTGATCGGTTACCGTCTGATCAATTGCTGTTGCAAGTTGTTTCTTCTCGATTTCCGTACCGACTGTACCCTGTTCTGTAAAGGGACGATACAATCCACCAATCAATGGAACATGCGACATCGCGGAAGCAAACGGTGGAACGATGAACGTCGTCACAAATAGCGAGGCGGCAAGACCCGCAATGGCGACGTACTGTTTCCGACGAGGACGTTGTTGTTTTCTTTCCGCTACGCCTTGCGTGATGCCTTGACGAATCCGGTCTTGTAAGGCGTTCGTTGGGACAGGAATTTTTTCATAGTCATTTCGTAGATCGTGCTGCTCCATAATCCATTCCTCCTAACTGTATCTTCAATTCTTCGCGTCCTCGCTTTAAGTATGTCTTGACCGTATTGAGGGTAATGCCGATGAAGCTTGCGATCTCTTTCATCGGAATATCATGAAAATAGAAAAGAACTAAGACATCCCGGTATTCTTTTCGCAGATGCGATAAAGCGTGCACGAGATCAAGATGTTCGTCTCGCGATTGGTCTTCCTGCACCGGAACATGAAGTAAGATGTCATCGGTTGGTTGTTGTTTCTCAAGCACGCGATAACAATTGCGGATCAGGATTTTCGTGATCCATGTCACGAAATGTTTTGGTTCCTTCACTTGTTCGATCGAGATGAACGCTTTATAAACTGTCTCTTGTACGACGTCTAAGGCATCGTGTTCGTTCTTAACATATAGATACGCTGTTCGGTAGAGTTGTTCGCTATGTAGGAGCACCAATTGCTCAAATGCCGCTTCATCGTGCTTCATTGCACGGCGGACGAGTGTCGTGTGCTCGTTTCGTAAGTCCATCGTGTTCCCTCCCTTTACTAATTAGAGCATGATGAGCCGAGAAAAGTTTCAAAAAATATCCAAAAAAAAAAGGACTCTTGCGTTTCAAGAGTCCTTCCATCCTTCAAATATCTAATCGCACCGCCATTTCCCGACCGAATCGATCCCCGTGGTCGATGAAGCCGAGACTTGCATACAGACGGTGTGCCGCCTGATTATCCGGCCGATAGCCGACGACGATTCGTTTCGCTGCAGGTAACACGCGCATCTCGTCAATTACGGCTTGCATCGCCAATCGTCCGATTCCGTTCCCTTGCTGCGCTTGATCAATCATGATGCGGTAAATCCAGTAGCCGTTGAGTTCTTCTAGCTCCGTGTTGTACATCACAAAACCAACGACGGCTTCACCTGCAATGATCGCCCGAAGGACAAGGCTCGGTTCGAACTTCGCTTGCGGCGATCGAGTAGACATTCGCTTCCATGAAGTCTTGCTGTTCTACTGTCAGTGCTAGCTCACAACACGCTTCCCAGTTTTCTGCTGTTACCGGTACAAGTTGAATCATGTTCATTTCCCCTTTTAGTTAGACGGGAGTTGCCTCCAGCGTCTGTTGATCACATCGTTGCACAGTGATCGCCCCCTTTCCTTCTCTTTCCTATCGGTTGGTTTGATTCATTGTTGAAGGACTGCTGCGTTTTCAAGCACCGCAGGTAGTTCGGCTAACGACGTAATCGTAAACGTCGGCTTGATATCCGTCGCTGATTTTCCTTCTGGATTAAACCAACATGTTGCGATACCGGCTTGATTGCCACCTGCGATATCAGCTGACAAGGAATCCCCGACGATGATCGTTCGCGCCGGGTCGAATTGCGGAATTCGCGCAAACACATGATTGAAGAATCCTGCCATCGGCTTTTGAAAACCCGTCTCCTCTGAAACGAAAATCGCTTCAAAGAAATCCGTTAATCCAGCGCCATCGAGCCGTGCGCGTTGCGTCTTCGAAATACCGTTCGTGACGACATACATCGTGACGTTTCCGGTTAGCTGCTCAAGTAGCGCCGTCGCACCCGGAATCAATTCTGTTCCTTGTGCGAGATATCCGCGATACGTTTCGTCAACTTCTCGTCCGTCGACCGTCCTTCCTTCTTCCGCGAAGAACGTCACGAACCGTGAGTGAATGACTTCCTCGCGTGTCACCTCACCTCGTTCGAGTGCTTTCCAAAGTGCTTGATTGAGTGTTTTATAGCGCGCTTCTCGCTCCGGCGTCCACTGCAACTCTTGTTGCTCGAGCAGGCGGCGAAAGGCAATCCGTTCCGTCGCTTCAAAATCGAGTAATGTATGGTCAATATCGAATAATACCGTCGTGTAAAACATAGTCAAGCTCCTTTTCGTACGTGTTGTACAGTCGTTGTTTTCCCGCCCAGTTGAAATAATAGCACGCCGCCACCAATCAATAGGACACCGAGTGCTTTCGTCCACGTAAACGGAACGGTCTGTAAACCAAACCAGCCGAGCGTATCCCAGAGCAAGGCAAACAGGATTTGCGATACCATGACGATCGAAATCGCTCGACTCGGTCCGAGTTGTTGAACGCCTTGTGTCACACAGAGGACGACACCAACACCAATGATTCCGCTGAACCAAAACCAGGTTTGTGCCTCTTTTAGTGCAAACAGTTGTGATCCTTCGACGATCAAACCAATCGTCAGTGAAGCGAGGAACCCGAGTCCAAGGACTAGCGTTGTCGTCGCCCAAGCACCGACGTGTTCTTTGACTTTTGCGTTAAACGTATTTTGAATACAGACGAGCATGCCCCCACAAAGGGCAAGGATGATTCCCGTAACCATGTCGCACCTCCTTCATTCGTAAATGCTTTCTCCGACTCGTTCCATCAATCCGTCTCGATCAATGATCTCAATCGTATGCTGTGTCCGGCGAATCAACCCATCGTCGACGAACTGGCGTAAGACACGATTGACATGACGATAGCTCGTTCCGATCAAATCTGCCGCATCGACGAGTTCCTTACTCGCAAAAGCATCCGTATTAGGTGTCATCGACAACAAATAACTGGCTAGCCGAACTTCAACCGGGTACAACAGATTGAAGCTGAGCGTATGCGATTTTAATTCAAACTTTTTCGTGATCGTCTCGAGTAAAAATAATAAAAAGGCAGGATGATGGACACGTGCTTCTTCCAAATCCGGATAGGCAACGCGTAAGACGGTCACTGGTGTCACTGCCTCGACCGTGTTCATCAAATCAATCTTTCGGACGAACTCAATATCGCCGACGAGATCAAACGGATGCTTGAAGGACAACACGAGACGTTTCCCCGTTGCCGACATATGCGTGATCTTCAATTTTCCTTCGACGAGCAGGTAGAGTTCATGCGCAACATCACCTTGTCGGCATAAAGCCTCACCCGGTGCGAACGTCTGAATGTGCATCGCCTTGCGTAACGATGCGTCAAAGACATGCGTTAACTGATACCGTTCCAAATAGCTCACAATGTCCGTCACTTCTTCTCCTCCTTAGCTCTTTAAGATGAAGATGCCTGCGACCATCATCAAGATGCCGATGATCTGCGGTCCCCGCAGTCGACGTTTCATGACGCCGAACCAGCCTCTTCCGTCAATCCAGAGTGCCAGTGCTAATTGCGCCAGTAAAAAGAGCGAAATCGTCAAAGTTACGCCCATCCGGTGAACAGCTGTCATGTTGCTGAATAATATGATCGCTGCAAAGGCACCCCCTGCCAGATAAAGCGGTTTGACACGGCGCATCGCTGAAAAACTACGATCCCGTAAGACGATCGCTAAGAGGATCGCAACGATGAACCCGGTCATCTGAGTGATCGTTGCCGCTTGCCACGTCCCGATCGTTTGACTGATCCTAGCATTAGCGACACTTTGAAGCGTTAAGAAAAAGCCACCCGCAATCGCAAATAAGACACCACGCATGTGCATACTCCTCTCTTGTTCCATGATACTTTCATTTAACGAGAGTCCTTCTGATTTGAACAGGACATTTGTCCTGAGAACGCGTCAAGATGTAAAAAAGGATGAACGATATCAACCTCGTTCATCCTTTCATCCAGTTCAAACAAAATTCTAAATCCAGTTGAAGATGCGCTTTCATCAATCGCTCCGCTTCTTCTGGTTGATGATTTAAAATCGCTTGATAGATCTCATCATGTTCTTCAATCAAGAGTGGTCGTTTATGGTGGACAACGGTCTTACGGAATAGATAGATGATGGATTGCATCCGATCAATGATATCAATCATCACCGGGTTGTTCGTTGCCCCGACGATCACATCGTGAAATTCCTTGTTCGCCGCCATCACTTCTTCGAGTTCTCCCGTTCTACCGATTTCGACACACTGCTTCAACTTTTCTAAATCGGCTTCTCGCATATATGTCGCACAATGACTGGCTGCAAAGCCCTCAAGCAACATTCGGACTTGAAAGATGTGTCGCAAATCCATGTCGCTCGGATTGACGACACGTTTTTGCTTAATCAATCCTTCTTGCTCCAGTTTTCGAATCGAATCTCTGACGGGAGTACGGCTAATTCCCATTTCCTCAGCTAGACGCTCTTCGACTAACTTCGTTCCACGTTCCAGTTCTCCGTTTAAGATGCGATCCCGGATGTATTCATATGCCTGAACATATGCTAATTGCGTCGTTTTCTTCCCCACAGACATCGTCTCCTACATTCGAATTTCTTCTAGTTCAAAGTATAAGTTTAATATTGGGAATTGGAAAGAGACATATTTTTGTATACATTTTTAAATAAATTGTATACAAAAATGAATTTAGTGTGTACAATTCGGTTAAAGACTTTATGAAAGCGCTATCTTTTTATGAAAAGGAGTTTGATTAGATGAACACACGCGTTGGATTTATTGGTTTAGGCATCATGGGAAAACCGATGGCCTTGAATATACTAAAAGCCGGTTATGACGTCACGGTGAATGATTTAAATACGGAAAGTGTCGAGACACTCGTTCAAGCGGGTGCGGCATTCGGAACACCTGCTGATATGGGAGCGACGTGTGATGTCATCATCACGATGCTACCGGCTTCGCATCACGTCGAGCAAGTCGTCCTTGGAGAAAACGGTCTCTTACAAACGGCTACAGCTGGAACGATCTTGATTGATATGAGTTCGATTTCCCCCGTCGCCTCGGTCGAGATTGCACAACAAGCAACACTACGCGGAGTCGAGATGCTCGACGCACCCGTCAGTGGTGGAGAACCGAAAGCAATCGACGGGACGCTTTCCATCATGGTCGGTGGGAAAGACGACGTCTTTGAAACCGTCCGACCACTCCTAGAAGTCATCGGTGCAAGCGTCACGCTCGTCGGCAAAAACGGGAGCGGTGTCACGGCTAAACTTGCCAATCAAATCATCGTCAATTTAAATATCGCTGCCATGTCCGAGGCATTGACGCTTGCCGCAAAAGCTGGCATCGATGTAGAGAAGATGTATCAAGCCATTCGCGGTGGTCTTGCGGGTAGTGCCGTGCTCGATGCGAAAGTACCGTTGATTCTAGAGCGAAACTTCGTTGCCGGTGGACGCATCGATATCAACTTAAAAGATATGACGAACGTCATGGAAACCGCGCATGAGATCGGTGTTCCTTTACCCCTCTCTAGCCAACTCGTTGAGATTTTCCATGCATTGAAAATTGATGGAAAAGCTGCGGATGATCACGGCGGCATCATTCAGTACTACGAAAAATTAGCACATGTTGAAGTAAGGAAGGTGTAAACGATGATTTCGACATTCCCGACATTACCAAGTAAAACGACACTCAACCAATTACCATCCCTACCGAATGCAACAGTAGTAGATGAATTGTTAGTTGAAGCCTTACATCAGTTTCCTCATAAAATCATCGTCCTCGATGATGATCCAACAGGTGTGCAGACCGTCCATGGCGTGTCTGTCTATACTGACTGGACGAGCGAAAGTATCGAGGCCGGATTTAGCGAAGACCAGTCGATGTTTTTTATTTTGACGAATTCTCGTGGATTTACGCGTGAAGAAACACGACAAGTCCATGAAGACATCGCGGCTACCGTCCAAGCCGTTTCCGATCAACGAAATCAGCCGTTTATTTTAATTAGTCGTGGTGATTCGACACTTCGTGGACATTATCCGCTCGAAACGGACGTCTTACGCCAAACCCTCGAACAACAGTCCAGTGGTCACTTTGACGGTGAAATCCTGATGCCATTCTTCCAAGAAGGTGGTCGTTTTACGATCAACGATGTCCATTATGTGCTTGAAGACGACACACTCGTACCAGCAGGGCAAACAGAGTTCGCAAAGGACCGGACGTTCGGTTATTCCGCTTCACACCTTGGGGAATGGGCAGAAGAAAAATCGGATGGGGCTTTCCCAGCTGACACCATCATCTCCTTATCACTGGATGATTTACGGCAGGTCCGTCTTGACGCACTCGTGGCACAACTGATGAACGCTCAAGATTTCAATAAAATCATCATCAATGCGACAGATTACCTTGATGTCAAAGTCGCGACGATTGCTTTGATTCGCGCAATGAACGCAGGAAAACGATTTTTATTCCGGACGGCCGCAGCTTTTACGAAAGTCATCGGTGGAATCGATCAGCGTCCCCTCCTGACAAAAGAAGAACTCGTGTCCGATACGACGCCTGGCGGTTTAATCATGATTGGATCACATGTCCAAAAAACGACAGAGCAACTAGCCGAATTAAAAACGTGTGACTTCATTCATTTCATTGAGTTTGATGTCCATCTTGTCCTGTCTCCCGATCAATTCGAACAAGAAATTAATCGAATCATCACGACGACGGAACGATTGATTGCATCTGGACAGACAGTTGCCGTCTATACGAGACGAGAACGTCTCGACCTAGGAGAGAATCAACAAGAGAATGAATTAAAGCTATCCGTTAAAATTTCTGATGCTGTGACGAGCATCGTCAGCCGTCTGCATGTACGTCCAAGCTACATCATTGCTAAAGGTGGAATCACGTCAAGTGATATCGGGACGACTGGTCTGAAAGTCAAACGAGCAACTGTTGCCGGTCAAGTCAAACCCGGTATCCCGGTTTGGAAAACAGGAGCCGAAAGTAAGTTCCCCGGACTGACATACGTCATCTTCCCAGGGAATGTCGGTTCGAAGACGACGCTAAAAGAAGTCGCAGAACTACTTCACGCTTGATAATTTTGTAAGCGGATACAAGAGGTAGGTCATCACCTCAGTGGAATTCATGATATGAAGGAGAGATCTTGATGGTTACGGGTAATTTATTGGTCGTCATTTTTATTCTGTCTCTAGCTCTACTGTTCTTTTCCATCCTAAAGCTTAAAATCGAACCGTTTCTGGCACTTGTAGCGATCTCCATCTTGACGGCTTTAGCCATCGGGATGCCTGTCAAAGAAGTCGCATCCGTCGTCACGACTGGTTTCGGGAACACACTTGCGGGTGTCGGTATCCTGATTGGTCTTGGTGTCATCTTTGGTCAATTTCTTGGTGCATCGGGTGCTGTCGAAAAGATTGCCCAAGCTGTCTTGAATGTGTTCGGACCTAAAAAATCCTCTGCCGGACTCGCCCTAACTGGAACAGCGGTTTCCATTCCTGTCTTTTTTGATGCAGCTTTCGTCATCTTAAGTGGATTGATTCGTTCGCTCTCTTCTAAAACAGGTATCTCCGTCGTCAGTTTCGTTACGGCACTCGGGGTCGGTCTAATCGTCTCGCATAACATGATCGCCCCGACACCTGGACCACTCGTCGTCGCAGAAAATACAGGATCAGAGCTCGGCTTCTTTATTCTGTATGGGATCATCGTCGCCATTCCAGCTACTCTCGTTGGTGGTTACCTGTACGGTATGTTCATCGGAAAACGAATTAAGCATTCTGGCGACATCGAAGAACTATCGATCGACCCAGCGGATTTACCAAAGAAAGAAATCGGCACAGGGCTTAGCTTCTTCATGTTAGCTTTACCCATCGTCTTGATCTTATTGAATACGGTCTCTCAACTGCTATTTCCCGGAACTTCGATTGCAACGTTCTTTGGCTTCATCGGTGAGAAAAACGTTGCCTTATTGATTAGTGTCTTTGCTGCTGTCATCTTATTACGCCCATACATCGCAATCCCAAATGCACGCTTATACTCGGAAGCAATCAGTTCAGCCGGAATCATCATCTTGATTACCGGAGCCGGCGGTGCCTTCGGTGCCGTCATCAATAATAGTGGCATCGGGGATCACCTCATTACGACGATGCAAAACTGGAGCATCCCGGTTCTCTTACTGGCATTCATCTTTTCGCAGATCCTCCGGGCGTCACTTGGATCAGCGACGGTCGCCCTCGTAACGACATCGAGTATTCTCGGTCCGATGGTCGGAGAATTAGGTGTCTCTCCGATTCTTCTCGGTCTAGCGATTTGTGCTGGTGGAATTGGACTTTCCTTACCCAATGATTCAGGTTTTTGGGTCGTCAACCGGTTTGGTAAATTGACGATTCCCCAAACACTTCTTGCTTGGACGGGCGGTGGCTTTATCGCTGGTTTAACAGCGCTCGCTACAGTCTTCCTCTTAAGTCTATTCACAGGGATTTTACCTGGACTCTAACTCAAAAATGCCACCGATGACGTTCATCGGTGGCATTTTTGTTCATTCGTTTTCCAATCGTTTAATCGCTTCATCTAGTTGTTCCTGATCCTCTTCCGATAACTTCGGATATTGCGGATCAATTTCCTTCAAAACATCATTCATGACTTCAGTGACGATATAGCGGGAATACCATTCGTCATTTGCCGGCAAGATGTACCACGGTGCATACGATGTCGATGTCGCCGAGACAAGCTCAGCAAAAATCTCATGGTATTCGTCCCAGTGCTTGCGTTCTTCAATATCACTGAACGAGAATTCGAAGTTTTTCGTTGGATCCTTCAGACGAGTCAACAATCGTTGCCGTTGCTCCTCTTTTGAGACATGGAATAAAAACTTGACGACCCGGAAGCCGTTCTCGACGAGATAGCGTTCAAAGTCATTGATTTGGCGATAGCGCATCTGCCAGACATCTCCGTCATCCGGCTTTTCTTCCTCTTCGAGCAAATCATGGATTCGTGGCGCAATGACTTCCTCATAATAGGAACGGTTCAAGATGCCGACTTCCCCTTTTTCCGGTAGTCCTTCGTGGATCCGCCATAGATAATCATGTTTTTGCTCCGTATCCGACGGTTTTTTAACGGAAATCGTCCGAAGTCCTTGTGCGTTCAAGTTGGAAAAGATGTAGCTGATCGCCTCATCCTTCCCCGCTGCATCAATCGCTTGCAGGATGACGAGGACACCGTTCTTTTCTTCAGCATGCAAACGCCAGTGTAACTCTTGTAACGTCTCGACACTTTTGGGAATCCGCTTCTCTCGCAATTCCGCTTCCGAAATCTCATGTTTTTCTGATGTCGGGTAATTCGAAAACGAGACTTGCTCGCCTTCCTTAACACGATAGGATGACAGTTTCATGGTAGGGCTCCTCCTTTAATTGCTTCTAAAAGGGGTTTACCCTACTCGTTCATCCTAAAAACGTTCAGATGAACTTATCTTTTCAAAAGGAGACGGACTCCCTCTTCTAGCGTCGTCACAGGACGACCGAGTAATTCTTTAAAATCAGTACTTTCCACTGCCAGAGTTCCGGCTGCGATATCTGCCTGGATACCCGTCAACATTGGAATCAAGAAGTCAGGTAAGCCAGCTGCTTGCATCCGCTCGCCATAGGTCGCGCCATCTACTTCATCTACAGCGACCGATCGGTTAAGCACTGTTCCGACTGCAGTCGCGAGTTCTGCTTGTGTATGCAATGGTCCAGAGAGTTCATAGATCGCTTTTGGATGTTCAAGCGTCAGCCCCGTCGCAATCGCCTGCGCATACTCATCTTGTAACGCCCATCCGACTTTGCCTTCACCTGCTGCCGTTAACCAGTCTGCGCCTTGTGAAACGGCATCCATCGTTCCGAGTTCATTTTCGAGATACCAGTTGTTGCGGAAAAAGACATACGGGATACCTGTCGCTTGAATCGCTTCTTCTGTGACCCGATGTGTTCGCGCAAGTCCGTTCGTACTGTGTGCCGCATTGGCGATACTCGTATAGCCGATCAGCTTGACGCCTGCCGCTTGTGCTGCCGTGACAGCGGCTTGATGTTGCCGAATCCGTGTTGCTTCTTCACCGTCCGTCGAGATGATCAGCAGACGATCGATACCTTGAAACGCGTGTCCGAGTGTTTCCGGCTGATCGAAATCACCATGCCGGACGTCGATTCCTTGCGCTGCAAGCGACGCTGCTTTTTCAACGTCACGGACACTAACCGCTACCTGTTCGTTACCGACTTGTTCACTGAGATGTTGCACGATGCGCGCACCTAATTTTCCGGTTGCTCCTGTAATTAACCATTTCATGATGAAACCACTCCTTTGAAGTTTGATGTTGTTCTTCATGATACGCCAGGTGATACACTAAAAAAAGTAGGCACTTATCTGAAACTAGGTCCCTCAAAACGAACCAATGGGAGAGGATGAACGTGACTGTATTCGATTCAACGACTAATCAACGGACGGCTTGTCCAGTCACTCGGGTCCAACAGATGGTCGCTGGCAAATGGAAAATCATCTTGCTCTGGCACCTGACACACGGGACGCATCGTTTTCATGAACTGCAACAATTAACAGGCATCTCTAAAGGAACATTAACGCGTCAGCTTCGCGAGCTCGAGGCGGATGGTTTGATTCAACGACACGTCTTTGGCGAAGTTCCTCCTCGCGTTGAGTATTCCCTGACGGATGCCGGACATAGTTTTTTACCGATTCTTGACCAAATGGCAGCCTGGAGTGAGCAACACTTCCAGGGGAATGATCATGAGTAACAAAAAAACATGCGCTTCTTCTCGATTCAGAAAAGAAGTGCATGTTGTCGTTCATTCCGTCGCTGTCACCGTCTGACGTAAGTGGGTATCAATCGCCTCTGCGACGCGTAATCCGGAAATAACAGCACTCTCGACGCGCGTCCGCCCTGACGCATCATCGGCTTCAAGGAACGCATCCCCGGCAAGCCAGAGCGGATGTGCCGCTAGTTTCAAATGCGGTGTCCGGTAAACCGCGCGTGCCTGAGCGTAACGCCAACGTTTGAGCTGACGCGAAACAATCGTCACCGGTCCGAGTTGCTGTTGTAACAGCCGCTCGACTTCAGCGAGTGTCTCTTCTTCCGGACGCTCGTACCAGTCTTCACTGAAGCGAGCTGTCATATAGACGCTCAAGAGTGTCGTCTTCGAAATCTGCTTCTCGGCATTATTGACGAGTTTTAACATCCCATCGATGAGTTGTTCGTCTTGTAGGCCGACTTCCCCGATCGTCAGTCGCTCTTTGATTTCAAACAGACCCACGAATGTCGGCTCGAACGTCACTTGGCGCAACTGCTCATGATCGTCCTCTCCGAGCGCCAGATCAGAAGACTGCAACAGTTCATATGCTTGCGGCACAGGCGCCGTCACGAGTAACGCATCATACGTACCTTGATGATCCGTCGCTTGTGTGACGAGTTCGTCCTCTGTTGCCGTAATATGCGTGACCTGTTCATTCAACTGGACGGGAATCCCTCGACCAATCGCTTGTACGAGTTGATTCATGCCATTCGTTGCGACATAGCGTGGAAAATCCGTTCCGAACCACTTACGAACCCATCCCTTCTCAAGCCATTCGTCGACTTCGCGTTCCAACTCTTCCGTCCGAACCGTGAAGAAGACGGCACCATGATCCGCTGTTCCTTCATCAATCCGACGAGTTGCCATTCGCCCCCCGACGCTCTGGCTTTTTTCGATGATTTCAACAGCATGTCCTGCTGCCTGCAATTGGCGTGCCGCAAAGATTCCGGCGAGTCCACCACCGATGATTCCGATTCGTTTCCCTGTCATCTCGCTTCCCCCTCATATTCCTCATTTCCCTAAGTATAGAGGTTTCTTCCAAGACATGGGTGAATCAATACCCGTCCGATATGCTCGTCATCTGTAATTCCTGCTCGATGAGCATGATGTTCTCCTCAAAGAACACCCGGTGCTCTTCTAGTCCACGTTTGATGCACCACCCGACGGCCGTGAGTGCTTCCCACAAACGATAGTATGCTAGATACGTCTCGATTGGCACGTCTGGATGTAACGTCGCGTATCCTTCTTGAAATGCCGTGACGTAAGCGGAACCGAACGTATTGAGATTACGGACGATCTTCGTGAAGTCCATCTCGACGGCCCCGTAGCGGGTCGTCTCGAAATCGATCACCCCTGTGACTTGATCACCTACCGTCAGTAAATTTGCTAGGCGGAAGTCACAATGTGTGGCAACAGGACGTGAAGGCTCCGGTAACGACTGTTCTCGTCTGACTAACTCTGTTTGGATGTTCTCTAAAAAAACGGGATCAAGTTCGGATGTGATGAACGGCATGAACCCCTCGAGTTTTTCATTCCGGAAGCGTCGCCAGTCCTGAACCGGATAGGCATAAAATCCATCTTCCGTATACTCGCCGTAAGCTTCTCCTGTACACGTATGCAGCATTGTGAGCGTTCGACCAATTTCGTACGCCAATTTTTTAGTCATCGTGATCGGTGCCTGTCCCGCTAAGGCAGCAAGTACGAACGCCCCTGTCGTCTGCCCGGGAGCTGCTTCAGCTAAGATGTGCGGCACGGGTACAGATCCTTCTAGTGCATGAATCCAGCCACGTTCCCGGTACCACTTTTCAGCCGTATACGGGCGCTTCAAGAAAACGACCTGACCATCCGTTAGGACGAGACGATCGACTTCAGAACTATACGATTCGTCGACAGTCGCGCATGCTGCGACATCGAGTTGAAAATGTTCAATCCATTCGTCTCGCGTCATTCTGTCGTCCCCAATATTTTCTGTAGCGTTTCACCTGGTAGACCGTCAATCGGTCCAACATAGGTCGATTCAAAACCTAATCCGATCAAAATACGGCGCGACGCTTCATGTGCTGGATCAATCGTCGCCGTGACGACCTGTAACTCTTCTTCTGTCGCTAACTGTAAGAGACGCTCTGCAATGGCTGTGCCGTATCCGCGTCCCCACTGATCGGGTAGTAGCATGTAACCGAGCTCTGCTTCGAACGGTTGCGTTTGATTCCGGGTCATGTGCCCGATTCCAATCCATGTCTCTTCGGCATAAATCAGATACGATCCTAGTCGGTCGTGCTGTTGTTGCTCAAGGATTCGGTCAAAGCGCTGTTTCGTTTCCGTATCTGTTAATGCCTGCTCCGTGATGTAACGCATGACACGTTCATCTTGGACGAGCGTCGCGTAGCGATCGTAATCGGACGCTGTTATTTTTCGTAATTCAATCATCTTATTCTCCTCTTCATGTCCGGTAGTCATTGTGGGTTGGGGTGAAGACATCTTCCGTCGACGGACGAACAATCGCAAAATGTTCGACGTTATAATGACCGTGCAAGACTTGATTGTGGTGGGCGATCATTTGCTCCGGCGTCAGGACATCGGACCCGTTCGTCGTATGCCCGTCGGCGACGAGTGTGACATCAAAACCATGCACCGTTGCACTGCGCACCGCAGTATCGATGCAGTGTTCCGTCTTACAGCCTAAGACGATCAGATGTTCAATCGATGCTTGGCCTAGATAATCAAGCAAGGGGGTGCCATGAAACGAATTCGTCGCCGCTTTATCGAACGTGACACTGGACGCTGGAACGGGAATCGAGTCATGAACTGCAAACCCAGGTCCTGTTCCGCCAGCGACGTCCAGATCCCGAATGAAGACGATCGGGATGTTCCGTTCGTCTGCTTCAAGTACGACTGCTTCGATGACATGCGCGACTTGTTCTTTTAAGTATACCGGACGTTCTTCCGTGTTCCCGTCGACGAGTTCCTGTTGAAAATCAATCACTAGGACCGCTTGTTTCATCGTCATGCTCCTCCTTGTAAAATCGACTACTTGTTTCCTTCCCGTTCTTCTGAATGATTTCCTGCTCCTGACGGACGTGAAACTTTTTAGCTGTTGGATTCGTTAAGAAGAAGGAAAGGATGTGTCTGGATGATTTGGTTTGGCGTCATCTTCTTATGTGTGCTTCTCGTCAATCTGACACTGGAGAAACTGATCATGAACCGGACGATGACTGGTCGTTGGTTCGTACGCAACTTACTCATTTGTCTCGGAATCACTCTATTACTATTCGGAATCGAACGTTATGTCATATCCGGATTCTAAAAAAGCAGATAGCGATTTTCGCTATCTGCTTTTTTAGTTAATAGACTTCGTAATTTTGCCCCGTCTGCGCCCCTTCGACACTCTTTTCGAACGCCGTCGCGACACGTGACGCCGGAACGGCTTCAAAACCACGGAAGAAGGGTCCGTACTTCTCGAGCGACTCGATCAGTACGTTCGGACTGACGCTATTGATTCGAATGCCTCGTGGCATCTCGATCGCTGCTGCATGAACGAACGCTTTGACTCCACCGTTCGCAAGCGCAGCAGATGCGCCTTGGCGAATCGGATCATCCATCATGATGCCAGTCGTCAGCGTAAAGCTTCCCCCGTCTCGTACTGACCCTAAACCAAGTAGGACGAGATTGACCTGACCTTTTAGTTTACTGTCGATTCCGATTTGATTAAGCTCCGGTGTTAAGTCCGTCAATGGACCAAAATGAGCGCCACCTGTGGCACTGATGACGGCATCAACAGAACCGACTGTTTCATACATCGCTCGAATACTTGCCTCTGACGTAATATCGACTTGTACATCCGCTCCACTTCGCCCGGCACGAATGATGTCATGTCGCCCACTCAACCGTTCGACGACTGCCTGCCCAATCGTTCCGCTTGCTCCTACTACTAAAATTCGCATGATCCCTTCCCCTTTCACGTCTAGCTTACTTATCTAGCCTACTGCACAGCAGATGATGGTTTCAAGGAATCTACCGGATGCGTCTTCAAGAAGATAAGGATTTCTTCGAACAAACGTTGTTTATCCCGATCGAGTGTCAGTAGATGTTTACTGTTCGGAAGAAGGACCTTTTTCTGATCTCGGCTCGGCACTGTCGTTTCGATTCGCTCGAGACTTGCATGATAGACGGCATCATCTAAGGCGCCAAGGAATAGAGCGATGGGTTGCGTGATCTTCGGCAAGACGACTCCCGTGTCGAGGATGAACTGTTGCAGTGCTCGTAAGTCTTTTTCCGGACGTGGAAAATGACGGTCGACAAAGTCTACGATCCACTCCGGTGAACGATCGTCAAACTGAAAATACCGTTCTGTATACCGACGGACGCGGTGCTCGAGTCCCGCAATCGTCCGCTCAAGAATCGGCGTTGAGAGTAAGACGAGTCCGGCACATCCTGACTGTTCTGCTAATCGAAGTGCCATCACTCCACCGAGTGATTGTCCGATCAAAAAGATGTCGTTGTGTCCTCGATCTTGTAAAAACGCAAGTCCGGCTTGCGCGGACTGCCAGACGTCTTCGATTGTCGTCGCAAACAAGCGCTCCGGCGATTCCCCGTGCCCGGCGTAATTGGGCGCGTAACAGGTATAGCCGGCTGTATGTAAAAAACGAGCGAGTCCCCGCATCTCATTCGCACTTCCCGTAAAACTATGTAACAACAAAACAGCAGGTCCAGGTCCTTCTAAGTACAGATCCTTTGATTTCGTAATCAAGTGCGCCCCTCCTTTTCATCTCTTCACACTTCCTCTACCGAAGCATCCTCCCGTAACGATTCTATAATCCGAAAGCCTGGGTAGTCCGCTTCGGATCGTCGTTCGCCACTTGACCGATAATAAGCATTCCAGTAACTGATCATCCGGTCTTCGATTCGCTTCATGTATGCCGGATCATCCTCGACGAACCGCCGCTTCACTTCCGGATCCCATTGCTCGATTGCGGGTACGATGATGTCGACGATGTCACGGACGTATTCACTAGCAAGTTCGATGATATAGGCGAGGACCCATCCGTCGTGTGGATGGTTTTTAAGTAACTGCTGAAGATAACGCTCACGAACATGACCATCATGGTGACGGGTGTAGAGACAATATAACATCGTCTGTTGTGTCGACGTCAGTTCCTCGATCCGCTCCGAGTCGATTTCTGACACGTATAAACGCATCGGAATCTGTATGTGTTCCTGCTCTACTTTCACTTTGATTGTTCCTGGTGATAAGCGTGTCCATGCAAATGGTAAACACGCTTTAACGACCCGAACGTCCTGTTCATATCGTTTAGGAAATGCGGTGATCCAGCGGTTCATCTCGTTCTCCTCCTAATATAAAAAACTCCAAACGGCAGACGCTTACACGCCTGTCATTTGGAGTCGATTTGTTTCCTTATTCAACCGTTACCGACTTCGCCAAGTTACGTGGCTTATCGACGTCACAGTCGCGACCGAGTGCCGCGTAGTATGAGATCAATTGAAGTGGCAAGACAGACAAGAGCGGTGACAAGAGTGGCTCGACTGCTGGGATGACGAATGCGTCTGTCGGCAATTCAAGACCTTCTGCTGCGATGACACACGCATTGGCACCACGTGCGACGACTTCCTTGACGTTCCCACGGTTGTTGAGGTGAACGTGTGGTTGTGTCACGAGCGCGATGACCGGTGTGTTGTCTTCGATCAAAGCGATCGGACCGTGCTTGAGCTCTCCACCCGCGTATCCTTCTGCTTGGATATACGAGATCTCTTTAAGTTTTAATGCACCTTCCATCCCGACATATGCATCTTGTCCACGACCGATGAAGAACGCGTTACGTGACTCAGACAAGTATTCTGTCGCGATTTCTTGGAAACGATCTTTTTGAGACATGACTGATTCCATCGCACTTGAGATTTTACCGAGTTCCTTCATGAGATCGAAGTTGACGGCAACTCCTTTTGCTTGAGCAAGGTCAAACGCAAGGACAGCAAGAACAGCGATTTGAGCTGTATACGCTTTTGTTGAAGCAACAGCGATTTCTGGACCCGCGTGGAGCAGCAATGTTGCGTTTGCTTCACGTGACAATGTTGATCCTGGAACGTTCGTGATCGTCAGTGCCGGGTGACCGAGTTTCTTCGCTTCGACGAGAACGGCACGGCTATCCGCTGTTTCACCTGATTGTGAAAGGAAGAGGAAGAGCGGTTTCTCTGTCAATAATGGCATGTTGTATCCGAACTCAGAAGAGATGTGAACTTCTGTCGGGATGCCTGCGATTTGTTCGATCAACTGTTTTCCGATCAAACCAGCATGGTAGCTTGTTCCACAACCGATGATATAGACACGGTCACGACCGAGTACGAGATCACGGACCGATTGGTCGAGTGTGATGTCGCCTGCTTCGTTTTGATATTTTTGAACGATGTTACGAATGACCGCTGGTTGCTCATCCATCTCTTTGAGCATGTAGTGCGCGTACGTTCCTTTTTCGATGTCTGATGCATCGATTTCAGCCGTGTACGCTTCACGCTCTTGGACGTTCCCATCGAGATCTTGGATCGTGACGCTATCACGCGTCAAGATGATCATCTCGCCATCATGCAACTCGATGAATTGATCCGTTACTTGTAACATTGCCATTGCGTCTGACGCGACGACGTTGAACGTACCGTCACCGAGACCAACGAGAAGTGGTGATTTGTTTTTTGCGACGTATAAGACGTCTGGATTTTCAGCATCGATCAATGCGAGGGCATACGAACCGTGCAAGACACGGAGTGTTTGACGGAATGCTTCCGCAACGTCACCTGTCTCGTTGAAGTTCTTTTCGATCATCTGAACGATGACTTCTGTATCCGTGTCGCTGAGGAGATCGACATTCAATTCTGCTTTTAGCTGCTCATCGTTTTCAATGACGCCGTTGTGCACGAGTGTGAAACGTGCTGACGCACTTTGGTGCGGGTGCGCGTTTGGTACGCTTGGGACACCGTGTGTTGCCCAGCGTGTGTGTCCGATTCCGACTGTGCCGTCTGCATCAGCAGGAACGACTTCGCGTAGCGCAGCAATCCGGCCTACTTCTTTATGGACTTGGACGCCGTCGTTGACGAACGCAAGACCTGCCGAGTCATAGCCGCGGTACTCGAGCTTCTCGAGACCTTTTAATAAAATTTCCTTCGTGTTGACCTGTCCGATCATACCTACGATTCCGCACATGTTACATCTCTCCATTTACAAGTATTTCCCTAAAGAGGAAACGGCTCTTGTTGAGAGGATCCCGATCGGTCTGTTTGTCCGTCCAATCACTTGAACGATTTCAGAACGATTTACGGTATGGATCTGGTACCGGGAGGCATCCGCCGAATGATTCGATAAACCTCCACCTCGTCAGCTTTCATCCTACGAAGAAAGCCCTGGCGCTTCTTGTTTCCGTCTGACCCCGTTTCTGTCCGACTTCACCATCATACGAACTTTAATCTGAAAAAGCAAGAAAGGTAACGTATTTGTAACTATTCCCGATATTTTTCTAATCAATACGTATAATCCCTATATTTTGTAAAAATCTCAAGCTGTTTTTCTAAAATAATTGTAAAAAAAGAAGCAGAGCAATCGCTCTGCTTCGGGCTGCTTAGTTTTCTTGTAACGCGTAGTTCTCACGAACGACGTTCGCGATCCGCTCGACGTATGCATCACATGCTTCTTGTGTCGGAGCTTCTGCCATGACACGAACGAGTGGTTCTGTTCCTGACGCACGAACGAGGATCCGTCCGTTCCCCGCCATCTCTGCTTCGACTTCAGCAATGATCGCTTGCACGGCAGGACCGCTCATTGCGCCATTTTTGTCGGAAACACGGATGTTGACGAGACGTTGTGGGAAGATCGGCATCTCAGCTGCGAGTTCCGATAACTTCTTCCCTGTCGCCTTCATGATTTGCAACAACTGGACGCCTGACAACATGCCGTCTCCTGTCGTTGAGTAATCCATGAAGATGATATGACCAGACTGTTCGCCACCGAGTGTGTAGTCGTTTTTACGCATCTCTTCGACGACATAACGGTCACCGACCGCTGTCTGCAGCGCCGTCATCCCGTTTTCTTCGACGGTTTTATGGAAACCGAGGTTACTCATGACAGTCGCAACGATCGTGTTGTCTTTCAGACGACCGAGTTCGTTCAAGTATTTCCCGCAGATGAACATGATTTTATCGCCATCGACGATATCACCGTTCTCATCGACTGCGATCAAGCGGTCGCCGTCTCCATCAAACGACAAACCAACATCTGCGCCTTTTTCCTTAACGAAGGCAGCGAGATGTTCTGGGTGTGTCGAACCGACACCATCATTGATGTTGAGTCCGTTCGGAGTTGTACCGATCGTCGATACTTCCGCTTCCAAGTCACCGAATAGACGTGGCGCAAGGCTTGAAGTCGCCCCATGTGCACCGTCGATCGCGACATGGATACCTGAGAAATCTTCATCCGATGTCTGACGAAGCATGTGGAGATATTTCTGAGCCCCTTCATAGTAATCATGAACGAAGCCGAGTTCTTTTCCGGCTGGGCGTGGCAATGTATCTTCTGCTTCATCGAGCAATGCTTCGATTTCAAGTTCTGTTGCATCATCGAGCTTAAAGCCGTCTGAACCGAAGAACTTGATTCCGTTATCTTCCACTGGATTGTGCGATGCAGAGATCATGACTCCAGCTGTCGCATCCATCGTTTTTGTCAGGTATGCAACACCTGGTGTCGAGATGACACCAAGACGCATGACTTCTGCACCGATTGATAACAGACCCGCGATAAGTGCATTCTCAAGCATTTGACCAGATACACGTGTATCGCGTCCAATCAAGACTTTTGGTCGTGTGCTTTCGTGTTTCGTCAACACGTAACCACCTGTTCGACCGAGGCGATACGCAAGTTCCGGTGTCAATTCTACGTTTGCGACGCCGCGTACGCCGTCAGTTCCAAAATACTTACCCATGTGTTATTTCCTCATTTCACTAATTTGTTTTAATTGGTCGGAATCGATGTCCGGGGAATCGCTTTTAATGTGACATCCATATTATCCGGACGTAGGACATCAAAGGCTTTTGATGTCTGATACGAGATCGGCAATCCATGCGTTCCTTCTTTTAATCCTGTCACGTCGATGACCGCTTTGATATCCGTCGCATCAATCGATGCTAAATCAGATTCTTTCCCACGGACGACGACATCAATCGTTTGATTATAATCAATCGTATACTTTGATTCATCGAATCCATTCAACGTGACCGTCACACCCGGAATCGTTTTCTCCGCTCGATCCTCGACGGTTTCTGTCGTCGAATTGGCATTTTCTTTTTCGACGACGATATTGACGGTGACCTGTGTCGGATCCATCGCCGTCGCGTTTTCCGGTTCGACGAGTTTGACGGTTTTTTCCGTCGTCTTCGTCAATCCTTTGAGCGAGACCGCTTCCGTATCGACGGAACCGATGCGCTCTAATTCTTCTTTTGTTCCATATAGACGAGCTTCCGTCGTGACGGGAACGATCTTGACGACGGTATACCCTTTTTTGACGTTGTCTTTTGTCTTCACATTAATCGGTACCGTCTTACTTTCCTTATAGATCGGTACTGTGATTTCTAATTGTTCCGGTTGATAAGATGCACTGATCGTATTCCCGTTCGTGTCAGTCGCTTTAGCATTGAACGTCTCTTTGAACGTCTCTGCCCGACCGGTCACATCGATCGGTACTTGGATCGCTGAAATCGCCTGTAACTTCTCTGCGCCTCCCGTGACTTCAACAGTTTGTTGGTTCGGCTGCGCTTCCCCAGCGACATATCCTTCAGCGATTTTGTTTTTATTGAGTAAGGCGACTTGTACCGGTACTTCCTTTGTAATCTTCTTATCGAGGAAAACTTCGATCGTCTCCTGTTTTGGTGTCACCTCGACATCTTTTCCGAAGCCAGTTGCTGTGACACGGACACGATGATAGCCAGGGTCGAGTCCTTTCAAATCAATCGATAATCCAAAATCTTGGACGAGCCGGAGCATCGTCAAGCTACTCGACGGCCCTTTGACGGTCACTTCCATACTATCTGGAATATTATAGGCGACCCACTGCGATTCATCATACTGGACCGTGACCGGCACGTCAAATTTCGTCGAACCTTGTCCCGCGATCGGTAATAGACTAGCGGCATCACTTTTTCCCGTCGTATTCGAACCTGCGACCATCAAATACAACATGACGGCTAAGGCGACGGCAACGATGCGTAAAAACCAGCGTTCATTGAACCACTTTTCGAACATTATTTTTTCGCCCCCATCCAGTTCAAGAAGGAAGTATTCGTCGGTTCGGCCTTGACGATCGTCTCAAGTAACTTCGTCCGTAAGGATTCTTCGTCGAGTTCCCGGTACAGACGTCCATTGATAGCGAGTGAGACACCACCCGTTTCTTCCGAGACGACGAGCGTGACGCTATCCGTCACCTCACTGACACCGATGGCAGCGCGGTGACGTGTTCCAAGCTCTTTTGAGATATGTGCACTCTCAGACAGCGGTAAGTAACAAGCGGCTGCTGCTAACTTGCCTTGCTGGACGATGACGGCACCATCATGTAAGGGTGTATTCGGAATGAACAAGTTGATCAACAACTGACTCGTGATTTGTGAACCGAGCGGAATGCCCGTCTCCACGTATTCACTCAGTCCTGTCTCGCGTTCAATCGTCACGAGTGCTCCGATACGCCGTTTTGACATGTACTGAGCAGACGATACGAGTGCATCGACGATTCGAACTTGTTCATCTTCATCACTGATGGCACTACGTGAGAAGAATTTACTCGTTCGTCCTAAGTGTTCCAGTCCACGCCTTAGTTCGGGTTGGAAGATAATGATAATCCCCAGTAACCCGTAGGTGATGATTTGATTCAATAAGAATTGCAATGTTTTGAGTCCAAAAAAGCCACTCAAGAACCAACTGATCAAAATGACCGAGATCCCTTTAATGAGCTGGACTGCTTTTGTTCCTTTGACGATGATCATGAGACGGTAAATGACGAACGTCACGACCGCAATATCAATCACGTCATTAATATAATCGTACCAATGTACGTTTTCTCCCAGTTTCAACAATTGAAATTGAAGTGGTTGCCAGCTGAAGTAATTCACCAACCGTGCCCCCTAACTCATCTGATTTAAACAGTTTCCATTATAGCACAAAGGGACGAGTTCGACTCGTCCCAGCTGATTATTGAAATAGACGCTTGATTCCGTACCAAACGCGTTCGAATAATTGATCAATTTCCTTGATTTCTCCGGTCACGCTACCAGCACTCGCCGTGTAAGCTTTCCCGTCAACGGTCATGACATCGCCATTGACTTTCCCTTCGATTCGGACGTTCCCACCTTCGACATATAGATCTTGATCGACCGTGACGCCTTTCGGGACGACGACCTCGCCATTTTGAGCGACGATACCTGGTGCATTCGTATAGGATAAGTCATGTTCTTCTTGTGCCATATAACCACCTAGGCTACCGACCGACAAGAGTAAGAAAACAGCCGCTGCCGCGAGCAATGGGTACTGCTTCATCTTCCCTCCAAAACGAGATGGTTGCGGTTGGTGCAGCAAAGCAGCGCTTGGCGTCTCCACCTGTTCAGGCAATTGTGCCAGCACGCGGGATGTAAAATCTGCCGATAATTTAGGCGCTGGAAGTTGACGCAGTCGAGCATCAAGGAGCCGATACTCTTCGAACTCGTCCATCGCGTCTACTTCTCGTAACTCTGCTTCTAATCGCTCGAATTCCTCAGGTGGTTGGTTTTGGTCTAAATAATCCTGGATCCGTTCATGTACATGCTCTCGTGACATGGTGAGTTCCTCCTTCTCATCGTTTGGCAAAATGCTTCTTCAGCGCTTCTCGTCCACGATGAATTCTAGTTTTGACAGTAGCGACAGGTAATTCGATCATTTCACTGATTTCCTTTAGCGAAAGATCCTCTACATATTTCAGGACGAGTGGGACACGGTATTTTTCTGGTAAAGCCGCAATCGCGTCCCCGACTTCGTTTCGTTGCTCGTTATCGACCACTTGGTCCTCCGGCAAGGTGTCCTTGCTCTCGAGTTGTGAATACAATGTCAGTCCTTCAGTACCTGACATCTCAGCATCAAGAGAATAATCAGGTTTCTTTTTCCGTAATCGGTCAATCGATACGTTCGTGACGATTCGGTACAACCAAGTCCGGAACTTCCATTGTGCATTATACGAATCAATTTTCGTAAATACACGGATGAAGGCTTCCTGTGTCGCATCCTCCGCTTCCATTCGATCGCGCAAGACACGGAAAGCCACAAGAAAGGCACCTTCCTTATATAGATCAACAAGTGCCGCGAATGCATCACGGTCTCCCTGTTTCACTCGCTCAATTAAGCGTAGTGTCGTTTCTTCCACTTTGAATACCCCCCGCTCTATGCGGTCAATCTCTTATACGAAGTCGACCGATAAATGTTTCATCTCCTTTTAAATTGTAACAAAAAAAACTTGAACCCCGATGAAAAGAGTTCAAGTTCTATCCATTATTTTACTAAGCGATGTGTTTCCATTGCCAAAAGTAGATCTCCGATCAGTTCATTCGCAAGTTCTGCTGTTCCGTTTCCTTCTTCAAGCAACGGATTCACTTCAACGAATTCAGCTGCAATGAAGTCTTCTGCCGTTGCGCAATGCTTGAGCACCGTCTTCGCATCGTCTAAGAAAATGCCATCGGCGACACGTGTTCCTGTACCGACGACGAGCGATGGGTCGAGACCATCCATATCAAAGCTAAGATAGAACGCATCCGTCGTTTCCTTCAAATAGGCAATCGCTTCTTCCATGATCGCGTCCATTCCCCGAGTTCGGATCGCTTCCATATCATAGACACGAATACCAAGACGATCAATCAGCTCTTGTTCGCCTGGATCAACGTCACGTAATCCGATGAAGACGAGATGTTCCGGTTGCAGCTTGACATCTGTTCCTCCGACTTCCGTTAAACGCTGATGTCCTTCCCCAAGGGCTACAGCGAGCGGCATACCGTGGATGTTACCAGACGGTGATGTTTCCGGTGTATTCAAATCACCGTGTGCATCGAACCAGATGACGCCAAGACGTGGTACAGTCTGACGTAACCCAGCAATCGTTCCGATTGCCATGCTGTGATCACCACCGACTAATAACGGAAAACGTTGCTCCGATAACGCATCACGAACGATCAGATGCAAGTCATTCGTCGTATGGACGACGCCTTCAAGACGTTTCAGCTTCGGATCTTCTTCCCGGACTGCATCCTCGGATAAAACAGCCGCTTCCCCGTAGCGTACTGCTTCTTGTCCCCGTGCTTCGAGTGTCGCGAGTAGACCCGCTTTTTCGACAGCTGCAGGTCCATGTTCAGTGCCTGGCTTTCCTTGTCCATAACGGTACGGTACGCTGATATACGCGATGTTCATACGATATTCCCCCTATGTCATAGTCACTTCTACATGTATTGTAAGCGGTAACAAACAAGTGGTTCAACTCAACAAAAAAACGCATGAATATACAAAAAAACACCGTGAAGGGAATCACGGTGTTCTTGCGTACGTACTCTGGTTATGCTTGGCATTTCATATAAAAAAAACTTAAGACGAACGAAACTCGCTTAAGATCTTTAAATAAAATTGGTGGAGCCTAGCGGGATCGAACCGCTGACCTCCTGCGTGCAAGGCAGGCGCTCTCCCAGCTGAGCTAAGGCCCCGAAAGAAAAAGCGGAAGACGGGATTCGAACCCGCGACCCCGACCTTGGCAAGGTCGTATTCTACCACTGAACTACTTCCGCAAGAAATGAGCCATGCAGGATTCGAACCTGCGACCCTCTGATTAAAAGTCAGATGCTCTACCAACTGAGCTAATGGCTCGACATGGTGGGGGGGGGCGGATTCGAACCGCCGAACCCGAGGGAGCGGATTTACAGTCCGCCGCGTTTAGCCACTTCGCTACCCCCCCAGTTTGTCTAGGAAACTTATACAATTGAGAAAAACAGTGCCGGCAACAGGAGTCGAACCCGCGACCTACTGATTACAAGTCAGTTGCTCTACCAGCTGAGCTACACCGGCACAAAAAGTATAATGGTGACCCGTACGGGATTCGAACCCGTGTTACCGCCGTGAAAGGGCGGTGTCTTAACCGCTTGACCAACGGGCCATTGGCTCCGCAAGTAGGATTTGAACCTACGACCTACCGGTTAACAGCCGGTTGCTCTACCACTGAGCTATTGCGGAATAAATTAAATGCCTGGCAACGTCCTATCCTCACAGGGGGAAGCCCCCAACTACTTTCGGCGTTCAAGTGCTTAACTTCCGTGTTCGGCATGGGAACGGGTGTGACCACTTGGCTATCGTCACCAGACGATCGGGCTCGCGCCCTCAAAACTGAAGTCATCAACAAGCATCTGCTAGAACAAGGCCTCGACCGATTAGTATCACTCAGCTCCACATGTCGCCATGCTTCCACCCGTGACCTATCTACCTCATCGTCTC